>NZ_JBSHMO010000047.1:0-1002 GCF_053645455.1 Allobosea sp. NPDC055332 | reverse complement strand
TTGCTGCTCTTTTGGGGTTATCTTCTGTAAGATTACGAAAACTACCTTCATCTTTTACATTATTTAAATCATCTGCCATCACACATAAATAATCAACATCTATATCAAATGGCTTGAGATTTTCCCCTTCTAGAGATATTTCTAATCCACCGCCAAGTCTATCAGGGTAAAAATATAATGTTGGTGAGTTTATGATGTTATTATGTTTAAACTCAATGTCAGAGAACGCCTTTTTGTTTACATAGAAAAAACCAGCAATAAAATTTGCTATATATAATCTATCATCTATTCTCTTCTCTAAATTAATTGTTTTGCCGTCCTGGAATATTAGTCCATTCCGTTTATTATCTTTAAATCCCTCAAGAAAATAAACCTCACAGCTCCCAACACTATGCTCAGGAATAAATACAGAAATATCAATGGCACCTGTACTAGCGAAATGATAGAGATCCCTTATTGTACATCCTAACTTTTCTGCCGCTTCAGGTAACGGATAATAGAGTCTTTTAGGTAATTTCATTTAGCCACCTTCAGCATAACAATATTTTCATGATTTCCAGCCAGCACATCGAGACGCTCAACCCACAGATTCAACGCGTCCCGCTTTGCCTGTAAATAGCGTGAATGGTTATAGGTTTTTTGCTGACCAGGCATCTGATGCGCTGTGATGTGCTCCACGATATGCGGATCGACACCTAAATCGTTCAGCATCGTTGTAAACGTGTGGCGAAAGTCATGCAGCGTCCAGTGTTCCTGGTTAAGCCGCTTATGCGCATTTCGCCCATATTGCGCTACCGTGGTATCTTTTTTCAGTTCTCCGAGCAATAACCCTGTATGCCGGTTCTGATCCACCAGCTTCTGAATGAACGGCAAAATGCCATCGGGGATTGGCCTGAATATCGTCACCTTCGTTTTGCTGTGCTCTTTTGGCACTGTCCACAACATTTCTTTCAGATCCCATTCTTTGATCTCTGAAAGTCTGACCTCTGCCGTTCTGCACCC
>NZ_JBSHMO010000046.1:0-1003 GCF_053645455.1 Allobosea sp. NPDC055332 | reverse complement strand
ACCGGGTAGCTGATTACCCAGGCCAATAGCCAGTTTATTGATGTCCTGAAAGCTCTTTCCAACCTCGCCGTTCGCATCCATCATGGCGACTTTCAGCCCGGTGGCGGCGTTTTCCTGATCGGCATAAGATTTCAGGGAAAGCGTCAGACCCGCTGCCAGTCCGCCTCCAAGCGCCAGCCCACCCTGTGACGCTTCTTCCGCCTGGCGTTTAAATCCCCGGATTTTCTTTTGCATTTTCGACAGCGCGGGAGAAAGCCTGTCGACACCGGTGATCAACGCCTTAAGCTCAAATTCCGCCATGTGCGCGTTTCTCCTGCTCTATCCTGTTTGCCTGACTGACCAGCAAGGGAATTTCACTGATCGGCATATTCAGCAATTCGAAGGGATTAATGCGCCAGTAGCTGGCGCAGTCAAAGAAGCGATCAGTGAGGTATTCAGCCGTCAGGCCTGGAGGAAAAAACCAGCCACAAGCCACGCCGCTGCATTCAGGTCTGCCGGAGACATCTGGTCGACAGAGCTTTGCGGCACTTTCGCCAGCCGCACAATGTATTTCGATACAACATGCGCCAGAAGTCTGACGGACTCATCCTGATTCATCTGGTAGGGATACCCCAGCTCGCGGACATCTTTCCCGGTGGGCTCATCAAACTCCAGTACGGAGAGTGTCTCGCCATGAGCGGTAATCGGTTTCTTTAACTCAAGCTCTTTCATTACTGGTAATCCCCTTCTTCACCGTGGAACTCAAGATCAACCGTGCCTTCTTCGGCATTATGGTTCGCTTCGCCGTGCAGCCAGGCTGACGACAATACATAGACCTGACCGTTCGCCAGCTCAGCAGTGATGGTCATCTCATCAGACGAGGTGATTTTGCTCACCGGAAAATTCTTCGGCACCTTGAAGGTCCCTTTGACATAAGGCGCACGGTGAGTTTCCTTGCGGTCCACTGAACCGTCCAGGCCGATGATGTCATCATTGACCGTCCTGTTCATGGGCACCTCAATGC
>NZ_JBSHMO010000045.1:0-1020 GCF_053645455.1 Allobosea sp. NPDC055332 | reverse complement strand
GCTGAAGCAGTATGGTATCCGCCTGACGGCTAATCAGGCATATCACCAGATGGCGAAGCTGGGGATTGTTGAACAACGCGAACGATACAGCCGTACCGCGATTAACAACATCAAAAAATTCTGGTCGCTGACGGCGAAAGGCTGCATGTTCGGCAAGAACATCACCAGTCCCGCAAATCCGCGCGAGACGCAGCCGCATTTCTTCGAATCCCGATTCCCTGAGCTGTTAAAGCTGCTCGATACCGTTCATTGAGGTGACCGTGAGAGCACTACTGACCCCTGAAATTGCCCCGCGTATGGGGATCGTATTGTTCAGGCCCGGTTCAGAGCTGATGCCCCTGTTTATGCAGGGGCGTGTCCTGCTGGAGCCTGAGCCGGAACGTTATTCATCTTTCGCCAGTGGTGCCGTTCCGGCGGCATCACAACCGCTGGCGGATGATCCTGCCGTTCGGGCCGTGTTCCGCAATGAGGCAGTGATCCGTCGTGCTGGTGGCGTGGAATGTCTTGAAAGCTGGTTACTTCGTGAAAAAGGCTGCCAGTGGCCTCATTCCGACTGGCACAGCGAGAACATGACCACAATGCGACACGCGCCGGGCGCGATCCGTCTGTGCTGGCACTGCGATAACCAGCTGCGCGATCAGTTCACGGAACGGCTGGAATCAATGGCAACGGATAACTGTGCCCGCTGGGTGTTGTCTGTAGTCCGTCGAGATCTCGGTTTTGATGATAACCATGCCGTGACAATGCCGGAACTGTGCTGGTGGCTGATTCGTAATGACCTGGCGGATGCCTTACCTGAAAGCGCAGCCCGTAAGGCGCTGAGATTACCGAAACCTGTTGTGCCGTCTGTCACCCGGGAGAGTGACCTTGTGCCTTCGGTTCCTGCCGCCAGCATCATCCAGGATAAAGCGAAAAAGGTGCTGGCGCTGAAAGTGGATCCGGAGTCGCCGGAGTCTTTTATGTTACGCCCAAAACGCCGCCGCTGGGTTAATGAAAAGTACACGCGCTGGGTTAAGACAC
>NZ_JBSHMO010000044.1:0-1026 GCF_053645455.1 Allobosea sp. NPDC055332 | reverse complement strand
GGTAAATACTGGTCGGGTATTCCCCTTACTGTCTGAGGTTTTCACGCCAAGCTCTTTGAGTGCATCCCATGCTTTTCCCGTCGGTGCCTGCAGGCGACTTAACACGGCACGGCTTCCCGTCCCCGCCATTGAGCCTGTGATTTTTGCATCATGCAGCGCCCCGACCATTGCGGCGGTTTCTTCAATGCTGACACCGGCATTTTTTGCCACTGGTGCGGCATAGGTCAGCGCATCGCTCATGCCGTCAAAATCGGCGGCGGTTTTGTTCATCGTCATGGAGAGAACATCCCCGATATGAGCGACCTTATCGTTTGAAAGCTGAAAGGCGGATTTCATCCCCATCAGCAGGGCGGCGTTTTCTTCCATCGTGCGGCGGTTCGCCAGCGCCATATTCAGCGTGACCGGCGTTGCCGCCTGAATGGCATCAACATCCCCACCGGCTTTCGCAATGATAATCTGTGCACCGGCTGCATCATCTGCCGAGGCGGCGGTATTGTCGCCGAGCTGGCGCGCCTGCTTGCGGAGCGCGGTCATTTCGGCGGAGTCTTTTGCCACTCCGAGCACGGCCTGCAATTCTGAGTTTTTCTGCGCAAACTCATAACCGGGCATCAGCAGCTTAACTCCGGCCATCGTTCCCGCCGCCGCAATCCCCACACCGGCAGCACCCACTGAGGCCATATTTCCGGCCAGTTCCTTGCCTGCCTGATAACGCTGTTTTACTGCGTTAAGTTTTGCCTGTTGCGCACTGACACGAGCCAGCGCGTCACGCTGACGGTTAAGCTGTGCGGTGGTTTCACTGATACGGTTTTTCAATCCCTGCTCATCATGTGCAAGATTGCGGGTATTAATTCCCACAACGGCCAGTTCCCGCTGCTGGCGTTTAACGGAATCCGTCAGGCGGTTATATTTCGCCTGTAAGTCCTCCACCGCACGCTTCGCGGATTCCAGCACTTTCGCCTGAGCACGGGTCGGACGTTCGGTGTTTTTAAACTGTGTGGCAAGAGCTTCGGCCTCCTGCCGTGCCTT
>NZ_JBSHMO010000043.1:0-1063 GCF_053645455.1 Allobosea sp. NPDC055332 | reverse complement strand
GCTGTTGATTGCGAACCAATTTCGGCAATTTTAGCCGTGAATGTTTCTTCATCAATGGATGAGAGTAGTGCAAAAATCTCCTTAACAGCATGACTGGATACTGTTTCGATGAGCTCGCAAGAACCAGTAGAAAAAGTAACACCTAACTTCGTCGAACCTGGACGCAAGTCTGCCAATCTCATGTCTAATGATTTTTTAACATCAATCGGCACACGACTAGAATCTTTCCCAGATCCAAGTCGGTAAACTGCTTTCTGTACAAGGGATGCGAGATTACCTGAAATTACAGATAGAATATCTAACGGAATAGACCCGAAATCGACCAAAACACCTTTTAATCTCAACTCCATGAAATCACGTAAAGGATGTTGGTTATCGATTGCACGTTGTCTCTCTCGGAGATCGCTCAGATGGGAGTCAAGTGATCTAAATATAATGTCATCAGCAAATGATCTCCCCTTATTTTGAGCAAGCAGATCCACATCGCGTTGAATGAACGCAATTCGCTCCTTGAGGGAGTTGAATGTTTTTTCTTCGCTCATAACATTACCCTCACGAGGCCTTTAGGATTCTCCTTCCGATCAAAACCAAACCACCCTCTCCAGTAACTTCGCCTTTCACTATAATCGATTTCTGGATGATTTTCAGGCAGCAAAAGAACGTCAATGCTGTAGTTTTCTTTAATAAAATCTCTATTTAACAATGAGCTGACCAATGGCATCAGCGTGTTTGGCAAAGAGTTTAGGGCCAAATAATCGACGACCACGAGTATATCTATGTCATCAGGTTCAGGTTTCTCTGTAGTGAATGAACCATCGATCCACACTTCAGAGAAACATAGACACTGCTGATTAACAAGTTTAAATTGCTCAATAAGCTGTATAAAATTACAGTATAGCATACTTCTTCTAACGGATTTTGGGAAGGTGTCGACACAAAGAGACTTGATGCCATCACTATCCATATCATGAAATCCTGCTGTAAGAAGAGGTGGGAAGCTAGGCTTTTCCATCCTAAGTCCTTGTTTATGCCATATAGTGTTCTATTTAATATTCTTGAAAAG
>NZ_JBSHMO010000042.1:0-1082 GCF_053645455.1 Allobosea sp. NPDC055332 | reverse complement strand
CCATTTACCCGTAGCGTGACGTTATCGTTCATTACACTGGCACCTTCAGAGGGATCACCGGCACAAATCCGGGATGCGTAATGGCATTACGCCGGATAATGTCCGCGTCACGCGCCGCGTTATCAAACCAGGTCGCCGCCAGCACCAGCGCGGGTAAAACCTCATCCGGCGTGCGCTGAATGATCCGTGCAGACTGTTCAAGGCGCGTGTTGATATCCGCATTCAGATCTGCTTTCACCCGGCGCAGCGCCAGAAACAGCGCATCACTGGTTGTACGGGACAACTCCTTATCAATTGCCGTATTCAGTGTGTCGCGAATGTCAGTCAGTTCTTCCCACGTCGGCAGGTCAACTGTGTTTTTCACCGTCGGTGCATTGTTCAGTGCCGGATGCGTGACGGAAGGCCAGCCAGTGCTCTGCGCAGGTGTTGTTGCCTGCCCCACTGCGGCATTCTGCATCACCGCGGAAGTTGTTGGCGCAGGCAATCGGGTGACGGCATACGCCGCTTCGCTGATTGCGGTCGTACGAAGGGTGCTGGCAACCACGTTACGCTGCTGCGTAGCCGTGGCGGTGGTTTTACTGTCCGTTTTCCAGACGCCGCGCGGTTGCAGATCGCTGCCGAGGCTGACACCGGAAAGCGTTTTGATCATGGTAACCAGGTCGCTGGCGTTACCATAAAGGCGTTTCCCGGTACGCCACATTTTCTGCACCTGCTCAACGAGATTTTTGCCTGACGATGGTGGCGGCAGAAGTACCGAGATATCCCCCTGCAACAGCCTGGCAGCATCCGATACGGCAGAATCCACCACTTTCATCGCATCAGAAACATACCCAAGCATTGTGCTGACATTACCGACGACGTCGTTCTGCACGAAATCCGCCACGCCATCGATACTGAAACCTCTGAAGCTGTCACTGATGCAGTCATCCAGTGCAGAACAGGATGACATCAGCGTCTGCGCCGTCGCCGCACCTGAAGTGGGGTAAGAGAGTTCTCCCGCTTCGACAAACTTCAGGTCAAAGCGGACAATACGCCCTTCACACTTCGATGTGCTGACCCGAACTTCTCCGTCAACACAGACT
>NZ_JBSHMO010000041.1:0-1094 GCF_053645455.1 Allobosea sp. NPDC055332 | reverse complement strand
ACAGTGGTAGTTTTATATCACTATCAGTAAATACTTCCTCAGCGGCAAAAAGTCCAAGTTTGCTAAGGATGGATTTTGTCAGTAATTGGCAACTATGATCTTCTTTATAAAGATCATATATTGCAGATATTATTTTTAACGCTAGGTTTCGATCTTCTTCTTTTTCGGAATTAGATAAAAAATCGCTGAATTTTAGCAATTGTTGATATTCACGCTGAGTAATGGGGTTGCTGCTAGTTGGATTGAATAGATTCTTTGAAATAGATATCAATAGTTTTTCATAACAGTAACTAAATCCGTCACTATTTTTTATTCTATTGCAGATATAATTAATAGCATCATTCATAATTATTTATCAACCTTTGCATTAACCCTGATAATTCATCTTTATTATTAGTTGGAAATATTAATAGATTTATAGATATTCCATGCTCAAGATAATCTAAAATGTTGCTGTCTAATTCTTGACACGCTTTCTCAACAATGGTAATAATTTCATTTTTAATTTCTGATTTATCTTTTATTAAATAATGGTCCAAAGGAATTACATGCAATAATGAAATTCTGTCGATTGAATCAGTTAATCGCTCAAAAAAATCTCATATAAAATTTCGCATTGTGCATCTGTAAATTTTTGATTAAGAAAAGACCTCTCAATTATTGAATTTTTATTTAAGTTATAAGTATTTATATTGTGTAACAACTCAGTTAAAGTGCCATTTATATCTTTAGGAAGATCATCTCCTCCACCATAACATGATATTATGAGCTCAATATCACCAGAAGTCATTTGTTTAAAATGAATATGATGATAATTATTATCATCAATGCTAGTGGAATAAATATGAGGTGCTGATAATATCGATTCAGTTAATTTGCTAGTTAATAATTTATTAGCTGGTTCTAAATGAGATTTGTTGAGTATAATGTTTGATGCAGCGATTATATTTATATGATCACTTCTACTAACATTTCCAAAAACATAATAAAACTTACTTTGAATTAATGCATCAGCAATTGGTGTCAAATTAAAATATGGTATACCTTTATAAGATGAAATAAATATTTCAATTTGGAGTTTGTCGCTAACAAGC
>NZ_JBSHMO010000040.1:0-1099 GCF_053645455.1 Allobosea sp. NPDC055332 | reverse complement strand
TTTTGTCCAGTATTCTCCGGATACAGGGCAGATGGTTGCATCAGGGGATTATCTCGATGTAACCACTCCACAGATTGAGGCTGGTACAGGCGCATCATCTTTTATTGTTACGGGGACGGCACCGGTAACGCGGGCAAGCGATATGGTTACAGTTCCGATTAAGAATAATCTTTATAATCTTCCTTTTACGGTTCTTTGTGAGGTACATAAGAACTGGTATAAAACGCCAAATGCAGCACCGCGTGTTTTTGACACATACCGGCATCAGGCAGATGCGGGGATCGTAATGGGGTTTGGTTCATCAGGTGGGTACGACGGTTTTCCGTATTGCGATATAGGTGGTTCAGACCGACGAATAAATGAAAATGCCGGGCTGGAAAAAATGCTTATTGGTATGCGGGTAAAGTCCGAACGGTCCACATGTGTAGTCAGTAACGGTAAGTTAAGCAGCGAAACTAAAACCAAATGGGAATATATCCGGAGTACAGCAACCATTCGCATTGGTGGACAAACTACAGCAGGATTACGCCATTTATTTGGGCATGTGAGGAATTTTCGTCTCTGGCATAAAGAGCTAACAGATGCGCAGCTTGGGGAGGTTGTGGAGTGAGAGATTTCACGTTGCGTTTCAGTGATAAAGCAGATTTCAGGGCATTTCTCAGGAAACTTAACTGGGAAGAGGACGAAGAGCTGCAGAATGCCGTTCTGGTTGATGAGATTGGTTTTACGTTCAGGGAGACAGATGTTTCTGATGACGGAGAACCAGAATACACGCGAAACGAAGGGTACTTTGTTAATATCCGTCTTCTTGACGATGGATTTGATGATTCCGTGTTCCGTGAGTGGGTGGTTACACCAGAGCGCCCGCTCAGGGAGTGGTTTTAAGGATAGCAGATGGATATCACGTCGATACTTCATGCGCTTTGTGCCGTAGCGGTGCAGGTACTGGCTGGTCTTTTTACCGGAAACTGGGCTTACGGTGCGATAGCCGGTTGTACGTTCTTCATTGCGCGTGAACACACCCAGGCAGAATATCGCTGGATTGAAATGTTTGGGCATGGCAAGAGGATTAACATGCCGTGGTGGGGCGGTTTTGATC
>NZ_JBSHMO010000039.1:0-1108 GCF_053645455.1 Allobosea sp. NPDC055332 | reverse complement strand
CGATCAGATCCAGCAGAAGATGAATAAACAGGCCAGCCTGAATAAACGTGTTCAGGCTCAGCTTGGTACGCTGTCCAACCTGTGGGAGGCAATGACGGGGACCGCAACTAACGGTCTTGCAGCTATTGGCGGCGCATTTTCTGGTGACGCCAAAAATATCACGCAGTGGCTGGGGGAGTTGGGGGAGAAATTCACGAAGTTTGCGGATGAAAATCCCCGGGTTATTCGCGGCGTCGTCGGGCTTGCTGCCGGTCTTGCGATTCTGAAACTGGGATTGATGGGCGTTGGCGGTGCCATCAGTATTGTCAGCAGGATCATGTCGATGACGCCGATTGGCATGATTGCGACGGCGATAGCCCTGGCTGCGGGATTAATTATCACTAACTGGGATGTTGTCGGACCTTATTTTAAGAAACTCTGGGAAACCATTGGTCCTTATTTTGAGGCTGGCTGGGAACTCCTTAAGAAAGTTTTTGCCTGGTCGCCGCTGGGGATGGTGATCAATAACTGGGGACCGGTTGTTAAGTGGTTTCAGGATATGTGGGACAAGCTGAAGCCAATTATTGAGTGGTTTACCGACAGTTCCGGTGACACGGTCGATGCCATTAACTCTGCGCAGTGGGGCGCGGGTGCTTATGATGCTTATGGGACGGGAATACCGGCGCGGGGATACACACCTTATCCGGCGGTGGATCCGGCTCAGTCAAACAACGCCTCCGATGCCACAGGCCCGAATCCCTTCATGATTAACAAAGCTTCTGCGCCAAAAGTTGATGGCGAGATCAAGGTTTCATTTATGAATATGCCACCAGGTATGCGGGTTACGGAAACACGTTCCAGTGGCATTGATATTAATCACGATGTTGGGTACACCAGATTTAGGTAAAGACGAACAGGGAGGGCCGCCCTCCCTGAACTTACTGTGCGAACACGCAATTTCGGCCTGATGGGGAGCCGACAATTCTGGACATTTTTCCGCAAATAACAGTTACTTGTTCTCCTTTTTTAAGAGCAGCAGCTGTTGATTTTTCAGAGTCTTGCATCTCCATTCTTGCTGGCATGAATTCATTTTCAGTTCTGAATTTAATAATTATAGAGTCAGTAAAGT
>NZ_JBSHMO010000038.1:0-1129 GCF_053645455.1 Allobosea sp. NPDC055332 | reverse complement strand
AGCAGTGGGAACGTGAAAACGGATTTATCAGCGACGGAAACGGTCTGGAAGCTGTGGGAACTCATGGGGGAGGTTTATTCGAACCGCTGGACCCAGAAGAACGGGGCCGCACCTTCGAAGCTCTGGATTGCACAGATTGGCGCGATGACTGAGCAGCAAATCCGACAGGTCTGCCGCCAGTGCATGGACCGCTGCCGGGCGGGTGAAACATGGCCTCCGGACCTGGCTGAGTTTGTGGCGCTGATTTCAGAAAGCGGGGCCAATCCATTTGGCCTGACGGTGGATGCTGTGATGGAGGAGTACCGCCGCTGGCGTGATGAGTCCTGGCGATATGACGGAAGCGACAAATATCCGTGGCCTCAGCCTGTGCTGTACCACATCTGCCTCGAAATGCGTACCAGAGGGATTGAGCGCCAGATGACGCAGGGTGAGTTAAAACGACTTGCAGAACGGCAACTGACGAAATGGGCAAAGCATGTTGGTAACGGGATGAGTGTTCCGCCAGTGCGACGACAACTGGAAGGGGCGAAACACCCGCAAGGGCCAACGCCAATTGAACGGCTGAAACAGGAATACGAACGCCGGAAGGCAGCTGGTTTTATTTGAATCTGAGAAACGATTTTGTCGGAGGAAATTTTAATGGAAACCGTATTTGACGCACTGAAAGCAATGGGAAAAGCCACATCGGTAGAACTGGCCGCGCGACTTGATATCAGTCGTGAAGAGGTTCTCAACGAGCTGTGGGAACTCAAAAGAAATGGCGTCGTTGATAAAACTGGTCACACCTGGTTTCTGGCTGGCGAAGGTGAATCCCGGGTAACCGAAGAGCGGCCAGTAAAATCTGAAGCACAGGATATGCTGACCGGGGAGGTCGAACAAAAAGTTACCGCAGACATGATGATTGAGTTTATCGGTCAGGATGGTGCTAAAACGTGTGAGGAACTGGCGGGTAAGTTCGGCGTCAGTACTCGCAAGGTTGCCTCCACGCTGGCGGTGGTAACCGCAACGGGGCGGCTGGCACGCGTTAATCAGAACGGTAAATTTCGTTACTGCATGCCGGGCGATAATTTACCAGCAGAGCCGAAAGCCGCGCTGGTAACGGAAAGTGATGGTAAGGCCTTTCCTCAGC
>NZ_JBSHMO010000037.1:0-1158 GCF_053645455.1 Allobosea sp. NPDC055332 | reverse complement strand
ATCCTGAAGTGGTGTGCATGCGCTGTTGTCCGGCACATGTTTTTCTGCCGAATGTTCTTTATTGTCTAATAACGCTGATTTTTTTATGCCAAGACTGACTAGAAGATCTGTACTCAGGCATGGGATGAGATCTGCGTTATTATCATCTGCAATAAAAGTAATATCCCGACTAGTAATAAATTCGTCGTTCAAATAAATGTCGACCCGATATGTACCAGGTGGTGCCTCGCGTCCCTTAGTAAAGGCGGATAAATCGACAGATTCAGCAAGATCATTGCTTAAAAACCGTGGATTAAAATAATACTCTGCGTCAACGGGAAATACCGCAGTTGCTAAGCCAAGGGCAATGGTAAGCCGTGCAAAGCGAGGCAGTAGTAACACCTGATGCATACGATATGCCTTAAATGCGGCACGAAAGGCTGTCATTATTAATTCCGATTGAGTTTATTATTAATTAGGTCACTGGCTTACTGCATGGTTGCCTTAATACGCGGAGTTAATGCACCGTAATCATTGATCGTCTGAAAACTGATATCCCCGGTTGCAGCATGCGGGATATCCACCGATACTTCACCTTTTGGCGGCACCATGGTGTTTGGGAGATTGCTATTTCCTGCTTTCATATTTGTTACGGTAATGAAGTAGGGCGTTGGATTAATAAGAGTGAGTTTGCTGCCGCTGCGACGAAACCGAAGCATTGCAGGCGCTTCTTCAGGTGCCATTGCCAGGTTCGTGGGGCGATAAAACATTTTTATGCGGCTAATAATTGCCAGCTGTAATGTATTCTCATTCTTCTGATCTTTTTCCATAGCAGGAATAGCTTTAACATTAACCCAGAACAGGCTTTCACGGTCGCCTGGTAACTGATGATTAGTGGCGTTGATTATCCGCAGCGTATTCTCTTTTTTACCTTGCATGGAAAAAAGCGGTGGCGTAATGACAAACTGGGTGTCTTTTTGGTCACCTGCATTTTCTATCCATGACTGAATGAGATAGACACTGGCAGGATCATTATTCGTGACAGGCAATAAAACCTGTTTCTGGTTTGCCGGATAAATTACCCGCGTCGCACCCAGTGCGACAGCTGCGTTGGCAATGGTGCTATGGCAAGCAAAGAGCAATAAAAGTAACACTGTCGCCATAAAGGAAATAGAGTAG
>NZ_JBSHMO010000036.1:0-1211 GCF_053645455.1 Allobosea sp. NPDC055332 | reverse complement strand
GTACGAATATCAACAGCGTGAATTCGAGTTCTACGATGATCCTGTTGATGACGCTACCGGAAAAGTAGAAGTGAAACTTGACAGTAACTGGGGCAAAAACGGACGTGTAAGAATCCGTCAGCTTGACCCGTTGCCGCTGTCTGTTCTTGCCGTTATTCCTCGCCTTACTGTTGGGGGATTCTGATGATCGATGTTCAAATTATTCCCGCTACCGAAGAGCATCTTCAGATGATTTTGCCGGATGTTCGTCAGGCTGATATTGACGAACTGTATGCGGTATCGCTGATGACTACCGAAGATGCGCTGCGCGTTGGTCTTCGCACTGCGACTATGGCCTGGTCAGGGTTCGCGAACGGAGAACTGGTGACCATGTTTGGTGTATCTCCGGCGTCAATGATCGGTGGCAATGGTACGCCCTGGCTGGTAGGAACCAGCCGTATTGAAAAATATCAGAAGACATTTCTGCGCCACTGCCGCCCTGTATTGCAGCAGATGCTGGCAGTTTATCCGCGCCTGGAAAACTACGTCGACGAGCGAAACCATGTTGCCAAAGCATGGCTGCACTGGCTTGGATTCAGGCTTGAAGAAGCCGCGCCTTATGGTGCTCTTGGTCTTAATTTCCACAGATTTCACATGGAGAGAAAATAATGTGCGATCCGGTTATTGCTGGTGGCGCAATGCTCGCCATGAGTGGCATTCAGGCATACACCCAGTACCAACAGGGAAAGTATGCCTCGAAGGTTGCAGAAGCGAACGCAGATATAGCCACAGCTCAGGCAAATGATGCAATAAACAGAGGTAACGCTGAAGCTGAGCAACGGCGCAGAGAGACACGACAGCGGCTTGGTACACAGGCGGCGACAATGGGGGCGACCGGCGCCGATTTATCTACCGGTAACGCGCTGGATATATTTGGCGACACTGCCCAGTTTGGCGCTCTTGATTCGCTGACGACGGTGAATAACGCGCAACGCGAGGCTTACGGTTATCAGGTTCAGGCTGCCAACTATAAAGCAGAAGCCAGTTCAGCCCGTAAACAGGGGAATGTGGGAGCAGCAACAACATTGCTCACTGCGCCTCTGAAGGCATACGGTGCATACCAGATGTTTGGTGGGACGTGGAGTCCGTTTACTCAAAGAACTCCTGCGCCAATCGGGGCAGCAGCAGGAACCAGATTACCCGGAGGATTATAATGCCAGTCGTACCAACAG
>NZ_JBSHMO010000035.1:0-1237 GCF_053645455.1 Allobosea sp. NPDC055332 | reverse complement strand
TGGCGGTACAGGTGACGGTATTACCTTAAAGGTATACTCTCATACCGTCATGAAAATGGTTTCTATACGGGTGAATTGTGCTTACCGATACAAAATTAAAAAACCTCAAGCCACAGGACAAACTGTACAAAGTTTCCGATCGTGACGGGCTGTATGTGGCTGTGCTTACGTCAGGCACGGTCTCGTTTCGCTACGACTACCGTATCAACGGTCGCCGCGAAACGCTGGTAATCGGGCAGTATGGGCGTGACGGTATCAGCCTGGCAGAAGCGCGAGAAGAACTGATTGCTGCAAAGAAGCTGCTTAAAGCAGGCCAGTCACCGGCTGCGGCTAAACGTGACGGTATCAAAAAGATTCGTGGTGCCGAGACGTTTGCGGTACATACCGACAGTTATATGAAACACGTCATCCTGGCTGACAGTACCCGCGCAATGAAACAGGCGGTGATCGACCGTGACATACTTCCGGTTCTTGGCAATAAAATGATGGCTGAAATTACCACATCGATGGTTCGTGATTTGTGTGACCGGATTGTCGAACGCGGTGGCCGGGCAACAGCAGTGCAGGCCAGGGAGATCATCAGCAGCGTATACCGTCACGCCAATGACCGTGGTCATGGTTTGTTTAATCCTGCGGCTGACATTAAACCTTCGTCTATCGCCATATTTAAACCACGAGAGCGAACACTGACACCAGAAGAAATTGGCCTGTTCTTCCGCACGCTGGATGCCATTGGTGCTATGGGCACTATGAAAATGGCTTTAAAACTGGTGCTTATCACTATGGTTCGTAAGGGCGAATTCACCAATGCAACGTGGGATGAAATAGATTTTAAAAAATGGACATGGACAATTCCTTCAGACCGCATGAAAGGAAGCCGGGCGCACGTTATTTACCTGCCTAAACAGGCACAGGATATATTGGTCGGGTTGCAGATGTGCGCTGGTGGAAGTGAATACCTGGTTCCTGGTCGTTACAATTTCCGGAAGCCATTATCTAATGCCGCACTGAACTCTCTGATCGACAGAACGGTGAAAATAATAAATGAAGATGGTGAGCATATTCAGGACTTCACCGTACACGATATGCGCCGTACAGCCAGTACGTTGTTGCATGAGGCTGGTTATCCTTCAGACTGGATTGAAAAGGCTCTGGCACATGAGCAGAAAGGTGTGCGCGCCGTATATAACAAAGCGGAATACGCCAGACAGCGCGCCTACATGTTGCAGCAGTGGGC
>NZ_JBSHMO010000034.1:0-1244 GCF_053645455.1 Allobosea sp. NPDC055332 | reverse complement strand
GATATGGACTTAATATTCTGTCTCGGCACCCATCAATAACTTCTTTTAACGTTATCCCAATGGCATCACAGCGTAGTGTAAGCGGTAACGCCAGACGCATTCCGGTTTTTCCCTGGGTGATATGCAAGTGTTCGTTCCACACATCTGAAAAACGCATGTGGCAAATGTCATCACGGCGCTGACCAGTAACAATCGCAAGAAGCATTGCGTTACGGATAAAGTGTTTTTCAGGCGTTGCATTGTAAATTTTTTGCCAGTCTTCCATGGTGAGCCTGGCTCTGGTTACTTTAGGGATCGGTTTACGGGTAGCCTCCGGAGGATTCCATCCAGGAGGAACTTCCCCTGCATGCTGTGCTTCTTTATAAATATCAACCCATAATCCACGATTTACTCTCGCTGTGCTGACCATGTCTTTATCCAGCCACTCATCCAGTATTAATGCAAAGTCTCTTACTTCCAGTTCTTTCAATGGGTGGTTTCCCAGACGGGAAACCAGGTATGCAGCCATTCGAGTTTTTTCTTTGTGAGTTGTAGCTGCAATATCTCCATTTTTCAGTCGCGTGTCCTGTATTTTCAGATATCGATCAACCCATGCCTTTAATCTGATACCCCGACGTTTTGTTGCTGACGGACTTTCATCAATTTTGCGCATGAAATATTCAGCTTCTGCTGCAGCTATTCGCTGATTGGCTGTGGAAGCGATTTTTTCTGCCTTACCTTTGTCTGTTCCGAGTCCGTGAAATTTTCCAGTCACAGGATTTTTATACTGGTAGTAAACTCTGCCAGTTCTGCGATCAAACTTTTCGTAAAGACCGGCTACGTCAGTGCTGTTTTTTCGTGGCCTCGGTGACATGAGTTAAAATCTCCTTCAGTGCATCATCATCGCCAGTATGAATTTCCGGCGCAATTCCCGTTTCACCAGGCCCAACAAATACTGCTCGGCGATCTATCAGCCAACGCCCACGAATTTTTTGTGGTCTTGGAACGATGTATCCTAGTTTTCCGTATTTCACCAGGGTAGTGTTTGTTATTGGGAGACTGAACCGTTTTGGTTTCCACTCGTCGAGCGTTATCAGGTACTGTTCGCTCATGGCTATCACTCCGGAACGCGCCAGTTGCAGAATATCAACGACAACTGGCGACGGTTGAACATTAAAAATCAGCCTGACTCGGGATCAGTTTTTGCCAGATAACTGAAACGTATTTTGCCTGGTAACGGGCGTCATCAAGTGCATTATGGCGCC
>NZ_JBSHMO010000033.1:0-1272 GCF_053645455.1 Allobosea sp. NPDC055332 | reverse complement strand
ACCCAGAATATCGCCCCCGCCGCCAGGTGCTGGCGATAACGCTCCGTTGTCGTGTGGGCCGGATGTTCAAGGCCGAATAATTCGCGGTGTCGTTTAATTTCCTCTGTGGTTACTGGCATGTTTCCCCCTTTAATTTATCTAATCCCATTTCAGCATAAACACGATCAGCGGCTTTTTTAATATCGCTGAAATTGTCCGGCCCGAGTGCTGGCCTTGTCGATTTTCTGCAACATTCCAGCCGTCGCATCGTGATGTGCTCCCGTTCCTTGTCTGTCTCCACCAGTAGCATGACTTCACCCCATCGCGCCGACGCTCTCCGGTAAAAGCCTTTCGCCTCGAGTTCTTCCGCTATGCGGTCATGTACCATCGTCACCCTCTCAGAACGGAATATCATCACCGTAAGGGTCATCGCCTCCCGCTGGTGGCTGATTACCCTGTGTGCCTGTGGTCTTGCGTCGGCTCCCACCAGGTCGCGCCGTTCTGGCACTGATTACGCTGTCTGCAATAACCTGCCAGCCCTGCCGCGTTTCGCCGTTCTGGCCTGTCCACTGGCTTACCTGCATGTTACCCGCCACGCTCACCAGCTCGCCTTTGTGGTGTTTTGCCAGTGCGTCGGCCTGTCTGCCAAACGCCAGGACGGATAACCACATCGTCGCCTGTCCGTCATCTGCCTGATTGCACGGCAGGGGGACCGCCATGCTTGCCATAGCCATTTGTGTGCCCTTGCTGGTGGTCTTTAACTGCGGGTCAGCCACCAGCCGCCCGTAAGCGGCTATCTGTGCTGTCATGATTCCACCTCTCCGGTTTTAACGTTGATGGTTGTTACCTGTTCCGCTTCGGCAATCTCCCGTTCTGTCAGCGTGGCAAAGTTTGCCGCCGCTGTGGTCATGAATGCGCTTATTAGTTCAGGATGTGCTTTCGCGTATCCTTCTCCCGCGTTGCGGTCGATGATTTTTATCGCCACCCTCAGCCAGTGCTCTGTAAGGTCAATGGCGCGGTTATGTGGTTTTTTTGCGTGCTTCGTTGTCACAGGCTTTACCTCACAGCAATAAAATAAAATTTTTGCATTTTAACCCTTCACCTGTTCACCTTTTGCTATTTTCCCTTTTTATTCATGATGTTAAGGGGTGAACAGTTTCACAAAAACTATTCACCAACTGTTCACCACTGTTCACCCTTAAAGCTCAATAAACAATCAAAAAGGTGAACAGTGAATAGTTTGGTGAACAGTTCATAAATAACTGTTCACCCTATAATATACTGATATAAAAG
>NZ_JBSHMO010000032.1:0-1287 GCF_053645455.1 Allobosea sp. NPDC055332 | reverse complement strand
GGCAACCCCCATTCCCGCAGCCAGCGCACGAATAACACGATCGCCGTTCTCATTCACCGAGTTAAACTCTTCACCGCGCAGCACTCCCTGCGCCAGTGCCTGACTGAACTGCGTGATCACCGAACTGGCTTCTGCTGTACTGGCACCGGATAATTTCAGGCCCGTGGAGATCGCCTCGGTGACTTTCAGTACCTCCTCAGAACTGTAACCATACTCCCGCATGGAAGCTGCAGAACGGGCAAAAAGGCTGGCGTTATCAGAAAACGCCGTCCCCGTTCTCTGGCTGATCGCCATTAATTCACGCTGTGATGACTGAAAATCATCACTGGACTGTGAGGCCTGCTTCAGACGGGCATTTACTGAATTCCACTCATCGGCGAGAGAAATAAGATGACCGGTAGCAAAAGCCCCGGCAAATGCCCCCGCCATGTTCAGTGCCGAAGATTTAGCTGTATTTATCTGATCCGTCACTTCTGCCAGTGCACGCCGCATTTCACGGGATGCAGCAGCGGACTGTCGGCCTCCGTTCTGCATGGTACGGTAGTAATCCTGCCCCATACGCGAAGCCCGGGAGATCTCTGACTGGAATGACCGGGAATTTGCCGAGATTTTAATAATCAGTTCACGTAATGTCGCCACACTCATTCTCCGGACGAAAAAAAACCGCCGAAGCGGTTATGTTGACTCACTGAGACACTATTAAAAGCGCGTTTTCCAGTCCGGCAAATGGATCTGATACGCCTTCTGTCTGCTCCTTCTCCCACTGAAGAAGCGCATCATTCAGTGGCACTTTGACCCCCTGCGCACCGTAAACAGCTGAAACAATCTGGGCAGCCCGGATATCAGCCCGTTCGTCCCCCAGCGGGCTGAACCTGTCAAATTCTGCCCACATCATGATTTCTGATGCGGACATTTCCCGGCGTAACTCTGACAATGTGCGCCCCATCCTGAGCGCCAGCATCATCAGAAAACGCATCCCCGGAAGCGCTACTTTTTTTTAACCTCGCCGGCATCACTGATTAGTTCCAGAGACTGCCGAAGAAGCCGCGCATGCACCGGGCCATACACGGCAATCACCTGTTCACGATCATCCTCTGAAAATACAGGTTGCAGTCCGGTATCACACAGAACATCGATGAACAGTTCAACATCCGCTTCCAGATTTCGGCGGGCGCGCTCCGCAACGGATAACGGTGTCTCATCATCTTTTGCTTTAACGATCTCCTGCCAGCGCAACCAGGCTTCTGCAGAAGGTTCCCGTAATACAACCGTTGCCCCTTCCCATTC
>NZ_JBSHMO010000031.1:0-1296 GCF_053645455.1 Allobosea sp. NPDC055332 | reverse complement strand
CTGGATACGTTTAAGGGGCACCCTCCCTTGCTCGGGCAAACGAACCAGGTAGCCGGAATGTGCAAGTCGAGCGGTTTTATTCCGCGCACGGGGATTCACCATCCCGGCGATTCGGTGTGACGCCTCGGAAGAGACGAGGGTACAACGATGAGAGCATTTATGGAGCCGCGACAAAGTGTGGCGCCTTAACAGGCTAAGTGCTCTCAGCGTTGTGGCATTAGCTCAGTTGGACAGAGCAACCGCCTTCTAAGCGGTTGGTCGCAGGTTCGAATCCTGCATGCCACGCCAGAATCACGCCTAAGGACCGTGATGCCAGAAGTTCCAGGTGCTTGGCGGTGATGGTTTCCCTTGAAGGACTATCACCGCCCTTTTTACAGCAGGACGCCATTGCGATGACTTCATGCTGTAAACCAGTACAGCCACGGAAGGCATAACTCATTGCTTCCAGTTCGCCCGGTTCGCCGGGCATTTTTTTAAGGTGAGATTATGAGCGAAACATCAACAGTATCTTTCTCCACTGCTTTGTCATCACTCAAAGATGGTAAGCGCATTGCACGTGCCGGATGGAATGGCAAAGGCATGTATCTGCAACTGGTTAAGCCACCGCAATCGGCCACTCCGAACGAGTGGCGATTTGACGTTACATGCGGTGACGAGTATACATTTGTACCTGGCGTTAAACTTCTACCGTGGATTGGGATGAAAACTGCTGACGGTTGCTTTGTACCGTGGCTGGCATCTCAAACCGATCTGCTATCTGATGACTGGATTGTAATTCAATAACACCGTGACATGTCACAAACAGCCAGCCTATGAGCTGGCTTTGTTTTATCCTCACCAGAGGATATCAACGACATTATCCCCACCAGCGGATTAAGCATAGGGATCGTAATCTGTAATGGCCTTGCCTTGCTGGTTCTGCTGACCTGGAATTCGCAGACGCTTCGACACAGGGAAAGCAAACGTCAGCAATAGCGCATCGCCTTTACCAGGAGAACGCCCAAGCCGCTCCTTGATATCTTCCTTCGGTTCGATAACGATTTTACCGTCCACTCGAACTTTGTACTCTGCCGCCGACAGGTCGTCCGCTGTTTCCTGGTCATCAAGCATGCCGCCCAGCCTCAGCCATGTCTTGCATGAGTTGAACATCTCCCCGCGCTTATTGAGCATCTGCGGGTCAGTAGACGCGCCACCGAACGGAACAAGTTGCCATGTACGACCCCAGCCATCACCGATTGACTTCAGACCAGTTCCGTAACCGAAGTCGATGAACACTGCGTCAGCCTGGTACTGGTC
>NZ_JBSHMO010000030.1:0-1330 GCF_053645455.1 Allobosea sp. NPDC055332 | reverse complement strand
TTTTCGGCCTTTATGGAGAGCATTGGCTATTATGATGACGAGTTGATGCAGGATGATATTCTTATTGACGTGATAGGTAACGTGTACAAAGAAACCGGAGAACTGACTGAAGATGGCGAACCGGTATGTGTTAAGGAAGACGGATATTTTGTAAACGTGCGCATCATTAATGATGCAAAAAAATCGTCAATATTCGATGAATACGCGGTTGTTGTTGAACATCAACTTCGTGGCTGGATGTGAGGGAGACAAATGGCTACATCGACAGTAATTCCGGGAGACATCACCACGCTGAAGGGAGATGTCAGTAAAGCGAAGGAAGATATTTCCTCAATTAACAGTAAAGTATCAACGCTTCAGACTGATATGACCAGTGCAAAGCAGGATATCAGCTCCAGATACACAAAAACTGAAGTTGATAATAAGCTGAAAAACAAAGTGGAAGTGAACGATCTGGAAAGTGGTCGTTATGGCGGAGATTTTTATCCACTGACAGGTCGTGAAGCGTTTTATTTATGGAATTTGGCCACGACTACAGCGGCGGCAAACCTTTATCTTAATCCTGACCCTGCAATTTCGTCTGTACTGCGGTCAACATCGTCTATCCGCTATAAGCATTCAGTAGAGACGATAGATTCAGAGCACGCCGATCTCATTTTCAGGATGCGCCCTGTATGGTACAGGTCACAATGCGAAAATGACAGGCGTGACTGGGGATTCTACGGATTGATTGCCGAGGAAGTAGGAGAAATTGCCCCTCAGTTTGTACACTGGCGATCAGCTAACGAAGATGATGCACGGGAAGCTATTTCCAGCAATGGCCTTGTTGCCGAAGGTGTAATGTACGAACGTCTGGTTGTTCCACTGATTCACCATATCCAGAAACTGACCGAAAGAGTTGATGAACTTGAGTCAGAATTGAAGTTGTTATCAACTTCCCGAAGCGATATCGGATAAAGGAGGAGTAATGGATATAACACCTTTTCTTCATGCGCTTTGTGCTGTGGCTGCGCAGATACTGGTTGGTCTTTTTACCGGAAACTGGGCTTACGGAGCGATAGCCGGTTGTACGTTCTTCATTGCGCGTGAACATACCCAGGCAGAATATCGCTGGATTGAAATGTTCGGGCATGGCAAGCGAATGAATATGCCGTGGTGGGGCGGTTTTGATCCGCGCGCATGGGATGTGGCAAGCCTGATGGATTTTGCTGTGCCGGTGGTGGCGTGTCTGCTGGTCTGGCTGTTGGTTAATCGTGGGTGAAAAAAGGTGAGCTGTATATGCAACGGAGGAAGAAACCCCGTTGCTGGAAGCCAGGAAAAAGTATCGGGT
>NZ_JBSHMO010000029.1:0-1343 GCF_053645455.1 Allobosea sp. NPDC055332 | reverse complement strand
ACAAGGTCAGGCAGTTCCAGCGCGGCGACTTCCTGCTCGGTCAGCATCGGTGCCGTCATGCGCGGCAGCACCTTAATCAGTGCATCGACTTCGGAGTTCGCGACCGCAGCCAGACTGACACCGCGCAGCGTCCCGGCATTGGGTTTCATCAGCGTGACCTGTTCGATAACCTGCTCACCACGTTTGACCGGATTGTCCAGGGTAATCACATTTTCTTTGTTCATGGTTTTCTCACTTCTGAATCGGGGTTAACCGGTCAGCCTGGCTGACCGGATGAAAATCACAGGCCGATATTGCGGCGGTGTTGCTCCAGCCGGTCGACGCCGTTCACCTTCTCAATCATGTTGATGGTGTCGATTTCGACCAGCTCCTTACCGTCCATCGTCAGCCGGAAATAGGTGCAGACCACGGAGATTTTCGACTCGGTGTCTTCTCCCTGTTTGCCCTCGCCGGTGTCGATTTCTTTCTGACGGCCACGCATGACCACCTCGACGGCCACCGTTTCGCCGGTATCGTCGCGCTGGTAAGAGCCTGCAAAACGAATCGGTACGGCATCCACACCGGTTGCGGCGTAAAGCTCCCAGATAACCGAATCCGGGAAGCCCCCGAGCGACCACTCCATTGACAGCGCATCGTCATCAAGGCCGAGGTCTACCGGTGCGCTGCCGTTCATCCCCGCACCGCGATAGTTTTCGAGCTTACGGGTCAGTTTTGGCAGCGTGACGGACTTTGCAACGCCCTGATAGCTGTAGCCGTTCAGAAAGACGTTCATTAACTTGAGTTTGCGCGGCATTGCCATCGGTCAGGCTCCTTAATTGCTGTTAACCGAGGTGACCAGATTTGCCAGGTATTTATCGGTAATACGCTGGCGCAGGGTCAGGTTTTCGAGAGGAGGCACCGGTGTATAGTCGTAGTCGATATACAGTTTTCCGGCCTTGAGGGTTTCCGCATCGTTGGATTCTTCGCTGAACCAGCAGGTCGCATCCACGATATAGCCGTTTGTTTTCAGCTCACGGAATTTGGCATTGATGCCGTCAACGATGTCGCGAATCAGCGTTGCGGTGATGGGCTTGTCCACCGCCCACATGTGCGCCTCAGCCATCGTGTCGGCCAGCACCTGCGCGGTGCGGGTGTAGTTTTCAAAGAGGAACAGCGGGTCATCAGAGCAGGTACGGTTACCCCAGAAGCGGAAACCGTCGCGGCGAATCAGCGTTGTGACGCCAGACTCGTTCAACAGGTCAGCATCGGTGCCGGACTCCTGCAAATCCCAGAATACAGAGGCGCTGATGCCGGTAACACCGTTTACCCCGACGTTGGACAGCGTTTTATGCCATCCCTGCTCC
>NZ_JBSHMO010000028.1:0-1351 GCF_053645455.1 Allobosea sp. NPDC055332 | reverse complement strand
TTCCATGGCAGGAGTTCGTCAACACGGTTGGAGGGCCATTCCGGCAGTACGCTCAGAATATGGCGCAGATACGCTTCCGGATCGATACCGTTCAGACGGCAGGTGCCGATCAGCCCGTACAGCAGTGCACCACACTCGCCGCCGTGATCGCTACCGAAGAACACGTAATTTTTCTTTCCGAGACAGAATGCACGAAGCGCTCTTTCCGCTGTGTTATTGTCCGCCTCCGCCAGACCGTCATCACTGTAATAACAGAGGGCGTCCCACTGATTCAGTACATAGCTGAACGCTTCGCCCAGCCTGGATTTTTTCGACAGCGTGCCTGAGCCCGCAGATATTCTATTTCCCGTTCATCTTCTTCGATCTTTTCTTCGGCACGTGCCAGTGCAGAGCGCAGGAAGGCCTCCGTCTCTTCAACCAGACTCAGTTGCTGGTCTTTCTGACGGAGCTGGCTTTCCAGTTCTGCAATGCGAATGAGGTATTTCTGACTCATGGCCGTTTTTATAATGCGGCCAGGCGTTTTTTACAACATTGTCAGGGCGTTAAGGCGGGATGTTTTTGGCTGACGCCAGTCCAGCTTATCGAGGAGCATTGCCAGTTGCGAGCGGGTAATGGATACCTTGCCGTCACGTACCACAGGCCAGATAAACTGGCCTTCCTCCAGGCGTTTGGTGAACAGGCACAGACCATCAGCATCAGCCCAAAGAATTTTAACGGTGTCACCCCGTCGGCCACGGAAGATAAACAGGTGACCGGAGAAGGGATTATCATTCAGCACATGTTGTACCTGTTCTCCCAGTCCGTTGAAGGATTTACGCATATCGGTAACGCCGGCAACGAGCCAGATACGGGTACCTGATGGGAGTGAGATCATCTTCCCCTCCCGGTCAGTTCACGAATCAATACAGTGAGCAGCTCTGGTGAAGGATTTTCCAGCGTCATGTTACCGTGACGGAACTCCACCTTGCAGGAGCTGGCACTGACAGTAGTCTGAGTGGATAAGGACGGAGTAAGAGCAGCCATCGGTTCTTTCGGCTCATCAGGCGTTATCTCTACAGGTAATAATTCAACGCCTGCGTCAGAAGTGGTTGTCACCGGAATACGCCGTGATATACGCCCTTCGTTTTGCCAGAGTCTGAGCCATTTGAAAATAACATTATCATTGACGCCATTTTCTCGTGCAATCTGGGCCACACAAGCACCGGGTTGTGATGCCAGTTCAACCATACGAATTTTGAATTCATTCGAATACTTTTTACGAGGTTCTTTTCGTCAGTCCTGTAATTCCATACTTAGATGTCCGTCTGTGTCAGATGGGCGTCTAAGGGTAATGAGTGAAAGTTATTGATAT
>NZ_JBSHMO010000027.1:0-1363 GCF_053645455.1 Allobosea sp. NPDC055332 | reverse complement strand
AAAAAGAATGGAATGCTCCCTCTGAGGAGAAGGGCAGTAGAAAAAAGAACCCGCCAGCAAAAATATTGGGGATGAACAGCTTTCGCTACTCAGATTGCTGGCGGGTATAGTTCCTCATGAAATAAAAATACTACATAATCCTTTTAATGCAAATGATAATCATTGTCAATTGTTTGTGCGTGTTTTCTTCATACATGATTGGTAGTAAAGGTGATTCAGGCTATCAGTTTTTGCTGATGATCTTTTTATCTATAGAAAACATCAGCCAAGCTGGTTGGTTCAGTAACGCTTTCATCTTTGAGCATTTTATAAAAAATTCTTGAATTGTTAAAATAGATTAAAGTCTGGTAACAGCAAAAGTTAAACGAGAAATCAAAAGGAGGTCCCAAATCTGAAAATGAAGCATCTGCGTGATGATGTTGCAGCGGGACGTCGTCGGCTGTATATCAGAGCAATCTGTCCATCCCTGCGTGAAGCCCCGTTACTTTATTCGTACCCCTTATAATGGGGTGTTAGCCAGCCAGACCCGGCATGATTACTGTGAACCGCCCCGGGAATCCTGGAGACTAAATTCCCTGAGAAAGAGGTAAACAGGATGACTAAAAATACACGTTTTTCCCTCGAAGTCCGTCAACGGGCAGTTCGTATGGTTCTGGAAAGTCAGGGCGAATATGACTCACAGTGGGCGGCAATTTGTTCCATTGCTCCAAAGATTGGCTGTACGCCAGAGACTCTGCGTGTCTGGGTTCGCCAGCATGAGCGGGATACCGGGGGCGGTGATGGTGGGCTCACCACCGCTGAACGTCAGCGTCTGAAAGAGCTGGAACGTGAAAATCGTGAACTGCGCCGCAGTAACGATATCCTTCGCCAGGCTTCCGCTTATTTTGCGAAGGCGGAGTTCGACCGCCTCTGGAAAAAATGATGCCACTGCTGGATAAGCTGCGTGAGCAGTACGGGGTCGGACCGGTATGCAGTGAACTACATATTGCCCCGTCAACGTATTACCACTGTCAGCAACAGCGACATCATCCTGATAAACGCAGTGCCCGTGCGCAGCGCGATGACTGGCTGAAGAAAGAGATACTGCGCGTATACGATGGGAATCATCAGGTATACGGTGTGCGTAAAGTCTGGCGTCAGTTGTTACGGGAAGGAATCAGGGTAGCCAGATGTACAGTGGCGCGCCTCATGGCGGTTATGGGACTTGCCGGTGTTCTCCGGGGTAAAAAGGTCCGCACTACCGTCAGCCGGAAAGCCGTTGCCGCAGGCGACCGCGTAAACCGTCAGTTCGTGGCAGAACGTCCTGACCAGCTGTGGGTGGCTGATTTTACTTACGGTGTGCCCGGAGTTCAGGGCGGGCATG
>NZ_JBSHMO010000026.1:0-1414 GCF_053645455.1 Allobosea sp. NPDC055332 | reverse complement strand
ACAAGTTGATTTCTAACCTTAGCGCCGCACAGCGTGCGCTTGACCAGTTCGGGACACCTGAACTCAAAGAATATCTGAACACCACCGGGCTGGGTAATCACCCTGATCTGGTCAAAACGTTCGTGAAAATCGGAAAGGCGATGTCTGAAGATGGCATGGTCACCGGTGGTAATGAAGGCCAGCGTAGTGCGGCCGAAGTGCTCTATGGCAAATAAGAGAGGAAATGACAATGGCTGTTAAAGGCTTAACTGCGCTAACGCTGGCTGACTGGGGTAAGCGCGTCGATCCAAACGGGAAAGTCGATAAGATTATCGAGCTTCTCGGTCAAACTAACCCGATCCTTCAGGATATGCCTTTTGTCGAAGGGAACCTTCCTACCGGACACCGAACCACCATTCGTTCTGGTTTACCTTCAGCTACCTGGCGTTTGCTGAACTATGGCGTACAGCCAAGCAAATCAACCACAGTGCAGGTAACCGATTACGTTGGCATGCTGGAAACCTATGCTGAAGTCGATAAATCACTGGCTGATCTGAACGGCAATACCGCTGAATTCCGCCTGTCTGAAGACCGCGCATTTATTGAAGCGATGAATCAGCAGATGGCGCAGACGCTGTTTTATGGTGATTCCAGCGTTAACCCTCAGCAGTTTATGGGACTGTCCTCCCGCTATTCCAGCCTGTCTGCGGGTAATGCTCAGAACATCATTGATGCTGGTGGCACGGGTACAGATAACACCTCAATCTGGTTAGTGGTGTGGGGCGAAAACACCGTGCATGGCATCTTCCCGAAAGGGCAGAAGGCTGGCATCCAGATGGAAGATAAAGGCCAGGTGACACTGGAAGATGCTAATGGCGGCAAGTACGAAGGCTATCGCACCCATTACAAATGGGACAACGGACTTGCTCTGCGTGACTGGCGTTATGTTGTTCGCATTGCAAACATCGATGTCAGCAATCTTTCAGAACCTTCCTCTGCCGCAAATATTGCGAAGTTGATGGTTAAAGCACTGCATCGCATTCCAAACCGTGGAATGGGTCGCCCGGTGTTCTACATGAACCGCACTGTAGGCCAGGCTCTTGATCTGCAATCTCTGGAGAAAACATCTCTGGCGATCAGCGTAAAAGAGACTGAAGGCGAGTGGTGGACTTCATTCCGTGGTGTACCAATCCGTGAAACTGATGCGCTTCTGGAAACAGAAGCCCGCGTGGTGTAACGCCTGTTATTAACCTGTGGGTCGTAACAGACCCACTAATGGAGAAAGAAGATGATCACCGACAAACTGTTGATGTTCTCCGAAGCTCAGGCGGTTACGAATACCGCGGCTTCTACTGACGTAATCGATCTCGGTCCAATTGATGGAAACCGTCGCGATATCGGAGTGTGTTATCCGCTTGAGTTTTGGTTTCTGTTT
>NZ_JBSHMO010000025.1:0-1482 GCF_053645455.1 Allobosea sp. NPDC055332 | reverse complement strand
CGCGTTGATGACCCTGCCATCGACATGGCCGCGCACCTTATGGTCTTTGGTGAAGAGGGGCTCGCGAAGCTCCTCCTCACGTATGAAGCGGCCGGTGGCCGGGTGTGGCCGCGGCTCGCCCACCACATCGCGGAGCGCCTTGCGTTCGGGGCGGTCACCTACGCACTCTTCGCCCTCGACTCGGGTAACGAAGAGTACCTCGCTGCGGCGAAGGCGCAGCTCGCCGCAGCGGAATGAGCGAACGTCGATATAGCCCGCTCGCGACGCTGTTCGCGGCGACCTTTCTCTTCCGGATCGGCAACGCGGTGGCGGCCCTCGCGCTTCCATGGTTCGTCCTGTCTCATACAAAGAGCGCGGCCTGGGCGGGCGCCACGGCCGCTAGCAGCGTCATCGCGACCATCATCGGCGCGTGGGTTGGTGGTGGCCTCGTCGATCGGTTCGGGCGCGCGCCCGTCGCATTGATCTCGGGTGTGGTGGGCGGCGTGGCCATGGCGAGCATCCCACTGCTCGATGCCGTTGGCGCCCTCTCGAACACTGGGCTGATCGCTTGCGTGGTGCTCGGTGCCGCGTTCGACGCACCCGGTATGGCCGCGCAGGACAGTGAGCTGCCCAAACTCGGCCACGTCGCCGGGCTCTCCGTTGAGCGCGTCTCGTCACTGAAAGCGGTGATCGGGAACGTCGCGATTCTAGGTGGCCCGGCCCTTGGGGGGGCCGCAATCGGCCTGCTTGGCGCTGCGCCAACGCTCGGGCTGACGGCGTTCTGCTCCGTCCTTGCAGGTCTGCTCGGCGCGTGGGTGCTTCCCGCGCGTGCCGCTCGGACGATGACCACGACGGCGACTCTCTCCATGCGCGCCGGCGTCGCTTTTCTCTGGAGCGAACCCCTGCTGCGCCCTCTCTTTGGTATAGTGATGATCTTCGTGGGCATCGTTGGCGCCAACGGCAGCGTCATCATGCCTGCGCTGTTTGTAGATGCAGGACGCCAAGTAGCAGAGCTCGGGCTGTTCTCCTCAATGATGGGGGCTGGTGGTCTCCTTGGCATTGCCATTCATGCGTCGGTCGGCGCCCGGATATCAGCGCAGAACTGGCTGGCGGTGGCATTTTGTGGCTCTGCGGTGGGCTCGCTTCTGCTTTCACAGTTGCCAGGCGTGCCGGTGCTGATGTTGTTGGGCGCGCTCGTGGGACTGCTGACCGGCTCAGTCTCTCCCATTCTCAACGCTGCCATCTACAACCGCACGCCGCCAGAACTTCTCGGCCGGGTACTCGGCACGGTCTCGGCGGTGATGCTGTCAGCCTCGCCCATGGTTATGCTTGCGGCCGGCGCGTTTGTCGACCTTGCTGGTCCGCTCCCTGGCCTCGTTGTATCGGCCGTGTTTGCGGGGCTCGTGGCTCTACTCTCGCTCCGTCTTCAATTTGCTACAATGGCGGCGGCAGCCACAGCCTCCGCCCCAACCCATACAGAAGGTGAACACTGATGCCCCGCCC
>NZ_JBSHMO010000024.1:0-1504 GCF_053645455.1 Allobosea sp. NPDC055332 | reverse complement strand
TGAAAATCAGCGTTCTGGTTGGCTGACAATGCTGTCGTGGTGGTTATTGTGGGGTGGTTTTTGGCGGGAGCGCTCCGGAAGAGGGCGGAGCGCTTCGTTGTTTTTTTGAGGGAGCTTGCATGACATCGCCGATTTTGTCGGTCTCGAACCTGACGACCTCGTTCCGTGTCGAGGGTTTGTGGAAGCCGGTGGTGCGCAACATCTCCTTCGAGATCAAGCCGCAGGAGACGCTTGCGGTGGTCGGCGAGTCCGGCTCGGGCAAGAGCGTGACGGCGTTGTCGATCATGCGGCTGACGCCGCCCGGCTCGAGCCGGATCGAGGGCTCGATCAAGCTGAATGGCAAGGAGCTCCTGACGCTGCCCGATGCGCAGATGCGCGAGATCCGCGGCAACGAGATCGCGATGATCTTCCAGGAGCCGATGACCTCGCTGAACCCGGTGCTGACGATCGGCTTCCAGATCGCCGAGGCGCTGATCCTGCATCGCGGCCTGTCGCGCTCGGAGGCCGAGGCCGAGACGGTGCGCCTGCTGGAGAAGGTCAAGATCCCCTCGGCGAAGTCGCGCTTCCACGAATATCCGCACCGCTTCTCGGGCGGCATGCGCCAGCGCGTGATGATCGCAATGGCGCTGGCCTGCAAGCCCAAGCTCCTGATCGCCGACGAGCCGACGACGGCGCTCGACGTGACGATCCAGGCGCAGATCCTCGAGCTGATCAAGCAGCTGCAGCAGGAGGAGGGCATGTCGGTCCTCTTCATCACCCACGACATGGGCGTCGTCGCCGAGATCGCCGACCGCACCGTCGTCATGTACAATGGCGACGAGATCGAGACCGGCCCGACCGAGAACATCTTCGCTCAACCGCAGAAGCCCTATACCAAGGCGCTGCTCTCGGCGGTGCCGCGATTGGGCTCGATGGAAGGGCGCGCGCGGCCGATGCGCTTCCCGGTGGTCGACCGCAATACCGGCCAGTCCGACGTGCCGACCGAAACGCCGGACACGGTCCAGGCGGCCGAGCGCCCGGTGCTCGAGGTCGCGGGGCTGACGACCCGCTTCGAGATCCGCTCGGGGCTGCTCTCCTCGGTCAAGGGCCGGGTGCATGCGGTCGAGAACGTCTCCTTCAGCCTGAAGGCGGGCGAGACCCTGGCGCTGGTCGGCGAATCCGGCTGCGGCAAGTCGACGACCGGCCGCTCGGTCCTGCGGCTGGTCGAGCCGCTCGCCGGCTCGGTGCTGCTCGACGGCGTCGATGTGCTGAAGCTCAACCAGGGCGAATTGCGCGAGCAGCGCAAGCGCATGCAGATGATCTTCCAGGATCCGTTCGCCTCGCTGAACCCGCGCATGAATGTCGGCGCCGCGATCGCCGAGCCGCTGCTGATCAACAACCTCGCCAACCGCTCGGAAGCGCGCGACAAGGTCGCCGACCTCCTGAAGCGCGTCGGCCTGCTGCCGGAGATGGCGAGCCGCTTCCCGCACGAGTTCTCGGGCGGCCAGCGCCAGCGCATCTGCAT
>NZ_JBSHMO010000023.1:0-1534 GCF_053645455.1 Allobosea sp. NPDC055332 | reverse complement strand
ATGAGAAACCCAACAATCCCACCGGGTGTGACGGTGGAGAACCTGAGCGGCAGTGACCTGCGGCATGCCCGCAGGGTGATGTAACCCGCTGACAACGGGGATTGAGGCGAGATCACTAAGCCGAGATGATCCTCAAGGTTAAGTACTGAAAGGCTGAAGAACATGAACCCGTTAATCCGCCTCTGTGGGTTGAAAACGTCACCACGGCCTACGTGATCTGACAGGCCGTGCAGGAGGAACTGGCAGTGATACGTAAGCACTACCGGTCGAAGGTGTTTTGACATGTATGCGAAACACCGGGGCAGCAGCGTCTATCACGCTTGCGTTGCTGACTTCTGCCAACTTGCGGCAAGCAAGGATAAAGAGTGCGACGGGCAGCCTCCTCAGTATGCCTGAGTCCAGGCAGGTAAACCGGGGAAGGTCAGCGACGGATGTTAAGGGGGCATGGCTCCGATGACGCGCTGGCTGGCGGAGCTTCCGTAGTAGTCCGCGATGGGGAAAGCCCATTACATGGCGAAGGGAAGCAGTTTGAATGTGTTTGCGACGTGAATTAACTGACCTAACGAGGTGAAGACCTTTGATAATCAGCGAAATGCAACGCAAGCTTGCCACATGGGCAGCCACCGATCCGTCCCTACGGATTCAACGGCTGCTGCGTCTGATAACACAACCAGAATGGCTGGCTGAAGCGGCGCGGATCACGCTTTCATCAAAGGGGGCCCATACCCCCGGCGTTGATGGCGTGAACAAAACAATGCTACAGGCCAGACTGGCTGTTGAGCTGCAAATCCTCAGGGATGAATTACTCTCAGGCCACTACCAGCCCTTGCCCGCCAGACGGGTTTACATCCCTAAAAGCAACGGCAAACTGCGACCACTGGGTATCCCCGCGTTGCGGGATCGTATTGTTCAGCGGGCCATGCTGATGGCGATGGAGCCGATATGGGAGAGTGATTTTCATACGCTCTCATATGGCTTCCGGCCTGAGCGCAGTGTCCACCACGCGATCCGCACGGTGAAATTACAGCTCACAGACTGTGGTGAAACCCGGGGACGCTGGGTGATTGAAGGCGACCTGTCCAGTTACTTCGACACCGTACATCATCGACTGCTGATGAAGGCTGTACGCCGCAGGATCAGTGACGCACGTTTCATGACTCTGCTGTGGAAAACCATCAAGGCGGGACATATCGATGTCGGTCTCTTTCGGGCGGCCAGTGAAGGTGTGCCACAGGGCGGTGTTATATCGCCGCTATTATCGAACATCATGCTGAATGAGTTCGATCAATACCTGCATGAGCGCTACCTGAGCGGGAAAGCCAGAAAAGATCGGTGGTACTGGAATAACAGTATCCAACGGGGCCGAAGTACGGCGGTCAGAGAAAACTGGCAGTGGAAACCCGCGGTGGCGTACTGCCGCTATGCCGATGATTTTGTCCTCATCGTCAAAGGCACCAAAGCACAGGCGGAAGCCATCAGGGAGGAGTGTCGGGGTGTGCTCGAAGGCAGTCTGAAACTCAGGCTGAACATGGAT
>NZ_JBSHMO010000022.1:0-1544 GCF_053645455.1 Allobosea sp. NPDC055332 | reverse complement strand
GTACAATGCCATTCCCGATAGGAAGTTACTACCTGGCTAACTCACCTCGTGGCAGTGTGGACACCTGTTTTCGCAAGTTCTCTATGACTGTTCGTCAGCTTGTTCAGGAGTTCGGACTAAATAACGTCAGCGAATCCGTAAAAAGCATGTGGGAAAGCGGCACCTACGAGAAGTGGATTGAAGTGATGCATTCGGTTTACCCGAACATTGACCGCGATACATCGAAGCTGGATAGCAAGAACAAGCCATTCAAATCGGTTTATTACGAGGTTGGTGGCGATAACGACAAGTTGTTGCGTGAGTCCGGATTTGATGAGTTTCCAATTATGGCTCCGCGCTGGGAAGTTAATGGCGAAGATGTTTATGGATCATCATGCCCGGGTATGCTGGCGCTTGGACCTGTTAAGGCATTGCAACTTCTCCAGGAGCGCAAGTCGCAGTTGATTGATAAAGCCACCAATCCGCCGATGGTTGCTCCGACTTCCCTCAAGAATCAGCGCGCCTCCCTTCTTCCTGGTGACATCACGTATATCGATCAGATTACTGGTCAGGATGGCTTCAGGCCTGCTTATCTGGTTAACCCCAGTACAGCAGATCTGGTAGCAGACATTCAGGACACTCGTCAAATCATTAACAGCGCCTACTTTGTCGATCTGTTCATGATGTTGCAGAACATCAATACCCGCTCGATGCCTGTTGAAGCAGTGATCGAAATGAAAGAAGAAAAACTTCTGATGTTGGGGCCGGTTCTGGAGCGTCTGAACGACGAATGTCTTAATCCTCTCATTGACCGCGCTTTCTCGATGATGGTGCGTAAAAACATGCTGCCGCCACCGCCTGACGCGATGGAAGGTATGCCCCTGAAGGTCGAATACATTTCCGTCATGGCTCAGGCGCAGAAGTCTATCGGCCTGTCCAGTCTGGCGTCTACGGTCAACTTCATTGGTCAACTTGCGCAAGCGAAACCAGAAGCTCTCGACAAACTCAACGTTGATCAGGCGATCGATGCATTCGCTGATATGTCCGGAGTGTCTCCAACCGTCATTGTTCCGCAGGAACAGGTTGAGCAGGCTCGCCAGCAACGGGCACAGCAACAACAGCAGCAACAAATGATGGCGATGGGGATGGCGGCGGCACAGGGGGCCAAGACGCTAAGCGAAGCTAAAACTTCGGATCCGAGTGTTTTGTCAGCTATGGCGAATGCAGTTAGTGGTCAGGGTGGGCAATCACAATGACAGATTACGAAGACGATCAACTGAAAGAAGAAAACGCCCGTAAGCAACGTGACATGGCGCAGCGTGAAATTGATGACATTCGCTTTGTCATGAGCAGTGAACAGGGGCGTCGCGTTGTCTGGTCGGTGCTGGAGAAAGGCCGTGTGTTTTCCGCTATCTCACCGATGGACGCTATGGCAATGGCATTTAATGAGGGGCAACGCAATCTGGCGCTGGAACTGTTTCAGCGCGTTATGGCGCATTGCCCTGAACAGTATTTGAAGATGGCCAAAGAGGCCAGTGAACAGGAGTGATCATGAGTTTATTTGC
>NZ_JBSHMO010000021.1:0-1579 GCF_053645455.1 Allobosea sp. NPDC055332 | reverse complement strand
CTCCTGTCGATGCTCAGCTTTCTTTGCGGCCTTCTCTTTTACAAACCAGCAGCATCAATTCTTATCGGCATAGCCAGCCTGATCCCTACCATCACGCAGGACTCTTTTGAAAAAGGGATTGTTTTCTCTGCAGGCGCATTCGTGTCAGCAATTGTCGCCGTGCGTATTGGCATCTGGCTCTATCACCGTTCCGATAATCCACGCGAGTTAATTCCGGGGAGAAAAGACGATGGTAACGCATGAGTTTTTTTTGCTTATCACCAATGCAGTTATTTGTACTGGCATAGCAATTCGCGTTGTCACATTCCGGCGTAACGGCTCTCAACATCGAAGATGGGGAGGGTGGCTTGCTTATTTCCTTATTGTTGCTGCGGCAAGTATTCCTGTTCGTGTCGTCTATGCAATCTGGTTACGCACGCCAATGGCTGTGGATTTATCTGAGGTCATTATCAACGCTGTCATGCTTGCCGCGGTTATTAAAACACGCGGTAACGTTGTTCATATTTTCAAAATATCGAGGTCTAAACATGGAGATTAAACAATTCCAGCGAGCTGCTGGTATTAGCGAGGCGCTGGCCGCACGCTGGTTCTCGCATATAACTTCTGCGATGAAAGAGTTTGGTATCAGCAAACCCGAAGATCAGGCAATGTTTATTGCTCAGGTCGGGCATGAGTCTGGTGGCTTCAACCGGTTGCAGGAAAATTTCAACTACAGCGTCACCGGACTGGCTAACTTCGTTCGGGCTGGGCGTCTCACCCAGGGACAGGCTAACGCACTGGGCCGCCGTGCTGGTGAGCCACCATTGCCACTCGAGCGCCAGCGCGCGATCGCAAATCTGGTGTACAGCAAACGCATGGGTAACAATGCCTCTGGTGATGGCTGGAATTACCGTGGTCGCGGACTTATCCAGATTACCGGTTTGAATAACTATCGTGACTGTGGAAACGGTCTTAAGGTTGACCTGCTGGAGAGTCCTGAACTGCTGGCGCAGGACGAATACGCGGCTCGTAGCGCGGCGTGGTTCTTTGCCAGCAAAGGATGCATGAAGTATACCGGCGATATTGCACGTGTAACTCTGATTATCAATGGTGGCCGGAACGGCATCGACGACCGGCGCGCGCGGTACGTCACTGCCAGTAAGGTGCTGGCTATATGATCTGGGCATTCGTAAAAGCATATTGGAAACAGATGCTTATTGTGTTGATGCTTGCTGCTCTGTTCATCGTCGGAGTGGTTTCCTGGAATATACACGGCAGTCGCCAGTACGATGCCGGGTATGCGCAGGCGGAAGAAGACCGCAAAGCCGAAGAAGACAAAGTTCGTCAGTACTACGAACAGGAGAAAGTGGCCAATGAACGTGAAGCTCAGCAGAGGATCGACCAGGCGCGCAATGATGCTCTTGATGCTGCCGCTCGCGCTGGCCGGTTGCAGCAACAACTCTTTGCCATCCGTGAGCAGCTCAGGCAGTATAACGCCATTGTCGGCGCTGGGACGTCAGCCGCAGACACCGGAGTTTTGCTTGCCGACGTGCTCAGCAAATCTCTCGAGAGAAACAGACAACTGGCAGAGTATGCTGAC
>NZ_JBSHMO010000020.1:0-1711 GCF_053645455.1 Allobosea sp. NPDC055332 | reverse complement strand
ATAACCGATTATGACAACGGCGGAAGGGGCAAGCTTAGTAAAGCCCTCGCTAGATTTTAATGCGGATGTTGCGATTACTTCGCCAACTATTGCGATAACAAGAAAAAGCCAGCCTTTCATGATATATCTCCCAATTTGTGTAGGGCTTATTATGCACGCTTAAAAATAATAAAAGCAGACTTGACCTGATAGTTTGGCTGTGAGCAATTATGTGCTTAGTGCATCTAACGCATAGTTGAGCGGCGGGCGCAGCCCGTCCGCTTGAACGCCGAGTTAGGCATCAGATGCCCTCGGCGCGGGTCGATGCACTTTTCGCACATGCCGCTCAACGCAAGATTCTCTCAATCGTTGCTTTGGCATATCGAACGAACGCGGCCGTCTCTTCGACGCGCATTGCTAGGTCGTCGTCCTCGCTACCCAGGTACGCCGCGCGTGCCTTGCAGATGAGGGGCCGATGCTCGGCAGGCAAACGCTCCGATACCCATGCGGCAGCAACGTCCTTAGGAGCAATGAGACCAGTTGAAGCGCTGTACCAAATGCGAGCAAGAGCAAGAACGACGTTCCGCTCGTCACCCTTCCAATCCGACTCTGCATTCCACTGGGCAATAGTGTCGAAAAGCGCCTTGGAGAAATGCTCCTTCGGCACCGGCTCGAAAAACGTGGCTGCGGATGGGCCTAGAAGCGCAAGGCTGTGTTGCCTCGCCTTGGTCAGCAAAATCGCAAGATCGTGATCCAGAACGGCAGGCTCGAACGTTCCGGAAAGGATGTCGTGGCGGAGCCACTCACCGAACTGAAGCTCACGCCGCGCCGGATAGCGCCAAGGCACTACTTCGCTTCGAGCGACAACAGTTAGCTCCAGCGGTCGCCATGTTCCGCCATCGCCTGGCGGTGATGAGACTTTCAGCAAATCGAGCATTAGCGCCTGCCGGAGCGAATCGTTAGGTGCGGCGCTGACGGTCACGAGCAAGTCTATGTCGCTGTCCGGCTTCAGCCCTCCATCGATCGCAGATCCGAACAGGTGGATTGTGTCCAGTGTCGCAGCCAGATGGCGCTCGATCACCGCGCGAGCGTGGGACAGCTGCTTGAAAACTTGTGCAGGGAAAAATTCACCCATGATGCCTAACGTTAAGTTCAGCGGCAGCTTTTAAGTTGCGGCTTTGTGGAATACTTTTGCGCAGCAAAACCACAAAGACGCGACTTAAAAGCTGTCCAAGGAGCGAAGCGACTGGTGCTGCAACGCATTGTTAGCCTTTTTTCCAAATCTGGTATGTATAATTTATATTAGACATAAAAAACTGTTCAAAAACCAAATTGAAATTCTCAGGCATTATAGGGAATTTGATATCACCTTCGACTTCAACGTGAACAGTAGACAAATGAATTATATCTGCTTTTTCAATAAGGCTATTATAGATTTGACCCCCGCCAGAGACATATACATGATCTGTAACTTTTGATAGCTCTTTCAAAGCATTTTCTATTGAAGGAAAAACTAGGACGTTTTCATTTGAGCTTGAAATTCCGTTCTTTGACACTACTGCATATTTGCGATTTGGAAGAACACCCATAGAGTCAAATGTTTTTCTTCCGACAAGGAGCCATTGATTATATGTGAGCGCTTTAAAGAGTAGTTGCTCACCTTTTACTGACCACGGGATATCAGGACCACTACCGATTACGCCATTTTCTGACACTGCAGAAATCAATGATA
>NZ_JBSHMO010000019.1:0-1952 GCF_053645455.1 Allobosea sp. NPDC055332 | reverse complement strand
TATGTCGTAGTCTTTTTATTGGGAGTGACCCCTTGCTGTACAATTTCCGGAGGTGCCGATAAGGGACGAATTTTCCCTTGTCGGTTGCCTTTGGGGATTGTAAGGGGTGGAGGCTCGGAATCAAAAGGAAACGAAATATCATTCCGAGTGTGCTTCTTTTTTCTGTTCTTGAATTCTATTATTTCCAATGTTAGAATTATGTTAACAACTTGTTAGGAGTGTGTTTGGATGGAAGAGAAAAAACAAATTGGACCTCGAATTACTGTTGAAACATTTAAAAAGCTAGAGTTATTAGCCGAACATTTTACAAAACACAATGAATTTGGAAGAGTTTCAAAAGATGCTGTAATTGAGTTTGCTATTAAGGAATTGTATAGGGACTATTTGGGAAAAGGACGCTAATTTTTGTTGAAAAACTGACTTCGGATTTGGGGTTCTTTATTATTAACTTGATTTTAATTAAACATTACAGGAAAAATTGAGGGGAAATGGATGGATAAACGCAATGGTGACGCGGTTTTCATAGCTCCAAATGATGTTGTAAAAGTGACCACTATGAATCACGTCATTGAAGTTCAGCATATGGAGAAGATGAACCGGAAAAATAATATCAAAAAATTGGACAAGGATAGGTTTGTAGACCTCTCTACTGGGGAGATCCGGGAGTTCGAGCATTCGGAAAATCGGCAGGAAAATTATAATTCTTTGAGACAAACCTTTAAGAAGCTGCGTTATTTGATAAATAACAATTTTATAGGACGGCCAAATGAATTACATATAACTTTGACATACAAGAAAAATATGACGGACACGAAAAAACTTTATAGTGATTTTCAAAATTTTATCGACAGGTTGCGTTATAAATACAAGAAAGAAAGTTCGATAGATTATTTATCGGTGGTAGAGCCACAAGGACGTGGAGCCTGGCATTGTCATGTTTTAATGCGCTTTAATGATTTGGATAAGATTTATATTAAAAATGCTGAATTAAGGAGTCTATGGGGTTTAGGATTTGTAACAATCAAGTCATTAAAGGATATAGACAACATAGGAGCCTATTTGAGCGCTTATTTGACTGATATAGACCTAGAAGATGTCCAAGACAGGGAAACAGCCTTAAAAGTGGCTTCAGAGGGCTGTGAGGTGCAAACAAAGATCGTAGAAGGTCGGGAAAAGAAATTTTTAAAAGGCGGACGGCTGCACATGTATCCTTCCGGAATGAATATGTATCGAAAATCAAAAGGGATTGTTAAGCCGGAACGGGAAGAAATGAAGTTCGGAGACATAAAAAAAGTAGTGGGTTCGGCAAAACCACACTACGAGAAAAGTTATCATGTCGAAAATGACAATTTTGAAAACACAATTTCGTTTCTCCAGTATAACACAAAACGTGATTTTTGAAGCAAAACGGTTCCTCTTTATGGAGCCGTTTTTTTTATTTCCCGAAGGGTTATTTGTCAGAATGACAAACCGATTTCGAGCCGGCGAGAACCCATTGTCACACCACGATTTAGGGGGTGTGTATAAATGGGCACTCTCTGTGAAATTTGAAGCTTTGAAATTCCGAATGGCGCACTTATACACTCTGTCGAGTGAGTGCTAAAATGCTGAAGCATTTCCGTCAAGCGTGTGGAGGAATCTTGTAGAGAGATATAGCATAGATACCCGTATCTCTAGAGATATTTTGGTATATCCCTGCTATATCTATGGGGTATCTATGCTATATCTTTGGCTTCAAAAACGGCACCTGTTCTAAGAGCATAGAAACTCAACAGGCACAGCCTGTTTGACACCCTTTTTTTTAGGGTGGCACCGAGTTTCCTTATGCTCTTTTTCTCTGAAGCTAAACCTGTTTTATATGTCGTAGTCTTTTTATTGGGAGTGACCCCTTGCTGTACAATTTCCGGAGGTGCCGATAAGGGACGAATTTTCCCTTGTCGGTTGCCTTTGGG
>NZ_JBSHMO010000018.1:0-1958 GCF_053645455.1 Allobosea sp. NPDC055332 | reverse complement strand
ATTGAAGAGGGAAAAATTGGTCTGGATTTGACGGTGGATATCCCCCGTCCGCGCCGGTTAGGGTCGGTGCGATTAGCGGAGCTGGAAGCGGAAGTGTTGCAACGGGTGATGCAGCGTGGGCACTCTGAACAACCGATTCGGCGTCATGGTTAATATGCCGGATGTGGCGCACAAAACCAGCAGTTTCAACGGATTGTAGGCCTGATAAGACGCGTCAAGCGTCGCATCAGGCATTTGGGCACGGCTGCCGGATGCGGCGTGAACGCCTTATCCAGCCTACAAAACCAGCATTTTCAACGGACTTGTAGGCCTGATAAGACGCGTCATGAACTGAACCCCAAAACCTGGACAGTTTCAGTTAACCGGCTTTTTGATACTCAGTCCGGTATTCTACCGGGCTGAGTCCCCCAAGACTGAGTTTTATTCTTTTTTGATTCCAGTAAGTTATGTATTCGTTAACGGCATTTTCCAGCTCTTCTACACTTCTGTAGTCCCGGCGATAGTACATTTCTTCTTTCAGGTGACCAAAGAAATTCTCCATTACCGCATTATCAAGGCAGTTGCCCTTGCGCGACATGCTCTGCACTAACCCTTTGTCTGCCAGGGCAGACTGATAACTTTTTATCCGGTAATGCCACCCTTGATCACTGTGGAGCAGCGGTTTTTCTCCTTCTGCAAGGCTTTCCAGCCCCTTATTTAACATGCGCTTCACCAGCTCCTCTGTAGGCCTGCAGGCAGTTTCCCACGCCACGATTTCCCCGTTAAACAAATCAAGTATCGGGGACAGGTACAGTTTTTGTCCGCCAGCCCTGAATTCGGTGATATCTGTCACCCATTTCTCACAGGGAGCTTCCGCTTTGAACTGCCGCTGAAGGATATTTTCTGCAGCGAGTCCCATATTTCCCCGGTAAGACCGGTATTTCTTCAGGCGCACAGGAGACTTCAGGCCGAGCTGTTGCATCAGTTTTCGCACTGTTTTGCCACTGAACTTAAGACCTCTTTTCTGAAGCTCACAATGGATCCGCCGGTACCCATAACATCCCCGGTGTTCATGGAAGATGGAGGCTATGAGCTGTTTCACATCAGCATACTTGTCCTTAGCCTTCTGCAGTGACAGCTGGTAGTACAGCGTGCTTCTGGCCAGCCCTGCAGCCTTTAACAGGTCAGACTGGCAGTGTCCGCACCTCAGGCTCCGGATGACTTTCGTTTTTTCTCCAGCTCCTGGCGCTTTTTTTCCAGGAGATGCTCCTGCATGGCTTTCAGATATGCATTTTCTGCGCGAAGATAACGCAGCTCATTCTTCATCTCTTCCGGCGTCATGTTTGCCTCGTTTTCATGGGTATCATCAGAACGGGTCATGCTTTTCTCCTTCCTGCGCCTGATAAAGGCCTCATTACCAGATTTGCGGTAGCCTTTTATCCAGTTTTTAACCGTGTTGTGGCTGGGAATGTTAAACCGGGCAGCTACCCGGGGTAGAGACTCAGAATGCCCGAGAGCATAAAGAACCACGCAAAGTTTATCTTCAGGAGAATAGCTACGCTTGTGTCTGCAATCCAGTGCCCGAGGACCGTGAAGAAGAAAAAGATTAATCCAGTGTGAGAGGCTGGTGTGAGAAAGTTGAAAGAGTTTTGCCGTAGAAATGATGCCTGCATGACCAGCCAGGTAATGATTTACAGCGGCAAGTTTTACTTCAAATGAATGTTTCATAAACTGCACCTTCAGATGTCAGATTATGTCCAACATTTGGGGTGCAGTTCAGAACGCCTTATCCGGCCTACAAGATCGTGCAAATTCAATATATTGCAGGAGGCATGTAGGCCTGATAAGCGTAGCGCATCAGGCAGTTTTGCCTTTGCCATCAGTTTCAAGGGCCGCGAAAGCGGCCCTTCAGATTATTGGCAAAGTGCGCGTTGTTCATGTCGGATGCGGCGTGAACGCCTTATCCTAAAAACAAGATC
>NZ_JBSHMO010000017.1:0-1967 GCF_053645455.1 Allobosea sp. NPDC055332 | reverse complement strand
GATCCCCGGCGTTCACGTATTGCGTCATTCTGGATGGAGGGTCCGGCAGCTGCTTATCAGACACTCTCGCAACTCGTTTACAAACTGCTTACTGCAGAACAGGAATACGAGACAACCGGAAGTGAAGAGACACTCAAGACGGTTATCAATACCGACTGGGGATTACCTTATCTTCCCCGCGCCAGCATGGAGCAACGAAAAAGTGAATTGCTTGAGCAGCGGGCAGAGCCAGTTCCTTCCCGCAGTGTGCCGGATGGCGTTAATTTCCTTGTGGCGACAGTGGATGTGCAGGCGGGACGTCATCGCCGTTTTGTGGTTCAGGTAACGGGCTATGGCAGCCGTGGCGAACGCTGGATTATTGATCGTTACAACATCACGCAGTCATTGCGCGGTGACAGCGACGGGGAGAGCCAGCGAATTGATCCGGCCAGCTATCCGGAAGACTGGGATGTCCTGCTGACGGATGTTTTTCATAAAAGCTGGCCGCTGGCCTCCGATCCTTCTCAACAAATGCGACTGATGGCAATGGCGGTGGACTCCGGCGGTGAAGACGGGGTCACTGATAATGCCTATAAATTCTGGCGTCGTTGCCGTCGTGATGGCCTTGGTAAACGTATTTACCTGTTTAAGGGTGACAGCATCCGGCGCGCAAAACTGATCAGCCGTACATTCCCTGATAACACCGGACGAACGGGCCGCCGGGCGCAGGCCGCAGGTGATGTGCCGCTCTGGCTTCTTCAGACGGATGCCCTGAAAGACCGGGTGAATAACGCGTTATGGCGTGACTCGCCAGGTCCCGGCTATGTGCATTTCCCTGACTGGCTGGGGAGCTGGTTTTACGACGAACTGACGTATGAAGAGCGGAGCAGTGACGGGAAATGGAGTAAGCCGGGTCGCGGTGCCAACGAAGCTTTTGACCTGATGGTGTATGCCGAGGCTCTGGTCATTCTGCATGGATACGAAAAGATCCGCTGGCCGGATGCACCGGAGTGGGCGAGCCGGGAAACCTGGCTGGAGTGTGTCCCGGACAGTACCGAACCGTCACCCACACCGGAACCGGTATCCACGCCTGTTAAAAAACAAAAACGGAAGAAAACAGTAACTGACGATGTTAACCCCTGGCTGACTTCCGGAGGATGGTTATGAACCAGAATGATATCGAAGCCATGATTCAGCGTTATACGGAAGCTGAAATGGCGGTGCTGGACGGAAAATCCGTCACCTTTAATGGTCAGCAGATGACCATGGAAAACTTATCTGAGATCCGGCAGGGACGGCAGGAGTGGGAGCGCCGCCTTGCGGCTCTGATTACACGACGACGGGGGCATCCCGGGTACCGGCTGGCGAGGTTCTGATGGCAATTCTTGATGATGTGATTGGCGTTTTTTCACCAGGATGGAAAGCGGCAAGGCTGCGTTCCCGTGCGGTGATCCAGGCTTATGAGGCCGTAAAAACGACACGGACACACAAAGCCCGGCGGGAAAACCGAACTGCCGACCAGTTAAGCCAGTACGGGGCCGTGTCGTTACGTGAGCAGGCCCGTTACCTTGATAACAACCACGATCTGGTTATTGGTGTATTTGACAAGCTGGAAGAACGGGTGGTGGGGAAAAACGGGATTATTGTCGAGCCACATCCGGTATTACGCAATGGGGCCATTGCCCGTGATCTGGCAGCGGAGATACGCACCCGATGGAGTGAATGGTCTGTCAGTCCGGAAGTCACCGGGCAGTTTACCCGTCCGATGCTGGAACGTCTGATGCTGCGTACCTGGCTGCGCGATGGTGAGGTGTTTGCCCAGATGGTTTCCGGGCGCATAAACAGCCTGACGCCTTCTGCCGGTGTTCATTTCTGGCTGGAGGCGCTCGAGCCGGACTTTATTCCCATGACCAGTGATGAGAGCAACAGGCTGAATCAGGGCGTGTTTGTTGATGACTGGGGGCGTCCCGAAAAATATCTGGTGTATA
>NZ_JBSHMO010000016.1:0-2020 GCF_053645455.1 Allobosea sp. NPDC055332 | reverse complement strand
GAGGTGTGCAGAGTCCCTGCGGCAGGCGACGAACACGACCGTCGTCGATTAGTACCGGTACGGTCGGTGGTATCGAAGTCTTGATCACCACTCAGGTCTACGGCTTACAAATGGTGACCATCCCGATACTTGCGTCAGAGCACCGGGCCGATTCTTTGACAGTGAATCACTCCCGTAAGGTTGTGCCGGTGTGGGTGTCCCGGGTCGAGACGATACTCCGCCAATGCGCCCAGCAAACAACCTGGCCATCGCAGGTGGTGGGGAGCGGTGTGGCGGATGAGTTGGACAAGTTGGTGTAGCAGCACGAGCACGGCGAGATAACATCGCAGGAGTTCGACATGCTCAAGAGACAGCTGATTGCGAATCGCGATGCAGATTCATAACCCGATTGCGGGTTGGCTTCACTCCACCATCACCGAGCAGACTAGCACGGCGGGCTCTGTTGCAAAGATTGGCGGCAGTCAGAGGTAGGCTGTCGCTCTGCGCCGATCAGGCGGCTGCTGCGAAATGGTGGTTGAGCATGCCCATGGCCTCCGTCAGCGCCGAGGGCCCAATGCCAAAAGCTCTCTCCACAAGGCGCACCTCGCCCCTGATGCCGGGCTGCAGGCACCAGGGGCGAGCCTGTCCTTTGCGCAGGGCTCGCATGACTTCGAATCCCTTGATCGTGGCATAGGCCGTGGGGATCGATTTGAAACCGCGCACCGGCTTGATCAGTATCTTGAGCTTTCCGTGATCGGCCTCGATCACGTTATTGAGATACTTCACCTGCCGGTGGGCCGTCTCCCGGTCCAGCTTTCCTTCGCGCTTCAATTCGGTGATCGCTGCACCATAGCTCGGCGCTTTGTCGGTATTGAGCGTGGCAGGCTTTTCCCAGTGCTTCAGGCCTCGCAGGGCCTTGCCCAGGAACCGCTTCGCTGCCTTGGCGCTGCGGGTCGGCGACAGGTAGAAATCGATCGTGTCGCCCCGCTTGTCGACTGCCCGGTACAGGTAGGTCCACTTGCCCCGCACCTTGACGTAGGTTTCATCCAGGCGCCAGCTCGGATCAAAGCCACGCCGCCAGAACCAGCGCAGCCGCTTCTCCATCTCCGGGGCGTAGCACTGGACCCAGCGATAGATCGTCGTATGGTCGACCGAAATGCCGCGTTCCGCCAGCATTTCCTCAAGGTCGCGATAGCTGATCGGATAGCGACAATACCAGCGCACCGCCCACAGGATCACATCACCCTGGAAATGGCGCCACTTGAAATCCGTCATCGTTCCGTCCGTCCAATCTCCGCCAAGCATGCTCAAGCTTCACGATTTTTGCAACAGAGCCCACACGAGTATTGAGCATAGTCGAGATTGGTGCAGATCACTTCTGATATTGAACTGTCAGGAGCTGGCTGCACAACAGCCATTACGCCCAATCAACTGGTGCAGTCGTCTTCTGAAAATGACAATCCAGTTAGGGTATAGCTCAACCTGACATAGAAGCAAAAACTCAACCACCTTCTACCAACTCTCCGAACAGCTCCTTGACCTTTGTTTTCGCATCAGCAAGTGCAGTTCTGCCTTGTTCAGTGATGTCATAAACACGCCGTTCACGTCGCCCGGTGCGTTCGTGGCGTGAGGTCAGATAGCCTTTTTTTTCCAGGCCGTGCAGCATCGGGTACACGGTGCCAGCGCTCATCTCGTAGCCGTGTCGGCGTAGCTCTTCGATGATCCCCAGCCCAAAGACAGGTTCCTCGGCTGCATGGTGAAGGATGTGCAGGCGGATCAAACCGCCGTAGAGGTCTTTGTCAGTCATTTTTTGTGCCTCACAGAGCGACGCTCAACAGCCACCCAGCTGCACCGCTACCGAGGACAACCAGCCACGGCGGGAGCTTCCAGAACATAAGTGCGACAAGGGCAACTAATGCCAAGCCGAAGTCTTGCGGCTGAAAGATGGCGCTAGTCCATACAGGCTGATACAGCGCGGCCAGCAGCAAGCCGACTACAGCGGCATTGATCCCGGCCAGCGCAGCTTGGATGCCTGTATTGC
>NZ_JBSHMO010000015.1:0-2088 GCF_053645455.1 Allobosea sp. NPDC055332 | reverse complement strand
CCACCTAAATCTAAACTAATTACTTATGGCAATTATGGATTCTTTATCAGGAATGATGGCAGCAGCACTTATTTTATGTTGACTAAATCAGGTGACAGATTAGGCACTTATAATAATTTAAGACCACTGATTATAAATGATGCCACGGGTGCTGTATCAATGGGGCATGGCCTGAGTGTTACTGGTGATATTGTCTCAAGTACCAAAGTACGTGCCGGTAGCGGGAAAAAATTCACGGTCAGCAGCAGTAATACATCCACGAAGGAAGCCGCATTCAATTTGTGGGGAAACTCAAGTCGTCCGGTGGTGGCTGAATTAGGTGATGATGCAGGCTGGCATTTTTACAGTCAGAGAAATACAGATAACAGCATCACTTTTGCTGTTAACGGGCAGGTATCACCATCTAACTATAGTAATTTTGATTCACGCTATGTCCGGGATATTCGGCTTGGTGGTGCTGCCACATACAAACCTGCGAACAATGGCATGACATGGACACATCAGGCACCGTCCGGGTGTGTATATTCCGGCATTATTGTTCAGGATACCGGCTCAAACTCTGCCGATAACATTGGTGGCGTATATTACAGACCGGTTCAGAAATACATTAACGGGACATGGTACAACGTGGCGCAGGTATAATTTATGCAGCATTTGATAAATATAACGGCAGGTAATCCAAAAACGGTTGAACAATATCAATTGACAAGGGATTTTGATGTTGTCTGGTTTTTTTCAGAAGATGGTAAGAACTGGTACGAAGAACAAAAGTATTTTGCTGATGACACGATAAAAATAGCGTACGACAAAGATAATATCATCCGCTATGTGGAAAAGGATGTGACAGCTATCAGACCGGATGGATTAAGTGTTGTTGAAGTGGCGGATATTACTGCTAACCGACGGGCGGACATTTCAGGGAACTGGATGTTTAAGGACGGCAAAGTGATTAAACGCATTTATACGGCAGAGGAATTGCTGCAGCAGGCAGAAAACCGGAAAGCCAGACTTCTTGCAGATGCTGAATCCGTGATTTTGCCGCTGGAGCGCGCGGTCAGACTGAACATGGCAACAGATGAGGAGCGTAGCCGACTGGATGCATGGGAGCGTTACAGCGTTCTGGTCAGTCGTGTGGATCCTGCAAATCCTGAATGGCCGGAAATGCCGCAATAAGTTGTATGATCTCTGGAGTGAGCAAACATATCTATGGCACAGAGTAAAGCCTAATCTGACAGGCCGCTCTGTGTCTGGAGTAGATTTTAGTAAAGCATTATTTTATTAGTGCAAATTCTAATCAATACATTTTATGTATATGATATCCTGCAGACTTTAATGACTTGGTTTAGGCTAACCAGATAACACTGAAGGAATATTTTTGATAATTAAGGTGCGGTATGTTTACTAAGCGACGATTAAAAAATATTAACTGGGAGGCAAGTTCAGTGATTCTTGCTATGGTTCTCTTTGTTGGAAATATATTTTATACAAATCATCGTGATGATATAACTATGGAGGCTGAGAGGGACAGTATCAGAACAATGTTTGCATATGAAATCGCTAATAACCATCGCGCTCTCACTTTTCTTGATAAAACGAGATATATTGGCTTTGACGAAAATTCGGAGCATTTTGTTGGCGAGCCTTTTGCCATTAATGTCAAATCATTAGGGGGGCCTCGCTTACAGATTGCATTAAACCAGACTGATAAAGTGTTTAAATCCTACTTCAGCGAATTAAGTAAGCTTGATAAAGAGGATGTTACTCTTCTTATGGACTATTACCATGAGCAAAGCATCCTGCTGGAGCGTGTAAAATCTACGTTACAGAAGATGAAAAGTGGTAATGATATTAAAGTTGATATTGATGGTTACTTATTAGAAGAACACTTCATGAATGAGCTTAATCTTTCTAATATTTTGCTTAAACGCTATAGCCATTTGTTGTCACAACACACCAAAGAACATAAAACAAAAGATTTACATAATTGATAATCTGCTAATGGTTATTCATGGGGTAACTATGTTTTATATGTAATCCAACTCAGATGAATTATTGATTCTGGATAATAACCGCAGAGCGGTATATACC
>NZ_JBSHMO010000014.1:0-2188 GCF_053645455.1 Allobosea sp. NPDC055332 | reverse complement strand
GGTTAAGCCGCCTGCAGGCACCGACGGGAAAAGCATGGGATGCACTCAAAGAGCTTGGTGTGAAAACCTCAGACAGCAAGGGAAACACCCGGCCAGTATTTACCATTCTGAAAGAAATGCAGGCCAGTTTTGAGAAAAACCGGCTCGGTACTGCCCAGCAGGCTGAATACATGAAAACTATTTTCGGGGAGGAGGCCAGCTCAGCCGCCGCCGTGCTGATGACTGCCGCCTCAACCGGAAAACTGGACAAACTGACCGCTGCGTTTAAAGCCTCAGACGGGAAGACTGCCGAGCTGGTAAATATCATGCAGGACAACCTCGGCGGTGACTTTAAGGAGTTTCAGTCCGCTTATGAGGCGGTGGGGACAGACCTGTTTGACCAGCAGGAAGGCGCACTGCGTAAGCTCACACAGACGGCCACAAAGTATGTGTTAAAACTCGACGGCTGGATCCAGAAAAACAAATCACTGGCGTCAACCATTGGCATCATTGCCGGTGGCGCGCTGGCGCTTATTGGCATCATCGGTGCAATTGGTCTTGTAGCCTGGCCGGTTATCACCGGCATCAATGCCATCATCGCGGCAGCAGGCGCAATGGGGGCAATCTTCACGACGGTTGGCAGTGCTGTTATGACCGCCATCGGGGCGATTAGCTGGCCGGTTGTGGCCGTGGTGGCCGCCATTGTCGCCGGGGCGTTGCTTATCCGTAAATACTGGGAGCCTGTCAGCGCATTCTTTGGCGGTGTGGTTGAAGGGCTGAAAGCGGCATTTGCGCCGGTGGGGGAACTGTTCACGCCACTTAAGCCGGTGTTTGACTGGCTGGGCGAAAAGTTACAGGCCGCGTGGCAGTGGTTTAAAAACCTGATTGCCCCGGTCAAAGCCACACAGGACACCCTGAACCGTTGCCGTAACACGGGCGTCATGTTCGGGCAGGCACTGGCTGACGCGTTGATGCTACCGCTTAATGCGTTCAACAAACTGCGCAGCGGTATTGACTGGGTACTGGAAAAACTCGGTGTTATCAACAAAGAGTCAGACACACTTGACCAGACCGCCGCCAGAACTCATGCCGCCACGTATGGCACCGGTGGTTATATTCCGGCGACCAGCTCTTATGCAGGCTATCAGGCTTATCAGCCGGTTACGGCACCGGCTGGCCGCTCTTATGTGGACCAGAGTAAAAACGAATATCACATCAACCTGACGGGTGGTACTGCGCCGGGGACACAGCTTGACCGCCAGTTACAGGATGCGCTCGAAAAATACGAGCGGGATAAACGTGCGCGCGCCCGTGCCAGCATGATGCATGACGGTTAAGGAGGTGATGAAAAATGATGCTCGCGTTAGGTATGTTTGTTTTTATGCGCCAGACGCTGCCACACCAGACCATGCAGCGTGAATCAGATTATCGCTGGCCGTCAAATTCCCGTATCGGTAAACGGGACGCCTACCAGTTTCTCGGCGTTGGCGAGGAAAACATCACGCTTGCCGGTGTGCTTTATCCCGAACTGACCGGCGGCAAGCTGACGATGACCACGCTCAGGCTGATGGCAGAGGAAGGCCGGGCGTGGCCGTTGCTGGATGGCACCGGCATGATTTACGGCATGTATGTCATCAGCAGGGTGAGTGAAACAGGGAGTATTTTCTTTGCAGACGGCACACCCCGAAAAATTGATTTTACGCTGTCGCTCACCCGCGTTGATGAATCACTGGCCGCGCTTTATGGCGATATCGGTAAACAGGCGGAATCGCTCATCGGTAAGGCTGGCAGTATGGCGACCAGATTCACGGGTATGACGGGGGCGGGATAATGCTGGATGCGCTGACATTTGATGCAGGCAGTACGCTGACGCCGGATTACATGCTGATGCTCGACAGCAGGGATATTACCGGCAATATCAGCGACCGTCTGATGAGCATGACCCTGACGGATAACCGGGGCTTTGAGGCTGACCAGCTTGATATTGAACTGAACGATGCCGACGGGCAGGTCGGGCTGCCGGTTCGTGGCGCTGTCCTGACGGTGTATATCGGCTGGAAAGGTTTTGCCCTGGTATGCAAAGGGAAATTCACCGTTGATGAGGTTGAACACCGGGGCGCGCCGGATGTGGTCACCATCCGCGCCCGGAGTGCAGATTTCCGCGGGACGCTCAATTCCCGCCGTGAAGGCTCCTGGCATGACACCACGC
>NZ_JBSHMO010000013.1:0-2635 GCF_053645455.1 Allobosea sp. NPDC055332 | reverse complement strand
GAGACAGGTTATGGCATCGCATTTTATTTTCTTTCTCTGGTTCTGAAATCCATCCCTGTCGGTGTTGCTTATGCAGTCTGGTCGGGACTCGGCGTCGTCATAATTACAGCCATTGCCTGGTTGCTTCATGGGCAAAAGCTTGATGCGTGGGGCTTTGTAGGTATGGGGCTCATAATTGCTGCCTTTTTGCTCGCCCGATCCCCATCGTGGAAGTCGCTGCGGAGGCCGACGCCATGGTGACGGTGTTCGGCATTCTGAATCTCACCGAGGACTCCTTCTTCGATGAGAGCCGGCGGCTAGACCCCGCCGGCGCTGTCACCGCGGCGATCGAAATGCTGCGAGTCGGATCAGACGTCGTGGATGTCGGACCGGCCGCCAGCCATCCGGACGCGAGGCCTGTATCGCCGGCCGATGAGATCAGACGTATTGCGCCGCTCTTAGACGCCCTGTCCGATCAGATGCACCGTGTTTCAATCGACAGCTTCCAACCGGAAACCCAGCGCTATGCGCTCAAGCGCGGCGTGGGCTACCTGAACGATATCCAAGGATTTCCTGACCCTGCGCTCTATCCCGATATTGCTGAGGCGGACTGCAGGCTGGTGGTTATGCACTCAGCGCAGCGGGATGGCATCGCCACCCGCACCGGTCACCTTCGACCCGAAGACGCGCTCGACGAGATTGTGCGGTTCTTCGAGGCGCGGGTTTCCGCCTTGCGACGGAGCGGGGTCGCTGCCGACCGGCTCATCCTCGATCCGGGGATGGGATTTTTCTTGAGCCCCGCACCGGAAACATCGCTGCACGTGCTGTCGAACCTTCAAAAGCTGAAGTCGGCGTTGGGGCTTCCGCTATTGGTCTCGGTGTCGCGGAAATCCTTCTTGGGCGCCACCGTTGGCCTTCCTGTAAAGGATCTGGGTCCAGCGAGCCTTGCGGCGGAACTTCACGCGATCGGCAATGGCGCTGACTACGTCCGCACCCACGCGCCTGGAGATCTGCGAAGCGCAATCACCTTCTCGGAAACCCTCGCGAAATTTCGCAGTCGCGACGCCAGAGACCGAGGGTTAGATCATGCCTAGCATTCACCTTCCGGCCGCCCGCTAGCGGACCCTGGTCAGGTTCCGCGAAGGTGGGCGCAGACATGCTGGGCTCGTCAGGATCAAACTGCACTATGAGGCGGCGGTTCATACCGCGCCAGGGGAGCGAATGGACAGCGAGGAGCCTCCGAACGTTCGGGTCGCCTGCTCGGGTGATATCGACGAGGTTGTGCGGCTGATGCACGACGCTGCGGCGTGGATGTCCGCCAAGGGAACGCCCGCCTGGGACGTCGCGCGGATCGACCGGACATTCGCGGAGACCTTCGTCCTGAGATCCGAGCTCCTAGGGATCGCCTCAGAAAACGGAAAATAAAGCACGCTAAGCCGTAAGTAAGCGTGCTCCTGTGAAAGCCACAGCTAAAACTGCGTAGTACACATAGAGGTATTTTTTTCTAGATTTATATCGAATTTCGTTATCGAATTTCGCTTATTATTGATCAACTCGTTGCAGATCATGAAGGCGAAAGTATGACGAATAACCCTACCGATGACAGCAGACCATGGTCGGTCTTTCTTATTTTTCTGCGGCTTGGATTGACATCTTTTGGCGGCCCCATTGCGCACTTGGGCTACTTCCGCGCCGAATTTGTCACACGGCGGCGCTGGCTCTCCGAACGGAGCTATGCTGACTTGGTCGCGCTTTGTCAGTTCTTGCCAGGGCCTGCAAGCAGCCAGGTCGGCATAGCGGTAGGACTGTCTCGGGCTGGATACAGCGGGGCGCTGGCTGCTTGGGCTGGCTTCACGCTGCCGTCTGCCATAGCCTTGATCCTTTTTGCGCTCGGCATCTCCAGCTATGGCGATTACGTCTCGCAGGGCGCGTTGCATGGCTTAAAAGTGGTGGCTGTGGCCGTGGTCGCTCAAGCAGTATGGGGCATGGCGCGTAACCTATGCACGGATGGGCTGCGAGTCACCATCATGGCAATTGCTACCTGCGTCGTTTTACTTGTGCCGTCCGCGTGGGGACAGGTTGGCGTGATTGCTATCGCAGGCATCGCAGGCCGGTTATTGTTCAAGCCAGCGAAAGTTGTTGAGCATGACCCCCTACCTATCACGGTCAGTCACCGGGCCGGCGTGCTTTGGCTCTCGCTGTTCTTTGTCTTGCTGATTGGCCTGCCGGTGTTGGCCGAACTGATGCCAAGTCAAACCATGGCAATGGTGGATTCCTTCTATCGTGTCGGATCACTGGTGTTCGGCGGTGGTCACGTTGTGCTGCCATTACTGCAAGCCGAAGTGGTGCCCTCCGGCTGGGTCAACAATGAATCCTTTCTCGCGGGGTACGGGGCAGCTCAAGCGGTGCCCGGCCCTTTGTTCACGTTCGCCGCGTTTCTTGGTGCCTCGATGAACACCGCCCCGTCGGGCTGGATCGGCGGCATTGTGTGTCTGCTGGCTATCTTCGCGCCCTCGTTCTTGCTGGTCGTCGGATCAATGCCATTTTGGGAGCGTTTGCGCCGCAATACAGGCATCCAAGCTGCGCTGGCCGGGATCAATGCCGCTGTAGTCGGCTTGCTGCTGGCCGCGCTGTATCAGCCTGTATGGACTAGCGC
>NZ_JBSHMO010000012.1:0-5006 GCF_053645455.1 Allobosea sp. NPDC055332 | reverse complement strand
GTATATACCTATGCCAACAGTCTGCAACGCACCGTTGCGACGGCACAATTCTTTATCACCGGCGCTTTCCCTGGGTGCGACATTCCGGTACATCATCAGGAAAAAATGGGCACGATGGACCCAACGTTTAATCCGGTGATCACCGATGACTCTGCGGCGTTTAGCCAGAAAGCGGTGCAGGCGATGGAAAAAGAGCGCAGCCAGATGCAGCTTGACGACAGCTATCAGCTGCTGGCGCAGATGACGGACTACAAAGATTCACCGTCCTGCAAAGAAAAACAGCAGTGTTCGCTGACCGAAGCCAAAGACGCCTTTAGGGAAGGTGCGAATAAGCAGGTCATGTCTTCCCAAGCTGACTCGTTGATTAAAATTTCGCGGATCTGGGCCGATTTTTGTCCCGCAAACACATCGAATCAGCCTATTTAGGCTATTTTTTCCACCATTTCTGGTGTTATTTCCGGTTTTTACTGAGATCTCTCCCACTGACGTATCATTTGGTCCACCCGAAACAGGTTGGCCAGGGTGAATAACATCGCCAGTTGGTTATCGTTTTTCAGCAGCCCCTTGTAGGGGTCCGCTTGGAAAACGGAAATTATCCCACGCTAAGACTGTTTTTTGTACAATATGGTGTCGACTGTGCGTAATGAGCGGTATTTTCCGGATCCCAGCTTAAGATTATTACGCCAGACGTAATCTCCACTCAGATTGATATGTTCCCAGCCCAGGGGAGAAAGATGAGATACCAGTTGCTCATTTATCGGGATACCTTTTCGTTTTAGTGACTCAATAGCTCTTTCTATATATACCGTGTTCCACAACGTGATCGCCGCTGTCAGTAACGTCAGCCCGCTGGCGCGGTAACTCTGATTCTCCAGCCCACGATCCCTTATTTCACCCAGACGGTGCATAAAGACCGCTCGCGCAAGGGCATTACGGGCCTCACCCTTATTCAGCCCCGCCTGTACGCGTCGGCGCAGACCGGGATCACGGAACCAGTCCAGCATAAATAGTGTCCGCTCAATGCGGCCAATCTCTCTCAGCGCTTTGGCAAGTCCATTCTGTTTTGGGTAACTGGCTAACTTTTTCATCATCAGCGATGCGGTGACTGTCCCCTGCTTAATCGAGGTTGCCAGGCGCAATACCTCATCCCAGTGTGCCTCAATGTCTTTGATATTCAGGCTGGTTGTTGATATGACGGACTGAAGCCCCGGATAGCGTTCGGCCTTTCCATGAATAAACAGCCGCTTGTCATGAAGATCCCGGATCCTCGGCGCAAAAGCGAATCCCAGCAGGTGCATCAGGGCGAAAACATGTTCAGTGAAGCCTGCGGTATCGGTGTAATGCTCGGTAATTTCCAGATCGCTTTCATGGTACAGCAGGCCATCAAGCACGTGGGTTGAGTCGCGCACCCGGCTGATCACTTTGGCATAGAACGGGCTGTATTGGTCTGAGATATGCGTATAAATCTGCACGCCCGGCTCCTGACCATATTTAAGATTGACCTGACCGGCATAACGTCCGTGACTGCCTACCCGAAAGTTCTGCCCGTCTGACGATGATGTTGTCCCGTCGCCCCAGAATGCGGCCAGAGGCCGCGCTTTCTGAGCGTTGACCAGCTCGGCCAGTGCCGCTGAATAAGTTTCATCTCTGATGTACCATGCCTGAATACCTTCGAGTGACGATTTTGTTGCCCCCGGGCAGGACTCCGCCATTTTTGTCAGCCCCAGATTGATGCCGTCGGCCAGAATGGTGGTCAGCAACAGTCTTCCGTCTTTTGGTCTGACGTTATTATTTTTGAGGTGCGCGAAGTGACGCGTAAACCCCGTCCAGCTGTCCACTTCTTCCAGTATCTCTGTAATTTTCGGATGAGGAAGCATGCCATAAACCAAATCGGCAAAGGGCGAAACACCCGAAGGGACGCTGTTCTCCAGCGGAGTGATTTTTACTCCTTTATCTGAAATATCAACATCGGGCAAATCACCGGCAAGCGCCATCGCGTTAACTTCTTCCAGACGCGATGCAAGAAGCGTCATACGGGCCTGAAGATATGCCTGGCAATCGGTCTGAACGGCCAACTGTAACTGGTCATTGTGGCGGGATTTCTCAAACTCAGCAGTCGGGATGAGATAATCATCAAAATTTCTGTAGCGGCGCGATCCTTTTACCCAGATATCACCGGAACGTAGCGCCCCCTTGAGTTCATTCATTACGCAAAACTCGTAGTACTTGCGGTCGATTCCTGAAGGCGTGAGTACCAGTTTTCGCCAGCTTTCAGGGATAAATCCTGTTGGCGCCGATAGCGGCACTTTACGAAGTTGTTTACGGTACATTTCCCTGATGGTGTCCAGCGCATCGCTGAGCGTCTGCGCCGCAGGTGTCGCCATGAACTGCAATGCTGACAGCATACGCGGGGCGTATTTACGCAGCGTACTGTATTTTTCGGTGATCAGGTGAAGCGGGTCGAAATTGCCCTTACGGGACAGAAACCGTGTTTCTTCCAGGCTGTTGATGAACTCCTGCCAGGGAAGGACATCTTCTATCGCTGCCCAGGGATCTTCACCGGATTCTCTGGCATGCAGTAGTGCCTGACCGACAGTAAAATATTGCTTCAACTTGCTCTGGATGAGTTTCCCCGTCAGCTGAAGCCTCTCGGCTTGTGTGCGTTTTGCCTGGCTGAACAGAGTGCCCAGAATACGTTCGTGCAGTTCGATAACCTCATCAGTCAGTGTGGCCCGCGCTTCCTGAATGACACAAACCAGCGTAGCGTAACGTCTGACATCGGTGAATTTAGCCAGATCTCTGCTGCTCATTTTCCGGCCCTCACGCGCCAGTTTAAGCAACCTGTTCTGGTGAACGGAAAGTGCAATACCATCAGGCAACCCCAGCGCAGCGATGGAATTAAGCCGGTCGATATGTTGCAGCACATTTTTACCGTTTATTTTACCCGGAGGCTGTAGCAGCCATGCCAGACGGGAAGGTTGTTCACCCTCTGATATGAGCAGGCTGTCGAGGGCACTGTTGCAAATAGTCGGTGGTGATAAACTTATCATCCCCTTTTGCTGATGGAGCTGCACATGAACCCATTCAAAGGCCGGCATTTTCAGCGTGACATCATTCTGTGGGCCGTACGCTGGTACTGCAAATACGGCATCAGTTACCGTGAGCTGCAGGAGATGCTGGCTGAACGCGGAGTGAATGTCGATCACTCCACGATTTACCGCTGGGTTCAGCGTTATGCGCCTGAAATGGAAAAACGGCTGCGCTGGTACTGGCGTAACCCTTCCGATCTTTGCCCGTGGCACATGGATGAAACCTACGTGAAGGTCAATGGCCGCTGGGCGTATCTGTACCGGGCCGTCGACAGCCGGGGCCGCACTGTCGATTTTTATCTCTCCTCCCGTCGTAACAGCAAAGCTGCATACCGGTTTCTGGGTAAAATCCTCAACAACGTGAAGAAGTGGCAGATCCCACGATTCATCAACACGGATAAAGCGCCCGCCTATGGTCGCGCGCTTGCTCTGCTCAAACGCGAAGGCCGGTGCCCGTCTGACGTTGAACACCGACAGATTAAGTACCGGAACAACGTGATTGAATGCGATCATGGCAAACTGAAACGGATAATCGGCGCCACGCTGGGATTTAAATCCATGAAGACGGCTTACGCCACCATCAAAGGTATTGAGGTGATGCGTGCACTACGCAAAGGCCAGGCCTCAGCATTTTATTATGGTGATCCCCTGGGCGAAATGCGCCTGGTAAGCAGAGTTTTTGAAATGTAAGGCCTTTGAATAAGACAAAAGGCTGCCTCATCGCTAACTTTGCAACAGTGCCCTCGGCCCCTTCCGGCGTGAAGGCGGCATCGAGCGGGATTTCCTTGCAGCACACGCAGCAACTGGTGCTCGGTTCATTGGCGTTCATGGTGGTGTTCCTCCATTGGTTGACGAAGCCGACGAAGGCCGCCGCCGGCATCGGCCTGGCGAACAGGAAACCCTGCACCGTGTCGCAACCCGCCTGCCGCAACCACGCAAGGCAGTCGGGTGTTTCCACACCCTCGGCTACCACCTCCATTGTCGTTTTCAGAAGACGGCTGCACTGAACGTCAGAAGCCGACTGCACTATAGCAGCGGAGGGGTTGGATCCATCAGGCAACGACGGGCTGCTGCCGGCCATCAGCGGACGCAGGGAGGACTTTCCGCAACCGGCCGTTCGATGCGGCACCGATGGCCTTCGCGCAGGGGTAGTGAATCCGCCAGGATTGACTTGCGCTGCCCTACCTCTCACTAGTGAGGGGCGGCAGCGCATCAAGCGGTGAGCGCACTCCGGCACCGCCAACTTTCAGCACATGCGTGTAAATCATCGTCGTAGAGACGTCGGAATGGCCGAGCAGATCCTGCACGGTTCGAATGTCGTAACCGCTGCGGAGCAAGGCCGTCGCGAACGAGTGGCGGAGGGTGTGCGGTGTGGCGGGCTTCGTGATGCCTGCTTGTTCTACGGCACGTTTGAAGGCGCGCTGAAAGGTCTGGTCATACATGTGATGGCGACGCACGACACCGCTCCGTGGATCGGTCGAATGCGTGTGCTGCGCAAAAACCCAGAACCACGGCCAGGAATGCCCGGCGCGCGGATACTTCCGCTCAAGGGCGTCGGGAAGCGCAACGCCGCTGCGGCCCTCGGCCTGGTCCTTCAGCCACCATGCCCGTGCACGCGACAGCTGCTCGCGCAGGCTGGGTGCCAAGCTCTCGGGTAACATCAAGGCCCGATCCTTGGAGCCCTTGCCCTCCCGCACGATGATCGTGCCGTGATCGAAATCCAGATCCTTGACCCGCAGTTGCAAACCCTCACTGATCCGCATGCCCGTTCCATACAGAAGCTGGGCGAACAAACGATGCTCGCCTTCCAGAAAACCGAGGATGCGAACCACTTCATCCGGGGTCAGCACCACCGGCAAGCGCCGCGACGGCCGAGGTCTTCCGATCTCCTGAAGCCAGGGCAGATCCGTGCACCTG
>NZ_JBSHMO010000011.1:0-5273 GCF_053645455.1 Allobosea sp. NPDC055332 | reverse complement strand
TCCCATGCTCTTCGTGTTAACCCTTTAAATCCCACGAGATCTGTGTCAGCTCCGACAGACGTCGCTTGTCTGTTGGTTTTGATAGCCATTCTTTATTGTGGTGGTTGTACAACGTGTATTTCTCGAAAGCGACAGCTTCGCTTTTCTTATCAAACTTCCTACGGATGCGTTTTCCATTACGTCCAGTAGGGCGGATGTCCACTTCATATCGACCATCATCGAGTTTTTTGATTGCCATCAGAAAACCCTCCGAGTGGTGTGTTTTTTTGCGACTACTAATCGCTTTTTTCGTGGTGGCTGAAATTTAGCCACCAATAGTAGGCACTTGTGATGAATATATTCACGATGAATTGTTAACCAGTCTTTTGACCGGAGTGGGGCGACGTTGTTTCGTTTTGCCCAAAGTGTGCGAGAGCGGGCGCAATTTGCCCGGACTCAGGAGCGATCTGATTGGTCATGAACCATAAAGTGTATTTGGTGAATTGTGGGGTCTGCAGGATGTTCATCATGACATCTGTTGGAGGTGTTGAACGACCACTTTCATAGTAACTCAGCGTGCCATACGGAACCCCTGTTAAATCAGCAAGTTGTTGTCTGCTCAAATACTCTGATTTTCGCATTAAGACTATCTTCTCGCTTATCGTGTTTGACATGGTGTTTAGATCTCAATAGTATTTAGTTTAGATGTAGATTGTTTAGTGCTTGGATGTGGGCACTAAAAGGCATTATAAGACATTAAACGCAATTCATGAGGGCTAGAGGACGACATGAGCAAGCAAGTAACACTCATGACTGATGCGATTCCTTATCAGGAGTTCGCAAAACTAATAGGAAAATCGACAGGAGCGGTTCGTCGGATGATCGATAAAGGAAAGCTGCCTGTAATTGATATGACCGATCCACAATCAGCTTCAGGTCGTGCAGGTGAATATTGGGTATACCTTCCGGCATGGAATAACGGACTAAAACTGGCTTATGAAAGCCGCCCTAAAGAGATTCGTGACGGCTGGTTGATGTGGTTAGGTCTCGGTGAACCACGTTAAGGAGAACCGTATGAATGAGCCTCGTTGTATTGCTCAGTTACTGCGTAACGAAAGCCCCAGGGCGATTGACTTCACCATCACCCACGGTAAGGGGCGTAAGGGAATCATTATCCGCACCAAAAAACAGAGTCCGTTAAAAAAGGCTCTGACCTTTCTGAAAAGCCGGAGGGTATGGAAATGACAGTGATGACGCTCAATCTCGTTGAAAAACAGCCAGCAGCTATGCGCCGGATAATTGGTAAGCATCTTGCCGTTCCTCGCTGGCAGGATACATGTGATTATTATAATCAGATGATGGAGCGCGAACGGCTAACGGTTTGCTTCCATGCTCAGTTAAAACAGCGTCACGCAACGATGTGTTTTGAAGAAATGAACGACGTCGAACGTGAACGACTGGTATGTGCAATTGATGAATTGCGTGGGGCATTCTCAAAACGCCGTCAGGTTGGCGCAAGTGAGTATGCATATATTAGTTTTTTAACAGTCAGTCAGCGTCGTACTTTATTTATGCATGCCGGATTGACTGAAAAAGAATTCAACCAGCCATACTGGCGAATTAATGAAGAGTCATGTTACTGGCGTGATGCTTTATTCCGTGCATTACGTGAATTATTCAGTCTGTTTGAGTATGCACCGACAATTCTGACGTCGGTAAAACCAGAGCAATATCTGCATTAAGTAATTAACCAGAGTTTTTAACGCACTTAATCGTGCGGGGCTTCTTTTTGCCTGGAGAAAGTCATGCATACAGTTTCTGAAAATCAGTGCGGTAAATACGCATTACTGCTGCAACAGGCCAGAACCGAAGCACAGGCCGACGCAGCGACGCGCTTTTCTTCTCATCTTGACGCCATGATTCGCCACATCACAAAGGCGGAGTTATCCCGCGTGGAGATAGTCGAGCTGCTCAGTCAGGAGTCGGAAAAATTTCACAATATCGGATTGTCTCGCGGGGAGGTGCTTTGATGTCCTGTTCTCGTTCAGTTGTATTACTGAATAACGCCTTAAAAATCGCCGTTATGAAAAATGGCGATTTATCTCTTATTCAACTTGGTCTTGATAAAGAAAAACGCGAAATAACTGAGTCTGTTATCGCGATTTATCAGAACGAATTAAATCTCCTGTCTGATGTGGTCAATTTACTTGTTAAACGCGCTGTATTTCACAAGAAAATCTCCTCCGTGGATGAACTGACAAAATTAACAACAGAAATTGCCAGCTATTGCGCTGATGAATTTAAAAAACTTAACGACAAAAGGAGCTGGTAATGCCGGACAACGTAGATTTTATTCAGGAACAACAGGCTGAATTACTGGAGCGTCAGATTAACGCGGCAAGGGTAAAACATTGCGGTGCTTCTGCGCTGGTTTGCGAAGAGTGTGACGCGCCAATACCTGCTGCCCGTCGTGCGGCTTATCCGTCAGCCACGCGTTGTGTTTCCTGTCAGTCAGTCTTTGAAGCAAAAAACAAACATTACCGGAGAACGGCATGAGTATTCGTATTGAAATTGGCGAACGTTATGTCGTTACCAGTGACAGCTTTCAGTTTATTCTCCACGAGAAAAAGAGAGCGGAAAGCGGTAAAAACGCCGGTCAGGAATGGCTGGCGGTGGTTGGTTATTACCCGAAATTAAGCCAGCTCGTTTCCGGCCTGATGCATCACGATATTCTGACCGGAAGCGCAAAATCTTTTGCTGATTTAAACGCGCAGGTTGAGCAACTCAGCAAGCGTTGTTCAGAGGCTTTTGGCTCACATGGACGTTAAAGCCTCCGGGCGTTTTGTCCCTCCGTCAGCATTTGCCGCAGGCACCGGTAAGACGTTTACCGGTGCTTATGCATGGAACGCGCCACGCGAGGCCGTCGGGCGCGAAAGACCCCTTACACGTGACGAGATGCGTCAGGTGCAAGGTGTTTTATCCACGATTAACCGCCTGCCTTACTTTTTGCGTTCGCTGTTTACTTCACGCTATGACTACATCCGGCGCAATAAAAGCCCGGTGCACGGGTTTTATTTCCTCACATCCACTTTTCAGCGTCGTTTATGGCCGCGCATTGAGCGCGTGAATCAGCGCCATGAAATGAACACCGACGCGTCGTTGCTGTTTCTGGCAGAGCGTGACCACTATGCGCGCCTGCCTGGAATGAATGACAAGGAGCTGAAAAAGTTTGCCGCCCGTATCTCATCGCAGCTTTTCATGATGTATGAGGAACTCTGCGATGCATGGGTTGATGCGCATGGTGAAAAAGAATCGCTGTTTACGGATGAGGCGCAGGCTCACCTGTATGGTCATGTTGCTGGCGCTGCACGTGCTTTCAATATTTCCCCGCTCTACTGGAAAAAATACAGTAAAGGACAGATGACCACGAGGCAGGCATATTCTGCCATTGCCCGTCTGTTTAACGATGAGTGGTGGATTAGTCAGCTTAAAGGCCAGCGTATGCGCTGGCATGAGGCGTTACTGATTGCTGTCGGGGAGGTCAATAAAGACCGTTCTCCTTATGCCAGTAAACATGCCATTCGTGATGTGCGTGCGCGCCGCCAGGCAAATCTGGAATTTCTTAAATCGTGTGACCTTGAAAACAGGGAAACCGGCGAGCGCATCGACCTTATCAGTAAGGTGATGGGCAGTATTTCTAATCCAGAAATTCGCCGGATGGAGCTGATGAACACCATTGCCGGTATTGAGCGTTACGCCGCCGCAGAGGGTGATTTGGGGATGTTTATCACGCTGACCGCGCCGTCAAAGTATCACCCGACACGTCAGGTCGGAAAAGGCGAAAGTAAAACCGTTCAGCTTAATCACGGCTGGAACGATGAGGCATTTAATCCAAAGGATGCGCAGCGTTATCTCTGCCGTATCTGGAGCCTGATGCGCACGGCATTCAAGGATAATGATTTACAGGTCTACGGTTTGCGTGTCGTCGAGCCACACCACGACGGAACGCCGCACTGGCATATGATGCTTTTTTGTAATCCGCGCCAGCGTAACCAGATTATCGAAATCATGCGTCGCTATGCGCTCAAAGAGGATGGCGACGAAAGAGGAGCCGCGCGAAACCGTTTTCAGGCAAAACACCTTAACCGGGGCGGTGCTGCGGGATATATCGCGAAATACATTTCAAAAAACATCGACGGCTATGCACTGGATGGGCAGCTCGATAACGATACCGGCAGACCGCTGAAAGACACTGCAGCGGCTGTTAGCGCATGGGCGTCAACGTGGCGCATTCCGCAATTTAAAACGGTTGGCCTGCCGACAATGGGGGCTTACCGTGAACTACGCAAATTGCCTCGCGGCGTCAGCATTGCTGATGAGTTTGACGAGCGCGTCGAGGCTGCACGCGCCGCCGCAGACAGTGGTGATTTTGCGTTGTATATCAGCGCGCAGGGTGGGGCAAATGTCCCGCGCGATTGCCAGACTGTCAGGGTTGCCCGTAGCCCGTCGGATGACGTTAACGAGTACGAGGAAGAAGTCGAGAGAGTGGTCGGCATTTACGCGCCGCATCTCGGCGCGCGTCATATTCATATCACCAGAACGACGGACTGGCGCATTGTTCCGAAAGTGCCGGTCGTTGAGCCTTTGACTTTAAAAAGCGGCATCGCCGCGCCTCGGAGTCCTGTCAATAACTGTGGAAAACTCACCGGTGGTGATACTTCGTTACCGGCTCCCACACCTTCTGAGCACGCCGCAGCAGTGCTTAATCTGGTTGATGACAGTGTTATCGAATGGAGTGACCCGGAGGTCGTGAGGGCGCTCAGAGGTGCATTAAAACACGGTCGGAGAACGCCAAATCGTCAGCAAAGAAACGGAAGCCCGTTAAAACCACATGAAATTGCACCATCGGCCAGACTGGCCCGGTCGGAACGAATGCAAATTACCCGTATCCGCGTTGACCTTGCTCAGAACGGTATCAGGCCGCAGCGATGGGAGCTTGAGGCGCTGGCGCGTGGCGCGACCGTAAATTATGATGGGAAAACGTTTTCATATCCGATTTCTGATGGTTGGGCGGGATTTGAAACAAACTAACAATAATGATTGACATGCTTGATTTTGTATTCACAAATCAAGCATCAAGTAAACATCGATGATGAGAAAGAACAATGCTACAATCCCCACAGCATTAGAAGGAGGTTTATCTTGATTAAGGTTGTTGATTTATTCTGTGGCGCGGGTGGCTTGACTCACGGTCTTCAGAAGTCGGGGCTTAATGTAGTTGCAGGTTATGATAT
>NZ_JBSHMO010000010.1:0-5518 GCF_053645455.1 Allobosea sp. NPDC055332 | reverse complement strand
CCGGTGCTCTACCAATTGAACTACGCCCCTAATTAGGGTGGCGGAACGGACGGGACTCGAACCCGCGACCCCCTGCGTGACAGGCAGGTATTCTAACCGACTGAACTACCGCTCCACCGAATTCTTTTACAACCACCGGTTTTATGACCGGCTAACTGCTTAATTTGATGCCTGGCAGTTCCCTACTCTCGCATGGGGAGACCCCACACTACCATCGGCGCTACGGCGTTTCACTTCTGAGTTCGGCATGGGGTCAGGTGGGACCACCGCGCTACGGCCGCCAGGCAAATTCTGTTTTATTAACCCGCTTGTCGCCGGTTAATTTAATCTGTATCAGGCTGAAAATCTTCTCTCATCCGCCAAAACATCTTCGGCGTTGTAAGGTTAAGCCTCACGGTTCATTAGTACCGGTTAGCTCAACGCATCGCTGCGCTTACACACCCGGCCTATCAACGTCGTCGTCTTCAACGTTCCTTCAGGACTCTCAGGGAGTCAGGGAGAACTCATCTCGGGGCAAGTTTCGTGCTTAGATGCTTTCAGCACTTATCTCTTCCGCATTTAGCTACCGGGCAGTGCCATTGGCATGACAACCCGAACACCAGTGATGCGTCCACTCCGGTCCTCTCGTACTAGGAGCAGCCCCCCTCAGTTCTCCAGCGCCCACGGCAGATAGGGACCGAACTGTCTCACGACGTTCTAAACCCAGCTCGCGTACCACTTTAAATGGCGAACAGCCATACCCTTGGGACCTACTTCAGCCCCAGGATGTGATGAGCCGACATCGAGGTGCCAAACACCGCCGTCGATATGAACTCTTGGGCGGTATCAGCCTGTTATCCCCGGAGTACCTTTTATCCGTTGAGCGATGGCCCTTCCATTCAGAACCACCGGATCACTATGACCTGCTTTCGCACCTGCTCGCGCCGTCACGCTCGCAGTCAAGCTGGCTTATGCCATTGCACTAACCTCCTGATGTCCGACCAGGATTAGCCAACCTTCGTGCTCCTCCGTTACTCTTTAGGAGGAGACCGCCCCAGTCAAACTACCCACCAGACACTGTCCGCAACCCCGATTAGGGGCCAACGTTAGAACATCAAACATTAAAGGGTGGTATTTCAAGGTCGGCTCCATGCAGACTGGCGTCCACACTTCAAAGCCTCCCACCTATCCTACACATCAAGGCTCAATGTTCAGTGTCAAGCTATAGTAAAGGTTCACGGGGTCTTTCCGTCTTGCCGCGGGTACACTGCATCTTCACAGCGAGTTCAATTTCACTGAGTCTCGGGTGGAGACAGCCTGGCCATCATTACGCCATTCGTGCAGGTCGGAACTTACCCGACAAGGAATTTCGCTACCTTAGGACCGTTATAGTTACGGCCGCCGTTTACCGGGGCTTCGATCAAGAGCTTCGCGTTACCGCTAACCCCATCAATTAACCTTCCGGCACCGGGCAGGCGTCACACCGTATACGTCCACTTTCGTGTTTGCACAGTGCTGTGTTTTTAATAAACAGTTGCAGCCAGCTGGTATCTTCGACTGATTTCAGCTCCACGAGCAAGTCGCTTCACCTACATATCAGCGTGCCTTCTCCCGAAGTTACGGCACCATTTTGCCTAGTTCCTTCACCCGAGTTCTCTCAAGCGCCTTGGTATTCTCTACCTGACCACCTGTGTCGGTTTGGGGTACGATTTGATGTTACCTGATGCTTAGAGGCTTTTCCTGGAAGCAGGGCATTTGTTGCTTCAGCACCGTAGTGCCTCGTCATCACGCCTCAGCCTTGATTTTCCGGATTTGCCTGGAAAACCAGCCTACACGCTTAAACCGGGACAACCGTCGCCCGGCCAACATAGCCTTCTCCGTCCCCCCTTCGCAGTAACACCAAGTACAGGAATATTAACCTGTTTCCCATCGACTACGCCTTTCGGCCTCGCCTTAGGGGTCGACTCACCCTGCCCCGATTAACGTTGGACAGGAACCCTTGGTCTTCCGGCGAGCGGGCTTTTCACCCGCTTTATCGTTACTTATGTCAGCATTCGCACTTCTGATACCTCCAGCATGCCTCACAGCACACCTTCGCAGGCTTACAGAACGCTCCCCTACCCAACAACGCATAAGCGTCGCTGCCGCAGCTTCGGTGCATGGTTTAGCCCCGTTACATCTTCCGCGCAGGCCGACTCGACCAGTGAGCTATTACGCTTTCTTTAAATGATGGCTGCTTCTAAGCCAACATCCTGGCTGTCTGGGCCTTCCCACATCGTTTCCCACTTAACCATGACTTTGGGACCTTAGCTGGCGGTCTGGGTTGTTTCCCTCTTCACGACGGACGTTAGCACCCGCCGTGTGTCTCCCGTGATAACATTCTCCGGTATTCGCAGTTTGCATCGGGTTGGTAAGTCGGGATGACCCCCTTGCCGAAACAGTGCTCTACCCCCGGAGATGAATTCACGAGGCGCTACCTAAATAGCTTTCGGGGAGAACCAGCTATCTCCCGGTTTGATTGGCCTTTCACCCCCAGCCACAAGTCATCCGCTAATTTTTCAACATTAGTCGGTTCGGTCCTCCAGTTAGTGTTACCCAACCTTCAACCTGCCCATGGCTAGATCACCGGGTTTCGGGTCTATACCCTGCAACTTAACGCCCAGTTAAGACTCGGTTTCCCTTCGGCTCCCCTATTCGGTTAACCTTGCTACAGAATATAAGTCGCTGACCCATTATACAAAAGGTACGCAGTCACCCCATAAAGAGGCTCCCACTGCTTGTACGTACACGGTTTCAGGTTCTTTTTCACTCCCCTCGCCGGGGTTCTTTTCGCCTTTCCCTCACGGTACTGGTTCACTATCGGTCAGTCAGGAGTATTTAGCCTTGGAGGATGGTCCCCCCATATTCAGACAGGATACCACGTGTCCCGCCCTACTCATCGAGCTCACAGCATGTGCATTTTTGTGTACGGGGCTGTCACCCTGTATCGCGCGCCTTTCCAGACGCTTCCACTAACACACACACTGATTCAGGCTCTGGGCTGCTCCCCGTTCGCTCGCCGCTACTGGGGGAATCTCGGTTGATTTCTTTTCCTCGGGGTACTTAGATGTTTCAGTTCCCCCGGTTCGCCTCATTAACCTATGGATTCAGTTAATGATAGTGTGACGAATCACACTGGGTTTCCCCATTCGGAAATCGCCGGTTATAACGGTTCATATCACCTTACCGACGCTTATCGCAGATTAGCACGTCCTTCATCGCCTCTGACTGCCAGGGCATCCACCGTGTACGCTTAGTCGCTTAACCTCACAACCCGAAGATGTTTCTTTCGATTCATCATCGTGTTGCGAAAATTTGAGAGACTCACGAACAACTTTCGTTGTTCAGTGTTTCAATTTTCAGCTTGATCCAGATTTTTAAAGAGCAAATATCTCAAACATCACCCGAAGATGAGTTTTGAGATATTAAGGCAGGTGACTTTCACTCACAAACCAGCAAGTGGCGTCCCCTAGGGGATTCGAACCCCTGTTACCGCCGTGAAAGGGCGGTGTCCTGGGCCTCTAGACGAAGGGGACGTATCAGTCTGCTTCGCAAGACGCCTTGCTTTTCACTTTCTATCAGACAATCTGTGTGAGCACTGCAAAGCACAGTTCTTTAAGGTAAGGAGGTGATCCAACCGCAGGTTCCCCTACGGTTACCTTGTTACGACTTCACCCCAGTCATGAATCACAAAGTGGTAAGCGCCCTCCCGAAGGTTAAGCTACCTACTTCTTTTGCAACCCACTCCCATGGTGTGACGGGCGGTGTGTACAAGGCCCGGGAACGTATTCACCGTGGCATTCTGATCCACGATTACTAGCGATTCCGACTTCATGGAGTCGAGTTGCAGACTCCAATCCGGACTACGACGCACTTTATGAGGTCCGCTTGCTCTCGCGAGGTCGCTTCTCTTTGTATGCGCCATTGTAGCACGTGTGTAGCCCTGGTCGTAAGGGCCATGATGACTTGACGTCATCCCCACCTTCCTCCAGTTTATCACTGGCAGTCTCCTTTGAGTTCCCGGCCGGACCGCTGGCAACAAAGGATAAGGGTTGCGCTCGTTGCGGGACTTAACCCAACATTTCACAACACGAGCTGACGACAGCCATGCAGCACCTGTCTCACAGTTCCCGAAGGCACAATCTCATCTCTGGAAAGTTCCGTGGATGTCAAGACCAGGTAAGGTTCTTCGCGTTGCATCGAATTAAACCACATGCTCCACCGCTTGTGCGGGCCCCCGTCAATTCATTTGAGTTTTAACCTTGCGGCCGTACTCCCCAGGCGGTCGACTTAACGCGTTAGCTCCGGAAGCCACGCCTCAAGGGCACAACCTCCAAGTCGACATCGTTTACGGCGTGGACTACCAGGGTATCTAATCCTGTTTGCTCCCCACGCTTTCGCACCTGAGCGTCAGTCTTCGTCCAGGGGGCCGCCTTCGCCACCGGTATTCCTCCAGATCTCTACGCATTTCACCGCTACACCTGGAATTCTACCCCCCTCTACGAGACTCAAGCTTGCCAGTATCAGATGCAGTTCCCAGGTTGAGCCCGGGGATTTCACATCTGACTTAACAAACCGCCTGCGTGCGCTTTACGCCCAGTAATTCCGATTAACGCTTGCACCCTCCGTATTACCGCGGCTGCTGGCACGGAGTTAGCCGGTGCTTCTTCTGCGGGTAACGTCAATGAGCAAAGGTATTAACTTTACTCCCTTCCTCCCCGCTGAAAGTACTTTACAACCCGAAGGCCTTCTTCATACACGCGGCATGGCTGCATCAGGCTTGCGCCCATTGTGCAATATTCCCCACTGCTGCCTCCCGTAGGAGTCTGGACCGTGTCTCAGTTCCAGTGTGGCTGGTCATCCTCTCAGACCAGCTAGGGATCGTCGCCTAGGTGAGCCGTTACCCCACCTACTAGCTAATCCCATCTGGGCACATCCGATGGCAAGAGGCCCGAAGGTCCCCCTCTTTGGTCTTGCGACGTTATGCGGTATTAGCTACCGTTTCCAGTAGTTATCCCCCTCCATCAGGCAGTTTCCCAGACATTACTCACCCGTCCGCCACTCGTCAGCAAAGAAGCAAGCTTCTTCCTGTTACCGTTCGACTTGCATGTGTTAGGCCTGCCGCCAGCGTTCAATCTGAGCCATGATCAAACTCTTCAATTTAAAAGTTTGATGCTCAAAGAATTAAACTTCGTAATGAATTACGTGTTCACTCTTGAGACTTGGTATTCATTTTCGTCTTGCGACGTTAAGAATCCGTATCTTCGAGTACCCACACAGATTGTCTGATAAATTGTTAAAGAGCAGTGCGACGCGGCTTTCGCTCACTGTCGCGAGGTGGCGTATATTACGCTTTCCTCTTTCAGAGTCAACCCGTTATTTCAGGATTTTTTCTCTTCAACCGACCCGGTTGTTTGTGAAGTGATTCACATCTGCCGTGTCAGTGGTGGCGCATTATAGGGAGCTGCCGGGATATAGCAACCCTTAAAATACAAAAAAC
>NZ_JBSHMO010000009.1:2500-5665 GCF_053645455.1 Allobosea sp. NPDC055332 | reverse complement strand
CGGGGCTTTGTTGTATTTTGCGGTAATTTGGTTGCGGGGGCCAGATTTGAACTGACGACCTTCAGGTTATGAGCCTGACGAGCTACCGGGCTGCTCCACCCCGCGATAATGGGTGTTTTAAACGGCAACGCGGCGCTGGGTGCGGTTAGGCACCCTGCGCCGCGCGCTGGAAGTCATGTGATGAGGGATATCCTTGACAGGCCCGGCAACGACCTACTCTCCCGGGTCTTGAGACACAGTACCATCAGCGCTGAGGAGTTTAACGGCCGAGTTCGGGATGGGATCGGGTTCTGGCTCCTCGCTCAAGCCACCGGGCCGGCGAAGGATATTGGCAAGCATATGGTCTTTTGTGTTGTCGCGTTTGTGTTGGTGTCGCGGACATTGATCATGAGAACGATCAAGCCGATCGAGCAATTAGTACCGGTAAGCTGAGCAGGTTACCCTGCTTACACACCCGGCCTATCAACGTGGTCGTCTTCCACGGCTCTCAAGGGAGAACTCGTTTTGAGGTGGGTTTCCCGCTTAGATGCATTCAGCGGTTATCCCGACCGTACATAGCTACCCTGCACTGCGGCTGGCGCCACAACAGGTCCACCAGAGGTACGTCCACCCCGGTCCTCTCGTACTAAGGGCAGATCCTCTCAATTCTCCTACACCCACGGCAGATAGGGACCGAACTGTCTCACGACGTTCTGAACCCAGCTCACGTACCACTTTAATCGGCGAACAGCCGAACCCTTGGGACCTTCTCCAGCCCCAGGATGTGATGAGCCGACATCGAGGTGCCAAACGATTCCGTCGATATGGACTCTTGGGAATCATCAGCCTGTTATCCCCGGCGTACCTTTTATCCGTTGAGCGATGGCCCTTCCACGCGGGACCACCGGATCACTATGGCCGTCTTTCGACTCTGCTCGACTTGTCAGTCTCGCAGTCAGGCAGGCTTATGCCATTGCACTCAACGAGCGATTTCCGACCGCTCTGAGCCCACCTTCGCACGCCTCCGTTACTCTTTGGGAGGCGACCGCCCCAGTCAAACTGCCTGCCATGCGCTGTCTCGGACCCGGATGACGGGTCGCGGTTAGACATCCATGACGATAAGGGTGGTATTTCAAGGATGACTCCACCAGAGCTGGCGCCCCGGCTTCAAAGTCTACCACCTATCCTACACATGCCGACACGAATGCCAGCGCAAAGCTGCAGTAAAGGTGCACGGGGTCTTTCCGTCTGACCGCAGGAACCCCGCATCTTCACGGGGAATTCAATTTCACTGAGTCTATGCTGGAGACAGCGGGGAAGTCGTTACGCCATTCGTGCAGGTCGGAACTTACCCGACAAGGAATTTCGCTACCTTAGGACCGTTATAGTTACGGCCGCCGTTTACCGGGGCTTCAATTCGGTGCTTGCACACCTCCTTTTAACCTTCCGGCACCGGGCAGGCGTCAGACCCTATACGTCATCTTACGATTTCGCAGAGCCCTGTGTTTTAGTTAAACAGTCGCTACCCCCTGGTCTGTGCCCCCAATGCCTAGTTGCCTAAGCACTGGGCCTCCTTATCCCGAAGTTACGGAGGTAAATTGCCGAGTTCCTTCAGCATAGTTCTCTCAAGCGCCTTGGTATACTCTACCAGTCCACCTGTGTCGGTTTCGGGTACGGTCTGATGTTGGAGCTATTTCCAGGAACCGCTTGGAAGCCAGGTCAATCCAATAAGACCTGACAGCGTACGCGATCCGTCACTACCAACTGGCTGAGGAATATTCACCTCATTCCCATCGACTACGCCTTTCGGCCTCGCCTTAGGGGCCGGCTAACCCTGCGGAGATTAACTTTACGCAGGAACCCTTGGACTTTCGGCGACAGTGTCTTTCACACTGTTTGTCGTTACTCATGTCAGCATTCGCACTTCCAATACCTCCAGGAGCCCTCACGGGTCTCCCTTCGTTGGCTTATGGAACGCTCCGCTACCGCTTGCACAAAGTGCAAACCTTAAGCTTCGGCTCGTGGCTTGAGCCCCGATACATTTTCGGCGCAGGAACCCTTGTTTAGACCAGTGAGCTGTTACGCTTTCTTTAAAGGATGGCTGCTTCTAAGCCAACCTCCTGGTTGTTTTGGGATTCCCACATCCTTTCACACTTAGCCACGAATTGGGGGCCTTAGCTGTAAGTCAGGGTTGTTTCCCTCTCCACGACGGACGTTAGCACCCGCCGTGTGTCTCCCGCGCAGTACTTCTCGGTATTCGGAGTTTGGTTAGGTTTGGTAATACGGTAAGTACCCCGCACCCATCCAGTGCTCTACCCCCGAGAGTATTCACGCGAGGCGCTACCTAAATAGCTTTCGCGGAGAACCAGCTATTTCCGAGTTTGATTGGCCTTTCACCCCTAGCCACAAGTCATCCGAGACTTTTTCAACAGGCACCGGTTCGGTCCTCCAGTAAGTGTTACCTTACCTTCAACCTGCTCATGGCTAGATCACCCGGTTTCGGGTCTAATCCGACGAACTGAACGCCCTGTTCAGACTCGCTTTCGCTGCGCCTACGCCTAGCGGCTTAAGCTTGCTCGTCAGACTAAGTCGCTGACCCATTATACAAAAGGTACGCGGTCACCCAGGACGAACCTTGAGCTCCCACTGTTTGTAAGCATTCGGTTTCAGGTGCTATTTCACTCCCCTCGTCGGGGTGCTTTTCACCTTTCCCTCACGGTACTTGTTCACTATCGGTCGCTGAGGAGTACTTAGGCTTGGAGGGTGGTCCCCCCACGTTCAGACAGGATTTCACGTGTCCCGCCTTACTCATGTCTCGACTGCTTGCAGATCCGTACGGGGCTATCACCCATTGATGCGTGGTTTCCCAACCACTTCCGGTAACGCACAATCGAGCACTGGCCTGGTCCGCGTTCGCTCGCCACTACTAACGGAGTCTCGTTGATGTCCTTTCCTCCAGGTACTTAGATGTTTCAGTTCCCTGGGTTAGCTTTGAACCCCTATGTATTCAGGGCTCAATACCTTCTTGTGATCTCTGTTAGCTTAAGGACAGACTGAAAGCCTATCCTTAGAATAACAGAGATCGAAGGTGGGTTTCCCCATTCGGAAATCCGCGGATCAAAGCTCATTCGCAGCTCCCCACGGCTTATCGCAGCGTATCACGTCCTTCATCGCCTCTCAGCGCCA
>NZ_JBSHMO010000008.1:0-12765 GCF_053645455.1 Allobosea sp. NPDC055332 | reverse complement strand
ACGTAATCCTGCGTCGCCATCACCGTTGTGGTGTCAATGGTCAGCGCCACTGAGGCCACACTGCTGACGATGATGACCATGCGGCAGGTCTGCGAACGCCCTGAGCCTTCGGCAAGAGCTGGCTTATAACTTTCGGCCATGTTCGCCACAGCAATTAACGTTCCCGCATCATCGTACAGGCCAAGCTCACGCATCCAGAAACCGCCCACCTCCGGCGGAATAACCAGCTCTGCGATAATATAATTACTGTTTCGTTTGTCCTGGCTGATTTTGTTCAGCGTATGTCGCCAGACTTCGTGGATAAGCCCGGTCTGTCCGGCATCCGGGACAGGCAATTTACCACCGCCATCCCCGACGGCCATCGTGGTAATGTTGACCTTCCGCCCTCCCGGTGCGGTTGCCGCTGCCAGCTTTGCTGCACCGGCAGTGGTGATAACGGTTCTGAATTTTGTGCTCATTATTCCTCACTTATCCGGGGTAAACCGTAATTACATCGCCGTCGTAAGCCACACCACCGGCGAACAGGTAGCCGGGAATGTCCCGGGTAATGTTCAGGCCAATAAGGTGGCGGCTTGCAGGTTTGGCATCAGCAATCAGCCGTTCCATTTCCTGATACATTGCCTCTGTGATGCCGCTTTCCAGTACACCAATATCAAGCCGGAAGGTGCCGGGCGGGTCACTGTTTTCCCACCACTCCGTCACGTTGATGAGATAGCCGAGCGGCTCCACCACACGCCGGATTGCACCTATTGTGCCTTTATGACAGTGGATGAAATACGCATCGCGGATAACGGCGCGTTTTGTCGCTTCCGGCCACTTTTCATCCCACCTGTCGACCGAAAACGCCCACGCCAGCCACGGCAGCAGATTTGCCGGACAGGTGTCCGGGTTCCACAGCTCACGAATACTGACCGGCGTTTTTTCAATTTCCGCACAGGCTTTTGCGGCGGCGACCTCAAGCGGTGATGAGCCGGTCGGCAGCAGTCGCGAATCACTCATCCGAGCCTCCGGTCACGACGCGGTATTCGGTACAGAAAGACGCCTGCGTACTGTTGAGCACGATGTCGGCCAGTGGTGCAGCCAGTTCGACACGCTGCACGCCTTCCACATGCAAAGCGGCATAAATGGCAGACAGACGGATGTCGCGCCCCAGCCGGTGCTGTGCCGTGATGTACGCTTCCAGTTTTTTCACGGCGGCAGCGCGGATGGGTTCGCTTTCGGGACCAGGGTAAAGGTAAAGCGTGGCGTTTATCTGGTATTCAACGATGGCGGCAGACTGCACGGTCACGCGGTCGGCCACCGGCCTGACGTCCTCGCCATTAAGGGCGTTACGCACCACCGCCAGCAGGTCTTCGGATGCGACACCGTTATTTTCACGTGACAGCACAGAGATGGTGACGCAGGCCGGAGACGGACTGGTGACAGAAATATCCGCGACACGCCCGTCGGCACTGCGACCATGATACTGATAGGCCCCCACCGACCCGGCGACGCTTAAACCTTCAAACGCCTGCTGAATACGCAGACGATAATCCGTGTCAGATTCCATCACTGCCGGTGTCGGCGGGAGGGTCGAATCATCTGCCGGGGTGATAATCAGGCGCGTGGTGTTGTAATTGGCACCAATCACATCAAGGTCATTACCGGCGGCACAGGCCAGCATTACCGCCCGTGCAGCCTCATTCACACGCTGACGCCAGATAAGCTCACGATAAGCATTTTCCTCCAGCAGTTTGACGAGAGGCTCGGATTCCAGCGTCAGGGTACGGGCGACCGCCTCCTGCTGGTCTTCCGGGTAAAGGGAAATCAGTGTCGCCTTGCGTTCGGCAAGAATGGTTTCAAAGTCCAGCTCCTCGACCACATCCGGTGCGGGTAGCTGGTTCAGGTCGATAATCGGCATGGTTTCAACTCACAGGGATGGTTAACGAAAGTGGCTGGCCGGTGTCGTTGTGCTGGCCGGTCAAAGTGACAGTCATTCGCCCGTCAAAACTGCGTTCAGTGGTGACGGATGACAGGGTGACGCGGGGTTCCCATTTCAGCACCGCCATGTAACAGGCGACCTTAATCTGCAACTCAAGCGCCGGGGTCTGCGGCTGGTCAATCATTGATGCCAGCAACGAGCCGTAATCACGACGCATCACCCGTGAGCCGACCGGTGTGCGCAGGATATCGCCGATACTCTGGCTGATATGCTCAAGGTCAGTGACAGTCAGGCCATCACTGCAATTCATTCCGAGATAACGCGCTGTCATAGAGGGCTCCCGGTTGTGCCGCCGCTGTCGCCGGGGTGTTTATGGGTATGCAGTACCTTACCGTTTGATGAGAGTTCACCGCCGGTGTGTTCAATGTTGCCGTGCATCGTCCCGCCCTTCTGCACTTCCAGCGTGCCGGTAATCAGCCTGTTGGTGCAGACCACCTCCGGTGTGTCCAGGGTGACGCGGGTTGATGCTTTCACCATGACCACCGGCACCGTGGCAGTAACAGAATCAGAAGCCGTCACGCTGGCCGTTTTAATTCCGCTTACCGTGAGTGCACTGGTTTCGGGTTCATACTCAATCACCGCCCCGTCAGGGAAACGGATATGCAGGGCATCCGCCGACGCAGACGGCGCGGGGTTATCGCCGGAATAAATCCCCGGCAGAACGAACGCCGTGTCGAGTTCACCGCCCACGGCCAGAATCAGCACCTGTTCCCCCACGGAAGGTGCCCACCATGTGCGCGAACGCCCGGCACGACAGGTCAGCCACTGCAGCCAGTCGGTACACATGCCGCCGGTCTGCACACGGCAGCGACCGGCTTTAAGGTTGGTTTCGACGACAAGGCCGGTACGAATCATGTTGCGCAGTGCGCGCGCGAGTTCCTGAATATTTGCGAGAGTGTTCATAACGGGAAGGATGCCGCCGGGTCATACCGGCGGCAATGTGACGATGAGGTGTCGGGAATGGCACAACTAACGGTCGAGGTGAGCCAGGATAATCTCTTCAATCATCTGCACATCCTCACCGGTAAAGCCGAGCAGAGGACGCGCCGGATAATCAATTTTCTTACCGTCTTTCCGGGTTTCTTCCGACAGACCGAACTGATGCACACTGGCGATTTTCGGTGACTTCCCGCCGTAAAACTCCATTGATGCCTGTTCCGGGCTGGCGCGGATATGCAAAAAACGACTGGTGATAAGTTTCGCAAACATTTTTCGCTTAACGCGACCGGTCTTTTTTCTGGCGCTCTGCTGCTGGCGTGGCGCGTAGGGTGTGCCGTCCGGGGCTTTCTGTGCCATCACCCGACGCTGCTGACTCTGACGCAGACGTTTCGCCAGTTCGGCGCTCAGTCGCCGACGCCCTGACGGTGACAGCGATTCAATAAGTCCGGTCAGCCGGTCTTCAAAACGCTTAAACTCATTCATCCCACTTGCTCACCAGTTCGCCATTGATATAAAGCTCCATCGGGCGGGTGACCGGCTCCGGCGGCGGAGGTTCCGGGATATTCTTCACATGCAGCGCGCCGTCCACCTCACTGACCAGCGTGCGCTCGGTCAGCATCAGGCTGATGCTGATATCAAAGCTGCTGTCATTGTTGATGTCTGCATAAAACGTGAAGCCCTTTTTCTGGCCTTCGTCGGTGGTCATGATGTCGGGCTGATTTTCCCGCAGCCACGCCAGCACCGGCACGATGAGCAGGTCAAAATCACCGGTAAAGTCGGTCACAATCACATTGAGCGTGTAACGCTTTTCGAATGACAGCGACGTCGCCAGTGTGGAGGCAATACTCCCGTTATCCACGAATATCCGCAGCATCTCTGGACTGGTTTTCAGCACCGTGACGGCATCAGTCAGCGCCCTGCGCAGGCTGTCGGGTTTGAGCATCGTTTTCGTCCTGACAGTGTTTAATCATTTTTACCTGGCTGGCACAGCGTGCCAGCGCGTTCTCAAGCTGCCGGATATCAGCACTTAAATCGCCGTTCGTCTGCGGGTCACTGCCCGGCATCGGGCAAAGGCTCACTTTCGGGCAGGCGTTGGCGACAATCACTGGCGTCGGTGCAGGCCGGACGCTGGTGCAACCGGCGCACAGCATCAGGCAGGTCAGCACCGTACCAGCGGCGAAAATCTTCGTTTTCATTCAGTAACCTCGTGATGGTTTTCTCGCGCTGTGCTTCACGCTTCGCGGCGTTTTCCAGCTCCTGACGCAGTGCCACCTGCGCCAGCTCGTTTTTGTCTGCCCTGGTGAGGGCAACATGAAGCTGATTTTTCAGCATGGTGATGGTCGTCTGCTGTTCACTGGCGACGTTGTTCGCCCTGTCCAGCGAGGCGCGCAGGCTGGCATTTTTGTGTTTCACCAGAAACAGACCGGACAGCGCCAGCGATAACAACACGACCAGCACAATCATCAGCTTTGACATGGTTCCCGCTCCTCAAGACGCTGACGGCAGGCCGTACATATCAGCCGGAAGAACAGCGACGCCACGAGATAAATCAGCGCGGTAAAAATCCACCCGGCAGCGACCAGCGAGATAAACGTCGCCACCATCACCACCAGAGCCGCTGCCCGCCTGCGCCACGGCACCGGCTGCAAAAACAGCGACGTGACAATCTTCACGGCCAGCGATTCCGGTGGCAGCTCCCGCCCGTAGCGTTCCAGCACATACTCAGTGGCATACACGCCGACACCACCGGCAACCACACAGATAACCGTCGCAAGAATCGCCCAGGTGGCGACAAAACTGACGGCCACGCTCTGCGGGTAAATCAGGGACAGTGCCAGCATCAGCGCCAGCGACACGTTCAGCATCAGTGAAAGGGATAATTTCTTCATGGTGTTTACTCCGTTTAAGCCGGTACGCCGCCAGCGGTACGCCAGACGGTGACCAGTTTTTCCAGTGAATGCTCACGCTGACCGTAACCGGCACCCGGCAGGGACGCCCAGATATTGCGACAGCGTGAAATGGCGCGCTCAATGCGTCCCGCCCGGATGTCATCCAGTGCACCGCGTTCGCGGATCAACTGAATGGCGAGTCTGTCCTGTGACAACGGACTGAAATCCGGCAGGGCAAGCTGTTTGCGGTAATGCGGCCAGAACAGGTAAAGCTGCTGATAGCGACCGGAGGCCGTGGATTTTTCACCGCGACGGTTAAACACCTTCGCCGGTCGGCCATGTGCGAACGGGTGGTCACTGTAGTCGGTGAAAATTTCCGGCTTCCCGTCCAGTCCGGTGACTATCACGTCATAGCCCCGGTTTTTCGTCAGCGGATGGTTCGCCGTCCCTTCGGACACGGCCAGCATGTCGAGAAAGGCGGCGATATTCTGATGCGTGTTAATTACCGGCATTACGGTTTCCCCCTGCCCTTAAAGCGGCGCTGAATGGCAATCTCAATCACCTGATAACCGGCGATACCCAGCATGGAGCCGATACCGCACACCGCAGGCAGTGACAGGTCAGGAAACTGCACCAGAACAACACCGGCAACCATCGAGACAAAACCACCGAGCAACATGCGCCCGATAAACAGACGCGGGGTGATGGGTTCACCACCGGCAAGCACCTTGCCGACAACAATCAGCACCCCAATCATGAAAAGCGACAGGACGCTTTTTTCTTCTGCTGTCATGCGTTACTCCCACAGATTGACAGTTTCAGCCACGGGCGCGGTCTGAACGTCGGGCAGTTCGACGGCGGTGCCGTGCGGCAGCACCGCACCCAGTTCAGCCAGTCCCGGATTTGCGGCGAGCACGGTCTCAACCACGCCCTCAGTGCGCCCGTAATACCGGACACAAATGGCGTCGAGCGTGTCGCCCTGTAGCGCAAAGGTCTTCATCAGATTTGACTCACGATGCAGCGCGGCTTGTCCTGGATACGCGCCACCGCCCAGCGCATATCCCGCCACAGTTCATCAATGGTGCTGTCAATGCTGTCAGCCTTCTTGTCGCCTTTCGCACTGGCATCCACGCCGCGATAACGCTCATAAAGCGATGCGGTCGCCATCGCACACACGGCGCGCTCGTAGTAAAAAACTTTGATGCTTTCACCGTCGATGTCGTCCGCCGGGACGTCCGCCAGACGCGTAAAACCGGCAGCAATTTTCTGTTCGCGGTACTCGTACAGCTCCGCATTCGTTTCCGCCATGCCTGACTTGATGGCCTCACGCAGGCGGGCGGGGGCGACGGTCTGCTCAAGGCGCATACGTTCCCGGACGCGCTTCGGGTCGATATCGGGAAAAAAGAACGTGTTTTTAATCACCGGCTCGTCGCCTGCCGGTTGCGGGATGACCACCGTACCCTCACCGGACACGGGAGCCTCCTTTCGCGGAATAATCAGCGTCATCATGACTACCTCTGAAAAGTCGGGCGGTGGACGCCGGTACAGTGTCAGGTGATTCACCCTCACTGACCGGCGTGCCGCCCTGGCGCGGGGCGCATTCGGTTGTTAACTGGCTTTCTTTTTCGGGCGTCCACGTTTTGCCGGTGTCACGCTCCGGGTCTTACGCGTGGCACGGGTGGCCGCTTTGGGCTGCGGCTCCGGCTTCGATTTCAGCTCCCGCTCCAGTCGTTCAATCTCTTTTTTGACGCCTGCCTGACAGTCGAGCTGTGTCGCACGTTGCAGGTGAGCCAGCGCACCTGCGGCATCACCAGCGTCACGCAGAAACAGACCGGTGATTTTGTGCAGCTTTGCGCGCACTTCATCAGGCATGTCAGCCGTGGCGGTCAGTTCGAGGGTGTCCATCAGCAGGCGGGTATCCACAGACTCACCGGCAGCGTGAGCGCGCATGGCCGCAAGCGCCACCTCCTCGGTGAACATGTACGGCGGGGTGCGGCGGTGTTTACCCGGCATGGTCAGACCGTACTTCAGGGCATAACGGGCAATCTCCAGCGCACCGGCAATATCGCCGGTATCCAGACGCCACAGCATGACCGTCATCAGAATGTCATCCTGTGCACCTTTGCCCTGGTCCAGCACGCCGTTCACCCACGGCAACCAGAACGGCAGCAGTTCGCGTTTTTTCGCGGCCTTCAGCTCTTTTGAATAAATCGCTTTCAGTGTGCGCTGGTCTGCGGCGAGCTTAACCAGCATCTGCTCATAGACAGTTGCATGTCGCAGCGGGGCGGCTTCCCGCTGCGCGGTCATCGCTGCCGAGACCCGCATCATGTGGCGCTGTGCGGGACTCGTCATCGGTTACGCTCCCGGCTCTGCGGTCACTTTAGTCGGTGTGGAGAAATCACCGACCTTAATTTTTTCCACCAGACAACCGGCGGCGTAGTCTTCCACCACGTAATCAATGTTCATTGACTCGTAGTTCTCCACGCGGTCGAGTTTCGGGTTTTCCTCAATCACGCGGCGATGGCTGTCATCCATGTAGTAGATGGACAGGTTTTCCAGCTTCGTGATGAGCATCGCATCCGCCGGGAAGTACGGGACGCGTACCGCCGGCAGGTTACCGATGCGTTTCTGGCTGATGATGACGTCAGCGGCCAGCATTTCGCTGTTGTCCTGCTCCTTGTTGACGATGGGGAAATACTTGTCCGCCAGTAGCTGACGCCCCACAATCACCACAAGGTCAGGGTCTTCCTGATACCACGGCTCAATCAGGTTGTTGGTCGCATCCATCACCAGTGCATCGAGGCTGGCATAATCACCGCCTTTACCCACGCGGATGACCTCAGAGGTGGTGTGACCTTCCTCGTCAGTGACCTTGCTCATCACGCGCGCCGGGGCTTCATTGCGGTATTTCTGCAGCCAGCCGACCGCCACATCCTGCAGCATCGGATTGCTGCTGCGGTCAGAGGTTTCGGCACGCCTCACGCCGTTAAAACCGGCCATGATGAAATCAAGGGACTGGCGTTTGATAATGGCGTTACGGACACGGAGCTGGAAATCCTGATAACGCGCCCACAGGTCAAGCGTTTTGTAGCGGATATAAAAATCGAAGTTAATCTGGTCGCATTCGTACTTGTTTGACGCCAGCTTCGAGAAGTCCTTCGGCTGACGCTCGGTGCCACCGGCGGTGTCGGTGGTGCTGGCGATGGAGCCGGTGACACCAATACCAATTTTTTCCCCTTTCATTTCGCTGACCGGCACAATGTTGATGCGGGTCAGAAAGTCAGAGGACTCCTGCATGGTGTTCATCAGGGTCTGGGTGACCGACGGTTCAACGGTGAATTTTTTCGACACATCACCGGCGTCGATGCCGTTCAGTTCGGCAACACGGGACAGGTAGGCATTAAATTTAAAGCGGGTTTCCTGGCGCATAGTTTTTCCTGAAATTAAGGGTTAATCGTGAAGGTTTTCCCGGACTGACTGACGCCGGTCAGCAGTTCGTCATCAGGGCGTCACCGCCACCGCCGGTGGCCTTGCTGCGGCGCTGCTGGGTCAGACTTTCGGTGTGGTCGAGACTGTTTTTCAGGCGGGTGAATGCCTGGCTGGTTTCATCCGCCCTGTCAGTCACCTCCTGCTTAAGTGCGGAAAAGGCGGTTTCCATCTCAGCGAGGCGCTGCTCAGTGGCGCTCAGTTTTTCCTGCACATGTTCAGCAACAGCGGTCACCGCTTCATGCACGTCATTCAGACGGGCATCATCGCTGGCCTGTTTGCGGCCAAAAATGGACTTCACCTTTTCGGTCAGGGCGGTGAACACGGTTTCAGGCAGGTCTTCAAATTCCAGCTCAACAGGCGTTGCCACTGAAATCAGGTTTTCAGGGCTTAATTTGAAGCGGTTCAGGGGGTTGTGTTTTGCCGTGCGGCAGAATTCCAGGTATTCCGTGCCGAGGCTTGCCGGGTCATCGGTGACGGCCAGACCCACCAGATAACATTTGCCGGTGTTGGCAAAGTTCGGCTGAATTTCCATTGAGGTGTAGACCTTCTGCGCGGCCTTGTTCATCGCGATAAGGTCATCGGTCGGGGTGATTTTCGCAAACAGCGCCCATTTGCCTTTCAGCGCCGAATCATCGTCAATCTTTTCGGCCTTCAGTTCGGCCACATCGCCATAACGCTTAAAAATACCGTCAGGCAGGATGCCGCGCAGATGTTCCAGGTTAATGCGGCAACCATAGACACGCGGGTCAAAGGTTTCGGCCATTTCCTGAATATCCTGCGCACTGATGACACGCCCGTCACAGGTGTCACCCTCAACGCCGATACGAAAGAATTTTGAGACTTTTTTTGCCATTGTCAGGAGTCCTGAATAGTGATTAGAGGAGTCACATGTCGGCATCAGTTTCCCGACGATGCGCATCCTCCGCCATCAGTCCCGGATGGCTTATCACTGACACAACAGCACCTTAGCGAATCGCGGGGCGCGACTCAGTAGCCTTGCCGTGTATTCATCACGGCGAGGTATTCATGACCATCACCACAGACACCACTCTTTTACACGACCCGCGTCGTCAGGCGGCGCTGCTGTACTGGCAGGGGTTTTCCGTGCCGCAGATTGCCGCCATGTTGCAGATGAAACGCCCGACGGTGCAGAGCTGGAAACAGCGCGACGGCTGGGACAGCGTTGCCCCCATCAGCCGTGTCGAAATGAGCCTGGAAGCGCGGCTGACCCAGCTCATCATCAAACCGCAGAAAACCGGCGGTGACTTCAAGGAAATTGACCTGCTCGGACGCCAGATTGAACGACTGGCACGGGTAAACCGTTACAGCCAGACCGGCAACGAGGCAGACCTTAATCCGAACGTCGCTAACCGCAACAAAGGCGGGCGTCGCAAACCGAAAAAGAATTTTTTCAGTGACGAGGCCATCGAAAAGCTGGAGCAGATTTTCTTTGAGCAGTCTTTCGAATATCAGTTGCACTGGTATCGCGCCGGGCTTGAGCACCGCATCCGCGATATCCTGAAATCCCGCCAGATTGGCGCGACGTTTTATTTTTCCCGCGAGGCGCTGCTGCGCGCCCTGAAAACCGGTCATAACCAGATTTTTCTGTCGGCCAGTAAAACGCAGGCGTATGTGTTCCGCGAATACATCATCGCCTTTGCCCGGCTGGTTGACGTTGACCTGACCGGTGACCCGATTGTCCTGGGCAATAACGGCGCAAAACTGATTTTTCTCGGCACCAACTCCAACACCGCACAGAGCCATAACGGCGACCTGTACGTCGATGAGATTTTCTGGATCCCGAATTTTCAGGTACTGCGTAAGGTGGCATCAGGTATGGCCTCACAGAGTCACCTGCGCTCGACCTATTTCTCCACCCCGTCCACGCTGGCGCACGACGCCTACCCGTTCTGGTCGGGTGAACTGTTTAACCGGGGACGCGCCAGCGCCGCCGAACGTGTGGAAATCGACGTCAGTCATAACGCCCTTGCCAGCGGTCTTCTCTGTGCGGACGGCCAGTGGCGGCAGATTGTCACCATTGAGGACGCCCTGAAAGGTGGCTGCACACTGTTCGACATTGAGCAGCTTAAACGCGAAAACAGCGCCGACGATTTTAAAAACCTGTTCATGTGTGAATTTGTTGACGACAAGGCGTCGGTGTTCCCGTTCGAGGAGCTGCAACGCTGCATGGTCGACACGCTGGAAGAATGGGAAGACTATGCGCCGTTTGCCGCCAATCCGTTCGGCTCACGTCCGGTATGGATTGGTTACGACCCGTCACACCGTGGCGACAGCGCCGGATGCGTGGTGCTGGCACCGCCGGTGGTGGCCGGTGGCAAATTCAGAATACTTGAGCGTCACCAGTGGAAAGGCATGGACTTTGCCACCCAGGCGGAATCCATCCGCAAACTCACCGAAAAATACAACGTCGAATACATCGGCATTGATGCCACCGGCCTTGGTGTCGGCGTGTTCCAGCTCGTGCGCTCGTTCTATCCCGCCGCGCGCGATATCCGCTACACGCCGGAAATGAAAACCGCAATGGTGCTCAAGGCCAAAGACGTTATCCGCCGTGGCTGTCTGGAATATGACGTCAGCGCCACCGACATCACCAGCTCGTTTATGGCTATCCGCAAGACCATGACCAGCAGCGGACGCAGCGCCACCTATGAGGCCAGCCGCAGCGAGGAAGCCAGCCACGCCGACCTCGCCTGGGCAACCATGCACGCCCTGTTAAATGAGCCACTCACCGCCGGTATCAGCACCCCGCTGACATCCACCATTCTGGAGTTTTACTGATGAGCAAGAAAAAAGGGAAAACACCGCAACCTGCGGCAAAAACAATGACCGCCAGCGCCCCGAAAATGGAGGCATTCACCTTTGGTGAGCCGGTGCCGGTACTCGACCGCCGTGACATTCTGGATTACGTCGAATGCATCAGTAACGGCAGATGGTATGAGCCGCCGGTCAGCTTTACCGGTCTGGCAAAAAGCCTGCGTGCTGCCGTGCATCACAGCTCACCGATTTACGTCAAACGTAATATTCTGGCCTCAACATTTATCCCGCATCCGTGGCTTTCCCAGCAGGATTTCAGCCGTTTTGTGCTGGATTTTCTGGTGTTCGGTAATGCGTTTCTGGAAAAGCGTTACAGCACCACCGGTAAGGTCATCAGACTGGAAACCTCACCGGCCAAATATACCCGCCGTGGTGTGGAGGAGGATGTTTACTGGTGGGTGCCATCCTTCAACGAGCCGACACCTTTCGCGCCAGGCTCCGTGTTTCACCTGCTGGAGCCGGATATTAATCAGGAGCTGTACGGCCTGCCGGAATATCTCAGCGCCCTTAACTCTGCCTGGCTGAATGAGTCGGCCACGCTGTTCCGCCGCAAGTATTACGAAAACGGCGCACATGCCGGATACATCATGTACGTCACCGATGCCGTGCAGGATCGCAACGATATCGAAATGCTTCGCGAAAACATGGTGAAGTCGAAAGGCCGCAACAACTTTAAAAACCTGTTTCTCTATGCCCCGCAGGGGAAAGCCGACGGCATTAAAATTATCCCGCTCAGTGAAGTGGCGACGAAGGACGATTTTTTTAATATCAAAAAAGCCAGCGCCGCTGACCTGCTGGACGCGCACCGCATCCCCTTTCAGTTGATGGGCGGCAAGCCGGAGAACGTCGGGTCGCTGGGTGATATTGAGAAAGTGGCAAAGGTCTTTGTCCGCAATGAGCTTATCCCGTTACAGGACAGGATCCGCGAGATAAACGGCTGGCTCGGCCAGGAGGTCATCCGCTTTAAAAACTACTCACTGGACACTGACAACGGCTGAACATCGCCGCCTGCGGGCGGCTTTTTTACACCCCGTCATCACGCCCTCACACACTCACCACCGCACAAAACAGCCCGCAGACACACCAACGCCCAGCAGGCCAAGTAAACGCCATTACGACGCGCTGAGACGCTGAAAAAATAAAATCAGCACCACCGCCAGCGCGCAGTGCTTTCCCCGCCTCGCCCGCCCGCTTCATGGGGCGGTTTTAATGCAGTTGCATGCCCTCCCCGGAACCACGCTAGATCTGAAGCGATATACACAAAACCAGTGAACTTAGCACATGCAAAAACATGCACCTTTTGCATGCAGCTCATTATTTTTTTGTCTGATACTCCGAATAAGCTTTCTCAAAAGCTCTTAAATATTCTTTTGGCAAATCAAATTCATATGTATTGAGGTTGGTTGTTATAAAGATCTTACCCTTTTCAAAACCTATGTTCTTATCCATATCGAATAATTTATACATTGACCACCAAATAGACCCAGAATGGATTACAAATTGTACCTTTTCTGTTTCACCTTTATATGAAAGCGTTATATTACGATTGTCAATTACTTTATCCAAAGAGTACTTACCTGATGATTTACCTAGAGACAAAAAAACACCAGTAATATTCACTTTCATATTTCT
>NZ_JBSHMO010000007.1:0-166652 GCF_053645455.1 Allobosea sp. NPDC055332 | reverse complement strand
AGCAGCCCGGTAGCTCGTCAGGCTCATAACCTGAAGGTCGTCAGTTCAAATCTGGCCCCCGCAACCAAATTACCGCAAAATACAACAAAGCCCCGCTTCGCAAAGAAGCGGGGTTTTCGCGTTCAAAGGCGCGCAGCGCGAGGATCCGCGCCAAATCACCGTGCAGCTCAAGCAAGACGCGGCCGCCCCGATGGCTCGCGGGTCGGCGGCTGCGGTGCGTCAGGCCAAGCGCTTGGCCGGCTCAGCCGCATCGAAGCGGCTCGATACCGGGTCCAATCCCAGCCGCTCCCGCAATGTCCCGTCGCGATAGTCGCTGCGGAACAGTCCGCGCTTGCGCAGGAGCGGGATGACCTCGCTCGCGAAAATCTCGAACTGGGCCGACAGGATCGGCGGCATGACGTTGAAGCCGTCCGCTGCGCCGGAGGTGAACCAGTCCTCGATGATGCCGGCGATCTGCTCGGGTGTTCCGGTCGCGGTGAAATGGCCGCGTGCGCCGGCAAGGCTGTGCAGCAGGCCACGCAGTGTCGGCCGCTCGCGCGCGACGAGCGCTGTGATCGACTGGGCTCGGCTGCGGGAGGCCTGCACCTGCGCCGGATCGGGAAAGTCGTCGACGGACAGGACCTGGTCGAGCTTCAGATGCGAGAAGTCATGGCCACCGAACCGGCCCGACAGCCTGGCCAGGCCGACGCTGGGGTGTGAGAGCTCGTTGAGCTCCTCCCAGACCCGCTTGGCCTCGGCTTCGGTCGAGCCGATCGCGGCACTGAGGCCAGGCAGGATGATGATCTGGTCGGGGCTGCGGCCGAGCGTGCGCGCCTGCGTCTTGATGTCGGCATAGAAGGCGATCGCGCTCTCCTTGCTGAGATGCGCGGTGAAGATCGCCTCGGCATAACGGGCGGCAAAGGCGCGGCCATCGGCCGAGGCGCCGGCCTGAACGAAGACCGGCCGCCCCTGCGGCGAGCGCGGGATGTTGAGCGCGCCGGCGACGTTGAAATGGCTGCCGCGATGCTCGGCACGCCGGACGCGCTCGGGAAGCGCATAGATGCCGGCATCGCGGTCGTCGACGATCGCGTCCGCCGCCCAGCTGTCCCAGAGCTTGGACACCGCCTCGACGAAGTCGTGGGCGCGCGCATAGCGCTGGTCGATGCCGACCTGTGTCTCCTGGCCGAAATTGGCGGCGGCGCCCGGCGCCCAGGAGGTCACGATGTTCCAGCCGATGCGTCCGCCGCTGAGGTGGTCGAGCGAAGCGAACTGCCGGGCGAGATTGTAGGGCTCGTTATAGGTCGTGGAGGCCGTGGCGATCAGCCCGATGCGCTCCGTCAGTGCGGCGAGGGCACCAAGCAGGGTCAGTGGCTCGAGTTCGCCGCGGGCGGCGTGGGCGACCTCTTCGCCAAGTGCCAGTGCGTCAGCGAAAAAGATCGAGTCGAGCTTGGCCGCTTCGGCCGCAAGCGCAAGATCGCGATAATAGGCGAGATCGCTCAGGGCTTTCTTGGTCGAGGCGGGATGGCGCCAGGCCGTCTCATGATGACCGCGGCCATGGATGAAGAGATTGAGGTGCAGCTCGCGTGACATGGCAGGTCCAACTGTCGAAGGAAGTCTAGACGGCATCGGAGACGCCGAGCGCTGCGAGCAGATCGCCGCGCAGTACCTCGAAATGCGGATCCTTGAGACGCGGATGCACCAGTGCGACCGGCCGGTCGACGATGATGCGGCCGTCGTCCATCACCAGCACGCGGTCAGCGAGCTTGATCGCCTCGTCCACGTCATGGGTGACCAGCAGGACGGTCGGCCGGTGTTGCCGGATCAGCCGGAAGAGCAATTCGTGCATCTTGATCCGCGTCAACGCGTCGAGCGCGCCGAAGGGCTCGTCGGCCAGGAGCAGACGCGGCTGGCGCACCAGCGAACGCGCAAGGGCGACGCGCTGCTGCTCGCCGCCGGACAGGGCATTCGGCCAGGCATCCTCGCGCCCGGCCAGACCGACATCGGCGAGTGCCGCGCGGCCGCGCTCGTCGGCATCCGACACGCGCAGGCCGAAGACGGCGTTCTGCAGCGCAGTCTTCCAGGGCAACAGGCGGGAGTCCTGGAAAAGGACGGAACGATCGGCCGGAACGCTGATGCGGCCCTCACCCTCGACACCGTCATCGAGCCCGGCCATGGCGCGCAGCAGTGTGCTCTTGCCCGAGCCGCTCTTGCCGATGAGCGCGACGAACTGGCCGGGCGCGAAATCGAGCGAGACATCGCTTAGCACGCTGCGGCCCGAAAAGCGGCGCGTGACGCCGCGCAGGCTAACGGCAGCAGGTTCACCGCCCGGCGGCAGACGTAACGGATGGGCCGAAGCGTTCACGACGCCAGCGCCTTGCGATAGGAGAGCGCCCGGCGCTCCCAGGCCCTGACCGCGAAATCGGAGCCGAGCCCGAGGATGGCATAGATCGCGAGGCCGACGACGATGATGTCGGTCTGACCGAAATCACGGGCGCGATTCATCAGATAGCCGATGCCCTCGGTGGTGTTGATCTGCTCGAGCACGACGAGTGCCGTCCAGCAGGTGGTGACGGCGAGCCGGAGGCCCGTGAAGAAGCCCGGCAGAGCGCCGGGCAGGGCGACCTCGCGCAGGAAGGCGCCGCGGGAAATTCCAACGCTGCGAGCGAGCTCGACATGGCGGATGTCGATGCCACGCAGCGCCGCGTGCGTGTTGATGTAGACCGGCACGAGGACGCTGGAGGCGATCAGCGCGACCTTCATGGTTTCGCCGATGCCGAGCCAGAGGATGGCGAGCGGGATCAGCGCCAGGGTCGGCACCGCCCGCTTGATCTGCACGAGTCCGTCGAGCGAGGCTTCGCCGATCCGGCTGAGGCCGGCGGCTAGCGCCATCACGAGGCCGATCGCAACGCCGATGCCGAGCCCGAGATAGGCTCGCTTGGCCGAGGCGAGGAAATGGTCGGCCAGGGTGCCGTTGCTCAGAAGGTCGAAGCCGGTCAGCACCGCGGTCGAGGGCGCCGCCAGGAACCTGGGCGAGAGCCAGCCGAGGGCGGATGCGAGTTCCCAGATGGCGACGAGCGCGATCGGGCCGAACAGGATAGCGCCTGGCGGCAACCGGCCGGGCGCCAGTTTCGGCAGGCGGCCTGCACGCGCTTCGGCCGAGGCGGTAGCGGCCGGTTCCGTCTGAAGCCCGGGAGCGTAGGTGGTGATGCTCATGGCGGCCCTTCCGTCCGAACCGGGATATCAGTTCGTCTTGGCGGAGATGACGTCGTCGAAGCGCAGGTCGAATTCCTGGCGTGCATCGAGGCGCTTCGGCAGATCGCCGGCCTCGAAGATCACGTCGATCAGCGCTTGCTGCTTGGCGATCAGGCTGGCCAGCACGGGGAACTCGTAAGCTCCCTCCGATCCGACGATCTTGCGCCCGTCTTCCGGCTTCAGGTTCTGGCGCTTGACGTAATAGGCGTCGACCCAGGCTTCGACGTTCGCATGCGACCAGCGGCTGGCATCGATCCAGCCCGCGACGAATTCGCGGATCGCCGCGGCCTTCGCCGGATCATCGAGCGCCTTCTTGCTCGCATAGAGATAAGTCAGGCTCTTGGGCAGGCGATCATTCTGCTCCTTCGGCAGCGCGCTTGCACCACGGTCGGCGAAATCGGCGAGGTAACGCGAGAAATGCGGCTCGTTCAGTGCAGCGACATCGACCTGGCCGGTGCGGATCGCATCGGGAAAGTCGGCCGCCCGCAGAGGGATGAGCTTGACGTCCTTGCGCGTCAGCCCGGCGAGCTTGAGAGCGTTCAGAACGAAAGGCTGGCGCCCGGTGCCTTCACCATAGGCGATGCTCTTGCCCTTCAACTCCTCGAGGCTGTTGATCTTCAGGCCGGGGCGGACGGCGAGGAAGTAATCGGTTTCCGAGGAGACCCGAGCCGCGACGATCGGGATCTGCTCGCCGGCCGCGTGCGCCTGGATCGGCGGCGTGTTGCCGACGGTGGCGAGATCGAGCGCGCCGGCTCGGAACGCTTCCAGGATGGCTGGCCCGCCAAGGAAATTGGCATAGGTCACTGTGCTCGACAGCTTGGCCTGAACGCCGGAGGCTCGGATCAGTGTCTGCAGCGCCTCGTTCTGGTCGGCCGCGACCAGCTTTGTTCCAGCGGGAATCCGTGTCGGCAACGGGCTCTGCGCGTTCGCGACGCTGGCCGCAGCGACCAGCAGCGGCATCAGCAAGGCCGACGCCAAGAACGCGCGGCGGTCGGTCTCGATACGTTTCGAAGGCTCGGCCGCGTCGACCATGGTCGTCCCTTTCACCCAATTCGGCCTCGAACGGCATCGGGCCGCTGAGAAGACCAATTCTGCGAAAGGATCGTTCTTTAAGTCAAACAAACGTTCTTTTTAATATACCACGATATCGCGAAGAATCTTCTGGCCGTTCGGCTTGGCGCTAGAACGAATACATCGGCCATCCAGGATTGCGTGATAGAGGCAACCTGGGATTGGGGGCCGGCCTCTGTTCGCCACGCCAGTCGCTCTCTTCAGCCTCGAGCTAGCGAGCCGCAGCCTTAACACCGCGTTCGTAGAGGGCTTGATCGAACAACCGGTCGAGCGCCGGCGCCTGCGCAAAGTCGCCGAGCTCGACCTGATAAGCGAGCAACTCCTCGGTGGCCTGGCGAATTCGCGCGGGGTCATTGACGAAGCTCACCGCTGGAGAGGTCAGGGCTCGCGCGATCGTCGCCTCGGGCACGAGGTCGCCACCGAGGACGGCGAGAACATGAGGCGCCGCCTTCGCCGGCTCGCTGCGGACCAGCTCCGTCGCGCGATGGAACAGGCCGACGAAGCGCTCGGCCAGCTCGGGCCTGGTCTTGACGAGTTGCCCCGAGGCCGCGACCACGACACCGGGAATATTCGGAAACATCTCCGGCGAGTTGACGATGCGCTTGATGCGCGAGTCGCGCTCGGGCACCAGGGTCGCCGAAGGTTCGAGCAGCGTGCCGCCATCGATGGCGCTAGTCAGCATGGCCTGCTGCACCACCTCGATCCCCATATTGACGATCTCGACATCGGCCCGGTCGACCTTTCCGACCTTCCATAGCCAATGGTGCAGGGCGACAGTCGGTACGCCACCGGGCGGCAGCGTCCCGAGCTTGGCCTTGCGGCCGGTCGCCGCCTTGAAAGCCGCGAACGCCTTGGCCGGGTCGTTGCCGTTTTCAGCGAAGGCCTTGGCGAGGGCCGGTCCCGCCACGAAGGCGGTGCCGCCGATCGCGGCAGCGGCGATGACCGAGGCATCGAGCCCGCGAGATCGCGCGACAGCGACAGGCGCGACGCCGATGGTCAGGATGTCGATCGTGCCGGAGGCGAAGGCCTGGATGGCGTTCGGGCCAGAGTCGAATTTGCTGAGCTTCAGATCGAGGCCGGCTTCGCGCGCCGATCCGCCACCGGCGAGAACGAACAGGGCGCTTGCCCCGATCACCGGGACATAGCCGATCCGCAGGGATGAGGCCTGGGCGAAGCCGGGCCTCATCCCTGCGATGGTGCCGGCCGCCACGGCGAGCAGGCGTCTGCGATCGATCATCTCAGGCTCCAACAGCTCCGCAACCGACTAAAGGACGCGGTCGGCCGGCGTTATGGCACTGCCTCTGTAGGAAATGCTTCCAACCTTCCTGCCCGGTGGAGAGGAATCACCCTGCCGCTGACGGCAGGCTGACGCCTGTCGTCGTGACGTGCAGGCGCGGGACGGCGGCGACCAGCCGCTTCGTGTAGGGGTGACGAGGGCGCAGGAAGACATCGTCAGCCTCCCCGGTCTCGACCGCGACGCCCTCGCTCATCACGAGGACACGGTCGCTGAGATGATGCACCACGCCGAGATCATGCGAGATGAAGAGCATGGCGAGCCCAAGCCGGTGCTGAAGCTCGACCAGCAGGTCGAGCACCTGCGCCTGGGTGGTGACGTCGAGCGCCGAGACCGGCTCGTCGCAGATCAGCAACTTCGGTTCGCAGGCCAGTGCCTGCGCGATCGAGACCCGCTGGCGCTGCCCTCCGGAAAGCGTGGTCGGCCGGCGCGTGAGAATGTCCGATGGCAGGTTCACCAGCCGGACGAGCTCTTCGACGCGCGCCTGGCGCGCCGCCTTTCCGAGGCCGGTGTGGAGACGCAGCGGCTGTTCGATGATGCGCCCGACAGTATAGCGCGGGTCGAAGGAACTGAGCGGGTCCTGGACGATCGTCTGGATATGCCGGCGCAGCGGGCGCCGCGAGCGCTCGGGCAGGCTGCTCCAGGGCTGCCCCCGGAACTGCACCTCTCCGGCATCGGGGTGGCGCAAGGCGAGCGCGACCTTGCCGAGCGTGGTCTTCCCCGAGCCGGACTCGCCGACCACACCGACTGTCTCGCCCGGATCGATCGCAAGCGAGACTCCCGCCACCGCTTGGGTCGTGCTGCCGTCCCGGCCGGTGAAGCGGACGCAAATGTCGGACATCGTCAGGAGCGGCTCTTGCAGCTGGCCGGTGGTCTTTGCCTTGGCGGGCCGCAAACCGGGCGAGGACAGCCAGCGACCGCGTCTCGCCGCGCTGGGGACCGCGGCCAGCAGCCGCTGCGTGTAGCCGTGACGGGCCTGGCCAAGGACCTGGCGTGTCGGGCCGGTTTCGACGAATTCGCCATTCTGGATCACGGCAATCCGATCGGCGAACTGGGCTGCGACCGCCAAATCATGCGTTATCAGCAGGATGGCGTGGCCGGCCTGCGCGAGGGCGCTGAACACGCCTAGGACCTGCTGCTGGATGGTGACGTCTAGCGCGGTGGTCGGTTCGTCCGCGATCAGCAGGCGCGGACGGCCGGCCAAAGCCGAGGCGATCAGGGCTCGCTGTCTGAGGCCGCCAGAGAGCTCATGCGGATATTGCGCGGCCCGCTTCGCCGGATCGGGAATGCCGACGCGCGCGAGCAGGCTCTCGACTTCGCCGGCCACCTCGGCACGCGGCACCAGCTGATGCGTCAGAAGCGGCTCCGCGACCTCCCGCCCGACCGTGCGCAGCGGATCGAGCGAGACCAGCGCATCCTGAAGGACGAAACCGATCTCGCGGCCGCGCACCTTGCCCCAGTCGCGCTCCGAACAGGCGAGGAGGTCGACAACGCCACCGGCGTGACCGGTGAGCCGGAGGCTATCGGCCTCCACCCGCGCACGAGGCCCCGCCAGTCCGACGAGTGCCCGGGCCATCACGGATTTGCCCGAGCCGGACTCGCCGACGACGGCGAGGATTTCGCCGGGAGCGATCGCAAGTGAAATGCCGCGCACGACCTCGGCCCAGCCGCGCTTGCCCGGAAAGGCGACGCGCAGGTTCTCGACCTCGAGAACGGCCGCAGGGCGAGCTGGCGCGAGCCGCAGATCGCCTTCCTTCGGAACGAACTGGACGTTCACGGCACATCTCCCTGTGCGAGCAGGAGCTGGAGCCGGCGGCCGAGAAGCGTGATCGCGATCACCGAGACCGCGACGACCGTTGCCGGCAGCAGACTGATCCAGGGCGCGGTGTCGAGGAAGTTCCGGCCATCGGCCAGCAGCGCGCCCCATTCGGCAGCAGGCGGCACCACACCGAGCCCGATGAAGCTCAGCGCCGATGCCGAGAGCACAGCATTGCCGACGCCGATCGTCGCCAGCACCACCAGCGGCCTCACGGCGTTCGGGATCACATGGCGGGCGATGATCGCCGAGGCCGGCTCACCCAGCGCCACGGCATGCTCGACATAGCCGGATTGCCAGACTCGCAGGACCTGCGAACGCACCAGCCGGGCATAGCCGGCGATGCTGGAGAGCCCGACGGCGAGCAGGGTGTTCGCCGGACCGCGGCCGAGCACGGCGATGATCAGCAAGGCGAGCAGGATCTCCGGGAAGGCGAGCAGGATATCGATCAGCCGGACGAGGATGCGCTGCAGCCAGAGGGGAGCCAGCGCCGCCGCCGTCCCGAGCAGCGTGCCGCCGGCACAGCCGATCAGCGTCGCGCCGATGCCAATGCCCAGGGATTGCGCCGTGCCATGGACGACGCGCGTGAAGACGTCGCGGCCGAGCTGGTCGGTTCCGAACCAGTGGACGAAGCTCGGGGGCAGCAGGATCGCGTCGGTGTCGACTGCATCGGGCGCAAGCGTCGTGAACAAATGCGGCGCGGCGGCTGTGGCAAGCAGAAGCAACACCACGGCCAGGGGAATGAGCAGGCCCGGTGCGCGCCAGGGCCACCTTGCGCCCTTGCCGCCCCGGACCCGGGCAATGACATCGAGGACGTCGCTCATGCCCGAGCCCGCCGCAAGCGCGGGTCGATCAGCAGATAGAGCGCATCGACGAGGAGGTTGATCAGCACAGAGACCAGCGCCGACAGCATCACCAGCCCGAGCAGGAGCGGCATGTCGCGGGTCTTGATCGCCTGCAGCGTGATCTGGCCGATGCCGGCCCGCCCGAACACCGTCTCGGTCAGGATCGAGCCGCTGAGGACACCGGCGAAGAGCGTGCCGGTGAGGGTCGAGACGGCGAGCGCGGCATGGCGCAGCGCATGGCGCAGCCGCAGCGCCGTTTCGCTGACGCCGCGGGTGCGGACGGTCAGGGCAAAGGGCTGCGAGAGCGCCTCCTCCATCCCGTCCCTCAGCACCTGGGACAGCAGCGCCGCCAGCGGCAAGCTGAGCGCGATGGCCGGCAGGATCAACGCCCGGAAGCCCTCGCCCCCGATGATCGGGAACCAGCCGAGCTGGAAGCTGAAAACCGTCAGCAGCAACAGGCCGATCCAGTAGACCGGCGTGCTCAGCACGGCGAGTTCGAGGCCGGAGAGGGCGCTGCGCAGGCCCTGCCGTCGTCCGGCGGTGGCTTGTGCATTGATGAACGCCAGAACCAGCGCGAGGACCATCGCCGTGCCGGCGAGTTGCAAGGTCGGGCCCGCAGCCTCGCCGACGACCTCGATCACCGGCTGCCGGTATTGATAGCTCTGGCCGAAATCGCCAAGCATGGCCTGGCCGAGATAGCGCGCATATTGCACGGGCAGCGGCTGATCGAGACCGAACTGCCGGATCAGCGCTTCGCGCTCGGCGGCGTCGACGACATTCTCGCCGCCGGTGAGCACCGAGACGGGATCGCCCGGAATCGCCTTGACCGCGACGAAGGTGATCGTGGCCGCGCCCCAGAGCACGGCCAGGATGACGCCGAGACGCCGGAGCGCCACGGAGAGCAGGCTACGGAGCGAGCCAGGCATCGTAGAAGTTCGGCTTGGCGTTCGTCGCCCAGCTGATGCCCTTGAGCTTTTTCGACGCCCCCAGCTGATAGGCGGCGACATAGAGCGGCACGGCATAGGCCTGGCCGATGATCTCGGCCTGGACCTGGCCGTAGAGCTGCCTGCGCTGCTCGTCCGATGCGCCGATCGCCTTGGTCAGCGCCTCGTCGAGGCTCTTCACCCGCGCGATATTGGCGCCGTTGGGCGGGATATAGGCCGAATGGAAGACGGTTCGCAGGATGTCGGGCTCGGCGCGGACATAGAACAGCGAGGCGATGTCGTATTCGTTCGCACCGGTGCGGGCGGTGTAGCCGCCGGCATCGACTGGGTCGAGCTGCAGGTCGAAGCCCGCCTTCTTCACCGAGAACTGGACAGCCTGGGCGAGGGTTAGATCGGATGCCCCCCAGGCGGCAGCGTCATAGACGAAGCGGAGGGTAAGCCGCTCGCCATCCTTGGAGCGGATGCCCTCGGCATCCTTCCTGGTCCAGCCGGCCTCGTCGAGCAGCCTTGCGGCCTTCTGCGGATCGAATCCCCAGCTCGCCGCGATCTTGGCGTCATAATAGAGCGTCGACGGCCCCAGGATGTTGTCGGCCGGCTTCAGGCTGCCGAAGAAGGCGGCCTTGACGGCCGACGGAGCATCGACGGCGCTCTGGAAAGCCTGCCGGACGCGCGCATCCGCCAGAGGGCCTCGGGTCACGTTCAGGAAGAGAGAGCGGTTTACGCCCGGATTTTCCCGCGTCACGACCTGCAGGCGACTATCTGCCTGGACGGAGCGGAAATTCGCCGGAGGAATCTCGTCGATCGCCTGCGCCTGCCCACTGCTGAGCGCGCCGAGGCGGACCGAGGCTTCGGGCAGATAGCGGAAGCTGATCGCGTCGAGATAGGCCGGCCCCTGATGCGCGGCATAGCCCGGGCCCCAATTGTAGTCGGCGCGCTTGGTCAGGCGGCTGCCGCTGCCCTTGGTGAAGCTTTCGAGCAGGAAAGCACCGGAGCCAATGACGGTGTTCGTCGTGCTCTTGGCGTTGCGCAGATAGGTCGGCGACTGAATGCCGAGATAGGGCAGGCTCAAGCCCTGCAGCAGCGGCGCGAAGGGTTGACGATAGGAGATCACGACGGTCGCGGTATCGGGCGCCGCGATGTTGTCGACCGGACCGAGCAGCGATTTTGCATAGCTCGACGTCGTCTTCGGATCGAGGATGCGCTCGAAGTTGAACTTCACCGCCGCGGCGTCGAGCGGCGTGCCATCGCTGAACGTCACGCCCTGCCGCAGATGGAAGGTGTAGACGGTGTTGTCGCCGTTCACTTCCCAGCGCTCCGCCAGCCAGGGCGTGAAGTGATTGTCCTCGGCCTGGCCGACCAGGGAATCGACGAGGTTGCGGGTGATCAGGGCCGTGATCGAATTGCCGGTGATCGACGGATCGATGATCGCGGTGTCGCTGGCGAGGCCCACGGTCAGCGTGCCTCCTGCGACCGGCTTGCCCTCGGCCTGATTGTCGGCGGCGAAGCCGGGCCTCCCGACTGTGAGAAGCGAGAGAGCAACGGCCATCGCCAGAGGGCGGCCCGCATGGGCCTGGACGGCCGTTCGCGACTGCTGGGGACGAAACGCCATCGATGACTCCACGGATTGACCAGGCGTCGCTCCGGCGCACCGGCCTGGTGACAAGCGAGTGCGATCTGATCAGCCTTTCGGGGGCGGTCAAGAATAAATTATTTGTTTAGTAGATTATTTTCCTCTCGAATGCACTTGAAGTCGATTCCGATCGCCAGGCCGCCGCGCAGAAGAAATTCATTTAAGCATTGGTGAAGCGCCGTCAAAAATTGACCCTCTAAGGGCCTTTTGCGAAGGCGTTTTGGACCCACGGCAAGGAGATGGCCGCGCAAATCCGCGTCGATATAGTTGACTATTTAGATAAACTAATAGGATGAAAGGAGCCGGATCGGCATCCAGGCGGCCGAAAGCCAGCGCCGCCTCCCTCATTCCCATCCCCGAGACCGAGAAGGCTGTTTCGATGTCGCATATTTCAACCATCTCGCGCCGCATCGCGCTCGGCCTTGTGGCCGCCGCCACGCTCCTGCCGTCGCTCGCGCTGGCGCAGCAGAGCTTCGACCTCACCGCTGCGCAGAAGGACCAGCCGCGCGCCGAGGCCGTCGCCGAGGCGGTCAAGCTGCTCGGCAACGACGTGAAGCTCGTCAAGCCCGGCACGTTCACCATCGCCACCACCGGCCAGCGCCTGCCCCATGGCGTCAATGCGACCGACGATCACAAGACGATCGTCGGCTCGGAGCCTGACATCGCGCGGCTGATCGCCGACGGGCTCGGCCTCAAGCTCGAGGTCGTGCAGGTCGCCTGGGCGGACTGGCCGCTCGGCGTCGCCTCGGGCAAATACGACGCAGCGATCTCCAACATCACTGTCACCGAGCTGCGCAAGGAGAAGTTCGACTTCTCGACCTATCGCAAGGATCAGCTCGGCTTCTACGTCTCGGCCAAGAGCGCCATCAAGGAGATCGCCAAGCCGGAGGACGTCGCGGGCCTCAAGGTGATCGTCGGTGCGGGTACCAATCAGGAGCAGATTCTGCTGCGGTGGATCAAGGCCAACGAGGCCAAGGGCCTGAAGTCTACCGAGGTCCAGTATTTCGACGACGACGTCGTGCTTTACATCGCGCTGGAATCCGGCCGCGCCGATGCGTATTTCGGCCCCAACGGTACGCTCGGCTTCAAGGCGGCGCAGTCGGGCTCCACGCGCCTCGTCGGCTCCTTCTCCGGTGGCTGGCCGGAGATCGCCGAGATCGCGGTGACCACCCGCAAGGGCGGCGGCCTCGCCGAAGCGATCACCGCGGCGCTCAACGCGCAGATCAAGAACGGCAACTACCAGAAGTCGCTGGCACGCTGGGGCCTTGCAGCTGAAGGGCTCGATCTCTCGCGCACCAACCCGCCTGGCCTGCCCAAGAGCTGAGCCAATCGCCCCGTCATAGGATCGGCAATTTGTCTGACCCGCTCCGGCGCTTCATCGCACCGGGGCGGGTCAGCGCTCGCTCGCGCCGAGTGCAGTCCAGGAGTTCGCAGCCATCATGCCCCAGCAAACCGCCGACATCGTCGTCATCGGTCTCGGCGCCATGGGCTCCGCCACCCTGTTCCAGCTTGCGGCGCGCGGTGCTGATGTCCTCGGCATCGATCGGTTCAGCCCGCCGCATGAGCTGGGTTCGAGCCATGGCGAGACGCGCGTCACCCGCCTTGGTGTCGCCGAGGGAACGGCGCTCGCGCCGATGGTGCGACGCTCGCATGAGATCTGGAAGGAGCTGGAGGCCAGGACCGGAGAAGACCTGTTCGGCCAGGTCGGCTTTCTCGCCATCTCCAGCGAGCCGGCGCGATCCGACGCAGCCGGCTTTATCGAGCGCACCCTCGCCGTGGCACAGCGCAGTGGTGTCGCACATGAATTGATCGATCCGGCCGAGGCGCGCCGCCGCTATCCCTGGCTGAACCTTGCGGAAAGCGACCGGCTCTATTTCGAGCCTGAGGGCGGCTATCTCCACCCCGAGCGCTGCGTCGCGGCGCAGTTGCGGCTCGCCACCGAGGCCGGCGCCCGCCTCGCTCTGGAGACACGGGTTGGCGCGATTATTCCACGCGGCGCACATGTCGAGATCGAAACCGACCGGGGCACGATCCTCGCAGGCCGTGTCGTGGTCAGCGCCGGCGCCTGGGCGGGCAAGCTGCTCGGGCCGCAATTTTCAGCGCTGCTGCAGCCGACGCGCGAGATCCTGCACTGGTACGATCTCAAACCATCCGCTCCGAAGGAATGGGCGCAAGCGCCGGCCTATATCTGGTCCTATGGGCCGGGCGCCGAGCAAGGGTTCTACGGTTTCCCCGCCTTCGACGGTGCGGTGAAGGTCGCCCATGGCGAGAAGACGCACATGGTCGATCCGGACAGCTTCGACCGGGGCAGCGAAGAAGCGGAATCGCGTGACTTCTACGCTCGCGCGGTCGAGGGGCGGCTGAAGGGGCTGCGCATCGACGCCTCGCGCCGCAAGACCTGCCTTTACACGGTGTCGCCGGATGGCGGCTTCGTCATCGACCAATGGCTAGACAGCGAGCGCGTGCTCGTGGTCTCGCCCTGCTCGGGCCATGGCTTCAAGCATTCGGCGGCGATCGGCGAGGCGGTCAGCCAGCGTCTTCTCGACGGTGTGAGCCGCATCGATCTGTCGTCCTTCGGGCTCCACAGGTTCGACATGGCCCCGGCATCGGAGCGAGCTGCGGCCCTCAGCGAAGGCTGACGCCGCAGCTCTCCTGGCTCGTGGCCGGATCGCCGCGCGCCAGACCGAACTCGACGAGGATGTCGGGCGGGCACAGGCAGGCCGGGTCGTTCGGAGGTGGGCCGAAACCCTTTTCCCAAGCTCCGTCATCTTGCTGCCACTCAGCGACCAGGCTTCGCCAGGCCGCGCGCACGACCTGCGCCCTCTGCCTGCGCCGAACAGAGCCGGAGTTGCGCTTCGGCCTCGGTATTCTGACGCGCTGCCGCTTCTCGATCATCGGCAGGTCTTGCCAGGCCCCGTCCATCGTCGCGATTCTCCTCCTAGCTCAGGCAGCGGCAATCTGACCGCAAGACTTCATGATGCGATGCGCGCGGCCAACCCGCCTTCCCGTTTCTGAGGGAGCGGCACGGCAGGAGGTAGTCCGAGATTCGTGCGCAGGTCGCCACGCGCATAATCGCGGCGTAACACCTTGCGCTCCTGAAGGATCGGGATGACCTTCGCGGCGAACTCGTCGAAACCACCCGGCGTCAGATACGGCGCGAAGACGAAACCGTCGGCTGCATCCGCCTGAACATATTGGTCGATTTCGCTGGCGACCGCTTCCGGCGTGCCGACGAATTGCTGCCGGGCGGTGACCTTGATGATCAGCTCGCGGATGCTGAGCCCGTCGCGCTCGGCGAGCTCGCGCCAGGCCCGCGCCGTGTCGAGGCGATCATCGTACCGGGTCGCACGGCCCTGGGCCAGTTGCGCGGAGACATCGGGATCGATCGCCGGCAAGGGGCCGTCGGGATCATAGCCGGAGAGGTCGCGATTCCAGACCTGCTCCAGGAAGACGATGGCGTTCCGCGGGCTGACCTGCTGCAGGCGGGTCGCCTTCAGGTTCTCCTGCGCCTCCTCCTGCGTGTTGCCGAGGACGAAGGCGGCTCCTGGCAGGATCTTGAGCGCGTCCCGGCTGCGGCCATGTCTGGCCAGCCGGTTCTTGACGTCGGCATAGAAGGCCTGCCCTGCCTCCAGCGTGCCATGGCGGGAATAGATCAGGTCGGCATGGCTGGCCGCCAGCTCGCGGCCTTCCGCGGAATCGCCTGCCTGGGCGATGACGGGCGTGCCCTGGGGCAACGGTGCGAGACCGGTGCGGCCGGCGATGTCGAAATGCCTGGAGCGGCTGGAGAAATCGCCACCTGCCCAAATGGTCCGCGCAACCTCGATGAACTCCCGCGCCCGCTCATAGCGCTGCGGGAACGGCAGGTGGTCGCCACGCCGGAAATTCGCGCCGGTGAAGGCTCCGGGCGAGGTGACGACGTTCCAGCCAGACCGCCCGCCAGAGAGGATGTCCAGCGTCGCCAGCTGCCGGGCCAGCGGATAGGGCTCGTTGAAGGTCGTCGTCAGCGTGCCGATCAGGCCGACATGACTGGTGATCGACGCCAACGCCGTCAGGATCGCCAGCGTGTTGGGCCGGCCCGCGACATCGAGCTCGTGGAAGCGGCCCTTCTGCTCGCGGACCCGCAAACCCTCGGCCAGGAAGATGAAGTCGAACCTGCCGCGTTCCACCGTATCGGCGAAATGGCGGAAGGAGGCGAAGTCGATCTGGCTCCCTGCCGCAGGATCGCTCCAGACCGTGAAATTGTTTACGCCCGGGAACTGCGCGCCGAGGATGATCTGCTTCTTGGACATGGATCGAGAATCCTTGGCTCAGGCTGCGGCAGTGTAGCGATTGGCCGCGACCGGCAAGCTGAAGCGTTGGCGCAGCGTCCCTTCCGAAGGCTGACGGGCAAAGCCCACCTCGCGCAGGCGCGGCAGAAGTTCGTCCAGGAAGCGGCCGATCTGCACTGAGGGATCGGTGAGGACGATCCGGACGCCACGGGCGCCCAATGCCGCCGCCTGTTCAGCAACAGCGATCAATCCATCGATCGATTGGGCCTCGGGAGAAGGCACAAGGTCCGCGACGACGAGCGGCCCGCCACCGCGGCGCAGATCGGCGATGACGCTTCCGATCTCGGTCGAGCCAGCGGGCAGGAAGACGACATCCGCCTGCCGGATCAGGGACGGGTCATCGCCCTCCGCCCAAGCAAGGGCGACCGGAGGCTGGCCCTGCGGCGGGCGCGGTGTGATCGATGGGCCCAGGACCCGGAAACCGGCACCTTCGAAACCGATGTAGTGCAGCTTCGTCCCGTCGAGGAAACGCTGACTCACCGGGTCGCGGATCACCGCTCCGTCCTCCCAGCTGTCCCAAAGCCGGCGGATGACCTCAATCGCAGCCTCGGCATCCCTGTCCAGCGCCTGCCGGTCGCCTGTGGGAAAGCCGTCGAGGACGCCGATGGCCTGCTGGCCTTCGATAGCCCGCGCGCCACTGAGCCGCTGCACCAGCAACCCGGCCCGGCCCTCGCTGACATAGTCTAGCGTGGCGATCCCGGTCGAGACATGGAAGGGCTCGAGGAGGTTGAGCGGCGCGCCGACGATGATGCCGAGCTGCCGGCTGCGCGGCGCGAGCCAGCTGGCGAGGAGCACGGCATCGGGCCCGTCGGCGTCGGCTCGGGCAAAGCCATCCTCCAGCGTCACGAAATCGACCGCACCATCAAGCCTGGCGATCAGCGAGCTCCAGAAAGGACCCGGGCCGGAGCGGCCGTCAGGCGTCGATACGGCAGCGTCGAGCGCGACGCCGAGCAGCAGGCCGTCATGAGTCATCGTCTGCTTTCTTGGTCTCGACTGGGAGCGGAGACTGCTGGCGCCGGACCGCCAATGACTAGGCGGCCGCGGTGACGCCGAAGCTGGCAAGACGAGCGAGGATCGCGGCCTCCTGCTGCGCCTTGACCGCGGTCACGCGGACGGTGGCCTCTTCGAGCGAGCCTGCCGGCGGATAGACCGGCGACGTGCCGGGCTGCCCGGCTTTCTTGCCGATATGCTTCTCGAACGGCAGGGAGCGGTAACGGGTGAGCTCCGCTCCCGTGTCGAAGAGCGGGCGATAGCCGAGCAGAAGATAGAGCGCGAAGGCCTCCGGCTGGCGAAAGCCGGTGGTGAGATAAGCGCGGGTATAGCCGAGTTCCGCCGCACTCTCCTCGAGCGCGAGGACGATACGCTTGGCCAGTCCCTGGCGGCGCAAATCCGGCCTCGTCCAGATGCGCTTGAGTTCGGCCGTGTCGTCGTCATGGCTCATGAAGGCACCACCGGCGATGGTTTCGCCGTCGCGCTGCAACAGCAGGAAATCGCCAAGTGGAGGCAGGAATGCCCCACCGGGATAGCGCAGGATCTCCGAGCGTGCGCCGCCGGGCCGGCTCGCGGCGCCATATCGCCCGTCATATTCGCTGACGAGTCCCTCCAGAAGCGGCTGTGCCGCCGCATCCAGAAGGGACGATCGGACAATGAGATCGGCCACCGACTTGTCTCCGTGAATTCGGGCGCGCCCTCAGGGGATCGCGGCTTGAAGATATAGACTACTAATTATATGGATTAAAGCAACATACCGATGATCGCGGGGAATGGATGCCTTATGCCCTGAGTTTTCTCGACAAGAGCCCGCTGCATGACGGCGACGACGCCGCCGCGGCGCTGCAGCGCACGCTCGCGCTCGCCAGAAAGGCAGAGGAAGTCGGCTTCGCGCGCTTCTGGGTAGCTGAGCATCACAATGCGCCGAAGCTGGCGAGTTCCTCGCCGGAGGTGCTGATCGGCTTCCTGCTCGCCCGCACCAATCGCATCCGGATCGGCTCCGGCGGCGTGATGCTGCAGCACTACAGCGCCTACAAGGTCGCCGAGAATTTCAACCTGCTCGCCGCCCTCGCGCCGGGCCGCGTCGATCTCGGCATCGGCAAGGCCCCGGGCGGCATGCCGCTTTCGACCCGGGCCCTCCAGGGTGCCCATGATCCTGCGAGGAAGCCCTCATTCGAGACGCAGCTGACCGAGCTCGATGGTTTCCTGCGCCATGATGATAGCCAGAGGAGCGAGGCAGGGCGGGAGGAGACCGATTATCTTGCCGCCTATCCCGCACCTGCGACATCGGCCGAACGTTTCCTCCTCGGCGCGAGCCCGGACAGCGCGCGACTGGCGGCGCGGCTGGGCTGGGATTTCGTCTATGCCGGCCACATCAACGGCGATGAAACCGCCATTGCGGGGGCTGTCGCGGCCTATCGCGAGGCCGGCGGCCGGTCGGTCCTGCTGGCGGTTGGCGTTGTGACGGCCGAGACCGAGGCCGAAGCCAGCCGCCTCGCCGGCTACATTCGTCGCTTCCGGGTGGAGGTCGAGAACGGCCAGGGCGTCAATGTCGGCAGCAGGGAGCAGGCCCTGGAATATGTCCGGCAAGTCGGCGCCAGCCGCTACCGGATCGAGGAACGTACCGCGCTTGTCATCCGCGGAACGCCCGCGCTGGTTCACGCCGAGCTGAGCCGGCTGCACCGGCGGTTCGGAATCGACGAATTCGTCGTCGATTGCCCGGAGACCGAGGGCAATCGGCGGCTGCGAACCATCGAGCTGCTGGCGGCAGCGCACGTCTCGCTCGCGGCCTGAGAGCAGCACCCAGACATCAGCGCGCCGGGCATCCGATGGCCCAGACTCCGCGCCCCTCTATCGACAAGGACACCACCATGGCAGCTCCCCGTTCCCGCCGTCTCAAGACCTTGTTCGGCGCCAGCAACGTCATCGCCGCAGCCAATGACACGGACCCGGCACTCGGTGCCAAACGCGCCGTCGCGCTCGCGCAGAAGGCGGAAGCCGAGAAGATCACCGGCCTGTTCACGGCCGACCTTCTTCAGATCGATCAAGCAGGACTTGCAGGAACCGCAGGCATCCAGGAGCCGCTGATCGCGCTCGCGGCGCTCAGCCAGGCCACGACGCGGATCGGCCTCGTCGCGACCCTCTCCACCACCTTCCACCACCCCTATAATCTCGCCCGCCAGATCGGCACGCTCGACCATGCCAGCGGCGGCCGTGCTGCCTGGAACGCGGTGACATCGTCCGTGGGCGAGGAGAATTTCGGCGAAGCGCTGCTCAGCCCGGAAGAACGCTATGCGCGGGCGGCGGAATTCATCGAGGTCGTCAACGCGCTCTACGATGCGAATGAGCGCGACGCCGCGCAGCGCAAGGCATCGGGCGCGATCGCGATCGATCCTGCGAAATTCCGCCGCATCGACCATCGCGGCCGCTATTTCAGCGTGCAGGGGCCGATTAATATCCCGCCTTCACCGCAGGGCCGACCGGTCCAGTTCCAGGCCGGACAATCCGAAGCCGGCGTCGTTGTCGGCGCCCGCTATGCCGAGGTGGTCTACACCTCGCAGCCGAAGCTCGCGGACGCCATTGCCTTCGTGACCGAGCTTCACCGCCGCGCCGCCAGCTTCGGGCGCGCGCACGGTCTGCCCTTCATCATGAACTCCTTCCACTCGGTCATCGGCTCCTCCGAGGCCGATGTCGCCCGCCGCCTCAAGGACAAGCACGAGCGGATCGACTATGAGCAGGGGCGCCTGAAACTCGCCGACATGCTCGGCGGCGAACTCGACCTTTCCGGCCTACCGCTCGACGAACCGGTGCCGGAGGCCCTCCTGCCGGAGGTCACAAGTATCAACCGCCGGCGCGGGCGGGTGGAGATCTTCCGGCGTTATGCCCGGCAAGGGCTGACCTTGCGGGAGCTCATCATCGAAGCGCAGGAAACCGGCCACTGGTCGGTCGCGGGCACGCCGGAGCAGCTCGCCGACGCCATCGAGGAACGCTTTCGTGCCGGCGTCCTCGACGTCGTCACGCTGCACGGGCTGGGCAATCCCGACCAGGAGGATCTGCTGCTGAACGGCTTGCTACCGGAACTGCGTCGCCGCTCCCTGGTCGATGACGACTATGTCGGAGACAGCTTCCGCTCCAATCTCGAATTGCCACCGTTTTCCGCTGCAGATGAGTGGCTTGCGCACGCGAGGCCTGCGTGACGGCGTGGCACGACTAGTTGCCGCTTCCACCTTGGCGGATGATGGATCCGCACCAGTAGCTGACATGAGCTCGGTGCCAGAGAGCAGACATTCGGCAAAAAGAGGCCAGGGCCAGTGTCGCCTTACTCGCGTCGGGATGGCGACAGCCCGCGCGAACCAAGCCAAGGCTATTGCTGTCAGCCGTCTGTCAAATCCGCTCCACGACATCCTGCTTGAACAGAAGCGACAGCTCCGGTGTCATGCCGTCGAAGACGGGCAGCGTCGCGGCGCCCAGCGCCGGCGTATCAGGCCCCATCTCGGCAGCGATCAGGCGCGGCGTATCGGCCGCCTTGTTGAGGCTGACGCTGCGCGGAAGCGGCTCGATCCGGGCGACGAGTGCGTTCAGCACCGGTCGGGGAAGCACTCCGCCGAGGATCACCGTCTGCGGGTCGAGCATGTTCTCGATCATCACCACGGCCTGGCGCAGACTGGCCGCGGCTTCGTCGAGCCAGGTGACCAGGCGCGCGTCGCCGTCTTCGAGCGCCGTAGCGATACGGTCGAGGTCGCCGTGCCGGACGGTCGCCGCTTGAGCGTCCCCGAGCGCCTTCAGCGCAAGCGAGACCGAGGCGTAGCGTTCGAGGCAGCCGCGATTGCCGCATGGGCAGGGCCGCCCGCCGGTGTCGATGACGAGATGGCCGATCTCACCCGATTTGCCGTAGCCACCGCGATAGGGCTGGCCGCGCAGGAACAGCCCGCCGCCGATACCGGCGCCGATATAGATATAGGCGAAGTCAGTCAGCGTACGGCCAGCACCGTAGAGCCGCTCGCCGATCGCGGCCGCCGTGGCATCGTTCTCAAGCAGCACCGGCAGGCCAAGCTTGTCCTGCAGCGACTGGCGTAGCGGGAAATCCTTCCATCCGGGCAGCGCGACCTCGCCGAGCACAACGAGCCGGTCGTCCTGGAACAGGGCGGGAATGACGAGGCCGATACCCCAGACGCGCTGGCGCGCCACCTGCTGGCGCTCCAGCATCGTCGAAATCGTCGCCGCAATCTGGTCGAGAACAGCCTCGGGCGCATCGGAGGCGAGATCGAGCTCAGCGCGATCGCGCACCGTGCCGGCGACATCGGTCAGGATGACCAGCAGGACACCATGGCCGAATGAGACGCCGAAGGTGAAGCCGCCATCCGGGTTGATGTCGAGGTCTACCGCCGGTTGGCCGCGGGCGCCGCTGCGCCGGCTGACGCTGCGGACCAGCCCGGCCTCGGTGAGCTCGCCGATGATGTTGGAGATAGTCTGCGGCGCCAGGCCAGTGGCGCGGGTGATCTCGGCGCGCGAGAGAGGCGCCTGCAGCCGCACGGTCTCCAGCACGACCCGCCGGTTGAACCGGCGGGCATGATCCATGTTGGCCCCGAACAGCTTCATCTCTGCCTCTGAGTCATAGCCTCTGCCTACACCCGGGCGCTTGCCAGTCGAAGTGCTCTCTGATTAAATCACTTCATTGGAATAAATCGGGTGGCGGCGAAAGACCGCCCGAGAACAGCGGGGAACAGACCATGACGCAGCAGGGCGAATCCAAGACAGGCTTGTCCCGCCGGACGGTTCTGGGCGCGGCCGGCACGATGGCGGCAACGGCCTATGGCTTCGGCGCACGGGCGCAGGAGATGAACGTCCGCTTCGTCGGCGAGCGCTATCCGGCGCTGGAATTCTACGTGAAGAAGCTCCAGAGCGCGCTGCCGAACGTGAAGGTCACCGCCGACCTGATGCCGAATGCGCCATTGAAGGAGTTGCAGACGATCACGCTGTCGTCCGGTGCCGACTCGATCGACATCATGCTCGGCAACGATCTGACGATCGCCAACTTCGCCCAGAATGGCTGGCTAGAGCCGCTCGACGAGTACATCGCCAAGCACAGGGACGAGTACAAGCTCGACGACTTCGCCAAGACGGCCATGAGCTCGGCCTCGTTCGGCGGCAAGGTCTATGGGCTGCCGGTGCTGACCAATACCCAGCTCATGGCCTATCGACAGGATCTGTTCGAGGCCAGGGGCCTGAAGCCGCCGACCTCGTTCGAGGAGTACATCGCTGCCGCCGGTGCGCTGAATTCGCCCTCCGTCGCGGGCACGGTGATGACGCTCAAGGGCGACGGCGTCCTCAACGAGGGGCACTGGTATTTGAATGCGCTCGGCGACGGCTGGTTCGACGCCAACAAGAAGCCGGTGTTCAACAGCCCGAAGGGCATCGCGGCGATCGAGACGATGAAGTCGCTGACGCGCTTCGCTCCGCGCGGCTACACCGCCAACGGCAATGACGAATCGACCATCCTGTTCCAGCAGGGCGCCGCCGCCATGGGCATGCAGTGGCTGACGCGCACTGCCGCCATGGACCGCCAGGACCAGTCCAAGGTGATCGGCAAGATCAATTGGGCGCCGCCGCCGCGCGGCGGCCAGGTCGTCGTCGCCGACACCTTCGCCATCTCCAAGTTCTCCTCGCGCAACAAGGACACGCTGTTCCGCCTGCTTGCCGCCACTTTGTCGCCGGCGAACCAGCGCGAGGGCGCGAGCCTCGCCTGTCCGACGCGCGTCTCGGTGCTGGAGGATCCGGAGCTGCGCCAGCGCTTCCGCTATTACAGCGTGCTGGTCCCGGCACTGGATAAGGGCGCGATCTTCCCGAAATTCGCCGAGTTCAAGGAAGTCAGCGAGACGGTGACGCGTCGTGTCCTGCAGGCCGTCACCGGCGAGATGCCGGTCAAGGAGGCGCTCGACACCGGTGCCAAGGAGGCCGAGGAATTCCTGACGCGCCGCGGCGTCTACAAGTGAGCATTATAGCTCCCGGAACGGTCCGGGCCTGAACCGGGCCGCTCCAACAAGGCATGGATTGATGGCGTCGTCGTCGGCGCGGGCCTACCCCCGCGAAATATCGCTCTGGCTGTTCGTCGTGCCGAGCGCACTCATCGTGCTCGGCGTGCAGCTCTACCCGGTGCTCTACGCCGTTTACCTCAGCTTCTTCGACTACCATATCGGCCAGGCGCAACCGCGCTTCGTCGGCGCCGAGAACTATCTCGCCTTGCTCGGCCAGGACCGTGTCTGGGCCTCGCTCAGGACGACGGTGATCCTGGTCGCCTCGTCGCTCGCGATCGAGTTCGCGCTCGGCCTGCTGCTCGCGCTCGGGCTCTACAAGCTGACGCGCGGGGCGCGCATCTTCTCGACCCTGATCTTCGTGCCCTATCTGATCACGCCGGTGGTCGCGGCGCTGTTCCTGCGCTGGATCTTCGCTGCGCGCTGGGGCTTGGCCGACGCGGTCATCGCTTCCTTCGACATCTTCCCGCCGGACTGGCTGGGCTCGCCGATCTGGGCCTTCGTCACCATCATCGTCGCCGATGTCTGGCAGTTCACGCCCTTCGTCATGCTGATCCTCTATGCCGGTCTGCAGGGCATGGACGAGGCTCTGCTCGAAGCCGGCAAGATCGACGGCGCCTCCGGCCCGCGCCTGGTCTGGCACATCATCCTGCCCTCGCTACGCCCGCAGATCCTGTTCGTGCTGGCGATCCGGCTTATGGATTCCTTCCGCACCTTCGACAGCATCTATGTGCTGACCGGCGGCGGCCCCGGCACCGCGACCGAGACGCTGACCATGTACACCTACGCCATGGCCTTCAAGCAGCTCGACCTCGGCCGCGCCTCGACGCTGGGCGTCCTGACCATGCTGATCGTCACCGGGCTGACGCTGATGATCATTTCGCTGATGTATCGGCGCGAGCGGGGGGCGTTCTGATGCGCCGTTTGCTCGACCAGCCGCTGGTCGTCTTCCTCCTGTCGCTGTTTTCGCTGTTCAGCCTGACGCCGATCATCTGGGCGGTGCTGATCTCGATCAAGCAGCCGGCCGATGCCTTCGCCATCCCGCCGAAGCTGTTCTTCGAGCCGACCTTTCGCTTTCACTACGAGATCTGGGTCGAGCGCCGCTTCGTCGAGTTCTTCCTGAACAGTTCGATCATCGCGCTCGGCACCGTCTTCATCTCGGTGCCGCTCGGCACGCTCGCAGCCTACGGCCTGTCGCGGTTGGAGAGCCGGATGGCTCGCTCCTATCTGATGGGGCTGCTGGTGATGCGGATGTTCCCGCATATCCTGCTCTTGATCCCGTTCTTCATCGTGGCGCGCTCGCTCTCGATGATCGATACTTATCCGGCGATGATCGCGGCGATGGTGGCGATCAACCAGCCTTTCACCGTCTGGCTGATGCGCTCATTCTTCCTGGAGATTCCGCGCGAACTCGACGAAGCCGCGACGATCGACGGCTGCAATGCCTGGACGACCTTCACCAAGGTGATCCTGCCGCTGGCCAAGCCGGGCATCGTCGTCACCTCCCTGTTCAGCCTGCTGCTCGCCTATAACGAATTCCTGTTCGCGTTGATCCTGACCGGCAGCAACACCAAGACGCTGCCGGTCGCGATCGCCGAATATGGCGGCGAGGACCTGAATTATTGGTCGCTCTCGGCTGCCGGTGCGATCGGGATCATGCTGCCGATCCTGCTGTTCATGCTGTTCTTCCAGCGCCATCTCGTGCGCGGCCTGACGATCGGCGCGGTGAAGGGATGACCATGGTCGACGAGAGCATCATCGACGGCTTCATCCGGGCACAGGCGCAAATCGTACCGGCGACGATCGCCGCCGTGCGCCAGCGCTTCCGCGAGCTCGCTTTGCCGCGAGCCAAGCACATCGTCCTCGTCGGCTCGGGCACGTCGCTCAACGCCCTGATGGTGGCGAAGCCCGAGCTGGAGGCCGGCGGCGCCTTCGTCGAGGTGCTGAACCCGGGCGCTTTCCTGCAGCGCGAGCCCAAGCTCGATAAAGAGGCGCTGGTCGTCGCGCTGTCGCAAACCGGGACCAGCGAGACCACGGTCGCGGCGGTCAGGTGCGCGCAGGACAGCCGGCTCACCACCCTCACCATCACCGCCGAGGCCGAAAGCCCTATCGGCCAGGTGGCGACGACCAGGATCGTCATGCCGATCGGGTCCGAGCCGGTCGGTCCGAAGACCAAGGGCTATGGCGGCTCGCTCGCTGCGCTCGCCGAGCTTGCTGCGGCGCTCGCCGGACAGGCTGGCCAGGATGTCGCCGAAGCGACGATCGCTTCTCTGATCGACACGGCAACACCGCCTGCCTTTGCGCTGGCGGCGGAGTTGGACACGGTCGACGGGCTGCTCTTCACTGGCGAGGGCCGTCACGTCGGCACGGCGCTCGAAGCCTCGCTCAAGCTCGCGGAGATGACTGGCGTGCCGGCCGCGGCTTTTCCAACCGAGGAAGCGATGCATGGCCGCCTGCACGGGCTGACGGCGAGAAGCCTGTGCGTGATGATCGCGGCGGACGCAGCCGAGTGCAGACTCGCAGCCCATGCCGCCGGCGTGATGGTTGCCCTCGGCGTCCGCATCCTGGTCCTCAACCTGACCAATGAGCCGACGCCGTTCGACTGGCTACGGCTGGCCTCGCTCCCGCCGCCCTATGATGCGCTCGCCGCGATCATCCCGGTGCAGCGGCTGGCGCAGGCGATGGCGGCGCGGCGCGGGATTCCGCCGCATCTGATGCGTTTTCCGGGGTTGTCCAAGAAGCTCGGCATCAAGATCGACCGCCTGCCATGAAGACCGCCTTCGCCTTCGACATCGGCGGTACTGCCGTCAAATACGGGCTGGTGACCCAGAACGGCACCCTGCTGAAGCAGGGAGAGGTGCCGTTCGAGCGCGATCTATCCTTCGCGGCGCTCTGCGAGCGCCTGGCTCGCCTCTATGAAGATGTGATGGCAGGTACTCGAGCCGACGCCCTGGCAGTCGCAATGCCGGGCTTCGCTGCGCCTGACAGCGGCGTCGTCATCGACGGCGGCGGCAATGTTCCGGCGCTGCGTGACGGCTCGATCACGCAGGCTCTCGAACAGCGCCTCGGCCTGCCGGTCTGGTTCGGTAATGATGGAGTCGCCGCCGCGCTGGGCGAGGTCAGATATGGCGCCGGCCGAAGGTTGAATCGTTTCGTCCTGATCACGATCGGGACGGGGGTCGGAGGCGCTGTCATTATCGATGGCCAACCGATCATCGGCCGAAACGGCCATCCGCCCGAACTGGGTGCGATCGTCGTCGGCAGCGACGATGCGGGGGAACAGCTCTCACTCGAAGCATGCTCCTCGGCGCCAGCCATGCTGCAGGCCTACGCACGTCAGGCTGGCGCTGCAGCTGTCTCGGTGCGACAGCTGTTCGAGCAAGCTGAGGCTGGGGACGCGGCAGCGGAAGCGGCCATCGATGCGACCTGCCGCGGCATCGCCCAGGCGGCGGGTGCCCTCATCAATGCACTGATGCTCGAAGCGATCGTGCTCGGCGGCGGCGTGTCGGGTGCGGGCGAAGCTTTGACGCGCCGGCTTCGCCTGCTGCTGCCGGCCTATGTCTGGCCGTCTCTGGCGGCAAAAGTCGATATTCGCATCGCCGAGCTCGGCAACACGGCGGGGCTGTTGGGCGCCGCCTCGCTCGCTTTCGAGGGGCTGTCCCCATCGAAGCATGCTCGAGGGGGCCGGCAGGCGGCCAAATTCTGAACCATGACCTGGGCGGTCGGTGCTTGCGGATGCTAACGCGCACCATGAGGGGACCCTGGTTGGCTGTCCGGAAGCAGGCATCCGCGGCGGATGATGGAAGCGGTCCGGCTGTCGCGCCGGATCGGACGGACGGCGCCCTTTAGCGAAGGCTTGCGGCAGGGTGATCCCTCCGACTGTCGACTATGACGCCGGCTAGCCCATCAGCGTAGCGATGACGCGATCACGCGTCATCGGCAGGTCAAAAATGCGGGCTCCCAGCGCCGCGGCAACCGCATTTCCGATCGCGCCGGCCGTCGGTCCCAGCGCGATCTCGCCCACTCCGGTCGGTTCATTTCGCGGATCCGAGATGATCTCGACCTCGATATCCGGAATGTCGGCGAAGCCGAGGATCGGATAGTCACGCCAGCTTTCGGCCGTGGGCGTGCCGCCTTCGGTCGGAACCGCTTCCTTGAGAGCCCAGCTCGCGGCCTGAATGATGCCGCCTTCGATCTGAGCGACGATGCCGGCAGGATTGATCGCGAGGCCCGCGTCGACGACGCTCCATAGGCCACGCAGCACGATATGCTCCTCGACCTCGATGAGCGCTACGACCGCGCAGTAGCTGCCGGTGTTCTTGAAGCGTGCGAAGCCGATGCCGCGCCCATAGCCATCCGGCACCGGTTCGTTCCAGGCGGAGATGGTCGCCGCACGCTCGATCACGGCCCGGCCGCGCGGATCCGACAGATGGGCCAGGCGGAATGCGATCGGGTCGATGCCCGAAACCGCAGCCAATCGATCCATCATGCTTTCGACGGCGAAGACGTTGGCGAACGCTCCGAGCGAGCGCAGCGCCGACAGCCGAAAGGGCAATCCCGGCACGAACTGGTGGGCGACGCGCTGGGAGAAATCGTAGAGCGCCACCGCGTTCTTCGTCCCGCCATTGTGAACGGGCAGATCGCGCTGCTCCGTCGGCTGCCAGTCCGGCGAGATCGCTGCCGGTCCGAGCAGGTTGATGCCGCCATTCCACCCGGGTCGCTGGATATGCGTCCCGGAACGCGTCTCGAATTCCCAGCGGACGATGCGACCATCACTGACAGAGGCTGCGACACGCACACTCATCGGCGAGCCGAACGGCTCGCATCTGAGCTCGTCCTGCCGCGACCATTGCACGCGCACCGGACGCCCAGGGACAGAGCGCGCCAGGAGCAGCGCATCCATCGCAGCGTCATCCGCCCCATTATGCCCATAACAGCCGGCTCCGGGTACGTGACGGACCCTGACCTGCTCGACATCGCGGCCGAGCACACGTGCTGCCTGGTCGCGCAATGCAAACACCGTCTGGGAATGGCTCCACAGCTCGGCGCGATCGTCATGAACGATGGCGAGGCCGCAGGACGGCCCGATCGAGCCATGGCCGATCAGCGGTTTGGTGAAGGTCGCCTCGATCAGCTCCGGAGTTTCTCCGGTTTCGGAGGGGAGATCGTTGCGTACCAGCGTTTCGACGCAAGCGAGGCCGCGCAGGATGTCGAGCTGGGCCTCCGGAGGCACGGATTCGGGCAACGTCCACGTAGCCGCACCGGCTGCCTTCTCCATCGCCTTGTCGAGATGATGCTCGCTCGACGCCAGCACGCCGACGAAATCCCTTTCCACCACGACCGCGACGACGCCTGGGCGGCGCCTGATCAGCTCAGCATCGAAATGCTCCAGGCGTGCGCTCGGGTGCGGCTTCCGCAAGACGCGGCCGTGCAGCATGCCGGGCAGCTGGATGTCGTGGATGAACGCGGCCCCGGCGAGTTTCTCCCGCGATCCCAGGGCGGGCACGCTCGTGCCGACGACCGTGTAGCGGTCACGCGGCTTGACCGGAGCGCTGCCGTCGATCCGCGCGTTGAGATCGACATCGGCCAAGACGCTCCAGATTGTGTCCGGCAGCGGCGCTCCGCCGAGGAGAAAGGCGCCATCCTGCAGGACGACGTCCGGAGACTGTGCCCGCATCGACGCCGCCTCGACCAGCCGCTTCCTCAACTCGGCAGCCGCAGCACGCACCAAGGGCCCGGACGTCTCGATCGACATGCTGCCGACGGTGCCCGCCTCGAAAGGCGAGAGGTCGGTGTCGCCCGACAGGGCACCCATCTTCGCCAGGTCGAGATCGAGTTCCTCGGCCGCGATCTGGAGCAGGGCGGTGAGGATGCGCTGGCCGAGCTCGACCTTGCCCGTCCTGAGTCTGATCTGGCCCGGCGTCGACAGGTCGAACCAGTCTCCGAGGCGGGTGCTCGGGCTTGGCAGCGGTGAGGCGGCACGCGTCATCTCACCGCCCCTGCTCGGTGAGCAGCGTAGCGGCTCTCTCGACCCCGCGCAGAATGCTCATATGAGCCCCGCAGCGGCAGAGGTTGCGGGAGAGCGCGGAGCGGATATCCGTGCGAGAGGGGTTGGCGGAGCGGGTCAAGAGGGCATAGGCGCTGACGAATATGCCGCTCAGGCAGTAGCCGCATTGGCCGGCGCCGACTTCGATGAAGGCTTGTCTCAAGGCATCCGCGACCGGTCCGCGCAATCCCTCGACGGTCTCGACGTCCTTTCCGACAGTGTCCTCGACGAATTGCCCGCAGGCATAGTGCAGGTGGCCGTCGATCAGGACCGTGCAGGCCCCGCAATCCTCGGCGCCGCAGCCGAAGCGGGTGCCATGCAGGCAAAGCTCATTGCGCAGGGCCAACAGGAGGGTGGAACCGCCCTCGGCATCGACCGTCACCGGCATGCCATTGACTGTGAAGCTGGCAGCCATCCAGGCCCCTCCCTACCCGCAGCCGGTCTTCAGGTGGCCGTCACGCACTTGGCAGCCTGAGGGCGGCACGCGCCTCCTGCGCTGTCATGACCTGGGTGCCGATCGCCTCGACGATGCCGCGCGCCTTCTCGACCAGCGCGGCATTGGACGGTGCAAGTGTGCCGCGCGAGAGATAGACCGCGTCCTCCATGCCGACGCGCACATGCCCGCCGGCGACGAGGGATTGAGCCGCCATCGGAAAGCTCCAGCGGCCGATGCCGAAAGCCGTCCAGGTCGCTCCTGCGGGCAACAGGTTACGCGCGTAGATCGCGGTCTCCGGCGAAGGCTGGAAGCCGTAGGGAACGCCCATCACGATGGAGCAGAGCGGCGCCGGATCGATGGTGCCGTCCTTCACTAGATCCTGCAGCAACGCGATGTCGCCGGAATCGAACAGCTCGATTTCGGGCCGGACCCCGCTGTCCCGGATGATGCGCGCCATCTTGCGGACATTGCCCGGCGTGTTGATGACCACCTGCGCTCCGGAATTCATCGTGTTGAGGTCAAGCGTACAGATCTCGGGCTTGAGCATGGCGATGTGCTCGACGCGCAGCTCGGGCCGTATCAGGGTCGTGCCAGGTCCGAAGACCTTGGGATCGGCCTCGGAGGGAACGAAGCGCCCGCCCGGCCCGGTGGTGATGTTCAGGATCAGGGCGGGGTTCTTGTCGCGGATCCGGTCGACGACCTCCCGGTAGATGTCGAGCGAAGTCGACGGCTTGCCAGTCTCCGGGTCACGGACATGGATATGGGCGATAGCCGCTCCGGCATCGGCAGCCTCCAGTGCAGAGGTCGCGATCTGGCGCGGTGTGATCGGCAGATGCGGTGTCTGCTCCGGAGTGGTGAGATTGCCGGTGACGGCGCAGGTGATGAAGATCTTGTTCTGCATGCCGGGCTCTTCGCGCTGCTGTTCTGACCGGGCGATCAAGGCGTCAGAGCGCCCGCCCACCATCGACCTGGATGATGTGCCCGGTCGAGAAGCCGAGATGGGTCGCGCAGGCCGTGATCGCCGCCGCGATGTCCTCGACGCCGCCGATGCGTCGCAGCGGTGTCGATCCTGCGACCTTGTCGTTGAAGTCGGCACCGCGCCCCGGCACGAACTGCGTGTCGACCACGCCGGGCGAGACGGCGAGGACTCGAACCTCGGGCGCCATGACGCGGGCCAGCGCCTTGGTCATCACGTCGATACCGGCCTTGGCGGCACAATAGGCGATGCTCGAGCCGACGGCGGTGAAGGAGGCGATCGAGGAGATCGAGACGACGAGGCCGTCGCCTGATGCCTTGAGAAGCGGGGCGAAGGTGCGGATCGCCGCGAATTGCCCGCGCCAGTTGACCTGGAACATCTTGTCGATCAGGGCGTCGTCGAGCGCGTCGAGATCGCCATGCGCCACCGGCTTGGTGAAGCCGGCGGCATTGATCAGGATATCCAGGCGCCCATAACGATCACGAACCGCGTCGCGCACGGCGATCAGCGACGGCGTGTCGATGACATCGGCCGCGAAACAGCCATGGTCCCGGTCCTGCGGCAGCTTTGCGACGACATCGGCCGCGGTTCGGGCGAAGTCGGGCCCGGGCATATGGGTGATGACGATTGTCGCGCCCGCCGAGGCCAGCATGGCCGCTGTCGCCGCGCCGATTGCGCCGGCTCCGCCAATGATCAGCGCTACTTTTCCAGTGAGGTTCTTCGGATAGGTCATGTCGGGCTCACTTGATTGGGGGGACTGGCAGCTTGGCCTCGCCGCGTTCCATGACGAAGGTGTAGTCGAGCGTGTACCAGGGGGCCGTCACGCCGGAGGCGGGCGGAATGCCGGCGTCGTGCCGCTGGTAGTTCCCGATGAGATGGCGGGTGACGCCGAAGACGACATCGGTCTCGAGCCGCTCGTCCTCGGCGACGAACAGCTGCGTGATGAGGGTTTTGAAGCCCTCCCTGAAGCCGAGAAAGTGCAGATGCGCCGGCCGGTAGGGGTGGCGTCGCTGCGCGGCCAGAAGCATGCCGACCGGACCATCGGTCGGCACTGGATAGCCGGCCGGCCGGACCGACCGGAACGAGAAATGCCCGTCCGCACCCGTATGGAATTTGCCGCGCAGGTTCATGTCGGCCTGCTCGGCGTCCTGGTTTTCGTAAAGACCGACGGGAGAAGCCTGCCAGACGTCGACCTCGACGCCGGGGATCGGGGCGCCGTGCACGTCGACGATCCGGCAGTCGACGAAGAGTTCCGGGCCGGGCGTCGGCGAGCGCAGGATTGAGCCGCCGTTTGGGGTCGGCGGTGAATTCATCCGCCAGAACGGGCCGAGCAACGCCGCCGCAGTCTCGGTCGCTCCCTCGTTGCCGTTGTTCAACAGGCAGACCAGCGTCGAGAAACCGAGGGCGTCGGAAAACAGCACGCCTTCATTATGCGTGTCGTTCGTCGCCTGGCCGATCGCATTCAGGAATGCGATGCCCTGCTCGAACTCCTCTTCCGTCAGCTTCACTTCGCGCGCAAAGGCGTGGGCGTGGCGCACCAGGGACGCCATGATCTCGCGCAGCCTGGGATTTTCCGCTCCTGCCATCGCGTCGACGACGGCGGCAGTCACCATTTGCTCGTTTTCGATGATCATCTCGCGCCTCCTGTGGCAGGAGTATTACAATCGATTGCAGAAGGCAATGCGATTGTTAGGTGCTCGCTGCTGCCAACTGGTGGAGTTCCGCGGGCCGAACTTTGCGAGAAGGCTGTCATCCTATGATTCACGCACCTAATGACGCCGATGGTTTGCATTCTCGTCTGCCATGGGTCCCGTGCCAGCAGGCGTGTTCGGTTCCGGTGTCGAAATTGCCCGGAGTCAGGGCGCAACATCAATACGCGCTATTGACCATAATTTGCAATCGATTGTAGAACGGTATCCGAGAAAGACGAGGAGAATTCGATCATGAGCGCGCTCCAGGCCGCAGCGCAGTCCAGCCTGTCACGAGAAAGCCGGCGGTTACGGGTGACGTCCAAAGCCGAGAGCATCGCAACGCTCGAGCTTCTGCAGTCCACCGATCCTGTCGCGTGGAAAGCGGGGCAGGCTGTCATCGAAATCGCGGCCGCGGCCATCAATCCGAGCGACGTCAAGGCGACGTTGGGCATGATGCCTCATGCCAGGTGGCCGCGCACGCCCGGCCGGGATTTTGCGGGGACTGTTGTGGAGGGGCCAGCTGGCCTCATCGGCTTGGAAGTCTGGGGGTCGAGCGGTGATCTTGGCATCTCCCGGGACGGCAGCCACGGCACGCATCTCGTGGTCGAGGCTGACGAGATCCTCGCCAAGCCGAGCAACATGTCGATGGTCGAGGCCGGCGCGGTTGGCGTGCCGTTCGTGACGGCGTGGAAGGGATTCGAGCGTTCCGGTTTTCCCAAGCCGGGGATGAATGTGGTCGTCCTTGGCGCGACAGGAAAGGTCGGTCAGGCCGCTATCCAGATCGCATCGATGTCGGGAGCAAGGACGATCGGCGTCATGCGTGAGGGTGCGACCTTCGACGGCCATCACATCAACAGCATCGAGATCGTCACCGGCAACGGAACCGAGGCGGCGGCCAGGATCCGCGAGCTGACGGGCGGCCACGGTGCTGACATCGTCTTCAACACCGTCGGAAGCCCGTATTTCGACCTGTCGCGCCAGATTCTCGCGCTCCACGCCTGTCAGATCCTGATATCGACGATCGATCGGGCGGTGCCTTTCGACATCCTGCAATTCTATCGGGGCCAGCAGACCTTCGTCGGCATCGACACGCTGGCGCTCGGGACGGCTGACAGCATCGCGGTCCTCAGGCAGATGCTGCCGGGCTTCGAGAGCGGCGCGCTGAAGCCGTTCCCCGTTCTGCCCTCGTCGATCTACACACTGGACCGGGCGAAGGAGGCTTATGAGCGCGTGCTTGGCTCCTCTCGCGACCGGCTGGTTCTCGTTCCGAAAGGACAGTGAACATGAACGTTACCCGCCTGGGCAAGGCCCCGTTCTATCACCCGCCCGCTCACGACGACATGCGCTGCCTGCGGCTGCAGGGCCACGAAGCCGGTCCGTCTTCCATGCTTTGGCTCGGGCTGTCGCACCTGCTGCCTGGCGGCAAGACCTCTCTCGATGCCTCGCCGTTGGAGAAGCTCTATTTCGTCGTCGAGGGCGAGGTCACCGTCTCGACGCCGGACGAGGAGGTGGTTCTGCATCAGTGGGATTCCTGCCGGATCGCGCCGGGCGAGGCGCGGGCTCTGCGCAACGCCTCGAACAGGCCAGCCAGCATCCTGCTGGCGATGCCGCTCCCGCCCGCTGCCCCGGCGAGCGCCTAGATGGCTACGCCGCTTCGCGTCATCGCCTTTCCCGGCGCCTCCAACTGGCCTCTTTTCGCCGGGATCGAACAGGGGTTCTTTGCCCGGCGCGGACTTGCCGTGGAGGTCGGCCTCACGCCGAATTCGCGGCATATGGCGCGCGAACTGCACGAGGGTGGCGTCCAGGTCGCGCTGACCTCGATCGACAACGTCATCGCCTATGTTTCGGGGCACGGCGAGGAGCCGCTTAAGGGGCCTGTCGATTTCTTCGCCTTCATGGGCGTCGATGACGGCCTCCTCAGCGTAATGGCGCAACCCCACGTGAGAACGCTGGCCGAACTGCGCGGCGCGACGCTGGCGGTCGATGCCATGACCACGGGCTTTGCCTTCGTCCTGCGCGAACTGCTGGACCGCGCCGGGGTGCGTGACGCCGACGTCTCCTACACCAGCGTTGGCACCGGGGCGGAACGACTGGCTGCGCTCGCTGCCGGGACCTGCACTGCAACGCTTCTCAATGCGCCGCTCTGCCTTGCTGCCGAAGCGAAAGGCAAGGCCCGGCTGGTCCGGGCCCGCGATGTCCTCGGCAGCTACCAGGGTGTCGTCGGCGGTGCCTGTCGTCGCTGGGCCGAGGCAAATGGCGAGACATTGCAGGCCTTCATCGCGGGCTTTCATGATAGCGTCGGCTGGCTGGCCGATCCCGCCAACAGGCAGCTGGCGTGCGAGATTCTCGCGAGCCGCATGCCGCAGCTCAGTGCGGCGACCGGTCCCGCCTATGACGCGCTCATCACGGCAGGCGGGCTAAGCCGGTCTCTGGAGATCGACATTGCCGGTGTCGCTGAGGTCATCGCCCTGAGAGAGCGCTACAGCCCCCATACCGACAAACCCCTGCGTTCGCCGGAAGCCTATATCGACCCCGCGTTTCGGCTAGCGGCGCTTGCCTGAACTCCGCCTGGAGGCCGCGACGGGCTCTGCCAAGCTCCGTGGACCTGCAGTCGACGCCCGCAGGATCAGCTGAGACGGCAGGACGATGTTGTGGGGAGGTGTATCGTGGCCCTCGATCGCTGCTTGAAGCAGCTGAGCCGCTTGCCTGCCCATCTGCTTATGGCTGATCCGCACGGTGGTCAGGGGCGGGGAGACGAGATCCAGCATCGGCATGTCGTTGTGCCCGATCACGGAGACGTCCTCCGGGCATGCCAGACCGCGCTCGCGCAGGGCATCGTAGGCGCCGAGCGCAAGCAGATCGTTGGCGGAGGCGATCGCCGTGAGATCTGGCCGTGCATCGAGCAATCGGTGCGTGGCGGCGGCACCCTCCTCGCGGCTATAGGCGGATGCCTCTTCGCAGGGCGCGGCCTCGAGGGTGATATCGTGGGACATCACCGCAAGCTGGAAGCCCCGCCGTCTGAGATAGCCGGTCGAGTGTCGGGATGGGCCAGCGAGATGGCCGATCACGCGATGGCCGAGCTCGATCAGGTGGTCGACGGCCAATTGCATGCCCAGCGCGTCGTCGGAAATGATGGCGGGCAGCCGCGCCCGCATCTCGGCACGGTTGACCAGCACTGCCGGCAGCCTCCTGCTGAGGCAATAATCGACCAGAGGGTCGTCTCGGCTGACCGTCGCCAGGATCAGCCCATCGACGCGATGAGCGACGAGGCCCTCCGCGAGTTCGATCTGGCGATGCTCGTCGTTGCCGGCATCGGCGATGATGACCGCAAACCCCTGCGCGGCGAAGACCTCGCTCACGCCGCTGACGATCGGCCCGAAAACCGGGTTGACGATGTCCGGCACAAGTACGCCGATCAGCTTCGAGCGCCCGGTGCGGAGGCTGGCGGCCACGGGATCCCGGCGATAGCCGAGCTCCAATGCAGCCTTTTCGACACGGGCAACCACGTCGGCTACCACCATGGACCGCGTGTCGGCGTTGAGTGCGCGGGATACCGTCGACGCATGCACGCCGGCGCGCTCGGCGACCTGCTTCAGCGTCACATTCGGGCGGCGTGGTTCTTTTCGGGGCGCCATTCGACACCTGGATATCGGGAAACTCGCTTCGAGTAAGCGCATCGCCTGCTTGACCGCAAACATTATTTCTGCAATCGTTTGCAGATCATTACTCGCGCCAACAGGCGCGGCCAGCAGGGTCACAGCCATGAAGAAGACGTTCGTTCGCGGTACCTGGCAGCAGCAGCGCGCCTTTTCTCCCGCAATCGTTACGGAAGGCGGCAGGACCGTCTGGATCGCCGGACACACCGGTCAGAAGAACGATGCTGGGGAATCCCTGGCCGGCAATTTCGAAGCGCAGACCCGCCAGACCTTCAAGAATATCGAGGCGACGCTCAAGGAGGCCGGCGCAACGCTGAGCGACATCGTCACGATGACGGTCTTCCTGACAGACGCCCGCAACACCACGCGGATGACCGAAATCCGCGCCGAGGTTTTCGGCAAGGATTTTCCGGCCAGTGCGGCAGTCACGGTCACCGGCTTCGCCGACCCGAACATGCTGATCGAGATACAGGGCATCGCGCTGATCGACTGAACAGACAAAAAATGCAGGGGAAAAATCATGTCGACGGCAAGTATCGGCGCCCGCCTGGACAGGCTTCCTATCGGAAAATTTCATTGGCGACTGTTCTATATCGTCGCTGTGGGCATGTTTTTCGAAGGCTTTGATATCTACATCGCGGCCAGCGTGTTGGCCGGTACGACCAGTACGGGCTTTTCGACTCTGCCTCAGAACGGCCTATTCATCTCTGCGACGTTCGTGGGCATGACGCTCGGTGCGTTGCTGGCGGGCTTCCTCGGCGACCGATACGGGCGTCGGCGTACTTATCAGTGGAACCTGCTCCTGTTCGGCGCCGCCGCGATTGCTTCCGCTTTCGCGCCAGATATGCAGGTGCTGATCTTCCTGCGCTTCCTGATGGGCGTCGGCCTCGGCGCCGAGACGGTCGTCGGCTATTCGATCATCGCCGAATTCTTCCCAAGCAAGACGCGCGGACGATGGGCCGGAATGATCTGCACGGCCGTGACGCTCGGGCTACCGGCCTCGGCCATTGCAGCCTGGCTGCTGATCCCGATCTTCGGCTGGCGTGTCATGTTCGTGCTCGGCGGCGTCGGCGCCCTGGTCGCCTGGTTGCTGCGGACGCGACTGCCGGAATCACCGCGCTGGCTCGAGATCGTCGGCCGCGGCGCCGAAGCCGAGGCGATGGTCGCCGGCATCGAGCGCGACAGCGAACGTGAACACGGCCCATTGCCGGCCCCGGACCCAACACCGCCGCCTGCGATCTCGCACGATCCCGGCCAGCTCTTCCGCGAACCGCTGCTGTCGCGCGTCATCGTCGGCTCCGTGTCCCTGATGGTGGTCAACACTCTGATCTACGGGTTCATCGTCTGGATGCCGACCTTCTTCGTCAGCCAGGGGCAGACCATCACCAAAAGCACGGGTTTTGCGCTGCTGATGGCTCTGGGCGGGCCGCTGGGCTCGACGATCGGGGCCATGGCCTGCGACGCCTTCGGCCGCAAGACGACCATCGTCGGCTCGGCCATCATCGGCATCCTGTTGAGCCTGGCCTTTGCCCTGTCGAGCAACCTCATCGTCACGGTCTCGCTCGGCTTCCTGCTGACGATCCCGATCTATGTTCTGGTCGCGGCGCTGTTCGCCGTCTACATCCCGGAAATCTTCCCGACCGAGTTCCGCCTGCGCGGCGTCGGACTGTGCAATGCGGTCGGCCGCAGCGCGAGTATCGTCGTGCCGCTCTTCATCGCGCCGGTCTTCGCAGCCTATGGTGTCGTCGGCGTGCTGAGCGTCATGGCGACAGCGCTGCTGCTCATGGCGCTGGTCGTCGCCTTCCTCGGCGTCGAGCCCAAGCGCAGCGTGGCCGAGGACGATCTGCGGGCCGTCGCGCAGGCCTGACGCCTCCCTTTCGAAAGACAGGACGCCTTGCGGTTGCAGGCGGTTGCAGAAGGGGCCGTCGGCGTTCGCTGCCGACGGCCCGAATGAGTCAGGAAATTTGGGGATGAGCAGAATGGCCGATCGAAATGACCTGTGTTCGTGGAGCGCATTGGAGCTGGCGGCGGGAATTCGCAAGAAGCTGATCAGTTCCCGTGAGGCGACCGAAGCGGCACTGGCGCGGATCGATCGGCTGAACCCCGAGATCAACGCGGTCGTGACCGTGACGTCCGAGCTGGCGCGCAAGCAGGCGAAGGCCGCCGACGCGGCGGTGGCTCGCGGCGACGAGCTCCAGCCACTGCACGGGGTGCCCTACACGCTGAAGGACCTGACCGCCACGGCCGGCATCCGTACCTCCATGGGCTCGAAGCTCTTCGACCGCGTTCCGATAAGGGATGACATCGTCGCTGAGCGCCTGCGTGAGCGTGGCGGCGCCGTCCTGCTCGGCAAGACCAATACTCCGGACAACGGCTGCAAGGGCGTCACCGACAACATCATCTTCGGCACGACGCGCAATCCCTGGGATCCGGGCCGCACTCCGGGCGGGTCGAGCGGCGGGGCCGCTGCGGCGGTCGCTGCCGGTATGGGCTCCTTCGCCGAAGGCAGCGACTTTGCTGGTTCCGTCCGCATTCCAGCGGCGTTTTGCGGCCTTGTCGGGCTCAAGCCGTCGGCCGGCCGGATCGCAGCCATGGACCCTCTGCTGTGGCATCCGATCCGGAATAGCCACGGCCCGATCACCCGGACGGTTGCAGATGCGGCGATCGTCCTGCAGCTCATGGCCGGGCCCGATCCGCGCGATCCAAACTCGCTGGCCGATGGGCCGCATGACTTCCTCGCCGCCGCGACCGGCGATTTGTCCATCAAGGGCCTGCGGATCGGCTACAGCCCCAACCTGCACGTGGTTCCCGTCGAAGCCGAGGTCCGAAAGGCTTGTGCCGAAGCCGTGGAGGCCTTCGAGAGCCTCGGAGCCGAGGTCACCGAGATCGATGTCGACTTCAGCGACAGCATCGCGCCCTACGGACTGATCAATGCCTATCTGCGGGCGGCGCTGATCGACCATGTCGATCCGCAGCGCGAGGGCGAGATCGATCCGCTGATGAGACTGCGCGCCGAACTCGCGGCGCGGGCGACGGCGACGCAGGTCGGCCTAGCCGAAATGGCGCAATCCGCGATCTATCAGCGGGTGCGAGAGTTGTTCGAGCAATACGATGTCATCGTCACGCCGACCACGCCGGTCCCGGCCTTTCCGCTCGGCGTGAATTACCCGCCCGAGATCGACGGCGTCGCGATCAGGACGCCGTTCGAACAGCTCGGGCTCACCTCGTTGTTCAACCTGACCGGTCACCCCGCGATCTCCGTGCCTGCCGGCTGGACCGATGCCGGTCTTCCCGTCGGTCTCCAGATCGTCGGGCCCTGGCGCGACGATGAGCGCGTCCTGAAGGTTGCTGCGGCCTATGAGCAGGTGCGCCCCTGGGCCCAGCGTTGGCCTGCCATGGTCGATAACCTCTCCTGATCGCCCTTTCAGCGGGATCGTGCCCGCGCACCGCGACCAACCTCAACCCGTGCACGCATCGTTAGGTCGCGCCGGTACCTTGAGGCTCTGTCGTGCGAAGGCCCGGCAACCTTCGGATGCCGGGCCTGGCAAAGCATGCCGTCGCCTGTTCGCGCGTCTCAGTTGACCGGTGGGATACCCGCAGCCTTCACCAGCTGGCCGATCTCGGCGACCTCGGCGCGCATGCGCTTGTCGAACTGGTCGCGATTCATCGGCATCGGCTCCAGGCCGACGGTCTGGAGCCGCTCCTGCACCGCCGGGAGCTGGAGCGCCTTGTTGGCTTCATCGTAGAGTTTGGCGACGATCTGCGGTGAGGTCTTGGCCGGCGCAAACAGTCCGATCCAGAACTCGTAGGTGGAATCCGGCAAGCCAGCCTCGGTCGTGGTCGGGACATCCGGAAGCGCTGCCGCCCGTTTGGAGGTGCTGACTGCGAGCGCCGTCAGCGACCTTTCCTTCAGATGCGGGATCGCGGCTGACAAGGGCAGGAAGTAGACGTCGATCTCACCGGCGAGCAGGCCGGTGACGGCATCGGCCGGGCCTCGGTAGGGGATGTGCTGCATGTCGATGCCGGCACCGGTCAGCAGCCGCAGCGCCGCGAGATGCGAGGTACTGCCACTGCCGGCCGAAGCATAGTTCAAGGCTCCGGGCTTGGCCTTTGCGGCCGCGACGAGGTCGGCGACGGTCCTGAAGCCCTTCTTCGGCGTCGTCACCAGCACGCTCGGCTGCACGCCGAAGGGAATGACCGGAACGAGATCGCCGAGCGTGTCGTAGGGCAGCTTCGAGTAGAGTGCGGGCGCGATGGCGATTGCGGAGGAGTGTACCAGGATCGTGTAGCCGTCCGGATCGGCCTTGGCGACGGTGGCTGCCCCGATCGTACCGCCCGCGCCGATCCGGTTCTCGACGACGACCGGTTTGCCGAGCTGCTTCGCCATCTGATCGAGCACGATGCGGCCGACGACGTCGATCGCGTTGCCCGCCGTCAGCGGTACGACTGCGGTGATCGGCCGCTCGGGCCAAGCCTGCGCGCCCGCTTCGACTGGCGCTGCGCAGAGGGCAAGCGCGCCGAGGGCCACCGACAGGGCCCGCCGGCGGGAGTGAAAAATCGTGTTCCGGAAACTGCGTTCGCGCATGGAGTGCTCCCCTGTTTCGAGATGATTGGCGTGCAGCCGATCGTTGCGGTGCGCGCGCGGCCGGGCTCCGGGCCTTCAGCCCAGAGATCGTCTTTGCGTCCAATAAGTGCTCTCAAAGCGATTCTACAATCGATTGCATGACGAATAATCGTCGTCAATGACATTCTCTGCGCTAGGTCGGCGATGCCGCATCTGCAGCGGTACAGGCCGTTTCTGATCTGGGGAATCGAGATAGCCAGTGTCTGACGCAGCTGTCGGACGAGCGATACGCTGCGCTTCGTTCGATCAGCTGCATCCATAGGGGTGGGAAGGTGAGGTGGATCCGGCAGCACTGACGAGCCTGCGTGCCGATGTGACGCATTTGGTCGATCAGCTTGCGCTACGCGACCGTTCTCTAACCGATCGTCGTTCCGCCGCGGCTGGCTTGGCAGAGAAGAGTCGGAAGCTTTGGGAACGATGGATCGCCAATTGCTCGCGCCAGATCGCTCGCAAAATCAAAGGCCTCGATCCGCCCTCGCCAAAGGCCTGCCGCTGACGGACGGTCGCCGTATCGGGCGATGCGAAAGCTGCGTGGTCCAGGTCGTCCAAGGGCGCTTCGCCCATCTCGTCCCATTCGACGGCCAGCCCGGCCAGGACCTGATCTGCCAGGCCGTCCCGCTGTCCGACCCTCGTCATCTGCACATGAGCGCGAGAACGCGCCATGGACGACTGCGCAGCAGCGACTGCCCCCGTTTGTCCAAACCTACTTCCGCAGGCACTCCACATTATAGGCGACAATAATTTCTTTCGGACCGATGTGGCCCACGAACTGGAGATCGTTCAGCGCACTTTTCAGCTTCGTGCCAGCCTCCTTCAAGCTGTCCTCCAGTTTCGATTTAGCAGACCGGCAGCGGTCCTCGCTGGAAAATTCCTGAAAGATGACGTTCGGCTGAAGCCGCCATTCAGCGCGGTCAGTCGTGGCGATAGGGCTGACAGAATAAGAAAAGACGTACATCAGTACCCACATCGGCGCCCTCCTATGGCAAGTAAGCGCAGGTTTGCGGTATTGACCGGGCGTCCGAGAAGCGCCGTTCGGCCAGAACGGTGTTTCTGTACTCGTGGCGTCCAGTGATTTCCTCCCCGACCCAGGCAGGGAGCTTCACGATTTGGTCGGGGCTCTCCAACTCGACTTCCGTGAAAACCAACCCGGAATTCACGCCCCGAAACTCGTCGATATTCCAGGTCAAGCCGTCAGCTTCAATGCTATAGCGCAGCTTCTCGATCATCCGGTTCACGCATAGCGTTCGCAGCATCGCTTCAGCGTCAGCCAAGGGCACTTCATACTCGAATTCCGATCTCACGTTTCCTTCGCGCGGGCCTTTGATCGCCAGCGACGCCCTGTCGGCCGAACATCGGACGCGAATGGTTGCCGCATATCCGGCCGGCGTGAAATATCCTTGGCGGAGCAAGCATCCGGGCTTGGCTGCTACGCGCCATTCCTGCCCGGTTACCAGAAATTTCCGCTCAATTTCGATCCCCATCGCCCGATCACCGACATCAGATGCCTCAACATGGCGCCCGACCTGGACCTATCCTGCCCGGGGTATCCAGTTCCGGGCGAAATCCGTCTCTTCATAGCCAGCGGGCTTTTGGCGTTTCGGCAGTTTGATCTTCTCCCGATGCGGTGCCTCATAGGGGACCGACGCCAGGATGTGCGAGATCACGTCGAGGCGTGCGGCGCGCTTGTCGTCGGAGTGGACGGCATACCATCGCGCCCAGGCGGTGTCGGTCTTCTGGAACATCTCGTCCCGTGCACGCGAGTAGTCGTACCAGCGCGAATAGGATTTCAGATCCATCGGCGAGAGCTTCCAGATCTTCCGCGGATCGGTGATCCGCTCCTGCATGCGCTTGGTCTGCTCCTTCTGGCCGACCTCAAGCCAGTATTTCAGCAGGATCGTGCCGGATTCGACGATCGCCTTTTCCACGCTCGGAACGACCTCGAGAAAACTCTTGGCCTGTTCTTCGCTGCAGAAGCCCATCACCCGCTCGACGCCAGCGCGATTGTACCAGCTGCGATCGAAGATCACGATCTCTCCGGCCGCCGGCAGATGCGGCAGATAGCGCTGGACATACATCTGCGATTTTTCGCGCTCGGTCGGCGGCGGCAGCGCCACCACCCGGAAGACCCGGGGGCTGACCCGTTCGGTCAGCGCCTTGATGACGCCCCCTTTTCCGGCGCCATCGCGCCCCTCGAAGACGATGCAGATCTTGGCGCCTGCGTGCTTCACCCATTCCTGGAGTTCCACCAGTTCGGCGTGCAGCTCCCGGAGTTTTCGTTCGTAGCGCTTACGGTTCAGTGGCTCGCCGACATGCGCTTCCATGGCACCCCCCGCCATCAAGACCAGCTCAGGAAGAACGCGACATCTCCCGGCAGGCCGCCCGGCCAGTCGATGATCATCGCGCGCAGTTTGTATTTTGCCGGCTGCAAATGCTCTTTCCAGAATTCATAGGCCTGCCGCGGCCTGCCCGTGAGGGTATCGGGCCAGCCCGGCTCGGCATTGTTGATCGCTCTGCCCTTGTCCGCGCAGAGCGCGCTCGGGAAGCGCATGACGAGGACTTCCTGCTCGCCGCGCTCGGCTGCCGCCCGCGTCTTCGTTGCGAGACTCTGCTTGATCTCGGCGATCTTGGCAGGTGTGACGGCGATTTCCTGCTGCAGGGAAGCGACGAGCTTCTTCCTCGCCTCCTCGGCCTTGTCCATGCTTGCCAGCATCTTGGACGCCTTGGCCATCTCCAGTTCGGTCATGTAGGAGCGGAGATCATCCGCCGACATGAAGCTCTCGTCGGCGAGGGTGCTCGCCTTGGCCGGATCGCTGACTGTCGACATGGCCCACGCCTCCTTCACTGTTCACGATCGCAATCGTCGGTTCGGCCGCCCGGCTGCGGCCTGGTGACCGGGCTCCGCACCTGTCAGTTGAGCACGATGTGGAAGGCCTCGGCGAAGGTGAGGTCGACCATGTCGCCGCGCCCGAAGGTCTGCAGTTCCGCCTTGACTGCGGGATCGACGACGGTAAGCGAGCGCGGGCCAAAGGGGCCGACATAGCTCACGACGCTGCTGACTGGGTCGAAGCGCTCGAACCGGGCCGTCAGGGTCGCCGCCCGCACGACGTATTTGTCGGGCAGATTCTGGAAGGGCGGGCCGCTCACCGCCTCCGTATAGGTGATGCCGGGTCGGTCGCCGCGCCGGCTGCGCCGGACATCCACGGCAGCCCCCTCGATCCGGCTGATCTCCACCATGTCCCCTGCACGAACCCGGCGCAGATCGCCGAAGACCGGCGGAACGCTGACCAGCCATTCGTGGCGTCCCTGCGCGACCACCACCGAGCGAGCTGCCCGATTGACCGACACCACCCTTACATTGAGGCGCTCGACCTCAACCGGGCCGACGCCGGCGACGACCACGGTCTCGCTGCTGACGAGCGGGTACGGCGCGCAGCCGGAAGCCGCCGTCATCACAGCCAGGGCGAAGATCCAGTTCACGTGTTTCGACATGGCGAGAATCTCCAATTCGCAAATCTCACGCAGAAAACGCTTCAGACCGGTGTCGAATTCCCAAGCTCAGAGACTATCGATCGTGGATCGTTTGCCGGATTTCAGCTTCAAGTCCGACGATGATGAGCCTGTATTCCGCGCAATGCGCCTCCTTTTCTGGCAGCGCCGAATTTTCCCAGCGCTCAAGCGCAAATTCTGCTTCGGCAAGGTCCCTGCACAAGGCGCGGAAATCCTCGTTCCGAAGCATCAATTCCTGGATCGACTTCTTGTGGTTCGGCAGAAGCCGAATGGCAGCCAGAATGCCTCGATCCATGGGAAGGCACCCCCTTCAAAGAGGCACAATTATGTGGCGTGGCGAGCTGGACGGGAGTAAATAACAGGATGTTACGCGCCGTTACCTTTCGAAAAGAAGGCTAATTACGTGGATTTTCGACCGGGGGGTCGGTTCCATGAGGCAGTTCAAGGCAGGGTTTAGCGTAAATGAAGTGCCCGGAAATTTGCCAGTGCTTAGGCCTAGCGAAGCAGATATTCGAGCTCAACTGGATCGTATTTTATGCAACGTCGAGTTCAGCGTACCTGAACGCTTGCGGCGGTTTTTGTCGTACGTGGTCGAACAGGCGCTCGCAGGCCATGCGGACCGCATTAAGGCCTACTCCATTGCGGTCGAGGTTTTTGGCAGGGGCATCAACTTCGACATTCAGAACGATCCCGTCGTGCGTATTGAAGCCGGCCGGCTGAGGCGCGCGCTGGAGCGCTACTATCTGTTGGCGGGCAGCCTCGATCCGGTCCTGATCGAGATTCCGAAGGGTGGCTACGTGCCCCGCTTCTGCCGGCAGATCGATCATCGGGACGATGCGGAGTTGCCGCCGCCGTCGAACCAGCTAGAGCCGGCTGCGCAATTCCTCGCCTCCGCCGTCGGCTGGCTGAAGCACCGTTGGCTCGTCGGCGCTGCAATCACGCTGATGATCGGCATGGGCTTGAACTTCGCCCGGACATCAGACCTGACGATTTTGCCGGCAGCTCGCAAGGAACGGGTAGCCGTGACCGGGCCGTCAATCATCGTCAGGCCCTTCATCAACCTCTCCGGTGATCCGGAAGGGGATGTCTATGCGGCCGGCCTTTCCGAAGAGATCCTCGCGCAGCTGGCTCGCTTCAAGGAGTTGACTGTTTTCGGGCGCGAGACCTCCGGCGCGGTGCCTGCGGGTGTGTCCGCGCCGGAGATCCAGCGCAGGTTCGGCAACCGCTTCACCCTGGAAGGCAGTGTCCGCGTTTCCGACGGCAGGCTTAGAATCACGACCCGCGTCCTGGACGGTGAGACCGCAACAGTCATCTGGTCCGATGCCTATGATGCCGATCCGCGGACCAGCAGCAGCGTCGATATCGAAATGAACGTGGCCTCCAAGGTCGCCACCGCCATCGCGCAGCCCTACGGTATCCTCTTCAAACAGGCGGTTTCCTCGCGCGAAAGCCGCCTGCCGGGCTTCGAAGCCTACCAATGCTCGCTCCGCTTCTATCGCTATCGCAACACACTGGACCCACGCGAACATCTGCCGACGCGCGAGTGCCTCGAGCGGATGACTGCGCTCTATCCCGATTATGCCACGGGCTGGGCGATGCTATCCTACCTATATCTCGACGAGGATCGCTTCGAGCTGAACCGACGCCCTGGCTCGCCCGCGCCGGTCGAGCGGGCCCGTGAGGCGGCGCAGCACGCCATACGCCTGGAGCCCCAGAACGTCCGCGCTTTGCAGGCGCTGATGACGGTCCTGTTTTTCCTCAAGGAACCCGCCGCGGCGCTTCGTATCGGCAATCAGGCGCTTGCGATCAATCCGAACGATACCGAACTGCTCGGCGAATTCGGTAGCCGCGTCGCCCAGGCCGGAGAGTGGCAACGCGGCGCCGCACTGCTTGCGGAGGCCATGGCGCGCAATCCCGGCCACGCCGACTACTATGTCGGGATTCTGGCCTTCGCAGCCTATATGCAGAATGACGACAAGCAGGCGGCCGACCTGATCCGCCGGGCCGATCTGCGGCGCTTTCCCATTTACTATCTGGTCGCCGCGCTGATTTTTGCCCGTGCCGGGCTGAACAATGAGGCAGAGGAGAACCGCATGCGGTTTCTCAAGCTGCGCCCGACCTTCTTCGATAACTTCGAGGGCGAGCTCGACAAGCGCAACTTCAACCCGAGGGACCGCGCCATTCTGGTCAGAGCCGCCATCCTCGCCGGCTTTCCGGTCAAGCCGCGCATTGCCGATGTCAAAAAATAGCCCGCGGCAGTGGCCTCCAGCTTGTCATTGGGACCGAGCTTCGGCCGCGTAGCGTACCGTAAGATACTACCTGCAAGGGGCGATGCGGCTTTGATTGCTGCCGAACGCACCAGTCGGGGGAACGGCCGGTCATGTGTGATCGGATGCGGCGCGACGATGTTTAACGGAAGCCCGACGCGCATTGAGGAGATGCTCGCCGATGCGGGTGCATCGCAAGCGGGCGATGCCGCAGCCGGCGCGGAGGGGGCCATGATCGCACGACTTCGCCGAGCGGCGCTGTACCTGCTTCCCATCGCCATGCTTGCGCCAATGCCTGATGCCCTGTCGCAGACACGCGATCTTCAGGGAGCCTGGCTCGACGGTGACCTCGCCTGCGCCAGCGTTTTCGCCTCCACACGCAATGGCATCGGCTTCAAGCGGCCCGCGAATGCCTTCATCCCGGCCTTCATCATCACCGGCCGGCGACTGTCGACCTCGCTCGCGACTTGCCGGATTGTCAAGGTCCTGGCGACCAGCGACCGGCAGACCTTGACCCTGCACTGCACGACCTCGATCACCAGCGACACCGCCCGGGCCATTCTCGCGCCGGCGCCGGATGGCGGCCTTCATCGCTACTTCGCTTCCGACGGCAGCATCGCTGCGACGTACAAGCGCTGTACTCTGCAGGATCTGACCACCGCCGACCGTAGCAGGGGCACGGATCAGCAGATCTCGCTTGGGCGCGCGCCATGATGGCGACGGCAGTTTGGCGCTCTGCAACCAGCACGAGGAATAAGGGGGGATGTGATGGCCCTTGTACATCTCGTCGACAATGATGCGGCCTTCCAGGCGAGCATCGGCCCGGTTCTTGAGGCGTCGGGATATCGGATCCAGGCTTATCGCAGCGCAGATGAGATTCTGAGCCATCTTCCCGACAGCAGCATAGAGAGCTGCATCGTCATCGACGTGCAGATCCCGGGTGTTGGCGGTCCCGGTCTCCGTGATCGCCTGATCGCGGCCGGCTCGAGCCTGCCGGTGATCTTCCTGGCGGGCGACAGCGATATCCGCACGACCGTCCGGGCGATCCGGGCCGGTGCCGAAGACTTCCTGCCGAAGCCGGTGGAGCGTGACGAGTTCATCGAGGCTATCGACCGGGTCATCACGCGCCACCGCCTCGTCAGCGAGCAGGAATGCTGGGCCAGGCAGCGTCTCGCGCGGCTGAGCCAGCTGACGCCGCGGGAACGCGAGGTCTTCGAACTCGTGGTCCGCGGCAAGATGAACAAGCAAATCGCCTTCGAGCTCGGCACGACCGAGCGGACCGTGAAGGCCCATCGCCACAAGGTGATGGAGAAGATGGAGGTCCGTTCCGTGGCCGAGCTGGTGTCCTGTGCCGAACGGCTCGGCTTGCTGCGAACCATGGGCGCCTGACGCAGGAGCCCGCGGGCGGTGGAGCTGACAGGAGCGCGCCGTGTCGTTTCAGAGCGCACCCGCTGGACTGAAGACGCCGCGAGCCGCCGCGGTAGCCGGAATCCTGTTTTCAGTCCTGCTGCTGACGTCGATCTTTCTGATCCTGCAGACCTTGCGGGTACATCCGCGCGATCCTGGCGACTGGCTCAGAGCGCAGGCTTGGAAAGTCGCGCTGGCATTGAATCTGATCCCCTTCGCCGGCGTCGCCTTTCTGTGGTTCATGGGGGTGCTGCGCGACAAGCTGGGCGCGCAGGAGCACAAGCTGTTCGCCACGGTCTTTCTCGGCAGTGGGCTTCTCTTCGTCGCACTGATCTTCACCGCAGCCTCAGCCATCGGGGCGATCCTGGTCGCCCATTCGGCGCTGCCTCGCGAGCTCACCGGCTCTGTGACCTTCATCTGGGCGCGGTCATTCGCCTATAACCTCGCCAGCATCTATGCGCTGAAAATGGCCGGGGTTTTCCTGCTGACGGCCTCGACGATCCTGTTGCGCACCGGGATCACCGCGCGCTGGACGGCGTTGGCCGGATACGTCGCTGCGGCCTTCATCCTGTTCGGCAGCCACGTCGTGGACTGGAGTTTCCTGATTTTTCCGCTGTGGGCGCTGATCGTGAGCGCTGATATTCTCGTCAGTGAGCGAGACGCGCAGGTGGATTGAGCCGCGCTGAAATCGTCAAGGCACCCTGACCTCGAATGCGCGGCAGGCGTCCTCCAGATCCTCGAAGACCATGTCGGCCCGCCGCGGTTCGAGCGCGCCGGCGCGCGCGAGAATATTGCGAGGATCGGCATGGAGCTCGGCGAAGCTCAACAACAGGCCCTTCTCGGCCAGGGCGCGGTTCAATTCCCGGAGCATCACGGCGCCGGTGGAGTCGATCCTCGCGATCGCACTCGCATCGAGCACGAGCCATTTCGTGCCCGGAGGCGCTTGATCCGCGATGCTCTGGATCCGCGACCTGACATAGTCGGCGTTGAAGAAGAGTACGCTCCCCTGAACCATGTAGAGGACCAGGCCCGGTATCGGGCGGGCATCCTTCGACCGGTGCAGCTTGTAGAAGCCGCTTCGGCCGGGAATTCGCCCTAGCATGGCTTCGCGAGGGCGCATTTCGTTCAGCAGGACATAGAGCAAGGTGCCGGCGATCGCGATGACGACACCGCTGAGCACGCCGAGGCTGATCGCCCCCCACATGCTGATGATCGCGAAGACGAATTCCATGCGGCTGATGCGCCAGGTTTCGCGCAGCCCTTGGATGTCGATCAGGCTGAGTGCAGCAAAGGCCAGGATCGCCCCCAGAGCAGGGGTCGGCAGCAGGCGCAGCGCGTTGCCGAGATAGAGCAGCAGTATCGTCAGTGCGGCGGCGGCGACCAACGCCGAGAGTTGCGAGCGGCCTCCTGCGGACATGTTGATGGCGGTGCGTGAATCGGTGACCGTCACGGGAAAGCCGCTGAACAGGCCGGACAGGACATTCGCCGCTCCGATGCCGTCGAGCTCCCGGTTCGCGTTGACGTGGAACCGGTCGCGGGCGCCAAAGCTGCGCGCTGCGACGAGGCCGGAGCTGACGCCGACCAGCCAGATCGCTCCAGCCCCGAGGAGAAGCTCCTTGAACGGCAGTTGCGAGAAATCGGGGAAGCTCAGGCTCGGGAGCGTTTCCGGTAGGCTGCCGATGACCTTCATCCCCCGGCCTTCGAGGTCGAACAGAGCCGATGCCAGCCCTGCGACCGCGACCACCACCAGGGGACCGGGGATCGGCGAGCGCAGCTGCGCCAGCACTGCGAGAAGCACGACCATGGCTACGGCGAAACCAACGGAGAGCCAGTGGATCTGCGCCGCCTTGCGGATAATCTCCAGTATCGGCGGCAGCAGGCCGTCGGATTCGATCCGCACGCCAGTGAAGCGTCCGATCTGCCCGACCAGAATCGAGATCGAAATGCCGCTGATGAAGCCGATCAGGATGGGGCGCGACAGGAATGCCGCAACGACGCCGAGGCTGAGCTTGCTGGCGACAAGGCAAAACAGGCCGACGAGCAGCGCCAGCGCTGCCGCCGCACCGACGCGCTCGGCTGAATCGTGCAGCGGTAGGCTCGCCAGCGCCGCGGCAAGGACGGTCATGGTCGCGGCGTCCGGGCCGACGATCAGTTTGCGCGACGGGCCGAGCAAAGCGTAGCCGACGAGCGGCAGGATGCTCGCATAGAGACCGGTTTCGGCCGGAAGTCCCGCGATCGCCGGATAGGCGACGGCGCTGGGAATGGCCACCGCGGCGACGGCGAGGCCGGCGGTGATGTCGAACCGCAGCCATCTCCGCTGATAGCCCGCCAGTCCGGCGAGGATCGGAATGCCACCAATCACCGGAGCCTCCAATGAAGGAGCACGATACGTGCACGCCGCCGTTTGCGGTGCGTGGCCGCTTTACGACTGGCGCGCGGGTGCTAGCGGGCGTTCTTCTCGACCGCCGTCATCAAGGTCTCGTTCCGGTGGGATTTGCAGTAGCTCGTTATCTTCTTCACGTTCCGCTCGATATAGCGGAAGTCGACCATGTTGATATCCTTCGACGCGCTGAAGTAACCGCTCATCCAGGCTCCGAGGAGCTCGGCCTGGTCGCGACTGGCGGTGGTGTACTGCTTGCAGGTCACGACGCTCATATCGAAGATGACCTGAGCACTCGCGGGCAGGCTGAGGCCGACAACCAGGGCGGCTGCCGTGAGAGGCGTCTTGAGCATGGCCGGTCTCCTCATCGCGTTCAGGGCAGGGATTTTTCGATCGCGGACATCAGCGTCGCGCCCGAATTGAAGTTGCAGTACCGTTCCACCGCGGCGACGTTCTGCGGATGTGCCGTCAGATCGACCTTGTTGAAGCCGCGCTTCTGATTAGCCCAGCCGCTCATCCAGGCCGTCACGACCTTTGCCGTGCTGGGCGGGAGCTTGCGGTAATCGCCGCATGTCATCTTGGACATGTCGACCATGACCTGCGCCTCGACGACGCTCGCTCCGCAGCAGAGAGCAATTGCCAGAGCCAGAGATGCCATTTTCATCTTCATTCTCCTGCGCTGATGACTGGATGAGTTGAGAATTAGGGGCGATTGCCCGTCGTGCCGGCGCTGCTCGGCTTGAGGTCGTCCGGCGAGATCTTGTCCCAGCCCTTGCCGGGGTCGAAGCGGGTCATGCGCGCTGCCGTGTATCCGGTGCTCATGCCGAGATCCTTCTGGTAGATCGTGCCGGCGTGGCTGGTGATGAAGCTCATCACCCCGGACCTGCCGTATTCGGCCGGATAGGCAAGCAGCGCGAAGCCGCCGATCATCTTGCCGCCGACGACGTAGTCGATTGCGCCGCCGGGGGCCGCACTCCCCTGGCGCTTGAGAATCTTGTAGAAATAGCCGTGGAAGGGCTGAGGCCGCTGGCTCACCCGATAGCCTTCGGTGGCAGCATCTGCCGCGAGCCTGCCGAGCGGGCTTTCCTCCTCGCCGGGAGCCGTTTCCCAGTACAGGCCGTCCTTCGCCTTTTCGCTGCTGACGATCCGTTGCGCATAGGTACCGGTGCCTTGGCCGCGGTCCTTCGCGGCATAGTCCTGTTGGGCGTCGATGAGGGCGAGGGAGGTCTGGATCGCGTTGAGCTCGTTTCGGCCGATCCGTCGCAGCCTGACCTCGCGGTATCCCGCCTGCGTGTCGAACTTCCAGTGGCCGAAGGCGCGCACCAGCGGGATCGCGAACGGGAAATCGTCCTGGCCGATGAGGAGCGTCGCGGAATTGCCCTGTTGGTTGATCGCGTGGCGGCTGTCATAGGCCGAGGCGAAGCGCTGGCGGTCTGCGGCGTCCGCCACATGGTCACCGGAGGACACGATCTTCGGGCCACTGGCTCCGAGAATCGAATACAGGCGCCGCAGATTGCTGTCGCGTGCGGCGGCGACCAGAGCGGAGGCTGCGTCCTCGGGCGTCTTGAAGAGCTCCTGCGCCTCGGCGGTCGCGATCGAGGCGAGAAGGCTCACCAGCGTCGAGCATAAGAGGCGCTTGGCGGAGCGGGCTGCAAACCTCGGCATGTGATCGCCTCCGTCCTTCGTTCATGAGTCCGTCCCGGCAGCCTGCGATCAGTGCGATGTCGTCGCGGCTGGCAGAGGGGCGCCTGACGCCCGCCATGTCTCGAATGTCTGAAACCGCACTCCGATCCGGCGATAGTCGACGCGCAGATAGCCGTCCGCCCCGCGCCACACCGCTTGCGGCACCACGCTTTGGACCTCCTGGGCGATGACGCCGACATAGATCCTGTCGGAACCGTGATAGGCGAAGCGATACAGGCCGATCCCGTTCGCAAACCGGCCGAGCAGCTCGATATCGGTTTTCAGCGCGAGGTCGGACCGGCGGCCTCCGCCCCGTGCCCCGCCGCCCGCTCTTGCGCCGCCTCCCATGCGCGCTCCACCGCCCATATGTCCTCCGCCCATGCGGGCTCCGCCGCCACTGAAGCCTCCGCGCCCGCCCGATGGCCTGGGGCCGGCCATGCCGCGGGCGGCGCCGGAATTGGCGTAGCTCGCCCGCCCGCGCTGCGATTGCAGGTTCGCGGCGCGGCCGGACTGAACATTGCCGAAGGCGCCGTCACGCCTGGGCTGGGCGGGGCGCGCGGTGGCCGGGCGTTGCGCAGGCCGCCCCGCTGCGCCGCCGCCAGGACGGGATTGGCCGGGACCGGCGCGGTCGCCGCCTCGCCGGTCGCCGACATTGGCGCCGCCGCCCGGGCGCCCGCCGGCATCGGCACGCCCGCCTGCCCGTTGTTCCGGGCGCGGGCCGGACCGGATGTCGCTCGGGCCGCGGTCACCACCGCCGGGCCGCAGGACCTGGTCGCCGCCACGGCCTCGGAAGTCCATCCGCCCCTCGCTGCCCGCGCGGATGTTGTTGTTGCCGAAGCGCTGCTGGACGGCGTTGTTGCGATATTGGACGCCATGGCGATGCTGCGGATTATGCTGCCAATGCGTCACCCGGTTGCGGTCGATATTGATGTTGTTGTTGTTCCAGTTGATGTTTCCGCCCCAGTAGTTGCCGTTCGAGGCCCAGCGGCCCAAGCCGTAGGCGGCGCCGAAGGCAAGTCCCGTCGCGATCACACCGGCGGCAATGTAGCCGGGGGCAGGAAAGTAATAGGGTTGCGTGTCGACATAGGGCCATGTGCCGTAGACGACGGCCGGATCGTATTGGGGCACATAGATCGTCTCGGATGATGTCGGCTCGATCGCGATGACCTGTCTGTCGTTCTCCTGGCGGACCACCACCGTCTGCTGCGAGCCGGAAGATAGTTTCTTGCCTTCGTGCGCGCGGACGCGCAGGCGCTGGATGCCGTCCATCAGATCAGCCTGCTGGGCCAGGACTGCGTCGCCGAGCTTCTGGGTCCAGTCGAGATTCCTGCTCAGCCTTTCGAGCACCTCGGGGGTCGCGACGAGCGCCTTGACGCTGGTGTCCCATGGTTGCTGCTCGGCCGCGGCGGTGAGCTGATCCCCCTTGAGCTGTTTGTTGGCGGCAACCCAGCGCTCGGCCTGCACCACTTCGAGTGGGTAGGTCGAGGCCATCAGGATCTGGGCCACCAGCACGTCGGGATAGAGCGCGATCGGAGCGACGAGAGCGTCAAGCTGGGCCTTGCTCAACACCTGCTCGCTCGGCACGGCGGTTGCCGTGGCTGCAGTCGCGGGAGCGGGCTGAGGCGCTTGTGCTTGGGCAAGCGCGCGAGGGCTCAATCCGGTCGCGACGAGACAAGCCAGAGCTATGCGAAGGTACATCGCGTCTCTCCGTCGGATACATACAGAGCGTCGAGAATGGGCGGGCAGAAAGCAATTAAATAGAATCCGACAGTATTAGATCAAATCCTCTTTGTTTCACCGCCTTGGTGCACCGGCGCCCGAGGCGCGCGCTCGCTCAGCCTCCTGCAGCCGACGGAACGCATCGATATTATCTTTGCCCGCGGCCATCGCGTCATTCATCTTGCCGTTGTGCATCATCGTGTAGTCTTCCAGCAGAGTATCCATGGCGCAACCGGCAGTTCTATTGCAGGCTGAGGCTGATTGGAGGCTGATCAAGCCAGCCACGACGTTCAAGCCAACGAAAAAAGCTGATCCGAGAACGATGCTTTTGATCATGACTTGGACCCCCTGGAACAAGGTCAACTCGACAGGGTAAGCGGCGGCGACATCCGGAAGGCCCGCTAGGGCTTTGCTGCCGGAGTCATTGCTGTCGAAACTAGGGGGTAATACTAACCAATCCGGCGCAACGAGAACCTGTACCTAAGGACAATACGCCGGCGGCGGTTCTTATGTTGAGTTTTCCTGAGAATTAACTGCGTGAGGCGGCCCAGGTGTTGGGGCCGCTCTCTCGACGCGATGCGCAGTGGCTCGCAATTTTGCCGGTCAAGGAAAGGGCTCGAAATGGCCTCCACCCTCGAGGACGCGCGCTCCATCGATCACTTCTTCTCTGCCCCTTCGGGCCGCACCGACCGCTGGCGCGATCTGCACGCGATCGCGCGGTCGTGGGCGAAGGGCGCCCAGCCGAAGCAAGCCGTGGCGGCAGCGCTGGACGAGCTCGGCGCGATCGAGGAGTTCCACGCTTTTCCCGGCGGCGACCTGATCGCTGCGCTGCGCGAGCGGCTGAAGAACGAGGACGCAAACGGCTTTCTCGCGCTCGCCAAGCGGATATCGCTGGCGATCATCACCGGCAACTACAAGCATGACTCCAAGGAGTGGCAGGCGATCGACCTGTCTCTCGCCGAGCCGGTCGATGTGCTGCCGGCGACGCTGGGGGAAGGCGCCACCCACCGTCCCTATTTCGAGATGCTGACCGTGACGCCGGCTCCGGCCGCGCGCTGGCCGAGCATGGCCGCTGAATTTCGCCGGCTGCGGCGCGTCGAGGATGCTTTCGTCTATGAGGCGATTCTGGTCGGCAGCCTCGAGGACGCGATCTGCGCGGCCGTGCTGAACCCGGACATTGCCGCTGTCGCAATCTATGAAGGCTTTGCCCTGCGCTCGCGCCATGATGCGCCCGTGCTGCGGAGCGTGCTCGCGGCGCAGCAGCCGCTGCTCGACAAGGTCGACGAAGCCGATCTGGCCCTGCGGCTGGCAGCAGGTCTGAAGGCGATCCGGCCGGAACTCGATATCTACCTGCTCTCGGACCGGCGCGTCGAGAAGCTCGCCGGTGATCCGCGAGCCGCGATGATCCGTCGCGTGATGTACCAGATCGAGGAGCCGCTCGAGCTGCACCTCTCGGTGCTGGAAGGCATCAAGGCCCGCTTCGAGACGCCGTTCTTCGACAATCTGAAACTCTATGCGCAAAGGCCGATCGGCACTTTCCACGCGCTGCCGATCGCGCGCGGCAAATCGGTGTTCCGCTCGCCATGGATCCGCGACATGGGGCAGTTCTACGGCATCAACCTCTTCCTGGCGGAAAGCAGCGCCACCACGGGCGGCCTCGACAGCCTTCTGGAGCCGACCGGCAACATCAAGCGGGCGCAGGATATGGCGGCGCGTGCCTTTGGCGCCGAGCACGTGTTCTTCGTCACCAATGGCACCAGCACCTCGAACAAGATGGTGCTGCAGGCGCTGATCGCGCCCGGCGACATCGTGATCCTCGACCGCAACTGCCACAAATCGCACCATTACGGGCTGGTGCTGAGCGGGGCTCAGCCCTTCTACGTCGAGGCTTTCCCGATGGTGGAATTCTCGATGTACGGCGCCGTGCCGCTGCGCACGATCAAGAAGGCTCTGCTCGACCTCGAGGCCGAAGGCCGGCTCGACCGGGTCAAGATGGTCGACCTGACCAACTGCACTTTCGATGGCCACATCTACAACACCCGGCGCGTGATGGAGGAATGCCTCGCCATCAAGCCCGACCTGATCTTCCTCTGGGACGAGGCCTGGTTCGGCTTCGCACGCTGGTCGCCCTTCCTGCGGCCTCGCACCGCGATGGGCGCGGCCGCCGATATCGAGGCCTGGATCCGGGATCCCGCTTCGGTCGTCCAATACGAGCGGCAGCGCAAGGAACTCGGCGGCAAGCCGTCGATCGACAAGTTGCTGGACACCCGCCTCGTGCCCGATCCGCGCGCGGTGCGCTTGCGCGTCTACCAGACCAACTCCACCCACAAGTCGATGTCGGCGATCCGGCAGGGCTCGATGGTCCTGGTCAAGGATGTCGACTTTCACAAGATCGAGGCGCAGTTCCACGAGGCGGTGTTCACCCATGCCTCGACGAGCCCGAACCAGCAACTTATCGCCAGCCTCGATGTCGCCCGGCGCCAGATGGAGCTTGAGGGCTATGGCCTGGTCATGAACGCGATCGAGGTGGCGCTCGACATCCGGCGCGAGGTTGCGACCCACCCGCTGATCTCGAAATATTTCCGGATCGTCGGCGCCGACGGGATGGTGCCGAAGGACTATCGCAGCAGCGGCTTCGTCGACTTCCTCGCGCCCGACACACGCTGGGACGATCAATTGCGCAGCATGCGGGAGGACGAGTTCTGCCTCGATCCGACCCGCATGACCCTGGTCTGCGGCACCGCCGGGTTCGATGGTACGAGCTTCAAGGGGTTGCTCGCTGCCCAATACAACATCCAGGTCAACAAGACCTCGCGAAACTCGGTCCTGCTGCAGTCGAACATCAACAACACGCGCAGCGACGTCGCCCTGCTGATCAGCGTCCTGCTCAAGATCAGCAATGAGATCGAGGCGAGGCTGCAGCGCGGCGGGGAGGCCGAGCAGAAGGCGTTCGCGGCTCGCGTGCACGCCCTGATGAACGAAGTGCCGGATCTGCCGGACTTCAGTCACTTCCACGATGCCTTCCGCGCCGATGCCGGCGAGACGACGCCTGAAGGCGATATCCGAAGCGCCTTCTTCGCCGCCTATGCCGAGGAGCAGTGCGAATATCTGCGCATCGACAGCCCGGACTGCGACCGCCGGATCGACAAGGGGCCGGCGCTGATCTCGGCGAACTTCGTGATCCCCTATCCACCCGGCTTCCCGATCCTGGTGCCGGGGCAGGTGGTTACACACGAAACGATCACCTTCATGCGCAAACTCGATGTGAAGGAGATCCACGGCTACGAGAAGGCAAAAGGTCTCAAGTTGCTGAAGCCGGATGCGCTGCTCAGCAAGAAAAGCCGCGTTACCGGCAACGGCCGAAAGAAATCGCAGGCGGCATAGTCAGCGCGTAGGCCCTGAACACTAAAATGAGGGATCGTCATGTTCGACTGGCTCGTCAGCACGCTGCGCACTTACCCTGAGATTGCGCTCTTCCTCTCGCTCGCCATCGGCTATTACGTCGGCGGCTTCGCCTATAAGGGCTTCAGCCTCGGCGCGGTGACCTCGACGCTCATCGCCGCGGTTATCATTGGTCAGCTCGGCATCACGATCTCCGGGAACGTCAAGTCGACCTTCTTCCTGATGTTCCTGTTCGCGGTCGGCTATGGCGTCGGACCGCAATTCGTCCGCGGCATCGCCAAGGACGGCGCCCCCCAGGCGGTGTTCGCGGTTCTCGTGACTGTGTTCTGCCTTGCGATTCCCGTCATCATCGCAAAATTCGCGGGCTATCATCCAGGCTATGCCGCCGGCCTCTATGCCGGCACGCAGACGATCTCTGCCTCGATGGGTCTGGCGACCGACGCGATCAATCGCCTGGGGCTCTCTGCCGAACAGACCAAGGAATATCTCGACGCCATGCCGGTCGCCTATGCGGTGACCTACATCTTCGGCACCGTCGGCTCTGCCATGGTACTGGCGCTGTTGGGGCCGAAACTCCTTGGCATCGATCTCGTCCAAGCCTGCAAGGACTATGAGGCGAGGCTCGGCGGCGGCAAGGAGATCGGCGGGCCGGGCTCCGCCTGGCGCCGCTTCGAGCTGCGCGCCTTCCGTCTTCGCTCCGGTGCGAAGGTCGCCGGTATGCGCGCCGCAGAAGCTGAGGCCCTGGTGCCCGACGCCCGCGTCTTCGTCGAGCGCATCCGCCGCAACGGCGCGATCGAAGACGCCACCGCCGACACGGTCCTGCAGGAAGGGGATGTCATCGCACTGGCGGGGCCGCGCGAGACCCTCGTCAACCTGATCGGCCAGAACGCCGACGAGGTCGAGGATCCCGAGTTGCTCGATCTGAAGGCCGAGGGCATCGACATCTACGTGACCAGCAAGGACGTCGATGGCAAGACGCTGACCGAGCTGTCGCATTTGCCGACGGCGCGCGGCGTCTTCCTCCGCAAGATCGTCCGTGGTGCGACCGCGGTCAGCATCCCGATCCTGCCGGAGACGGTGATTCACCGCGGCGACATTCTCACCGTCGTCGGCCGCACCCAGGACATAGCCGCGGTCTCCAAGGCTCTTGGGCATGCCGATCGCCCGAGCGATGTGGCGGATGTGGCCTTCATCGGCGGCGCCATCGTGCTCGGCGCCCTGATCGGCGCTATCGTCTTCAAGGTGTCGGGCGTTCCCCTGACGCTGTCGACGGCCGGCGGGGCGCTGATCTCCGGCCTGGTCTTCGGCTGGCTGCGCTCGGTGCGCCCATTCTTCGGCCGCATCCCGAGCTCGACCGTCTGGTTCATGAATTCGGTCGGCCTCAACATGTTCATCGCGGTCGTCGGCATCTCGGCCGGTCCGGGCTTCGTCAAAGGCCTGCAGACCCAGGGCGTCGGCCTCTTCCTCTGGGGCGCGGTCGCCACGACGATCCCGCTGATCCTGGCGATGTTCGCCGGCAAGTACATCTTCCGTTTCGACCCGGCGATCCTGCTCGGCGCCTGCGCCGGCGCCCGCACGACGACGGCTGCACTCGGCATGGTCTGCGAGACCGCCAAGAGCCAGGTTCCGGCCCTCGGCTACACCGTGACCTATGCTGTCGGAAACACGCTGCTCACGATCTGGGGCATGGTGATCATCATGCTCATGACCTAGTCGAGCACGTCATAACTCTTTGAAACAACAAATATTTCGGAGACATGTCATGGACCCCGTCACCCTGCGCAGCTTCGAGAAACTCAGCCCCTTCGAGATCAAGGACGAGCTGATCCGCCTCGCCAAGCTGACTGCCCAGAATTCCTCTATCGCGATGCTCAATGCCGGACGCGGCAATCCGAACTGGGTGGCAATGACGCCGCGCGAAGGCTTCTTCCTGCTCGGCCAGTTCGCGATCACCGAAAGCCGGCGCACGATGAGCAAGCCCGCTGGAATTGGCGGCATGCCAAAGGCCGACGGCATCGCCGCGCGGCTCGACGATTGGCTCGCGGATCACAAGGACGCGCCCGGCGCCAGCTTCCTCAAGGACATGGTCGCCTTCGCGGTCAAGAAGTTCGACTTCAAGCCCGATGCGTTCGTCCATGAACTCGTCGACTCGATCATCGGCGACAATTATCCGGTGCCGGACCGCATGCTCGTCCACAATGAGCGCGTCGTGCACGAATACCTGATGTGGGCGATGTGCGGCGAGCCGCGCCCTTCCGGCCAGTTCGATCTCTACGCCGTCGAGGGCGGCACGGCGGCGATGTGCTACCTCTTCAAGTCGCTGAAGGCCAACCGCCTGCTCAACGCCGGCGACACGATCGCGCTGGCGACGCCGATTTTCACCCCCTATCTCGAAATGCCCCATCTCGAGGATTACGGCCTCGAGGTGATCTCGGTCGCGGCGCCGCAGGAAAACCGCTTCCAGTTCACCGATGCCGAGCTGAAGAAGCTCGAGGACCCGAAGGTGAAGGCCTTCTTCGTGGTGAACCCGGGCAATCCTTATGCGGTCGCGCTCAGCGAGGAGACCATCGGCAAGATCGTCAAGTTGGTCCAGACCAAGCGCCCCGATCTCTTGATCCTGACCGACGACGTCTACGGCACTTTCGTCCCGGGCTTCCGCAGCCTGCTCGGTGCCCTGCCGCGCAACACCATCGGCGTTTATTCATATTCGAAGTATTTCGGCTGCACCGGCTGGCGGCTCGGCGTCATCGCGATCCATCGCGAGAACATCTTCGACAAAGTCATTGCCAACCACCCGGAGAAGACGCTGTCAATACTCGACAAGCGCTATGGGCCACTGACGCTCAAGCCGCGCGAGATGAAGCTGATCGACCGTATCGTCGCCGACAGCCGCGACATCGCGCTCAACCACACCGCCGGGCTGTCGCTGCCCCAGCAGGTGATGATGTCGCTGTTCTCGCTGTCCGAACTGATGGACGAGGCCAAGCTCTATCAGAAGACCTGCATGGGCATCGTAAGGGCAAGGGCGGAGCGGATGATCGAGGGGCTCGGCATCGAGGTACCCGAGAACATGCTGCACGACCGCTATTACGGTCTCGTCGATTTCGAGTTCTGGGCCAACAAATATGTCGGCCCGGAAGTCGTCGCGTATATGAAGAAGAACGTCCATCCGCTCGACATCGTCTTCCGCCTGGCGGAGGACCACGGCATCGTCCTGCTCAACGGCGGCGGCTTCCATGCGCCGGACTGGTCGGTCCGCGTCTCCTTCGCCAATCTCGATGACGAGGTCTATGGCCAGATCGGCCGGGCGACGCGCGCAGTTGCGCGCGGCTATCGCCAGGCTTTCGAGGCCTACAAGCAGGCCCTGTCGGAGAAGGCCAAGGCCTGAGCCTGCAAAGCCGTCGAAGGCGCGTGGACCGGGGCGGATCAGCGGCGGAGCCGCCCCGGCAACGATAGAGGCAGGACCGGCTCCGGTCCGGGGTTCGCCCGCTTCATTGCGAGGGGCCAATGAGCTACGTCGCCTACGCGCTCCGTGAAAGCCCCGATCTCGCAATCTTCCTGACCGTGGCTCTCGGTTTTCTGATCGGGCGGTTGAAATTTGGCAGCTTCAGCCTCGGCATCGTCGTCGGCTGTCTGCTCGCCGGCGTCCTGATCGGGCAGCTCGACATCAAGGTTTCACCACTGGTCAAGGCGGTCTTCTTCGATCTCTTCCTGTTCACCACCGGATACAAGGTCGGCCCGCAATTCTTCCGTGCTCTGAAGCGGGACGCCCTTCCACAAGTGGCGCTCACCGTGGTTCTGTGCGTGTCCTGCCTGTTGACGGCGCTGCTGTTCGCAAAGCTGCTCAGCTACGACATCGGCACAGCCGCCGGCCTGCTTGCCGGAGCATTCTCTGAATCGACGGTGATCGGCACGGCCGGCGAAGCGATCCAGCGCCTTCCCTTGCCGGAGGCGGAGCGAGCAGCGCTCATCAACAATATCCCGGTGGCCTATGCCGTGACCTATCTCGTCGGCACGGCTTCGCTGGTTTGGTTCCTTCCCAAGATCGGCCCCAAGCTGATGGGCGTCGACTTGAAGAAGATCGCCGCCATGCGCTCGCAGTCGACGGCGGCGGCGGCCGAAGCGGAGGGCGTGGTCTCGGCCGCAAGGGTTTTCGATGTCCGGGCCTATCGCATTGCCAATAGCGAGCTCTTCGGGCGAACGGTCGCCGAGCTGGAGGCAATGCCCAAGGCAGGGCGCGCCTATATCCTGCGCATCCGTCGCGGAGAGGCGCTGCTGGAGCCGTCCGCCGACCTCGCCCTTCGCCAGGACGACATCATCGCGGTGATGGCACGGCAGGAAATCCACACCGAGCGTGGCGACGCGATCGGCATTGAGGTCAGCGACCCGGCTCTCCTCGATATGCCGATCGAGTCACTCGACGTGGTCCTGAGCAACCGAGCGCTCGACGGGCGATCGCTGGCCGAGTTGGCGAAGGAGCAATTCGCCCGCGGCGTCTTTCTGTCGCGATTGATGCGCTCAGGCGTCGACATGCCGATCGGCGCCGAGAGCAGGATCAATCGCGGCGACGTGCTGTCGATCGTCGGGCCGCTGCCTAGCGTCGAGCGGGCTGCAGCCGAACTGGGTTATCCGGACCGCCGGACCTCTGCGACCGACATGGTCTTCGTCGGCTTCGGCATCTTTCTCGGCGGGCTCGTCGGCCTGTTGACCGTCGTCGTCGGCAGCGTGCCGCTGACGCTGACCACCAGTGGTGGCGCCCTGATCATGGGCCTCGTCTTCGGCTGGCTGAGGTCGGCCTACCCGTTCTTTGGCCGCATTCCCGAGCCGGCAATCTGGATCTTCGATACGCTCGGGCTGTGCATGTTCATCGGCATCGTCGGCCTGAGCGCTGGCCCGAGTTTCGTATCGGGGTTGAGCACGACCGGGCTCAGCCTCGTCGCGGTCGGCTTGGTGTCCGCGCTGCTGCCACACACGATCGGCATCCTGTTCGGCCGCTATGTCCTGAAGATGGACCCGCTCATCGTCTTGGGCGCTTGCGCCGGGGCTGGCACGATCACCGCCGCGCTCCGGGCGGTTCAGGACGAGGCGCAGAGCAATATTCCGGCGCTCGGCTATACGGTTCCCTATGCGATCGGTAATATCCTGCTGACAGCTTGGGGGCCGGTTCTCGTGGCTCTGATGTCGATCTGACCGAAGCGGTCACGGATCCGCGAATGCGAGCGGGCAATCACGGTCGAATCTTTGATATCGATCAATGCTCGAATGTTGACGATCGTTCATATTCGCCGGCAGCCAAATTGCCTAGAATTGCGCCTCCGGCGCGGACTAATCCTATTGCTCACCCGAATTAGTTAAAATACTTGGATATTTTAGTGAGATCTTATGGTTGCCTAGGTTTTGAGCCAGAAATACTATCCCCCTCATATGAGGGTACAACGTCATGAGAGCCCCTGGAGCGCACCGCGGCGATCATGACGGCGTGGACGCCGACGCGGTTCGAAAGCAGGTCGAGCGGATCTTGAAGAGCGAGGATTTCGCGGCCACAGGGCGGCTGCGGAATTTTCTGACCTTTGTCGTTGAAGAAACCTTGGCCGGGCGAGGCAATCGCCTCAAGGCATACGCGATCGCCAGGGAGGTGTTCGGCCGCGGCGATAATTTCGACACGATGAACGATCCGGTGGTGCGTATCGAAGCGGGGCGCCTCCGCCGCGCCTTGGAGCGATATTACCTGCTGTCCGGCCGCGAAGACCCGATCCGGATCGATATCCCCAAGGGCACGTATATTCCCACGCTGCAATGGACCGGCCGCGAGCTCTCGGTTGAGGCTGACGTTGATCCTGAGGGCATGCCGGCCCCGCCGACACAGACGTTCTGGGCGCGACACTGGCGCATCGGTCAATTTGCGGTCGTCCTGTCGACTGTGTTGCTGCTCATCCTGGCCGTGGTTGGAGGTCGGACTGGCTTGCCGAAGAGGCTTCCCAGCCCGGAAATCACGATAGAGGTTCTCCCGTTTGCAAACCTGTCCGGAGCACCAGGAGCGCTCTATACATCCGGAATCTCCGACGAGTTGCTCACCCAGTTGGCGCGGTTCAGAGATCTGAAGGTCGTCGGAGGCCTTCCGAACGCTCCGGGCCAGGGGGCGAGTGCCACTGATCTGGCGGCAGGCCCTCGGTATCTGCTCGCAGGCGGGGTTCGCGTCGCGGGCGAGCAACTACGCGTCTCAGCCAGGCTGATCGACCGGCAAAGCTGGAGGATCGTCTGGAGCCAGATCTACGACCGAACCTTGAGGGGAGCAGGAAGCTTCGAGATCGAGGCTGACATTGCAGCGAAGGTGGCGGCAGCGGTCGCGCAGCCTTATGGCGCGATCTTCGCGCCCGCTTCGCAGAACGCTTTGACGCAAACCGCGGGGAATGCGGAGGCCTATCTGTGTGTCCTGCGCTTCTATCATTATCGCAAAGTGCTCGACCGCGAGGAGCACGCCGCAACGCGCGATTGCCTGGAAAGGACGGTCGCCGACTACCCCGCCTATTCGACTGGCTGGGCCATGCTGGCGTATCTGTATCTGGACGAGGATCGTTTCGACCTCAATAGACGCGGGCCGTCGCCGGCTGGAACGGATCGCGCGCGCCAGGCCGCGGAGCGCGCGGTCGAGTTGGATGGCACCAACGCCCGAGCGCTCCAGGCACTCATGACAGTGCTGTTCTTCAGCCGGATGCCGGACGCTGCCCTCGAGATCGGCGCGAAAGCGCTGGCACTCAACCCGAACGATACCGAGATACTGGCCGAATTCGGCAGCCGGATTGCTCAGGCTGGCGCTTGGAAACGTGGCGCTGCGATGATGGAAGACGCTTTGGCGAGGAACCCGAGCCAGGCAAGCTATTACATGGGACTTGTCGCCCTTGCATACTACATGATGGGAAACGATCAGCTTGCCGTTGAATGGATCAAGCGAGCAGATCTTCCGCGTTTTTCATTCTATCATTTCGTTGGCGCCATCATTTTCGCTCGGGCCGGCTTGGAAAAAGAGCGCGCTGAGAGCGTCGATCAGTTCCTGAAGATGAGGCCGCGATTCTTCGACAATTTCGCGGCCGAGTTGGCGATGCGGAATTTTACCGCCAGTGACCGAGAGAAACTGACCGAAGCGGCGCGGCGAGCAGGGTTCCCGGTCGGGAAAAGCAACTGAGCGCGTCCGCCCGACACGTTGGATTGTCTGGTTCGGCGAAAGGTCGAGGAGGCGACATTCGCGACTTTGGCGGATGGCTGCCTCAACGGCGCCCAGCGCGATTGACCGGGCCGCCGCGGTTCATCGGGGTGCCCGGCCGCACGCCGACGCCTGGTGCGCCAACACCGGGCGTGGCCACGGCGCGGGCGACCGGCCGGGGGCGCAGGACAACGCCAGGTGTTGCAATACAGCCAACCGGGTAGTTGATGTACTGACAGTAGACTACGGCGCGAACCTCGCCGGCGCCTCCCATGACCAAGCCAATCAGCGCCGCCAACAGAGTGATCGAGAGCCTCATGCGTGCCTCCATCGATCGAGGTGTTATGAGCTTCAGGCGTTGATCCGGAGTCTTCTGCCGCGTCGCTTCAGATTGGCGGGTGGGTCAAGGACTCTGCCGTCGTAAGCTGTTACCAAAAAAATCGGTTTGTTGAGGCGGGCGCCGAACGCTTTCCTGCATGTATCCTGGGCCGTTGGAACTCTGCACCGCACCATCCCGTGGGACACAGGCTGTGGTCAGGATCGTGAAGAGCAGCACAATGAGGCAGTTCCGGATCACATGACCTCCGCAGGCCGGCGCGTCCGCGCGCGAAGCAATGATTTTCCGGTTCGGTTCCCGGAATTGCCTATAGGCTCCCGGTCAGAAACCGATTCCTATTGACCTTTGGGACAGGTTACTGCCGCGGCATTGCCGATACCGCTTCTGCCAGCGGGAGCACCGGATAGCTCCAAACTATGTCCGCGCTGACAGCGCCCGCGATACGTTGCTGGGCGTGAATGTCGCTCCACCTTCATTCCGCACCTGGGCGAACGGCCTCTGCCTAAACGGGCCGGATCCGTGTTCGGTAAAGGTGGCCCAGGCCCCCGCAACCAGATACCCGAACGACATAACCAAAAAGTCCGCAGAGATTAGTCTCGGCGGCCTTTCGACGTTCAAGCCCGTGGGGACGCGCAACTCAACCCTTGGCTTCATCCCTCGCGAAAAGTTCGGTCAGATGTGTCACAGCTTCAAGTTTGTCGAGATCTGAAATGATGGCAGCCGCCTGGCTCAATCGGGAACGCAATGCTTCCGCTGATTGCGGAGCGTAGCGTATCTGCTCCGCGTCAGACAGTCCGGAGGCTGCGATCTTCGTGACCATGCCTTCGTAGAAATAGGCTATTGGCACTGAGAGCGGCTCGAGAAGCTTTACCAGTACGCCTGCGCTGATCCGACTCTTGCCGTCTTCGTATCGGCCGAACTGCTGATAGCTGACTTCAATGCGATCCGCGAGCTCACCTTGGCTGAGCCGCAGTTCCTTGCGTCGCTGCCTAATTCGCTTTCCGATCTCCCGGTCAATGAGGTCGAGTCGCCCGCGTGGCATGGCGCCATTCCTTCTGAGCTATCAATCATAGCGTGCATCATCAGAAGAATGCCCGTCAAGGTGCGGGGCGCAAAGGCAGGCAGCTGGAACGATGCCTGACTAGCTGTGCTGGCAACTGGCTTGCTCGCACGCTGAAGCTGAGCTGATCCTGAGATTTGCGGAACCGGCTGCGGCCGCCAGAGCGTCCGAACAGAGCTATCCCGGCATTGCGACGGGCCTTCGCGCTTTAGCGGGGCGTCGATGACTCGGGCGCAAGTTTCGCGCGCTTCGCCACCTCCCGGATGATCCGGCCAAGTTCGAGCGCGCCGGGGCCGGCCCCGTCCGGGTCCGGATAGACGAGGTAGAGCGCGCCGCTTCGTTCGGCGCCGGTCTGCAGCGGCAAGGGCTTGAGCTGGCCGGAGCGCAGCTCCTCACGTATCCAGTCTTCGGGATACCAGGCGAAACCCATCCCCATGCAGGCGGCGTGGATCGACGTCGCCTTGTTGCTCATGGTCAGGCGCCGTTCGGCCACCTCCCAGACACTGGGCCTCACGCGCCTCGAACCGCTGTCCCGAATGACGAGGTGCCGGTGTCCCGCGAGGTCCTGAATCGCCAGTGGCCGCTGCAGCTGGTGCAGCGGGTGGGAAGGGGCGGCGGCACAGATGGCGCGATAGCTCAGCAGGACATCGCCGGTATGTCCCGCCGGCAGATTGTCGGCGCAGATGGCCAGGTCGACGGCGCCGGCCTGCAGCAACTCGTCGGTCCCGCCCATCACCGTCTCGTAGAGCTCGATCCGGGTTTCAGGATAGGTCTCGGCGAACCTGTCCAGGCATTGCAGAATGAGCCAGGTCGGGAAGAGGGCCTCGACTGCGAGACTGAGCATCTGCTCGCGCCCTTTGGCGAGATTGTGAGCTGCACGCTCGAGCCGCGTCGCCTCGTCGACCAGGGCCTTGCCGCGCCGATACAGAATCTTGCCGTCCAGGGTCAGTGAAGCCTTACGCCCCTCGATCCGGAAGACCGCCAGGCCAAGCTGTTCTTCGATCTGGCGCACGGCGTAGCTGACCGTCGATTGCGATTTGTTCAGCGCTGCCGCGGCTTGCGAGAAGCCGCCGGCTTCCACGACGCTCACGAAGGCCCGCCATTGGTCGAGTGAGATACGGGGTGACATTGATCGATTGCATCGATTAATAGGGGCGAAAAATCGAACTTTTATATCGATCAAAGCGATGGCTGAATAGCCCCATCGAAATCGAGGGGCAGGCCATGAAAGTCCTGATTGTCACAGCCGAGCCGCGCGGCAAGTCTTTTGCGACGAGGTTGGCGGAGCGCTATGTCGACGGTCTGGCGAGCTGCCGGCAGGTCGAGGTGGAATGGTTGGACCTGCTGACGGTGGGCTTCGATCCTCGCCTGCAGGCGGCTGATCTGGCGCTCTATCACGGCGCCGGTCCGGTTCCGGACGATGTCCGGATCGAGCAGCAGCGCATCGAAGCGGCCGATGCCGTGATCCTGGCCTTCCCGGTCTACTGGTGGTCGTTTCCGGCGGTACTGAAAGGGTGGATCGATCGGGTCTTCACCAAGGGCTGGGCCTTCGATTCGAAAGCTGCGCCCAAGCCGCTCGCCGGGAAGATCGTGCGCCTGATCGCCACCGGCGGCGCAGGGCCGCGCGCCTATGACAAGCACGGCCATCGCGCCGCGATCACCGCTCAGATCGAGCATGGAGTGTTCCATTTCAGCGGTATCGACGATGTCGCGACACATCTCTTCCTCGATGTCGAGAGCGGTGATCCCGCAGCCCGTGAGGCCGATCTCGCCGCAGCGTTCGCGCTTGGCGCCTCGCTTTACTGCCGCGCGTCCATCGCGGCTTGATTCTCCTCCAACCCAAAGGTCGAAGACGATGCATACCCGTAGCCGTGAGATTCACCTGAAGAGCCGCCCGTCCGGCGTGCCGACGCGCGATGCCTTTGCTTTCGTCGAAACCGCGCTGCCCGCGCCAGCGGCAGGCCAGGTCCTGGTGCGGAACACCTGGATGTCGGTCGATCCCTATATGCGCGGTCGCATGGTCGACCGCAAAAGTTACATCGCGCCGTTCCAGCTCGATGCAGTTCTGGAGGGCGCCGCGGTTGGCGTGGTCGAGCAAAGCGCCGATCCCGCCCTCGCGGTCGGCGACCAGGTCGTCCACTTTGCCGGCTGGCGTGAGCGCGTCGTGCTGGATGCACGGTTCGCGACGAAGATCACCACCGACGGCATCGCGCCGCAGACCTATCTCGGCGCGCTCGGCTTCCCCGGCCTCACCGCCTATGTCGGGCTCGTCCGGATCGCCGAGGCCAGGGCGGGCGAGACGATCTTCGTCTCGGCGGCGAGCGGTGCGGTCGGCAGCATCGTCGCGCAGATCGCAAAGTTGCTCGGCTTGCGCGTAGTCGCCTCTGTCGGGTCGCACGACAAGGCCGACTGGCTGCTGAACGAGGTCGGCGTCGACGCGGTCATCAATTATCGCGAGGTGCCGGATCTGACCGCCGCTCTGTCGCAGGCCGCGCCCGAAGGCATCGACATCTATTTCGACAATGTCGGCGGCGATCATCTGGAGGCAGCGCTGGCGGTGGCCAATGATCACGCTCGCTTCGTCCTTTGCGGCATGATAGCCGGCTACAATCAGGAGGGTGGGGCAAAAGGGCCGGCGAATGTCTTTCTGGCGATCGAGAAGCGTATCCGTCTGCAGGGCCTGATCGCCTCCGACCATGTCGATGCCTTCCCCGAGCTGATCGCGATGGTCGGCGGCTGGATCAGGGAAGGGAAGATCAAGCTCCGCGAGACCGTCTATGAAGGCCTGGACAGCGCGCCCGACGCCTTCATCGGTCTGTTCAAGGGCGCCAACACAGGCAAGATGCTGGTCAAGCTCTAGAGCCGAATTCTCATAGGAGCCGCGCCGAAAGGCGCGGCTATGCCGTGGTCCGGCGAGATCGCTGACAAGAACCGTTATGGACCTGGCCGGCTGTTGCCAGGGGGATAGGAGAACTCAGATGACTGTCGAAAAGACAAAAGGACCGGCTTCCTATTTCCCTTCGATCGAGAAGACCTATGGACAGCCGATCAGCCACTGGCTCACGCTCCTCGCCGCATTAGGCGACAGGAAGCATGGGGAGATGATCGCCGTGCTGAAGTCGGAGCATGGGATGGGGCATGGGCACGCCAACGCCCTGGTGGCCTATCATCGGGCCAAGGGCATCGGCGGCTAGCCCTTCACATGAGGCGCTGCCGACCCGTTGGTGCGGGCTGCATGGGCAGTCGACGGGCTTTGGCGCGGCACGCACCATCGACCCGGCGATCGGGTCGCTTTGCCTTGGACGCCCATGAGGGCGATGCACGTCCTTGATATCAGCTAAGGTGCTGACAAACCACCACTCTGGTAGATGAGTGGTGCCCAGGAGAGGACTCGAACCTCCACGCCCTTGCGAGCGCCAGCACCTGAAGCTGGTGCGTCTACCAATTCCGCCACCTGGGCAACGGCGGTTCGTTTACGGGGGCCGAACGCAGCTGTCAACGGGCTAAGCCGGCTTTTCCAACAACGGCCCAAAAAGCCTTGCACGGGCGGCGTCGCGCCGCCTTCACAGCTGCACCGCGATGAACTAGGACAAGCCGACGGCCTTAGTTTTCAGCGCTTCCAAACGGAGCTTTGCGTCATCATGACGGTCCTGCCTCCCGCTTCGCAACTCGTCACGGTCTTCGGCGGCTCGGGTTTCCTCGGGCGCCATGTCGTGCGGGCGCTGGCGCGTCGCGGCTATCGTGTCCGCGCCGCAGTACGCCGTCCGGATCTCGCCGGCTTCCTGCAGCCGCTCGGTATCGTCGGTCAGGTCACCGCGGTGCAGGCCAATCTGCGCTATCCCGATTCGGTCGCAGCCGCCGTGCACGGCGCCGATGTGGTGATCAATCTCGTCGGCATCATGCGGGAGAAGGGCCGGCAGAACTTCTCCTCGGTGCAGGCGCAAGGCGCGCGCTCCGTGGCGCAGGCCTGCGCGAATCTCGGTGTCGAGCGGCTGATCCAGGTATCCGCGCTCGGCGCCGATGCCGATTCGAAATCGGCTTATGCCCGCGCGAAGGCGGAGGGCGAGGCGGCCGCCCATGCTCTGGTCAAGCAGGCGATCGTGTTTCGTCCCTCGGTGATGTTCGGACCGGAGGACACCTTCTTCAACCGTTTTGCCTCGCTGGTGCGCATGCTGCCGGTGCTGCCGCTCGCGGGAGCCGAGACCAAGTTCCAGCCGGTCTTCGTCGGCGATGTCGCCGAAGCAATCGCGCGCGCTGTCGACGGCAAGGTCGATGGCGGCAAGGTCTACGAGCTCGGCGGCCCCGAGACGAAGACCTTGCGGGGGCTGGTCGATTACGTCTGCGAGATCACCGGCCGCAAGCGCCTGATCGCGCCGATGCCGTTCGGCCTCGCCCGCCTGCAGGGCCAGATCCTTGAGATCGCCGACATGCTGACGCTCGGCCTGATGCCGAGCGAACTCGTCCTGACGCGCGACCAGGTCAGCCTGCTCGAGAGCGATAATGTCGTCTCGGCGACGGCCGAGAAGGAAGGCCGGACCCTGCACGGGCTCGGCATCGCCCCGGTCTCGGCCGAGGCCGAAGTGCCAGGCTATCTCTGGCGTTTCCGCAAGGCGGGCCAGTTCGCCACCGCCCGCGCCAGCTGAGCGGCTTCAGGGCACCAGCACCAGCTTGCCGGCCGTGCGCCGGCTTTCCAGCGCCGCATGGGCTGCACCCGCCTGTGCCAGCGGGAAGCTTTCGCCGGGCAGCAGCCTGAGTTCGCCGGAAATCGCGAGCCTGAACAGTTCGCCGAGCTCGCTTGCGAGGCGTTCGGGCGCCAGATGCGGCAGCAGCGAGAAGCCGGCGATCGTGCGGTTGCCGAAGATCAGCGTCTTCAGCGCCTCGGCATCCGGCCGGAAGTCGGCGAGCGAGAGCGGGCCGTAGAGCACGAGGCGGCCGAACGGCGCGAGCAAGGTAAGGCATTGCGCCGGGATGTCGCCGCCGGACGCATCGAAGATCAGGTCCGGGCCCGCGCCATCGGTCGCGGCACGAACCTGTTCCGGCCAGTCGGACTGCGTGTAGTCGACGCCGGCATCGGCGCCGAGCTCTTGCGCCAGGGTAAGCTTCTCGGCCGAGCTCGCCATGGCGACGACCCGCTTGGCGCCGCTACGCTTGGCCAGCTGGACCAGCAGGCTGCCAACGCCGCCGGCCGCGGCGCTGATCAGAACGTTCTTCCCCGCAACTGAATGGCTCCGCAGCAGGTGCAGCGCGGTCAGGCCCTGAACCTGCAGCGTCGCGGCTGCCGCGAAACTGATCTCGTCCGGCAGGCGCACGACGACATCTGCGTTGATCGCTACGTATTCGGCATAGCCGCCGCTCTGCACGCCGGCGACGTAAAGCGCAGCGGCGACGCGGTCTCCGACCGAGAATGTGGTGACGCCTTCGCCTAGGGCCGCGATGGTGCCGGCGATCTCGACGCCGGGACGGAAGGGCAGGGATGGCGTCACGACATAGCGATCCTGCCGCATCATCACCTCGAAGAAGTTGACGCCGACCGCGCCGACCGCGACCAGCACTTCGCTGGGCTTGGGCGACGGTGTCTCGACCTCGACGATCTCGAGCACGTCGGGGCCACCGAAGCGGCTGTACTGGATGGCTTTCATGGATAGGCCTCACGCGAAGGGGATGAGCGTGGGCTGCGTTCTGGGCTAGGATGCCGGGCGGTGACTACACACCGATTTGTTTGCAGCAGACCAAGAGGTGAGCATGGCCGATCCGATGAAGCGCCTGCCGATGCTGCCGGTCGAGCGGGCGCTCAAGGTGATCTCCGGTCGCTGGAAGGCCGTGATCCTCTACCAGCTCTTCGATGGCCCCAAGCGCCTGTCGGAGCTGCAGAGGCGCGTTCCCGCCATCACCCAGAAGGTGCTGATCCAGCAATTGCGCGAGATGGAGGAGCACGGCCTCGTCAGCCGCGAAATCCTGCCGCAGGTCCCGGCCCGCGTCGACTATGCGGCGACGCCGCTCGGCCAGAGCCTCGCCCCGGTGATCGCGACGCTCTGCGACTGGGGCCGCCGCCACGCCGCCGATCTCGGCGAACTCGATAGCTTGTCGGAATGCCGCTACCGGCCAGGCGAGCAGTCCGAGGCGGCCTGAGCCTGCCTTCAGAGCATGCTGGGCAGGACGCGGTCCGGCGGCTTGTGCCCGTCCATGAAGGTCTTGATGTTGACGATGACCTTCTCGCCCATGTCGGCGCGTCCTTCGTGCGTAGCCGAGCCCATATGCGGCAGCACGACGACGCGATGCTGACGGGCAAGCTTGAGCAGGCGTGGGTTGACGGCCGGCTCATGCTCGAACACGTCGAGGCCGGCGCCGGCGAGCTCGCCGGCTTCCAGCATGCGCGACAGCGCCGATTCGTCGACGATCTCGCCGCGTGCCGTGTTCACCAGGATGGCGTCGGGCTTCATCAGCTTGAGGCGGCGGGCCGAAAGCAGATGGTAGGTCGCCGGCGTATGCGGGCAGTTGACCGAGACGACGTCCATCCGCGCCAGCATCTGGTCGAGCGAATCCCAGTAGGTCGCATCGAGCGCCTCCTCGATGCGGGCGTCGAGCCGACGGCGGTTGTGATAGTGGATCGACAGGCCGAAGGCGGAGGCGCGCTTCGCCAGCGCCTGGCCGATCCGGCCCATGCCGACAATGCCGAGGCGCTTGCCAGTGATGCGGCGGCCGAGCATCCAGTTCGGCGACCAGCCGGCCCATTCGTCGTCGGTGATGATGCGGGCGCCCTCGGCGATGCGCCGGGCGACGGCGAGGATCAGCGCCATCGTCATGTCGGCGGTATCGTCGGTGAGCACGCCAGGTGTGTTGGTCACGGTGATACCACGCTGCACCGCGCTGGCGACATCGATATTGTCGACGCCGTTGCCGAAATTGGCGATCAGGCGCAATTGCTCGCCGGCCTGGGCGATCAGCCCGGCGTCGATCTTGTCGGTCACGGTCGGGACCAGCACGTCGGCGGTTTTCATCGCCTCGACCAGGGCGGCCTGGCTCATTGGCGCGTCGTCGAGGTTGAGCCTGGCGTCGAAAAGTTCGCGCATCCGCGTCTCGACCACGGCGGGCAGCTTGCGCGTGACCACGACCAGGGGCTTCTTCTTCGACATGGGCGGCTCCTTGAAGGCCCCTCAGACTCCGACATTGCCGGCCCAGCGCCAAGCCAGGCGCGACCAGTGGCCGCACTGTCTCCATTCCGCCTCAACCCCCCATTAACCGAGGCGCATCAGGAATTGAGTCGGACAGTTTCGACGATCGGCAGCCGCCTCGTTGTCTAGCAGCGTTGCGGCGGAACACAACCTGACCCTTTGGGGCGTATTGCGCTACGGGTGGGCAGGTCGAGGAGTGGGTTGGATGACGGTTAAGAGGACGCGGGGCCCGTTCGGCCTTCTGCTTGCAGCGGGTCTTGCCCTGCTGGCGACGCGGAGCGCGGCCCAGGAGGTCGCGAACGGCCCCGTCTCCGGCCTTCCGCTGCCGCGCTATGTCAGTCTGAAGTCGGACCGGGTCAATCTGCGCGAGGGGCCGTCGAAGGAGCATCGCACCAGCTGGGTGTTCCAGCGCGCCGGGCTCCCAGTCGAGATCACCGCCGAATTCGAGACCTGGCGGCGTGTGCGCGACGCCGACGGCACCGAAGGCTGGGTGCTGCACAGCCTGCTGTCGGGGCGTCGTACCGTCCTGGTCTCCCCCTGGTCGAAGAACAAGGGCGAGGCCTTCTCGCTGCGTGATTCGGCCAATGAAAGCGCGCCGGTGGTAGCGACCCTCGAGCCCGGCGTCATCGCCAATGTGCAATCCTGCCAGAATGCCTGGTGCCGGGTTACGGTCAGCAAGATTTCCGGCTACATCAAGCAGGATCGGCTCTGGGGCGTTTACCCCAATGAGACCGTGCAATAGCGCCGCGAGGCTCGGGGCGCCGGACAGTCAGGTCTGGCTGCGGGGAAGAGGTCAGTCGGCGGTCTTGCGCAGCCTGACGACGACGTCGACCCGGCTGATCTCGTAGCCGTCGGGCGGCGGCGGCAGTTCGGCGACATCGACCGCCGAGGCCGGGATATCGATGACCTTGTCCTCGCCATCGATCACGAAATGGTGGTGGTCGCTGTTGTCGGTGTCAAAGAAGGTCTTGGCGCCATCGATGGCGAGCTCGCGAAGCAGGCCGGCCTGCGTGAACTGGTGCAGCGTGTTGTAGACGGTCGCGAGCGAGACAGGCACACGCGCCTTCATCGCCTCTTCATAGAGCATTTCGGCACTGACATGCCGGTCACCCTTGGCGAAGAGCAGCCAGCCGAGCGAGACACGCTGACGCGTCGGCCGCAGGCCCACCCGGCGCAGCTTCTGGCGTACGTCGTGGAAGGGGCAGCCCTGCCGCGCGTCCGATCCGTAGCCCTGGTCCTGCGTCAGGCCGTCCATGCCGCGCGTCAACTCCCCACATCTTTCCCCTCAGCGGGAAAGAGCCAGCTTAGAGTCGATGTAAGGCTTTGATCACCTGGCCGCAAGCATCGGCGCATGTCGCGGCTTGCTTCGAGGGCTGTGACGCCGCCAGCTGGCTGATCATCCACGTCCGAGCCGATCCTGCGCCCTTTCGTTCCGCAGCGACACCGTGTTAGGCACGTTGCATCGGGAGTTGGCCGCGCGATGCGTGACGGCCGGAATGGAGTGAAGTTGGGATGGAGCGGCAATCGTCATTCAGCTACGAGGAGATCCTCGCTTGCGGGCGCGGTGAGCTCTTCGGGCCGGGCAATGCGCAGCTGCCGCTGCCGCCGATGCTGATGTTCGATCGCATTACGCAGATCGCGGAAGAGGGCGGCGAGCACGGCAAGGGCATGGTGCGCGCCGAACTCGATGTGCGTCCGGACCTCTGGTTCTTCGATTGCCATTTCAAGGGCGATCCGGTGATGCCGGGCTGCCTGGGCCTCGACGCGCTCTGGCAGCTCACCGGCTTTTTCCTCGGCTGGCTTGGTCTGCCCGGCCGCGGCCGGGCGCTCGGCGTCGGTGAGGTCAAGTTCGCCGACCAGGTGCTGCCCTCGGTCAAGCGGGTCGTCTACGGCGTCGATTTCAAACGCGTCTTCAAGTCGAAGCTGGTGCTCGGCATCGCCGATGGCTGGCTCGAGGCGGACGGGAAGCGTATCTATACGGTGACCGATATGCGCGTCGGCCTGTTCAAGCCCGAAGCGGCCTGAGCAAAATAGTCCCGACGCCTTGCCTTCGTTGCCCGCGCGGTCCATTTGCGCGGGTATCGATCTATCATAGGTCCGGGGTTGGCCTCCCGGCCTGTCACAAAGAGCCGGAGAAGCAGCATGAGACGCGTGGTGGTCACCGGGATGGGCATCGTCTCGTCCATCGGCAACAATACGCAGGAAGTGCTGGCCTCGTTGCGCGAGGCCAAATCCGGCATCTCCTATGCGTCGGACTTCGCCGAGCATGGCTTCCGCAGCCGCGTCGCGGGCGTGCCCTCGCTCGATCCTGCGACGGTGCTCGACCGCCGCGCCATGCGCTTCCATGGCGGTGGCTCGGCCTGGAACCAGGTCGCGATGGAGCAGGCCATCCGCGACGCCGGGCTGGAAGAAAAAGAAATCAGCCATGAGCGCACCGGCATCATCATGGGTTCGGGCGGCCCCTCGACGCGCGCGCTGATCGATGCCTACGACAAGGCGCGCGAGAGCGGCTCGTCCAAGAAGGTCGGCCCGTTCGCAGTGCCCAAGGGCATGTCCTCGACCGCTTCGGCCACGCTGGCGACCTGGTTCAAGATCAAGGGCGTCAACTATTCGATCTCCTCGGCCTGCGCGACCTCGAACCATTGCATCGGCAATGCCTATGAGCTGATCCAGTGGGGCAAGCAGGACGTGATCTTCGCCGGCGGCTGCGAGGAGCTCGACTGGACGCTCTCCGTGCTGTTCGACGGCATGGGGGCGATGTCTTCCGACTTCAACGAAACGCCCGCAGTCGCCTCGCGCGCCTATGATGCGCGCCGCGACGGCTTCGTCATCGCCGGCGGCGCTGGTGTCGTTGTGCTGGAGGAACTCGAGCACGCCAAGGCCCGCGGCGCCCGCATCTATGGCGAGGTCGTCGGCTACGGCGCGACCTCGGATGGCTACGACATGGTCGCCCCCTCCGGCGAGGGCGCGGTACGCTGCATGCGCATGGCGCTCGACGGCGTGAAAGCCAAGATCGACTACATCAACCCGCACGGCACCTCGACTCCGGTCGGCGACGCCAAGGAGATCGAGGCGATCCGCGAGGTCTTCGGTGCCGGCGAGAAGAGCCCGCCGATCTCGGCGACCAAGTCGCTGACCGGCCATTCGCTCGGCGCCACCGGCGTGCAGGAGGCGATCTATTCGCTGCTGATGCTCAACAACGACTTCGTCTGCGAGAGCGCCCATATCGAGGAACTCGACCCGGCCTTCGCCGACATGCCGATCGTGCGCAAGCGCATCGACAATGCCGGCCTCGGCTGCGTGCTCTCGAACTCATTCGGCTTCGGCGGCACCAACGCCACCATCGTGATGAAGCGCCTCGAAGCCTGAGGTAACCGGCCATGCTCTTCATGGTGATCGAGCATTTCGACCAGGCACGGGTGAAGGAGATCTACACCCGCTTCCACAAGCATGGCCGGATGATGCCGGAAGGCCTCACCTATATCGACAGCTGGATCTCGGCTGATTTCGCCCGCTGCTTCCAGGTGATGCAGTGCGACGACGTCACCAAGCTGCAGGAATGGGTGCTGGCCTGGGGCGATCTCGCCCGCTTCGAGATCGTGCCGCTGGCGAGCTCGAAGGATACGGCCGAGGCCGTGAGGAAGCATTTGTAGTGGCCACGGCGGCGCGCTTGCGCTTAATGGTTGACTGATCGTGCCAGCGGCACTGTAGCGTCCTTCCTCCGTTCCCTCCCGGTTCCTGAATCCGTTCGAGACAGGCATATGCTCCCCCTGATGCACAATAAGCGCGGCCTCGTCATGGGTGTCGCCAACCAGAACTCGATCGCCTGGGGCATTGCCCGGACCCTGCATGCGCATGGTGCCGAAATGGCCTTCACCTACCAGGGCGAGGCGCTCGGCAAGCGCGTCAAGCCGCTGGCCGAGAGCATCGGCTCGAAGCTGGTCATCCCCTGCGACGTCGAGGATGTCGGAACCGTCGATGCCGCCTTCGCGGCGATCGACGAGGCCTGGGGCGGCGATCCCGAGCGCAATACGCTCGACTTCCTGATCCACGCCATCGGCTTCTCCGACAAGAACGAGCTCAAGGGCCTCTATGCCGACACCAGCCGCGAGAATTTCTCGCGGACGATGGTGATCTCCTGCTTCTCCTTCACCGAGGCCGCCAAGCGCGCCGCGCAGCGCATGCCGCAGGGCGGCAGCATGATCACGCTGACCTATAGCGGCTCGAACCGTGTGATGCCGAACTACAATGTCATGGGCGTTGCCAAGGCGGCGCTGGAGGCGAGCATGCGCTATCTCGCCGCCGATTACGGGCCGAAGGGCATCCGCGTGAACGCGCTCTCGCCCGGGCCGGTGCGGACGCTTGCCGGAGCCGGCATCTCCGACGCCCGCGCCATGTACTCCTGGCAGCGCGCCAACTCGCCGCTGCGCAAATCGGTGACGCTGGAAGAGATCGGCGGCTCGGCGCTCTACTACCTCTCCGACCTCTCGGGCGGGGTAACCGGTGAGGTCCACCATATCGATGCCGGCTACCACATCACCCAGATGCCGGTGCTGGAGGGCCTGCGCGCCGCCGATACCGGCAACGGCGACTAAGTCGATCGAGCCCTTCCGCCGCTCGCGTGGCAGGGCTATCCTCCTCTCCGGTGGAACCTGGGGCGTGTGCCGTCGGTTCGATCAGTGAGCCATGGAGGACGCTCATGGTCACGGTGAAATACGAGATCGTCCAGCACGATGGCGGCTGGGCCTACAAGGTCGGCGACGCTCTTTCGGAAACCTTCCGCTCGCATGACTCGGCGCTGAAGGCGGCCAACAAGGCCGCCGCTCGTCAGAAGCGGCCTGGAGTCACCGATGGCATCGTCTACCAGGATGCCGACGGTGAATGGCACGAAGAGCTCGCCGATGGCCGTGACCGGCCGAACACGCGGATCGTCGACGGCGGCTGAGGCGGCGCCTCAGCGCTGTGTGAAGAAGGTCAGCAGCACCTTGCCCTTCTCGCCGAGCAGGCAGAGGAAGCGGCGCGGCTTGTCGGTCTTGTCGGTCTTCAGATAGGCCTCGCCCATGATGATGCGCGTCACCGGGGTATCCTCGACTTTGGTCTCCGCCACCGCGATCGTCAGCCCATCCTCGTCGATATAGATGTCCTTGATCTCGGGCTCGCGCGCCGTCAGCGCCGCCATCGCGGTCGACTTGCAGGCCGAGAGCTCGGGCGATGACGGTTTCTCCGGAGCGGCCGGAGAGGCGGGGGCGGCGTTCTGGGCGAGCGCCGGAGCAAGGAAAAGCGCGAGCAGCGCGGTCGTGCAGGCGATATGTCGAAGCATCTGAACCTCGGTTGTTGCCGAGGTTCAAACGCACGGTCGCAATTCTGGTTCAGATCAGGCGTCCAAAGCCTGCTTCAGATCGGCGATCAGGTCGTCGGCATGCTCCAGCCCGATCGAAAGACGGATCAGCCCGTCGCTGACGCCCATGCTGGCGCGCACCTCCGGCGTGAAGCGCTGATGCGTCGTCGTCGCCGGATGGACGATCAGGCTTTTGGCGTCGCCGAGATTGTTCGAGATGCGGATCAGCTTGAGCTTGTTGAGGAAGCGGAAAGCGCCATCCTTGCCGCCTGCGACCTCGAAGGCGATCAGCGTCGACGGGCCGCTCATCTGCTTGGCGATGATCTCAGCCTGCGGGTGCTCGGGATCGCCGATGAAGGCGACATGCGGCAGGTCCTTGCGGCCCTTCAGCCATTTGGCGACCGCGGTTGCGCTCTGCGCCTGTTGGCGGATGCGCAGGGGCAGCGTCTCCAGCGCCTTCAGCATCACCCAGGCGTTGAACGGCGACATGGCCGGGCCGGTCTGGCGCAGGAAGGTCTGGATTTCGCCCTCGATCAACTCCTTCGAGCCGAGCACGAGCCCGCCGAGACAGCGGCCCTGGCCATCGATGTGCTTGGTGGCGGAATAGGCGACGAGGTCGGCGCCGAGCTCGAGCGGACGCTGGAACAACGGTGTCGCGAAGACATTGTCGACGATCAATTTGGCGCCGGCTTCCTTGGCGATCGCGGCGACGGCGGCGATGTCGATCACCTCCAGCGTCGGATTCGCCGGGCTCTCCAGGAAGAACACTTTTGTGTTCGGCCGCACCGCGGCGCGCCAGGCGACAAGGTCGGTGCCGTCGACCAGGGTCGAGGCGACGCCATAACGCGGCAGATGATCCTCGACGATGTAGCGACAGGAGCCGAACAGGGCGCGCGCGGCGACGACATGGTCGCCGGCCCGAACCAGGCTCGACAGCGCCGCGGTGACGGCTGCCATGCCGGTCGCGGTGGCGCGGCAGGCTTCGGCGCCCTCGAAGGCGGCCATGCGCTGCTCCAGCATGGTGACGCTGGGATTGGAGAAGCGGGCGTACTGGAAGCCCGGATCCTTGTTGAGGAAGCGCGCCTCGCACTGCTCGGCGCTGTCATAGACATGGCCCTGGGTCAGGAACAGCGCTTCCGAGGTCTCGCCGAACTGCGAGCGCAGCGTGCCGGCATGGACCAGGCGGGTCTCAGGATGGAGCGCTGCTGTGTCTGCCGCTTCGATTGTCATGGTCTGTCGCCCAGTCCGTTCGATATAACGGACAGAGGGAATATCACCGTCGCTTGCGTTCGTAAAGGCGAACGAATTTTCCTTTTGGGAACGCCGAGGCAATGCCCGGCGTCCCTCATTTTCAGGCGCTCGATAGTTCAGGCGGCGAGAATGCGCTCACTCTCGGTCATGGCCTCGCCGACATTGGGGCGGCCCTTGCCGGTCGTGATCAGCTCGCGGAGGCTACCTTCGACATACATTTGCCAGCCCTGCGAGCAGGCTTCGTAGCACTCATAAGCCGGCACCAGGCCGCGATGAATGAAGGCGACCTCGGTGACATCGCCCTTGCTGGCGATGTCGAAGACGACGTCCGTGCCCTTCCACTCGGTTTCGTCCTGCGTGAAGCTGAAATAGTTGTCGAGCACGTGCCAGACGATCTTCTTGCCCGGGGTCGCCTCCATGACCGCGATGCTGCAGCGATGCAGATCCTGGTAGCGGTAGGCGAAGACGTCGCCGACATGCTCGGTGCCGCCGCTGATCTCCTGCGACCACCAGCCGCGCACATTGGTGATGGCGGCGAAGACGACATCCGGCGACTGCGGGACGGTGAAGCTGAGGGTGTAGTCGTGATGGGCCATGGCGCTCTCCTCTCGTGTGGTGCGATGGGGAGAGCGTAGCCGCATGCCTCGGACGGCTGTGAGTAACAAGTCGGGCGCGAAATCGAGCCGGACATCGCCGCGTCGCGTAAGCGCGATATCAGGTCCGCAGGCTCTCAGCCGGGATGACAATCTCGCCGTCTTCCTTGGTGAACGGGCCGATGTCCGGGTTCGGCAGGATTGCCAGAACCTGCTCCGAAGGCCGACAGAGTCTTGTTCCCTTCGGCGTCACGACGACCGGGCGGTTGATCAGGATCGGATGCGCCAGCATGAAATCGATCAGCTCGTCGTCGCTCCACTTTGCATTGCCGAGACCGAGCTCGGCATAGGGCGTGCCCTTTTCGCGCAGGAGCCCGCGCGCGCCGATCCCCATGGCCGCGATCAAGTCGACGAGCCGGGCTCGGCTTGGTGGCTCCTTCAGATACTCGACGACGACAGGCTCTTCGCCACTCTGCCGGATCATGGCGAGGGTGTTGCGGGAGGTGCCGCAATCCGGATTGTGGAAGATCGTGATCGTCATGGTTTTTCCTCGGCGGCTTGCATTGCTGTGTTGTCGGCTGGCGCTTGCAGCAGCCATGTCATCGCTGCCAGGGCACAGAGCGCGCCTGCGAGCTCCGCAAGGATGAACCCCGGCAGGTCGAAGGCCCGGATGCCGGAGAATGTGTCGGTGAAGGACCGTGCGATCGCGACGGCCGGGTTGGCGAAGGAGGTCGAGGCGGTGAACCAATAGGCAGCGCAGATATAGAGGCCGACCAGCCAGGGGATGGCTTTTCGCTCGAAGCGCAGGCCGGCGAGGATCGTCGCGGCGAGGCCGAAGCTCGCCACCCCTTCCGAAAGCCATTGGGCGCCGCCGGCGCGAATTTTCAGGGACGTCTGGAACAGCGGCAGCGCGAACATCGCATGAGCGACGATGGTCCCGGCGATGCCGCCAGCGGTCTGGCCGAGGGCGTAGAGGCCCGCTTCCCGGCGCGGCAGATCCCCTTTGAGCGCAAAGATCAGACTGATCGCCGGATTGAAATGCGCGCCAGAGATCGGCCCGAGCGTCGTGATCAGAACCACGAGCATCGCCCCTGTCGCAAGTGTATTGGCGAGAAGGGCCAGCGCCGCGTCGCGGGCGAGCGTGTCCGCCATGATCCCGGAGCCGACCACGGTCGCGACCAGGAACGCTGTGCCGAGCGTTTCGGCGGCGAGGCGTTGAGGGAGCGGACTGGTCACGGCGCGGCCGGCTCGCAGCAGGTCGCGAGGGCGGCCATCGCCGGGCCGCAGACTTCAGGATGTCCCTGACAGCAATCGCGCATCAGGAAGGCGACGAGCCCCGACAGGGCCGGATAGGCCACGCTGTAGATGATGGAGCGCGCCTCGCGTCGCGACTGGATCAGGCCGGCGTGCTCGAGATGGTTCAGGTGGAAAGACAGCCGGGACGAGGAGGCCCCGACCGCTTCGCCGATCGCGCCGGCGGCGAGGCCGTCCGGTCCCGCCGTCACCAGCAGCCGGACGATACGCAAGCGCGTCTCCTGCGACAGGGCCGCGAAGGCGTCGAGGGCTTGCGCTTCGGTCATTCTTATCTCAACATCTCAAGAGTAGTTGAAATAAAGATAGCTGACGATGAACCCGGAAGCCAGCCCCTCGCCGATCGATTTTCAGGGCGACGCCCTGCTGGGAGCGCTTCTGGATGCGCTGGAGCCGCACGCATCGAAACCGCTGCTGCTGGAATACGCGGACCGCATGATCCAGCCGGGCTACCATGTGACCGAGGTGAAGGCCGGCTCCTTCGTCACGCTCGACTGCGGTGGGAATCCCGACCGCTGGCAAGAAACCATTCTCCAGGTCGAGGACCTCCCTTCGCATGACGGGCGCGGCCATATGCTCGCCGGCAAGTTCCGGGCGATCCTCGCTCAGGTCGCGGAGCGGATCGCCCTGGCGCCGGGAGCTCGCCTGACCTTCGAGGTGGGCAGGCCGGATGAGCCGATGCGGGTTTTCGATGTCGGCGCCGTGCTGCCGCAGGTAGACCGCGTCGTCTTGCGGCTAATGACGCGGCCGGCGATCTGCAAGCCGCGCCACCGGGCGGCGGAGCAAGAAACCAGCATAGCGTGCTGCGGGCCGTCGTCGGGACCGGGCTGTTGCTGACCGGCTCCGGTCTGTCCGGCGGCACGGCCATTCGCCGAATGGTTATCCGCGATTGCTCGTACGCAGATGCTGGCGGTCGAGAGCGAGAGCCATAAGGCTCGCGACGGTTTCGACGAGCGTGCCGGGCTGCGGCGGGCGCTCCTGCGGGTCGAACGCCAGGCCGATGACTGCCGGGTCGCCTGTGGACGTCTGCACAGGCCAGAAATCGAAGCGCGAGGCATCGAATGGATAGACGTCCGCGACGGCGACCTTGCCGGTCGCCAGGGACGAGCGCGCTGCCTCGATATCGATCGGGGCAGGCTCGATGCTGCCGCGCCTCAGGGTGAGATCGACCGAGCTCTCCGAGATCAGCATCAAGACGACGGGAACCTTGAAGAGCGCTTCGAGCGCATCGGCCGTGCGGGAGAAAATCGCCTCTGGACCATCGGCTGCGATGAGGTTCTGGCCGTAGGATCGGACGAGCGCGGCTTGCCGCTTGGCAAGCGCTGCATCATCCGCCCTGCGACAGGCGGTCGATGCCACGGCGCTCGCGATCACGCCGATGACGAAGAGCAGGCCGATCGCCCAGATATTCGCGGGGTCGTCGACGCGGAGCGTGAAGCGAGGCTCGGTCAGGAAGAAATTATAGGCGAGCGCGCCGAGAACGGCCGAGCACAGTGACGGGCCCAGGCCGAAAGCGACGGCCGCGATCAGCACGGGCACGACGAAGACGAGGGACAGGTTCGGAATCGTCACCGCGCTGTCGAGCCCGACCGCTACCACCGTCGCCATGGCGGTCATCGTGGATGCGGCAAGATAGCGAACGACGACGGGAGCGTTCGACAACTGCAAAGCGGGCAGCGTATCGGGCTCAGGGAGGAGCTTGAACTCCTGCGGAGTACTTTGAGCACTCATGGCCGCGCCTCCTTCTGCCGTTGCCTGTGCGCCTATAAGTGCACCGGCACTATCGGCGGCGATCCAGCCTCCGAGACAAGCCGGATGATCGCTCACAACGGCATTAGCCCGCCATACGATCCAGCTACGGGCCGCATAAAGCCGGCATAAGCGCTTTTCAGGGGCGCCCGGCGATAGATCGGACGCTGCTCTTGCCTCGCGGCGAAGCGCTCAGATCGCTGCGCCGTCGGCGACGATGTCCGCCCCGAGATCGATGCGCACCGCCCTTACGATCTCCGCTTCCGCCTCGGCGCCACGCCGGCGCGGATGGGCGGCGGAGATCTTATGTTCGGCAATGATCTGGCCGGGCGCGCCCGAGAGCACCACGACCCGGTCGGCGAGATAGGCGGCCTCGTCGATGTCGTGGGTGACGAATAGCACCGTCTTGCCGGTGCGGCGGCGGACTTCGATCAGCTCGTCCTGCAAGGTCTCGCGCGTCAGCGCATCGAGCGCCGAGAACGGCTCGTCCATCAGCAGGATCTCGGGTTCGACCGCGAGCGCGCGCGCCAGCGAGACGCGCTGGCGCTGGCCGCCGGAAAGCTGGTGCGGCCAGCGCTGGGCGAGATGGCCGAGGTCGACGAGATCGAGCATCTCCTGCGCCTTGGCGAGGCGCTCAGCTCTCGGCTTCTGGCCTTCGAGGCCGAAGCCGACATTGGCGATCACCTTGCGCCAAGGCAGCAGTCGCGAATCCTGGAAGACCAGCGCGACCGGGCGCCTCGTATTGTCCTTGGCGTTGATCACAACCTCGCCGCCGCTTGGCCGAGCGAGCCCGGCGATGACGCGCAGCAGCGTCGACTTGCCGACGCCCGACGGGCCGACGATGGCGAGGAACTCGCCCGGCGCTACCGAGAGGTTGAGCTTGTGCAGCACCTCGGTCGCTTCGCCGTCGCGGGTGAAGGTGAGCGACAGCCCCTTGATGTCGATCACGCTTTCCAACGCAGCACCCATCCCTGGAAGGCGACGAACAGCGTGTCGAGCAGGCCGTAAAGCGCCGCCATGGTCAGCATGTAGATGACGACGAGATCGGTCGCGAGCAGGCTGGAGGCCTGCATCATGCGCTGCCCGACGCCGGCGACGCCGAAGATCTCGGCCGCGACCACCGCCATCCAGGCCTGGCCGAGCGCAGTGCGCACGCCGATGAGGATGCCGGGCAGCGCCGCGGGCAGCAGGATCTTGGTCAGGCGCTGGAGCGGCGAGCGGAAGCCGAAGGCATCGGCGACCTCGATCAGGTCGCGGTCGACGCCGCGGATCGCGCCCTGCGCCGCGAAGAAGACGATCCAGAACACGCCGATCGCGATGATGAACACTGCCGCCTGCGGGTCGACGCCGAACCAGATGATCGCGAACGGCACCCAGGCGAGACCGGGGATCGGCCGCAGCAAACGGACCACCCAGGCGGTCGTCTCCTCGGCGATCCTCGACATGCCTGTGAACACGCCGAGCGCGATGCCGAGGCCCGCGCCGGTGGAGAGGCCGATGAAATAATGGCCGAGCGAGCCCATGATGGCCGAGAGCCAGGCGCCGGACTTCACCTCGCGCAGGAAGGCGCTGGGCAGGGCGCTCGGGCCCGGCAGGAAGGCCGGATTGACGATGCCGAAATAGGGGATCGCCTCCCACAGCAGGAGGAAGGCGACGAGGCCCGTCAGGGCAAGGGCCGGAGCCCGCAGTGAACGCAAATCGGTAGCCCCGTCAGCCCTTGAGCGCGCGCTCGTAATACTGCGTCTCGAACAGGCCGTCGAACGGAAGTTCCTTCTCGAGCGAGCCGAGCTTGACCTGATAGGCCTGCATGGCGCGCGCCGGCTCGATGATCTTGCGCGGGTCGATCTCGAAGCGGGTTGCCGGTGAGACCAGCGCCTTCTCGATCAGAGCGGGGTCGACGATGCCCTTGCCAAGCGCGGCGCCGACATGCGGCGCGGCCTTGGCAGGCGTCTTGATCAGGACATCGGCGGCCTTGACCAGGCCGGAGACCAAGCCCTGCACGGCCGCGGCGTTCTTGGTGGCGAAGGCGCCGGAGACGGCGACGACCGTGCCGGGCTGGCCGGGGAAGACATCTTCGCCGCCGGCGATCAGCTTGATGCCGGGATTGCGGGTCTGGACGATGGTGAGAGCGGGCTCGCGCACAATCGCGCCCTCGACAGCGCCGGCGAGCACGGCCTGCTGCGTCGCGTCGATGCCCATCGGCACGACCTCGACATCGCCCTTGTCGGCCTTGGCGACCTCCCAGAGCCAGTATTGTAGCACGGTATTGGGCACCGAGCCGGCCGGCTGGGTGGCGAGACGCGCCGGCTTGCCGGTCGCGGCCTTGTGCGCCTTGAAGGCGGCGGCCGCGCTCGTGCCCGTCGTGAAGAACTTCGCCAGAGCGGGGGCGGCGACGAAGACGTTCTCGCCGGTCGCGGTGGAGGCGACGACGCGGATGTCGACGCCGCGGGAGCGGGCGACGGCGAGCGGGGCGACGCCGGCGACGTAAAGGTCGATCGTGCCCGAGGCGAGCGCCTGGATCATGTTAGGGCCGGATTCGAACACCGTGAACGTCGGCGCGATGCCGGCCTGCTTCAGCCAGCCCTCGCCATTGGCGACGAAGATCGGGGCAGTGCCGATGACCGGGATGTAGCCGATGCGGGCTGGGACCGCCTCCTGGGCCAACGCATTAGAAAAGGACGCGCCGGCGAAGGGCAGCGCCGCGGCGAGCGACGAGCCGGCGAGCAGGAACTGGCGGCGGTCCATGATCTAATTCCCCAGACGGTGTGTGATATCTAGCCTATTGACGTCTGATAAAAGGATTTTCTATCTAAAGACAAGCATTGCCCTTCAAAAAGAAGAAAATTCTCCATTGCCTGAATTTGGAAAAGAGAATTTTCTCTATTGCCATGGATCGAGAGATGGACGCCATCGACCGCAAGATTCTGACCGTGCTGCAGGCAGACGCCAATATCTCGATCGCGGAGCTCGCCGATCGGGTCGGACTGTCGCAGACCCCGTGCTGGAAGCGCATCCAGCGCCTCGAGCAGACCGGGGTGATCATCAAACGCGTCGCCCTCGTCGCGCCGGAGAAGATCGGGCTCGGGCTCACCGTCTTCGTCCAGATCGAGACGGCCGATCATTCCGGCCCGTGGCTGGAGAAGTTCGCGCAAAGCGTCGCGGCGATGCCCGAGGTGATCGAGTTCTACCGGATGGCCGGCGATGTTGATTACATGCTGCGCGTCGTCGTCGCCGACATGGCCGCCTATGACACCTTCTACAAGAAGCTGATCGAGACGATCCCGCTCAAGAACGTCACCTCGCGCTTCGCCATGGAGCGGATCAAGGCGACGACGGCCTACAAGGTACCAGACCTGCCGAAGGCATCGTAGGCTTCATTGCGAGGAGCGCAGGCCCGCCAAGCGACCTGAGGCACTTGCCCCGGCGGGCGCGCTCCCGCATGAACGCTCCCGAATTTCTCGAACGGGGCGTGCCCATGTCCAGCTATGTCATCGACCAGCCGAAGATCGCCGCCATCCCGGTGGCCGGCGGCGGGCTCTTCCCGGTGCGCCGCATCTTCTGCGTCGGCCGCAACTACGCCGAGCACACCCGCGAAATGGGCGGCGATCCCGATCGCGAGGAGCCGTTCTTCTTCACCAAGCCGTCCGACGCCGTGCTGATCGGCGGTGCCGACATGCCGTATCCGCCCAAGACCGCCGACCTGCACCACGAGATGGAGCTCGTCGTCGCGATCGGTAAGGGCGGCAAGGATATCGCCGAGGCCGACGCGCTCTCCCATGTCTTCGGCTATGCCGCCGGCTTCGACATGACCCGCCGTGATCTGCAGGGCGCCGCCAAGAAGGCCGGCAAGCCCTGGGACATGGGCAAGGGCTTCGATTCCTCGGCGCCGATCGGCGAGCTCGTCGCGGCCGCCAAGGCCGGCCATCCCGACAAGGGGCTGATCGAGCTCAAGGTCAACGGCCAGGTCCGCCAGAGCTCCGATCTCGCCAAGATGATCTGGAACGTGCCTGAGACGATCGCCTATCTCTCCGGCTTCGTCACGCTGGCTCCGGGCGACCTGATCATGACCGGCACGCCCGAAGGCGTCGCGGCCGTCGTCAGGGGTGATGTGCTCGAAGGTGTGATCGCCGGTGTCGGCACCGTCCGCACCAGGATCGTCTGAGCGGCCGGCTTCAGGAGAATTGCAATGCCTTTGACCACCGAAGCCTCCGGCGTCTTCCCGATCGCCCCGACTCCGTTCAATCCGGATGGCAGCGTCGACTGGACCTCGGCCGACCGGCTCTTCGAGTTCTATCACGGCATCGGCTCGGACGGCGTCACCGTGCTTGGCATCATGGGCGAGGCGCCCAAGCTCGAGCCGGAGGAATCGATCGGCCTGGTCAAGCGCGCCGTTGCGAAGATGGGCGGCAAGCCGATCATCGTCGGCGTCTCCGCCCCGGGCTTTGCGGCGATGCGCTCGCTGGCGCGGCAGGTGATGGATCTGGGCGCCGGGGGCGTGATGATCGCTCCGCCGACGAACCTGCGCACCGACGACCAGATCACCGGCTATTACGCCCAGGCCGTCGAAGCGATCGGCGCCGACATTCCCTTCGTCATCCAGGACTATCCGCTGACGCTGTCGGTGGTGATGACGCCGGCGGTGATCCGCAAGATCATCCAGGACAATCCGTCCTGCGTGATGCTGAAGCACGAGGACTGGCCGGGCCTCGAGAAGATCTCGACCCTGCGCAAGTTCGAGGCGGACGGGACGCTGCGCCGCGTCGCGATCCTGACCGGCAATGGCGGGCTCTTCCTCGATTTCGAGATGGAGCGCGGTGCCGACGGCGCCAATACCGGCTATGCCTTCCCGGAGCTGCTGATCGACGTGGTCAAGGCCAGCAAGGCCGGCCGCCGCGACGATGCCCACGACATCTTCGACGCGCATCTGCCGCTACTGCGCTATGAGCAGCAGCAGGGCGTTGGCCTGGCCGTGCGCAAATATGTGATGATGAAGCGCGGCATCCTCAGCCATGACGCGCAGCGCAAGCCGGGCCCGGGCCTGACCGCCGCCGCCAAGGCCGAGGTCGACTACCTGCTCGGCCGCCTAGCGAAGCGCGATCCGCGCGCGAAGCTGTAGCCGTCATTCTCGGGCGGAGCAAAGCGCAGACCCGAGAATCTTCTGCAAGAGATGCTCGGGTCCATGCCCGAGCATGACGCCTTCCGGTCAATTCGCCAGCTGAACCAGCCGGTCGAGCGCCGGGCCGAACCCGTTCAGCGCGATGTTGAACGAGACCACGTCATTGTTCGACAGGTTGAGCGCCGCCGCGGTCAGCGTCTTGCCGCCCTTCATCGCGTCGGTCGCGACGGTCGGGAAGGAGACCGGCAGCAGGCAGCCTGCGGGCGAGCAGGTCGAGAAGCGCAAGCCCTGGCCGAGATCCCTGTCGTCGAGCTTCAGCACCGCGCCGTTTTCGAGCTTGAGCCAGAACGGCATCAGGATCGTGCCTTCGGCGCGGCCGTCCTTGGGGGCGCGCAGCTCGATCGCGAAGACACGCTGATTGGTGCGGCTGTCGCCTTGCGATTGCGTCAGCACGCACAGCTTCTGGCCGTCATTGATGCGGCAATCGACCGTCCAGTCGCCATAGACCTCGTTCACCGCCGAGGCGCCGTTCGGTAGCCGCGCGACCTGGCCGGCCGGCTGGCTTACGGTCGGCGCTGCGGCCGGTGCCTGGGCCGTGGCAGGGCGAGCGGGCGGACTCGCCGGGCGAGCCGGGGGATTCGCCGTCGCAGGCCGAGCCGCTGGTGCCGGGCGCGCCGCGGGAGCGGTGCGAGCGGCCGGTGCGCGCGGTGCCGGTTCAGCCTGCGGTTCGGCCTCCTCCGCCTGCTCGGTCGCTTGTGGCTCCCGCTGGGCAAGCGCTGGAGATACCAGCAATGCGAAAGCGAGGAGAGCAATGGAGAGGGGCGTGCTGGATCGGGTCATGACATCGCGTTTCGATGGAGGCTGAAGCATCGGCCGATTGCTGAAGGTCGATGCCGCCGTTTTAACGAAAAGCGAGAAAGTGTCTACCGCCGGATGCTTGCGACAATTGCGGTCTGTGATCCAGATTGCTGGTTTTATACTATAGTAATTCCAAATTCTGAATCTTCTTCATGGCCTCGGTTCAGGCCACGTGAGCAGCTTCGCTCCTCAACTCCTCCACTGACGGGATGCGGCCTTCATACCACCAGGCCGCGGCGGCGCGCGACATCGCCGCGCCGTCATGACCGATGCCGGGCACGGTGATCAGTGTCCAGTTGCAGGGCAGGCCGCGCCTGGCCGCTTCCGCCTTGGCAAAGTCGAGCATGAAATGGGCGCGGGCATAGCGCATCGGGCCCTGCGCCAGCGCCTCTGCTTGCGCCGGCAGGTTGGGATCGCTGGTGACGATGTCCTGGTCGCCGGCGAAGATCACCATCGGCCAGGCGAGCCAGCGCGCCAGCTCCGCTTCGCCCAGGCCGAGCCCGCCGAGCCCCTCCGGGAAGCGCCGCTCCAGCGTCGGCAGCGTGTACCAGCCGGAATTGGCGGCGAAGGCGGTCTCAAAGGGCGTCTCAGCTTGCGTCGCCAGCAGGCGGTGGACGAACTGGCCGCCGGCGGAATGGCCGAACAGCTTGACCTTGTCGCGCCTGGTGACGCCGGCCTTGCGTAGCGCCGCCAGCACGCGGGCGGGCACGGCATAGAGCCAATCGTCCTGCGCAGCGATGGTGCCGTCCTCGCCGACGACGAGGCCGTTATTGTAGCCCTCGGCCTTGGGGTAGTGCTCGTTGCCGAAGGTCGGCGCGACGATCAGAAGGTTGTGTTTCTCGGCGGCCTCGATCCAGAAGTCGCGATAGTCGTCGCCATTGCGCAGCATGCCGTGCTGGACGAAGACCACTTCGTCCTCCGGGCGATGCGAGGCCGGACGGTAGAAATTGACCTCCAGCGGCCGCTGCGGATGGCGGGCGTCGATGAAGGGCAGGTTGCTGCGGCCCTGCGGCGGATCGAGAGTAAGCGTCGTGGTCATGCGGCTTTCGCTGTCGTATGCAGGTGGCAGGCGGCGCTGCGGTCGGGCGCGATCTCAGTGAGGTCCGGACGGACTTCGCGGCAGACCGCCATGGCGTGCTCGCAGCGCGGGTGGAACGGGCAGCCAGAGGGCGGGGCTAGCGGCGATGGCAATTCGCCCTTGAGCGGCTGGAAGCTGCTCTTGCGCCGTGCCGCCGAGGGGATCGCCTTGATCAGGGCGGCGCTATAGGGGTGCGCCGGCTCGGCGAAGATCGCGGTCGCGCTGCCGATCTCGACGATGCGACCGAGATACATGATTGCGACCCGGTCGCTGATATGGCGGACGAGGCCGAGATCATGGCTGACGAAGAGATAAGTCAGCCCGTGCCGCTCGCGGACATCCATGAACAGGTTGATCACCTGCGCCTGGATCGAGACGTCGAGCGCCGAGACCGGCTCGTCGCAGACCAGGAAATCGGGCTTCACCGCGAGCGCCCGGGCGATGCCGATGCGCTGGCGCTGGCCGCCGGAGAACTGGTGCGGGTAGCGCTCGCGATAGGCGAGATCGAGCCCGACTTCGGACAGCGCTTGGTCGACCGCGCCGTCGATCTCGCTCTTCGGAACCAGCTTGTGGACCGAGAGCGCCTCGCCGACGATGCGGCTCACCCGCATGCGCGGATCGAGGGAGGCATAAGGGTCTTGGAAGATCATCTGCACCTTGAGCAGATAATCGAGCCGGTCCTTGCCCTTCAGCGCCGCGGCGGAGCGTCCTTTGTAGAAGACCTCACCCTCGGTCGGCGGCAGGATGCCGGTGGCGATCCGCGCCAAAGTCGACTTGCCGCAACCGGATTCGCCGACGAGGCCGAGCACCTCGCCCTTGCGGACGCTGAGATCGACGCCGTCGACCGCCTTCAGGGTCGAGGGCGGCGCATGACGGCCGATCGCGGTCAGGATGCGCTCGGCGATGTTGGCCTTGCCGCGGAAATATTTGCGGACGCCGCGCAGCTCGAACAGGGTTTCGCTCATGCCGCCACCTGATCCGGCACGGGATTGTGACAGCGCAGCGTGCGGCCGTCATGGGCCTGCGGCTGCGGATCGCTGTCGGCGCAGACGGGAAGCGCCCGCTCGCAGCGCGGCCGGAACGGGCAGCCGGAAGGGCGAGAGTCGATGCGCGGCGCCATGCCGTCGATCTGGTGCAGGCGCTCGCCCGGCTCCACCATGGTCGCCGAGGAATTGAGCAGGCCGAGCGTATAGGGATGACGCGGCCGGTCGAGCACAATCTCGACCTCGCCGATCTCGACGATGCGGCCGGCATACATCACCGCGACCCGGTCGGCGAGCTCGGCGACGACGGCGAGGTCGTGGGTGATCCAGATCACTGCGGCGCCGCTCTCGCGCGAGAGCTTCTGCACCTCGTAGAGGATCTGCGCCTGGATGGTGACGTCGAGCGCGGTGGTCGGCTCGTCGGCGATGATCAGGTCGGGATCGTTCAGGAGCGCGGTCGCGATCGCGACGCGCTGGCGCATGCCGCCGGAGAATTCGTGCGGATACTGCTTGAGGCGGGTTTCCGGCGAGGAGATGCCGACCCGGGCCAGCGCCTTCGCGGCCTTGGCGAGTGCCTCCTGCCGGCTGCAGGCGCGATGCTCGAGGATCGCCTCGCTCATCTGCTCGCCGATGCTGAGCACCGGGTTCAGCGTCATCAGCGGGTCCTGGAAGATCATCGCGATCCGGTCGCCGCGCAGTTGCCGCAGGCGCTCCTGCGAGGCGGCGCGCAGATCGTCGCCATCGAACAGCACCTCGCCGGCGACGACCTCGCCGGGCGGGTCGATCAATTGCACCAATGAGAAGCCGGTCACCGATTTGCCCGAGCCGGATTCGCCGACGAGGCCGAGCACCTCGCCCTTGGCGACGCTGAAATCGACGCCGTCGACCGCCGGCCAAGCGCCGTCCTGCGCATGGAACACGGTCTTGAGGCCGCGCACGGAGAGGAGGGGAGCCTCGCTCATGCGCGCACGTTGAAGCTGCGGCGCAGGCGATCGCCGACGAGGTTGAGGGACATGATCAGGAGTACGAGCGCGATGCCGGGGAAGACGGCGATCCAGTATTCGCCGGAGAGCAGGAATTCGAAGCCGTTGGCGATGAGCAGGCCGAGCGAGGGCTGCGTCACCGGCACGCCGACGCCGAGGAAGGAGAGCGTCGCCTCCAGCGTGATCGCCGAGGCGATGCTGATGCTGGCGACGACGAGCACGGCGCCGACCGAGTTCGGCAGTAGATGCGCTAGCATGATGTGGCGGGTCGGCAGGCCGAAATTCACGGCCGCCTCGATATATTCCTTGCGCCGCTCGACCAGCGCCGCCGCCCGCATCAGGCGGGCATATTGCGCCCATTGCACCAGCACGATGGCGAGGATGACCTTGTCGACGCCGCGCCCGATCGAGGCGAGCAGGACCAGTGCAACCAGGATCGAGGGGAAGCCGAGCATGAAGTCGACGACGCGCATGATGATCGCGTCGACCACGCCGCCGAACTGCGCCGCGGCGAGCCCGGCGAGGATGCCGATCGAGAGCGCGCCGATGGTTGAGGCGAGGCCGACGAGCAGGCTGGTGCGCAGCCCGTAGAGAATGGCACTCAGCATGTCGCGCCCCTGCGCGTCGCTGCCGAGCCAATAGGTGAAGCCGCTCATGCCCTGCTCGCCCGGCGCCAGCCGGTTATCCATCACGCTGAGCGAGCCCAGATCGTGCGGGTTCTGCGGTGTGATGAACGGAGCCAGCAGAGCGAGCGCCACCATGATCCCCAGCAGGATCGCGGCGCCGCGTGTGGTCGGGCGGTTGCGCAGATGGCGCAGCACCTTCTCGCGTAGCGGCGTATCGGCCTTGATGGGACCGGCGAGGCGGGACGTATCCACGCTCATGCCTGCTCTCCGGCGAGCTTCACCCGCGGATCGAGCGCGGCATAGAGCACGTCGACGAGGAAGTTGACGGTGACGAAGAGCAGCGTCGCCAGCAGGACATAGGCGACGACCACCGGGCGATCGAGCTGGTAGACCGAGTCGATCAGCAGCTTGCCCATGCCCGGCCAGGCGAAGACGGTTTCGGTGATGGTCGAGAAGGCGACGAGGCTGCCGAACTCGACGCCGACCACGGTGACGACCGGGATCAGGATGTTGCGCAGGATATGCCGGTTGACGATGCGCCTGGGGCGGACCCCCTTGGCGCGAGCGTATTTCACGTAGTCCAGCGTCATCGTCTCGGTGGTGCCGGCCGCGACGAGCCGGATGATCAGAGCAAGGTTCGGGATCGCCAGGTTAAGTGCGGGCAAGGCGATGTGCTGCAACCCGTCCAAGGTCAAAAGGCTGGTCTGGATGCCGAAGAAGGAGACCGTCTCGCCGCGTCCCGCAGTCGGTAGCCAGCCGAGCCAGACGGCGAAGAGCAGGATCAGCATCATGCCCTTCCAGAAGCTCGGCAGCGAGAAGCCGAGCACCGTGCTGGCCATGACGATCCGGGCGCTCCGGCTGTCGGGATTGAGCCCCGCCATCAGCCCGAGCGGGATGCCGGCGGCAAGCGCCAGCGTCATCGCCAGCAGCACCAGTTCAAAGGTCGCCGGCAGTCGCTGCAGGATCAGCTGCAGCGCCGGCACACCATGCACGAAGGAGCGGCCGAGATCGCCCTTCAGCGCATTGGCCATGAAGGTCAGGTATTGCTGCCAGACCGGCAAATCGAGCCCCAGCCGGCGGATCAGCGCCTCGCGCTCGGCCGCACTGGCCGAGGGCGAGACCAGGAGTTCGATCGGGTCACCGATGCCATAGACGGCAAGGAAGACTACGATCGAGACCGCGAGCAGCACGAGCACGCTCTGGATCAGCCGCTGCAGGACGAAGGCGGTCATGCGCCGAACCCCGGTGAGATGATCGCCGGCTTACTTCGCCGGCTTCACCGACATGGCGAGCATGAACTGGTCGGCGCGGCCGACGACCTGGAGTTCGGCCTTGTGGGCCCAGATGCCGCTTTCGAAGTGCAGCGGGATGAAGGCGCCATCGTCGAGGACGAGCTTCATCGCCTGCTGCAGCAGTTCGGCGCGCTTCTTGTCGTCGAGCGTCGAGACCGCGGCGCGGATGACCTTGTCGAACTCGTCGTTCTTGTAGCCGCCATAGTTCGAGCCGCCGAGGGTCTTGGCCTCGTTCGGGGTCGGCGGCCACTGGCGCAGGAACGACGCGGCCTCGCCGGTCGCCGAACCCCAGCCGCCGATCGCGACGCTGAATTCCTTCTTGGCACGGCGCGGGAAGTAGATCGCGCGCGTCATCGCGTCGACCTCGGCCTTGATGCCGATCTGGGTCAGGTACTGCGCGACCGCCTGGGTGATCTGGCTGTCGTTGATGTAGCGGTCATTGGTCGAGGATAGCGTCAGCTGGAAGCCGTTCGGGTAGCCCGCTTCGGCCAGCAGCTTCTTGGCGGCGGCCGGGTCGTAGGCGAGCTTGGGCGGGTTCGCCAGCGTGCCGAACATGCCGGTCGGCAGGTACTGGTAGGCCGGCTCGGCGGCGCCGTCCATGATGCGCTTGACGATCGCGTCGCGGTCGATGGCGAGCGACATCGCTTTGCGCACGCGCGCATCCTTCAGTGGGTTCTTGCCGTCGGGCGCCTTGACGAAGGGGCTCTCGTCGCGGGCGACGTCGAGCTGGAAATAGACCACGCGGGTCGAGGGCGTGATGACCGAGCCGAAGCGCTTGTCGCTCTTGATGCGGGCAAGGTCGCGCGCCGCCGGGTTCTCGATCACGTCATAGTCGCCGGCGAGCAGGCCGGCGAGGCGCGGGCCGGCATTGGTCACCGGCAGGAAGCGCACGCTCGCCCAGGGCTGCTGGCCGCCCCAATGGTCGGGGTTGCGCTCGAGCTCGATCGCCGAGCCGCGGACATAGGACTTCAGCTTGTACGGCCCGGTGCCGATCGCCATCGTGCCGTCGTTGAAATTGTTGACCGCCGGCCAGGGGCCGGCGACGCCGCAATTGCTGGCGATGTCGTACTTGATCTCACCATGCTGGACGATCGAGGCGGAGAGGATCGGCAGACCCGAGAGCAGGTTGGGCAGCAGCGGCTCCGGCTCCTTGGTCTCGATCACCAGCGTGCTGGCGTCCGGCGTCTCGACCTTGGCGAAATTGCCGGTGATGTCGGCGAAGGAATCGGAGACCTTGGTTTCGTTCTTCAACGTGCGGCAGAAGGTAAAGACCACGTCCTGCGCGCCGAAGGGCTGGCCGTTGGTGAACTTGACACCCTGGCGCAGCTTGAAGGTCCAGCGGTTCTTGCCGTCATTCTCCCAGGAGGTGGCGAGACCGGGCTGCAGCGCCTGCTTCTCGTCCTGCCGGACGAGATTGTCGAAGATGTGCTGGGCGAGCGCATTGTTGGGGGTAAGGTCGTGATAATGCGGGTCGACCGCGGTCGGCTCGGAGGCGAGCGCAATGCGCAGGGTCTGCGCCATCGCGGGCGCGCTCAGCATGCTGGCGCCGAGCAGGATGGTGATGAGCGCGCGCTGACGCATCGGTCGGTCTCCGTTCCCGTAGCTGGTCGTTTTGACAGCTTTATTTTCACGCGGTAGCAAACATGAAAATGATCCGACGTCAATCAGCAGGAGAGCCATGTCACGCGCCCTGAAGCCGACGACGGACCTGGCCAACCGCATCGCCCGGATCTACCCCTCGCTGAGCGAGGGCCATCGCAAGGCGGCCGACTTCGTGCTGCAGAGCCCGCTCGACTCGGCGACGGTGACAATCGAGGGGTTGGCCGAGAAAAGCGGCACCTCGACCGCGACTGTGACCCGCTTCGTCCGGGCGCTGGGCTATCGCAATTATGGCGATTTCCGCGCGGCGCTGTCGACGGCGCTGAAGGTCGCTTTGGGACCGGTCGAGGGCCTCGCCGATGCCCGCGCCACAGCTGGTTCGGTTTTCGCCACAATGGCGACGACGCTGAAGGGCGAGGCCGCCAATCTCGACGAGGCGATCGCGACGCTGGAGGAGGAGACGGTCAACCGCGCCATCGCGCTGATGCTGAAGGCGCGCCGGATCTTCATCGTCGGCTCCGGCGCCAGCCATTATGTCGGCGCCTTCCTCGAGGATGGGCTGGCGCTCTACCTCGATGCCGAGGTCGTCTTCGCCTCCTCGCGTGGCGGACCCGAGCGCGCCGTGCGTCACATGCTCTCGGCCGGGCCGGAGGACGTCGTCATCGCGATCTCGCTGCCGCGCTATTCACGCGCTACGCTGGAGCTCGCGAGGTTCGCCAAGAAGCGCGGCACGGTCCTGATCGCGCTCACCGATGGCCCTTCATCGCCGCTGGTACCGCTGGCCGACATGACGTTCTTCGCGCCGGCCCGCAACAGCTTCCTGCCGAACTCGCCGACTGCGGCCTTCGCCGTGGCTGACGCGCTGATCACCACGCTGGCGCGTGAGCGTCCCGACGCGGTCGAGGCGCTGAAGGGGTTGAGCGAGAGCCTGCTCTGGACCTTCCACTACTGAGCGGTCTCAGGCCTTCTTCTCGTCGGCGAGCCTGGCGACCCGGCGCAGCGAGAGCAGGTAGCCCTGCGTGCCGAAGCCGGCGATGACGCCGTCGGCGCGCAGCGACATGTAGGAATGGTGCCGGAAGCTCTCGCGCTTGTGGACGTTCGAGATATGGCACTCGATCACCGTGCCATCGAAGGCGTTGAGCGCATCGAGGATGGCGACCGAGGTGTGGGTGAAGGCGCCGGGATTGATGACGATGCCGACGGCCTGCTCGCGCGCCTCATGGATCCAGTCGATGATCTCGTATTCGCGGTTCGACTGGTGGAAGCGGATCTCGAGATCGAGCTCCTTCGCCAATGCCCGGCAGGCATCCTCGACATCGGCCAGCGTCTCCGAGCCGTAGATATGCGGCTGGCGCTTGCCGAGCAGGTTCAGGTTCGGGCCGTTCAGGACGTAGACGAGGCGGGACATGGGAACTCCCTTGGCGGGTTTCGGTCGGCGGATGATCGGGCAGTCGGCTCTTCGCTTAGTCCGCTCTCCGTTTCAAATGGATTTGCACCACAGCTGGTCGACAGCGCGGGACAATGGCACTGCGGCGTGATTCCCACAGTTTAGAATTCGACTAGAGAAATACTTTCTAGGCGAAAGGGTTAGACTGTTGACTGTTCGTATCGATCGAGGCGATGAGCGTCACCTCTCCGATCCGGCCAGAAGACTGAAATAATGACAAGGTATCGCCTTCCCCTGGTCGCCACATTGCTGACCTCGGCAGGATCGCTCGCCCTCGGGTCGGCCGTAGCCATCGCTCAGCAACCGGCCGAGACAGGGCGGGGTGGAGCCCGTACTACTGCAGCGGCAGATGCGATCGAACTCGGGACCATCGAGGTGCGGGGCGAAAGCGAGACGGCCATTGGTTATTATGCGCCTGTCGTGACGACGGGCGCCAAGCTGCCGATCCTGGCTCGCGACATCCCGCAGACGGTCTATGCTGTTCCTCGCCAGCAGCTCGACGAGCAGAACGCGCTCAGCCTGCAGGACGCTCTGCGCTACACGCCCGGCGTCAGCGTCGCGGTCGGTGACGGCCAGCGCGACGAGGTGCGCATACGCGGCTTCTCGGCGCTGGCTGATCAGTACGTCGACGGATTGCGAGACGATGCCTACTACTATCGCGATCTTTCGAACATCGAGCGGGTCGAGGTGTTGGAAGGGCCGGCTTCGGTGCTCTATGGCCGCGGTTCACCCGGCGGCCTCATCAACCGCATCACCAAGAAGCCGCTGGCCGAGCCGGTCAATACGATCGGCCTGACGCTCGGCTCCGGCGGGCAGCGCCGGACCGAGTTTGATTTCGGCATCAAGAGCGGCAACGATTTCGCCCGTTTCCGCTTGACCGGAGCGGTCGAGGATTCCGAGAGCTTCCGCAATCAGTTCTTCCTGCAGCGCCAGGCCGTGGCGCCGTCGCTGCTGCTGAACCTCACGCCGGACAGCAAGCTGACGATTCAGGGCGACTATCTGCACGATGACCGCCTCGCCGATCTCGGCATTCCATCCTTCAACGGCAAGCCGGCGCGCGTGCCGCGCTCGACCTTCTACGGCTCGGCGATCGGCGACAAGCAGACCAAGAACACCTTCGACGTCGGCGGCGTCACGGTGACCTTCGACCACCGCTTCAACGACAGCCTGTCTTGGCGCAGCGGCTTCCGCTTCTACGACTTCGCGCTCGACCGGAACTATGTGACCTGGAGCACGCCGACCGCCGGCGCCTACCCTACGATCACGCTCGATCTGGCGCATCGGACCCGCCGCGAGACCGGCGCCACCTGGCAGAACGAGCTGACGCAGAAGACGACCATCCTCGGCCTGAACCACACGCTGCTCTACGGCATCGAGGTCAACGGCCAGGACAAGCGCGAGCAGAATTTCGGCCGCAACGGCGTCGCGACCTACTCCCTGTTCGCGCCGCAGTTCGTCCCCTTCCAGGCGATCTCGCCGGCCATCCTGCCGGGCACCAATGCCCGCAACCAGCTCCGCACGGTCGGCCTTTATGTCCAGGACCTCATCGAGCTGACCCCGCAGCTCAAGCTGATGCTCGGCGGCCGCCTCGACTGGATCAGCCAGAAGCGCAACGACAAGACCGCGGCCAACATCGATCTGGAGCGCACCGACCGGACCTTCAGCCCCCGCGCCGGCCTGGTCTACCAGCCCTGGCAGCAGCTCTCGCTTTATGCCTCCTACAGCCAGTCCTTCCAGCCGCTCGCGGATTTCGTCGCCTTCCGGCGCGGCGCCGACGCCTCCTCGCCGCAGCGGACGACGGGCTATGAGGTCGGCGCCAAATACGACCTCAACGACAAGGCCAATATCTCGCTTGCTCTGTTCGACATGGAACAGAACCATGTCCAGGGCTCGGATCCGTCAAACCCGACTGTCGCGATCGACATCGGTACGCAGCGGGTGCGCGGCGTCCAGCTTTCGGTCGCGGGCGAGATCCTGCCGAACTGGTCGGTGACCGGCGGCTACACCTATCTCGACGGCGAGATTCGGAACTTCGGCGATCGCGGTCCGACCGGCCTGCCGGTCAACGGCAACCGGCCGGCGCTGCTGCCGCAGCACAGCGGCCATCTCTGGATCAAGCGCGAACTGCCGAAGGGATTCTATGTCGCCGCCGGCGTCCATGCCGAGAGCGAGCGCTTCGCCTCGCAGTACAACATCACCCGGTTGCCGGGCTATGTGACCTTCGATCTCGGCGCGGGCTGGCGCAATGAGCGCTGGGACGTGACCGCGACCATGCAGAACGTGCTCAACCGGCGCTATCTCGTCTCCGCTCTGGGCACGACCGAGGGCTACAACATGCCGGGCGCGCCGACGACCTTCATGCTCTCGGCGCGCATGAAGATCTTCTGATCGTCGAGCAGGACCGGGCGCTCTACGGCGTCGCGACGCGCCGGCTGCTGGCGACGCCGAAATGGCAGATCGCCTCGCCGAGCTTAGGCGCGGTGTTCGGGAAGATGATGTAGCCGTCGCGCGGCGCCGTCACCTTGGTGCCGTCGGCGCGGTGGGCGAGGGTGGCGCCGGCCTTGATCGCATCGCCGGTGCGCCAACCGGCCTCGGCGCGGTCGCCCTCGGCCTCGCAGAGCAGGACCTCGACCATCTCGATCACGTCGCGCAGCGCCGGCTGCGGCAGTGGCGCATCGACCAGCTGCAACTGCGCCAGCGTGTTGCGGATCGCTGCATAGCCGATATCGGCTGCCTTGGGATCGTCATGCGTGCCGCATTCCAGCGTCACCGCATAGCCGCCGCTGAAGCGCATGAACTCGGTGGTGCCGTAGCCCTCGGTGACGTTGAGCTTCGGCACCGGCAGGCGGGCGCGGATGTCGAGCAGCCTGGCATAGTTGTCGAGCCAGCCATGGATCGCGGTGGAGACGCCCAGGCACGAGGCGAGCGCCATCTCCTCCTCCGCCCGGGCGAAGGGTTCGAGCGCGCCGCGGTTGTTCGAAGGGCCGAAAAAGACGAAAGGCTCGCCCTCCTGCCGGAAGGAGTGGATGTCGAGCAGCGCATCGTGCCGGCGCAGCAGCGCGCAGACGGGGTTGCCGATCCGGTCCTCGTAATCGCCGGCCAACGGCCGCTCGCGCAGGTCGCGGTTGAAGTTGCGGTCGCCCTCGCGGGTCTTCTGACGGAAGGCTTTCGGGTTGGTCACGGGCAGGAAGGTGACCTCGCCGCGCAGGATCTTGATCTTGCCGGTGCGGCACTCCTCGATGACGCGGCGGATCGCGGTCGGCCCGCAGGGCTCGTTGCCGTGGACGGCGCCGGTCACGATCAGCTTGGGGCCGGGCTTCAGGCCGATGAAGCTGACGGTTTCGAGCGGGCCGTCGTCGAGGTCGATGGTGGTCACGGTATAGGCTCTCGTCGGAAGGGGAGTTCAGGCCTTGCGGGTCTGCGAGTGCGGGTCGAGGATGTCGCGCAGTCCGTCGCCGAGCAGGTTGAGACCGAGCACCGTCAGGAAGATGGCGAGGCCCGGGAAGATCGAGATCCACGGCGCGGTCGAGATCTGGTCACGCGCGTCGGAGAGCATCGAGCCCCAGCTCGGGAAGGGCGGGCGGATGCCCAGGCCAAGGAAGGACAGCGAGGCTTCGGCCAGCACGGCGCCGCCCATGCCGAGCGTGCCGATCACGATGATCGGGCCGGCGATGTTCGGCAGGATCTGGGTGAACATGATCCGGAATGTGCCGTAGCCGAGAGATTTCGCCGCTTCGACATAGCCGAGCTGCTTGACCGAAAGCGTCGCGGCCCGCGTCAGCCGGCAGGTGAACGACCAGTTGGTCAGGCCGAGCGCGATCAAGAGGCTGGTCAGGCCCGGCTGCAGGATGGCCATGATCGCCAGCGCGAAGATCAGCGAGGGGATGGCGAGCATCATATTGGTGAGGCCGTTGACGAAATCGTCCCACCAGCCACCCCAATAGGCGGCGGAGAGGCCGAGCGCGACGCCGATGCAGGTGTTGATCAATTGCGAGACGATGCCGACCGTCAGCGAGATGCGCGCGCCATGCAGCACGCGGCTGTAGATGTCGCGGCCCTGCGCGTCGGTGCCGAACCAGAATTCGGAGCCGGGCGGGACTTCCGCATTCATCAGATTGGCGTCCATCACCGGGTCTGTGTGGGCGAGCCAGGGTGCGAACACGCCGCCTGCCACGACGAGGGCGAAGCAGGTGGCGCCGATCCAGAGGTTGGCACGGAACTTCATGAGGCGACCTAGCTGTACTTGATGCGCGGGTCGACGACGGCGCAAAGCACGTCGACGGCGATGTTCACGACGAGGAAGAAGAGCACGATCGTCAGGATGCAGCCCTGCACTGCCGGGATGTCGCGCCAGGTGACGCTGTCGACCAGGAGCGAGCCGAGGCCCGGCCAGGCGAAGAGCTTCTCGACCACGACGGCCTGGCCGAGCACCGAGCCGAACTGCAAGCCGAGCGTGGTCAGCACGATGACGAGCGCGTTGCGCGCCACGTGCCAGCGCATGACGCGATAGGAGCTCGCTCCCTTGGCCCGTGCGGTGCGCACGAAGTCTGCGTGCAGAATCTCGAGCACGGCGGCGCGGGAGGTGCGCGCCAGCAGGGCCAGTGGCGAGACGCCGAGCGCGATCGCCGGCAACACGATGTAGCGCGGATCTCCGTTGCCATAGCCGAAGCTCGGGAACCAGTTCAGCGTCAGCGCGAAGGCGTACATCAGCAGCAGGCCAAGCCAGAACATCGGCAGCGACAGCCCCGAGACCGCGAAGACCATCGAGAGCATGTCGACCCAGCTCCCCGGTTTCAGTGCTGCGAAGAAGCCGAGCGGCACGCCGATGACGATGGCGAAAGCCATGGCCGCGAGCGCGAGCTGCAGGCTCGGCCAGAGCCGCTCGCCGATCAGGGCGGTGACCGGCTGGCGGGTGCGGAAGGAATCGCCGAGATCGAAGGTCGCGAGCCCGCCGACATATTTGGCGAAGCGCAGCGGCAGCGGATCGTTGAGGCCGAATTGCTCGTTCATCCGAGCGATCGTCGCAGCGTCGATATTGCTGCGGCCATCGGCCATCTGACTGGTGGCGAAATTGCCGGGGATGACGCTGAACATCACGAAGATCAGCGCGGCGACCGCGAGCAGGATCGGGATGGCCTGCAGCAGCCGGCGAAAGACATAAGGCAACATGACGATAGGCTCCTGAGCGTCGGGCGTGACCGACGGGCGGAGGCGGATAAGCCCCCGCCGCCATGGGATGGCGGGGGCTAAGGATGGGATTACTTCGCCGCTGGCGAGGTGGTGTCGACCCAGAGCTCCTCATAGCGCTGCAGCGCCAGCTCGGTCGAGTTCGGCTGGAGGCCGTGCAGCCAGGGCTGATAGGCCAGCACCGCCTTGTTGTAGTTGAAGAACCAGACCGGCGCCTCTTCCTGCAGGAAGGCGTTGGCCTTCTTCAGGAGGTCGAGCTGCTTGGCCGGATCGGCCTCGTTCGAGGCGTCGTCGATCAGCTTGTCATAGGCCGGGTTCTTGAAGGTGGTGTAGTTGCAGGACGAGCGCGGCGTCGAGGAGTGGAAGCACTTCAGCGCCGTCAGCGAGTCCGGGCCCGAGGTGTTCGACCAGATATAGGCTTGGAAGTCGCCGCCCACGACGACGCCACCGAGCGCCGAGGTCTCGACCGGCTTGACCTTCACCTTGATGCCGACCTTGGCGAGCATCGGGATCGTGGCCTCGACGATCGGCACGCCCCAGCTCTCGTTCGGCGTCGCGGTCCACTCGAACTCGAAGCCATCGGGATAGCCGGCCTCGACCAGGAGCTTCTTGGCCTTGTCCGGGTCGAAGGCGTAGGGCTTGGCGTCCTTGTCGAAGGCCGGCGAGGACAGCGGCAGCCAGCTCGCAGCGCGGTAGGCCTTGTCGCGGACGAGGCGCTTGATGATCAGCTCGCTGTCGATGGCGTAGTTAATCGCCTGGCGCACGCGCTTGTCGGAGAAGGGCTTGAAGGTCGGGTTCATGCCCATATTGCGGGTGAAGACCTCGGCGACCTCGAGGATGCCCTTCGACAGGTTCGGGTCGGCCTTGTAGGCGACGTACTGGGTCGAGCCCAGGATCGAGACGTCGACCTCCTTGTTGCGGAAGGCGACGTCGCGCGCCGCGGCCTCGCCCATCGGCGAGATCACGAGCTTGTCGGCATAGGGCTTGCCGGCGAGGTAGTACTTGTCCCAGCGCTCGAAGGCCATGCGCGAGCCCGGCACGTGCTCGACGAACTTGAAGGGGCCGAGGCCGATCGGCTTGTCGAAGAAGCCGGCGGCCTGCGCTTCCTTGGCCGGCAGGATCGCGGTCTGCGCCTGGAACAGGAAGTAGCCGGGATCGGCCTTGTCGGTCAGCGTCATCGAGAAGCTGGAATCGTCGATCTTCTTCAGGCCGGAGATCTCCTTGGCCTGGCCCTTCTGGACCTCAGTCGCGCCGACAATGCGGGCGACATAGCGCGCGCCCGGATAGTTCTTCGACCCGTCCATGATGCGGGTATAGGACCAGATGACGTCGTCCGAGGTCAGCTTGCGGCCGTTATGGAAGAGCGCGTTGTCGCGCAGCTTGTAGGTATAGGTCTTGCCGTCGGCCGAGACCTGGACGCTCTCGGCGATGTCGAGCACCGGCTTGCCGTTCTTGGCATCCCATTTGTAGAGCATGCCGTGCAGCGCATAGCCGTAGATCTCGTCCTGGATCTGGTTCGAGACATGGCTGTCATTGCTGACGAAGGAGGCGCCATAGGGCGCGGTGAAGCGGATCGTGCCGCCGCGGCGCGGCTCCTGGGCCTGCGCCTGCAGGGTGAAAGCCGCGAATGTCAGCGCGGTCGTGAAGGCAAGCTTTTTCAACACGTCGAAACCTCCCATTATGTTGGTGAACTCTTCCGAGGTCGGCGCCGTTGATCGGCGCCGGTATTCGTTCCATTTGAAACCATAGCGGGCTTTCACGCCCTGTCTTCTTGTTTCCATTGTGCAGCGCGTTCAGGCGCTGCCTGAACGCTGGTACACGACCTTGCCGCCGCGAATGGTGAGGTCGCAGCGCGTATCCTTCAGAATGTCCTCCGGCGAGGCCGAAAGCAGGTCGCGCGAGAACACGGCGACATCGGCGAGGAAGCCGGGCTGGAGCTTGCCCTTCACCGCTTCCTGCTTTTGCGAGAAGGCGCCGTATTCGGTGTAGGCCTGTAGGGCTTCCTCGATCGAGACGCGCTGGCGCTCGTCCATGACCGTGCCGCGCCAGGTCTGGCGTGTCAGCATGGTGTGGAAGTTCGGGAACGGGTTGGGATCGCAGACCGGCGCATCGCTGCCGGTCGCCGGCTTCAGTCCGAGATCGAACCAGGTCCGGAACGGATAACTCGGCAGCGCCCGCTCCTTGCCGAGCACCTTGACGTAGGCGTCACCGAAATCGTGGATGAAGACCTGCTGCGGGCAGGGGTAGATGCCGGCCTTGACCATCCGCTCGTGCTGCTGCGGCGTCGAGAAGCCGCAATGCTCGATGCGGTGGCGCCGATCAGGATCGGGGTAGGCCGCCAGTGCCTTCTCATAGGCGGTGATCAACTGCTCGATCGCCGCGTCGCCGATGGCGTGGCAGGCGAGCTGGTGGCCCTTGGCGTGGGCATCGAGCACCTGCCGCTCCAGATCCTCGTCCGAGAGCATCTGGACGCCGGTGGTCTTGTCCTCGCCGAGATAGGGCTCGCTCATCCAGGCCGTGCGCCCGCCGGCCGAGCCGTCGAGGAAGATCTTGACCGCGCCGATCATCAACATCTCGTCGCCGGTGCCGGAGATCAGGCCCGCCTCATGGCACTGCGGCACGATCGAGCGGCCCTCGTCGCCGAGCAGGGCGAGCCAGGTTCGGACCGGCAGGCGGCCGTCGCGTTTGGCCTTGTGATAAGCCGCGATCTCGTTGAAGCCGGTCACCATCCCGACCGCGGCATCCATGCAGCTGGTGATCCCGAGCGAGAGCAGGTACTGCCCGCCGCGCTCGATCGCGGCCAGGAGCTGCTCCTCGCTCGGCGCCGGGATCGCGGCCTTGACCGGGGCGCGGGCATTTTCCGCCAGCAGGCCGGTGAGCCGGCCATTCTGCTGCTCGATCAGCCCGCCCGGAGGGGTCGGCGAGGTCTCGTCGATGCCGCCGAGCTTGAGAGCCAATGAATTGACGATCGAGATGTGGCCGCAGGTCCTGACCAGCATCACCGGGTTGTTCGGCGAGGCGCGGTCGAGCTCCTCGCGGAACGGGTGGCGGCCGGTGTCGAGCTTAGTCTGGTCGTAGCCGCGCGCCAGCACCCACTCGCCGGGCTTTGCCTTCGCCGCGCGAGCGGCGATCTGGCCGAGCAGAGCGTCCAGCGTCGGCGCCACCGCAGGGCGGGCGTCGACCCAGTCCATGGTCAGGCCGACCGAGATCAGATGGAGATGGGAATCGTTCAGCCCCGGCGTCGCCAGCCGGCCGGCGAGGTCGATGACCTTGGTCGAGGGGCCGATCAGGCTGGCGATCTCGGCGTCCTTGCCGGCGGCGAGCACCTTGTCGCCCCAGAGCGCCAGCGCCTCGACCACGCCCTCCTCGCGCCCGCACCAGATCGGCCCGTTGCGCAATACGATATCGGCCTGAACCACCATGGTCTTCTCCTGCCTATACTGTCTTCGCCGGCACCTTGCGGCCGGGCCTCAGATGAGGTCGGTCGGCCGGCCAAAAAAGCCAACGCAACTCATTGATTTTATAGCGTTCATCCGAGCCGCATCCGTGATGGTCACCGCTGCAGACGATAGGTCGCGATCTGGCATCGAGCGCGACCAAACGGGCCATATCTTTTCGCAGATCGGGCCAATTTTTGTGGGGTTGTCGGTCAGCACCTCGCCTCTCAGATATCGTCGAGCGGGAAGATGGGGCGGCGCACCTTCTTGTACGGCCGTTCCTTGAAGTTCTTGGTCGAGAGCGCGCCAGTGTCGACCTCGATCACCTCGCGCGCGATCGGCTCGAAGGCGGCACGGAAATGCTGCATCGACTTGACGATCACGGTCGATTTCCGCGTCGGGTCGACGCCGAGCGAGGTAAACTGGGCAAGGTCGGTCGCCTGGCCATTATGGGTGATGACGATGATCTCGACATCATCGACCCGCAGCAAGGCCGAGAGCCCGTAATTGCGCCAGACACCACCGGCCATCGGGCCGTAGCAGATGAAATGCCCGTCGGTCAGCGCCACGACATGAGCATCGAGCTCGAGCGGACCACCGCCGGTGTTTGGGTCGACCTTACCGCCGAGCTTGAGCCTGACGCGATTGCCGACGCCGGCCGCCTGCGCCGCGAGCGCCGCCTCGGGATCGCGGATGGCGTGGAAGCCGACATTCTTCAGCCCAGCGTCGAGCACGGCGCGTAGCAGATTGGTGGCATCACCATAGGCGCCCGAGCCCGGATTGTCGGAATAGTCGGAAATCACCAGCGGCTTGCCGCCGGCCTCCGGCCCGAGCGTGCCCTCGCCCGCCTTGGCCTTGGCCATCGCCTCCTTCAGAGGCGTGAAGTGGATCGAGGAGAAATGCCGCTGCTCCCAGGCATAGTCCATCAGCTCCTCGGCGATGGCCTGCGCCTTGCCGCGGTCGTCATGGGTGACGGCGATGGAGGGGCCGATGTCGTGCACGTCGGCCGAGGAAAAACCGGCCTGGACGCTGACGACGAGCGCATCGCCTGCCGCCTCCAGCACATCGCCGCGGCGCAGCAGCTCCATGAAGGGCGGCGAGGTCGTGCGCCCGCCATCGAGTGCATAGAGGATCGGCCGGCGCGCTACTGCGACACGTGGCTTGATCTCGCCCTTCATTGCGCGGTCCAGCAGTTCGGCGCCCTGCCAGGTCCGCTCATACTGGTCGATATGAGGATAGGTCCGGTAGGAGATCAGCGCGTTGGCATTGTCGGCCATGAGCTGGGTGAGCGTCGCGTGCAGGTCGAGCACGGCGACGACCGGCACGTCGGGTCCGACCTTGGCACGGATGCGCTTCAGCAATTCGCCTTCGCCATCGTCGGAGCTCTCGGTCGCCATCGCCCCGTGCAGATGCAGCAGCATGCCGTCGAGCCGCTCGCAGGCGGACAGGATCATCCCGGCGAAGACGTCGAAGGCCGCGTCGGTGACGCGGCCTGACGGATTGGCTCCGGTGACGAGCGGGTGGACGAGACTCCAGCCGAACTTCTCGGCGGCTTCGAAGGCGGCGCCCATCGAGGTCCGGGTGCCCTGGAAGGCTGTGGGCACCTCATTGTCGCGGAAGACGCCGTGATGGCGGAACACCGCCTCATCGGTGAGCTGAACACTGAACGTGTTCGTCTCGTGCATGAATTCCGCGATCAGGACGCGTCTGGCCATTGTTTGGTCGTTCCCCCGGAAACGTTCCCTATGGAACTATTTTTCTTGTTCTAGCGCGGGAGCGGGCCACTGCCAGCCCGCACCCGCTCATGCACCCCTTGCGTTGGCCCGCTTGCGGGCCGGGGAGGATTATGCTTGGCGCGAGCTCAGGCGGCGCGGGCCGCGTGGCTCTCGCCGGGGGCGTTGCCGAGATCCTCGGGCCGGGCATAGGCACGGCCGAAGCGGTTGGCGAGGAAGGCGTCGAAGCCGATCTCCTCCTGCTTGACGAAGCCCTTCTGCGGCAGCTTTCCCTGTGCCAGCAGGTCGAGCACTGCGCAGATGCCAGACGCCGTGGTGATCTGGATGGCGCTGCGCATCACGCCGCCGACCATGGCGCTGTAGACCTTGTTGGCATAGGTCTGCTGGGTCAGCCGGCCGTTCAGCCGGCCGCTGGCGGTGACGAAGATCACGACCACGTCCTGCAGCGTGCTCGGCAGGGCGTTCTCGAAGATGTCCTTGAGCACATCGCGGCGTTCGCTGAGGCGCAGATCCTGCAGCAGCGCCTTCATGATCGCGCAATGGCCGGGATAGCGAATGGTGCGGTAGTTGAGCGTGCGCACCTTGCCGGCGAGCGTGTCGCAGAGCGTGCCGAGCCCGCCGGAGGTGTTGAAGGCCTCGTAGGTGACGCCGTCGAGCGAGAACTCCTCGCGCTCCTCCATCGCCGGCACCAGCACGCGCTCGCCGTTGACGACGGCTTCGCAGGGCTCGCAGTACTCGTTGATGACGCCGTCCGTGCTCCAGGTCAGGTTGTAGTTCAGCGCGTTGGACGGATATTGCGGCAGAGCGCCGACCCTGAGCTTCAGGCTATCCAGTTGGTCGAAATCGCGGGCGAGATCGGCGGCGACGATCGAGATGAAGCCCGGCGCCAGCCCGCATTGCGGGATCAGCGCCGCCTTGGCGGTCAGCGCCAGTTCCTTGACGCGGCGGGTCGAGGCGACGTCCTCGGTCAGGTCGAGATAGTGCACGCCTTGGGCCGCTGCGGCCTCGGCGATGCGCGTCGTCAGGTCGTAAGGGGCGGCCGAGAGCACCGCGAAGGCGCCGTTCAGCACCTGGGCGAGCTCGGCGGCGTCGGTGATGTCGACCCGGCGGGTCGAGATCGTCGGGCTGGTCCTGATCGCGGCAAGCTGTTCGTTGGAGCGGTCGGCGATCACCACGCGGTAATCCCCGGTTGCGCCGAGCAGGTCGGCGATGGTTGCGCCGATCTTGCCGGCGCCGATGACGACCACGTTTTTCATGGTTCCCCCGATGAATCTGTTTCTGGGAACCAGAGTCACCGAAGGCTTCGTCGGTTAGAAGCCGGCGACACGACGATTCATATGGGAATTTTCGACAGAACGCCGTAAGCTCTCGTCATTATGACGACTGACCAGACGGATCGCCAGCTCCTCACCCTGCTTACCGAGAACGCCCGCGCCCCGGTGGCCGAGCTCGGCCGCAAGCTCGGCCTGTCGCGCACGACGGTGCAGAGCCGGATCGAGCGGCTGGAGCGCCGCGGCGTCATCGCCGGCTATACGGCGCGGCTTTCGGAGGACTACGAGAAGGGCCAGGTCAAGGCGCATGTGCTGATCACCGCCCTGCCGAAGCTCGCGGTTCGGGTCGAGGCGGAGCTGCGCCGCATTCCCGAGATCAGGACGCTGCATTCGGTCAGCGGGCAGTTCGACATGATCGCGGTGGTGGTGGCGCCCTCGATCGGTGAGCTCGATGGGCTGATCGACCGGATCGGCGCGCTCGAGGGGGTCGAGCGCACCATGTCCTCGATCATCCTCTCGACGCGGATCGAGCGCTAGTTCACCCCGGCAAGACCCGTACCCCGATCCGTGCCGCAGCGTCCCGCAACGCGTCGAGATGCACCGGGCGCCCCTCCGGCGCGACGATCGAGGTCAGCGAGGAGATGCTGAGTGCTCCGGCGAGTGCACCCGAGCGGTCGAAAATCGGCACGCCGACGCCGGTCAGGCCGATGAAGAAGTCATCGGCCGCCAGCTCCCAGCCCTGCGCGCGGATGCGCTCGGCCTCGCGCCAGAGCAGCTCCGGATCGGTCTGGCTCGCCGGCGCGCGCTTGGGCAGGTCGAGCGAGAGGGCGAGCCGGCGTTGCTCGTCGTCGAGATAGGCCAGCAGGACGCGCGGGCCGCCGCCGCAGTTCAAAGGCGCCTGCGCGCCGACGGCAAACCAGGTCGCGTCGACATGCGGCAGCGAGGCGCGGACGCGATCGACGCAGAGGCCGCGCCCGGCGATATGCACCCAGATGAAGGCGGTCGCGCCGGTCTTTTCGGCGATTTCGGTCAGATAAGGTCCGGCGATGTCGCGCAGCTCGCGGCCGGTTGTCACCGCACTACCGAGCTCGATCAACCCGACGGCCAAAGCATAGCTCTGTGAATGCTCGTCATATTCGACGAGTTCGTTGAGCTGCAAAGTCAGCAGCAATCGCCGCGCCGTGCCCTTGTCGAGCCCGACCTGGCGCGCCAGTTCGCTCAGGCCAAGCCGGGGCTGCTCCGGGCGGAAAGCCCGGAGCAAAGCGATGGCACGATCGACGGCACGGACGATCGGCACGCCCGGCGGCAATTGCGCGGCCCTGTCCCCGTCTTTCTGGTTCATCGCAGATGAAAGGTGCGCCATGTTCGTTTGCTGAGCGTGTCGCCTAATAACACGCCATGTCAAGCATTGACACGGATTTTGTCTCTCGCTTTCATGGCTGCCGAGCTTGCCAAGGGACGCATGATGGAGTGCGATCCCTGGGAACTGGCCGCGAATGAAGAAACGGGGGAGAACGACGATGACCGGATTGAGATTTGGCCTGGCGCTCGCCGCCTCCGTCCTGGCGCTCGGCCTGGCGCAGGCGCAGGAACCGAAGAAGGGCGGCACGGTGCATGTCGTCGTGCAGCCCGAGCCGCCGATGCTGATGCAGGGGCTCAATCAGAACGGCCCGACCAACATGGTCGCCGGCAATATCTACGAGTCGCTGCTGCGCTATGACGAGAAGCTCAATCCGCAGCCTTCCCTGGCCAAGAGCTGGGAGATCTCGCCGGACGCCAAGGTCTACACCTTCAAGCTGCAGGAGGGCGTGACCTGGCATGACGGCAAGCCGTTCACGGCCGACGACGTCGTCTTCACGCTCGACAAGTTCCTGCGCGAGGTCCATCCGCGCTGGCGCCCGATCGTCAACGCCCAGGTCGAGAAGATCGAGAAGGTCGACGACCTCACCGTGAAGATCACGCTGAAGCAGCCCTTCGGCCCGATGATCATGACGCAGGAGGTCGCCTCCGCGCCGATGATCCCCAAGCACATCTACGACGGCACCGACTACCGCGCCAATCCGGCCAACAACACGCCGATCGGCACCGGCCCGTTCAAGCTGAAGGAGTGGAAGAAGGGCTCCTACATCCACCTCGTCAAGAACGAGAACTACTGGCTGAAGGGCAAGCCGAACCTCGACGAGATCTACTGGCAGATCATCCCCGACGCGGCGGCGCGCGCCGTCGCCTATGAGACCGGCAAGGTCGACGTGCTGACCGGCGGCTCGGTCGACGTCTACGACGTCGCCCGCCTCGCCAAGCTGCCCAACACCTGCATGACCACCAAGGGCTGGGAGATGTTCGCTCCCCATGCCTGGCTCACCCCGAACGTCCGCAACGGCATTTTGGGCAACAAGCAGTTCCGCCAGGGGTTGATGTACGCGATCGATCGCGAATTCGGCCGCGAGGTGGTCTGGGGCGGGCTCGGCAAGCTGCCGACCGGGCCGATCTCGTCGAAGACCAAGTTCTATTCGGACGACGTGCCGAAATACGCCTTCGACCCGAAGAAGGCGAAGGAGCTGATCAAGGCCTCCGGCTACAAGGGCGAGACGATCCGCCTGCTCAACCTGCCCTATGGCGAGACCTGGACGCGCTGGACCGAGGCGATCAAGCAGAACCTCGAGGATGTCGGGGTCAAGGTGCAGGTCGAGAACACCGACGTGCCGGGCTGGACCCAGAAGGCCAGCAACTGGGACTTCGACCTCAACTTCAACTTCCTCTACCAGCTCGGCGACCCCGCCATGGGCGTGGCGCGCAGCTACATCACCAGCAACATCGCCAAGGGCAATCCCTTCGCCAATGTCGGCGGCTACTCGAATCCCGAGGTCGACAAGCTCTTCGCCGAGGCGGCGATCGCGCCGACGGACGGCGCGCGACAGGAGCTTTACACGAAAGTGCAGAAGCTCCTGGCCGACGAGCTGCCGGTGCTCTGGCTGCTCGAGATGGATTTCCCGACCATCTATCGCTGCAACGTCAAGAACCTCGTCACCACCGGCATTGGCGTCGACGACGGCTTCCGTGATGCCTGGAAGGAGTGATGGCAGCAGCCGTCGCACCACGCCGTCATGCTCGCCCTTGTGGCGAGCATCCACGTCTTGAACACCGCCCTCGATCCATGAAGACGTGGACGGTCGGGACAAGCCCGACCATGACGAGTGGTCTTGCCGGCCTGATCAATCGGCCGATCGACAATCTCTTCGGATCGCCTGAATGAACCTCGCGCAATTCCTCGCCGGCCGGCTCGCGAAGGGGATCGTCGTCCTCTTCGCCATCGCGGTGCTGAACTTCTTCCTGATCCGGGCCGCCCCTGGTGATCCGGCGCAGGTGCTGGCTGGTGAAGCCGGCGCTGCCGACGAGCAGTTGCTGATCCAGCTGCGCGAGCGCTTCGGCCTCGACCAGCCGCTGCTCACCCAGCTCTGGGTCTATCTCAAGGGCTACCTGACCTTCGATCTCGGCTTCAGCTATCGCCAGCAGCAGAGCGTGTTGAGCCTGATCCTCGACCGGCTGCCGGCGACGCTGCTGCTGACCGGCGCCGCCTTCATCGTCTCGCTGGGACTGGGCACGCTGATGGGCGCGCTCGCCGCCCGCCGCGCCGGCCGCTGGCAGGACAGCGTCATCACCACGCTGGCATTGGTCTTCTACGCGACGCCGCTGTTCTGGGTCGCGCTGATGAGCCAGATCGTCTTCTCGCTGAAGCTCGGCCTAGTCCCCAATGTCGGCTACGAGAGCATCGGTGCGAACTATACCGGGCTCGCCCGTGCGCTCGACATCGCCAGCCATCTCGTCCTGCCGGCTTTGACGCTCGGCCTGTTCTTCACCGCGCTCTATGCGCGGATGATGCGGGCCTCGATGCTCGAGGTCGCCGGCGCCGATTTCGTCAAGACCGCCCGCGCCAAAGGCCTCAGCCCCGGCGTGATCTCGCGGCGCCACGTCGCCCGCAACGCGATCCTGCCGGTGGTGACCCTTGCGGGGCTTCAGGCCGGCCAGCTCGTCGGCGGCGCGGTGCTGACCGAGACCGTCTTCGCCTGGCCGGGGATCGGCCGGCTGATGTTCGATGCCCTGGTCCAGCGCGACTATTCGGTGCTGCTCGGCGTCTTCTTCATCTCCTCGGCCATGGTCGTTGGCTTCAATATCCTGACCGACCTTGTCTACCGATTGGCTGATCCGCGCATTGAGGCGGTGTCATGAGCTTCCTTGAGCGTTTCGTCCGCAACCGCGGCGCCGTGATCGGCCTTACCATCCTGATCGTGGTGATCCTCTTCGCAATCATCGCCCCCCAGCTCTATCCGCAATCGCCGTGGCGAACGGTGGCGCGGCCCTTCCTCGCGCCTTTCGTGATGGATCGCTTCCCGCTTGGCACCGATACGCTCGGGCGCGACATCGCCTCGGGCCTCGCGCACGGCGCCCGCGTCTCGCTGACGATCGGGCTGGTCTCGACACTGGTCGCATTGCTCATCGGCGTGCCGCTCGGCGCGATTGCCGGCTATGCCGGCGGGATCATCGACGATGCGCTGATGCGCTTCACCGAGTTCTTCCAGACCATCCCCTCCTTCGCGCTCGCCATCGTCCTCGTCGCGATCCTGCAGCCCAAGCTCGGCTCGATCGTGCTCGCCATCGGCGTGGTCAGCTGGCCACCGGTGGCGCGGCTGGTGCGCGGCGAGGTGCTCTCGCTGAAGACGCGGGAATATGTCCAGGCGGCGATCACCATCGGCCAGCCGACCGCGCGGATCATCTGGAGCCAGGTCCTGCCCAACACGATCGCGCCGATCATCGTGATGGGCTCGCTGATGATCGGCTCGGCGATCCTGCTCGAATCCTCGCTCTCCTTCCTCGGCCTCGGCGATCCCAACCTGATGAGCTGGGGCTATATGGTCGGCGCCGGGCGCACCCGCCTGCTCGACGCCTGGTGGATCAGCTTCTTCCCGGGCGTCGCGATCTTCCTGACCGTGCTGGCGCTCAATCTCGCCGGTGAGGGGCTGAACGACGCGCTGAACCCGCGCCTCGCCCGGGGGAGGGAATGATGGCCGCTCCCGTTCTCTCGATCGAAGGCCTGAAGCTCGCTCTGCCGGCAATGGCCGACCGTCCCTATGCGGTCGAGGGTGCGACGCTGCGCATCGCCGCGGGCGAGACGCTCTGCGTCGTCGGCGAGTCCGGGTCCGGCAAGTCGATGATCGCCCATGCGGTGATGGGCCTGCTGCCCAAGGCCGTGAAACCGGTCGCGGGGGCGATCAAGCTCGCCGGCCGCGATCTGCTCGCTCTCTCGGAAGACGCGATGCAGGACGTGCGCGGCCGCGAGGTCGGCATGATCTTCCAGGAGCCGATGACCTCGCTCAACCCGGTCATGCGCGTCGCCGACCAGATCGTCGAGACCTTCGAGGCGCATAAGCTGCTGAGCAAGCCGGAACGCTATGCCCGCGCCGTCGCGCTCCTGACCGAGGTCGGCCTGCCCGAGCCGGAGCGACTGGCGCGCGCCTATCCGCATGAGCTTTCCGGCGGCCAGCGCCAGCGCGTGATGATCGCGATGGCGCTCGCACTCGAACCCAAGCTGCTGATCGCCGACGAGCCGACAACCGCGCTCGACGTCACCACGCAGGCGCAGATCCTCAAGCTGATCGACAATCTCCGCCACAAGCACGGCACCGCGGTCTTGTTCATCACCCACGACATGGGCGTCGTCGCCGAGATTGCCGACCGTATCGCCGTGCTGGAAAAGGGCGTCCTGGTCGAGGAGGGCACGGTCGACCAGGTGCTGGGCTCGCCGCGCCATCCCTATACGCAGAAACTGCTCGCCGCCGTGCCGTCGCTGACGCCGCCGGAGCGGCCGCCGCTGCCGGAGAGCAAGCCGGTCCTCACCGTCGAGAGGCTCGGCAAGGTCTATCGCAAGCGCGCCTTCTTCCGGCCTGGCCGCGAGGTCAAGGCGGCGGATGATGTCAGCTTCACCTTGGCGCGAGGCGAGACGCTCGGCCTCGTCGGCGAATCCGGCTCGGGTAAGTCGACGGTCGGGCGCTGCTGCCTGCGCCTGATCGAGCCGGATTCGGGCCGGATCACGCTGGGCGATCTCGCCATCACCGAGCTCAGCGTTGCCGCCCTGCGCCCGCACCGCAAGCGCATTCAGATGGTGTTCCAGGACCCGTTCGCCTCGCTCAACCCGCGCCAGACGGTTGGGCGGATCATCTCGGACGGGCCGGTCGCGCATGGCGTCCCACGCAAGGACGCGCTGGCGCGGGCGAAGGAGCTGCTCGAGCTGGTCGGCCTTTCCGCCAATGCGATCGACCGCTACCCGCACGAATTCTCCGGCGGCCAGCGCCAGCGCATCGGCATCGCTCGGGCGCTCGCGCTCGAACCCGATGTGCTCGTCGCGGACGAGGCGGTCTCGGCGCTCGACGTTTCCGTGCAGGCGCAGATCCTCAAGCTGATCAAGGACATCCAGCAGCGGCTCGGCCTCGCCATTCTGTTCGTCACCCATGACCTGCGCGTCGCCGCGCAGATCTGCGACAAGATCGCGGTGATGCAGCGCGGCCGGATCGTCGAGGCTGGCCCGACCGCCGCGCTCTTCGCCGCTCCGCAGCACGACTATACCCGCCAATTGCTCGCCGCCGTCCCCGGCGGGGAGCGGTTCGGGCGGTGATCACACCTCGTCATGGTCGGGCTTGCCCGACCATCCACGCCGTCGCCGGCCGCCGCCGGTGTTCAAGATATGGATGCTCGCCACAAGGGCGAGCATGACGGCGTAGCCCTACGACTACCGGAGACCTCCTATGCCGCTCGATTCCGCCCTGCGCGACCGCATCCTCGCTTCCGTCGAAGCGGGCTTTGCCGAGCAGATCGCTTTCACCCAGGAAATGATCCGCTTTCCCTCGACGCGTGGTGACGAGCACACCGTCCAGGACTTCATCTTCCGCGCGTTGAAGCAACGCGGCTTCACCATGGACCGCTTCGCCATGGATCGCGAGGCGATCGGCCGCCATCCCGGTGGCGCGCCGTTCTCGGACACGCATTCCGAGGCGCCGATCGTCGTCGGCATCCACCATCCGCGCGAGGAAAAGGGCCGCTCGCTGATTCTGCAGTCCCATGTCGACGTGGTGCCGACCGGCCCGGCCGAGCTCTGGACGCACCCGCCCTTCGATCCCGTCATCGAGGGCGACTGGCTCTATGGCCGCGGCGGTGCCGACATGAAGGCCGGCGGAGCCGCCAACCTCTTTTGCCTCGACGCGCTCCGGCGCATCGGCCTGCAGCCGGCGGGAACCGTCTATGTCCAGTCGGTGGTCGAGGAGGAATCAACCGGCAATGGCGCGCTGATGACGCATCTGCGCGGCTACGAGGCCGATGCCGTGCTGATCCCCGAGCCGGAGGAGGAGATGCTGGTGCGCGCCAACACCGGCGTGCTCTGGTTCCAGTTCGAGGTCCGCGGCGTGCCGATGCATGTGCGCGAGATGGCCGCCGGGGCGAATGCGATCGACGCCGCCTACCGGGTCATCGGCGCGCTGCGCGAGCTGGAAGCCGCGCTCAATCGCGAGAAGCATGGCCGCAAGCATTTCGAGGACATCGCCCACCCGATCAACCTCAACATCGGCAAGATCGAGGGCGGTGACTGGGCCTCCTCGGTGCCGTGCTGGTGCAGGGTCGATTGCCGTATCGGGCTTTATCCCGGCATGTCGGCCGAAGAGCTCGGCAAGCGCATCGAGGCGAAGGTGCTGGCCTTCGCCCGCTCCGACACCTTCCTCTCGAACAATCCGCCCAAGGTCGTCTTCAACGGCTTCTGGTCCGAAGGCTATGTGCTCGAACCCGGCAGCGAGGCCGAAGCTGTGCTCGGCCGCGCCCATCAGGGCTCGACCGGCAAGGCACTGAAGAGCTTCATGACCCCCGGCTATCTCGATACCCGGGTCTATGCGCTCTACGACAAGGTGCCGGCGCTCTGCTACGGGCCGATCTCGCAGAACATCCACGCCTTCGACGAGCGCGTCAGCCTGGCCTCGCTGAAGCGCATCACCGGCACCATGGCGCTCTTCGTCGCCGAATGGTGCGGCGTCGAGGCTATTGGGGGCTGAGGGAGGCTTGGTGCGCGCCTGCCGTGCATCGAGCCTGCATCGAAATGACATGACGGCGCAGGCTCGTCCTCACGCATAGTTCCATTATGCCGCCAGTGCCCGCCCGCTCGCTCCTGCTCGTCCCGCTGCTCGGGCTCCTCTGGGGCTTCAACTGGCCGGCGGTGCGGATCTCGCTGACCGAGATCGCGCCCTGGACCTTGCGGGCCGGCGGCATGACCTTCGCCGGCCTCGCGCTGGTCGCGGTCGCGCTGGCGCGCGGCGTCAGTCTCAAGGTGCCGGCGGCGCACTGGCCGAGGCTGATCGCTGCCGGCATCCTCTCGATCGCCGCCTTCAACATCCTGCTCGCCTTCGCGCAATTGATGGCGCCGACCTCGCGCGCCGCGATCCTGACCTTCACCATGCCGGTCTGGGCGACGCTGATGGCCTGGCCGATACTGGGCGAGCACTTCGATCGCCCACGGCTGATCGGCCTGGGGCTCGGCATCGCCGGATTGCTCTGCCTCGGCCTGCCGCTGATCCAGGCGGGACAATTCTCGCCGGGACTCGCTCTCGCTTTGCTCGCCAGCCTGAGTTGGGCGCTCGGCACCATCGTCACCAAGCGCTGGCCGGTGGCGGCGCCGACACTGACGATCGCCGCCTGGCAATTGCTGATCGGCGGCGCGGCCGCCGGCATCGGCATGCTGATCTTCGAGGGTGTCCCGGCTCCGAAAGCATTGTCGCCGCCGGTTGCGGCGGCACTGACCTTCCATATCCTCGGCGCGCAGGCGCTCGCCTATTTCCTCTGGTTCACCGTGATCGCCCGGCTTCCCGCCGGCATCGCCAGCCTCGGCACCCTGATGGTTCCGGCCGTCGGGGCGCTCGGCTCTGTGCTGCTTCTCGGCGAGCGCCCGGCGGCGAGCGACTGGCTTGGACTGGTGCTGGTCGTCGCCGCTTCAGGCGCGATTCTGATCTCGCCCAAACCGGCCCGCTAACCCTACGTCAATTTTTCTTTGTTCCACCGGGAACCTTTTGCGGAACGCCGCGTTCAGCGCGTTCGACATGTCACATGCCAAGGTTCCAAACGTGCTTCAGATTGCGGAAGGTCCGGTGACCGCCGAGCGCTATCGATTGCTGGTGGAGTCCGTCACGGACTACGCCATCTACATGCTCGATCCGCAGGGTATCGTGATCAGCTGGAACCCGGGCGCACGGCGCTTCAAGGGCTATGAGGATCACGAGATCATCGGTCAGCCTTTCTCCCGGTTCTATACGGACGAGGATCGTGCAAGCGAGCTGCCGGCACGTGCGTTGCGCGCGGCCGCGACCGAGGGGCGCTTCGAGAGCGAAGGCTGGCGGGTTCGCAAGGATGGCACGCGCTTCTGGGCCCATGTCGTCATCGATCCGATCCTCAATCCGGGAACTGGACGAGTGCTCGGCTACGCCAAGGTCACGCGCGACCTGACCGAGCGGCGCCAGGCCGAACAGGCGCTCAGGCGCAGCGAAGAGAAGTTCCGCCTGCTGGTGCAGGGCGTCACCGACTACGCGATCTACATGCTCGACGCCGACGGTATCGTCACAAACTGGAATGTCGGTGCGCAGCGCATCAAGGGCTATGCGCCCGACGAGATCATCGGCCAGCATTTCTCGCGGTTCTATACGCCGGAGGATCGTGAGCGCGGCGAACCGCAGAAGACGCTCCAGGCCGCGATCGACAATGGCAGTGCCGAGAAGGAAGGCTGGCGCGTTCGCAAGAACGGTGAAACCTTCTGGGCCAGCGTCGTCGTCGACCCGATCCGCGACGACAGCGGCGAGATCATCGGTTTCGCCAAGGTCACGCGCGACCTGAGCGAGCGCCATAAGGTCCAGGCCGAGCTCGACGCGGCGCGCGAGGCACTGTTCCAGTCGCAGAAGATCGAGGCGCTGGGCCAGCTCACAGGCGGCGTGGCGCACGACTTCAACAATCTGCTGACCGCCGTGCTGGGCAGCCTCGAACTCGTGCGCCGCCAGATCGGCGACGAGCGCCAGCTCAACCTGATCGACAATGCGATCAAGGGGGCTAGCCGGGGCATCTCCCTGACGCAGCGCATGCTGTCCTTCGCCCGCAAGCAGGAGCTCGCCTTGCAGCCCGTGGCGGTCGACGTGCTTGTTGCCGAGATGGGCGAGCTGCTGCAGCGCTCGCTCGGTCCGCTGGTCCGGATCGAGACCGATTTCCCCGCCGATCTTGCGACGGCTTCTGCCGATCCGAACCAGCTCGAAGCCGCCTTGCTCAACCTTGCCGTCAATGCACGCGATGCCATGCCGGAGGGCGGGACGCTCCGCATCGCCGCCGGCAACGAGGCTATCGGCAGCGGACACCGCACCGGCTTGCCGTCTGGGGATTACATCCGGCTTTCGGTGATCGACACCGGCAGCGGCATGGACGCCAGGACGCTCGCCCAGGCGACCGAGCCCTTCTTCACCACAAAAGGGGTCGGCAAGGGAACGGGGCTCGGCCTGTCGATGGTGCACGGCATGGCCGAGCAGCTCGGTGGCCGGCTGCTCCTCGATAGCCGTCTGGGACAGGGCACGACCGTGGAGATCTGGCTGCCGGTGGCGGCCGCAGCCGCTACGGCCGAGGCCGCCCGACCGACCGCGGAGCCTCAGGCTGCGCCCGGCGCGACGGAGCGCCCGCTCACCGTGCTCGCGGTCGATGACGACGCGCTCGTGCTGATGAACACGACGGCGCTGCTCGAGGATCTCGGCCACAAGGTTTTCGAGGCCAGCTCGGGCCGCGAGGCGCTGGCGATCCTTGAGAGCAATGGCGAGATCGATCTGCTGATCACCGACCATGCCATGCCGCAGATGACCGGCGCGCAACTGATCGCGGAGGTCGGCGAGCGCTGGCCGAGCCTGCCGGTGATTCTCGCGACCGGCTATGCCGACCTGCCGGCCGGCGCCGGAGCGGGTGTGCTGCGGCTCAACAAGCCGTTCTGGCAGGCCGATCTGGAGAAGACGGTCGCGACGGCGATGGCACGGCGCGCAACGGCGGCCGCGGCCTGAACCTGTCTTGTCAGGTCCGGCCGCTTTGCTTGGGCGGTGTAGCGGCGGAAGAGCGCTCGACAAGCCGCGTCGGCAGCACGAGATCAGTTTGGTCGCTGCGCCCCGACAACTGTTCGATCAGCAGCGCCATGGCCGCCTGGCCGATCTCGCGGCGCGGCTGGTGGACCGTGGTGAGTTGCGGCTCAACGGCTTCCGCTAGCACGATATCGTCGAAGCCGACGACGGAGACATCGTCGGGGACATTGCGGCCACGGGCACGCAACTCGCCCATGGCGCCGACCGCCATCTGGTCGCTTGCGGCGAAGACGGCAGTGTAGCTGGCGCCTCTCTCATCCAGCGTCCGGATCGCGGCTCGGCCGGCCGCGAGCCCGAAATCGCCCTCGACGACAAGCTCAGGATCGGCCGGAATGCCGGCATCGGCAAGGCCGGCGAGATAGCCGTCGCGGCGGTCGAGGCTCATCGGGTCCGGCATCGGCCCGGCGATATGGGCGATGCGACGATGACCGAGCCCGGCGAGATGGGCGACCGCGGCGCGCGCCGCGGCATGGTTGTCGACCTTGACCGTCGGCAGGTTCAGCCCGGGCAGCATCTCCAGCGCGACCACGATCGGCGGCAGTCTTGTGCGGCTGGCGAGAGCCTCGGGGAAGCGGCCGACCATCAGGATCAGCCCATCGGCATGACGCTCCCTGACCATGTCGACATAGCGCAGGATGCGCTCGTCATCGTCTCGGGCATCGCCCATCAGCACCTTGTAGCCGGCGTCGATCGCCGCCTCTTCGACGCCCTTGTAGATCTCCAGATAGAACGGGTTGCTGATGTCACGGACCAGGAGGATCACGGTACGCGTCGCCTGCAGGCGGAGATTGCGGGCCTGGGCGTTGGGGATGAAGCCGGTCGCCTTGACCACATCGAGCACGCGCTCGCGGGTGCGGGCCTTGACCTTCTCGGGCTGGGCCAGGGTGCGCGAGACCGTCGCGGTCGAGACGCCGGCGAGGCGGGCGACTTCGGCGATGGTCGGAGCGGCTGGGGTTGCGTCTTGCAAAGCTGATGATCTGGAAAAGCGGCAGCGAATCGGCAGGAGGAGGCAGGACGCCCATCATGCCGCAATCGCTGCCGGCAGGGCAGGGGTAGGCGCCCACGTCGCGCGGGCGCCCGATATCGTCGTTATTTGCCGCCCCAGCGGGCCGGATAGTTCGTCATCTGCTCGCAGCCGCAAAGCGCATAGTGCAGCGGCGGCATCTTGTCGTTGACGAACTTGTCGAGGTTCTCGGCCGTGATCGCCGGCTGTGGCAGCTTCCAGGTCGGGCCGGTGACGGGCTCGCCCTTGAGGATGCGGATCGCTGCGATCACCGGGGTGCGCCACTGATAGGTCGGATAGGTCGGCGCGATCGCGGTGAGCTTGTTCTTCTTCCACTTCTGCAGGAAGTCCTGCTGGTCCTCGCCATTGATCACCGGATAGGGCTTGCCGGCATCCTCGAAGGCTTCGAGCGCCGCGACGGCGGTGGCACCGGCATCCATCCAGACGCCGTCGATCTTGCCGAAGCGGTTGATGTAGTCCTCGACGATCGCCTTGGTCTTGGCGTTGTCGCCATTGGTGAACTCGGCGCCGACGACCTTGATGCCCTTCTCCTTGAAGATGCGCTCGGCCGCGGCCCAGCGGTTCTCCAGCACGTCGACGCCCGGCAGGATGCGCAGCGCCAGCACCGAGCCGCCGGCCGGGATCTTCTCGGCGATGAAGCTCGCGCCCTGGATGCCGAAGCCGTAGCCGCCGATCGGGTTGATGAAGGTGACCGGGGCCTTGCTGTCGACGCCGCGGTCGAAGACCACGACCGGCAGCTTCTTGGCGGCCGCCTCGACCGCCGGGGTCAGCGCCGCCGTGGTGTTCGGCGAGACGATCAGCGCGTCGCATTGGCCGCTGTTGACGAAGGCGTTGATGTCCGAGATCTGCTTGTCGTCCTTGCCCTCGGCATCGGCATGGGTGAACGAGGCGATGTCGGCCTTGTTGGCGTCGACCTCGGCCTGCATGTTGGTGAAGCCGACGACGCGCCAGGGATTGTTCACACCGGCATTGGAAAAGCAGAGCTTATAGGGGCCGGGCTTCTTGTACTTGGCGGTGTCGACCTTCTCGCCGCCGAGATTCTGCTCCCAGGGCTTGCCGTCGGGACCTTGCGGCGCGACCGTCAGCAGCGCCTTCTGCCGCTCGAATTCGGCGGGATCGTTGAAGTTTTGGGCGATGGCGCCCGTCGACAACGCCGCCAGCAGCGCCGTCAGGCCAATCTGCGTCTTCATCTTCACCTCCCTCTGTCGCGCCGCCTTGCCGGCGGCCTCTGGCGGAGCGCGTGGGATCACGCGCCTCCGAAAACTTGTTACGCCCGCCGCATGCGCCAGGCGCTCGACGCCACCGCGGCGATCAGGATCAGGCCCTGCACGGTTTCGCGCAGCGGCTGCGGCAGGCCCATCAGGTTGAGCAGGGTGAACAGGGCGAAGAGGCTGAGTGCGCCGGCGACGGCGCCGGTCACGCTGGCGCGCCCGCCGAGCAATTGCGCGCCGCCGATGACGCAGGCGGCGATCGCCTGCAGCTCCAGCCCTTGTCCGACCGCGGTCGAGACGCCAGCGAAGCCGCCGAGCAGGATGCCCGCGGTCACCGCCGACAGCGCCGAGATGATGAAGACCAGCACCCGCGTCGCGCCGACCGGCACGCCGGAAAGCTCGGCCGCGCGCGGATTGTCGCCGACCGCCAGCACCTGCCGGCCGAAGACGGTGGCGTGCAGCAGCCAGGCAGCGAGTCCGACGAAGACGGCGAGGATGATCACCGAGAGCGGCATGATCCCCGTCACCGGCACGTCGCGATAGACGAGCCGCCCGAGTGCCCGGAAGTTCTCCGGCAGATAGCCGCGCGGCGCGCCGCCCGACCACATCAGCGCAGCGCCGTTGAGCGAGAGCAGCATGCCGAGCGTCGCGATGATCGAGGGCACCTTGAGCAGGGTGACGACGAGCCCGTTGACCAGCCCAACGCCGAGCCCGATCAGATAGAGCACGCCGATCGTCCACCAGGTGTTGTCGGGATTGCCGCCGGCGAGCATCGAGCCGCCGAGCACGGTCAGCGTCACCAGCGAGCCTATCGACAGGTCGAAGCCGCCGCCGGCGATGACGAAGAGCTGGCCGCAGGCAAGGATGATCAATGGCGCTGCACGACGCAGGAAATTGAGGAAGCCCTCAACCTCGAAATAGCTAGGCTGCAGCACGGCGATCGTGCCGTAGAGCACGAGGAAGACGGCGAGGCCGACATTGATGCCGCGGGCGAAGCGCAGCGCCGTCGAGGGTCCAGACTGGGCAGCTGCGGCGCTCATGCGACGTGCCCCTTGCTGCGGACCGCATAGACCGCGACGGCGAGGATGACGATGGCGCCGCGCAGCACCTGCTTCGGGAAGGCGTCGATGCCGGTCATGTTGAAGACGGCGTCGAGCGTGGCGAACAGGAAGACGCCGGCGAGCGTGCCCCAGACGCCGCCGCGCCCGCCGGCGAGCAGCGTGCCGCCGATCACCACCACGGCAATGGATTCGAGATCATAGACGCCGTCGCGGCCGACCCAGGGCGCGCCGGCACGCAGGCGGCTGGCGAGATAGAGCCCGGTCAATCCGGCCATCAGCGAGCACAGCATATGCGCGCCGATCATCACGCGCTCGGTGCGGATGCCGGCGAGGCGGGCGCCGTCGCGGTTGCCGCCGGTGGCGTAGAGGTGCGCGCCGAAGCGCGTGCGGCTCAAAAGCAGCCAGATCGCGAAGGCCAACACGAACAGCAGCAGCACCGACCAGGGCAGGGGCCCGATCCGCCCATAGGCGAAGGCCTGGAAAGCGGCCGGGACCGAGCCGGCGAAATTGCTGAAGCTCGCCGAGAGCAGGCCTTGCAGGATCAGCCCGACACCGAGCGTCGCGATCAGCGGATTGACGTCGAGCCGGGCAATGATCAGCCCGTTGACGAGACCCACAGCCGCCGAGAGGGCCAGCACCGCCAGCACGGCCGGGGCGATCATCGCCGGCTCGCCCTTCATGATGAAGGAGGCGAGCACGGCCGAGACGCTGATCAGGTTGGCGACGGAAAGGTCGATCGAGCCGACCAAGATGGTCAGCGTCTGCCCGAGCGCGACGATGCCGAGCCCGACCATGCGCTGCGTCAGGCCGACAAAGCCCTCGCCGGTGAGATAGGCGTGCTGCCCGGTCGCGAGCGCGGTCGCGACATAGAGCGCGAGCGAGCCGGCGAACAGCAGCGGCGCAACCGGCACTTCGCGTGCAGGGCGGAGAGCGACGATGTCAGCGCTGGCGCTCATGCTGCGGCCTCCGCATGGCCGGTGCCCAGCGCAAGGTGCATGACGTCTTCTTCGCTGGCGCCGCGCTTCAGCTCGCCAGCGATACGGCCCTCATGCATGACGAGGATGCGATCGCTGACCCCGATGATCTCCGGCAGGTCGGAGGAGATCATCAGGACGGCGCGGCCGCGATCGGCGAGGCCGCGCATGAGCTGGTAGATCGCCGCCTTGGCCGCGACATCGATGCCGCGGGTCGGCTCCAGGAAGATCAGGATTTTGGGGTCGCGCGCGAGCCAGCGGCCGATCACGACCTTCTGCTGGTTCCCGCCGGAAAGCTCACGAATCTCCTGCGCGAAGCCGGCGGCGCGGACGTCGACCTCGGTCAGCTGCAGGTCGGCGGCGGCGCGCGCCATTGCGCCCGAACCCGGCGGCAGCAGGCGGCGCGCGAAGGCCCGCAGGGTCATCAGGACATTGTCGCGCAACGATTGCTGCGGGGCGATGCCCTCCTTCTTGCGGTCGTCGGAGAGGAAGCCGATGCCGGCGGCAATGGCGGCGCGCGGCGATGAGATCAGGCCGTCCTGTCCGTCGATGGTCATGCGGCCGTGCGTGAAAGGCTCGTCACCGAACAAGGCCCGTCCGAGCGCGCCCTTGCCCGAGCCTTCGAGTCCGGCGACGCCGACGATCTCGCCGGCGCGCAGGTCGAGCGCGATGTCTGAGAGCCCAGCGTTGCTTCCGCCATGCACCGTCAGGACGATAGGACCGAGCTTCGCCGGATCGCCCGGCGCCGGAAAGAAATCGGCGAGGTCGCGCCCGACCATCAGCCGAACGATCATCGCTGGCGTCAGCGCGGCGGCGGGGCGCGTCGCGACGAGCTTGCCGTCCTTCAGCACGGTGATGCGATCGGCGATCGCCTTCAATTCGGCCATGCGATGGGAGATGTAGAGGATTGCGGCGCCCTCGCGCCTGAGCGTCCCGACCAGCTCCAGCAGCCGGCCGGCATCGCGCTCGTCGAGCGCGGCAGTCGGCTCGTCCATGACGATGATGCGGGCATCGAGCGCCAGCGCCTTGGCAATCTCGACCAGTTGCTGTTCGGCGATCGAGAGCGATTTCACCAGCGCGCCCGGATGCAGCCTGGCACCGACACGCTCCAGCAGCTTGCGCGCGCCGTCATGCATCGCGGCACGGTCGAGCAGACCGCTGCGGGTCGGCTCCAGCCCGAGGAAGATGTTGTCGGCGACGCTGCGTTCGGGCAGCAGGCTGAGCTCCTGGTGGATGATGCTGATCCCGGCCCGGCGTGCCTCGACCGGATGCCGGAAGGCGACTGGCTGCCCGCCGAGCAGGATCTCGCCTTCGTCCGGACGATAGACGCCGCCGAGCACCTTCATCAGCGTCGACTTGCCGGCGCCGTTCTCGCCGCAGATGGCGTGGACCTCGCCGGCATGGCAGTCGAGGCTGACATCGTCGAGCGCCCGTACGCCGGTGAAGCTCTTGCCGATGCCGCGCATCGAAAGGACCGGCGTGCCCGCGCTCATGCCGCACCCGCCTGCGCCCAGCCGCGCCGGATGAAGCCGTGGCTCTCGGTGAGCAGCGTATCGAGATCGGGGAAGAGGTCACGCCAGACCCGCGTCGCCGCAGCGAGCGAAGGCAGCGCCCGGCCGAAGGCCTCGACCGTCAGCCAGCCATCATAGCCGGTGGCATGTATGGCGCGGAAGGTTTCAGCCCACGGCACATGGCCGCGCCCGACGATGCCGCGATCGTTCTCCGAGAGATGGATATGGTTGATCTCGGACGCGTACCGGCTGTAGGCGCCGACCGGGTCGCGTTCCTCGATATTGGCGTGGAAGGTGTCGTACATGTAGCCGAAGTTCGGATGCCCGACCCGAGCGCGGAGTGCGCTCGCGGCCTCCATCGTGTTCAGCGCGTAGCATTCGAAGCGGTTGATCGCCTCCAGCGAGAGCGCGATCCCGGCCTTGCCGGCATCCTCCGCCATCGCATGCAGCGCCTCGGCGAGATAAGCGAGTTCGTCCTTGCGCGGGCCTTCGCCGGTGAAGACACCGACCGGCGAGTGATAGGGGCCGGCGATGATGGTGGCGCCGAGCGCCGCGGCACAGTCGACCGCCCATCGATGCCGTTCGCGAGCCTTTTGGCGGATGGCGGGATCGGGCGAGAGCGGGTTGCTGTCCTCGGCGACGATAGTGACGATCGTGCGCTTCAGACCGATCGCGTCGAGCCGGCGGCCGAGCCGCTCGTAATGCCCGACCTCGCCTTCGAAGACCGGGATCTCGACGCCGTCATAGCCGATCTCGCGGATGCGCTCGCACAACGGCAGATGCGCCTCATCGATGAAGCCACCGACCGTCAGCAGGTTGAAGCCGATCTGGACCATGACCGGGCTTTCGCTCCGCGCTCAGCGTCGCCGCAGCGCGGTCGCGCTGCCGGGAAATGCCGCTGAATCGACGATGCCGACACACATGATCGGTGCTCCTCCCAAGAGTGGCTCATTCTGCGGAGCCGCTTCGAAAGGGATTATGTAATCGATTGCAAAACTGTCAACTGGCGAGTTTTTCAGCGTATCCATTCGCCTTTGCGCCGAAAGCCTTGGGCAAGAGCGCGGCGTCCCTATCGTGTGCGGACCATCCCTTGCTCCGGTTCGGGAGTTTGCCCGCTCACACCGCCCTGCCGGCTTGGCCGATCAGCGGCACGAAACTGACCGCTGCAAGGACCTCGCTGGCGAATGCGTCCTCGCCCTGCCGTGCCAGCTTGGTCAGCATCTGGCCGTATTCGCTGCACGCGACAGGGATTAGAAGCCGTCCGCCAATCGCAAGCTGTCGCTTCAAGGGAGCAGGTATGGTGCTGCTGCCGGCCGAGACGATGATCGCATCGAACGGCGCCGCCGTGGGCCAGCCCTTGGTCCCGTCGGCGCACAGGATTTCGGCATTGCCGTAGCCAAGGCGCTGCAGCCGTTCGGCCGCTTGCGCCGCCAGCGTGGAATGCCGCTCGATCGCCCAGACCTTGTGCGCCATCCGGCTTATCACGGCCGCGGCATAGCCTGAGCCGGCGCCGACCTCGAGCACCTTGTCCTGTGCCGCTATTCCGGCGGCTTCCAGCATCAAGGCGACGACATAGGGTTGCGAGATCGTCTGACCCTCCCCAATCGGAATCGGGCCGTCGCGATAGGCGAACTCTGCCAGCTGGTTTGCGACGAAGATCTCGCGCGGAACCTGCCGCATCGCGTCGAGCACGTTGCCATCGCGGATGCCGCGCCCGGCAAGCTGCTGCTCGACCATCCGGTTGCGGGCCTGAACGAAATCGATGGCTGTCGGCATGGCCAGCCTCTGCAGGCTGCGGCCCCAGGTCGGGCAGAACCGCCGGCCTGCGAAGGCGCCAATGGCTATGCCGACTTGATAGCACGGGAACTGGCGCAGACGCGACCTTGCGCAATGCTCGAAGCCTGCCGGATCGACAGTGCCACTCGCTGCGTGAGGGCTGAGGCGCGCTAGTCTCTGATCGGCTCGCCGAGCGTGTGCATGAGCCGGTTGGCCCAGCCGAAGATCGCAGCGGAGAGGATGAGGTCGAGGATCTCAACCTTGGAGAGGCCGAGATCGGCAAGTTTGGCGATGTCGTCGGCCGTGGCTTCGGACGGCGTCTTCGACAGCCTTGCGGCGAAATCGAAGATCGCCTGCTGGTGTTCCTCCAGCTCGGCGTCGAGCTCGCGGGCGAAGATCTCCTGGATCACGTCGGTGCGCTTGGTCAGGGCGTTGAAGCGCGAGGCGTGCACCGCCGCGCAATAGACGCAGCGGTTGACGATCGAGGCGGCGGTGGCGCCGAGCTCGCGCTCGGCCGAGGACAGCCCGCCCTTGCCGTACATGATCGCGTTGAACAGAGGCGAGCGCACCTTCAGCGATTCCGGATCATGCGCGAGCGTCAGCACGTAGTCGGAGATCTTCTTGTTCGACGGCGTCACCTGCATCGCATCGAGCTGCTCCGGCGTCGCCTCGGCGAGCACGACCGGCGTGACATAGGGCGACCAGTGCGGGACCTTGTCGGTAAATTCGTGGACGACGGTGCTCATGCGATGGTCCCCAGCAGCCGCAGGCCGGCGATGACGCGCGCCTGGTAGTTCACGAAGGCGATCAGCTCGGCCAGCCTGACGATGTCGGGCTCGGACAGGCCGGCTGCGACCAGAGCCGCAATGTCGGCCTTGGTCGCGTCCTTCGGCGAGTGTGTCACCAGGTCGACATGGCGGATGATCGCCCGCAGCCGGGCGCCGATATCCGCAGCAGGATCGGCGCCATCGGCAATGGCGAGGTGGGCAGGGCTGTCGCCGGCCTGGCGCAGCAGCCCGCGATAATGCTCGGCGAGGGCGGGATCGGCATTGGCGCGTGCCATGCGGGCTGCGAGCGCCGCGCGTTCGGCCCGGTTGATCCCACCAGGGTCGCGCGGCAGCAAGACGGCGTCATGAGCCGCCTGGCTGAGGTTCAGGATCTCAGCCCGCTCAGCCAGCATTTCGGCGAGACCGGAACCTGAATCCGACAGGGTTTCGATGAGTTGGGAGCCGCTCATCCACATCCTCCTGAGCTGCCTGCGTAGCGATCGCGGTACAGCCTACGCTTCATGCTTGACCTGCATCAACTACGATCTATCATCCAGTTTAGGAATAATGATCCGGCACGCGAACGCATGGACCTGCGCCAGCTCGAAGCCTTCGCCGCAGTCTTCTCCGCCGGCAGCATCACCGGCGGCGCCAAGCTGCTCGGCCGCTCGCAGCCGGCGCTGACCCGGCAGATCCAGGAGCTTGAGGAGGCGCTCGGCTTCAGCGTGCTGCACCGCGCCGGCCCGCGGGTAACGCCGACCGAGCAGGGCCTGCGCTTCCATCAGGAGGTCGAGCCGGTCATCGCCTGGCTCCGACACCTGCGCGAGCGGGCTGCAGCGATCGCCGCCGACAAGCCGCGCTCCCTCGAAATCGCCTCGATCGCCTCCTTCGCCGCCGGCATGTTGCCGGCGGCTTTGGCGCGGCTCGGCGAGGAGGCCTTGCCCGAACAGGTCCATATCCGGACAGCGCTGGCCGAACAGGTCGTCCAGTCGGTCGCGACCCATGTCGCCGAGATCGGCGTCACCAGCCTGCCGGTCGATCATCCGGCGCTGGAGATCCACTGGATCGGCGAGGCGCCCTGCGTCGCGGCGGTGCGTGCCGATGATCCGCTTGCAGAGGCCGAGACGATCCCGCTCGCCGCGGTTGCCGACCGCCGACTGATCGCCATGGCCAATCCTTTCCGCTGGCGCCGGCGCGTCGACGCAGCGCTCGAGCGGGTCGGTGTCCGCCCTGCCGCGATCCTCGACGCCAATACCTCGAATACCGCACTGATGGCGGCCCGCGCCGGGCTCGGCATCGCCATCCTCGAGCCGGTCATCGCCTACGGCATGCCGCTCGAAGGCGTCGCGATCCGCAAGCTCGACGTGCCGATCTCCTTCCTCTGGGGTGTGGTGACGCCCTATGGCCGCCCGTCGACGCCTCTGGTCGACGGGCTGATCGCGGCTCTGGAGACGCTGTCCCGCGAAACCCTGCCCGGTTTCATCAAACATCCGCCGGGCGCGCGCGAGCGGCTGGTTGCGGATGTGTTCGGCCCGTTCCCCGACAAGCCGGTCCGAGGCGTGGCATGAACGCCGTCTCTCCCGTCGCGACCGGTCTGCCTGCGCTGGAACAGCGCCTGCGTCAGGACCTCGACTGGCTGGAATGGCCGGCCAAGGACTGGGTGCCGGCGCGCGAGCACGAAGGCCAGCGCGTCCACGACGTCGTGATCGTTGGCGCCGGCATGTGCGGCCTTGCCGCCGCCGGGGCGCTCAAGGGCCTCGGCCTTTCGAACATCGTCCTCTTGGACCGCGCGCCCGCCGGCCGCGAAGGCCCCTGGGTGACCTATGCGCGAATGGAGACGCTGCGCTCGCCGAAGCAGCTCGCCGGCCCGGCACTCGGCTTGCCAGCCCTGACCTTCCGGGCCTGGTACGAGGCGCAGTATGGCCGCGTCGCCTGGGATGCTCTCGGCAAGATCCCGCGGCCGCTGTGGATGGGCTATCTCGCCTGGTACCGGAAGGTCCTGAACCTGCCGGTCGAGAACGGCGTGTCGGTCGATGCGGTCGTACCGCAAGGCGATCTGCTGGCGCTGACGGTCTCGGATGCGGAGGGCTCGCGCACGATCTTTGCCAGGCATCTCGTGCTCGCCACCGGCCGCGATGGGCTCGGTGCCTCCTGGGTGCCGCCGATCGCAGAGACGATCGATCGCCGTTACTGGGCGCACAGCGCCGACGAAATCGACTTCGCCGCGTTGAAAGACAAGCGCGTTGGTGTCGTCGGGGCCGGTGCCTCGGCCATGGACAATGCCGCGACTGCGCTGGAGCAGGGCGTCGTCAGCCTCGACCTGTTCGTGCGCCGCAAGGAACTGCCGCGCATCAACAAGTTCACGGGCATCGGCAGCCAGGGCGTCGTCCACGGCGTCGCCGGCCTGCCGGATGAATGGAAATGGCGCTTCTTCGACTATGCGCTGAAGGCGCAGACGCCGCCGCCGCGCGACTCGACCTTGCGCGTCTCGCGCCATGCCAATGCCCGCTTCCATCTCGGCAGCCCGATCCTTGATCTAACTGAGAAGGACGGCGCTCTGGCGCTGACGACGCCGAAGGGCAGCTACACAATCGACTTCCTGATCTTCGCCACCGGCTTCTCGGTCGATCTCGGCGAGCGCCCGGAACTCGCTGCGGTCGCGCCCTTCATCCGCTTCTGGAAGGATCGCTACGTTCCGGAGGGGATCGACAATCCCGAGCTCGAAAGCGCCCCCGATCTCGGCCCCTCCTTCGAGTTCCAGGAGAAACAGCCTGGCACTTGTCCGGCGCTGGCACGCATCCACTGCTTCAACTACCCGGCGATGCTGAGCCATGGAAAGCTCTCCGGTGACATCCCTGCCGTGAGCGCCGGTGCCGACCGGCTCGGCCGTGGCATCGCCCGCGCCCTCTTCGTCGCCGATCGCGAAGCGCATTACCGCTCGCTCGTCGCCTATGACACGCCCGAATTGCTCGGCGACGAATGGAAAGATGCCGACGCCCTGCCTGCCGACCTCTCCGCTTCCACCTCCTGAAGGAGTGCCTCGATGATCAAGCGCCTGTCGATCGCAGCCAGCCTCGGAGCCGCGCTCCTCATGACCGGCGCGGCCCGTGCCGACTATCCGGAGAAGCCGATCGAGATGATCGTCGCCTTCGCGCCCGGCGGCGGCACCGACGTCGCCGCCCGTTCGATCGCCCGCTACATGGAGAAATATCTCGGCGGCAGCGCCCGCATCGGCGTGATCAACAAGCCTGGCGCCGGAGGCGAGATCGGCTGGACCGCGGTCGCGCAGGGCAAGCCCGACGGCTACACGATCGGCTTCATCAACGCACCGGCCATCAACGCGCTCGTCGTCGAGGGCAAGACCAAGTTCAAGATGGGCGACCTGCAGCCGATCGCCAATCTGGTCTACGACCCCGGGGTCCTCGTCGTGCCGAAGTCCAGCTCCTATGGCTCTCTGAAGGACCTGATCGACGCGGCCAAGAAGGCGTCGACGCCGCTCGTCATCGGCACCTCCGGCGCCAGCGGCTCCTCCGAGCACATCGCGCTCCTGAACTTCCAGCGCCTCGCCGACACCAAGTTCACCCCGGCCTTCTTCGGCGGCACCGCCCCGGTCCGTCAGGCCGTGCTCGGCGGTCACGTCCCGGCCGCGACGATGAACCTGAGCGAAGCCCTTCAGATCGCCCGCGAGGGCAATATCAAGGTGATCGGCGTGATGAGTGCCGAGCGCTCCGCTTACCTCCCGGACGCCCCGACCTTCCGCGAAGCCGGCTATGATGTCGTCGTCGGCGCCTCGCGCGGCATCGCCGCACCCAAGGGCGTGCCGGCCGATGTCGTCGCCAAGCTGGAGAAGGCTATCGACCAGGCGCTGAAGGATCCGGAATATCTCGACGCCGCCAAGAAGGCCGAGATTCCGCTGCAATATCTCGCCTCGAACGACTTCAGGACCTTCCTCGACCGCGCCAGCACCGATCTCGAGGCGACCTGGAAGGCGACGCCGTGGAAGTGACGGACGCCGCTGGGCCGGCCGTGACCGAAGGCCGCTCGCGCAGCCCGATCGAGATCGCCTTCGCGTTCGCGCTCGTCGCGGTCTCCATCGCGGTCATCGCGACGGCGTCGCGCTATCCGGTCGAAAGCGCCGCCTATCCGGTCGCGATCGCGGCAGGCATGGCGGTGCTGGGCCTGTGGATCGCGATGCGCGAGATCCTGCGCCGCCAGCGCGGCAATCCGACGCTCGGCGCCTTTGCCCAGCACGGCCCGCGCCTCGGCATCGGTGTCGCGGCGCTTGTCGCCTATTTCGCCGCGGTCAGCCTGATCGGCTTCATCCTGCCGAGCCTGGCGCTCTGCGTGCTCCTGCCGGCGGCAGTAGGCTTTCGGCGCTGGGGCCTCGCGGCCGTGGTCGGGCTGGTCTGCGTCGTCTCGATCCTGCTGATCTTCGTCTACGCGCTCGGCCGGCCGATCCCGGAAGACCTCCTCTCACCCCTGCTGGCGAAGCTCAGATGATCGACGCCCTGCTGCACGCGCTCCCGCTCGTCTTCGCCCCGATGAACATCCTCGCCATGTTCATCGGCCTGATCGCCGGTCTCGTCGTCGGCTGCCTGCCGGGGCTGACCGTTGTCACCGGCCTTGCCGTGCTGATCCCGCTGACCTTCGGGCTCGATCCGCTCTTTGCGCTCGGCATGATGGCCGGCATGTACAATGGCGGCTCCTATGGCGGCGCTATTCCCGCGATCCTGATGCGCGTGCCGGGCACCCCGGCCTCGGTCGCGACCGTGCTCGACGGCTACAATATGACCCAGAAGGGGCAAGCGGCCTATGCGTTGCAGGTCGCGTTGCTCTCGGGCGTGATCGGCAGCGTGCTCTCTTCGATCTCGCTGATCCTGCTTTCGCCGCCTCTGGTCTCGTTCAGCCTGCTCTTCGGGCCGATCGAATATTTCTGGCTCGGCATTCTCGGTCTCGCCACCGTCTCCTCCCTGCTCGGCGATGATCTGCCGAAGGGGTTGATCGCCTGCGGCATCGGCCTCCTGATCGGCGCGGTCGGCCAGGACATCTCGAATGGCACCGAGCGCTTCACTTTCGGCCAGCTCGATCTGCTCGACGGCTTCAGCGCGATCGTGCTGCTGACCGGGCTCTTCGCCGTGCCGCCGGTGTTGCAGATCGTCGAGGAAGCGATGAAGACCGGCATGAGCGGCGACAAGCTCAAGCTGCACCGCCAAGGCTCGGCGCTGAGCCAATGGCGCTTCTTCACACCGGTCTGGATCCGCTCTTCGATCATCGGCATCATCATCGGCATCCTGCCCGGTGCAGGCGGCAGCATGTCGTCCTTCCTCGCCTATAACGAGGCCAAGCGCGTCGCCCGCAATCCTGAGACCTTCGGCCATGGCAATCCCGAGGGCGTCGCCGCCTCCGAATGCGGCAACGGTGCCGACAATGCGGCCTCGCTGATCCCGGCGCTGGCGCTCGGCATCCCCGGCTCCGGCGTCGCTGCCGTCATCCTCGGCGGCCTGCTCGTGCACGGCCTGCGGCCCGGCCCGCAGCTCTTCCGCGAGCATCCGGACATCGTCTACGGCTTCATGCTGCAGTTCCTGGTGACGTCCTTCCTGCTCGCCATCGTCGGCGGCCTGGCGGCGACACGCATCTTCGGCCAGGTACTGCGTCTGCCGCGCATTGTGCTCGCTCCGGTTATCCTGCTCTTCGTCACCATCGGCGTCTATTCGGTCAACAACTCGCTGTTCGACCTCTGGGTACTGCTCGGCGTCGGGCTTATCGGCTATGTGCTGGAGCGGCTCGACTATCCGAGCGCGCCGATCGTGCTCGGCCTGCTGCTCGGTCCGATGGTGGAAAGCCAGCTGCGCCTCGCGCTGACCATCTCCGGCGGCAACGCCTCGGCGCTGGTCTCGACGCCGATCGCGATCATCCTGGCCCTGCTCAGCGCCGCGATCCTGCTGACGCCGGCCTGGCGCCTGTTCCGCCAGCGCAGCACCGCTGCGGCCTGAGCGCCGGCAGAGTAGAAACCTGCCGCGCCGGAGGCCGGAGGCGAGCGCTTCCGCCTCCCGCTGGCCGCATCTTTGAAAAGACATTTCATTGACCCTGCTGGTTTCAGCAGGAAGAATGTCAGTATCGAGCGCCGATGGCTGCGCCCGGTCGCGGGATTTGCTGGAGCAGCTTGCACCGCGTCAACAATGCTAAAAGCACCACGATGACATCGTGGGCTCCGGGCACGGAGGCACGTCGATGAAACCGGGTAATACTTCAGAGTCTGAACGCTCCAGCAATCTGCCGCGGTGTTCCTGATCTTTCGTCCTGCGGCCTGACCGCAGGACCTATCGCTTCCTAGCAGCGTCAGCGTGCCGGCTTGCCCGGCCGGAGCGTCGTTCCCTGACGACGCGCGCCTCGCTGCGTCCTCCCGCCAGCCGAGGCCTTCATGACTGTCGTCTCGCTCGTCACTCCAGCATCCGCGGCGCCCCGTTCGTTCGGCCGGACTGCGACGGCGCAAGCCGAGGCGCCCAGCTTCCGGGCGGCGCTGCGCCATCTCGCCGGCGGGGTCAGTGTGATCACGACCGGTCAGGGCGCCGATCGCACCGGCCTCACCGTCACCTCGCTCTCGTCGCTCTCCGCCGAACCGCCGACGGTGATGTTCGGGCTCAACCTGGGGTCATCGAGCTTTCCGGTGCTCGCGCGCCATCGCAGCTTCGGCGTCAATTTCCTCAACGCGACGCAAAAGCAGATCGCCGATCGCTTCGCCGGCCGCGGCGGCGAGAAGGGCCCGGCCCGCTATGCCGGAGCGAGCTGGACGCAAGGCGTCACCGGCGCGCCGTTGCTCGAAGGCGCTTTGGCTGCGCTCGACTGCGAGGTCGAGGAGCTGATCGAGCGGCATTCGCACGCCATCGTCATCGGCCGGGTGCGCGAGGTCAGGCTCGGCGGTGACGACGCGGCGCTGGTCTACTGGCGCGGCGATTACGAGCGCCTCGGCTGGATGGCCGAGGAGGCGCGCACGGCCTGCGGCCTGCGCGGCATCTGATCCCGGCGAGACATCCCATGGCCTATTCCCTCAGCCTGCTCGACAAGAGCCCGATCCTCGACGGCGAGAGCGCGGTCGATGCCCTGCAGCGCACGATCGGCCTGGCGCAGGCCGCCGAGCGGCTGGGCTATCGCCGTTTCTGGCTCGCCGAGCATCACGGCTTTCCCGGCCTCGCCAGCTCGGCGCCAGAGATACTGGTGGCGCATCTGGTCGCCCGCACGCGCCGCATCCGCATCGGCTCCGGCGGCGTGCTCCTGCAGCATTACAGCCCCTACAAGGTCGCCGAGACCTTCAATCTGCTCGCGGCGCTGGCACCGGATCGCATCGATCTCGGCATCGGCAAGGCGCCGGGCGGCTTGCCGCTCTCGACCAGGGCGTTGCGCGTCCAGCACGATCCCAAGGGCGCTCGCTCCTTCGAGGCGCTGCTGGCGGAGATCGATGGCTTCCTTTCGGGTTCGCTCGATGCGGATGATCCGCTTGCCGGCGCGCAAGCCCTGCCGAAGCCGCCTGCGCCAGTGGAGCGCTTCCTGCTCGGTGCCAGCCCGGATAGCGCAAGGCTCGCGGCCGAGCGCGGCTGGCGCTTCGTCTTCGCCGGCCAGCTCAATGGCGATCCCAAGGCGATCGAGGCCAGCCTGGATGCCTATGCCAAGGTCGGTGCCAAGCATCCGCCGCTGTTCGGCCTCGCCGCCCTCGCCGCCGCGACAGCCGAGGAGGCGCGGGCGCTGACCGATCCGTTGCGGGTGGTCAGGCTGACGCTCGACAACGGCCAGAGCGTCAATCTCGGCAGCGAGGAGCAGGCGGCCGAATTCGCCCGCCAGGCCGGGGCCGCCTCCTTCACCACCGAAATCCGCCGCCCGAGCATCCTGTCCGGCACCGCCGAGGACGTCCGGCGCGAGCTCGATGCGCTCTCGGCGCGCTTCGGCATCGCCGAATTCGTCATCGATACCCCGGCCGCCGCGACCGCCCAGCGCCTCGCCTCGATTACGCTGCTCGCCGGCGACGCGCCGGCGCTGGCCGCCTGAGCCGACAGGAGACATCCATGAGCAAGACCCGTCTCACTTTCGGCCTGATGCTGCAGGGCCCCGGCAGCCACATGAACGCCTGGCGCCACCCGAGCAATCCGCCTGATGCCAGCGTCAATCTCGACTTCTTCATCCGCAACGCCCGCAAGGCCGAGGAGAACGGCATCGCCTTCGCCTTCGTCGCCGACGGGCTCTACATCAACGAGAAGTCGATCCCGCATTTCCTCAACCGCTTCGAGCCGCTGACCATCCTCTCGGCGCTGGCGACGGCGACGAAGAAGCTCGGCCTCGTCGGCACGGTCTCGACCTCCTATAGCGACCCTTTCACCATCGCCCGGCAATTCGCCTCGCTCGACCTGATCTCGGGCGGGCGCGCCGGTTGGAATGCCGTCACTTCGCCGCTGGAGGGTTCCGGCCGCAATTACGGCCGCCCGCATCCCGAGCATTCACTGCGCTACGAGATCGCGCATGAATATCTCGATATCGCCAAGGGCCTCTGGGATTCCTGGGACGACGACGCCTTCGTCCGTGATCGCGAGGCCGGCCGCTTCTTCGATCGCGAGAAGCTGCATACCCTCGGCTACAAGGGCCGCTTCTTCCAGGTCGAGGGCCCGCTCAACATCCAGCGCTCGCCGCAGGGCCAGCCGGTGCTGTTCCAGGCCGGCGCTTCCGATGCCGGCATCGGACTTGCTGGTCGCCATGCCGATGCGGTCTTCGCCAACCATGTCTCGCTGGAGGAGGGGCAAGCCTTCTATCGCAGCATCAAGACCAGCGCGATCGCGCAGGGCCGGCTGGCCGACGACGTCAAGATCTTCCCGAGCGCCGGGCCGATCGTCGGGCGCACCCGGCAGGAGGCCGAGGACAAATACCAGGCGATTCGCGATCTCGTCTCGATCGATGACGCGCTCGCCTATCTCGGCCGCTTCTTCGACCATCACGACTTCAGTGCCTATCCGCTCGATGCGCCGTTCCCGGAGCTTGGCGATATCGGCAAGAACAGCTTCCGCTCGACCACCGACCGGATCAAGCGCACCGCCGCCCTGAAGCGCCAGACGCTGCGCGAGGCGGCGCTGGAGGCGGCGACTCCGCGCGCCGACCTGATCGGCTCCGTCCAAGAGATCGCCGATATCCTGATCGAGCGCGTCGAGAAGCAGGCCGCCGATGGCTTCATCCTCGGTTTCCCGGTGATCGGGCAGGGCCTCGACGATTTCGTCGAGCTGGTCATCCCCGAGCTGGAGGCGCGCGGCGTCTACGATCGCAACCTGCCGGGTTCGACCTTGCGCGACCATCTCGGCCTGCCGCGCCGCGAGAGCCGTTATGCGCGTCCAGCTCCTTCATCCGTGCCGCGCAAGGCGGGCTGAGCCGATCGCATGACCGTCCACGCCCCCATCGCTGGCGCCGGCATCGATCCCGGCATCGCCGCCTCGATCGAGGAGTTCGTCGCGCTGCGGCACGACCTGCACCGGCATCCCGAGCTCGCCTTTCGCGAGACCCGCACCAGCGCGATCGTGGCCGAGCGGCTGGCGAGCTATGGCTACGAGGTCTCGACCGGGCTCGCCGGCACCGGCGTGGTCGGGCAGTTGCGCAAGGGCGATGGCGCGCGCCGGCTCGGCCTGCGCGCCGACATGGACGCGCTGCCGATCGCCGAGCAGACCAGCCTCCCTTACGCCAGCGCGACCGCCGGCGTCATGCATGCCTGCGGCCATGACGGCCATACCGCGATCCTGCTGGCGGCGGCCAGGCGGCTAGCCGAGCGCGATTTCTCCGGCACACTCACTTTGATCTTTCAGCCGGCCGAGGAGATCGGCGCCGGAGCGCGCAAGCTCCTGTCTGAAGGGCTGTTCGAGCGCTTCCCCTGCGACGCCGTCTTCGGCCTGCACAACTGGCCGGGCGTGCCATCAGGCCAGTTCGGCTTCGTCGAGGGGCCGGCGATGGCGGCGGTCGACAAGGCCATCATCCGCATCGTCGGCAAGGGCGGGCACGGTGCTTCGCCGCATGAGACGGTCGATCCGGTCGTCGCCGCATCCAGTCTCGTGCTGGCGCTGCAGAGTATCGTCTCGCGCAATGTCGACCCGCGCCAGGCTGCCGTCGTCACTGTCGGCTCGATCCATGGCGGCGAAGCCTCGAACGTCATTCCCGATGCCGTCGAGCTGAAGTTGACGATCCGCAGCTTCGACCTGGCGGTGCGAGCGCAACTGGAGGAGCGCATTCCGGCGCTGGCGCGAGCCCAGGCAGAAAGCTTCGGCGCTGTGGCCGAGACCAGTTATCACCGCGGCTTCCCGCCACTGACCAATCATGTCGCGGAAACACAGCTCGCCCGCGAGGTCGCGCTTGCCGCCTTTGGCGCGGCGAAGATCGAACCTGACTTCAAGCCGCGCATGGCGAGCGAGGATTTCGCCTTCCTGCTCGAAGCCCGGCCCGGCAGCTATCTCTTCGTCGGCAATGGCGACAGCGCCCCGCTGCACAGCCCCGCCTACGATTTCGATGACGGCATCATCGCCCCCGCCGCGAGCTTCTGGGTTCGCCTCGCCCGCACCTTCCTCGTCTAGATCCTGCAACGGAGAGGCTTCCCGCCATGTCCGACCAGTTCCTCTACACCACGCCCCTCGACCCGCTCGCCGAGCCCCTCGTCGAGCAGCTCACCTGGGAATACGCCACCCGCTACGGTAATTATTTCGGCGAAGAACCGGGCGCCGAGATGAGTCGCTATCCGGCTTCGCTGTTCGCTCCGCCCGACGGCAATTTCGTCCTGCTGCTGCGCGACGGGCGCGCCATCGCCGGCGGCGCCTTCAAGCGCCATGACGAGCAGACGGCCGAGCTGAAGCGGATCTGGACCGACACGGCCTTCCGCCGCCAAGGCCTCGCCCGCCGCGTCGTCGAGGAGCTGGAGGCGCAGGCGGTGCGCCAGGGTTATAGCAAGATCTTCCTGACCACGGGCTTCCGCCAGCCCGAGGCGAGGGATCTCTACCTCAACACCGGCTACACGCCGCTCTTCGACCCTGCGGTCGATCCCGAGATCTACAAGAAGCTCGCATTCGAGAAGGATCTGGCGGTTGCGGCCTATCGGCCGCGCCCGCCCGCCGAGCAACTGCCACTCAGCGCCGCCTGATCGCGCCGCTTCGCAAGCATCAAGGGGACGAATTCCAGCCATGACCCTCGCCAGCGATCTGGCGGGCCTGCCCGCGCACGCCCGCAGCACCCCGCCGACACGCGATTTCAGCCGCTACAAGATCGTTCCGGCGCGCTACCCGGCCCGGACGATCGGCACGGCCTTCGCGGTCGTCGTCATCTTCGCTGTCGCGAACTCGATCCTGTCGAATCCACGCTGGGGCTGGGATGTCTTCGCCGAATGGTTTTTCTCCGAGCCGGTGCTGGCGGGCCTCGCGCGCACGCTGCTGCTCACCCTGCTCGGCACGGTGCTCGGCTTCCTGCTCGGCACCGGCCTCGCTTTGGCGCGTGTCTCGGGCTCGCCGCTGCTGGCCTCGCTGTCCTGGGCTTATGTCTGGCTGTTCCGCTCGATCCCGCTGATCGTGCTACTGCTGATCCTCAACAATCTCGGCTATCTCTATTCGACGGTCTGGCTCGGCGTTCCGTTCACGGACATCACCTTCGCCTCATGGTCGACGACGCAGTTGATCACGCCGTTCTTCGCGGCGGTGCTCGGGCTCACTTTGCACGCCGGCGCATTCTCCTCAGAGATCGTGCGCGGCGGCATCCTCTCGGTCGACCAGGGCCAGCATGAGGCTGCGGCCGCACTCGGCCTGCCGCGTTACCGCCAGTTCTCGCGGATCGTGCTGCCGCAGGCGATGCGCACCATCCTCCCCAATGGCTTCAACGAGATCATCCTGCTCGCGAAGGGCACCAGCCAAGTCTACATCCTGGCCCTGCCGGAGCTGTTCTACACCATCCAGATCATCTACCGGCGCAATCTCGAGGTGATCCCGCTGCTGATGGTGGCGACGGTCTGGTACCTCGTCATCCTGAGCGTACTGTCCTTTGTCCAGCATCATATCGAGCGCTATTACTCGCGTGGCGCACTGCGCAATCCGCCGCCTTCGCTGATCGGCCTGGCACTGGCGCGCTTTGGCCGTTCGCGTGATGTCGCCGCGGCGCGGCGTACCGAGGCGGCGCTGGCCCAGCCGAGTTCATCCGCCGTGGTGGCTCCTTCGCTGGCGAGCCTGCAACGCAGCGGCGGCGAGATCCGCATCAGCAATGTCTCGAAGAGCTTCGGCCCGCTCAAGGTGCTCGACGATGTCAGCCTGGCGCTGCGGCCGGGCAGTGTCACCGCGATCATCGGCCAGTCCGGCTCGGGCAAGTCGACGCTGCTGCGCTCGATCAACCATCTCGAACGCGTCGATCAGGGCTTCATCGCCATCGACGGCGAGCTGATCGGCTACCGTCAGGACGGCGACACGCTCTACGAGCTCAAGGAGCGCGAGATCCTGAAGCGCCGCCTCGATGTCGGCATGGTCTTCCAGAGCTTCAACCTGTTCCCGCATCTGACCGCGATCGAGAACGTCATCGAGGCGCCGCTCGCGGTGCGGGGCGTCAGCCGCGAGCAGGCGCTGGCCGAGGCGGGCGAGCTGCTCGCCCGCGTCGGCCTCGCCGACAAGGTCGACGCCTATCCGCGCCAGCTCTCCGGCGGCCAGCAGCAGCGCGTCGCGATCGCCCGGGCGCTCGCCCTGAAACCGAAGGTCCTGCTCTTCGACGAGCCGACTTCGGCGCTCGATCCCGAGCTCGTCAACGAGGTGCTTGACGTCATCAAGGAGCTCGCCCGCTCCGGCACGACGCTGGTCATCGTGACCCACGAGATCGGCTTCGCACGCGAGGTCGCCGACGAGGTCGTGTTCATGGAAGCCGGCCGCATCCTCGAAGTCGGCCCGCCGGCCCGCGTCCTGGCCGAGCCCGACCATCCCCGCACCCGCGAATTCCTCGCCAAGGTCCTCTGACTGCCGAGCCCACGGTCGCCAACGAGCCCGAGGGCCGGCGATTGCGGCCTCAACTCTCCAGGAAAGACGAAAGACGATGATATCGCGAGTGCGCGCCCTGTCGGCGCTTCTCCTCGGCGGCCTGGCCGCGATCACCCTGGCCCAGGGCCCGGTCAAGGCTCAGGCGCCGTTCGATCTCGGGCCGGAGCAGCCTGGCAGGGTCCGCGCCGAGAAGCAGCCGGAAGCGATCGCCGCCATCCCGAAGGGCTTCAAATTCGCGACGCCCGGCGTGCTCACCGTGGCGGTCAGCCCTGGCGGGCCGCCGCTCGCGACCTATGCCACCGACGCCAAGACCGTGGTCGGTGCCGACGCCGATTTCGCCCAGCTGATCGCCGACAGCCTCGGCCTCAAGCTCGATTTCCAGCCGATCGCCTGGGCCGACTGGCCGCTCGGGCTCGCCTCCGGCAAGTACGATGCGGTCATTTCCAATGTCGGCGTCACCGAGCAGCGCAAGGAGAAGTTCGACTTCTCGACCTATCGCAAGGGGCTGCACGGCTTCTTCGTCAGGGCCGACAGCAAGGTCACCGCGATCAGCGAGCCGAAGGATGCGGCTGGCCTCAAGATCAGCGTCGGCGGTGGCACCAATCAGGAGCGCATCCTGGTCGAATGGAGCAAGCAGAACGTCGCCGCCGGCCTGAAGCCGATCGAGCTGCAGCTCTTCGACGACGAGGCTGGCCGCCTCGTCGCGCTGCGCTCGGGCCGCGTCGACGTCATCGTCCAGCCGCATGCCCAGCTCGTCTTCATCGCGGCGCGGGACAAGGACATCAGGCGCGTCGGCACGCTCAGCGCCGGCTGGCCGCTGAAGTCGGACGTCGCGATCACCACGCGCAAGGGCAGCGGTCTGGTCGATGCGCTGACCGTCGCTACCAACGGGCTGATCGCCAACGGCAAGTTCAAGGCATCGCTGGCGCGCTGGAGCCTGGAGGAAGAGGCGCTCGACCGCTCCGAGACCAACCCGCCCGGCCTGCCGAAATACTGAAGAAGCGCCATGTCCAAGCTCGCCATCCGGCACATCGCCTTCCTGACCCCGGGCAACTACGACGACGCCGATCCGCGCGCCGGCCTTGAGGAGACGCTCGCGCTTTTCGAGCATGGCGAGGCGCTCGGCTTCGACAGCGCCTGGGTGCGCCAGCGCCATCTCGAGCCCGGCGTGTCCTCGGCGGCGACCTTCCTCGCCGCCGCATCCCAGCGCACCAGCCGGATCGGGCTCGGCACCGCCGTGATCCAGATCGGCTACGAGAATCCGTTCCGGCTGGCCGAGGACCTCTCGCTGGTCGACGTGCTTTCCGGCGGGCGGCTGAATGTCGGCCTGAGCGCCGGGCCGCCGCCCTTCGGCAAGTTGCTGGGCGAGCGCTTCTTCGATTCCGATCCTGCGACCTACGATTTCTCGCATGCCCGCGTCGCCCGCCTCGCCAGGAATCTCGACGGCGACTGGCTCGGCGATGCCGACAGCCGCATCACCTCCGCCGCCGGCGAGCATCGCCCGCGGCTGCGTCCGCATGCACCGGGTCTGCGTCAGAGGCTCTGGTATGGCGGCGGCTCGCTGCGCTCGGCCCGCTGGGCCGGCGAGAACGGCTTCCAGTTGCTCGTCGGCAATCTCAATACCGGTGAGGAGACCGACGATTTCTTCGTCGCGCAGCGCCGCCATATCGAGACGTTCCGCGCTCATTGGCGTGGCGCGGGCGAGCCAAAAGTCGCGGTCGGCCGCGTGATCGTACCGCTCGACAGCGCCGACGCTGCGACGCGCCAGCGTTATCGCGACTATGCGCAAAGCCGGCATGCGCGCACGCTCGCGCCGCAAGGCGAGCGCCGGACGCTGTTCACGCCCGATCTCGTCGGCACGGCGGCCGAGATCATCGAGCGGCTGGCGGCCGATCCGGTCCTGCCGCTGGTCGATACGCTGCGGCTGGAGCTGCCCTACAACTTCTCGATCGCGGACTATCGCCAGATCATCGGCGATTTCGTCGCGCTGGTCGCACCAGCGCTCGGCTGGCGCAATGCCGAGCCGGCCCTACGTCGCAAGGCCGTCGGGGAGTAGTGGGGAACCGCACCGTCATTCCGGGACTTCGCAAAGCGAAGGGCCCGGAACCCAGAACCGATGCCGCCTCCGAAAGAGGTGGCACCCGCCCCGCTCATTCGTGAAGCACCTGTGGCTCTGGATTCCGGGCTCAGGCCTTCGGCCTGCCCGGGAAAGACAGTGGACCTTCAGCCCTGCTGCCCGGCCATTACCCGCTGCATGCCGCTGAGCACGGCTTTCAGCGAGGCCATGACGATATTCGGGTCGATGCCGACGCCGTGCACGGCCCGTCCCTTCTCGTCCTGGAGCTGGACATAGCAGGCGGCGGTGGCATTGGCGCCGCGGCCGACCGCGTGCTCGTGATAATCGAGGAAGGAGAATTCGACGCCATACGTCGTCTTCAACGCGTCGACGAAGGCGTCGATCGGGCCGTTGCCGACCCCCTCGATCGTGCGGATCGCGCCGTCCTGCTTCAGCTCCGCCGTCAGCGTGCGCGAGCCCTGCGCGCCCGGATAGGTCTTGTGGGCGAGCAGTTCCAGCGGGGCGTCGCTCAAGAGGTAGGTCTTGCTGAACAGCGACCAGAGCACGGCGCTGGTCAGCTCCTTGCCCTCCTCGTCCATCTGCTCCTGGGCGATCTTGGAGAAGGCGATCTGCAGCGGGCGCGGCAGGTCGAGGCCGTGATCGGCCTGCAGGATGTAGGCGATGCCGCCCTTGCCGGATTGCGAGTTGATCCGGATCACCGCCTCATAGTCGCGGCCGACATCCTTGGGGTCGATCGGCAGGTAGGGCACCTGGAAGAGCGGGTCGTTGCGCTTTTCCTGCGCATCGAAGCCCTTCTTGATCGCGTCCTGATGCGAGCCGGAGAAGGCGGTATAGACGAGCTCCCCGACGTAAGGGTGGCGCTCATGCACCGGCAGCTGCGTGCAGTATTCGGCGATGCTGCGGATCTCGTTGACATCGCGCAGGTCGAGCTCGGGATCGACCCCTTGCGTGAACAGGTTCAGCGCCATGGTGACGATGTCGACATTGCCGGTGCGTTCGCCATTGCCGAACAGCGTGCCCTCGACGCGGTCGGCGCCGGCCATCAGCGCGAGCTCGGCAGCCGCAACCGCCGTGCCGCGGTCGTTATGCGGGTGGATCGAGAGCAGCACGCTGTCGCGGTCGGAGATGTTGCGGCCGAACCATTCGAACTGGTCGGCATGGACATTGGGCGTCGCCATCTCGACAGTCGCGGGCAGGTTGAGGATCAGCTTCTTCTGCGGCGTCGGCTTGATCACCGCCTTGACCGCCTCGCAGATCTCCAGGGCGTAGTCGAGCTCGGTGCCGGTGAAGCTTTCCGGCGAATATTCGAAGGTGAAGTTGGTCTCGGGCGCCTGCGCGGCCAGGGCCTTGATCTGGGCGGCCGCATCGGTCGCGATCTTGATGATTCCGGCCCTGTCGGAGCGGAAGACGACGTCGCGCTGCAGGGTCGAGGTCGAGTTGTAGAAGTGCAGGATGACGTTCTTCGCCCCCTTCACAGCCTCGAAGGTGCGCTCGATCAATTCGGAGCGACACTGGGTCAGCACCTGGATCGCGACATCGTCGGGGATCGCGCCGCTCTCGATGATCGAGCGGACGAAGTCGAAGTCGGTCTGGGATGCGGCAGGGAAGGCGACCTCGATCTCCTTGAACCCCAGCTTCACCAGGAGGTTGAACATGCGGTTCTTGCGATCGACGCCCATCGGCTCGATCAGCGCCTGGTTGCCGTCGCGCAGATCGACGGAGCACCAGATCGGCGCCTTGGTCAGCACCTGCGACGGCCAGCGGCGATCGGGCAGGTTGACCGGCGCATAGGCGCGGTATTTGGAAATCGGCATCGTGGTCATGGCAAAACCCTTGCGAAGGATGCGGCGTCAGGCCTGCTCGGGACCTTGCTGCGCCGTCATGCGATGGACAGGCCTTTGAACCCCGGCGCGCTCACAGCGCCGGGCGGCTAAGTCGCAGGGTCAGGCCCCGGATGGCGGACCGAAATCGCATGATCGGACATAACCATCCCGAGAGATGAAGATCAATCCTGACAGGTATCCGGCGATGCGCGGCCCAGATCGCCGGGGCTAGAAGCGGCTGGCCGCGAACGGCCCGGGATCGCAGAACGGCACCTGACCGGACATCATTTCCGCCAGCAGCCGGCCGCTCGCAGGGCCGAGCGTGAAGCCGTGATGGGCGTGGCCAAAGGCGAACCATAATCCGCCGTGCCGGGGCGCCGGGCCGATGATCGGCAGCATGTCCGGCAGGCAGGGGCGGGCGCCGCGCCATGGTTCGGCATCGAGGCGATGGCCCAGCGGCATGATCCGTCGCGCGATGCGCTCGGCTTGGTCGAGCTGCCAGGAATCCGAAGGTTCGTCGCGCGCCGCGAGCTCGATGCCTGTGGTCAGGCGGATGCCGCGCTCCATCCGGGTCAGCACGAAGCCGGCCTGCGCATCGCAGAGCGGGTGCTGCGGTATGGCTTCATCCGCGATTGCGTAGTGCATGTGGTAGCCGCGCTTGAAGCCGAGCGGAAAGCGATAGCCGAGCCGTTCGACGAGGTCGTTCGACCACGGCCCCAGTGCGACCACGGCTTCCGGCGCCTGCCAGTTTTCGCCATTCGCGGGTAGGCGCCAGATCGCGCCGTCATGCTGCAAAGCGCCGGCATCGCCTCGCAGCAGCCGGCCGCCACGCGCGGTGAAGAGGGCGGCATAGGCCCGTGTCACCGCGCCGGGATCACTGACGGTGACCGGATCGCGCCAATGCACGGCGCCGACGACTGCGCCCGGCAGCAGGCCCGGCTCGCGCTTCTGGAGCGTTGCAGCGTCGAGGAGGTCGTAGGCGAGGCCATGGGCTGCGAGCTCCTCAGCTGCCTCCGTGGCCTCCTGCAGGCCGCGGCGGGTGCGGTAGAGCTCGATCCAGCCCTCGCCGCGCATCAGGGCCTCGGTCCCTGCTGCCTTGCTCCAATGTCTGTGTTCGTCGATGCAGCGCTCGATCAACGGCAAAATGGCACGCCCCAGCCGGTCGAGCCGTTCGGGAGCGGAGTTCCACCAGTAGCGCGCCAGCCAGGGGGCCATCCGCAGCAGGGCCGTTGGCCGATAGCGCACCGCGACCGAGCGGTTCGAGGCGAAGGCTACGAGTGTCGCGAGGCTGCGCGGAAAGGCATAGGGCACGACCGAGGAGCGCTCGATCAGTCCGGCATTGCCATGGCTGGTCTCGGCGCCCGGCTCGCCGCGGTCGATCAGCAGGACGTTGCGGCCGCGCTCCTGCAGATGCAGCGCGACGCTGACACCGACGATACCGGCTCCGAGCACGATCACATCGGCCTGTCGTCCTGCAGTGGTCATCGCCTGGGCAAGCCCGTCTCCAAAGCTCGAAGCGAGCACATCGGCAGCCAGCCCCATCGCCTGTCAAATTGCAAGAAAATAAAAATCCTTTGACACAATGACAGAAAAATTTCTTCATGATGCTGCCGCAGGGAGCCTCGATGTCCCAGACCCTTCGCCAGAGATTGCAGGCTTGCCTCGCCGACGGCTCCAAGGCCGACAAGGCGCTGGCGAGCTATATGCTGGCGCAGTTGCCGAGCCTGCCTTTCGAGACGGCGGCGAGCCTGGCGGAGAAGGTCTCGGTCAGCGAGCCGACGGTCGGGCGCTTCTGCCGCACGCTCGGCTACAGGAGCCTGAAGGACCTGAAGGGCAGCCTCGCCGAGGAGATCGGCGACAAGCCCTGGCTGATCAGCGACCGATTGCGTGATTTCCAGCAGCGCAGCCTCGCGGGCGACGACCAGCTGGCGCGCAGCCTCCAGCTCGAGATCGCCGGGCTCGTCCGCCTCTACGAGCTCGCCCAGAGCGAGGACTGGAAGCGCGTGGCGCGCCGGCTGGCGAGCGCCTCGTCGATCTATGTCACCGGCTTCCAGACCGAGCGTGGCCTCGCGCAATACCTTGCCAACCAGCTTCAGTATCTGCGCGACGGCGTGCATCTCGTCGATCTTGCCGCCGGGAACTTCTCGGAGCTCCTGCTCTCGAACGAAGCGGAGCGCTGCCTGGTGATCTTCGAGGCATGCCGCTATTCGCGCATGGCCAAGCTGCTGGCCCGGCAGGCGAAGGACGCCGGCATCCCGACCACGCTCGTCACCGACGCCTTCTGCGATTGGGGGCGAGGGCTGGTCGACGAGGTGCTGGTCGTCTCGACAGAATTCAACCTGTTCTGGGACTCGACCGCGCAGATGGCGAGCCTCAGCAACCTCCTGATCAATGCGGTCTTCGTCGAGCTCGGTCCGCAGGTCGAGGCGCGCCTTAACCGGATGGCGGAGCTCTACGGCCGCTTCACCGGCCATGCCGGTGACGCCTCAGGCCCGCTCGACTGAGGCTTCCAGGTCTTTCGCAGCATCTCGAAACAAAAGGGGAAGCGAGATGAGGACGATGTTGAAGGGGAGCATGCTGGCGCTGGGTCTTGCCGCCCTGGCCACGACGACGACGGCGCTGGCGCAGGAGGCGACCTTCGTGATGACCGCGCGCCTCGTCGGCGCGCCGACCTATAATCCGATCAAGGCGACCAAGCTCAACACCGCGACGACACTGATCTTCGACCGGCTGGTGGTGCAGGATGCCGACCAGAGCTTCCATGGCCAGCTCGCCAGCTCATGGGACTCCAGTCCCGACGGCATGCTATGGACCTTCAAGCTGAAGCCCGGCGTGAAGTTCCACAATGGCGAGCCGTTCAACGCGAAGACCGTTGCCTGGTGGGTGCCGCAGTTCAAGGGCAGCGAGAACGCCTTCACGGTCGAGGCGATCGACAAGGTCGAGGTCGTCGACGACCTGACCGTGCGCTTCCACATGAAGCACCCCGACCCGAACCTGCTGTTCAACCTCGCCAGCTCCTTCATGTGCATTCCCGAGCCCAAATCCTACGAGGCGCTCGGCGACAAGTTCGGCGTGACCGAGGCGATCGGCACAGGGCCCTACAGGATGCAGCAGTTCACCGTCGGCCAGCAGACCGTGCTGCTGCGCAATGACGACTACGCCTGGGCCGGCGATCTCTCGAAGAACCAGGGTCCGGCCAAGTTCAAGAAGCTGACCTTCCGCGAGATCGGCGAGGAATCGACCGCCTATCTCGAATTGAAGACCGGCGGCGCCGACATGCTCGTCAACGTCCCCACCGATTTCCTGCCGCGCATCCAGGCCGACAAGGCGGTGAAGCTCGTGACCTTCCCGGGCAACGAGCTGGTCTACATGCCGATCAACACCAGCGTCGAACCCTTCACCGACATCAAGGTCCGCGAGGCGGCTGCCTTCGCCGTCAACCAGAAGGAGATCCTGACCAGCCTCTATGGCGGCAACGGTGCTGTCGCCGACAGCTTCCTGATCTCCTCGCTCAAGGAGGCGCAGGTCGAGCCGAAATTCAGGATTGCCTATGATCCCGAGCGCGCGAAGAAGCTGTTCGACGAGGCCGGCTGGAAGCCGGGTCCGGACGGCATCCGCGCCAAGGACGGCAAGCGCCTCGCGGTCAAGCTCTGGACCCAGAACGGCACCGAGTTCAAGCGCCTCGTCGAGATCGTCCAGGCCCAGCTCAAGGCGGTCGGCATGCAGGCCGAGATCAGCATCATCGACGCCGGCTCGATCAATGCGCAATACCGCAAGAAGACCGAGCACCAGCTCGCGATCCGCGCCTATCAGTGGACCAATGCCGACATCGTCGACTGGTTCTTCGCTGCCAAGCGGGCCGGCTATCCCAACGTCTCGATGTTCAACGATCCCGAGGCGGAGCGCCTCAACGACATCGCCATGAACAAGTCGAAGAGCTGGGACGAGCGCGTTGCGAACTTCACCAGGTACCATGAGTACGTGCTGTCGCAGTACCCGTTCGCGCCGATCTACCAGCCGGTGCAGAGCCTCGCCTATGGCAAGCGCATCGTGATGCCGGAGAAGATCCGCGGCATGGGGCTCTACAGCTCGACCATGCTGGACATCGCGCCGGCCAACTGAGCGCCAACGCGCCTAAGGGAGAGAGCCCTTGCTGCGCTTCGCGATCCGGCGGCTCGCCATGCTCGTGCCGGTGTTCCTGGCCGTCTCGCTGGTGATCTTCATGATTGTCCATCTCGTGCCGGGCGATCCGCTGGAGCATCTGATCCAGGTCGGCTCCTCGCCCGAGCAGCGCGCGCAGATGATCGCCCGCTACGGCCTCGACCAGCCGCTCCTCGTGCAGTACGGGCGCTGGCTTGCCAAGGTCGTCGCCGGCGATCTCGGCGACGCCATCGTGATGCGTCAGCCGGTGGCGCAGCTGATCGCCGAGAACCTGCCGCATAGTCTCGCGCTCGGCGGCGCGGCGCTGGTCTTCTCCACCACCGTCGGGATCGTCACCGGCGTGCTCGCCGCTTCCTTCCGAGACAGTCTGTTCGACCGGGCGGTGATGGGCTTCATCCTGCTTGGTTCGACATTGCCGAGCTTCTGGCTGGCGCTGCTGATGATCCTGATGTTTGCGGTGCAGTTCGAATGGTTCCCGGTTTCGGGCGCCCGCAGCTGGGACGCGCTGGTACTGCCGGCGCTGACCATCGGCATCGGCGGCACGGCGTTGATCGCGCGCGTCGCCCGCGCCGCCATGGTCGAGATCGCCGGGCGCGACTTCGTCCGCGTCCTCCAGGCCAAGGGCCTGTCCTTCTGGCGCATCCAGCTGCGCCATGTCCTGCAGCAGGCGCTGCTGCCGGTGATGACCATTCTCGGCCTGCGCATCGGCTGGATCCTCGGCGGGGCCGTGACGGTCGAATACGTCTTCGCCCGGCCGGGGCTCGGCTCGCTGCTGATCACGGCGCTCGGGCAGCGCGACTATCCGCTGGTGCAGGGCTGCCTGCTGATGCTCGCAATCGCCGTGATGCTCGGCACACTGCTCGGCGATCTCGCCCAGGCGGCGCTCGATCCGCGCCTGCGTGAAACCATGGGGGCACGATGAGCCGCTCGTCGCTCGCCGCCCGCCTGGCGCGTTCGCCACGCGGCGCGCTCTGCGCCCTGTTCCTGATCGGGCTGGCGTTCTGTGCGCTCTTCGCACCCTGGGTCGCGCCCTATGACTACGCGGCGCAGAAGCTCAGCCTCGCCAACACCCCGCCCTCAGCGGCACATTGGCTCGGCACCGACGAGTTCGGCCGTGATCTGCTCTCGCGCATCATCCAGGGCGCCCGCACCTCGCTCAGCGTCAGCGTGTTCTCGATCGCACTCTCGGTGCTTGCGGGAGCGACGCTCGGCGCGGCTGCCGGCTATTTCGGCGGCGCCTTCGACCGCATCGTCACCGTCATCGTCGACCTGACCTGGTCCTTCCCCGAGATCCTGCTGGCGCTGATCCTGATCGCGATCCTCGGGCCGGGGCTACATTCCACCGCGATTGCGATCGCCATTGCCTATCTCGCCCAGTTCACGCGGCTGACCCGGGCGCAGGTGATGGCGCTCAGGGGCGAGCTCTTCGTCGATGCCGCGGTGACGGCCGGTGCGAGCCCGGCCCGCATCCTCTTCCTGCATCTGCTGCCGAACGCGATGACGCCGGTCATCGTCGCCGGAATGCTGGCGACGGGCGACGCCATCGTGCTCGAGGCGACGCTCGGCTTCTTCGGCCTCGGTGCCCAGCCGCCGACCCCGTCCTGGGGCGCAATGATGAGTTCCGGCACCGCCCAGATCTTCATCGCACCTTGGATCATCATCTTCCCCGGCCTCGTCATCGCGACGACCGTGATCGCCATCAACCTGTTTGGCGATGCGCTGATCGAGGCCCTCGATATCCGCCGGCCGCTGCGCGACGGCTGACCGTCTTGTCCGCGAACGCTTGAGAGGACCGCCATGAGCTACACCGTGCTGACCGCCGAATTCGCGCATGAGAGCAACACGTTCAGCCGCTGCCCGGCCGACTATGCCGCCTTCCAGGATCGCGGCTTCGCCCTGGGCGAGGCGGCGATCGCCGCGCGTGGCGAGGCCAACACGCCGATCGCTGGTTTCCTCGATGTCGGCCGCCCGGCCGGCTGGTGCGTCGTCCATGCGATCAGCGCCGCCGCCCAGCCGTCCGGGCCGGTGACGCGCGACGCTTTCGACCGCATAGCAGGCGTGATCGTCGAGACGGCCAAGGCCCATGCCGGTGCGATCGACGGCGTGCTGCTCGGTTTGCACGGCGCCATGGTCACCGAGTTCTGCGAGGACGGCGAGGGCGAGCTCCTGGAGCGGCTGCGCGCCGTGCTCGGCAGGGACGTGCCGGTCGGGGTCACGCTCGACCCGCACGCCAACGTCACCCGCAAGATGACCGATCTCGCCGACATCGTCGTCTCCTACAAGACCTATCCGCATGTCGATGTCCGTGAGACCGGCCGGCTGGCGGCGGGGATCATGCAGCGCACGCTTGCCGGCGAGATCAAACCGGTGACGCTGCGCGCCGACCGACCGATGCTGGAGGAGGTCAATGGCGGGCGCACCGATATCGGCCCGATGGTCGAGCGCATCGCCAAGGCGAAGACCTATGAGAAGGAGACGGATGTCTTCGCCGTCAGCGTCAATGGCGGCTTCGGCAATGCCGATATCGCCGAGGTCGGACCGACTGTACTCGTCACCTGCCAGGGCGATCATGAGCGCCATCGCGCCTTCGCCGATGCGCTCGCCGAGGATATGTGGCAGCGTCGCTTCGAGATCATCACGCCTTTCCTCTCTGTCGAGGATGCGGTCGCGGAAGCTGCGGCCTATGTCGCGACCTCGGGCCCGCTGATCATCGCCGACTACGCCGACAATCCCGGCGGCGGCGGCTATGGCGACGCGACCGGCTTGCTGGGCGGCATGATCGCCGCCGATCTGCAGGATGCCTGCTTCGGCCCGATCGTCGATCCGGAGGTGGCCGCCGAACTGCATCGGCAAAAGCCCGGCGCGACGGTCTCGGTCCGGCTCGGCGGCAAGGTCGATCCGGAGATCGGCGGTGGTCCGCTCGACCTTACCGGCGCGCTCGTCAGCATCTCAGACGGCGATTATGTCGGCGACGGCCCGATGCTCGGCGGGCTGCAGGCGAGCTGGGGGCCGTGCGCGGTGCTGCGGGTCGGCGGGATCGAGATTCTGGTCACGACGATCCGCGCCCAGATGAACGACCTGCAGCAGTTCCGCGCCTTCGGCATCGACCCGGCGGCCAAGCGGGTTGTCGGCCTGAAGTCGATGCAGCATTTCCGCGCCGCCTTCGAGGCGATCGCCGGCAAGGTGATCGTCTGCGACAGCGGCGCGCTCTGCACGCCCGACCTGAGCAAGCTGCCCTATCGCCGGGCGCGCCGGCCGATCTTCCCGCTCGACAAATGAGGTTGGAGCATCCGACGGCCTGGAGCGCGTGCTGAGTTCGCGCTTCAGGCCTTCAGGTGCAGCGTCACCAGCACGGTGATCTCGGCGCCATCCGGCAGCGTCGCGCCGACGCGCAGGAAATTGCCGAAATGGGCGAGGCGCTGGAAGGTCACGGCGTCCTTCGCAGCCGGCAGATCGAACTCGGAACCCTCACGGCACCAATGCATGCCGTCGGCCGAGATCTCAATGCGAGCCTTCGGCAGTTGTCCCTTCGGCTCTTTTAGCGCGCGGACGAAAACGATCGCTTCCTTGGCCCAGCCGGCCTCGTAGGGTTCAGTCGCAGCTTCGCCGGTCCAGGTTTCGTTGCGGGCGACGACGGCGGTCAGGTTCTCCGGCAGCATCAGAACTCTCCCGACAGGCAGACGGAATCGAGATAGGCGAAGGCGCGCTTGTCGGTGTCGGTCTCGGCGAAGAAGGCGAGATTGAGCATGCACCAGAGATTCTTCATCGCGGGGATGCGGATGCAGTCGAAGCCGTCCATGGCGAAGACGCGATCGTTCACCTGGAAGCGTGTCGCCTGCATCGCGGCGAGGTCGAAATCGAAGCGTAGATAGTGCCAGTTCACCTTGGTCGGAATCTCGTTGTAGCAGAGCCGCTGCTCGCCGCCGGGCAGGTCTTCCCAGTCGTCGGGAGCAAGGTGGTAGTGGGTGATCGTCTTGCCGGCCGTTCCGATCGGCTTGATCGGCGCCGTCCTGCGTTTGAACTGCCATCTCTGGATATGCTGGCCGTCCTGCGCGTTGAGGAAGCGCAAATGCGGCATGACGCGATCGCCCGGCCCTGAGGTATCGCCGATCTGGAGATCGTAGAGGAAGCCGAAGGAGCGGATGTCGGTCTCCGAGAGCTGCAGCTCGGTCGCCTCGGGCTTGAAGGTGAAATAGGCCTCGAGCCGGATCGGTCCCGCCCGGCGGAAGGTCAGGCGCTTGATCGCGACGTTCTGCGCGCCCTTCTTCGGACGCGTCGCGATCTTCAGCGCATAGGAGCCGTCGACGCCACCATGCGAGCCGAAATCCCAGTTCGGCAGGGTCGAGAGCATGGCGTGGCTGTGCTGGGCATAGCCCGGCAGCATTGCGTCGAGGCTGTCCTCGTAATTGCCGACGAGCTGGGTCCAGCCACACATGCCGCGGTCGAAATCGTCGAGGCAGATGATGCGGGGCAGGGGATCGAAACGGCTGAGCTGCGGGTCGGCCTCGCGGATGGCGCGTCTGAAGTCGTCGAGCTGGGTCATGGTCCTACCCCTTCACCGCGCCGGCGGTCAGGCCGGCGACGAGATGCTTCTGCATGAGGATGACGAAGGCCAGCACCGGCACGAGCTGCACGGTCGAGGCGGCGAAGAGCACGCCCCATTCGACGCCTTCGACGGCGCCGATCATCTCGGAGATCACCAATGGCGCGGTCTTCGCCTTGGTGGTGGTGAAGATGAAGGCGAAGAGGAACTCGTTCCAGGCGTAGACGATGACGAAGACCGAGACGGCGAGCATGCCCTGCGCCGCCATCGGCAGGATCACCTTGGCGATGATCTGCATTTGCGAGGCGCCGTCCATCATCGCGGCCTCGTCGAGCTCGCGCGGGATCTGGTCGATGAAGGTGCGCATCACCACCGTGCCGAGCGAGACGAAGAAGGTGGCGTAGAGCACGATCAGCACGAAATGCGTGTCGTTGAGGCCGAGCCAGTTCACCACCGGAAAGAGCGGCAGGGTGATCACGATCGGCGGGATCAGGCGGATGAAGATCAGGAAGAAGGCGGAGGCCTGCAGGCCCTTCGAGGCGAAGCGCGAATAGGCGAAGCCGGCGAGCAGCGAAACGCCGACGGCGAGCACGGTCGCGCCGACCGTGACCAGGAAGCTGTTCCACAGGCCGAAGAAGAAATCGCCCCAGCGGCTCCACAGCGCCTGATAGTTCGCGAAGGTCGGCGAGAAGGAGAAGGTGCCGGAGGTCGAAAAGATGTCGCGGTCGGCCTTGAAGGACGACATGGCGATCAGGCCGATCGGCACCAGCGACCAGGCGATGATGGCAAGGACGCCGACGAGCTTGAGGAGATGGCGCAGAAGCTTAGGCACGCGCGAACATCTCCCTGTAGAGCCGGCGCAGATAGAACAGCGCGAGCAGGAGCGAGGCGAGCACCAGGAGCCAGCCTGTGGCGGCGGCCGGGCCGAAGGCGTTGTAGCGGAAGGCCTCGAGATAGAGATAGACCGCCATAACCTCGGTCGAGCGTGCCGGACCGCCGCCGGTCATCAGCCAGACCTCGGAGAACAGCCGGAAGGCGAAGATGTAGCGGAACAGGGCCGCGATCAGCAGCGCCGGCATCAGCAGTGGCAGCGTGATCCGGCGAAACGAGATCCAGGGCGAGGCGCCGTCGATCGCGGCGGCCTCATAGAGATCGCTGGGTATCGAGAGCCGGGCGGCATAGAGGATGATGAAGCTGAAGGGCAGATGCAGCCAGATCGAGAGCAGGCTGACCATGGCGAGCCCGTGGCTCGGGTTCACCGCCCATTCGATCGGCGGCAGGCCGAGCGACATCAGAAGCCGGCTCATCATCCCGACATCCGGCTCGAACAGGAAGCGCCACATCACCACCGCCGAGACTTCGCTGACGGCATAGGGCGCGAGCACGATCGCAAGCAGCAGCGCCCGAAACGGCACCCCGGAGGCGAAGAACAGCGCCATGCCGAGGCCGAGCAGGAGCTCGACATGCACCACCACGGCGACGACGATCACCGTGTTGATCAGCGCCTTCCAGAAATAGGCGTCGCCCAGCACCTTGGCGTAGTTGGCGAAGCCGACGAAGCTCGCCGCCTGGCCGAAGGAGGACTGGTTGAGGCTGAGCCAGAAGACATAGATCGCTGGCAGGAAGATGATGCCGCCGATCATCAATTGGACCGGCGAGACCAGCGCGATGGCTGAGAGGGGCGTGCGGGCGCTCATCACGCGATCCTGAAGCGCGCCAGCGCGTCGCGGTCGATCTCGATGCCGAGCCCCGGCCCCTGCGGGACAGCGAGCTTACCGTCAGCAAGCTGCGAGCCTTCGCCGACGATCGGATGGGTGAAGGCGTCGCGCAGCGGGTTCTGGTAGACCATGCACTCGAAGGTGCGGAAGGTCTCGGCCGCGGCGGCGAGCTGCAGGCTGGCGGCGACGCAGATTGCGCCGGACCAGCCGACATGCGGGGCGTAGGCCGTGTTGAAGGCGGCGGCGAGCTCACAGATGCGCCAAGTTTCGCTGATTCCGCCCGAGCGCGTCACGTCCGGCTGAATCAGCCCGAGCGAGCGATCCTGCAGCGAGATCAGCGCGTCCGAGGCGACGAAGTCGCTCTCGCCGGCCGCGAGCCGGATCGGCAGATGCTGGGCGAGCCGGCGATAGCCCTCGCGGTCCTGCGGCGCGATCGGCTCCTCGAAGAAGCCGTAGCCGAGATCGGCCAGCGCCCGCCCGACGATCAGCGCATCGTCGACGTCATAGGCCCAGTTCGCATCGACATAGAGAGCGATGTCGTCGCCGGCGAGCTTGCGGACAAGCTTGGCGCGGGCGATCGCATCGTGCAGCGGATGGCCGAGCTTGACCTTGATCTCGCGGAAGCCGGCCTTGAGCACGGCGGCGACCTCGGCCTCGACGGTGGCATCGTCGAGCCAGTTGATCGAGGAGGCATAGGCAGCGACTTCCGTGCGCCCGATGCCACCGAGCAGCTTGTGGATCGGTTGGCCGGCCTGCTTTCCGGCGATATCCCAGAGCGCGATGTCGACCGCGGCGATCGCCTCGACGATCTGGCCGCCAGGGCGCCCGGACAAGGCGGCGCGCATCGTCTTCCACAGCGCGCGCCGGTCGGCGGCATCGCACCCGATCAGCCGCGGCACCAGCGCCTCCTCGATGAAGCGGGCATAGCCGGCGGCGCCGCGGCGGCAGAGCCCTTCGCCGAAGCCGACTACGCCGTCCTCAGTCTCGACTTCGACCACGACGATTTCGATCGCCGGATAGTCGCCCTGCGACGTCCGCTGGACCTTGGGCAGCGTGGCCCGTAGCGGATGCGCGGTGATCTTCGCGATACGGCTGGCCGACATGAAGCGGCGTCCTCTTAGTGCTTAACTTATCTGATAGGTTGAACAGTTGCCAAGCTGAGTGGCATCTGTCAATGATCTCCCTGACGGAGGTGATCGATGAGCGATGCCGCTTCATCCCTGCTGGGTGGCGACGACCCATTCGCCGGCGGTGACGTCGTGCCGATGCGGCTGGGCGATGCCGTGATCCAGCGCATCACCCAGGCGATCCAGGATGGCAGGTTGAAGCCCGGCGACGCCTTGCCGTCGGAAGCGCGGATCGCCGCCTCCTTCGGCGTCAGCAAGCCGATCGCCCGCGAAGCGATCCGCCAGCTCGCGGCGATGGGCGTCGTGCATATCCAGCAGGGCAAGCCGACCCGTATTCAGGCGCTCGATGCCGCTCCGCTCGACCGCTTCTATCGTTTCGCCGTGCGCGGCCGTGCCAATGGCCTGACCGAGGCGGTGGAACTGCGCCGCATCCTCGAGCCGCCGATCGCGGCCCATAGCGCGGCACGCCGCTCGGCGGAGGATATCGAGAAGTTCGACCTGATCCTCGCCCGCATGGAGGATGCGCTCGGCCATGTGCCGCGCTGGATCGAGGCCGATCTCGATTTCCACGAGGCCATCGCCGCGTCCTCCGGCAATCGCCTGCTCGACTTCCAGATCAGGGGTCTCAGGCCGGTGATCCGCGAGGTCATGGAGATCTTCAATTCGCGCGAGAAGCGCACCAGGGACGACTGGCGCCGCACTTATCAGCGGCATGTCTGCGTCGTCGAGGCGATCCGCGCCGGCGATCCGGCCGCGGCTTTCGCCGCCATGAGCAAGCATTTCGAAGCGGCAGAAGCCGCCATCGCGGAACTCGCGAACCATCGGGAGGACAGGCATGAGCACGGAGACGGGACTGAACCGTAGGCAGTTCGGCTTAGGGGTTCTCGGGCTGAGCTTCGGGACGCTGGGCGCAGGCGCTGCCCGCGCGCAGCAAGGCGGGCCGTTCAACGTCTTCGCTCATCGCGTCATGCAGACGGTCGCGACCGGCGCGCAGGGCGGCGACATCACCAGGGACTGGGCCGCGAAGAACGGCGCCAGCGTCCAGTGGACGACCTTCGACACCGGCCCGTTGCAGGAGCGGCTGTTTCGCGAGGCGAGCCTCGGCGAGACCTCGGTCGATGTTGGCTTCGTCCTCAACACGCAGGTGGTGCCCCGCGCGGCAAACCTGTTCGAGCCGCTCGACGACTATCTCAAGCGCGATCGGCTCGAGGATGCCGCCGATATCTTCCCCGGGCTGATGCAAGGCATGACTGTCGGCGGCAAGCAGCTCGCCGTGCCGTTCCGCCATGCCTCCTCAGGCCTGCACTACAACGAGGAGATCCTAGCCGAGAAGGGCTTCTCCAAGCCGCCGGCGACGATCGAGGAGATGATCGAGATCGCCAGGGCCTGCAGCTACCGCCGCGCCGACGGTACGCAGGTCGTCGGGCTGTGCATGCCGGGCGTGACCTATCCCAATGTGATCGACCTCGCCCGCGCCTGGGATGGCGAGTTCATCACGCCCGACTTCAAATGCGCCGCCGACCAGCCGCCGATGCTGAACGCGATCCGGACGCTGCGCGAGCTTTTCCAGGCCAATGCCTTCCCGCGCAATTTCGCGACGCTCTCGCCCGAGGACGTCAATGTCTGGATGCAGCAGGGCCGCGCTGCAATGAGCCTGCAGAGCATGGGCCGCAATCGCATCTACAACGATCCGCAGAAGTCGAAGTTCTCCGGCAAGATCAAGACGATCGCCGTGCCGGCCTCGAAGACGCTGGCGGGCAAGTACGATGCGGCCCCGGCCAAGGTCGAGTTCTGGGGCATGGTCATCCCGAAGAACGCCAAGCGCAAGGATCTCGCCTGGAGCTTCATCAAGGCGATGGCCTCGAAGGAGGCGACGCTCAAGGCCGCTCTCAACGGCAACGGCCCGGTGCGTGCCTCGACCTATGCCGACCAGAGCTTCGCCGGAACCGTGCCTTATGCGGCCGAGGAGCTGAAGGTGCTGAAAGTGGCGCGCGTGCCGTTGCCGGCCTTCGATGAGGCGGCGCGCGCCGGAGACCTCTTCAAGGAAGAGGCGGAAGCCGCAGTACTCGGCATGAAGACGCCGGAGGAGGCGATGGCTTCGCTGGTCAAGCGCGTGCAGCCGCTGCTGCCGGCCTGACCGAAGGCTTAAAAAGCCCGGAGGAAATGCCATGACCTTTCCGATCTCGCGCCGTAGGTTCGGCGCTCTCGCTGGCGCGGCTGTGGCTGCTGCCGCCTTGCCTGGTCGTGCCTTCGCCCAAGCGAAGACGCTCACCGTTCTCGGCCACCGCGTCCACCAGACCGCGGCAACGACCGGGCCGGGCGGCGATGCCACCGAAGCCTTCCGCAAGGCGAGCGGGGCGAACCTCAACTGGGTCACCTTCGGCGATGTCAACGCCGTGCATGAGCGCCTGCTGCGCGAGGCCTCGCTGGCCGAGACCTCGATCGACGTCGCCTATCTCGTCAATGGCCGCGCCGTGCCGCGCAATCTCAAGCTGTTCGAGCCGCTCGATGCGTTCACGAAGGATGCGCCGATCGAGGCCTTCGACGATTTCGCGCCGGGGCTGATCGCGCCACTCAAGGTCGACGGCACACTGCATGGCATACCGGTGCGCCATGCCACCAATGCGCTGATCTATAACGAGGCGCTGCTGGAGGAGCGCGGTGTCAGCAAGCTGCCGGCGAGCTTCGAGGAACTGGTCGAGGTGGCGCGCAAGCTCACCTTCAAGCGTGATGACGGCACGCAGGTCCACGGCCTCGCCTTCACCGCCGTCTTCGCCTCGAATTTCCTGACCTTTTCGCGCTGCCTCGGCGGCGACTACATGACCGCTGATGGCAAGCTCACCGCCAACGAGCCGGCCATGGTCAAGGCGCTGACCATCCTCGCCGATCTCTACAAGACCGGCGTGCTGCCGCGGAATTTTGCCACGGTGAACAATGAGGAGATCACCACCTGGATGCAGCAGGGCAGGGCAGCGATGACGATCAACCCGTTCGCCCGGCTGGTCTCCTACAATGATCCGGCCAAGGGCAAGTATGGCGGGCGCTTCAAACCGCTGCTGCCGCCGATGGCCGCCGATCTTGCCGGCAAGGTCGCCTTCGCGCCGACGGTCGAGTTCTGGTCGCTGATGATCCCGAAGAACGCCAAGCAGAAGCCGCTGGGCTGGGAGCTGATCCGCGCTTTGTCGTCGAAGGCCGGCACCACGGCGATGGCACTCAACGGCAATGGACCGACCCGCATCTCGACCTATGCCGATGACAAGCTGAAGGCGGCGATGCCCTATGCCGCTGACGAAGCTGCGGCGCTGAAGGCCTCGCGCATCCATCTGCCGGCCTTTGACGAGCAGGCCCGCGCCCATGATATCTTCATCGAAGAAACGCAGGCCGCCGTACTCGGTCGCAAGCCGCCGCAGCAGGCGATGGACGATGCGGTCGCCCGCGTGAAGCCGCTGCTCGGCTGATGGCGGGCGTTCTGGCTGGACGGACCGCGCTTGTCACGGGCGCGGCTCGCGGGATCGGGCTCGCGATCGCGACGCGGCTTGCCGAGGCCGGCGCGCATGCAGTCATTCATGATCGGGACGCCGCGGCTGCGACCGCGGCGGCGGCCGCTCTGCAAGCGAAGAATCTTGCCGCATCGGCCCTGATCGCTGATCTCGCGGAGGCCGCGGCCCCTGCCGCCATGGCGGTGGAACTGACGGCGAACGGGACCGCGCCCGACATCCTCATTCTCTGCGCTTCCGTCGAAACCCTCGAGACCTGGGACGCGGTCTCGGAAGCCGCGATGGCTGCGCAGACGCAGATCAATCTCTTCGCGACGGTGCGACTGCTGCAGGCCTTCCTGCCCGGCATGCTGGCGCGTGGCTTCGGCCGGGTCATCGCGATCGGCAGCGTGCAGGAGGCGCGCCCCAATCCGACGCATTTCTATTACGCGGCGACCAAAACCGCGCAGACCACCATGATCCTCAATCTGGCGCGGACCCTGCAGGCGCCTGATGTCACCTGCAATATCATCCAGCCCGGCGCGATTCTGACGAACCGCAACCGCGCCGTCCTGGCTCAGCCCGGACGGGAGGAGCAGGTGCTGGCGCGCATTCCGCTCGGCAGGCTCGGCCGTGCCGATGACTGTGCCGGGATCGCGCTGCTGCTCTGCTCGCCCGAGGGCAGTTACATCAACGGAGCAGAGATCGCGGTCGATGGCGGCATGCGGCTCTGAGCTGCGGTCAAGCCGCGGGAGCCTCGTCGCGCCCGGATGCGGACAGCTTCGGCAGCGACAGCGTGACGCGCAGGCCGCCCTCGGGCCGGTTCTCCAGCACGATGGCTCCGTCGTGCGAGCGGGCGATGGCGAGCGCGATCGTCAGGCCGAGGCCTGAGCCACCAGTCTGGCGGCCGCGCGATTCCTCCAGCCGGACGAAGGGGTGGAACACCCGCTCCCGATCGGCCTCGGCAATGCCCGGCCCCTTGTCCTCGATAGTGACGGCGAAGCTATCGCCCGCATCGGTGATGCTGACCCTGGCCTCCTCGCCATACTTCACGGCATTTCCGAGGATGTTGGAGGCAGCGCGCTTCAGGGAAAGCAGTCTACCGAAGACCGGGGCGGAGTTCAGCCCGACCAGCAGGACGAAGTGACCCTGGTCGACATGTTCGTCGACGATGGTCTCGATTACCGAGGCGAGATCGACCGGACGCAGCGGCTCGCTGGAGGTCCCGCCACGCAGATAGTCGAGGGTCGAGTCGATCATCGCTTCCATTTCGCCGAGATCGGCGTCGATCAAGCTGCGGGTCGCCTCGTCATCCAGGAACTCGGAGCGGAGCCTGAGGCGCGTGATCGGCGTGCGCAGATCATGCGAGACGGCGGCCATTGCCTGCATCCTCTCGGTGACCAGATGCCGGATGCGCTCCCGCATCGTGTTGAAGGCGCGAGCGGCCCGGCGCACCTCGACGGGCCCGGTTTCGGGAAGAGGTTCAGGGGTTTGATCGAGGCTGAAGCGTTCGGCCGCCTCGGCTAGATCGCGCAAGGGCCGCGTCGCCCAGCGCAGCAGCAGGAGCGCGACGACGACGATGGCGACTGCGAAGCAGATCATGATCGCGGTCAGGCCCCAGTCGAGATGCTGCGAGGCGCCCAGAGCCGACGAGGAGAAATTGACCCAGGAGCTGTCGTCGAGCCGGACCGAGACCAGCATCATATGCTTGTAGGCATTGGCCTCGCCGGCGCCGAGTGCGCCGTCATCGGCGAAACCGACCCGGAAGGATTCCGCCGCCAGCTCCGGCGCCAGCTCCTTGAGCCGCGCCTCCATCGCACGGGTGCGCTCGGTCATCGGAGCCGTGCCGAGGACCAGGCTGACCTTGCTCCAGTGCACTTCGAGGCTGGCGCTCGACAGATCGTGCGCGACGCGGTCGCGTTCCGGCGCCTGCGGCAGACTGGCGATCGCCCGCTTGATCGAGACGATGCGCTCGGCGAGGCCGCGATCCTGGCCTGCCGTCGCGAGGTTCTCGACGCCGACGCGATAGGCCCAGTAGCCGAGCAGATGGAAAGCGAGCAGCGCCGCAACCAGGATCAGGATGGCGCGGCTGGCGACGGTATCGGGCCAGAGCCGCTCGGCGAGTTTCGTCAAGCGGGTTGCCCTCGTTGATGATCGATCTGCGAGGCGAACAGGTAGCCGGCGCCGCGGACCGTCTTGATCAGCTGACCGCCCCGGCTGTCGGCTTCGAGCTTGCGGCGCAGGCGGCTGATCTGGACGTCGATCGTGCGATCGAAGGGATCGTCGCTCATCCGCGCCTTGGCGAACTGCATCAGCGCCTCGCGCGACAGGACGCGGTTGGCATGCTCGACGAAGGCGACGAGCAGGTCGAACTCGCCGGTCGACAGGTCGATCAGCGTCCCCGAAGGCGATTGCAGCTCGCGGCGCCGCAGATCCATGCGCCAGCCCTCGAAGCTCACGATCGCGCTCGCCTGCGTGACGGCGGCGCCGCGTCCCGCCCGCGCCCGGCGCAGCACTGCCCGGATACGGGCGAGGAGCTCGCGCGGGCTGAATGGCTTGGTGACGTAGTCATCCGCCCCGCCTTCCAAGCCGATGATGCGGTCGCTCTCCTCCGCCCGCGCCGTCAGCATAACGATCGGCACCTGCGAACTTGCGCGCACATCGCGGCAGAGATCGACGCCGGAGCGGCCGGGCAGCATCAGGTCGAGGACGATCAGGTCGATGTCACTGTGCGCCAGCGCCTCCAGCATCGCGCGTCCATCCGGAGCCCCGGTGACCTGATAGCCGTGCCGCTGCAGGAAGCGCGCGACGAGCAACCTGATCTGCGGATCGTCGTCGACCACTAGGATATGGCCGTGGTCGTCGGCGGTCATCGCTGCGGGAGACGAGGCCGTCTCTGCTTGTGGTTCCGTTGGAATACTCATGCTCGCGCGAGCGGGCTCCTGCCATCTCATCGCCTGCACAATAGCGCGCTCGCGGTCCGGCCGCCCCCACGGCTTTGAAACAATTTGTAACGGACGCCCGCGAAAGGCCGCTGCTACCCCTGTCGCATCGAAACAGGGGATGCCGAATCGTGATGTTCGTGAAGGTGCCGTTGCTGATGGCGGTCGCTCTGGCGCTCGGCGCCTGCTCCGCCACGGTCCCAGACCACCTGGCGCGGCCGGCCGATCCGAACGCTCGCGTTCCCGCCGTTTCCTATCGCAGCGTGACGGCCGGCGCCGCGACCTTCCGCCCCGCAGAGCCCAAGGATTGGCGCGAGCTCAATCGCCGGGTCGGGCCGAAATCATGATTCTGCCTGTCCGACTGACTGCTTCGTTCGCTCCATCGCTGGAAAGGCCGACCTTGACCGCTCCGACCGCGCCGAATGCTCGCCGCCTGCTGCGCTGGGGCCTGCTCGCCGGGACGGCGGCGCTGCTCGGCGGCTGCGCCGGCTTCTCGCCGGATGGCGGCATGACGCCGATCCAGGCTGCCGCCTACGCGGAGATCGGCAAGGAGGTCGTCAAGATCGGCGACGACCAAGTCGCGCTCACGGCGAAGGCGCGGGTCGACCAGCTCCTGCGCAAGCCGCTGACGGCGGACAGCGCCGTCCAGGTCGCGCTGCTCAGCAATCGCGGGCTGCAGGCGTCCTTCAATGAACTCGGCATCGCCGAGGCGCAGATGGTCGCCGCCAGCTTGCCGCCCAACCCGCGCTTCGGCATCTCCAAGCTCTCCGGCCGCTTCGAGGTCGAGGTCGAACGCCAGATCGTCGGCAGCCTGCTCGCGCTCATCACCCTGCCGGCCAGGGCCGAGATCGCCGGCGATCGCTTCAAGACCGCGCAATTGCGGGCGATCGAGGCGGTGCTGCGGCTCGCTGCCGATGCCCGCCGCCAATACTACCGCGCAGTCGCCGCCAACGCCCAGGTCACCTTCTACCAGGAGGCGAAGGCTTCCGCCGACGCGGCTTCCGAGTTGTTCAAGCGGCTCGGCGAATCCGGTGGTGTCAACAAGATCGACCAGGCCCGCGAATTCGCCTTCGAGGCCGAATTGACGGTGCAACTGGCCCAGGCGCGCCAGCAGCAGAGTCAGGAGCGCGAGCGGCTCGTTCGCCAGCTCGGGCTCTGGGGTAACGACCTGAAATTCCGGCTTGGCAGCCTGCCGCCCTTGCCCCGGTTACAGTCGGTCAAGGCGATCGAGGCCGAGGCGCTACGCAAGCGCGTCGACATCCAGATCGCGCGGGCTGAGCTCGACACGCTGGCGAAGTCGCTCGGCCTTGCCAATGCCACCCGCTTCGTCAACGACATCGACCTGCTCGGACGCCGCACCTATGACCGCGGCCGCAGCATCAACGACCATGGTGATATCGAGCGGGAATCCAGCCGCAGCCGGACGTTGGAGCTGGAGATCGACATCCCGATCTATGATTTCGGCCAGTCCAAGGTGGCGCTCGCCGAGCAGACCTACATGCAGGCGGCCAACAGGCTGGCGGAGAAGGCGGTCAATGCCCGCTCGGAGGCACGTGAGGCCTATACCGCCTACCGCGCCAATTACGACATCACCCGGCAGTATCAGAACAACGTCCTGCCGCTGCGCAAGATCATCCAGGAGCAGTCGCTGCTGCAATACAGCGGCATGCTGAACGACGTCACCGACCTCATCACCGATGCGCGCAACCGCATCCTCTCGAATGTCGCGGCGATCAATGCCCGCCGCGACTTCTGGATCGCCCACACCGACTTCAAGCATGCGCTGATCGGCGGCGGCAGCGGAGGCGGCGGCTCGGCCACAGTCGCGGCTGCGGGCGGCGGCGATGCCGGCGGCGGCGGACACTGAGCGGGCGGAAGGAGCAGAACCATGACCACGCTATCGCGCAGAGGCTTCATCGGCACCTCCGGCCTCGTCGTCGCCGCAGCCGGCGCAGTGTCGGGACGCACAGCCTTCGCGGCCGTGCCGGAGGCTCCGACCATGGCGGAAGCAACGACGCAGGCCCCACTGGTGCCGACCTCCGGCCCCGACTACCAGCCGGTCGCGACGCTGAACGGCTGGACCTTGCCCTGGCGGATGAACGGCGACTGGAAGGAGTTCCATCTCGTCGCCGAGCCGGTGGTGCGCGAGTTCGCACCCGGCATGAAGGGCTATCTCTGGGGTTATAACGGCCAGTCGCCGGGACCGACGATCGAGGCGGTCGAGGGCGACAAGGTCCGCATCTACGTCACCAACAAGCTGCCGGAGAGCACGGCGGTGCACTGGCACGGCCAGCGCCTGCCCAACGGCATGGACGGCGTCGGCGGTTTGACGCAGCCGCACATCCCGCCGGGCAAGACCTTCGTCTACGAGTTCCAGCTGCGGCGCTCGGGCACCTACATGTACCATCCGCATTCGGACGAGATGGTCCAGATGGCGATGGGCATGATGGGCTTCTTCGTCGTCCATCCCAAAGACCCGGCTTTCCGCCGGGTCGACCGCGACTTCGTCTTTTTGCTCAACGCCTTCGACATCGAGCCCGGCTCCTATGTACCGCGCGTCGCCGAGATGACCGAGTTCAACATGTGGTGCTGGAACAGCCGCGTGTTCCCGGGCATCGACCCGCTCGTGGTCGGGAAGAACGACAAAGTCAGGGTCCGCTTCGGCAATCTGACGATGACCAACCACCCGATCCATATGCACGGCTACGAGTTCAAGGTCTCGTGCACCGATGGCGGCTGGGTCGATCCCGCGGCGGCCTGGGACGAGGTCTCGATCGACTGCGCCGTCGGCCAGATGCGCGCCTTCGACTTCGTCGCCGACGAGCCCGGCGACTGGGCGATCCACTGCCACAAATCGCACCACACCATGAATGCGATGGGGCATTCGGTGAAGAACTATATCGGCGTGAGCAAGAAGGACCTGGCCAAGCGCATCGCCAAGATCGCGCCGGGCTACATGCCGATGGGCTCGAACGGCATGGGCGAGATGGGCTCGATGGAAATGCCCCTGCCTGACAACACCTTGCCGATGATGACGGGCTTTGCCCAGTTCGGCCCGGTCGAGATGGGCGGCATGTTCTCGGTGGTCAAGGTCCGCGAAGGTCTCGCCAAGAACGACTACAAGGACCCCGGCTGGTTCAAGCACCCGGAAGGCACCGTCGCCTTCGAATACAAGGGCCAGAAGCTCGCCGAGGCGCCGCGCGGCACCTCCCCCGACAGCGGCATCGATCCGACCGAGTGGCGGGTCAAAGACCCGCGCAAGCCGAGCCTCGGGCCGGACGGCAAGCCACGGCCTGCCACCAAGAACCCGCATTCCAACCACTGAAGACGTCGACCTTCTAGCAGGAGAGCCTCATGAGAACAGCATTCAAGCTCGCCGCAATCGCACTTCTCTTCTCCGTCGGCTCTGCCCTGGCAGGCCCTGGTGGTGCCGGCCACGGCCATGGCGACGAGACCGCCTATGGCAAGCCGGGCGATCCCAAGAAGCCCGCGCGCATCATTGCCGTGGCGATGGCCGAGCGCGATGGCAAGATGTCCTTCATCCCCGATCGGATCGAGGTGCGCCGCGGCGAGCAGATCCGCTTCCAGCTGCGCAACAATGGCGAACTCGACCACGAGCTTGTCCTGGCGACGCTGGAGGAGAACCTCAAGCACGCGGTCGAGATGCAGAAGAATCCCGACATGGAGCACGACGATCCGAACGCCAAGCGCTTGTCGCCGAAGAAGACTGGCGAGATCGTCTGGGCCTTCACCAAGGTCGGCGAGTTCGACTTTTCCTGCCTGATCCCCGGCCACCGCGAAGCCGGCATGACCGGCAAGATCATCGTCAAGTAAGCCTCACGAAAGGAGCATCCCATGCTCAGGACGACAGCCACCCTCGCTTTTCTGCTCCTTGCCCTCCCGGCCGCGGCGCAGTCGGTCACTGGTACGGTCACCAAGGTCGACGAGCCCCAGGGCAAGCTCACCATCAATCACGGCGCGATCAAGAATCTCGACATGGACGCCATGACGATGGTGTTCCGCGCCGGTGATCCGGCCATGCTGAAGGGGCTGAAGGCCGGCGACAAGATCAAGTTCGACGCCGACCGCGTCAACGGCCAGATCACCGTCACCAAGCTCCAGAAAGCGAAGTGATCCGATATCGCGGGGGTGGATCGCGCCGGTCCATCCCTCTGCGCCGGGGCAGCGCCCCGGCGCTGGTTTTTCTGGGTGGCCTTTCCGCCGCGTTCGCCTCCGACGGTGACCTGCAGCGCACCCTCCTCGATCAAGGTTGCGTCAGGCCGAGGATCGAGACCGTGTTGAAGCGGGATTCGTTCGTCGTTTATCGCGCCAATTGCCTGGGCACGTCGCACAAGGTGCTGGATATCACCTGTGCGGGATCCCACTGCACGGTGAGTGGCCGGCTCGCGGAGCCGGAGGAACAGGTTCCGGCAGAGGCCCGATAGCAGCAATAGCCACCTCTCGCTGCTGGCCCGGCGTAGCCTTTTCGTTCTGTCGGCGCTGTCCGGTCACAGCGCCTGATTATTGTTTCCGCCGCACATGTCAGATGGTTGTGGCGCATATTATTGCGTTTGTGGTTTGAAAATCAGCGTTCTGGTTGGCTGACAATGCTGTCGTGGTGGTTATTGTGGGGTGGTTTTTGGCGGGAGCGCTCCGGAAGAGGGCGGAGCGCTT
>NZ_JBSHMO010000006.1:0-282098 GCF_053645455.1 Allobosea sp. NPDC055332 | reverse complement strand
CATTCAGCGTCCCGATCGAGTTGCCCGGCGCCACCGTCGCGCCGCTGGCGACGCTGATGCCGCCGATCGTGCCGGAGCCGCCCAGCGTGCCGCCATCCAGCGTGACGCTGCTGGCGAGCGAGCCGTTCACCACCAGTTTGCCGCCCGAGACCTTGGTCGCGCCGGTATAGGTGTTGGTGCCCGTCAGGGTGAGCGTGCCGGTCCCCGCCTTGGTCAGGCCGCCGGTGCCAGTGATCGTGCCGGAGAAGCTGGTCGAGCTGTTGTCCGAGCCCGCCGTCAGCGTGCCCGAGCCGAGCGTGACCGTGCCAGCGCCGGCAAGCGAGGCGATCGTCTGATTGAAGCCGGCAAGATCGAGCGTCGCGCCGCTCGCCACGGTGAAGGCGGAGCTCGACGAGAACGCACCGGCGGCGCCCGCCTGGAGGGTGCCCCCTGAGACCGTGGTCGCGCCGGAATAGCTGTGCGTGCCCTTGAGAACCAAGGTGCCGGCGCCGGCCTTCGAGAGCGCGCCGGTGCCCGAGAAGGACTGTGAAACCGAGAAGGTATTCCCGGCCTCGACGATGTCGAATCCGCCACCATTCGCACCGAAGACGATATTGCGAGTCAGCCCGTGCAGCACCGTGTCGGTCACCTGCAGCACGCCGCCATCCAGCGTCAGCGCCCCGGAGGTCGCGCCGAGCCTGCTCTCCTTCGAGATGCTGATCGTCCCGCCCGCGATCGTGGTGCCGCCGGTATAGGTATTGTTCTCGGTCAGCGTCAGCGTCCCCGTGCCGGTCTTGCGCAGGCTGCCATCGCCATAAATCTGGCCGCTGAAGGTGGTCGAGGCGTTGGTCGCGCCGGTTTCCAGCGTCGAGCCTTGTGCGATCCGGATCTGGCCGGCGCCGGCGATCGAGCCGGCCGTGACCGTGCCGAGCCCATTGTTCACATTGAGCGAGGCGCCCGCTGCGACGGCGTAATCGGACGCAGCCGACATGGCCTGCGCGCCGTCGATGAGGAGCTCGCCGGCCGACACCATGGTCGCGCCCGAATAGGTGCTGGTGCCCGACAGGGCCAGCTGGCCATCCCCGCTCTTGGTCAATCCGCCGGTGCCCGAGATCGAATTGGACAGCGTGAAGGCCTGGCCGACCACGACCTCGATGCCGCCGCCAGCGCTACCCAGCGTCACCGTGCGCGCGGAGGAGAAGCTGCTTGTCACCGACAGCGTGCCGCCATCCAGCGTCAAGCCGCCGGAGGCCGCGCCGAGATTGGCGTCCGCCCCGACCGCGAGGTTGCCGCCTGTGACCGTCGTGCCGCCGGCATAGCTGTTGTTCCCGGTCAGCGTCAGCCTGCCGCCGCCCTGCTTGGTCAGCCCGCCACTGCCGCCGAGATTGGCCGAAACGTCGATGTCGTAGCCGTTGCTGTCGAAGACGGCGCCGTTCGCGCCCAGCGTCAGCGCGGTGAAGCCAGACAGGTAGTCGGCCTCGTTGCGCGTCGCCCGCAGGGTGCCGCCATTGAGGTTGAGCGTCGCCGTGCCGGCACCCTTGATCACCTGGCCGGTCTCCAGCACGCCGCGGCCGTTCACGGCGTCGCCGAGCAGGTTCAGCGTGCCGTTGGAGCCCGAGCGGGTTGCCAAGGTCGTCGTCAGCGCGCTGACCTTGCCGCCATTGCTCACGGTCAGCGTGCCGGTGCCCTCCCAGCCGACAGAGAGCTCCTCGCTGTTGCTCCAGGTCGAGCCAGCGCCTGTCACCGTCACCGTGCCGGTGCCAGCAGGACTTACGCCGAGGAAGCTATTTCTGCTCGTGACCGTGCCACCATTCTCGACGATCAGCGTGCCGGAACCGGAAATGCCGACACTGAACGAGCCACCATTGGTCCAGGCAGAACCTGTGCCGGCAACTTTCACCGTGCCGGTGCCGCCAGCGCCGATGGAGGCGATGCGGCTGGTGACCGTGCCACCATTCTCGATCGTCAGTGTGCCAGTGCCGCTGTAACCGACGACGATCGCGTCGTCGCTGCTCCAGCGCGAGCCGGCGCCAGTGACCGTCACCGCGCCTGTGCTGCCGGAAAAAGAGCCGACATAGGCGTAACTGGTGCTCGTGACCGTACCGCCATCCGAGATGGTCAGCGTACCGGTGCCAGAAGCGCCGACATGGAGTTCGCCGCTATTGGTCCAGGTCGAGCCGGCGCCGGTCACCGTCACCGTGCCGATGCTGCCGGCATTGAAGCCGATCACGCCGTTGGTATCGGTGAGCTTGCCACCGTTCTCGATGGTCAGCGTGCCGGTGCCGGAGTAGCCGACAAAGAGTTCGCTGCTATTGGTCCAGGTCGAGCCAGCGCCCCTCACCGTCACTGTGCCAGTGCTGCCGGACGCATAGCCGACATAGCCGGAGGTGTTCGTAACCGCACCGCCGTTTTCCACGATCAGCGTACCGGCGCCCTCATAGCCGGCATAGAGCTGGGCGCTGGTCCAGCTCGATCCCGCGCCTGTCACCGTCACGGTGCCGGTGGAGCCGGCCAATGCGCCGATGGTGCCTGCATTCCCGGCATTCGTGACCACGCCGCCATCGGCGATCGTCAGCCTGCCGGTACCCCTATAGCCGACACTCAGATCGGCGCTGTTGGTCCAGGTCGAGCCGGCGCCGGTCACCGTCACCGTGCCGGTACCGCCGGCGTTGAAGCCGACATAGCCGGCGGTGTTCGAGACCTTGCCGCCAGCCTCGACGATCAGTGTGCCAGTACCCGAGATGCCGACACGCAGCGTAGCGCTGTTGGTCCAGGTCGAGCCGGCGCCGGTCACCGTCACCGTGCCGGTGCTGCCAGAAGACTGGCCGACATAGCCGCCGGTGTTCAGAACCTTGCCGCCGGCTGCGATGGTCAGCGTCCCGCTGCCTGCGAAACCGACATAGAGGTCGCTGAAATTGGTCCAGATCGAGCCGGCGCCGGTCACCGTCACCGTACCGCTGCCGCCGGCGTTCGCGCCGAGATAGCCAGTGGTGTTCAAGACCGTGCCGCCAGCCTCGATCGTCAGAGTCCCAGTGCCGGCACGGCCGACACGAAGCACGCTGTTATTGGTCCAGGTCGAGCCGGCGCCGCTCACCGTCACCGTGCCGGTGGAGCCGGCGTTGTAGCCGACATGACCAGTGACGCTCGAGACCGTGCCGCCGTTCTCGATCCTCAGCGTTCCGGTGCCTGAGACGCCGACAGCGAGCATGCCACTATTGGTCCAGGTCGAGCCGGCGCCGGTCACCGTCACCGTGCCAGTGCCAGACTGGGTTCCGCCGAGATTGCCATTGGTGGTCGAGACCGTGCCGCCATTCGAGACGGTCACCGTGCCGGTGCCGGCAGAGCCGACAGTGAAGTCGGCGCTCGTGCTCAAGGTCGAGCCCGCGCCGGTCACTATCACCGTGCCGGTGCCGCCGTTGGCGACATAGAGCAGGGAGGCAGAGACCGCGCCGCCGTTCTCGACCTTCAGCGTGCCGGTGCCGCCGTTGCCGACGACGAGATCGCTGTTCCAGGCCGAGCCGACGCCAGTCACCGTCACCGTGCCGGTGCCACCGGCGTTTGTGCCGACATAGAGCATGCTGCTCGAGACCGCGCCGCCGTTCTCGATGGTCAGCGTGCCGGTACCCAGATAGCCGACAAAAAGATCACCGGTATTGGTCCAGGACGAGCCGGCGCCCCTCACCGTCACCGCGCCGGTGCTGCCGGAATTGTAGCCGATATAGCCTTGGGTATTGGTAACCGCGCCGCCATTCTCGATGGTCAGCGTACCACTGCCGAAATCGCCGACGAAGAGCTGGCCGCTATTGGTCCAGGACGAGCCGGTGCCGCTGACCGTCACCGTGCCCGTGCCGGCGTAGCCGATCGTGCCGGTGGTATTGGTGACGCTGCCGCCATTCGTAACCGTGAGCGTGCCGGTGCCGGCAGAGCCGACGGTCAGGACGCCGCTATTGGTCCAGGACGAGCCGGGGCCCGTCACCGTCACGGAGCCAGTGCCGCCGATCTTGCCGGCAGAGCTGGTGACCGTCCCGCCATTCGCGACGGTCAGCGTGCCGGTGCCGGAACCGCCGATGATGAGCTCGCCACTGTTGGTCCAGGTCGAGCCGGAGCCCGTGACCGTCACCGTGCCGTTGCCGCCATTGCTGAAGCCGATGGTGCCGCCGGTGCTCGATACCGTGGCGCCGCTCTCGATCGTCAGCGTGCCAGTGCCCTTGTAGCCGACCTGGACGACGCCGCCGATGGTCCAGCTCGAGCCGACGTCGCTGACCGTCACAGTGCCGTTGGCGCCGCTGTTGTAGCCGAGATTGCTGGCGGCGCTGGTGACCGTGCCGCCATTCGCGACAGTCAGCGTGCCAGTGCCGAAATCGCCGACGAACAGTTCGCCGCTATTCCAGGAGCCGGCGCCGGTCACCGTAACCGTCCCAATGCCGGCGTAGCCGATCGTGGCGGCGGCGCTGGTGACCGTGCCGCCATTCTCGACGGTCATGGTGCCGGTGCCGGAACTACCGATCGTGAGGGCGCCGCTGTTGATCCAGGTCGAGCCGGCGCCCGTCACCGTCACCGTGCCGTCGCCACTTAGGCTGTGGCCGACCGTGCTGGTGGTGTTCGAGACCGTGGCGCCGTCCTCGATGGTGAGCCTGCCGATGCCGTTGTAGCCGACATGGAGGATGCCGCTATTGATCCAGCTCGAGCCGGAACCCGTCACGGTCACCGTGCCATTGGAGCCAGTATTGTAGCCGATATGGCCGGCGGCGCTGGTGACGCTGCCGCCATTGTCGACGGTCAACGTCCCGGTGGCGAAGTCGCCGACGAAAAGCTGTCCACCAGCAAGATCCCAGCTCGTCAGCGGCGGTGTGGGTATCGCCGGATTGACGTCGCCGGTGCCGGTCACCGACTGGGCGCGAGCGACGGGCGCCCCCGCCAGCAGCGCGAACCCGGCCGCCAGCATCAGCGCACGCACGGAGAGGGCAGACGACATCACGCCCGGCACAGGCCGGGCGAGCCTGCTCGCCGCAGGCTTCTGATCGATCGTCTCCGGCACCAACACTGACCCCCGCCTAGTGGCAAGCTCAGGCAGCTTCGCGCGCGAGGCAATGAACAGCCGTTCACATCGCGTCAAATAGGCCGGCTGTCGCAGATTTGCCACGGCCACCGACCCCAGCTGGCGGACCGGGCAAAGCCACGGATCAAAATCTGGTCGGAAGCCAGCGCCGCCAACGCGGCGCGGAGCGCGTCCGGATCGCGTGCACCCAGCGGTCGCTTCGGCACCGGTCCGCGCATCGCCGGCCTTGCCCTCGCCGCACCGGCCTGATACCGCAGCGCACAGGGCCGGCGTAGCACAGCGGTAGTGCAGCGGTTTTGTAAACCGAAGGTCGGGAGTTCGATCCTCTCCGCCGGCACCACCCGACTTCGGTGGCCTGTCGCTTGCTTGCCATGCCACCGCGACGACGAGGACGACCGGAGCCCACCGAGCGATGACCTCTGCCGACCAGCACGACCAATTGCTAGCCCTCGCGCAACGTTGCGAGCGCACCGGCCGCCCAGACCGCAATCTCGACGCCGACATCTATGAGGCGCTCGGCTTCACCGTCCGGCGCAAGCCGACCACCCTGCTCGCCCCGCGCACGCCGCCCGGCGGCATCTACCAGCAGGGCTCGCTGTGGAAGGCGATCGGCAAGATCAGCGCCGAGATCGACGTCGCGGTCAACATCATCCGCGAAAAGGCACCGGACTGGAACTGGAGCCTGCAGTCGGTCGCGACCGAGCAGCAGACCTATGAGGCGCTGGTAGCCGGCTGCTCGGGCCAGGGCGCACTCGCCTCGCTGGCGCTCTGCGCCGCGCTGCTCAAGGCCTTCGCCAGGGGACGTTCGGAGCAGCCCCCGGCGCAGGGCGATCAGTAGAACGCCCGCGACTTCAAGGGCGAAGCCGATTCGCCGCACACATCGATTCAACCCGCCCGATCAACTGTCCCGGCCGCGGCAACTTCACGGAAAGTTGACCCTGGGAAACCACACGGCGGTTGAAGGCGTTGTTGCCCAAGCTAGTTTGGCGCTCGGGCCGATCCGAAGCCCAGGGCACGATGCCGGCTGGCGGGGCGCTATCCGGGGGAGGTCGTGCTCTTCTCGTTGCTGGAGCTGACATGGCCCGTTTCGAACCCTCGCGCCGCACCATGATGGCGGGCGCCGGCGCGCTCACCGCTGCTGCGGCGCTCGATCTGCCCGTCGGCATCGCGCCGGCCCATGCGCAAGGAGCGTCCGTGAACCAGAACCCGGGTTTCTACCGCTACAAGGTCGGCGACATCACCGTCACCGCTCTGAATGACGGCTTCGCCAAGCGCCCGCTCGAGGGCTTCGTGCGCAATGCCGAGCTCGCCGACGTCAAGAAGGCGATGGAGCAGGCCTATCTGCCGAGCGACGCGCTCTCGATCACCTTCACCACGCTGGCGCTGCAGATCGGCGACAAGATCACCCTGATCGACACCGGCAACGGCGATTCCGGCGCACCGACCTCGGGCGCCTGGATGAAGAACTTCCAGGCCGCCGGGTTCGACCCGAAGAATGTTTCGAGCGTGGTCTTCAGCCATTTCCACGGCGACCACATCAACGGCTTCCGGCTCAAGGACGGCACTGCCGTGTTCCCGAACGCCGAGGTGATGGTGCCGGCGGCCGAATGGGCCTTCTGGATGGACGACGCCAGGATGAACGCGGCCCCCGAAGCCATGAAGGGCGCCTTCGCCGGCGTGCGCCGCGTCTTCGGCCCCGTTGCCAAGGATGTGAAACAATATGAGGCCGGCAAGGAGATCGTGCCGGGCGTGACCGCGATCGCGGCGCCCGGCCATACGCCAGGGCACACCGTCTTCGCCGTCTCCTCCGGCAGCGGCAAGCTGCTGGTGCTGTCGGACACGACCAACCACCCTGCCCTGTTCGTGCGCAATCCCGACTGGTCGGCGGTGTTCGACATGGACGGGCCGCAGGCAGCCGCCACCCGTCGCAAGCTGCTCGACATGGCTGTCGCCGACAAGATGCAGGTCTGCTTCTATCATGCCCCCTTCCCCGCCACCGGCCATATCGCCAAGGCCGGCAACGGGTTCGAGCTCGTACCGGTGCAGTGGAGCAGCGCGATCTGAGACCCTCGCGCACTCCGCTGGGGAAAGGCCGGGGCATGCGCCCCGGCCTTTCTTTTTGGCGGCGACCCGGCTCGCGATCCTCCTTCGGGGCGTGCTAGACCGATCCCAGCTATGCCGACCGGATACCAGCGATGACCGAGCGTTTCACCGCCATCTCCTTCGTCGCCAGCGAGACGCCCGAGGCCCAGGCCGCGCGCGCCAAGCTGGTCGAACGCTATGGCGATGCCGACCCGGCGCAAGCCGAGGTGATCGTCGCGCTCGGCGGCGACGGGCTGATGCTGCAGACGCTGCATCGCTTCATGGGCACCGCCAAGCCGATCTACGGCATGAATCGTGGCTCGGTCGGCTTTCTGATGAACGAGTTCCGCGAGCGCGGCCTGCGCCAGAAGCTCGAGGCGGCGCAGCGCAGCGTCGTCCACCCGTTGACGATGACGGCGGCCGACTGCAACGGCAAGCGCGTCGAGGCGCGCGCGATCAACGAGGTTTCGCTGTTCCGCCGCTCCTACCAGGCCGCGAAGCTGCGGATCTCGGTCGACGGGCAGGTGCGCCTGTCCGAGCTCGTCGCCGACGGCGTGCTGCTCGCGACGCCGGCCGGCTCGACTGCCTACAACCTCTCGGCCAACGGCCCGATCCTGCCGCTCGACGCGCCATTGCTGGCGCTGACCCCGCTCTCGCCTTTCCGTCCACGGCGCTGGCGCGGGGCGCTCCTGCCCGACCATGCCAAGGTGACGATCGCCGTGCTGGAGGCCGAGAAGCGCCCGGTCAGCGCCGTCGCCGACCACACCCAGATCGACAACGTCATCTCGGTGCAGATCGCGATCGACCGCTCGCTCGACCTCGTCATGCTGCACGATCCCGGCCATAGCCTGGACGAGCGCATCCTGCGCGAGCAGTTCGGCTATTGAGGCTGCTGCTCCGCCTTCCGCAGGCCTCGTGGGCCAGCCCCGTCGCTCACCGGCTGCCCGCTTCCTCCATCGCCCTCGTCAGCTCGCATTTTTATCGGGGACAAGCCTCGAAAAAGCCTTGAACAAAACATGAACATCATTGATAGTGCCGGCATGGCCCGCTAGGGTCCGGCTCCGGTCATCCGGCCGGATTTGTGCTGAAGTGCGCAGGAAATGGAGCCTGTCATGGCTGGTAGCGTCAACAAGGTCATTCTGGTCGGCAATCTCGGGCGCGACCCCGAGGTGCGGCGCCTCGGCAGCGGCGAGCCGGTGGTCAACCTGCGGATCGCCACTTCGGAGACCTGGCGCGACAAGCAGTCGGGCGAGCGCAAGGAGCGCACCGAGTGGCACTCCGTGGTGATCTTCAACGAGAACCTCGCCAAGGTCGCCGAGCAGTATCTGAAGAAGGGCTCGAAGGTTTACATCGAGGGCCAGCTGCAGACCCGCAAATGGCAGGACCAGCAGGGCGTCGAGAAATACACGACCGAGATCGTGCTGCAGCGCTTCCGCGGCGAGCTCACCATTCTCGACAGCCGCGGCCAGGGCGGCGACGAGTTCGGCGGCGGCAGCAGCGGCGGCTATGGCGACGAGGGTTCGTCGGGCGGCGGCTCCTTCGGCCGGTCGAGCCCGGTCGGCGGCGGCTCGCGCCAGCCGGCGATGGCGAGCGGTGGCGGCAGCAGCGGCGGCTCGCGCTCGTCGAGCCATCTCGACGACGACATCCCGTTCTAGGACTTCTGAGCGGGTTTCATACCTGTCATTCCGGGGCTTCGCGCAGCGAATAGCCCGGAATCCAGAACCATTGCCAATTACCGGGATAGTGTTGCGGCCGAGAGCTCCTTTCGGCCGCTTCTTCGTTTCTCGCTTCCGGGCTCAGGCCTGCGGCCTGCCCCGGAATGACGGCAGTGCCAGTTCCTACGGCAGCTCACCCTCGAAGCGCACACCGAGCGAGCCGAGCGCGCGCCAGTAGTCCGGGTAGGTCTTGGCCACGCAGCCGGGATCGAGGATGGTGACGCCGCCGATCTTCAGCCCGGCCAGCGCGAAGCTCATGGCGATGCGGTGATCGGCGAAGGTGTCGATCTCGGCCGGCAGCGTCTGGCCGGCCAGCGCCGGATCGGAGGCCACGAGGAGATCATCGCCCTCCTCTACGCCAAGGCCCTCGCGAATCCGCGACAGGCCCTGCGCCAGCGCCGCGACGCGGTCGCATTCCTTGACGCGCAGGTTGGCGATGCCGGTGAAGCGCACCGGCGTGCGGTTGAAGGCCGCGAGCACGGCCAGCGTCGGCACCGCATCCTGCATCTGCGAGCCGTCGATCTCGGCCGGCAGGTTCGGGAAGGCGGCGATCAGTTCATGCGCCCTGGCGTCGGGCTGGGTGAAGGCGGAAGCCGGCACGCCGAGATCGATCGCACCACCGGTCAGCACCTCGGCCGCCCAGAGATAGGTCGCGGCCGAAGCGTCCGGCTCGATCAGGTAGTCGGTCGCAGTGTAGCCGGTCGGCGCGATCCGCCAGCCGCCGCTCGCCGGTTCGGAGACCTCAGCGCCGAAGGCACGCATCGTCGCCAGCGTCAGATCGACATAGCCGCGCGCGCCGATCTCCTGGCCGGCGAGCACGACATCGACCGGATCGCGGGCGCAGGCGCCGGCCATCAATAGCGCCGAGACATATTGGCTGGAGAGCCCGCCATCGACCTCGACCAGCCCGCCCTCGAAACCACCCTGCCCCCGGATGGTGACCGGCGGGCAGCCGCTTGGCGCGCTGATTGCGACGCCGAGCCGGGTGAGCGCCTCGACCAGCGGCAGGATCGGCCGCTTGCGCATATGCTCGTCGCCGTCGACGACGACCGTGCCGTCGACCAGCGCCGCCGCAGCGGTCAGGAAGCGGGTCGCCGTACCGGCATTGCCGAGAAAGAGCGGTCCGGCCGGTGCCTTGAGGCGTCCGTCGCTGGTGACGATGAAGCTGGTCGCGTCGGGCTCGGCGATCTCGACCCCCATGTCGCGCAGCGCCTGCGCCATATAGCGGGTATCGTCGCTCTTCAGCGCGCCGCTGAGCCGGCTGGTGCCCTTGGCCAGCGCCGCGACCAGCAGCGCCCGGTTGGTGATCGATTTCGAGCCGGGCGGCATCACGCGGCCGGTCAGCGCCGCCGTCGTCGGCAGGATGGTGAGTTTGCTGAGGGCGGATTGGGTCATGGCTGGCTCGCGGCTCGATCGCGAGGGTCTTAGACCGTGCCGGCGGGAAGCGGAAGGCACAGCGTCATTGCGAGCGCAAACCGTCATGCTCGCCCCTGTGGCGAGCATCCACGTCTTGAACACCGTATTGTTCGAGGGAAGACGTGGATGGTCGGGACAAGCCCGACCATAACGGGGATTGGATCAGCCCTTCGCCAGTCCGAACCCGCCGACCGGCTGCGTGACGACATGGCTGTCGAAGCCGGCGATGATCGGCCTGGCCTTCGCGATCGCCGCCTGCACAGCCGGCAGAGCGAGGGAAGCCTTGTGGCTCTCTTCCTTGTCCCAGACCTCGGTCACCCAGATCGCATCGGCGTCATCGGGATCGCGGGCGACGATGTAGCTCAGGCAGCCCGGCATTTCGCCGCTACTTTCGAGGATATAGCCGATCAGCGCCTCGCGCTCGCCGGGCTTGGCCCGCATCTTTCCGATCAACCCGTACATGGCGGCCCTCTCCCGTTTCGGGCGGCACCCTGCCCAAGCGACGGACGCAGCGCAACCGATCGTCCTGACCGAATCCGTCAGCAGCTCACGCCGGCGGCCGCCGCTGCCGAAGGATCGCCTGCGCCATGCGGTCGAGCAGGATCGCCAGCGCCACGACCGCGAGCCCGCCGACGAAGCCGAGGCCGGGATCGGCGCGCTGCAGGCCGAGGAGGACGACCTCTCCGAGGCCCTTGGCGCCGATCATCGAGGCGACCACGACCATGGCGAGCGAGAGCATGATCGCCTGGTTGAGCCCCTGCAGGATCACCGGTCGCGCCAGCGGCAATTCGATCAGCCACAGCGTCTGGCGCGGGCGCAGGCCGAGCGCCTGGGCGGCCTGGATCATGCCGATATCGATGCCGCGCAGGCCGAGTTCGGTCAGCCGCGCGAAAGGCGGCAGCGCGTAGATCAGGGTCGCGAGCAGCGCCGGCGCCCGCCCGAGCCCGAGCAGCATCGCCACCGGGATCAGATAGACGAAGTTCGGAATGGTCTGCATCAGGTCGTAGACCGGCGCGAGTGCCTTTCCCAGCCTCGGCAAGCGCGCTGCGGCGACACCGAGCGGCAGGCCGAGAATGACGACCAGCACCACCGCGACGATGACGAGTGCAAGGGTCTGCATCGCCTCGGTCCAGACGCCGAGCCCGGCGAGCACCAACGGCAACACCGCCATGGCGAGCGCGAAACCAAGGTTGCGTCGCGCAAACCAGGCGCTTGCAGCGACAGCCAGCACGAAAGCCGGCACGGGGACAAACAGCAGGAGGATCTCGACGCCGCGCACCGGCGCGGTCAGCAGCCTGCTGAAGCCGTCGAGGTCGTTGCCATAGCCGGTGACGACGGCATCGACACCCTGGTTGACCAGCTTCTGCAGCGCCTTGCCGAAATCCGGCAATCCATCGAGTGTCACAGGCCGGACGCGACCTTGCTGGCGATCTCGGCCGGCAGCCAGGCCTTCCAGACGTCCGGTTGCGTCTTGAGGAAGACAAGCGCCTGCTGCTCGGGCGAGACGCCCTTCTCGCGCGCCTCGGCGAGCATTTTCGAGGTCAGTTCGCTGGTCGTGGTGTATTTCCTGAAGAAGCCGGCAAGCTGCGGCGCCTTCTTCGCCAGTTCGACATTGGCGCCGATGACGACCCGGCTGACCGGATAGGCGGTGGCGCGCTTGGGCGCATCGCTCGCCTTGAGCTCGTCCCAGATCGCCTGGTCGAAAGCCGGCTCCTCGAGCTTGACCAGGTCATAGGCGCCGAGCAGCCAGCTCGGCCCCCAATAATAGAACACCACCGGCCGCTTGCGCTTCAGGGCGGATTCGACGGCGGCGACGATCGCTTCGCCCGAACCGCCGCGGAGATTGTTGAAGTCGCCGGACAGCCCATAGGCAACGAGCTTCTTGCTGTTGATGCCTTCGCAGACCCAGCCGGCGACGCAATTGTAGAAGCGGCCCTTGCCGGGCTCGTCCGGATCGGTGAACAGCTCCTTGTAGCGCTTGAGGTCCTGCACCGATTTCAGCTCGGGCGCCTTGGCGTCGGGGCCGGAGACGAGATAGCGCGGCACGAACCAGCCTTCGTTGGCATCGGGGAAGGTCGTGCCCAGCGGCTCGACCTTGCCGGCAGCTGACTCCTTGACCCAGGCCTCGACCGGGTTCGCCAGCCAGATCTCCATGACGATGTCGACATCGCCGCGCCCCAGGCCGTTGACCAGCGGCGCGATGACGCCCGGCACGCGCTCGACCTTGCAGCCAAAGCCCTTCTCGGCGATGGCGCTGGCGACAGCGCCGTGGAAGGCGGCGGAATCATAGTCGAGCCCGGCCATCTTCAGCGGCCGGTCGAGCTCGCAGGCGAACCCGGGAGCGGTGAGGCCGAGACCGAACAGCAGCGCTGCCCCTCGCAGAACGGCTTTCATCATGACGATCCCCCGCTGGCTGCTGTGCCCGAGCATGGCACCTGACTTTCTGGCATGTCCACGAAGCGCGAAAGCGGGCGAAATGTTCCGCCCAACAGGCGAAAACCTTAGCGCCGCTTTTACATCATGGGCACTGCGCAAACGGCGGATGACATGGACCGCCCGCCTGACCGGACCTGTCAGCAGGCAGCACGCTCAGCCGAGCGTGCCCAGCGCCCGCAAGGCCTTCAGCGTCTCGCGCAGGCCGCGATGCAATGGCTTGTCCTTGCGCAGCACGAGGCCGAGGGTGCGATGCACCCGCGGCGACAAAGAGCGCACCACCAGCCCGTCGCTCTCGCCGCGCACCGCCATGCCGGGCAGCACGGCGCAGCCGAGGCCGGCGCCGACCAGCCGCTTGATCGCCTCGACGCTGCCGAGCGACATCACCGGGCGCAGCGTCACGCCGGCGCGGGCGAACCATTCATCGGCGATGCGCCGGGTGATGCCGCCGGGTTCGAACAGCAGCACCGGCAGCCGCGCCAGCGCCTCCGGCGTCAATCGCGCCGGCAAGTCCATGCCCGGTGGGGCGATCACGGCGAATTCGTCCTCCAGCAGCGGCGTCACATCCAGGCTGCGGCCCGCAGCCGGCAGCGAGACCAGGCCGATATCGATCTGATTGTCCTCGATCGCCTTGACGATGTCGGAGGTGTTGCCGGTGCTGACGGTGATTTCCAATGTCGGATGGCGCTGGCGCAATTCGCGCAGCACCGGCGGCAGCAGGAAGATGCAGGCGGTGGCGCCGGTACCGATCCGGACACGGCCCATCGCCCCGGTCGCGTGGCGCGCCATCGCCTCTTGCGCCGCCGCCACCGCCGCCGCGATCCGGCCGGCATGCTCGAGCAGTTCGGTGCCCGCTGCCGTCGGCTGCGCCCGGCGTCCGACGCGCTCGATCAGTACCGTGCCGAGCCGGCGCTCGAGCTCGCGGATCTGCAGGCTGACAGCCGGCTGGCTCAGCCCGAGTCGCTCGGCCGCCGCCGAGAAGCTGCCGAGCGCGATCACCTGGCGGAAGCTGTCGAGTTGGTCGAGGCGAAGATCGCGCATCTCAAAGAATTTCTCATGCTCTGTATAACTTTGAGAAGCTTCATTTATGAGATGGCAAAGCGCAAGGTGGCTTGGCGGTTCGGGCAGACGCCGGCCGTGACAGGGCGCGAGCGATGACCGGGATCTGGGGTGCGGGACGACAGCTGCTGCGCGAGGCGGCAAACTATCTCGGCGCCTCCCAGCATTCGCGCTATCAGCAATTGCGGGCCCTGCGCGAACTCGACGAGCACAGCCTCGCCGATATCGGTGTGACGCGACAGGAGGCGCTGACCGGGCGTCCCGACAAGACGGAAAGGCGGCCCTGCCGGGCCGGAACGATGACGATGACGACCTCCGAATTCGCCGGCAATGCGGCGGCGCCCATTCTCGTCCGCGATGCTGAAGAGGCGGACATAACGGCGATCCAGGCGATCTACAGCCATCATGTCCTGACCGGCCTCGCCAGCTTCGAGGAGACGCCGCCAAGCGTCGAGGAGATGCTGGCGCGCCGGCAGGCCGTGCTGGGCCTCGGCCTGCCCTATCTCGCCGCCGAACAGGGCAGCCGGATCGTCGGCTACAGCTATGCCAGCAGCTACCGCCCACGCCCGGCCTATCGCCACACGATCGAGGATTCGGTCTATGTCGCGCAGGGACAGGCCGGGCGCGGCATCGGCGGAGCCCTGCTCTCGGGATTGATCGACCGCTGCGAGGCCGGCCCGTGGCGGCAGATGCTGGCGGTGATCGGCGACAGCGGCAATGCCGGTTCGATCGGCCTGCATCGCCGCTTCGGCTTCGAACCCGTCGGCACCTTGCGCTCGACCGGCTTCAAGTTCGGTCGCTGGGTCGACACCGTGCTGATGCAGCGCAGCCTCGGCCCCGGCGATAGCGCACCACCAGAGTCTTGGGCGGCTGGATCGGCAAGGTGATTTCCCGCAGTACCGTCTTCTGCCTCGGGCTGGCGCAGCTCATCTCCTGGGGCATCTCCTACTACCTGGTCGGCGCCTTCGGTGAACTGATCGGCAACGAGCTTGGCTGGTCACAAGCAGTCATCCATGGCGGGCTCTCTGCCGGCCTCCTGGTGATGGGGCTGACCTCCGGCACGGTCGGCCGGCTGATCGACCGCCATGGCGGCCGCACCGTGATGTGCATGGGATCGCTGTTCACCGCCGCCGGCTGCCTCGGTCTCGCCTTCGCCCATACGATTGCCGCCTACTATGCCGCCTGGATCTGCCTCGGCCTTGCCATGCGGCTCAGCCTCTATGACGCCGCCTTCGCGGCGCTGGCCCGGATCGGCGGCAGCGCCGCACGCCGGCCGATCGCCCAGATCACTTTGCTCGGCGGCCTCGCCTCGACCGTGTTCTGGCCGCTCGGCCATGCGCTCGCCGAGCAGTTCGGCTGGCGCGGAGCGCTCATCGCCTATGCCGGCTTCGCGCTGCTCACCTTGCCGCTGCACCTGACGCTGCCGACCGTCTCGGCGCGGCCTTTGTCCGATGCGGCCGCAGCGAAGCCCGTCGTCACGCTCAGCCCGGCCGACACCCGCTTCGCCGGCCTGCTCTATGCGCTGATCGTCACCTTCGCCGGCATCCTCAATGCCGGCATGTCGGCCCATATGATCGGCATCCTCGCCGGGCTCGGCCTGCCGGCAGCGGCCGCGGTCTGGATCGGCGCGACGCGCGGCATCGGCCAGTCGCTGGCGCGGCTCGGCGAGGTGCTCTTCGGGGCGAAGACCAGCCCGTTCGACCTCAACCTCGTCGCCTGCCTGGTGCTGCCGCTCTGCTTCGTCATCGGCCTCGCCGGCGGCGCGAGCGCCTTTGCCGCGCTGGCCTTCGCCTTCTTCTACGGCGCCGGCAACGGCGTGCTGACGATCACGCGCGGCACGCTGCCGCTGATGCTGTTCGATCCGAAGAGCTACGGCGCCTATGTCGGTCGCCTGCTGGCGCCCGGCTTCTTCCTCTCGGCCGCCTCGCCGCTCGGCTATGCCTTGCTGATCGAGCGCTATGGCGCATCGGCGGCGCTGATCCTGTCGGGAATGCTGGCGGTCGCCATGCTGGCGGCTGCCATGATGCTGAAGCTGCGCTTCCGCCGCGGCCTGCGCTCGGGAGGCTAGGCCAGAAGAAGATCGCGCATCGCCACACCGACACCCGCCGCCGATTGCGGATTCTGGCCGGTGACAAGCCTGCCGTCGACCACCACTTTGGCGGTGAAGTTGGGGGCCGGGTGGTGGATGGCGCCGCGTTCGCTGAGCTTGCTCGCCAGCATGAACGGTACGATCTCTTCCAGGCCGACCGCACGCTCCTCGTCATCGGTAAAGCCACCGACATTGCGGCCGGCGACGAGATAGCTGCCATTGCTCAGCTTGACGTCGACCAGCGCCGACGGCCCGTGACAGACGGCGGCGACCACCCCATCGCTCTCGAAGATGCTGCGCGTGACGCGCTCGATCGCCGGATTTCCGGGAAAGTCCCACATGGTGCCGTGGCCGCCAGCGAAGAGGATGCCCGCATAGCGGCCAGCGTCGACATCATCGAGCCTGGCGGTGGAGGAGATCGCGGCGCGAAAGACCGGATCGTTCCAGTAGCGGGCATTGGTCTTGTCGCCGAGATCGAGCCCATCGACCGGCGCTTCGCCCCCCTTGATCGAGGCGAACTCCACCGGAATCCCGGCCTCCTCCATGATTGCGAGGGGATGCGTCACCTCGCCGAGATAGAAGCCGGTGGGCTCGCCGGTCGCGCCTTTCGTGCCATGGCTCGTCAGGACGAACAGGACGGGCCTGCGCTCGGTGGGTTGTTTGGTGTCGGTCATCGTCTGTCTCCTTGCTGCCGGCCGGTTCAGCCGGTGCGATGACCGCGATGTATTCTTGCTCCACTCGGTGATAAACGAGCCAGATAGCAAATTACCTGTTCGCTTGAGAGCAAAATGCCACGCCGCTTCGATCACATGGCCGATGTCGAGGTCTTCGTGACCGTGGCGAAGAAGGGCTCGCTGACCGCCGCCGCGGTTGCGCTCTCGACGACCCCGTCGGTGCTCAGCCGTGCAGTCACCCGCCTCGAGACACGTCTCGGAATCCAGCTGCTGCGGCGAAGCACGCGCCGGCTCAGCCTGACGGAACCGGGCCGGGCCTATTTCGACCAGGCTGAAGCCGCCCTTGCGCTGATCGACGATGCCGAACGCTCGGTGCAAGCACGTGGCGCCGAGGTCAGCGGGCGCGTCCGACTGAGCGTGTCCACCACTTATGGCCATTTCCGGCTGCCGGCCAAGCTGGCCCGCTTCCACGCCGATCATCCTCTGGTCGATGTCGAGGTCGCGATCAGCAACCGCAATGTCGATCTCGTCGCGGAGGGCTATGACCTGGCGATCCGCCTCGGCCAGCTGCCCGATAGCGGCCTGATCGGCCGCAGGCTCGAGGACGCCGCCGTCAAGCTGGTCGCCTCCCCCGCCTATCTGGCGCGCAAGGGTGTGCCCGAGCAGGTCGACGAGCTCGCCCGGCATGATTGCCTGCCCTTCACCATGCCGAGCACCGGCCGGCCGGCACAGTGGCTGTTTCGCGACGCGGCCGGCGCCGATCTCGACTGGACGCCGCGCGGGACGATCCATGTCGCAGAGGACGTACTCGGCGTGGTCTCGCTCGCCGAGGCAGGCATGGGCCTGTGCCAGAGCTTCGCCTTCATCGTCGACGACCGGATCAGCCGCGGCACGCTGGTCGAGCTCTTGCCTGCGGCCTCTGGACGTTCGCGACCGTTTTCGCTGCTCTATGCGCCGCACCAGGCCCTGTCGGCGGCGACCCGCGCATTGATCGAGGCGCTGGTTATCTGAGACGCTGGCGGCGATTGTTCGACAACACTCCCGCAGCCTGCCACGCTCCTGACAATCTCTGTCAGCACACCCCACAAGAACAATGCGGCAACATCCGCGACTGCGTGCTACTCATGCCCGCCTCTCGCCCGGCTGCACTGGCACGGCACGGCGATTGCCCTATCTGTACGGCTAAAGCTCAATCGGACACCGCCATGGCCCGGAAGACCACGCTCGCCGAACAGGCCGCGACGCTGGAAGACATGTTCGACCGCAACCGTGCGGCCGATCCGAACGCCCGCGTCATCTCGGTGCGCGGCGCGCGCGAGCACAACCTCAAGAACATCGACCTGGCGATCCCGCGCGACAAGCTCGTCGTCTTCACCGGGCTCTCCGGCTCCGGAAAATCCTCGCTCGCCTTCGATACGATCTATGCGGAAGGCCAGCGCCGCTATGTCGAGTCGCTCTCGGCCTATGCCCGCCAGTTCCTCGAGATGATGCAGAAGCCCGATGTCGACCAGATCGACGGGCTCTCGCCGGCGATCTCGATCGAGCAGAAGACGACCTCGAAGAACCCGCGCTCGACCGTCGGCACCGTCACCGAGATCCACGACTATATGCGCCTGCTCTGGGCGCGCGCCGGCATCCCCTATTCGCCCGCGACCGGCCTGCCGATCGAGAGCCAGACCGTGCAGCAGATGGTCGACCGGCTGGTCGAGCTGCCGGAGAAGACGCGCGGCTACCTGCTCGCACCGGTGGTGCGCGGCCGCAAGGGCGAGTTCCGCAAGGAGATGGCCGACTGGCTGAAGCGCGGCTTCCAGCGCGTCAAGGTCAATGGCGAGTTCTACGAGATTCCGGACGCACCGGCGCTCGACAAGAAGTTCAAGCACGATATCGACGTGGTGGTCGACCGCATCGTGATCCGGCCCGATCTCGGCGCCCGCCTCGCCGACTCGCTGGAGCAGGCGCTCGACCTCGCCGAGGGCATCGCCGTCTTCGAATATGCCGACGAGAAGGAGGAGAACGGCGAGGCCCGCCGCGTCACCTTCTCCTCCAAGTTTGCCTGCCCGGTCTCCGGCTTCACCATTCCCGAGATCGAGCCGCGGCTGTTCTCGTTCAACAACCCGTTCGGCGCCTGCCCGGCCTGCGACGGCCTCGGCCACGAGATGCGGATCGATCCGGAGATGATCGTCCCGGATCATTCGCTCAGCCTGAAGAAGGGCGCGATCGCGCCCTGGGCCAAGTCGACCTCGCCCTATTACGGCCAGACGCTCGATGCGCTCGCCAAGCATTTCGGCTTCTCGACCACCAAGCCCTGGAGCGAGCTGCCGCAGAGCGCCCGCGACGCCATCCTGTTCGGCACCGGCACGGAAGCCGTTCGCATGGCCTACAACGATGGCCTGCGCGCCTATGAGGTGAAGAAGCCCTTCGAGGGCGTGATCACCAATATGGAGCGGCGCTGGAAGGAGACCGAGAGCGACTGGGCCCGCGAGGAGATCGGCCGCTTCATGTCGGAGACGCCCTGCGCCGCCTGCAACGGCTTCCGGCTCAAGCCCGAGGCGCTGGCGGTCAAGATCGACATGCGCCATATCGGCGAGATCTCACAGCTTTCGGTCAAGGACGCGCTCGCCTGGGTCAGCGCCCTGCCCTCGCGCCTGTCGGCGAAGCAGAACGAGATCGCCCCGCGCATCCTGAAAGAGATCCGCGACCGTTTGACCTTCCTGCTCGATGTCGGCCTCGAATACCTCACCCTCGCCCGCGGCTCGCGCACGCTCTCGGGCGGCGAGAGCCAGCGCATCCGCCTGGCCTCGCAGATCGGCTCCGGCCTCACCGGCGTGCTCTATGTGCTGGACGAGCCCTCGATCGGCCTGCACCAGCGCGACAATGAGCGCCTGCTCGGCACGCTGCGTCGCCTGCGCGACCTCGGCAACACCGTGATCGTGGTCGAGCATGACGAGGACGCGATCCTGACCGCCGACTATGTCGTCGATGTCGGCCCCGGCGCCGGCATCCATGGCGGCGAGATCGTCTCGAAGGGCACGCCGCAAGACATCCTCAGCGACCCGAACTCGCTCACCGGCAAATACCTCACCGGCGAGATGAGCGTGCCGGTGCCGGCCAAGCGCCGCAAGCCGCAGAAGGGCCGGAGCCTGAAGATCGTCGGCGCCCGCGGCAACAACCTCAAGGACGTCACGATCGACGTGCCGCTGGGCCTGTTCACCTGCATCACCGGCGTCTCGGGCGGCGGCAAGTCGACGCTGATCATCGACACGCTCTATAAGGCGATCGCGCGCAAGCTCAACGGCTCGATCGAGCATCCGGCCAGCCATGACCGCATCGAGGGCATGGAGCATCTCGACAAGGTCATCGACATCGACCAGTCGCCGATCGGCCGCACGCCGCGCTCGAACCCGGCGACCTATACCGGCGCCTTCACGCCGATCCGCGAATGGTTCGCCGGCCTGCCCGAGGCCAAGGCGCGCGGCTATCAGGCCGGGCGCTTCTCGTTCAACGTCAAGGGCGGCCGCTGCGAGGCCTGCCAGGGCGACGGCGTCATCAAGATCGAGATGCACTTCCTGCCCGACGTCTACGTCACCTGCGACGTCTGCAAGGGCAAGCGCTATGACCGCGAGACGCTCGAGGTGAAATACCGTGAGCGCTCGATCGCCGACGTGCTCGACATGACGGTCGAGGAGGCCAAGGACCTGTTCAAGGCCGTGCCCTCGATCCGCGACAAGATGGTGACGCTCGCCCGCGTCGGGCTCGACTATGTCAAGGTCGGCCAGCAGGCGACGACGCTCTCGGGCGGCGAGGCGCAGCGCGTCAAGCTCTCCAAGGAGCTCAGCAAGCGCGCCACCGGCCGCACCCTCTACATCCTCGACGAGCCGACCACCGGCCTGCATTTCCACGACGTCGCCAAGCTGATGGAGGTGCTGCACGAGCTGGTCGAGCAGGGCAATTCCGTGGTGGTGATCGAGCACAATCTCGAAGTGATCAAGACCGCCGACTGGATCATCGACATGGGCCCCGAAGGCGGCGACGGCGGCGGCGAGGTCGTGGCGCAAGGCACGCCGGAGGATGTCGTCCGCATCGGCAAGGGCCACACCGCGCGCTTCCTCAAGGAGGTGCTGGAGCGGCGGCCGTTGAAGGGCAAGGGGGCAAGGCAGGCGGCGGAATAGCGGGCTGCGCCCGTCGCGCCGCACACCGTCACCAGCGCGGCCGATTGACAACCAAGAGTTGGCCTGCAACCAGCCGCGTGCGGAACGGCCGCACGGATGGAATCAGGCGCCATGAAGAACGCAGCGGCCCTTGCCCTGGCCTTGTCACTCGTCGGTCCCGGCGTCGCCTGCGCGCAGGCTGCCAACGAGCCGCCCCAGATCACGGGCATCGCCGTCCGGCGTTCGGCGTCGCGGGATTTCGTCCCCGAGCGCTCCTTCATCGTCAATCAGGGCGACAAGCTCTATTCCTACGAGATCCGGCTGCGCTTCAAGAAGGAGGCGCCCCTGCCGGTCGATTTCCAGACCTTTACCTGCGAAGCCGATCGCAAGACCGACAAGCCATTCCGGTTCGCCTATCGCAACCAGTCGATCCCGGCCGGACGCCTGCAATCCGACACCTATCATCTCATCGTGCCGTTCGACGATGTCGACGCCGTGGTCTGCATGATCGGCCCCTGGCGGCCGTTGAAGCCTGCGCGCTCGCGCTAGGCTGGGTTGTTCCCCGGATACGCCGCGAGCCGCCCCCTCCCCGAGCCAATCGGTTGAAGGTCGTCAGATGGTAGCGCAAGGCACGCCGGAGGATGTCGCCCGGATCGGCAAAGGCCACACCGCGCGCTTCCTCAAGGAAGTGCTGGAGCGGCGGCCGTTGAAGGGCACGGGGGCAAGGCAGGCGGCGGAGTAGGCTAGGCCTAAGTAATCACGCTCCCGGAGACAGCTTGGTCTCCAGTTGGGGTGTCCGCTTGTTCGGGGGAAGATCAAACCGGAGCCGCGCGCTCTTGCGCTCGGCCATCGCGATCTTGTTCACGTGCGTTCGAGTGACAGGCACTTGCTCCATGATCTCAAATGCCAGCTTGCCATAAGCTGTTCCGGGACGAGTGGAGACGGCTTGCAGCAGTGCTTGCCTAGCTGCCTCCAGATTGGCGGGGCATCCCACGCCAGCGCGCTGTGCCTCGAAATCGACGATCTGCTCATCGGAAAACAGCGGGAACTGCCCGCTTTCTGCCGTCTTAATCGCATTGCGAGTCCGCAGAGCATCGGACTCGACGTCCTGTTGTACCTTCCGGAAGACGTCCACGCCGTGTCCGCTATGAGTGCCGAGGATTAGACGCATCTTGATGCGGTTTTCGCGCGGCTTTTTAATCACAATGTCCGGCAGATAGGTGGCAGCCCCCGCACGGCGCATGTTCGCTTTGAGCAGCTGGAGGATGCGTTCTTCATTTGATCCCCCGATGATGGCTTCGAAGGCTGGCCGCCAGTTCGAGTCAGCCAAGAAGCGACCTACCGATTGCGCAACACCATCCCACCCCGCATGCCGATTCACATGCTCCGCCATGAAATTGAAGAGAACTTCCCCACGGAGATCCTTCAGGAATGAGAATATGGGTCCAGAATCGACATCCCATCCAGTAGGATCGACGAAGGTGAACGTGAAGCTTTCACGGACATCGACGCACGACGCCTTTATCGCATCGAGATTGTTCTCAAATGCACCAGGAAACACCTTGATATCAAAATCAGACTTGCCCGCGGCGAATGCCTGAAGTTTGGCGAATGCCTCAGGATTCTTCTCACAAAAGCGAAATCGTACCTTTAGCCCGGAGAAACCCATATTCACCAGTATCGAACGGACCTTTTCGAGTGACGCAATCGCAAGGCCGAATGATGTATCAGACATGGCCTCGACGTCGGAATTCCTCCATGGTCCAGAGAAGGCATCCACGTAATTGAAAACTGGCGACCTCCCAAGGAATAACTTGTAGGCCGCATTCTCAAGATATTTTACTAGAAATAGATGCTTAATATATGACTGCTCACGGAGATAGTAATTCTCGATTTTCGGCAGCATCAGACATGCTCATGACCCAAGGAATCGAGAATTATTTTAGGCACAATCTGCCACGGAAAACCATTCCACTCCTCGCCGTCGAGAAGTCTCCCACCAGATTTTGGCCTAGCACCGCCCCACTGCTTGAAGAAAAAGGCGACCGCATCTCGGTCACAGATATCGCGGAGACGGCGCGCCCAGTCAGGATGCATCGGCCGAGCCCCCGGACCGCTTTCCCCGCCGACAATCGCCCATGCCACTCCGACAAGGTCAACCTCATCGATCGGCCCCAGTAGTGGCTCGAACGAGATGAATCGGGCCTCCGTATTGATGGCCTTCAAGTGCTCGATCCGACTGACATGCCCGGCGTCCTCGACAGAAACCCCAAGCCAGATATGCTTTGGCACCGGGCCGCCATTGTATCGAGTGCGGACGTACTTCTGCATAAGCGAGCTGCGCTTCGTCAGGACTTGGTAGACGTGCCAATCCGCCTTCTCCATGGCGTCGAACACCCGGTCGATGAAAGCGCGGTCGACCTCTTTGTGGAAAAGATCGCTCATGGAATTGACGAAGATCATGCGCGGCTTCCGCCAAAGCGCGGGTTGCTCCAAGCGGGACGGCCAGAGCGTCAGGTCGAAGCCTTGGGTATAGGGATGGTTCGGCGTCCCGCGCCACCGTTCCGCGAACCGCTCCGCATAGCAGTTGTCGCACCCAGGACCGATCTTGGTGCATCCCGTCACCGGGTTCCAAGTCGCGTCAGTCCACTCGATTTCTGATTTCTGCGCCACGGTCGTCACCTTCAGGAGCCGTGCAGTTTACGCCACTCCAGAAAAAGAACAAATAGAGAACATACCGGTTCATTTTTCGGACGATGCAAGCTGCTCCGAGAGCATAGGCACGCGCAGCTAATAGGGCGTTAACCATAACCCGCCGCAGATTGAAGCGCCAAATCCCTCCAGAATTCATAGCTTCAGAGCCGGCGGCAACGAACTTATCCCCGCTGCCAAAACCTCCCGTATGATCCCCTCGCCCATCACCCATACGGGGCGGCCGTCCGGAGGTATGCCAGAGGCTGGGTGAGGGTCGGCGCCTGCGGGTGGGGGTTACGCCCCGCTCCCGGGAGGCTTCGGGGCACCGCCCTGGGGGCACTACGACCCCTGTGCGAGGAGCTCGCTAGATGAAGCGGCTGCACGAAAGCCCGCTCCAATCGGCTTGCCGATTGGACAAAGCGGTCTCTTACTCAAAGTGAGAGACGGGCTCGATCGGATTGATCCAATCCGGTCGAGCCCGGCTCGGACCAACGCGATGGCCGAAGGGAGCGACGACCCGAAGAGGGGAACTGGCGCCCATTGGCATCGCGACACGGTCAGCAGCCGGCTTCGCAGAAGCGCGGCCCGGAGACTGAAAACGCCGAAGGCGGAGCGCCACGGGGCGTGCGGATGGGGACCATCCGCGCCGCTTCCTGGCTCAACGGAAGCGGATGCTACTCAACGCGCCTCGCGGCGCTCCGCCAGCCCCGTATTTGGAGGCGCCCGCAGGCAGGCCTGCGGGCGGGGTTTGGCGCGTGTGTGGTGCAAGGGCGCGGGAAGCGCAACAGAACCCCTCTCCCGCATCGAAGTCGGGTCTACCCGACTTCGACACTCTGAGTGCTGATCTCGGGCAAGCCCGAGATCAGTGGAGAGGGGCAGGGGTGAGGGCCCGCCCTCCCCGCATGAGGCCGCAACGGAGCCGCCGCGCCTTCTGCGGCGACGGCAAGTCCTCATCCGGCGCTCCGCGCCACCTTCTCCCATCCGGGAGAAGGAAGCGGCGGCGTCACGGCCGGCAGGAGCCGTCGAGCTGTCGTCCGCGGCTGACGCAAGCGAAAATCGCTGGGCCTTGCGCGCTTCGGGAGCGCCATCGATAGTCTTGGTCGCAGATTGCTCCAAGACTGGGTTTCATCGTGTCATTCGTTGAACAACCGGTTGTTGCGCTCTTCCTTTCCCTGGCCCTCGGCTATCTGATCGGCAAGATCCGGATCGGCTCCGTCCAGGTCGGCGGTGTCTGCGGCACGCTGTTCGTCGCGCTGGCGATCGGACAGCTCGGCGTGAAGATCAGCCCGGACCTGAAGAACGTCGCCTTCGCGCTCTTCATCTTCGCGCTCGGCTTCACGGCCGGCCCGCAATTCTTCAACAATATTCGCGGCGGCTGGCGCTACGGCATCCTGTCCTTCGTCGAGGTCGTCACCGTGCTGCTGTTGCTGGCGGCGGCCGTCGCGCTCTTCCGGCTCGACTATGGCACGGCCTCGGGGTTATTCGCCGGTTCGGCGACGGAATCCGCCGTTCTGGGCACGGCCTCCGAGGCGATCGCGCGGCTTTCTCTGCCGGCCGGCGAGATCGACCGGCTTCAGGCCAACATGGCGACCGCCTACAGCGTCACCTATCTGTTCGGCCTCGTCGCCATCGTCGTCGTCGTCACCCAGATCGGCCCGTTGCTGCTCGGGGTCGATATCCGCGAGGCCTCGGCGGCGCTTGCCCGCGACCTCGGGGCCGAGGACGAGGTTGGCAAGGAGAACGGCGTGCCCGAGATCGTCTCGCGCAGCTTCCGCGTCGGGCCGATCGCCGGCAGCACCGTCGGCGCCTTCGAGAACAGCGTCAACGGCGTCGTGACCATCGATCAGGTCGGGCGCAGCTCGGGCTTCACCAAGGCTGCGACCGAGACCGTGCTGGAGCCGGACGACATCGTCCTGGTGCTCGGCCGGCGGCGCTCCGTCATCGCCGTCAGCGAACGCCTCGGCGCGGAGGTGCCGATGCCGGCCGGCGACAATGTCCCGCTGGTCGAGCGCGAGGTCGTGCTCGTGCGCCGCGAGGTCAGCGGGCGCCGGATCCGCGATCTGCGCCGGCTCGCCAGCGCCGAGCAGCGACGCGGCGTCTTCATCTCGCGCATCCGGCGGCTCGGCCAGAATATCCCTGCCCTGCCCGGCTCGGTTCTCGAGCAGGGCGACATCCTGACCCTCTACGGTTCGGAGGAGGCGATCATCCGCGCCGCCCCGGAGCTCGGCCATCTGCTGCCGGCGAGCGCCGCGACGGATTTCGTCATGCTCGGGCTCGGCATCGTCGTCGGCCTCCTGCTCGGCGAGCTCAGCCTGCAGATCGGGGCACTCAACCTGACGCTGGGCACCGGCGGTGGCGCGCTGGTCTCCGGCCTGATCTTCGGCTGGCTGCACATGCACCGGCCACAGCGCGGCGCGATCCCGCACGCGGCCGCCGATTTCATGAAGGATTTCGGGCTCGCGACCTTCATTGCCGCGGTCGGGCTCTCGGTCGGGCCGGAGGCCTTCGCCCTGCTCAGGCAATACGGACTGATCCTGCCGGTGCTGTCGATCCTGGTCTCGGCCCTGCCCGCGCTCGCCTCGCTCTATATCGGCCGCTATCTGCTCAGGATCGAGGCGCCGATCCTGCTCGGCGCCATTGCGGGGCAGCATTGCAGCACGCCCGCGATCAGCGCGCTCGTCTCGCTCGCGGGCAACTCCACGCCGGTCATCGGCTACACCGTCACCTACGCGATCTCCAATGTGCTGCTGCCGCTGATGGGGCCCATCGTCGTCGGCATGGTCGGGTTGATCGGCTAGCGGTCCTGCGGGCTCTTTTCCTCCGCTGGGCCAATTTGTCGCCCCAGGCCTTTCGTGCCCCTAACTCGCCATTAACCTCGATCGTTCATTTCTTCGGAGGAGTGGTGGCTTCGCGCGGGCTGTAGCTGCTGTGGTGCGAGGGTAGCAAACCATGCGGCTGATCGTCGGCGCAATCATTGTCTTCGTCTGCGTCTTCGGCAGTTACGCGGCCATGGGTGGCCACCTCGAGGTCCTTTGGCAGCCCTTCGAGTTCGTCATCATCCTCGGCGCAGCGATCGGCGCCTTCGTCATCGGCAATCCCCCGCCGGTGCTCAAGGCCGTGCCGTCCATGCTCGGCACGATCTTCAAGGGCTCCAAATACACACAGGAATGCTATGTCGAGCTGCTCGGGATGCAGTATTCACTGTACAAGCTCGTGAAGCAGAAGGGCATGCTCGCGGTCGAGCAGCACATTGAAAATCCGAGCGAGTCGACGCTGTTCAATGCCTTCCCGACATTTGCGGCGAACCATCATGCGGTCGAGTTCGTCTGCGACTACATGCGCATGCTGACGCTGGGCGCCAACAACGCCCACGAGATCGACGCCCTCATGGACGAGGAACTGGAGACGCACCACCAGGAGCAGGAGCGTCTCGTTTCGGCCATGCAGTCGATCGCCGACGGAACACCGGCGCTCGGCATCGTCGCCGCCGTGCTCGGCGTGATCAAGACGATGGGGGCGATCAAGGAGCCGCCGGAGGTGCTGGGACACCTGATCGGCGGCGCGCTCGTCGGCACCTTCTTCGGCGTCTTCGTCGCCTATGGCTTCTTCGCGCCGATGGCGGCGTCGCTCAAGAGCACCTTCGAGGCGGAAGCCAAATACTTCCTGTCGCTCAAGGCGGGTCTCCTCGCCCATATCAGCGGCCAGCCGCCGGTGATGGCGGTCGAGTTCGCCCGCAAGGCTCTGATGAGCGACGTCCGCCCGAGCTTCAGCGAAGTGGAAGCGGCAACCGCCAAACTGGCCGCCTAATCCGGCCCAATCTCCAGCAGGGACCCGATGAGCAAGCCCGCCCAGACGATTATCGTCAAGAAGGTCAAGAAGGCCGCTCATGCGCACCATGGCGGCGCCTGGAAGATCGCCTATGCGGACTTCGTGACCGCAATGATGGCGTTCTTTCTGCTGATGTGGCTGATCAGCATGACGACGCAGGAGCAGAAGGAAGGCCTGGCGGAGTATTTCGCGCCGGGGTCCTTGAGCCCCAGCACCAGTGGCGCCGGCGGCATGCTCTGGGGTAGCGCCCTCGACAAATCAGGCAGCAAACCGTTGACGCCACGCGAGGCAGCGACGGGGACCTCCAAGCCGGAGGACAAGGCGCGCCGGACCAGCTCCGGCGGCAGCGGCGACCGCGAGGCCAACCGCTCGGCTGCCGGCCAGCAGGCCAGCCACAGCGCGATAGCCAGCCTCCGGCAGACGCTCCAGAGCATGCCCGAAATTGCCGATCTGTCGCGCAACATCGTGATCGAGCCGACCAAGGAGGGGCTGGATGTCGCCCTCATGGACGAGTCCGGCCGCTCCATGTTCCCCGAGGGCTCGGTCCAGCCCTACCCGAGCACCCGTCGCGTGCTGGAGACGCTCGCGCCGACTCTGCGCCGCCTGCCCAACCGCCTGGCGATCACCGGCCACACCTCCGCCGCACGCCCGGGCTCGGCGGCGGGCGCCGAGCCCTGGAGCCTTACCACCGGGCGCGCACTCGCCGTCCGCGAGATCCTGTCGGGCGCAGGGTTCCCCAACGACCGCTTCGCTTCCGTGGTGGGGCGCGCCGACACCGAGCCGGTCTTCCCCGACAATCCCTACATCGCGCCAAACCGACGGGTGAGGATCACTCTACTCAGTGAAGAGCCACCATTGCCCCCGCCCCCCTTTCGCTGATCACATCGCCTCGGCCGCCTCCCGGTCCGTTTGAGATCGAACTCAAGGCTGGGTGAAGGAAGCGCGTGGGGAGCGCGACGGAGAACCCCTCTTCCGCATCGAAGTCGGGTCAACCCGACTTCGACACTTCGCGTGCTGATCTCGGGCAAGCCCGAGATCAGTGGAGAGGGGCAGGGGTGAGGGCCCGCCCTCCCCGTACGAGGCCGCAGCGCCTTCCGCGGATAGGGCAGGCCCTCATCCGGCACTCCGCGCCACCTTCTCTCGCCGGGGAGAAGGCTGGGTCGCGGTTCCCTCGCCTCGCCCGTCAAACCTGCGTGTCGTGCGTGAGCTGTGCTCGGCTCGTTCAGGCGTGCGCCTCGCGCCAGTGCGGATAGGTGACATAGGCCGTCACGGCGCCGTCCTCATGCGAGCGGATGGTCACCATCTCGCCCTTGGGCATGTAGATAATCTCGCCGGGGCCGGCGGTCAGCGTGCCGGCCGCCGTCTCGACCGAGAGCCGCCCTTCTAGGACGATCATGACGTCGTCGACCGCCATCGTCTCGGCGAGGCGCTGACCCGACCCGTAGCGGCCATAGCCGATCGTGATCGGACCGCCATGGCGCTCGTCGACCAGATTGCCGACGAAGACCTCGCCATCCTGTCCGGGGGAGCGCTCCAGCGACGCGTCGCCGAGCGAGAACTTGCGGACCTTCATCGTCGTCTCCATGCCGTACCTGGTCCAGAGATTACGGCGCTGCGGCGGGGATGTTCCCGAGGGCATGGCTGCAGCGTCACTTTGCCGGGTTGCCCGCCGGACCTCGTCTGGGAGAAGGCAGGCGTCGCGTCAGCGACCGAAGGCCCGGCGCAGGACATCCTCGTTCTCCTCCTGCCGTCGCTTGTCCTCGGCGGCGCGCTGCTTCGCCTCCTCCTGCATCCGCTTTTGGGCAGCCTGCCGCTCCCGGCGGTCATCGAGGACCTTGGCACGGGCTTGCCTCGCCGCGCCTTGCCCGTCGAGCTGCCAGAATCCTGCGATATTGGCCCCGGCGGCGGCGATGCCGGCCAGGAGCACGGCGATCTGGAGCAGCTGAAAGCGCGACAGCGTCCGCGGATCGTCGCCCATGGCCACGCCCTCCGGCCGAGCGCGGGAGGGACCTGTCACCGGGACGGTCTGTGTTCCCTGCCCCGTTTCCGTCCGATCGCGGAAGGCGAGCCAGCGGGACCGAACCGCCTGGCGGAGCTGCTGTCGATCGGCCGCGACGAGCTCGTGGTGCAGCGCGACCTGCACCGTCTCGCCATACGGGATGAAATTGCCCCTCCAGCCGGGGCCGCGCAGCCAGAACGAGTTCACATGGAGCCTGCTCTCGTAGAACTGCCGTGACACCACGATCACGGTGACATCGGGATAAAGCGAGGTTCTGTAGAGCAGGGCCTGACTGCCGGAGATCAGCGACACGGGATTGAACAGCCTCGTGACGATGTCGGCGGTCTCGATGGCCTGCACCTCGTGCCAGGGGATGAGCACCTGCCTGACCCAACGATGATGGATACCGGCCGGCGACAGGACGAACATCGGCTCGCCGCGCCGGTAGCGCGCCCGGAGCGCAACCGCGATGACGCCGAGGCCCACGACCACGGCCAAAGCGATGAAGAGATAGTGGCCTCGTGACGCAAGCTTGTCGTTGGCATCGGCCAGGACGAGGAGGGCGAGCCCGATGAAGATCAGCAGCAGGCCAGTCGGAAGCAGCCGGGCGATGCTGGTGGTGGCGCGGTATTCCAGCGTCCTGTGAAGGTCCCGGCCCTCGTCATCCACGGCTCGCCCCCCGGGCTGCGACAATGAGCGCGAACCGCGCCATGCCGGCGGAGCAGCTTAGCCACACTGGCCGAACGCATCGATGCCGGCAAGGCGGCCGCGGACCGGGCGGAGGGTGGAGAGGCGCCTCCCGCGCCCTTCCGTCGCACGGCATTGTGAGGGTCTTGTTTACGCCTTGTTAAACCGCTTTTGGACATCCCTGCGATGCAAACAGGAGATGACCCGATGATCAGACTGGCCCCTCTCGCGGCGCTCAGCCTTCTCGCGGCAACGGCCTCGGCTTTCGCCGCTCCAGCCCAGCCACTCGGCCAGTTCAAACAGTGGAACGTAGCCGCTTATGACGGCGATAAAGGCAAGCGTTGCTATATCGTCTCCTCACCGAGTGCCGAGACACCTGCTACCTTGCGTCATGGTGATGTGTTCTTCTTCATTCAGACAGCGCCAAACGCGCAGGCCCGCACCGAGTCGAGCTTCCAGACCGGCTATGATTTCGCCAAGGATTCGACCGTCACCGTGACGATCGGCGACGAGAGCTTCCGCATGCTGACCTCGGGCAACAATGCCTGGCTGCAGCGGCTGGAGCGCGAAGGCGAGCTGCTCGCGGCGATGAAGGCCGGCGACGAGATGGTGCTGGCGGCGCGCTCGGCCCGCGGCAACGAGACCAGCTACACCTTCTCGCTCGAAGGCGTGACCGCGGCGTCTAGGCTGCTGGAGCGGTGTAGCTGAGGGCGGCGCGTCTTTCCGGGGCTTCGCTCAGCGAAGGGCCCGGAACCCAGAACCGATGCCGTCGCCGGACAAGGCGCTGCATCCGTTTGGAGAACGATCGAGCGCATCGGCTCTGGATTCCGGGCTCAGGCCTTCGGCCTGCCCCGGAATGACGGAGGATGGGGTCACAACACCCCGTGGCGCTCGAACACAGAGCGCAGGCTGTTCCCGGCGAGGAGCTCCTCGCGGGTCGAATCCTCGGCCTCGATCTTGGCCAGCGCCCGCCGGATCGCCTCGGGCGCGATGGCGCGGGGCACGATGACGACGCCGTCGACGTCGCCGAAGATGAAATCGCCCGGCGCGACGCGGGCGCCGCCCAGTTCGACCGGCTCGTCGGCGGCCATCATCTCGGCCCGGCCCTTGGTGTCGAGCGGGCCGATGCCGCCATGGAAGACCGGGAAGCCGAGCTCGCGGATGCGGCGGACATCGCGCACCAGCCCGTCGGTGAGACAGCCGGCGGCGCCTCTCACCTTCGAGGCGGTGGTGAGCAGTTCGCCCCAGGGCGCGATCCGGTCGGTCGGCCCATCGCAGGCGAGCACGGGAATCTCGCCGGGTTTGAGGCTGTCGATCAGGTCCATCTCAAGGGCGTAGGGGTTGTGCCCGGCCGGGAGATGGTAACGTTTCATGTAGAGCCCGGTGCGGGCGAAGCCGCAGAGCACCGAGGCTTCGTCGAGCGGGCGCACGAAGGGCTTCACCGCCTGGTCGGGATGGCCGAGCTCGTCGAGCACGTCGGAAAGCACGGCCGAATAGAGCCGGCCTTTAAGTTCGGCGAGATCGAGTTCCTGGGCCGGATCCGGCATGCGCTTCCCCTCTTTATGGCGAGGGGAAGCTTCCGGGCGTGCCGGCGGCGGGTCAAGCCATCGCCGCTGCGTGGGGCGGAACAGCGTTCAGGGCGCCATCTCGTCGAGGCGGGCATAGCTCGCCTCCATGCCGTGCTCCATGCCGGTGGCCAGCATGGCCTCGCGGGTGGCGCGGTCGGGCACGGTCATGCGCATGGTCATCAGCGTACCGGTACCGTCGGCCTCGAAGCGGGTCTCGACATGGTTGTCCGGGCACGGCTCGGGCAGGTGCATGCGCTCGACATGCTGGATGCGGCTGAACGGCTCGAGCGCGACGTACTCGCCGGTGAGGTAGAAGCCGTTGCCCTTCCCGTCGCTCCATTCATAGCGGATCCTGCCGCCCGGCTTCGCCTCATTGATGCAGACCGGCATGGTCCAGCCATCGGGGCCGAGTAGCCATTTCTGGATCAGCGCCGGATCGGTATGGGCGCGGTAGACCGCCTCCGGCGAAGCCTTGAAGCGGCGGGTGACGACGACATGGGTGTCGCCCTCGGTCTTCAGCGTGAGCCTGGTCATTTTTGGTCTTTCTCCTTGCCCGGTTCCATCTCGGCCAGAAGCTGGTCCAGCCGGTCGTAGTTCGCTTCCAGAGCTCGCCGGAGCATGGCGAGCCATTTGTCGATCTCCTCGAGCGCTCCCGGCGCCAGCCGGCAGGGCCGCCTCGTTCCCTCGATCCGCCTCGTGATCAGCCCCGCCTCCTCCAGCACCTTCAGGTGCCGCGACACCGCCGGCTGCGACATCGCGAAGGGCTCGGCGAGGTCCATCACCGTGGTTTCGCCGAGGGCCAGCCGCGCCAGGATCGCCCGGCGCGTCGGATCGGCGAGAGCGGAAAAGGCTGCGTCCAACCTATTCATGTCGACCTCTTTATGTAACTATCTTGTTATATAACTAAACATGCATGGTCAAGCACCTAGTTCGGCACCCAACGAAACGGCGATGCGGTTCAGTTACGTGGCGCGAGGATGGCTGCCCGGAGCAGCAGATAGAGCAACAGCCCGTTGAGCAGGTGCCATCCCCAGTGCAGGCCGAACGGAACCGTGCCGCACAGCATCGAATCGAGCGAGCGGAAGGTCAGGGACAGCGTGAAGACGAGGCCCGCGACGGCGATACGAGCTGCCGTGGCACCATCATCGCGCAGCCTTGCCGCCAGCGCGACGCCGAAGAGGCCAACGACAAAGCCGGCATAGCCGGCCGAACCGCGCATGCCGGCGGGCAATAGCGGAGAGAGACCCGCGGCCAGACCGAAGCAGGCGGCGAGGAAGAGCAGCGCACCGATCGCTGCAGCCAATGGCGACAGGCCCAGGAACCGGCTCAGCGCCAGGCCGAAATAGCAGAGCGCGAAGAGCTGGATCGGCACGACGTCGGCCAGCAGGGTCCAGCGCTGCGGCATGGTGTGGAACAGGAAGGAGCCGACACCGATGATCGCGACCAGCACCGTCAGCGCTTCGGCCGGCCAGTCGCGACGCCCCTGCAGGCGCAGCAGAAGGAATGCCGCCAGCGCCACCAGCAGGAAGGCACCATTGCTGATCGCATTGAGCGGCTCGGCCCAAAAAGCCCCGCTCAACCGCTCGCAATAGCCCGCCCCCTGCATGCCCTGCCCCGCTCTGACCAGAATCACCGAATCATGCCACCGATCCCATGCGCGCTCATGACGCCCGCCGGCCGGATTGGTGGAATTCTTCTCGAATCCCTTGATGGTGAACAGGGCGTTACGCGCCCCTTCGGCCCCGCAACCAATGTTGCAGTGCAAATCGCATGGCAAACCGCAGCGATTCTGCACGAAATCGCGGCAATGGCCGAAGCGCTCCAGAACGAGGCCTATTGTCGCCTAAAATTTAGGCCAAAATTTCACTGTTCTGACAAAATCGTTAAGCGCTCTGCGCGGGTCAGCGGCCGTTTCCAAACGATCTCTTAATTTGCCATGCATTGAAAGCATAACAGAACTGACGACGCGCCCCTGTGAGAAGCACACTGACCTCTCTATATGCAGTGCACAACGAATTCATCGCTGTCGGGGCCAAACCCCGAAAAACCAAAAGGTTATCGCCATGTTCCTGTCCATGATCGCTTCCAAGATCCGCGCCTATCTTCGCTATCGCGAGACCGTCCGCGAGCTGTCCCGCCTCACCGACCGTGAGCTCGACGACCTCGGCCTGTCGCGCTCGGACATCCAGTACGTCGCCCGTACCCACGCGACTGCCTGATTTCCGACCGCCCAGGTTGGACGAGTAGTTTCTCCTAGACCCCGCGTTCCTCCCCTCAGGGTCTGGTCGAAGAGCGAATGCCCGCTTTCGAGCGGGCATTTTGCGTTTCTGGGCCTGGATGCAGCCCAACGCCCTTGACCTCGGGCGCCGCCGCGGACACATCGCGGCCATGACAACATCCACCGCAATCGCACCCATCCACATCGTCGGCGGCGGCCTCGCCGGTTCGGAAGCCGCCTGGCAGATCGCAGAGGCCGGCGTTCCGGTCGTCCTGCACGAAATGCGCCCGGTGCGCGGCACCGACGCGCACAAGACGGAAGGGCTGGCCGAGCTGGTCTGCTCCAACTCGTTCCGCTCGGACGATTCGTCCTCCAACGCCGTCGGCCAATTGCATTGGGAGATGCGCCGGCTCGGCTCGCTGATCATGGCCAAGGGCGATGCGCACCAGGTCCCGGCGGGCGGCGCGCTCGCGGTCGATCGTGACGGCTTCTCCGCCGCCGTCACCGCCGCACTCGAAGCCCATCCCAACGTCACGATCGAACGCGGCGAGATCGCCGGCCTGCCGCCGGCCGAATGGGACAAGGTCATCGTCGCGACTGGCCCCCTCACCTCGTCGGCGCTGGCGGAGGGCATCCGCTCGCTCACGGGAGCGGGCGAGCTCGCCTTCTTCGACGCGATCGCCCCGATCGTCCATTTCGATTCGGTCGACATGGACGTCGCCTGGTTCCAATCGCGCTACGACAAGGCGGGGCCGGGCGGCACCGGCGCCGACTACATCAACTGCCCGCTCGACCGCGACCAGTACGAGGCCTTCATCGACGCGCTGCTCGCGGCGGAGAAGACCGAGTTCAAGGAGTGGGAGGGCACGCCCTATTTCGACGGCTGCCTGCCGATCGAGGTAATGGCCGAGCGCGGCCGCGAGACGCTGCGCTGGGGGCCGATGAAGCCGGTCGGCCTGACCAACAAGCACAACCCGACGGTGAAGGCCTATGCCGTCGTGCAGCTGCGCCAGGACAATGCGCTGGGCACGTTGTTCAACATGACGGGTTTCCAGACCAAGCTGAAATACGGGGAGCAGGCCGCGATCTTCCGGATGATTCCTGGGCTGGAGAACGCCGAATTCGCCCGACTCGGCGGCATCCATCGCAACACCTATCTCAACTCGCCGGAGCTGCTCGATCCGCAATTGCGGTTGAAGGCCGATCCGCGCCTGCGCTTCGCCGGGCAGATCACCGGCTGCGAGGGCTATGTCGAGAGCGCCGCGATCGGCCTTTTGACCGGCCGGCTCGCCGCGGCCGAGCGGCTCGGCCAGCCGCTGGTCCTGCCGCCGGCGACGACCGCGCTGGGGGCGCTGGTCAACCACATCACCGGCGGCCACATCGTCACCATCGACGAGGGGCCGCGCTCCTTCCAGCCGATGAACATCAATTTCGGCCTGTTCCCGCCGATCGATGGCGTGGCGACGACGGGCCCGGACGGCAAGCGCCTGAAGGGCCCGGCCAAGAGTGTTGCCCGCAAGCAGGCGCTGACGGCGCGGGCGAAGGTGGAGCTGGATGAGTGGGTTGGCGCGAGCAGCGCGCAGGCGGCGGAGTGAACCGGCCCAATCCTGATCAGGTCATCCCGGACAAGCGGCGCCAGCCGCGCCAATCCGGGATTCATGCCGGAACGCCACTCAATGAGGCTCAGGCATGGATCCCGGGTCTTCGCTTCGCTACGCCCGGGATGACAAGTTCGTATGGTTTGCGAGCGCCTACCGCCCAGCCGTCCGTGCCGCGCGCCACAGCGCCCATTGCCGCCGCAGCGGCGAGAGCGTGATAATCGTACGATAGGGATCATAGCTGCGCCGCTCCATCTGGCGCAGATAGGGCTCGACCAGTGCGACCGGCAGGAAGGCCGGCCGGATCGAAGCCGGCACGGTGGCAGAAAGATCGTTGAGCTTGCGCAGATGGATGCGCGCCAGCGCCCGCATCTCCTTCAGCGAATAGATCAGTCCAGGCCCACCGCGGCCGCGCACGATGTCCTCGCGGGTGACGCCGTTGCGGCTGAGCAGGTCGGCCGGCAGGTAGACCTGGCCGCGCGCCGCGTGCCAGGGGAAGGCGCGCATCAACCCCGCGAGCGCATAGGCGACGCCGGCATGGCCTGCGGCCGTGGCACCGCCGGGATCGCGCCCTTGCGCCAGCACCAGGCAGGCGAGCCGGATCAGCGCACTCGAGGTCTCGCCGGCATAGCCTTCTAGATCGGAGAGCGCCGGCATGGGATCGTCATAGAGATCGAAGACGCGGGCCTCGATCAGGCCCGAAAGCGGGGCGATCGGCAAACGGAAGCGCCTGACGGTGTCGAGCAGCGCCTGCGCGACCGGATGGCCCGGCGCGGGCGCGTCCGGACCGGCCTCGAGCACGTCGCGCCACCATTGCAGGCGGACCTCGCCCGGCAGCGGTTCGCTGACCTGCTCGCGCACGCGCGCGATCTCGTGGCTGAAGGCGTAGAGGGCGAACAGGCCGGGGCGCAGCGCCTCGGGCGCATAGAGCGAGGCGATATAGCGGTCCGGATCATGCTCGCGCACCAGCGCCAGGCAGTGGCCATAGGCCTGCGAGAGCGGACCCGGCGCAGTGCCGGCGCGGTCCTCGGTTCTGGTAATCATGCGCCCTCCCCGCTCCCGCCGTCACGCGGGTCGAAGCGGCCGCAGTCTAGGCTCAGCCAGCGGCCTTGGCTACGCGGGAGCGACATGGCTGGTTGGATTTGATCGCCAATCAGTCGACCGCGATCAGCGCCGCGGCAACGCGCCGCTCCTCGCCGACGAGGACGTTGTAGGTGCGCGCCGCAGCCGGCGTCGCCATCGCCTCCACTGTGATGCCCACAGCCCTGAAGGGGTCGCGCAGCGAGGCCGGCAGGAAAGCGATGTCGTGGCCGATGCCGAGGATCAGGAAATCGATCGTCCCGGCCTCGTCGAGAACCGGCTGCAGGCTCTCCAGCGTCACCTCCGCAAAGGACGTGACCGGCCAGATCCGGATGCCGGCCGGCGTCGCCAGGATCGAGCCGCGATGACTCATCTCGGCGAAGCGGAATCCGCCGGCGCCGAAGCCATCGAGCTGGTACCGGCCGGGGACGAAGCCGTCGAAGCGCCGTTCCACCAACCCTCAGACCCGAACCTTGGCCTCGGCCACGTCCTCGCTCTGGTCGAGGCGGCCGGCGCGGACATCGAGATAGAGCAGCACCGGCGTCGAGACGAACATCGCCGAATAGGTGCAGACCACCACGCCGAACAACATGACCAGCGCGAAGCCCTCGATCGCAGTGCCGCCGAAGAAGACCAGCGCGATCAGCGCGAGCACGGTGGTGGTCGAGGTGATCGCGGTGCGTGACAGGGTCGAGTTCACCGAGAGATCGAGCAGCTCCGGGATCGGCATGGTCTTGTAGCGGCGCAACAGTTCGCGCGTACGGTCGAACACCACGACGGTCTCGTTCAGCGAGTAGCCGACGATCGTCAGGATCGCCGCGATCGAGGTCAGGTTGAATTCGAGCTGCGTGATCAGGAAGAAGCCGAGCGTCAGCACGATGTCATGCATGGTGCCGACGATCGCGCCGATGGCGAGCTGCATCTCGAAGCGGAACCAGAGATAGACCAGCACGCCGATGATCGCGAGCACGACGCCGAGCGTGCCGGCCTGGACGAGCTCGCCCGAGACGCGCGGGCCGACCGTCTCGACGCGGCGGAACTCGTAGGCTTCGGCGAATGCCGCCCGTGCCTTCGTGACCACCGCCTGCTGCGCGACCTCGCCGCCCGGCTGCAGCGCAAAGCGCATGGAGAGATCGCCGGCATTGCCGAACTCCTGGACCTCGACCTCGCCGAAGCCGAAGCTGTTGGCGGTCTGGCGCACCTGGGCGATGTCGGGTTTGCCGCTCTTGGCCTGCATCTCCATCAGCGTGCCGCCGCGGAAATCGATGCCGAAATTGAGGCCGACCGTCAGGAACAGCACCAGCACCAGCACCGAATAGGCCGCCGAAAACGGATAGGCGAGGCGCCGCCAGTGAACGATGCGGAAGCGGGTGTTGTCGGGAACGATGCGAAGCAGGCGCATGGTTTTTCTCTAACTCCTGGCCTGCGGGCTCAGAACGGAAGGGCCTTCGGCCGCGCCCAGCGATACCAGAGCGCAATCAGCATGCGCGTCAGCGTCACCGCGGTGATGACCGTGGTCAGGATGCCCAGGATGAAGACGACGGCGAAGCCGCGCACCGGGCCGGAGCCGAGTGCGAACAGGGCGACCGCCGCGATCAGCATGGTGACGTTGGAGTCGATGATCGTGGCAAAGGCGCGCTGGAAGCCCGCCTCGAGCGCCGAGACCAGCGATCTGCCGAGATGCGATTCCTCGCGCATTCGCTCATAGATCAGCACGTTCGAGTCGACTGCCGTGCCGATTGTCAGGACGATGCCGGCAATGCCCGGCAAGGTCATGGTTGCCCCGAGCAGCGACATCAGCCCGAGGATCAGGCAGACGTGCACGAGCAGCGCGATGCTGGCGATGAAGCCGAACAGCCCGTAATTGCCGATCATGTAGAGGATGACCAGCACGGTCGCGATGATCGTCGCCATCTTGCCGGCCTGGATCGAATCCTGGCCGAGGCCGGGGCCGACGGTGCGCTCCTCGACGATCGTCATCTTCGCCGGCAGCGCGCCGGCACGCAGCAGGATGGCGAGGTTGTTGACCTGCTCGACGGTGAAGTTGCCGGAGATCTGGCCGGAGCCGCCGGTGATCGGCGACTGGATCACCGGGGCCGAGATCACCTTGTTGTCGAGCACGATGGCGAGCTGGCGGCCGAGATTCTCGGTCGTCGCCTGGCCGAAGCGCTGGGCGCCGCGGATGTTGAAGCGGAAATTGACGATTGGCTGGCTGGTGCGCTGGTCGAAGGCCGGCTGGGCGTCGATCAGATCCTCGCCCTCGACGATGACCTGGCGGCTGATCGGGATCGGCTGGCCGCCCTGATCCTGCGACGGCAGCATGTCGACATCGCTGGCGTTCGCATCCGCGACCATGCGGAACTGGAGCTTGGCAGTCTCGCCGAGAATCTGCTTCAGCCGCTGCGGATCCTGCAGGCCCGGCACCTGGACCAGGATGCGGTCGAGGCCCTGGCGCTGGATGTTCGGCTCGGTGGTGCCGAGCGCGTCGACGCGCCGGCGCAGCACTTCCATCGCCTGCTCGACGGCGCGGCGGATGCGCTCGTTGGCACCGGCCTCGGTCACGTTGAGCTGGATCAGACCGTCCGGATTCTCGCTCACGTCGATCGAGCGGTTGCCGGACGGGCCGAAGGCGCCCAGCGTACCGATCGGCTGCGCCAGTTCGCGGAACTTCGGCATCAGCTTGGCGCGGTCTGCCTGATCCGGCACGCGCAACTGCACGCCGCGCGGGGTCAGGCCGATGCCGCCCTGCAGGCCGACGCGCTCCTCGCGCAGGATGCGGCGGACATCGTCACGCAGCTGCGTGACCTGGCTGCGGATCAGGTCGGCCCGGTCAATCTCGAGCAGAACGTGCGAGCCGCCCTGCAGATCGAGGCCGAGCGTCATCGCATGGATCGGCAGCAGGAAGCGCGGAATCCAGGCCGGCGCGCCCTGCTCGATCGCTTTGCGGGTCTCGGGCGAGAACAGGTTCGGCACGGCGAGCCCGCAGCCGAAGACCAGCACGAGCAGAACGAGAATGACCTTGCGGGCCTGGAGACGAAGCATCTGTATGAACAGCCTTGTTGGCGGGCGCGGGTGCCTTCAGGCCCCGCGCCTCACGGCCTTCAGCTCTTGACCGGCTCGCCCTTGGCGCGCACGTCCGACACCATGCCCTTGAGGATGCGCACGCGCACACCATCGGCGATCTCGGCCTCGATCTCGGCGTCGTCGATCACCTTCGAGACCTTGGCGATGATGCCGCCCGAGGTGACGATCGTGTCGCCGCGGCGCACGTTCTTGATCATTTCCTGATGCGACTTCACCCGCTTCTGCTGCGGCCTGATGATCAGGAACCACATGATGATGAAGATCAGGACGAACGGAACCAGCGACATCAGCACGTCGTTGGTGCCGCCGCCTCCAAGGCCCTGGGCAAAAGCGGGGGTGATCACGGGAAGGCTCCTTCACGTCGCCGCCGATTGACGGCCGGCCGGCGCGGGGGTTGCAAAATCGCGCGGACTATAGCCAGCGATGTCATGAAATCAATCGAAAGCGACCGGTCTTTCGGCCGCATCCCCCAGCTAAGCGCTCCCTGCCCTGCGCGCAATGGTCTTGCCTTCCGAGGCCGCGGAGGTTTATGAGCGTACCGTACCGTTCGGTACGCATCATTCATGCGGACATGCCTGCAATGACCGACACCGCCACCGATCCGACGCTCGCCACCCTGCTGCGCATCGCCGACGCGCTCGAGCGCCTCGCTCCGCCGGCGAAGCGCAAGCCTGATCTCACCGCTGCCGACGCCTTCGTCTGGCATGCGGCCGGCCACGAGCTTTCGCCGGTTGCCAAGGTCAACCGCGTCGCGCTGTCGCTGCTGCGCGGCGTCGACCGGGTGCGCGACACGCTGGCGGAGAACACCGAGCGTTTCGCCCGCGGCCTGCCGGCGAACAACGTCCTGCTCTGGGGCGCGCGCGGCATGGGCAAATCGTCGCTGGTCAAGGCCGTGCATGCCGACACCAACCAGCGCCTGCCGGCCGGCGCCCTCCCGCTCAAGCTGATCGAGATCCATCGCGAGGACATCGAGAGCCTGCCGGTCCTGATGGGGCTGCTCAAGGCCGATCCGCACCCTGCCATCGTCTTCTGCGACGACCTCTCCTTCGACGGGCAGGACACCTCCTACAAATCGCTGAAGGCGGCGCTCGACGGCGGCGTCGAGGGCCGGCCGGAGAATGTCGTGTTCTATGCGACCTCGAATCGCCGGCATTTGCTGGCGCGCGAGATGGTCGAGAACGAGCGCTCAACCTCGATCAATCCTGGTGAGGCTGTGGAAGAGAAGGTCTCGCTGTCGGACCGGTTCGGCCTCTGGCTCGGCTTCCACAAATGCAGCCAGGACGAATACCTGGCGATGATCGACGGCTATGTCGGCCATTTCGGGCTGACGATCGAGCCTGAAGCATTGCGGCGCGAGGCGCTGGAATGGGCGACGACGCGCGGCTCGCGCTCGGGGCGCACGGCCTGGCAGTACATCCAGGACCTGGCCGGCCGGCTGGAGACGAAGCTGGAAGGGTGACGCTGGAGCGCATAGGCTCGCTAAACTCGGCGCGGCTTCACGTAAGAGCAGTGTGAAGCCGCCGTCCGGCTCGGATCGAAATGACGAGTCGAGGCAAGGCAAGATAGCGAGGAAAGCGTGCGCTTGGAGCGAGAAAACGGCAGGCCCGAGGAAGCGGAACTGCTCGATCTGGAAAGCCAGATCGGCCGGAAGCTGCCAGAGGCCTATCGCAACTGGCTTTCCGAAACCGGCGGTGGGAAATTGATCGACAGCGCGATCAAAAGCGGACTCGATGACGAGCCGATAGCTGATATCGCGGAGATGTTCTCTATAAACAAGATTTTGAACGAAATTGATATACTTGAAAGCAGAGTTTCCGCGGATTGGCTCCCAATTGGAACCTCTAATGGCGGAGACATTGCCCTAATAGACTTACTCAGCGGCGAAATTCTCTATCTTTTTGTACCCTATTTTTTTGGCAAGGACTTCGTCACCAGAGACTGCTCGGTAAAGATCGCCGAGAGTTTTGAGCGGCTGAAGCGAGATTTGAGACCTTTTGACGATCTTCTGAAAGAGCTCAGGAACTGAGTGAACTGCAACCGCTCCTGCTCAACGCATCTCACATAAGCAAAACGGGGCGGCCTTTCCTGGGACCGCCCCGCCTCGTTTCGACCGGCGGGGTCTCGCGAGTACCGGCCGAAGTCTAGTTCAAGATCAGTTGCTGCTGCTGAGATAGGGCATCGGGTCGACCGGGGTCGAACCCTTGCGCAGCTCGAAGTGCAGCTGCGGCGAGTTGACGTTGCCGGTCTGGCCCGACTTGGCGACGACCTGGCCGCGCTTGACCTGCTCGCCACGCTTGACGCTGATCTCACCATTATGGGCGTAGGCCGAGACATAGCCGTTCGGGTGGCGGATCAGGACCAGATTGCCATAGCCCTTGAGCTCGCTGCCGGCATAGGCGACGACGCCGCCCTCGGCCGCCTTGACCGGCGTACCTTCCGGCACAGCGATGTTGATGCCTTCGTTGCCGCCCTTGCCGGCATAGCCGGCGATGACGCGGCCGCGGGCCGGCCAGCGAAAATCGGCGTTGGACGAAGCCGGCTCCTCCGCCTTGGGCAGGCTCGCGGTGGTCTGCGGCTCCGCGGCCTTGGGCTCCGGAGCGGGCGCGACGGCCCTGGGCTGAGTGGTGACCTTGTCAGCCGGAGCGCTGGCGACGACCGGCGCAGCGGCCTTGGGCTTGGCAGCGGGGGGCTGAGCCGGCAGCGCCGCGGTCTTGGTCTCGTTGGCCGCCTTGGCAGCCGCCTTGGCCTTGGCCTCGGCAGCGAAGCGGGCGCGGGCCTCGCCCATGCGCTTGGCGTCGGCGGCGGCCTTCTCCTTGGCCTCGGCCGCCTCGGCCCTGGGATCGACGGCTGCGACCTTGGGGACAGCGGCGGCCGGCCTGGCCGGCACGGACGCAACCGGGCGGGACGCTGGCGGCGGCGCAAGGCGCGGCTGCTCGAAACGATTGTCGCTCGGCGCCGGCTGGCGCGCGGCGGCCTGAGCGCCGCCACCATTGTAGACGGGAACGACGATGCGCGAGCCCGGCGTGACCTCGCCGGAGAGACCATTGGCCTGCATCAGCGCGGAGCGCGGCACGCCGTAGCGGCCGGAGATCACTTCCAGCGTCTCGCCATGCGCGACGACGATCGGTGTACCGCCCTGGGCGCTCCAGCCGGCAGCCGAGCCGGGCGCGCTCGGCGCAGGTGCCGCGGGCGGCGTCGCACGAAGCGCGACGGAAGAACTCGGCGGCGGCAGGGGCTGGCTGCGCACACCGGGATTGCCGGTGGCGGAGGCCGTCTCATAGGACTGGTTGGGCGCGCCGCGGCCGATCGAGCCGGTGGTCGCCGGATCGCGCTGGGGCGCGGGGGCCTGAGCCGTCTTGAAGGGGTTGCCGAAGGGCGCTTCGGTGAAGCGCATCGCCTCCGAGGAGCAGGCGCCCAGACCGGCTGCAAGGGCGCAGACCGACACGACGCGAACCACGGATTTCGGCACGGCCAGCTCGACTTGCTTACGCATGGACTCTGCACTCGCGAACGACGCAACTCTACGGTCCGCATTAAAGAGCCGGTTAGGTTAAGAAGGCGTTTCGCTGCTGACAGCTCAGGTGAATTTCTGAAGGCGGCCGCAATCTTCCTGACGGGAGGCTCCCATCATGGTCGGGCCTGTCCCGACCATCCACGTCTTCGCTGGTCGAGCGTGGCGTTCAAGACGAGGATGCTCGGCACAAGGCCGAGCATGACGAGCTGGGAGAGCATTGACGGTTCGAGCGTCAGGCCTTGGCGTGCCCCGGAATGGCCGCCGCTCACAGTGCCTGCGACAATCCCGGCGCCAGCGGCGGGATGCGGATGACCGGGCCGAGCGCATGGTCGAAGCCATCCTCGCTGCGCGTGACGACGACGAGCCGCCCTGCCCCCTCGACGCGCAGCGCGCCGACCAGCCGGCCACCGGTCTCGAGCCGGGCCAGCAACGCCTCCGGCACCGTCTGCATCACGCCGTTGACCAGGATGCGCTCGAAGCGGCCGAGCGTGCGGTCGGGCTGGAAACCGTCGGCATGGCGCAGTTCGACGAGCTTGGCGAAGCCGCCACCGGTGAGGCGCTCATGCGCGGCGAGCGCAAGCGTGCGGTAGCGCTCCAGCGAAACGACCTTGCCGCCCATCGCCGCGAGCAGTGCCGCGACATAGCCCGAGCCGGAGCCGACCTCGAGCACGCGGCAATCGGGTTTCATCTCGAGCGCGCCGACGAGCGCGGCGACCGTGTGCGGCGCCGTCATCGTCTGGCCGCAAGGCAAGGGCACCGAGACGTCCTGGCGGGCGAGATCGGCGAAGCGCGACGGCGCGAAATGCTCGCGCGGCACGCGCTCCATCGCCCGCAGCAACGCGATATCGCGGACGCCGCGCGCCCTGAGCGACAGCAGGAAGGCGACCGTGCGTTCGCTCTCGTTGCTGGCGCTCTCCTCGCTCATCGCAGTATCGATCGGCTCTAGGCGAAGAGCTGGGCGAAGCGCGTCATCGTCGGCTCATGCGTCAGGTCGAGCTCGAGCGGCGTCACCGAGATCTTCTTCTCGGCGAGCGCGCGCAGGTCGGTGCCGTTGGCCGGCTCGTGCTTCCCGCGCTGGAAGGCGATCCAGTAATAGGGATTGCCGCGCCCGTCGCGCCGCGGCTCCAGCCGCATCAGCTCCTGATCGCGCCGGCCCTGCGCCGTGACGGCGACACCCGCAACCTCGCTCGGCGCCACGTTCGGGAAGTTGAGGTTGAACAGGATGCCGTCGGGAATCCCCTCCTCCAGCAGGCGGCGGATGATGCCGGGCGCATGCTGCAGGGCGCAGTCCCAGATGATGCTGGTGCGGTCGCCCGGCATATAGGCCTGGCTCACCGCGATCGAGGGGATGCCGAGCAGCGTGCCTTCCATGGCGGCAGCGATGGTGCCGGAATAGGTCACGTCCTCGGCGACGTTCTGGCCGCGATTGACGCCGGAGAGCACGAGATCGGGCTTCATCTCGGCCATGACCGAACGCACCGCCATGATCACGCAATCGGTCGGCGTGCCCTGCACGGCGAAGCGCTTCTCCTCGATCTGGCGCAGGCGCAGCGGGTTCGAGAGCGACAGCGAATGCGCCACGCCCGACTGGTCGGTCTCGGGCGCGACCACCCAGACATCGTCGGAGAGCTGCCTGGCGATCTGCTCGAGGATGGCGAGGCCCTCGGCATGGATGCCGTCGTCATTGGTCACCAGGATGCGCATGGGCTCAGGCCGCCTTCTCGATGCGGGCCACCCCGCGCATGTAGGGAACCAGCACGTCGGGCACGGTGATCGAGCCGTCGGCGTTCTGGTAGTTTTCCATCACCGCGATCAAGGCGCGGCCGACCGCCGTGCCCGAGCCGTTGAGGGTGTGGACGAAGAACGGGCCCTTGCCGTCCCTGGTCTTGTAGCGGGCATTCATGCGCCGCGCCTGGAAATCGCCGCAGACCGAGCAGGATGAGATCTCGCGATAGGTCTTCTGGCCGGGCAGCCAGACCTCGATGTCGTAGGTCTTCTGCGAGGCGAAGCCCATGTCGCCGGTGCAGAGCGTCATCACCCGATAATGCAGATCGAGCTTCTTCAGCACGTTTTCGGCGCAAGACAGCATGCGCTCGTGCTCCTCGCGCGACTTCTCCGGCGCGGTGATCGAGACGAGCTCGACCTTCTCGAACTGGTGCTGGCGCAGCATGCCGCGCGTATCGCGCCCGGCCGAGCCGGCTTCGGCCCGGAAGCAGGGGGTGAGCGCGGTGAAGCGGCGCGGCAGCTCCTCCTCGGAGAGGATGGATTCGCGCACGAGATTGGTCAGCGGTACCTCGGCGGTCGGGATGAGCCAAAGGCGGTTCGACCTCGCTAGAAAAGCTCTGAAATTTCGCTTCCCTGCTTCGGTAAGCTGCAAACCACCACCTTGACCGGGCGGCGTTCTCATCCAGTTCTCATCCAAAGCCCCGTCATTCAGGGTTTCGTACAAAAACTGATGCAGCAGCTCACTCGTTGGCGTTCCGGTTGTCGAAAACTGATCATCTTCAAACTTCGGCAGCTGAGCCGTGCCGAACATCACATCATCCCGCACCATCAGCGGCGGGTTGACTTCGGTGTAGCCGTGCTCCTCGACATGGGTATCGAGCATGAACTGGCCGATGGCGCGGTTGAGCCGGGCGATCTGCCGGTCGAGCACGACGAAGCGCGAGCCGGAGAGCTTTGCGGCCGTCTCGAAGTCCATCTGGCCGAGCGCCTCGCCGAGCTCATAATGCTCCTTGGCCTGGTTGACACCGGCGAGCCGACCGTTCTCTTCAGGCTTCACGCCCTGCGCATGCAGGAGCACGTTGCCGTGCTCGTCAGCGCCGTCCGGCACCTCGTCGAAGGGCATGTTCGGGATCGCGGCGAGCTCTACGTTCAGCGCCTCGACGGCGGCCTTCTCCTCAGCCTCCAGCGCCGGCACCTGCTCCTTGAGCGAGGTGACCTCGGCCTTGAGCTGCTCGGCCAAAGCGAGGTCCTTCTGGCCCATCGCCTTGCCGATCTCCTTGGAGAGGGCGTTGCGGCGCTCCTGCGCGGCTTGAGACTTGCCGATGGCGGAGCGGCGCTGGTCGTCGAGCGCCAGCAGCGACGACGACAACGGCGCGAGCCCCCGACGCTGCAAGCCCCGGTCGAACGCGTCAGCGTTCTCGCGAATCCATCTGATGTCGTACATCGCTCAAGCCGAACCGTTGTGGAATCGGCTGTTCCTCTAGAGCATGCCGCGCCGGCACGGAAGCGTTCCGTCCGCGCGACGCCGGTGCGAGCACCACAGGGCTCCGGTCGCGATGCGGCACGCGCTCTAGTCGACCCGTAACCTCTGCCCGCGATTCCACAGGAGGAACGGCAGCCCCGACAGCAGGGCCCTGAGCGCAGCCTCGCTCTGGTGCAGGCCGTTGAGCGAGATGCGCGGCAGCGCGTGGAGATGCTCCGCATGCCCGGCGAAGAGATGGCCCGGCCGGGTCGTCACGGCGCTCGTGAAGCCCGCCTCCCTGGCCAGAGCGAACTCGCGCGGCCCGGCGGAGGTGGGATCGCCGACCGGATAGGCGAAGTGGCGGATCGGCGCGCCGAGCGCCTGCTCCAGCCAGGCCTTGCTCTCGACGATCTCGCGGCGCGAGGCCTCCTCCGGATGCTTGGCCAGCATCGGATGGCTCAGCGTATGCGCGCCGATGGTGACGCCGGGCGCGCCGGCGAGCGAGCGCAATGTCTCGACCGGCAGGCATTCGTGCTCGACCAGCGCGGCAGGGTCGATGCCAGCCTGCGCTGCCAGTCCGGAAATCACCGAGAGCAGAATCGCTTCCGGCGCCTTGCGCAGACGCCAGTAGAGGCGGTCGAACGCACTTTGTTTCTCGGCATCGGTTCCAGCTGACGCGTCGAAGCGGCCATCGGGCAGCTCGACCGAGACATGCGGCAGCGCCCGGATCGCCTCCTCCAGCTCCAGCCACCAGAGCCGTGCGGTGCGCTCGGCAAAGCCGCGCACCACATAGAGCGTCCACGGCGCCTCATGCTTCGCCAGGACTGGCCAGGCATGGTCGAGATTGTCGCGATAGCCATCGTCGAAGGTGAGCGCGACGAAGAAGCGACCGGGCCGCGGATCGGCCAGCCGCGCCAGCGCTTCGTCGAGCGAGACGATGTCGTAGCCCTCGGCCCGGATCAGCGTCAGCGCCCGGTCGAGGAACTCCGGCGTGATCTCGAGCAGGCCGTTCGGCCGGAAGCCGTTCGCCGTCGCCGGGCGGACATGGTGCAGCGTCAGGATCGCGCCCTTGCCCTGGGCGAGCCCCCTGCCCCAGCGATCGGCGCCGGTCGCCGCGATGGCCGTGAAGGCGGCCGAAAAAGCCTTATGGCGCAGGCTCATGCCCGGCGTCTCCGAGAGATCGATTCAACCCTTCGCTAACGCTGTTTGGCGAAGCTGTCTTGCAACGTCCGCGACAGTGGCAGGTCCGTTCACAATGCCGGGTTAAGGAAAGGGCATGTCCGCCGTCGCCGATCGTGCGCCCGATACGTCCGCCATCCCCGCCTTGCGTCGGGAGGAAGAGGCGCGTCCCTGGGCCCAGATCCGGGCGAGCAGTGACATCGCGGCCCTGGAAGCGGACTGGCGGGCGCTCGAAGCCGAGGCCTTGGTGACGCCGTACCAGGCCTATGACTGGGTACGCCCTTACGTCGAGACGATCGGGCGGGCCGAGGGCCAGCTATTCCGGTTCGTCCGCGTCGAGGACGGCCATGGCGCGTTGCTGGCCCTGTTCCCGCTGGTGATCACCCGGCGCCTCGGCACATGCTTCGCCGAATTCATCGGCGGCAAGCATGCCAATTATCACATGGCGCTTTACCAGCCGGGCTTCGCCGAGGCGCTCGATGCAGCGACCACTCAACTGCTGCTCAAGGAAGTCGGCGCGGCGATCGGCGGGATCGACGCGCTGTTCCTGATCAACCAGCCGGCCGCCTGGCAAGGCATCGCCAACCCGCCGGCCGGGCTCGCCGCCGGGCAGAGCCCGAGCCGCGCCTACAAGCTCGCGCTCGACCCCGGTGATTGCGACGGCACGCTCAGGCGCTCGATGAGCAAGCATGCGCGCAAGAAGCTGACAACGAAGCGCAACCGCTTCGCCGAGTTCGGTCCGTCCGAACTGGTCCAGGCGCGCAGCGAAACGGAGATCGAGCGCGTGCTCGACGCCTTCCTGGCGCAGAAGGCCGCGCGCTTCGCCCAGATGGGCCTGCCCGACCCGTTCGCCACACCGGCCATCCGCGCCTTCCTGCGTCAGGGCGCGATCGGACAACCCGGCCGGCCACCGGCGATCGAGCTTTACTCGCTCGACCTCGCGGGCCAATCGGTCGCGACCTATGTCGGCGCCGTGCAGGACGAGCGCTTCTCCGGCATGGCGACATCCTTCGACCTCGGCTCGGAAGCGGCCCGCACCAGTCCCGGCGAGATCCTCCTGGTCGAGCTGATCAAGCGCAAATGCCAGGCCGGCCTCACCATGTTCGACCTCGGTATCGGCGAAGCCCGCTACAAGACGACGATCTGCGATGACAGCGACGAACTGGTCGACACCTTCTTCCCCCTGACGGCGAAGGGACGGGCCTATGCCGGCTACAGCCAGGCCAAGCGGGCGCTCAAGCGGCGGATCAAGGCCTCGCCTCTCGCCCTGAAGACGGCGCAACGCGTCCTTGGCTGGTTGAGACGCCGCAAACCAGCAGAGCAGGACGAGTAACCCACTCCTGCCAGGTACTGACAAGAAATTGAGGTTGATCTGTCCGCATACTCTTCAAGGAGTGGGCGACATGACGATCATCAGCGGCAGCTGCCATTGCGGCGCGACGAAGTTCGAGGTGCTGGAACCGGTGACCGAGGTCACGGCCTGCACCTGTTCGATCTGCTCCAAGCGCGGCGCGCTGTGGAGCTACCACAAGCCGGCGCAGTTCAGGCTGCTGACGCCGCGCGAGAACCTGACGACCTATCGCTGGCAGAGCCGGATGGTGGCGCATCATTTCTGCGGCGCCTGTGGCTGCACCACCTTCACCGAGTCGCCGGACTGGTCGAGCGGCGAGCCGGACTTCGACAATCCGAAGGTCGCGGTGAACGCGCGCGTGCTCGACGATTTCGACCTCGGCGCCGTCCCGGTCAGCGTGATCGACGGCAAGAACCTCTGGTAGCCGACGATCTGTCGGTCACAGCATCGGACCGAAAAGTGGCCCCCACTTTTCGGTCCGATGCTCAGGCCGGAACCGGCTCCTTGTCCTGCGAGACCATTTCGGCCCGCTCCGGCGCATCGACCGTGACGAGCACGATCGGCGCCCCGGTGAGATCGGTGAGGCGGTAGGCTGCCTCGACCGCGTGGCCGTTGCCGGCATGGCCGGCCATGACCAGCGCGCCCTGTGCGCGGGCCAGCAGTGGCGACAGCACCTCGGCCTCGTCGGTCGAGGCGGTCGCGACCAGCACCCAGTCATAGGTCTCGCAGAGCGCATCCAGCGCGACGTCGACGATGTCGGGCGCCGCCAGCACCGCCTCGCGCCCGGCCCGGCCCGGCGCGATCTCGTGCAGGCGTGAATCCTCCTGCCGGGTGATGATGTCGGAGAACATCGCCTCGCCGGCGAGCAGTTCGGAGAAACCGGCCTGGTCGCGGCCATCGCTGGCGAGATCGACCAGGATGCAGCGGCTGCGTTCGGAGAGGAGCTGCGCCAGAGCACGCGGCGAGGCTTCGCCCGGCTCGGCCCCGTCGAGCACCAGCACGAGCGGCGCATGGTCGTCGCTCGCCTTGTTGACGGTAGCCGCGAGTTCGGCCGCCCCGGCATCGGGATCGGCGAGATCGAGATGAAGCTGGCCGATGCGCCCGCCATGGGTCAGGAGGCCGGCGATGCGCTCGCGGCGCGGCTGCGGCGGCGGCGCCTGGGCCTCGCCCTCCTCCCTGGCCGCCTCCTCGTCCTTCGGCGTACCGAAGCTCGGCGCGCCGCGGTTCGGCCCCTTGCGGAGCGGGGCATCCTCAGCCGGCGTCGATGCGCCACCGTTCAGAAGCTCGCGCGAAATCACAGCGGCCAGCGCGACCAGGAAGGTCGCCAGCGTCGCGACCAGAATGGTCGGCAACTTCTTCGGGAAGGAGGGCTGCGTCGGCTCGATGGCGCGCGAGATGACGCGCGCATCGGCGGGGGCCGCGTTCTGGGCGTCGCGGGCGAGCGCCTCGCGATAGCGCAGCATGTACTGCTCGAGCTGCTCGCGCTGGGTGCGTGCCTCGCGCTCGAGCGCGCGGAGCTGAACCTCGTCGTCATTGGCGCCCGAGGCGGTCTTCTTCTGGCCTTCGAGCGCCGCGGTGACGCTCTCGACACGCTGGCCGGCGATCTTGGCCTCATTCTCCAATGTGCGCACGGCGCGCTCGGCGGCGGCGCGAATCTGGCCTTCGAGATCGGCGAGCTGGGCGTTCAGCTCCTTGATGCGCGGATGCTCCGACAGGAGGTTACGCGATTCCAGCGCGAGCTGGGCGCGCAGGTTGACGCGCTGCTCGATCAGGCGGCGGACGAGGTCATTGTTGGCGACGTCGGGAATCTCGAAAGTGCGCCCGGCCTTGATCGCATCGCGGATGATCGCGGCCTTGGCCTGCGACTCGGCCTGCTGGTTGCGCGCATTGGAGAGCTGCGTCGACAGGTCGGCGAGCTGCTGGGCCGTGATCGTGGTGTTGTTGGCGCCGACGAGCAGGCCGTGGCGGGAGCGGAACTCCTCGACCTTGGCTTCCGATTCCGCCAGCCTTTTGCGCAGGGGCTCGATCGTGGTCGAGAGCCAGGAGGAGGCGCTACGGGCGGTGTCCTGCTTGGCTGCTTCCTGCATCTCCAGATAGACGGCGGCAATCTCGTTCGCCGCCTTGGCGGCGAGCACCGGGTCCTGCGAGGTGAACTCGATCGAGACGATGCGCGAGCGGCCGACCGGGAAGACCAGGAGCCGGTCGTAATACTTCTCCAGCACCCGCTCCTCCGGCGAGCGGTCGGCCGGATGGGCGCCGATGCCGAGGAGGACGCCGACCTTCTTCAGCGCGCCGAGCGCGCCGGCGCCGGAATCGAATTCGGAATTGCCGACCAGGCCGATGCGCTTGATCGCCTCGCGCGCAAGGTCGCGCGACATGATGACCTGAACCTGGCTCTGCACGCCCTCGGGGTCGAATTGCTGGCCGGAACTCTCGCCCCCCGCCTGCCCCGGCCGCGTATAGAAGCTGTCGCGGTTCTCGAGCAGCAGGCGCGCCTCGCCGGTGTAGCGCGGCGTGACGACATTGACCGCAACGAAGGACAGGCCGAGCGCAGCCAGCGTCGGCCCGATGATCCAGAGCTTGCGCGCCTTGATCGCGGCCCAGAGCGCCGGCAGGTCGAGCAGATCGGAGCGGCTCTCGCCGGCGGCCGCAACGGTGTCGTAGCGAGCGGTCATGAGGCTTCCATTCACGCAGAACTCTCGCGCCCCCGAGAGACGCAGCGTCATGTGAGCCCATTAAGGTTAGTGGCGAGTTAAGAGCAGCAAGCCCGATCATGCGGCGAAGCGCTGGCTCGATCAGCTTTTGTTAACCATGACGACCTATCCCTAGGAACATGTCTCGATGGGTCCGCCGGTGATGATGAGTAGACATCCCGTCTGTCTGGCGCTTGCCGCCGCGCTCGCCATGTCCGGCTGCGCGCCGCGCGTCGCTGCGCCGGAATTCGCGGTCGAGACATCAGCGCCCTACCAGCTCGCCAGTGGCGACAAGCTGCGCGTCATCGTCTTCGGCCAGGACAATCTCTCCAACATCTACGCCGTCGACGGCGCCGGCCGCATCTCGATGCCGCTGATCGGCGCGGTGGATGCGCAAGGGCGCACGACACAGCAGCTCGAGCGGGCGATCGAAGGACGCCTGCGCGCCGGCTATCTGCGCGAGCCGAAGGTTTCGGTCGAGGTCGACGCCTACCGCCCCTTCTTCGTACTCGGCGAAGTCACCAATTCCGGCCAGTTCCCCTTCGTCAACGGCATGACGGTGCAAACGGCGGTGGCGATCGCCGGCGGCTTCACGCCGCGCGGCCAGCGCAATTACGCCGAGGTCACCCGGCTGATGGACGGCCAGCTCGTCACCGGCACGGTGCCGATCACCTATCCGGTCAGGCCCGGTGACACGATCGTGATCAAGGAACGCTGGTTCTGAGCGCGCCGGAGGTCTTGAGACCCATGTCCGCCGCGGCCGGCTCCGCTCCCCTGACGATCCTGCACGTCTTCCGTGCGCCGCTCGGCGGCTTGTTCCGGCATGCGCTCGACCTCGCCCGCGGCCAGATCGCGCGCGGCCACGCGGTCGGCATCTTCTGCGATTCGAGCACGGGCGGAGCGCGCGCCGACCAGGTCTTCGCCGAACTCGGGCCACAGCTGGCGCTCGGCGTGACGCGCGTCCCGATGTCGCGCTATCCGAGCCTCACCGACATGCGCGCCCTCGCATCGGCGGTGACGACCCGCAAGCGCATCGCGCCGCAGATCGTCCACGCGCACGGCTCCAAGGGTGGCGTCTATGCGCGCCTGCCCGCTCTGGTCGCGCCTGGGCGAGCCTATGTCACCGCCTATACGCCGCATGGTGGCAGCTTCAACTACAAGCCCGGCAGCGCCGAACACCGCATCTACATGGCGATCGAGCGCCTGCTCGAACCGGCGACCGACATGTTCCTGTTCGAGAGCGCCTTCATCGCCGGGCGCTTCGAGGCCCATGTCGGGCACAAGCCGCGCACCGATCATCGCATCGTCCTGAACGGCATCTCGGAGGCCGAGTTCGAGCCGATCGACCATGCCAAGGCCGAATTCGACCTCGTCTATCTGGGCGAGCTGCGCTCGGCCAAGGGCGTCGACACGCTGATCGAGGCGCTGGCGCTGCTGAAACGCCGCGACGGGCTGACGCCGCGCATCCTGATCGTCGGCTCCGGGCCGGACGAGGCGCTGCTGCGGCAGATGACGGTCGACCAGGGCGTCTCGGCGCAATGCGTGTTCGAGCCGCCGGGACCGATTCGTGCCGCACTCGCCAAGGCGCATGTGATGGTGATCCCGTCGCGGGCGGAATCGCTGCCCTATGTCATTCTCGAGGCGGCAGCCGCGGCACAGCCACTGATCGCGACCGATGTCGGCGGCATCAAGGAGATCTACGGCCCCGGCCATGCCGGCCGGCTGATCGCACCCAACGAGCCGACGCTGCTGGCCGATACGATCCGGAAGACGCTGGCGACGCCGGCCGTGGAGCGCCTCGCCGAAGCCACCGACCTCGCCGCGCATGTCAGGGCGAATTTCCGCCTCGACGCCATGGTCGACGGCGTGCTCGACGCCTATCGCGCCGCGCTCGTCAGGCGAACCGGCTGACGGCCGACAGGCTCCCGAACGCCTCGGTTCCGCTTTCGCGAATCCTTCCCTATGCTTGTCCGCGTCGCGGGTCCTCGGCGTTGGCCCTGTCCGCTCGCGGCTCCAACCGGTTCGGATGGCGCGAGCATGTGGCGCGACGAACGCAAGGCAGCAGCGCGCCGCGCGCGGCTCGAACGCGAATGGGGGCGGCTCTTCCGCTATGCCTGTGCGCTGACGCGCGACCGGGAGCGGGCGGCCGACACCGCGCAGGAAGCCGCCTTGCGGGTGCTGACGGCGAGGAGCGAACCGGCGGACGACCCCGCCTATCGCCGCTGGCTCTACAGCATCCTGCGCAACCTGCTGATCGACCAGGTCCGGCGGCAGCAGCGCGAGCAGGGAACGCAAGCACCCGAGCCGGCCGACTGGCGATTCGACGAACGCGCGCTCAGCGCGATCACAGTGCGGCAGGCGCTGGAACAGCTGCCTGTCGCGATGAAGGAGGTGGTGGTCTTGGTCGATCTCGACGGCTTCAGCTATGCGGAAGCGGCAGCGCTCACGGGCGTGCCGGCCGGCACCGTCATGAGCCGCCTGTCGCGCGCCCGGGCCATGCTGCTTTCGATCATAGGGGGAGCCAATATCCGCGTGCTCCCGGCTCGCCATGCCGCATCAGGCTGATCCGCACCAATCCGAGGATTGGAAGACGCTCAACGCCTTCGCCGATGGCGAGCTGGCGCCGGCCGAGCAGCGCGCCATGGCGGAGCGATTGGCGGCCTCGCCCGAGGCGGCGGAAGCGCTGCGCGGCATCGTCAGGCTGAAGCAGGAATTGCAAGGGTTGCCGGCCGACGATGCGCCGCCGGCCCTGCCGACGCTGTCGAGCCGGCCGTGGCCGCGCTGGCGACAGGCTGCGTCGATCGCTGCCGCCCTTGTCATCGCGACAGCCGTTGCGCTGACGCCAATGCTGCTGCGACGCGATGCCTCCGAGACCTTCCTTGCGGCATCCCTGGCGGCGCATGAGCAATTTGCGATCGCAGCGCCATTCCAGCCCACCGCGGCGATCGCACCGGCGGCCACTGCACGCGTCGCGACCGAGCTCGCCCGCCTCGGCCTGCAGCCGGTCTGGCAGGCGACCTCGGCGGCTGGCCAGGTGAGGATCGGTTTCGTCGGCGCGCGCGGCTGCCGGCTCAGCCTGCATGTCAGCCCGCAGACGGAACCCGCTCCCGCGCCCGACCAGGCGGCCCCGACGCTGGCAGGCTGGAATGCCGGCGAGCAGAGCTATCTTCTGATCGCGACCGGGATGCCGCCGGCCCGTTTCGAGCTGATCGCCGGCTTCATCAAGGCGCTGACGAGCGAGCCGGCGGACAAGGTCGAGCCGCTGCGCACCGCCCTGCAAAGCGACTGGCGCAGCGCCCAACCCTGCCTCGCCTGATTGCGCGACAATAATTTCGCCTCGGATGGAATGATCCGGCATCGTCGCACGTCTTGTTCCTGAACGCCGGCGCAGTGACGCCGCCGCGAAGGAGGACACCATGGCGAAGCAGGAACGGTCCCTGAGCGAACTCTATGGCGACGATCCCGAACGCGGCGACGCGCTCGCCTTTGGCCGCCGCACCGGTTCCTCGCGCCGTGGCTTTCTCGGTGGTGCCGGGCTCGCGGCGATGGGCGCCGCCGTCGGCGGCACGATCCCGTTCTCGGAGCAGATGCCGGCCGGCCTGATCCCGGCCGCCCTGGCGCAAAGCGCGCCACCCGCCTCCCCTGCGCCCTCCGCCGCCCCCGCGTCTGCGGCGCCGAAGGGCCCGCAACTGCTCGACTTCCCCGGCAAGGCCAAGGGCCTGATCCTGCTCGGCGACCGGCCGCTCGTCGCCGAGACGCCGGAGCACCTGCTCGACGACGACACCACGCCGTTCGAGAAGTTCTTCATCCGCAACAACGGCCAGACGCCGGACGCCTTCACGGAGGGCGACGCCTGGGAACTGACCATCGACGGCGAAGTCAACGCGCCGCTGAAGATCAAGCTCGGCGAGCTCAAGCAGAAGTTCACCCACAAGACCTTCCGCACGGTGCTGGAATGCGGCGGCAATGGCCGCTCCTTCTTCCAGCCGCAGGCGCGCGGCAACCAGTGGACCAATGGCGGCGCCGGCTGCGCCGTATGGACCGGTGTGCCGCTCGCCGACGTCCTGCAGAGCGCCGGCCTGAAGTCGACCGCGGTCCATACCGGCAATTACGGCGCCGACCAGCATCTCTCCGGCGAGGCGGGCAAGGATGCGATCTCGCGCGGCGTGCCGATCGCGGCGGCGCTGGAGCCGCATGCATTGCTGGTCTGGGGGATGAACGGCCAGCCGCTACCGGCCGTCCATGGCGGGCCGCTGCGCGTGATCATCCCCGGCTTCCCGGCCTCGGTCTCGCATAAATGGCTGAAGCGGATCGCGATCCGCGACAAGGTGCATGACGGCCAGGGCATGGGCGGCACCTCCTATTCGGTCGCGATCAAGCCGATGATCCCCGGCGGCAAGACCGACGACGCCAACATGCGCACCATGACCGACATGCCGGTGCGCGGCATCATCACCAATCCGGCCAACGGCACGCGCCTCGCCGCTGGCACGCGCAAGCTTCCGCTGCGCGGCGCCGCCTGGGACGGGCACGAGGGCGTCTCGCGGGTCGACGTATCCATCGATTTCGGCGCGACCTGGCAGCCGGCCAAGGCGGCCGAGCCGCGCAACCGCTATGACTGGCGGCGCTGGACCGCCGAGGTCGAGCTGCCGTCAGACGGCTATTACGAGCTCTGGGTCCGTGCCACCGACAGCAAGGGTCGGGCGCAGCCGCATGTCGCCGGCGGCTGGAACCCGCAGGGCTATGGCGCCAATCCGATGCACCGGGTCGCGGTGCTGGTCGGGTGAGCGCCATGATCGCACGTATCCGCCGCGCCGGGCTTGGCCTCGGCGCGGGGCTTCTCCTCGCCGCATCCTCGGCGTTGGCGCAGGCCCCTGCCCCGTCCGAGGAGACGCCGGAGATGTTCCCGGCCGGGCCGAACCGCGACGAGGCCTTCTATGCCTGCATCGCCTGCCACAACTTCAAGCTGGTCGCGGCCCAGGGGCTGAGCCGCGAAAAATGGAGCGAGACGCTCGACTGGATGGTGAGCAAGCACAACATGCCGGCGCCCGCCGCGGACGAGCGCGAGAAGGTGCTCGACTATCTCGCCCAGGTCTTTCCGCCGAAGGCGCCGTCCCAACAGGGCGGGTGGAAGAACCCGTTCCTGAACTGAGGCGGCGCCGCCCGGTCAGAACAGCTTGAGCGCGACCACGCCGGCGACGACCAGCGCGATGCCGAGCCAGCCAGCCGGGCGGATACGCTGGCCGAAGGCGAGCGTACCGACCACGGCCGTCAGGACGAGGCCGACGCCGCCCCAGACGGCATAGGCGACGGAGAGGTCCATGCCGCGGATTGCCTGCGCCAGGGCGGCGAAGGCGCCGACGACGCAGAGCACCCCGAGGGCGCCGACGAGGCGGCGCTTCAGCCCGTCGGAGAGCTTGAGCAGGCTGGTGCCGATCACCTCTAGGGCAACGGCGAGTGCAAGCCAGGCAAGCGCGAAGGCTTGCGCGGAGGCGGCGAAGGTCACACCAGCCTCCGCTCGTCCTCCTCGGAAGCGTCGTGACCGACGCCGCGTTCCAGCAGCACGATGCCGCCGATGATCAGGGCCAGCGCCAGAATGCGCGAGACCGTCAGATGCTCGGCGAAGAAGGCATGGCCGATCAGGGCGATGCCGACGATGCCGAGGCCTTCCCAGACCGCATAGGCGACGGCCATGGGAATGACCCGCAAGGCGACGCTGAGCAGGGCGAAGGACAATCCGATCAGCGCGAGCGGCAGCACCGCGACGAGGACCGGGCCCGCGACAAAGGCCTTCAACGCCGACGTCGCGAGCAGCTCCACGGCGATGGCCGCGAGCAGGATCAACCAATGAAAAGACATAAGTCACACAGGGGCGCTGGCCCAGGGCGCAGGCGGCGCGGGTGCGGCGTCTGCGGGGTGCGCATCGTTAGCGTTTAAGAGACGATGTTTGAGATGAAAGGAGCGTTCAGGCTTCCGCCCAAGGCCAGCACATCGCCATGCCCAAATCACCGGAAATACCCGTGGGCAAGGTCAATGAAATATGTGCTTCTCAGACACTCATCGTCGCCTCAAATGCCTGAATCTATGCTTTTTGTCAACTCAAACACGACTTTCAGGGCTTTTCGAGCTCGTTTTCCGACTATCGAAACCCTACGCTAATACCTTGAAGGCCCGAGCGAAAATCGACCTTTTCGTATACCTGAAAAAAGATGCTGCGACGCCGCCGTTCCGGAGCGTTCCCGATAGGTTGAAAGCACTTCAAATCCCGATCGCTTCCGCAGAGTCCGATTAAGTCTTCCGTGAGCAATTTGCGCTAGGTGACGATGGCTTTCTGCACGGCGGTGCCTGCCGCCGCGCGCGAGGACTGGACGAGATGGGCGCTTTCGACGTTCGCGACCTGATCAAGGCGGATTCCGCCGGCTCCGCACCGACGAGCGGAGACGCCGGCAGCACCCGGACCTTCCACCCGCTGGCCGAGCGCATCGCCGCCCTGCCGGTCAAGCAGACATTGTCGCCGGTACTGATCGAGGGCCTCGTGCGCCTCGCCGACATGCTGGTGATCCTTGGCGTCGGCGGACTGGTCTTCGCCTTCTACGTCGCCGGCGCGGTCGACTACAGCTTGCCTTACCAGGTCACCGTTCCGCTGATGGCGGTCGGCGCGCTCGTCGCCTTCCAGGCGCTGCACCTTTATCATGTCGGCGCACTGCGCAACTTCATCGCCATGGCCATGCGGGTCGCAGCCGGATGGACCGTCCTGTTCCTGCTCGCGCTCGCCGGCTTCTTCTTCCTCAAGGTCGGCGACCAGGTCTCGCGCGTCTGGCTCGCCAGCTTCTATGCGGTGGGCCTCGCGCTGCTGCTGGCCGAGCGGCTGGCAGTCTCGCTCATCGTGCTGCGCCTCACCCGGATGGGACGATTGGAGCGGCGCACCGCCGTCGTCGGCGGCGGTCCCGCCGGCGAGGAGCTGATCAGGGCGCTGGAAGCCCAGCGCGACACCGGCCTGCGCATCTGCGGCGTGTTCGACGACCGCAATGACGACCGCTCGCCCGATCTCGTCGCCGGCTACCCCAAGCTCGGCACGATCGACGACCTCGTCGAGTTCGCGCGCCGCACCAAGCTGGACCTCGTGATCTTCACCTTGCCGATCTCGGCCGAAGCGCGCCTGCTGACCATGCTGCGAAAGCTCTGGGTGCTGCCGATCGACATCCGGCTCTCGGCCCATATGTCGAAGCTGCGCTTCCGGCCGCGTTCCTATTCCTATATCGGCGCGGTCCCGGTGCTCGACGTGTTCGACCGGCCGATCGCCGACTGGGACATCGTCGTCAAATGGGTGTTCGACAAGATCGTCGGCACGCTGGCGCTGATCGCGCTCTCGCCGCTGATGCTGGCGACGGCGGTCGCGATCAAGCTCGACTCCAGGGGCCCGGTGCTGTTCCGGCAGAAGCGCTACGGCTTCAACAACGAGATGATCGAGGTGCTGAAGTTCCGCTCGCTCTATCACGAGATGAGCGACTTCACCGCCGCCAAGCAGGTGACCAAGGACGATCCGCGCGTCACCCGCGTCGGCCGCTTCATCCGCAAAACCTCGATCGACGAGTTGCCGCAGCTCTTCAACGTCGTGTTCAAGGGCAATCTCTCGCTGGTCGGCCCGCGTCCGCACGCGGTCCATGCCACCATGCAGAACCGCGCCTATGAGCAGGTCGTCGACGGCTATTTCGCCCGTCACAAGGTCAAGCCCGGCATCACCGGCTGGGCCCAGATCAATGGCTGGCGCGGCGAGACCGACACCGAGGACAAGATCCAGCGCCGCGTCGAGCACGATCTCTACTACATCGAGAACTGGTCGGTGCTGCTCGATCTCTCCATCCTGATCAAGACGCCGTTCTCGCTGATGACCAAGAACGAGAACGCCTATTGAGCACGCTGGTACATGCGCATGACGATGGAGCCCGCCGCAGGCGGCTGACCGTCTCCCATGCAGCGATCAGGCGCGGCGCGCTCTGGCTGCTGACGGCGGTGAGCTTCGTCGCCCTGATCGAGCCCTCGCCTTACGAATTCGTCTTCCTGATCGCACTGCTTGTCTTTGCGCTCACTGGCATCCGCTTCTCGCAGAAGCTGCTGCCGATGGCGCTGCTGCTGCTGCTCTACAATATCGGCGGCGTGATCTCGCTGATCCCCTGGATGGACGAGGCGGCCTCGGTCCGCTTCACCGCCGTCTCGGTCTATCTGATGCTGACGGCGATCTTCTTCGCCGCGATCATGGCGGAGGATACGCTCGCCAGGCTCGACACCCTGCGCAAGGGCTACCTGTTCGCCGCCTGGTGCGGCGGCCTTGCCGGCGTCATCGGCTATTTCGACATCGCCGGGCTGGGCGACATCTTCACGCTCAGCGGCCGCGCCTCGGGCACCTTCAAGGATCCGAACGTGCTCGGCCCCTTCCTGGTGCTGCCGCTGATCTATCTGCTGCATGCCGTGCTCATCGGCCGCATCGGGCTGGTGAAGGGCTTCCTGCTGATGAGCATTCCGCTGCTGGCGATCTTCCTGTCATTCTCGCGCGGCGCCTGGGGCAACATCGTCGCCGCGACCCTGATGATGGTCGGCCTGAGCTTCCTGACCTCGACCAGCGCCTCGCAGCGCGCCCGCATCGTCTTCCTGACCCTGGCGATGCTGGTGCTGGTGGTCGTGGCGATGCTGATCGCGCTCTCCTTCGAGAACATCCGCAGCGTCTTCGAGGTCCGCGCCAGCCTGGACCAGGACTACGACCAGGGCGTCACCGGCCGCTTCGGCAACCAATTGCGCTCGATCCCGATGCTGCTCGACCTGCCGAACGGATTCGGGCCGCTGCGCTTCCGCTTCACCTTCCCGGAAGATCCGCACAACGTCTACGTCAACGCCTTCGCCTCCTATGGCTGGATCGGCGGCTTCGCTTACCTGGCGCTGACCGCCGCGACCTGCATCGCCGGTTGGCGGGTGGTATTCCGCCGCACGCCCTGGCAGGGCCATGCGATCGTGATCTGGTCGGTGCTGTTCGTCACGATCCTGCAGGGCCTGCAGATCGATACCGACCACTGGCGGCACTTCTATCTGATGCTCGGCCTGATCTGGGGGCTGGCGGCATTGCCGACGCCGGCTTCGGACGCTCAGCGCTCCTTGCGCACCACGACATAGGCGTAGGTCGTCACGAAGCGCCAGTCGACCTTGGCCGCCAGCCGGTTAAAGGCAGCATCGAGGCCGCGCAGCCCCGGAATCCGATCGAAATAGCCGTGGCCCCAGAAGGGCTGGATGTGGATGTCGCGGAAGCCGGCCCGCTGCAGCATCGGTGCGAGCGTATCGCTGCTGCTGCGGCACCAGTCGTAGAAGGCCGGGAACTTCGGATCGCCGCCGCCATCGCGCCGGGCCGGGAAGAGCGCGTGCACGATGGCGCGCGAAGCCTTCTCCGGCAGGATGTGGTTGAGCGCGAAGACCGGCGCCCACAGGGTCGGCACGAAGGCGAGGCCGATGCCGCCCGGCGCCAGCAGAGCGTGGATGTTGCTCCAGGCGCGCTCGACGTCATGGACATGCTCGAACACCATGCGCGAGACCATCATGTCGTAGCCGCCGCGGGCGATGTCCGGCTCGGAGAGATCGCCGGCGATGTCGAAGCGGGCGGTACGCAACCCCTCCGGTGTCAGCGCCAGCTCGCCCGCATCGATGTCGTTGACGACGAGGTCGAGCCCGTAGCGGCCCGCCTCCTCGGCGCTGAAGAGCGGGTCGCGGCCGCCACCGATCTCGCAGAGACGCTTCAGGCGAAACTGATGCATCAGCGCCAGGATCGTCGCCTCGTAGTGATCCCAGGCCCAGCTGGAATGCCAATCGGGCTGGAGGCCGGCGAAGAAGCTTTCGAGCGAGCCTCTGCCCGTCGCGACGACGCCCTGCGGCCGGGCCGGCTGCCGGCTGGTCAACGCCATCGACATGACGATATGTCCCGTTTCCTGCTTTGATGCGCCGACCCTGCGCCCGGCATAAGTGCGGCGCAATCGAAGCCTTAAGAGACGGTTAACGCATGAGCGCGAACTGCTCGAAACGAAGCGGCTAGCCGACGTTCGCATCCCGGTCCGGCTGAAATGCCCAGCGAAGGACGATGGCATACGCCATCAGGTTGACAATCGTCCGTGAAAACGTCCCAAGAGCGGGCATCGTCGGCTCCAAAGCAGCTGGCTTTAGCCAGCCTTCGCAGCATTCAACGGAATTGCCCCATCCTCGGTTCCTCTTGGAATGCAGCGGCCTGAAGCATCGCCCATCTCGCCGGCCTCGTCCGCGATCACCGTTTCCAGATCGTCGCCCAAAACGCAGAACCGCCTCGTCAGCGACGCCGCGATTTTCACGAGATCCAACTGGCCGTCGACCAAAACCGATTGAAGGTCGCGATTGTCGAGCAGGCGGTCGCCGCCGCGCTTTGGCAGCTGCCTTTCGATCTCGCGATAGATCGCTTCGGCCAGCCGTTCGCAATCGCACGACATGGGCGGTCGGGTCCTTCAGTTCCTGAGTGTTCCCAAACAGATGGGATCGAATCGCCGGAAAGAAAGTCCCTTGGCTGCATTCGCGGGATGCGGCCCGACCGCATAATCGCCGGCGTCCGCCCTGCGCTCGGTCCGATGGGTCGATTCGCGCAACGCTGGCGACGAGGATACGACGCGAACACTGATGGGACTTTTGATGGGACTTTCTGTCCCGAACGGCGCGCTTTGCTCCCGTTTCGTTCCGAAACGGCTGATGAAACCCGCCGGCGCGGATTGCCCAATATCTTGAAATTTAAGAAGAAAATGGTCGGAGCGAGAGGATTCGAACCTCCGACCCCTTGTCCCCCAGACAAGTGCGCTAACCGGGCTGCGCTACGCTCCGACGCGACGGCTTATAGAGGGCCGTGCGCCGCGATGCAACGCGGCAATTGCCGGATGGCGACGCCGGATTTACAGCTACCGGTCGTCATGCGACGGCGGTGCAACCTCGGCCGGAGTGATGCCTCTGCGGCCCAAACGACGCACCAGCGTGCGAAGGAGCCCGGCGAACACGATCACCAGAGGCACGGCCAGCGCGGCGCTGTCCTCGAACGCGAGCCAGATCGACGCTGCGAGCGTCGCAAGGATCCCGATGGCGAGGAGAATGTTGGTCATGCCAGCCGCCAGCCGGCCGCAAGGCGGCAGGGCGACGAGGCAGGTCCCCGCGCCATGGCCAATCCAGAATTCAGCCGGCCAACCATGTGCCAACTCTCCTGGCGAAGCGGCAAATCGTCAAGCAAGGTCAACGCGTGAAGGCGGCCAAAGTGCCGTCGAACCGCGACAGGCCCGGCATCCTGCGGCATGCTGAGGCGCCTTTCCAATCGGGACGCTCGATGATCCGCCCTGCCCTGCTCGCCCTGTTCGGCCCTTTTCTCCACGGCGGCGACGCCAGGGCCTCACTGTTCTGCCTCGTCCCCGAAACGGCCGACGGCTTCGTCGCCCTGCGCGCCAAGCCCGGAGCGCAGAGCCGAATGATCCTGCGCATGAGAGCCGGCGACGAAGTCCAGATCATCGAAGGCGGACGCGGCGGCTGGAGCAAGGTCAGGCACTGGCCCGGCGAAACCAGGCTGGCGAAGGGCTATGACGGTTTCACCGAAGGCCATGTCGCGCGCCGTTTCCTCAAGGATTGCGGCTGAGCTGCCGGCTCCGGCCCGATGTGAGTTCCAGCTCATGAAATGCCGTCGGTGACTTTTGCCGGCATGAGCGGAATCGGCTTCAGTGAGGCGAAGCTGGAGGTTTCCCTACATGGCCACGCCCTGCATCATCACGGTCGCGATCACCGGCTCGCTGCCGAGCAAGCGCGATAACCCGGCAGTGCCGATCACGGTCGCCGAGCAGGTCGAATCGACCCATGCCGCCTTCGAGGCCGGCGCCAGCCTGGCGCATTGCCATGTCCGCAGCGACGAGGGCACGCCGACCTCCGATCCCGAGCGCTTCGGGCGGCTGCTCGAAGGCCTGCGCAAGCACTGCCCGGGCATGATCGTGCAGTTCTCGACGGGCGGGCGCTCCGGCGCCGGCCGAGAGCGCGGCGGCATGATCCCGCTCGGGCCCGACATGGCCTCGCTCTCGACCGGCTCCTGCAATTTCCCGACCCGGATCTACGAGAACAGCCCGGAGCTGGTCGACTGGCTCGCCGCCGAGATGAAGGCGCATGGCGTCAAGCCGGAGATCGAGGCCTTCGACCTGTCGATGATCTTCAAGGCGGTCGAGATGGGCATGGCGGGTGCGATCGCGGGGCCGCTGCACGTCCAGTTCGTCATGGGTGTGAAGAACGCCATGCCGGTCGATCGCGCCGTGTTCGAATTCTACATCGCGACGCTGAAGCGCCTCGCCCCGGACGCGACCTGGACCGGCGCCGGGATCGGCCGCGACCAGATCACGCTCAACCGCTGGTCGCTCGAGCTCGGCGGCCATTGCCGCACCGGGCTGGAAGACAATGTCAGGCTCGACCGCGACACGCTGGCGCCGTCAAACGCCGCGCTGGTCGAGCGCATCGTCGCGCTCTGCCCGCAATACGGGCGACGTCCGGCCACGGCCGTAGAGGCGCGAGCCCTGCTGACGCTGCCGGCAGCCGCCTGAGCAAGGCCCGGCAAAGGCAAGATTCCATTAACGTATTCTGTTCAAATGCGGTTCACAGGGTGAACGTTATCTTCATGATATAGGCACCGATTCGTGGAGGCCCGTCATGACCCTGGACTGGCGTAACAGCCTGATGCTCGGCTTCATCGCGGCGGTGTTCGTCGCCTGCCTGTTCGGCCCCTATATGATCTCGGTGGTGCTCGGCGGGCTCGGCCTGACGTGCTATTTCACGAAGCACGCCAGGCCTGGAGCTTAAGCCAACCTCAGGCGGCGAGCGCCGGACGCTGCGCGAACCAGTCCCGCACCAATCCCAGATCCGCCTGCGACAGGCCATGCCCGGTCGGCAGGCTGCGATGCTCGACTGAAGCCCCTGCCCCCTTGAGCGTCGCCGCCAGCCGCGCCGCGTTCTCTTCCGGGATGATCGGATCGAAACTCCCTGAGACGATCAGCACCGGCTTGGCCGCCAGCGTCGCGGCAGGCGGCCTGGCGAAGGGCGACATCGCCCGCAGCAGCACACCTCCCGACAGCACCTCCGGCCGCAGCAGCAGCATCGCGGCGGCGATGTTGGCGCCATTCGAGAAGCCGAGCGCGATCGGCGCCGGCAGCCCGTACTGCGCCCGCGCCTGCTCGACGAAATCGGCGAGTTCATGGGTGCGCTGGCGCAGATCATCCTCGTCGAAGACGCCTTCGGCGAGACGGCGGAAGAAGCGCGGCATGCCTGCCTCGAGCGTACGGCCGCGCGGCGAGAGCAGCGCCGCTCCCGGCGCGACGGTGCGCCCGAGCGGCAGCAGATCGTTCTCGTCGCCGCCGGTGCCGTGCAGCAGCAGGAGCGGCGCCTGGCCGGGCGCGGTCGCCGGCTCGAAGCGATGGATGAAGGTTTCGGACGCGCTCATGGCACGGCCTCCTTTCAGAATGTTCGATAAGGGGCGCCCCGCCCGAAGGCGGAGCGCAGTCGTGGATCAGACCAGGGCCGGCAGGACGGCCTCGATCTCGGCGCGGCGCGTCTCGTACTGCGCCGGCAGCTTGAGCGCGCCACCGAGATCCTCGGCCGGCTCGTCGATGGCAAAGCCGGGCGCGTCGGTCGCGATCTCGAACAGCACGCCGCCGGGCTCGCGGAAGTAGACGGAGCGGAAATAGAACCGGTCCCTCTGCTCGGTTGTCCGCAGGCCGAACGTGTCGGACAGCGTCTTCACCATGCGCTCCTGCTCGGCGTCGTCGCCGGCGCGGAAAGCGATATGATGCACCGAGCCCGCCCCCATGCGAGCCGGCAGGAAACCGCCGGCGGCGCGCAGGTCGACGACACTGCCATGCGTTGTGCCTTCCGCCCGCATGCGGACAGTGCTGCCCTCGCGGCCGGCTTCGACGAAGCCGAAGACGTCGCGCAGGATCGCCGCGGTCGTCTCCGTCTTGTCGAGCAGCAGGGTGACGCCGTGGAAGCCGCGGATCGCGACTTCAGCGGGCACCTCGCCATTGTCCCAGGCCGGCTCGCTCTCGCTGCCGGGCACCGCGACCAGAGAAAGCCGCATGCCGTCCGGATCGCGGAAGCTCAGCACGGTCTCGCCGAAGCGCTTCTGCGGCACGTCATGGGCGACGCCGTTGGCAATGAGCCGGTGCGTCCAGTAGCCGACCGCCGCTTCCGGGATGCGGAAGGCGGTTTCCTGCGTTTCGCCGACGCCGAGACGGCCGGCCGCGACATGTTCCCAGGGGAAGAAGGTCAGGATCGTGCCCGGATTGCCGCCGCCATCGCCGAAATAGAGATGCCAGGTGGTCGGGTCGTCGAAATTCACCGTCTTCTTGACAAGGCGCAGGCCGAGCACCCGGCTGTAGAAGTCGAGATTGCGGCGAGCAGGGCCGGCGATGGCGGTGACGTGGTGGATGCCATTGATCTGCATGATGTCGTCCTCCGGGCTGCGAGACGCCGCCCTCGTTGACGCCAAGATGATTGCGTTTCGCCAAATTGCCAGACTCCGATCATTGCACAGCAGCAATGTCATTCTCTGAAATTGCCAATTTGAATTGCTGAATCGAAATCGTCATTCTTCGCCGCAGACCAAACCGGTCCTTCGGAGAAAGACCATGATCGACACCCGTTTCGCCCCCTATGGCGCCCTCGCCTTGCGCGTCGCGCTCGGCGTCATGTTCATTGCCCACGCCTATCTGAAGCTCGTCATCTTCACCGTTCCTGGCTTTGCCGGCTTCCTTGGTCAGATCGGCCTGCCCGGCTTCCTCGCCTGGCCGATCATCCTGGCGGAGACGCTGGGCGGGCTCGCAATCCTCACCGGCTTCTATGGCCGCTATGTCTCGCTCGCCTTGCTGCCGATCCTGCTCGGCGCGCTCAGCGTCCACGCGCCCAATGGCTGGCTCTTCACCGCCCCGAACGGCGGCTGGGAATATCCCGCCTTCCTGGCGTTCACCGCCCTCGCCCATGTGCTGATCGGCGATGGCGCTCTTGCCCTGCGCCCGGCTGGCGCCGCCCCCAAGCCCGCACTCGCCTGAGCGTCATCTCACTGCCAGACTGAACGGGCGACAGGTTGCTGCAACCTGTCGCTCGTACCATCTTTGCAGGGCAGCCTTTGAAGGGCAGCATGATTTCGCCGGAGCCGCCCGCTTGCCGAACGCCGCCTCTTCCGTCGCCTGGGACGATTTCCGGCTGATCAAGGCCATCGCCGAGGCGCGCAGCCTGCCGGCAGCCGCTGAGCTGGTCGGCCTCAACCATTCTACCGTGTTCCGCCGGCTCGGCCAGATCGAGGAGGCGCTCGGCACCCGCCTGTTCGAGCGGCACCGGTCCGGCTATGTGCCGACCCCTGCCGGAGAGGAGATGGCGGTTCTCGCCGAGCGGCTGGAGACCGACATCACCGGCTTCACCCGCCGCCTCGCCGGCCGCGAGATCCTGCCGGCCGGAGAGCTGCGCGTCACCACCAACGACTCGTTGCTGGTCGAATTGCTGACCCCGCTCTTCGCCGCCTTCATGCGGCAATGTCCTGATATCAAGCTCGACGTGCTGCTCGGCAACCAGGCCCTCAATCTCAGCAAGCGCGACGCCGATGTCGCGATCCGCGCCACCGACAATCCGCCGGAGAACCTGATCGGCCGACGCGTAGCCCAGATCGGCTGGGCGCTTTACGGGCGCGCCGCAGATTTTCCGGAGGGCGCGCCGGCTGATCAAACGGAACTTGCGCAGCTCCGCTGGATCTCGCTCGGCGACCAGTTCAGCAACTTCAAGGTGGTGCAATATCGGCAGAAGCACATTCCGGCGGATCAGACCGTCTACAAGCTCAACACGGTGCTTGGCCTGGCCGAGGCCGTCGAAGCCGGCATCGGCATCGGCTTCCTGCCCTGCTTCATCGCCGACAAGCGCCCGGGCCTGGTCCGGCTCGCGGCGCCACAGACCGGCTATGCCGCCGATCTCTGGCTCCTGACCCACCCGGATCTGCGCCATTCGCCACGTGTGCGCCTGTTCCTCGATTTCATGGCGGCCGAGCTCACCAAGTTGCGATCCTTGATGGAAGGCAGCGTCATGGGCAGCCAGGACCCTGAAGCATCCTCGCTGCCCGAGAGCTGAAGGGAAATCGAGACGAAGATCAGGCCGCCTGACGGTTGATCCCGGATTCCGCCAGCTTGGTCAGCTTGCTGTCGGCGGCATGCTCCTCGTCGAGATTCTGCTGCAGCAAGGCGGCGCAATCCTCGCGGCCGAGCTGCTTGGCCCAGGCGGTCAGCGTGCCGTAGCGGGTGATCTCGTAGTGCTCGACCGCCTGCGCCGCGGCGATGATGGCGGCATCGAGCACCTGCTTGTCCTCGACCTCGCCGGTCACCTCGTCAGCCTCTTCGAGGATGCCGTCGATCGCCGGGCAGTCAGTGCCCTTGGCCTCGACGCCATGCTGCTGGAAGACCTGCTCGAGCCGGCGGATATGCCCCTCGGTCTCGCCGAGATGGGCCTGCAGACCATTGCGCAGCTGCGTGTCGGTGGCCTTCTCGATCATGGTCGGCAGCGCTTTCCTGATCTGCTTCTCGGCGTAATAGATGTCCTGGAGCTGATGCACGAAGAGATCGTCCATCGTCTTGATGTCCTTGGAAAACAGGCCCATGCCTTCCTCCTGCTCGCATTTGTCCGGATTGCTGAAACCGACGCCGTCTGCCGACAACGTGCTTCCCTGTCGCTGCAACGTGTGCCGCCGCGAACTGTTCCGGAGATTTGCGGCGGTGGATGCAGCCCGCGGACATCTGCGCTAGGCTGCCCGCATGGAACTCCTGATCCCCCTGATCGCGGGCCTCGCACTGATCTGGCTGGTCGGCCGCGGCGTGCCCTGGAACGCCAAGCTGATGACCGTCGTTGTGACGCTCGCCGTCATCGTCGTGGTCGTACTGCTCGAGCGCAACGGCCTCTGGCCCGAGGCGTTCCGGCGGCGCTGAGACGGCCGCCGGTCAGGTTTGCCAAATTCGCTCAGGAGACGAGCTTGAGGCCGACGATGCCGGCGACGATCAGGCCGATGCAGGCAAGGCGCAGCGCGGTCGCCGGCTCGCCGAACAGGATGATGCCGAGGATGGCGGTGCCGATCGTGCCGATGCCGGTCCAGATCGCATAGGCGGTGCCGAGCGGCAGGCTCTTGAGAGCAAGGCCGAGCAGACCGAGGCTCACCACCATGCTGCCGACCGTCAGCACGGTCGGGACAAAACGCGTGAAACCATGCGTGTATTTCAGGCCGATGGCCCAGCCGATTTCGAACAGGCCGGCGAAGAAGAGATAAGTCCAGGCCATGGCGGCCCTCCTCATGAGAAGGGCGAGGTCGTCCGCGCCTATTGGGAAAACGCAGGCGGAAAGCCTGCGGAGGTCGTCCTCACCGGCTGATCTAGCGAGCGAGAGCCAAAGGTTCAAGCACCCGGGCTCACGATGCCCCGCTCAGGCGTCCTCGCCGGCCGAGGCTGTCGCCAGGGTGCCATGCAGCAGGCGACGGCATTCGATCAGCTCGGAGAGCGTCGCCTTCAGGAAGGCAAGATCGTCGGCACCGACCAGTGGCTGGGCCGAGCGTGGCAGGGACGAGAGCAGCGCCTTCGCTGCGAAGCCCGGCTCGGCGGCGGCGACAGGGTTGTGCTGCTGCACCGTCTGGGGCGCCGGCATCGGCTCGACACGCGAGGCCGCGACCTGAGCCGCAGGCGAAGGAACCGGAGCCTTGCCGCCGATGATCTCGCCACCGCGGCCGATCGCCTGGACATAGCGCGGTCCCTGTTCCTTCAGGATGCGCTGCAGGCCCTTGATCGTATAGCCCTCGCCATAGAGCAGGCGGCGGATGCCCTTGAGCAGGGCGACATCGTCGGGCCGGTAATAGCGTCGGCCGCCGCCGCGCTTCAGCGGCTTGATCTGGGAAAAGCGCGTTTCCCAGAAACGCAGGACATGCTGGGGAATGTCGAGGTCTTCTGCGACCTCGCTGATGGTTCTGAAAGCGTCTGGGCTCTTGTTATCCAATTCGGCCTCGAATCCGCCGTCGTGGAACTCCAGAGTCACTCCTCCTCACCCGCGCCGTTCAGTCCGTTGATCCGCGCCTTCATCACGTTCGACGGCTTGAACACCATCACGCGACGCGGCTCGATCGGGACTTCGACGCCGGTTTTCGGATTACGCCCGATTCGCTCGCCCTTGTCGCGCACAACGAACGAGCCGAACGAGGATAATTTGACGTTTTCCCCACGCGCGACCGCGTCGCAGATCTCGTCCAGCACCGCCTCGACCAGCTTTGACGACTCCGTCCGCGACAGGCCTATCTTCTGATAGACTGCTTCACACAGATCAGCGCGCGTAATCGTTTGCCCCGCCATCAATTCCTCCAAGGCGTTTCTTCCAGTAGCGGCGTCCCCGTTAACCCTAGCCCCACCGGAGGCGGACGCTAGGCGGGCAGGCGATTGCGGTCAATCCTCGACGCGCTCGCACAGGTTGAAAAACGCGGAAAATCCGCGCTGACGACCGCTAAGAAAATGTCATAAATCCAAAGCGCTTAGCTTGGCCGGCCGAACCGGCGCCGCTACCAGCGGATCAGCGCCGAGCCCCAGGTGAAGCCGCCGCCCATCGCCTCGATCAGGACGAGCTGGCCGGGCTTGATCCGACCGTCCGCATGGGCCTCGGCCAGGGCCAGCGGAATCGAGGCCGCGGAGGTGTTGCCGTGCCTGTCGACAGTGACCACGACCCGGTCCTCGCCGATGCCGAGCTTGTGGGCCGTGGCGTCGATGATGCGGCGGTTGGCCTGATGCGGCACGAACCAGTCGATATCGTCGCCGGTGAGCCCGGTCTCCTCGAAGGTATGACGCACCGTGTCGGCCAGATTGACCACGGCGTGCTTGAAGACCTCACGGCCTTCCATGCGCAGGAAGCCAACGGTCTTGGTCGAGCCCGGCCCGCCATCGACATAGAGCTTGTTGGCGTAGCGGCCGTCGGAGCGGACATGGGTCGTCAGCACGCCGCGGTCGGCGAGCGTGCCGGTGCCCTCTTCGGCGCGCAGCACGACGGCCCCAGCGCCGTCGCCGAACAGCACGCAGGTGGCGCGATCCTCCCAGTCGAGGATGCGCGAGAAGGTCTCGGCGCCGATGACGAGCGCGGTCTTGGCGGCGCCACTGGTCAGGAACTTGTCGGCAGTGGCGAGCCCGAAGACGAAGCCGGAGCAGACGGCCTGCAGGTCGAAGGCCGCGCCTTGCGTGATGCCGAGCTCGGCCTGAATATAGGTCGCGGTCGCCGGGAAGGTGTGGTCGGGCGTCGCGGTGGCGACGATGATGAGGTCGACCTCGCTCGCCGGGATGCCGGCATTGGCGAGCGCGGCCTCGGCCGCCTTCAGGCCAATCATGCCAGTGGTTTCGCCCTCAGCGGCGATATGGCGGGCGCGGATGCCGGTGCGCTGGACGATCCACTCGTCGCTGGTGTCGACCTTCTCGGCCAATTCGGCATTGGTCAGGATGCGCGCCGGCAGATAGGAGCCGCAGCCGCGCAGGACGGATCGCATTCTGGACAAGGACGTTTCTCTTCCTTACTCGCCCTGGAGCCCGCGCCGATCAGCTTGCGTCGCAAGCGATCGGCAAAGCGGTCTCCTACTTAAACCTGGAGACGGATTCACTGATCAGATTTTTCAGTCTGATCAGATCCGGCTCTAGCGGCTTGCGGAACAGCCGGTGCTGCGCTGGGCCGCGCTGTCGCGGCGACCATCTCGCGCACCTTCGCCATCAGATTCTCGCGCGCCATCTCGTAGCCCAGTTCGGTCGCGCTGGCGAACCCGACGGCATCGGTACCGCCATGGCTCTTGATCACGATGCCTTCGAGGCCGAGGAAGACGCCGCCATTGACCTTGCGCGGGTCCATCTTGTCCTTCAACGCAGCGAAGGCGCCACGGGCAAGAAGGTAACCGATTTTCGACATCAGCGAGCGGCCCATCGCGGCACGCAGATATTCGCCGATCTGCTTGGCCGTGCCTTCGGCCGTCTTGAGCGCAATGTTGCCGGTGAAGCCCTCGGTGACGACGACGTCGACCGTGCCCTTGCCGAGATCGTCGCCCTCGACGAAGCCATGATAGTCGAGATGCGGGAGGTTGCCCTCGCGCAGGATGCGGCCGGCCTCCTTGACCGCCTCGACGCCCTTGATCTCCTCGACGCCGACATTGAGCAGGCCGACGCTCGGTCGGTCGATATCGAAGACGACACGCGCCATCGCCGCGCCCATCACGGCAAGATCGACCAGATGCTGCGCGTCCGCGCCGATCGTCGCCCCGACATCGAGCACGACGCTCTCGCCGCGCACCGTCGGCCACAGGCAGGCGATCGCCGGCCGGTCGACCTGCGGCATCGACTTCAGGCAGAACTTCGACATCGCCATCAGCGCGCCGGTGTTGCCGGCCGAGATGGTGACATCGGCCTCGCCGGTCTTGGTCGCGTCGATGGCGCGCCACATCGACGACTTGTAGCGGCCGTAGCGCAGGGCCTGGCTCGGCTTGTCGTCCATCTTCACCGAGACCTCGGTGTGGTGGAAGGTGGTGACGGCCTTCAATTGCGGATGCGCGTCGAGCAGCGGCACGACCAGCGCCTCGTCGCCGAAGATCACGAACTTCGTATCGGGGCGGCGTTCGAGCGTGATGGCGGCGCCCGGAATGACCACGGACGGGCCGTGATCACCGCCCATGGCGTCGAGCGCGATTGTAACCGGACGTGTCATGCGGAGGTGATCGATTCCAGGCGCTGCGCCCCCTGCCGGGGCGGCCGGGCGGGCGGCGGACAATAGCGGGTTGGCCGCCCGCCGCAAGCCAAGGCGTTGAGGTTTTTGGCAGTCATTGCCCGCGCTTCAGCTGCAGGAGCGCAGCGAAGGGCGATTCGGCCGGCGTCTCGGGAGCCGGTTCGCTGAACTCCACGCCAGGCTTGCGCGGATAGGGATCGAGCGACAGCGCCAGGAATTCGAGCGTGACCGCACCGAGATCGATCGCGCCGTCGACGATCGCCTCCGGCTGCTCCTCCTCGTTGAGCAGCACCTCGATGTCGATCTCGTCGTCCTCGGACGGCTGCGCCATTGCGGCGATCTCTTCCTCCGGCACGAAATCGAGCTTGACCGGTACGTTGAGCTCGACCGGGAAGGCCTCGAGCGTGACGACGCAGTTCTGGTGCAGCCCCGCCTTGATCATGCCTTCGAGCTTCACCCGCTCGCCATTGCGCGAGAGCGAGTAGCTCACCTTCAGCGCCTCGACCGAGGCCACGCCGAGAAAGGTCGCGATCGCGGCAAGATCGCCCTGTTCCGGCACGATCTCGACCGCGACCGGGCGCAAGGTGATGCTCTCGACCCGGATCGGGCGGCGAAGCGGTAACTTGTCCTGATCGGAAACGGTCATGCGGCAACGCTGTCGGAGAAAGGTGGGAACAATGGATCGGCGGCGAGGATATCGTCGAGCGAGCGCGTGGCCAAGACGAGCGCCGCCGCCCTGACATGGCGTGCGAGCGTCGATGCGGCAACCCCGGGTGCGATATTGCGGGTGAGCGCTGCCTCGAAGGCGTCGGCCTGCTGTGAGGCGAACGCCTCCTCATAGCCGCCGAGACGGCCATAGAAGCTGCGGCCGATCTTCTTCATCCGCTTCGGCACGGCGATGTCGCTGATGCCGCCCTGGCGGAAGCCGAGCTCGAGATAGGCGAAGCTGGCGTCGATCAGATCCTGCGCCGCGTCAGCCGCGGGCGCCGGCAATTCGCGCAGGCGGCGCAGCACCAGGAAAAGATGCAGCGTCAACGCCTCGAAACGCCCTTCGAAGTCATCCGGAATGCCGCCTTGCAGAAAGAGGGCGGGCTGGCGCGAGGCGCCGACGATGCGCTCCAGCAATACGTTGACCGGCGCCGTGCGCGCGCGCTTCCTGCCGAACAGGCCGAAGATCACAGCCCTACCCCACCTTTCCCGACTTGCTTGACTAAAAAGCGACTTGCCTTGCCAAAGCCATGCTCGGGCGTTACGCCAAGCGCACCCACCCTGACAAGCGCGGCAGCTCCGCGCGCCTCCCCTTCGGATCCGCCACGCATGACTGCTCCGACCCGCCGTACCGCCCTGATCGGCTCGCTGACCGCTGCGCTGGCGCTGGCCGGTTGCGGCAACGCCACCAATCTCGGCTTCCGCGTCCGCACCTCGGCCGGCCTCAACGAGGAGTTCACCCGCGGCTTTGTCATGGACGACGAGCTGATCGCCAAGGTGAAGGTCGGCATGGACGTCCAGACGGTGCTGACCACGCTCGGCACGCCGTCGACCACCTCGACGGTCGGCAACCGCACCTTCTACTACATCAGCCAGAAGGTTCGCCGGCGCTTCCAGTTCCAGGATTTCAGCGTCATCGACCAGAACGTGCTGGTGATCTATTTCAACAAGGGCTTCAAGGTCGAACGCATCGCCAATTACGGCCTGCAGGACGGCGTGATCTTCGACTTCATCAGCCGCACCACCGCAACCGGCGGCGAGGAGCAGAGCTTCCTGCGCAACCTGTTCCGCGGCGTCACCAAGTTCACGCCGTTCGGCGGCAGCTGAGGAACGCTCTCCCTCGCGAACATGAAGGCCCCGCGGCATCGCCGCGGGGCTTTTGTTTGCGTGCCAGTCCGGATTCTCAGGGGACTGTCTGCTTTCGCTCCGGCAGCGTCATCGCGAACACACCGACGATGACCAGAGCGAGCCCGGCCCAGGCGGTCGCGCTCAGGCGCTCGCCGAGGAAGAGGACACCGATGGCGACACCGGTCGGCACGCGCAGATAGGCGACCGAGGTTGTCCCCACCGTGCCAAGCCGGTCGATCAGCCGGAAATAGAGGATGAAGGCGAGCGCGGTCGAGAACACCGCCAGCGCCAGCAGCGCCTGGACCGATTCGATCGATGGAGAAAGCGTCCAGGGGCGATCGATGATCAGGCTGAAGGGGATCAGGATCACGGCGCCGCAGATCAGCGAGCCCGCCGCCGGCATGATCGGGTCGAGCCCCTTGAAATTGCGCCCGAACAGCGCTGCACCGCCATAGCAGGCCGCCGCCGCGACCAGAGCGAGCTGCGCCCAGAGCTCGCGGCCGACGCCCGACAGCGCCTCGACGCCGATGATCAGGCAGACGCCGAGCATGCCGGCCGCGACGCCGATGAGCTTGCGGCCCGCGGCCGCCTCGGCACGGAAGAGCAGCATGCTCAGCAGGAAGGCGAAGATCGGCGAGCCGGCATTGAGGATCGCTGCGAGGCCGGCATCGACGCTGGTCTCGGCCCAGGCGATCAGCGTGAACGGCACGGCGCTGTTGAGGCAGGCCTGGATCAGGAAGCGCCGCCAGATGACGGGATCGCGCGGCAGGGCAAGGCCGCGCCAGCGGATGACGACGATGAGGAGCGCGCCGGCGATCAGCGTCCGTGCCGCGATCAGGGTCAGCGGCGGGATCGTCTCGACCCCGAGCTTGATGAAGCTGTAGGAGGCGCCCCAGAGCGTCGCCAGCAGGAGCAGCGAGGCGAGATCGGTCAGATGCCCGGATCGCGCGGTGGCGGAAGCGGCTGGGGTGGTCATCGGGTCCTCCTTGGATGGCCGGGACCATGACAGGCGACGGCGGGCGCGTCGTGCCGGAACGCTACGGTTCTGGCCGTAGGTTCCCGGACCGATTCAAGTCTCTCCGGGCTTGATTCCGCTGCTTCGCGCAAGCATTTGCATTCAAAAAAGAAACCCCGCGGATCGCTCCGCGGGGTCCAACATTGCTCAGGTGATCTCGCCGCTCAGCTATGCGCCAGGATGGCGAGCAGCAGGAGCGCGATGATGTTGGTGATCTTGATCGCAGGGTTCACGGCGGGGCCCGCCGTGTCCTTGTAGGGGTCGCCGACGGTGTCGCCGGTGACCGAGGCCTTGTGCGCTTCCGAGCCCTTGAGATGACGCACACCGTCCTTGTCGACGAAGCCGTCCTCGAAGCTCTTCTTGGCGTTATCCCAGGCGCCGCCGCCCGAGGTCATCGAGATCGCGACGAAGATGCCGGTGACGATCACACCCATCAGCATGGCGCCGACGGCCGCGAAGGCCTGGTTCTTGCCGGCGATGGCGTTGATGACGAAGAAGGTCACGATCGGCGCCAGCACCGGTAGCAGCGACGGCAGCACCATTTCCTTGATCGCCGCCTTGGTCAGCAGGTCGACGGCGCGGGCATAGTCCGGCCGATCCGTGCCTTGCATGATGCCGGGCTTCTCCCTGAACTGACGACGAACTTCCTCGACCACCGAGCCTGCCGCCTTGCCGACGGCGGTCATGCCCATGCCGCCGAAGAGGAAGGGGATCAGGCCGCCGAGCAGCAGGCCGACGACGACGTAGGGGTTCGACAGGGTGAAGTCGACGGTGACGCCCTTGAAGTACTGGAAGGTCGTCGAACCCGCCTTGTTGGCCTCGGCGACGAAGAAGTTGAGGTCCGAGGTGTAGGCGGCGAACAGCACCAGCGCGCCGAGGCCGGCCGAGCCGATCGCATAGCCCTTGGTGATCGCCTTGGTGGTGTTGCCGACGGCATCGAGCGCGTCGGTGGAGTGACGGACCTCCTTGGGCAGGCCGGCCATCTCGGCGATGCCGCCGGCATTGTCGGTGACCGGGCCGAAGGCGTCGAGGGCGACGACGACGCCGGCCAGCGCCAGCATCGCGGTGGTGGCGATGGCGATGCCGAACAGGCCGGCGAGGCCATAGGAAACGATGATGCCGGCGATGATCACGATGGTCGGCAGCGCCGTCGATTCCAGCGAGACCGCGAGGCCCTGGATGACGTTGGTGCCGTGACCGGTGACCGAGGCCTGGGCGATTGAGACGACCGGGCGCTTGCCCGTGCCGGTGTAGTATTCGGTGATGACGACGATCAGCAGCGTGACGGCGAGGCCGACCAGCGCGCAGCCGAACAGGCCGCCCGAGGTGAAGGTCACGCCCTGCCCCGTGGTGAACGAGGCCGCGAAGCCGCCGAACATCAGGTAATTCACGGCGGCGATCGCGCCGACCGAGAGCACGCCGGCAGCGATGAAACCCTTGTAGAGCGCGCCCATGATCGACTGGTTGGCGCCGAGCTTGACGAAGAAGGTGCCGATGATCGAGGTGACGATGCAGGCAGCGCCGATCGCCATCGGGTAGAGCATCATCGCGCCGAGCACGGGCTGGCCGGCGAAGAAGATCGCCGAAAGCACCATGGTCGCGACCAGCGTCACCGCATAGGTCTCGAACAGGTCCGCGGCCATGCCGGCGCAGTCGCCGACATTGTCGCCGACATTGTCGGCGATCGTCGCCGGGTTGCGCGGATCATCCTCGGGAATGCCGGCCTCGACCTTGCCGACGAGGTCGGCACCAACGTCCGCACCCTTGGTGAAGATGCCGCCGCCGAGACGAGCGAAGATCGAGATCAGCGAGGCGCCGAAGCCGAGCGCGACGAGCGAGTCGATGACGACGCGGCTCGAGGGCGCGAAGCCCTTCATGCCGGTGAGGAAGCCGTAGTAGCAGGCGACGCCGAGCAGAGCGAGGCCGGCGACCAGCATGCCGGTGACCGCGCCCGCCTTGAAGGCGACGTCGAGTCCCTCGCCGAGCGACTGCATCGCCGCCTGGGCGGTGCGGACGTTGGCGCGGACCGAAACGTTCATGCCGATGAAGCCGGCGACGCCCGAAAGCACCGCGCCGATCAGGAAGCCGATGCCGACATAGGCGCCGAGCAGCCAGGTCAGGGCGAGGAAGAGCACGACGCCGACCATGCCGATCGTCATGTACTGGCGCTTGAGATAAGCCTGCGCGCCTTCCGCCACCGCGCCGGAAATCTCCTGCATGCGCTGGCTGCCGGCATCGCGTTTCATCACGTCGCCATAGGCCCATAAGCCGTAGACGATCGATAACGCACTCAAGACAATGATGATGAGCAAGGCCGACATCGAATTTCCTATCCCTGAGAATTCGTCATCCGGGGCAGGACGCCCCGACGGAGCCGGTTTTCCGGTTCTTTGAACGCAAGGAACGGCTCAGTCGGCCTCACAAAGAATCAGGCCTGCAGCGCCGATCACCAGTGTCGGGTCGGATTGTTGCCCAGTTTCCGCCAGAATCGCAAACGGGTCGGCTGACAATTTTGGGAGAATGTCAGGGCGCGACGCAGCAGTTTGCCGATCGGCCGCGCGCTTTCGAGAACGGCTCTAGAGTGCCACGTCGCGATTGACGTTCTTGTAGAGCAGGTAGCAGGCGTCGCCGAAGCCGGTCGGATAGAATTGCTGCGGGCAGTAGCCGCCCATCCAGATGAAGTCCTCGGCCCAGATCTCGTGCCAGTCCTGCCCGAGGAAATAGAGGCCCTGCCCTTCCAGCATGTAGAGCCCGTGCTCCATCACATGGGTTTCGACATCCGGGAAAAAGGCGCCGGGCTTGAACCACATCAGGTTCATCTCGAAGTCGAAGCGCATGTCGCCATAGGGCAGCAGGAACTGGAAGCCGCGCCCCTCCATGCCGGTATGATTGGTCAGCGGCACCGCGTCGCGATGCGACAGGATCGGCTCGGGCACGGCGAGCCCGGCGGCCGGCTCGTAGCGCTTGCGCAAGGCGAGCACGCGCACCCGGGCATCGCTGTCATTGCGCAGCGAGAACCGTGTTCCGCCCGGGACATAGGCGAAGCTGCCGGGGCGGAAGGAGCTGCCGGCCGAGCCGTCGATGGCGAACGCCGCCTCGCCGGAGAGGCCGTAATAGAAGTGCTGGACGCCGTCCTCGGCGAAGGGCTCGAGCGTGCCGCCGCCGGGCTCGATCTCGAGCACATATTGCGCGAACTGCGCCCCGAGCACCGGCGCCGCGAGAATGCGCGCGATGGTCTTCTCGACATGCGGCAGCCGGCTGACCAGCACGCCCTCGGGCGGCATGAAGGCGTAGTTCCTCTGCACGACGCCGCGATTGTGGCCGATCGCGCCCGCCACGGGGCGGCCGGCGAACTGGGGAAGCTGGTGCGGGCGCATGCGAAATCTCCTGCTGGGCGGCTCGACCTACCCAGCAAGGATCACGCCGCCACGCGCTTCTGCAAGCTCTGCCACGCGACCAGCGCCAGCGCGATCGCGACCGGCGGGAAGACCAGCCAGTTGACGCTGTCCCAGCCGCCGGCGCTGAGCAGGCCGCCCGAGGAGAAGGAGGCGATCGCGACCGAGCCGAAGACCAGGAAGTCGTTGGCGGCCTGGACCTTGACCCGCTCCTCAGGCCGGTAGCAGTCGGTGACCAGTGCGGTCGCGCCGATGAAGCCGAAATTCCAGCCGAGCCCGAGCAGGACGAGCGCGATCCAGAAATGCGCGACGCTGAGGCCGGTGAGGCCGACCACCGCCGCGAGCGCCGTCAGCAGCAGGCCGACGGCGGTGACCTTCTCCTTGCCGAAGCGGGCTATCAGCCGGCCGGTGAAGAAGCTCGGCGCGAACATGGCGAGCACATGCCACTGGATGCCGAGCGCAGCATCGCCGACGCTGTGGCCGCAGCCGACCATGGCGAGCGGCGCCGCCGTCATGACGAAGCTCATCAGCCCGTACGCGACCAGCGCCGCGATCACCGAGGCGATGAATTTCGGCTGGCGCATGATGACGGAGAGCGGCCGGCCGCCACCGGATTTCGCCTCCTTCACCGGCGGAGCGCGCAGTGCCAGCACGACGCCGATGGCGAGCAAGGCGAGCACGCCCTGCGCCAGGAAGCTCGCGGCGAAGGGCGCAGCCGGCGTCAGGTCACGCGTCCAGAAGACCGATTGCGGTCCGATCACCGCCGCCGCCAGCCCGCCGATCATCACCCAGGAGATGGCGCGCGGCTTGAAGCTCTCGCTCGCCGTGTCGGCGGCGGCAAAGCGATAGCTCTGCACATAGGAGCCGTAGAGCCCGCAAAGGAAGGTGCCGAGGCAGAACAGCCAGAACAGCCGCTCGGCCACTCCGGCCGCAGCGACGCTCGCGCCAAATGCGCCGACCAGTGCGCCGATGACGTAGCCGCGGCGGCGGCCGATCCGGCGCATCAGGAAGGCGGCGGGGATGACGCCGGCGGCGAGGCCCAGCTGCATCAGGCTGACCGGGACGGTGGCGAAGGCCGGGTTCGAGACCAGTTGCGATCCGACGATGCCGCCGAGCGAGATCACGATCGCGGGGCTCGCACCACCGAGCGCCTGGGCGCCGGCGAGCACCAGCGCGTTGCGCCTGGCGAGCGTGTCGCCATCCATCACCGGAACATGCTGGTTCATCGCAGCCGCCGCCCTTCGCGGCCGCGCGGCCGCTTTCTAAAAATGAGCGAAGGAGCCGCGTGCGAAGGTTCGCGGCCGGCCCGCTTCGGTATAGCGCACGCTCCCAGCCTCGGCGGTGACGCGCCCGATGCGCGCCAGACCGAGCCCCGCTGCCTTAGCCGCAGCAAGCAGAGAAGGATATTCTCCTTCCGGGACCGTACAGAGAATTTCGTAGTCGTCACCGCCGGTCCAGGCCAGTTCCGCCAATGCGGGATCGGCCATGACGGCAGTGCGGGCCGCGGGCGAGAGCGGCACCGCGTCGAGGTCGATTTCGGCACCTGCTTTCGACGCCGCCAGCAGCTTGCCGAGGTCACCGACGAGGCCGTCGGAGATGTCCATCGCGGCCGAGGCATGCGCCTGCAGGGCAGCTGCGAGCGCGGTTCGCGGCTGCGGGTGCAGATAGCGGTCGGCGAGGAAAGCGCGATCAGCTTCGGAGAGCTTGCCGACCCATGCCGGGCGGTCCGGCCCATGCGCCTTCAGCCCGAGCGCCGCATCGCCGATCGTGCCGGTGACGGCGACGACATCGCCCGGCTTCGCCCCGGAGCGCAGCACCATGCGGCCAGCGGGCACGCTGCCGAAAGCGGTGATCGACAGCGTCAGCGGGCCCACGGTCGAGACGGTGTCGCCGCCGATCAGCGGGCAACCGCCCTCGCCCGCCATGGCGCCGAGGCCCTCGGCGAAACCGGCGAGCCAGTCTTCCGTCCATCCCCGGGGCAAAGCCAGCGTCAGCACGAAGCCGTCGGGCCTGGCGCCCTTGGCGGCGAGATCGGAGAGATTGACGCCAAGCGCCTTGCGCCCGATCGAGGCCGGCGGATCGTCCGGGAAGAAGTGCACGCCGGCGACCAGCGCATCGGCGGTGATGACGAGCTCATAGCCGCGCGCCGGGCGCAGCAGGGCAGCATCATCGACGAGACCAAGCCCGTCGCGGCCAGCGATCGGCGCGAAATAGCGGGCGATCAGCTCGAATTCGCCGGGGGACTGGGTTCCGGCCACGGCGCCGCTCACGCTGCCGGCGCGTCGAATTCCTCGGCGCGGACGTCGCGGGCCATCTTGTCGAGCACCGCATTGACCATGCCGACCTCCTCGCCCTCGTAGAAGGAACGGGCGACCGCGACATATTCCGAGATCACGGCGCGGGCCGGCACGTCCTTGCGGAAGGCGAGCTCATAAGCACCGGCGCGCAGGATGGCGCGCACCACCGCCTCGACGCGCTTCAGCGGCCAGCCGGAGGCGAGGAGCTCGTCGACCGAGCGGTCGACCAGCCGCTGCTCGCGCACGACACCGCCGAGCAGGTCGCGGAAGAAGGCGATTTCGGCCTTGGGGAGTTCGATGTCCTCGACCTCCTTGCCGATCCAGAAGGCCTCGAACTCGGCCATGGCCTCGACCACGCCGCGTCCGCCGACCTCCATCTCGTAGAGCGCCTGGACGGCCGAGAGCCGCGCGCCGCGGCGCATCTCGGATCGGCTCATTTCGACTCCTCCGCCAGCGAGCGCTTGTAACGCAGCACCGCGAGCGCAGCTTCCGCCGCGCCGCCGCCCTTGTCCATCTCGCTGCGGTTGGCGCGGGCCCAGGCCTGGGCATCGTTCTCGACGGTCAGGATGCCGTTGCCGAGCGGCAGGGCAAAAGCGACCGACAGGTCCATCAGCGCACGCGAGCTCTCGCCGGCGACGATGTCGTAATGGCCGGTCTCGCCGCGGATGACGGTGCCGAGCGCGACGACGGCCTCGTAAGGGTCGACCGCCTCGTCGGCGGCGCGCAGGCCGATGACGATGGCGGAGGGGATTTCGAGCGCGCCGGGCACGGTGACGACGTCGACACGGCAGCCGGCCTTCTCGAGCACTGCGGTGGCGCCGGCGAGGAGCTCGTCGGCGAGCCCATCATAGAAGCGGGCCTCGACGACGAGCACGCGGGCGCCATCGAGCGGGGTGACCGAAACGGCCGATGATTGCCGGGATCCGGCCATGGTGAAATTCCTCGTCTGGGATTGAGGACGCTGGTTAGCCGCCCGGGCGCGCCTCCGCAAGCCGCGCGGCATACCGCGCCATCAGATCGACCTCGACATGGACGCCGTCCCCCTTCCGGCGCTCGCCCCAGGTGGTGACGCTGAAGGAATGCGGGATCAGCAGCACCGTGAAGACGTCGTCCTCGACGCTGTTCACGGTCAGCGAGGTGCCATCGAGGCAGATCGAGCCCTTGGCGGCGATGAAGCGGGCGAGCCCCTGCGGCGCGCGGATATGGAAACGCGCCGTCGCGCCCCAGGGCTCGTTCGGATCGGGCGCGATCTCGTCGATCTTCAGGATCGTGCCGACGCCGTCGACATGGCCGGTGACGAGATGGCCGCCGAGCTCGTCGCCCATCTTCAGCGAGCGCTCCAGATTGATCTTCGTACCGGGCGCCCATTCGGCGACGCGGGTCTTCGCCAGAGTCTCGGCCGCGGTCTCGACCTGGAAGATGCAGCCGGGCTCGCCATCCTCGCGCGGCTTGAGCGCCGTCACGGTCAGGCAGACGCCGGCGCAGCAGATCGAGGCGCCGAGCTCGATGCCGGAGGCTTCCCAGGGGCACGAGATATCGAACTGCTTGAGGCTCGGGCCCTTGGTCTCGGCGCGGGTGACGGTGCCGATGGCGGTGACGATGCCGGTGAACATCAGGCGATCCTCGTGAACACTTCGAAACGGTCGCAGCCGATCTGCCCGGCTTGCGTGACGGCGTAGATTTCGGGATCGGCGAGCAGCGCCGCAAGCCCCGGCCGCACGGCGACGATGCCCTCTGTGCCGAGCGGCTTCGGCGAGGTCGAGACGATGACCTCGTCGGCGAGGCCCTGCAGCGCCAGTTGCTCGCCGATCGTCGGGCCGCCTTCCGAGAAGACACGCGTGATGCCGCGGACCGCCAGCAGGCGCAGTGCCTCGGCGAGATCGAGATGGCCATCGGCGCCACGGGAGACGCGCATGACCTCGACGCCGGCAGCGACGAGCTTCTCCTCGGCCGCGACCGAGGCGTCTTCGGCCGCGATCACCCAGAGCGGCACGGTCGCAGCTCCCTGCACCAGCTTGGCGGTCAGCGGCAGGCGGAGCGAGGAATCAAGCACGACGCGGATCGGCGAGCGGACTTCCATTCCCGGCAGGCGCACCGTCAGCAACGGATCATCGGCGAGGACGCTGCCAATGCCGAGCATGATCGCGTCGTGGCTGGCGCGCAGGCGATGCACCCACTCGCCCGATTCCGGGCAGGAGATGGCTAGCCTTGCGCCCCCTGCCCCGCCGGCGAAGCCGTCCGCCGTGCGCGCGACCTTGAAGGTCACCATCGGACGGCCTTGCGTCACCCGCAGCACATGGCCGCGATGGCTGCGCTGCGCCTGATTTTCGAGCACGCCGGTGACGACCTCCACACCCGCCATGCGCAGCAGGGCATGGCCGAGGCCGGCGATCTGCGGGTTGGGATCGGACATGGCCGAGACGACGCGCCGGACGCCGGCAAGCAGGGTGCGCTCGACGCAAGGCGTGCCGCCGCGGACGGTGCGATGCGAGCAGGGCTCCAGCGTGACATAGAGCGTGCCGCCGCTCGCGGCCGCGCCGGCCTGCTCGAAGGCCATCGCCTCGCCATGCGGGCGACCACCGGGTTGGGTATGCCCCTCGCCGACGATCACCGGACCGTCCGGCCCGTCGCGCACGACCACGGCGCCGACGCTCGGATTCGGCCAGGTCCGGCCGAGCCCGCGTGCACCGAGTTCCAGCGCCCGCGCCATGAAGGCGCGGTCGATCGCGTCCTGATCAGGCATCGTCGCGAGCAGGTGCCGGCTTGCTGTCAGGCTCGATCTCGTCACTCCCGAGCTGGCCGAGCAGTTCCTCGAAATCGCGCGCCTCGCGGAAATTCTTGTAGACCGAGGCGAAGCGGACATAGGCGACGTCGTCGAGCGACTTCAGCCCTTCCATCACCAGTTCGCCGATGGCCGAGCTCTGGATCTCGCCTTCGCCGGAGCTTTCGAGCTGGCGGACGATGCCGTTGACCATGCGCTCGACGCGCTCGGGCGCGACGGGGCGCTTGCGCAAAGCCACCTCGATCGAGGTCTGCAGCTTGTCACGATCGAAGACGGTGCGCCGGCCGGAGCGCTTGACCACGGTGAGCTCGCGCAGCTGCACGCGCTCGAAAGTGGTGAAGCGACCGCCGCAATCGGGGCAGACGCGCCGGCGCCGGATCGAGGCGTGATCGTCGGTCGGCCGCGAATCCTTCACCTGGGTATCGAGCGAGCCGCAATAGGGACAGCGCATGCCTGGGGCCTCGAGGTTGACTTGAGGGACGATACCGTCCGCGGCCCTTCATTGCCCCAGCCATGCCGTCGCAGGCCAGCGAAAAACGACCAGCCGACGGCAAGGGGGCAAGCACGAGATCGCATGACGCTCCGACGGCGGATCGCAGCCCTCTCGAATAAAGACCCCGGACGATTGCCGTCTCATGGCAAGGTAGCATCCTGCGACGCGCCTGCCAGTCACCGCCTGCGCCTGCCTTCCGATCCACAGCTCACCAATCGGAGTTTCGCAGATGTCCAATGACACTATCGGCGACGCCTTTGGCGGCCTGGTCGTCCTGGCCTTCGACCTTCTCGACAGCGAGATCCACAGGTCTCCCGAACGTCTTGCCGAGATCCTCAAGAGCCCGGTCGTGCTCTCGACGGCGCAGAAGGGGTTGCTGAGCTTCGCGAACGCCAAACTCAAGAGCCAGACGACCCAGCTCTCGTCCGACGACATCCAGAAGCTCCGCTCGATCGGCGACGATGTCCTGTCCAAGGCAGCCGACGAGTATTTCAAGCAGATCAAGAAGTCGTCGGCCTATAAGTCCCTCGAAAAGCAGGTCGACGCCTTCAAGGAAGCAGCCAGCTCGTCAGCACTCGGCGTCTGGGTCGATCAGCACAAGGGCATCGTCTACGTCGTCGGCGCGGCGCTGGCGCTCGGAGCGGGCGCTGCCCTCTTCGTCACCAAGCCGAACAATGGCGCGGTGACGCTCGGCCTGCAGCAGCTGGAGAAGCTGAAATTCGAGGTGGTCAAGCTCGGCGCGCTCAAGCTCGGCGTCGGCGGCATCGTCTTCGACCCGACGGCCGAACTGGTCGGCGCCAAACTGACCGGGAAGCTGAAATGGGACCGGCTGAAGCTCGATCTCTCGCTTCAGGTGGTGACCAAGTCGGCCGCGATCGAGAAGGTCGAGGGCGAGGTCATGGTCCAGTACGGCTCGTTCGAGCTCAGCGGCATCGTCAAGAAGGACGTGACCAAGCCGACCGTCGACCTCAATCTCAAACTGAGCGCGACGGAGGACCGCTTCAACGTCGCCGTCGCCGCGCAGGTCAAGGACGGCCAGTTCGGCGGCAGCGCCTCGGCCGGTTACAAGGTCATGAAGGGGCTCGACCTCAATGCCGAGCTCAGCCGGACCAACCGGGGCGATGCGCCCGGCGGTCCGGAAAACCTGTTCATGATCAAGCTGACCGGGACCTTCCCTTAAAGACCGGTCCCGGCCTCTTCCCGCTCAGTAGATCGGGAAGCGCGCGGTCAGCTCGTGCGCCTTGGCCTTGACCGCCTGCTCGACGGCGGCGTTGCCCTCCTCGCCATTGGCGGCGAGGCCATCCAGAACCTCGGCGATCAGCTCGCCGACCTTCTTGAACTCGGCGACGCCGAAGCCGCGCGAGGTCGCCGCCGGCGTGCCCAGGCGGATGCCGGAGGTGACCATCGGCTTCTCCGGATCGAAGGGGATGCCGTTCTTGTTGCAGGTGATGTGAGCCCGGCCGAGCGCGGCCTCGGCCGCCTTGCCGGTGACCTTCTTCGAGCGCAGGTCGACCAGCATCAGGTGGTTGTCGGTGCCGCCGGTGACGAGGTCGAAGCCCTTGCTCTTCAGGGTCTCGGCCAGCGCCTTGGCGTTGGCGACGACGGCATGGGCGTAGGTCTTGAACTCCGGCTGCAGCGCCTCATGGAACGAGACGGCCTTGGCGGCGATGACGTGCATCAGCGGCCCGCCCTGCAGGCCGGGGAACACGGCCGAGTTGATCTTCTTGGCGATGGCCTCGTCATTGGTCAGCACCATGCCGCCGCGCGGGCCACGCAGGGTCTTGTGGGTGGTGGTGGTGACGACATGGGCGTGCGGGAACGGCGAGGGATGCGCACCGCCGGCGACCAGCCCGGCGAAATGGGCGATGTCGACCATGAAATAGGCGCCGACCTTGTCGGCGATCTCGCGGAAGCGGGCGAAGTCCCAATGGCGGGCATAGGCCGAGCCGCCGGCGACGATGATCTTCGGCTTGTTCTCGACGGCGAGGCGCTCCATCGCGTCATAGTCGATGATCTGGTCGACGACGCAGACGCCATAGGGCACGACCTTGAACCACTTGCCCGACTGGTTGACCGGGGCGCCATGGGTGAGATGGCCGCCGGCAGCGAGGTCGAGGCCCATGAAGGTATCGCCGGGCTGCATCAGCGCCATGAACACGGCCTGGTTGGCCTGGCTGCCGGAATTCGGCTGGACATTGGCGAACTGGCAGTCGAACAGGCGGCAGGCGCGTTCGATCGCGAGCTTCTCGGCGATGTCGACGAACTGGCAGCCGCCGTAATAGCGCCGGCCCGGATAGCCCTCGGCGTATTTGTTGGTCATCACCGAGCCCTGCGCTTCGAGCACGGCCTGCGAGACGATGTTTTCGGAGGCGATCAGCTCGATCTCGTCGCGCTGGCGGCCGAGCTCGAGCTCGATGGCGCGGGCGATCTCGGGATCGACATCGGCAAGGCCGGCGCCGAAGAAGGAGTTGGAGAGGTGCTTGCGCGCGGCGTCGGTCATGTCCGGCTCCTGAAGAATGCGGCGGCCGATCGCGGCCCAGCCCCGTGCGCGGTCCCTATCACGCGATGTTTGCCTGTCCAAGCGATAGATGGACGCGGCTAAGGAGCTGCCCGGCGCGCGCCCGAGCGTCGGATGGAGGGGCGGTAGACGAGCTTCCGGCGCGAAGCGGCCTGCATCAGCTTGCGGAAGCTCGGGCATTCCAGATGCGAAGGCGCGGGGCAATCGGCGACATGGCGCAGGATGTCCCGCAGCATTCGCAATTCGGCCATCTGCCGTTGCAACTCGTCAGCTTTGACGAGCAGCTGGTCGCGCGGGATCTCGGGCCTGCCGTCGCGCCCGAACATGCCGGCGATCTCCTCCAGCGAGAAGCCGGCCGCCTTGCCCATGGCGATCAGCGACAGTTTCAGCAGCACATCGGCATCGAATTGCCGCCGCAGGCCATACCGCCCTACCGAGGAAATCAGGCCGATCTCCTCATAATAGCGCAGGGTCGACGCTGTCACGCCCGAGCGTTCTGCGACCTCGCCAATGTCCAGAGCAAGCATGCTTGACCTCAAGTCGACTTGAATTCGTACGCTCTGCCGAAAGGCTCACTTCGGCAAGAGGTTCATCATGGAAGCTATTCTCGTTTCAAGGCAAATCCCGGTCTGGCAGGACCCGCGCGCCATCGCCCTCCTGATGGCGGCATCGCTCACCACCATGGCGAACGCGACGATCGCCCCGGCCCTGCCCGGGCTGGAGCGACTGTTCGCGGACGATCCCAACGCCGCCCTGCTGACGCGGCTGCTGGTACCGGCGCCCTCGCTCGCCGTCGCGATCTGCGCGCCGCTCGCGGGAATCGCCGCCGACCGGACCGGGCGGCGCAGACTGCTGCTCGTCGGCGTCCTGCTGTTCGTCGTCTCGGGATGCGCCGGGCTCGTCCTGCCCGACCTGCCGACGATCTTCGCGAGCCGGCTCGTCCTGGGAGTGGCGGTCGCGCTGATCATGACGGCGCAGACGGCGCTGATCGGCGATTATTTCAGCGGCGACGACCGCAATGCCCTGAGCGGCCTGCAGATTTCGGCCCGCAATCTCGGCGGCCTCGTCTTCATCCTCACCGCGGGCTGGGTCGCGACGCTCTCGCCGCGCCTGCCCTTCGCGATCTACGGGCTCGCCGCAGCCTTCCTGCCGCTGATGTGGCTGGTGATCGTCGATCCGCCGCGCCTGTCGTCGGTTGCCGGCGGTAGGCAGGTAGATGGCAGTGACGACCATCGCGCCTGGCGGCTTCCGCTTGCCTTGCTGGTACTGCTGCAGGGCGCGACCAACATGATCTTCTTCGTCATGCCGACGCAGCTGTCCTTCTTTCTGGACGCACAGGGCTATGACAGCGCGATCATGACCGGCTCGGCGCTCGGCATGCTGATGCTGTCGGGCGGCGGTTCTGCGCTGCTCTACCCCCGCATCCAGCGCGCCGTCGGCTATGTCGGCATCTTCGCGCTGGGCTACGGCGCCATGGCCGTGGGCTTCCTCGTTCTGCTGCTCGCTTCGACGACCCTGGCGATCTTTGCCGCCGTCGCGGCAATCGGCGCGGGTTACGCTTTGGTCTCGCCGAGCTTCGTGGCACTCGCCCTCAACCTCGCACCGGCGCAGAAGCGCGGGCTGGCCGGCGGCATCCTGACCACCTCGATCTTCATCGGCCAGTTCTGCTCGCCGATCATCAGCACGCCCCTGATCGCAGGACGCAGCTACGCTTTCCTCTTCGGCGGCACGGCCGCATTGCTGGTCCTGATGACGGCAATGGCCGCGCTGGCGGGTGGCGCGAACCGGCTACGCAGGCAATAGTGCGGCGATATGGAACGCAGCCTCGAGCCCGCTTTCCTCTATTCGTTGGGATGAGTCGGTCGAATCGCCCCCGTGCAACCGCCGGCTGCAATCGAACCGACATCGCGATGTCGCAGGGGCCCTGCGATATCGAGCAACGAGAAAAAAGGGGATGCCGGCGTGACCCAGGATGCGCAGCAAATCGAAGCCGAAGCCCCGGCTTGGCCGCCGAAGCGCCGCTCGCCCCTGCACGCCTTTCTCGAAAGCGGCGCCGCCGCTGGCGTGCTGCTGGTCTTCTCCGCGGCCCTGGCGTTGATCATCGCCAACTCGGCGCTCGGCATCGTCTATTTCAAGCTGCTCGAAGCAAAGATCGCGGGCCTCTCGGTCCTGCACTGGATCAACGACGCGCTGATGGCAGTGTTCTTCCTGGTCGTCGGACTGGAGATCAAGCGCGAATTCGTCGAGGGCCAGCTGGCGAGCTGGAGCCGCCGCGCCCTGCCCGCCTTCGCCGCGCTCGGCGGCATGATCGCGCCTGCCCTGATCTATGCGGCGCTCGCCAAAGGCGACGCCGCAGCGCTGCGCGGCTGGGCGATCCCCGCCGCGACCGACATCGCGTTTGCGCTCGGCGTCCTCGCCATCCTCGGCTCGCGCGTCCCGGTCTCGCTCAAGATCTTCCTGACCGCGCTCGCCATCCTCGACGATCTCGGCGCAATCCTGATCATCGCCCTGTTTTATTCGGGCAATCTCTCGCTGCCGATGCTGGCCGGCGCTGGCACGTGCCTTGCCATCCTGATGGCGCTCAATCTGCGCGGCGTCCGCCTGCTGCCGCTCTATCTCGTGATCGGCGCAGTGCTCTGGTTCTTCGTGCTGAAGTCCGGCATCCACGCCACGCTCGCCGGCGTCGCGCTGGCACTGACCATCCCGATCGGCGGCCATGGCGCGGAGAGCGACGAGCCCGAGCATTCACCGCTGCACACGCTCGAGCACCGGCTCCACCCCTGGTCGTCCTATTTCATCGTGCCGGTCTTCGGCTTCGCCAATGCCGGCGTCTCGATCGCCGGCATGTCGCCCTCGCTGCTGCTGACGCCGGTGCCACTCGGCATCGTGCTCGGGCTCTTCCTCGGCAAGCAGATCGGCGTGTTCGGCTTCGCCTGGCTCGCGGTGCGGCTCGGTCTCGGCACCATGCCGGCCAAGGCGACATGGGCGCAGCTCTACGGCGTCTCGCTGCTCTGCGGCATCGGCTTCACCATGAGCCTGTTCATCGGGGCGCTCGCCTTCGCGAACAGTGCCGCGCTCAACGACGCCACCAAGATCGGCGTGCTCGCCGGCTCGGCACTGTCGGCGGTGATCGGCTATGTCGTGCTCCATCTCGCCGGCCGGCATCTGGCGACGGGCGACGATCCCGCGCCGGTGATCCAGCGGTCGCACTGAGGAGCTCGGAGCAGGATCACAAAATCGCCGCAGCTGCGGCGGAACCATGGCGGGCGAGTTGCGTTGCCTCTCCAGCGGTGGAGGCGGCAATGGGCTTCAGTCTTCTGGAAATCTCGATCGTGATGGCGTGCATCTCGTTGCTCGGCTTCCTGATCGCCGACAATCTGGCCTGACCCGGGCCGACGCAGGCGAGGTCAACCCGCCTGCACCAGCCGCCGCAGGCGCTCGCGCCCGGCGGCCCTGATGTGATCGCGGGCGGCCGCCTCGGCTCTCGCCGGATCGCGAGCCTCCACCGCCGAAACGATGGCATCGTGCTCGGCATGGGCCTGCGCGGCTCGGCCTGCATCGAGCAGCGTCGACGGGCCGAGCAGCGCACGGGCATCGCGCAGCGCATTGAGAGCCTTCAGCAGGTAACGATTATGCGCCGCACCGTAGAGCGCCGAATGGAAGCGCTCATTATGGCGGGCGAGCTCCAGCGGGCGCGCGAGCAACCCGGCCTCGATCGCATGTAGATCGCGCAGCAGCACGACTTCGCCTTCCGAGGCGTGGCGTGCGGCGAAGGCAGCGACAGTTCCCTCCAGCACCTCGCGCATCGCGTAGAGTTCGGACACCGCCTGGTGATCGAGCGTCATGACGACGAGCGTGCGCGAATCGCGGGTGAAGAAGCCCTCGGCCTCGAGCCGGCGCACCGCCTCGCGCAAGGGTGTGCGGCTCATCTCCAGGCGGGTCGCGAGGTCCTCCTCGCGCAGGCGCATGCCCGGCTTGAGCTCGCCGGCATCGATCGCCTCACGCAGACGCGCATAGGCCTGGCCCGCGAGCGAACGCACCGGCTGAACATCCGCGAAGACCGTCAAACTGCGCCCTCTCCTGCTCCGTGATGCCGGCTGCGGTGATCGCCCGCCCTCGCGCCGAAATCAACGCTTGCCCTCACTCTCTCATTTCAGCATACTTCGGTATACTGAAAATAAGAACCGTCTGGGAGGCCACCTTGTCACGCCGGATCGCCAAGCTTCTGCTCACCGCCGCTTTGATCGCCATGCCCACCGTCGCCGCCAAGGCGCAGGACTGGCCGAGCAAGCCGATCACCATGGTCGTGCCCTACGCTGCCGGCGGCGGCACCGACGTGATCGCGCGGGCGGTGGCGCAGAAGCTGCAGGATCGTCTCGCGGTCGGCGTCGTCGTCGAGAACCGTGCCGGGGCCGGCGGCAATCTCGGCACCACCGCGGCGGCACAGGCTCCGGCTGACGGCTACACCGTGCTGATCAGCAATATCGGCCCGATGGCGGTCAATCCGAGCCTGTTCAAGAACCTCAAGCATGACCCGGCCGAGGTGCTGGAGCCGGTGACGCTGATCGCCAAGGCGCCGCTGCTCCTGCTGGTACACCCTTCCGTCAAGGCGAACTCGGTCGCAGAACTGATCGCGCTGGCCAAGGCGCAGCCGGAGGGTCTGACCTACGGCACGGCCGGGCACGGCTCGGCCAATCATATCGCCACGGCGCTGTTCGAGCTGATGGCAGGCGTCAAGCTGAAGCACGCGCCCTATCGCGGCGCCGGGCCGGCGCTGAACGACCTCATCGGCGGGCATATCCCGATGATGTTCGCGACGTTGCCCTCGGCGATCGGCCATGTGCATGGCGGCAGCCTGAAGGCGCTCGCCGTCACCACGGCGGAGCGGGCGCCCGCCTTGCCGCAGGTGCCGACGCTCGCGGAAGCCGGCGTGCCCGGCTACGAGGCCAGCGGCTGGTACGGCGTCTTCGTGCGCAAAGGCACGGCGCAGGCGATCATCGACAAATTGCGCAGCGAGGTCGCGACCATCATCAACCTGCCGGAGGTGCGCCGGAATCTCGAGCTCGAAGGCGCCCAGCCGATCGGCAATACGCCTGCCGAGTTCGCCGCCTTCGTCAAGGCCGAGCGCGAGAAGTGGTCGAAGGTCGTCGCCGAGGCCGACATCAAGATCGAGTGACGCCTCCTCGTCCCCTTTCCCTTCCATGACATCCGGACCGACGCCGACATGACCGACGCGACCTCACCTGCCCTGCACCTGCTCGTCCTCGAAGGGGATGGCATCGGCCCCGAGATCGCGGCGGCGACCTGCAAGGTGCTCGACGCGACTAGCGCGCTGTTCGGCTTCAAGCTCGCCTATGAGCAGGCGGAGATCGGCTTCGCTGCGCTGAAGAACCAGGGCACGACCTTTCCCGAGACCGTGCTGGAGGCGGCGAAGCGAGCGGATGGCGTCATCCTCGGCCCGGTCTCGCACAACGAGTATCCGCCGGCCGAGAAGGGCGGGCTCAACCCGTCCGGCCAGTTGCGCAAGCGGCTCGACCTCTACGCCAATATCCGCCCGGCCCGCTCACGCGAGGGCTTCGCGCCGCGCTGCGGCAAGCCGCTCGACCTCGTCATGGTGCGCGAGAACACCGAAGGCTTCTACTCCGACCGCTCGATGCATCTGGGGCCCGGCGAGATCATGCCGACGCCGGACCTCGCCATGTCGTTCCGCAAGGTGACGCGGCAGGCTTCCTTGCGCATCGCCGAGAGTGCCTTTGCCCTCGCCCGCCAGCGCCGGCGCAAGGTCACGGCCGTGCACAAGGCCAATGTGCTGCGCATCTCCGACGGGTTGTTCCTGGAATGCGTGCGTTCGGTGGCGGAGCGCTATCCGGATGTCGAGTATGAGGAGAAGATCATCGACGCGATGGCGGCGCTGCTGGTGCGTGACGCCAGCGTCTTCGACGTGATCGTCACCACCAACATGTTCGGCGACATCCTCTCCGACCAGGCTTCCGAGATTTCCGGCAGCCTCGGCCTCGCCGCCTCGCTCAATGCCGGCGAGAACCATGCGGTGGCGCAGGCCCAGCACGGCTCGGCGCCTGATATCGCCGGCCGCGACCTCGCCAACCCCGCTTCGCTGATCGGCTCGGCCGCGATGCTGCTCGCCTGGCTCGGCGAGCGACGGCAGGCCCCTGCCCTGCTGCAGGCGGCGCAGGCGATCGAGCGGGCGATCGACCTGACGATCAAGGCGCCGGAACTGCGCACGCGCGATCTCGGCGGACCGCTCGGCACCAGGGCCTTCGCGAGCTGCGTCGCCGCCAATCTGACCGAAGCGGCGAAGGCGGCCTGACGTCAGAGCAACCGGCCATCCCGCGCAGGTCATGACGGAAAAGGGAACGGGTTCAGGGCTGGTGCATTGACAGGGCGCGCCCCAGCTTCGGGGGCGCGGCCGGAGCCTTCAGATGCCGACTGCCGATCATTCCGTCGCCTCGATCAAGCAGCTCGCATCCGACTTTCAGAAATGGCCTTCCTCACAGACAGCGAAGGCGCTCGCGCAGATCGCGAAGCAGGCCAGTGCGTCCTCCGGGGAGCTCGCTCCCCATTTCGAACGCATTCACCTCGCGGCCACCGACCTGCTCAGGCCCGGAGCCAAGCCCGACCCGACCTATGCCGCGCTGCGGCGGGCGGTGGCGATCCTCGACACGGTCACGAAGGTCAAGCGACAGGCCAAAAGCGGGCTGCAATAGTCTGCCACACAAGCAAAAAAAGCTCCCGGCTTTCGCCGGGAGCTCGCAATGACGAGGGCCTTGGCCGCAGCCGGGCTCAGATGTCCTGATCGCCCTGCAAGGCAGCGACGGGCACCGGGCCGAGGCCATCCTTATTGTAGATGTCGTCGCGGAACTGCACGCCGCCATCCGGCGTCGCCCAGGCGGTGATGTAGACCCAGTAGCACGGCACCGGATTAGCGATGCGGGCGTTGACGCGCTCGCCCGAGGCGATGGTCTCATCGATCTTGGCGCGATCCCAGCCGGGGGTCTCCTTGAGCAGGAAGGCGATGTAGTCGCGCACGTTCTGAACGCGGATGCAGCCTGACGAGACGAAGCGGAAATCGTCGCCGAAGATGCCCTTCGACGGCGTGTCGTGCATGTAGACGCCGTGCGGGCTCGGGATGTTGATGCGCACGAAGCCGAGCGAGTTGAACTCGCCGCCCGGATCCTGGCGGAAGGTGTAGCGGGTCGCTTCGTCCGAGCGCCAGTTGACGCGCTCGGGCGGGATCTCGCCGCTGGGACCGATGATGCGGATCTTGTTCTCGGTCAGGTAGTTCGGCTCCTTCTGCATCTTCGGGATCAGATCCTTGCGGATGATCGAAGCGGGAACCGTCCAGGTTGGGTTGAAGTTGACCTCGGGGATCTTGGTCTGCAGCAGCGGCGACTGGCGGTCGATCTTGCCGACGCCGGCAGCATGGCGGGTCGCGACATGGCCGTTCTCGACCGTCTCGACCGCAGCCGCCGGGATGTTCGCCACGACATAGCGATTGCCGAGATTGCCCGACCAGGTGCGCAGGCGCACAATGTTGGTCTCGAGCTGGCGGATGCGCCGGTCGACCGGCACGTTGAGCGCAGTCAGCGTGGCGCGGTTGATGCTGCCGGTGGTCGACAGGCCCATGCGCGACTGGAAGCGGCGCACGCCGCCCTCGACATAGGAATCATAGATGTTGCTGTCGCCGGCGGAGGCGTCGAGATCGCCGGTGATGATCAGCCGCTGGCGCAGGGCGACGACGCTGGCGCCTCGCGAGCCGACGGCGAGCTTGTCGCTGACCTGCAGAGGCTGCCAGCCGCCGCGCGCAGCGAGCGCCCGATAGGCCTCTACCGCCTGCTCGGTCGCGGTCAGTGCGGCCGGTGAAAGCATCGGCGTCGAGGAGCGCTGGACCGCATTTCGCGAACCGGCGTCATAGCTCTGGCGCCATTCGGCCTGCTGGGCGAAAGCCGGCAGGCTTGCGCCGGCGGCAGCACCCGACAACAGGCCCAGGAGCGTCTCGCGACGCGTCAGGCTGAGTTTCGGCATCGATCGTAACCCCTTGGACTTCGCATATCATCGGAGCGGGACGCGACCCGCCCCTTCGGCCGGGCATGAGCCACGGCCGGTCGCTGGGGACGATCCCTTACCACAGTTAACAGCTCATGATGAGCGCGGCATTTTTAGGGCAGCGATGCGTCGCGCTCACGCGGGTTTGATCGCCGTAGCCGGAAAGAAGTCGCTGTGGCCGGAAAGAAACAGGCGCACGCGGTGATGCCTTTCTCCATCGAGCACTTTAGCGGCGCGAACACTGAGATCGAGTTTCGCGCGTAGCGACGGATCAGCAGTGAAAGTGAAGGGCGCTACGCCTTCAGCTTTCCCATCTCGAAACTAAGGACAGCCCCCTGCTCCTCGGGAGCGGCAGCAGCGGCGCCCTTCTTCGTCTTTTTTTGACGACGCTGCTTCTTAGGAATGGCATCCTTTAGTGCGAGTGCGCGTTTGCCGTTCACGAACACCCGCTTGACAAAGGTATCCAGCACATCGAGCAGGTGGCCGATCTCGGTCCGCGCAGTCGACCAGCCCTGATGCGCGGCAGCATTGCCCGCATTCGTCAGAACGGTCAGCTCCATCAGCTCTGTCTCTCCGATATAGCCGCCGTCGCGCAGAGTCTGAAGTTTCTCTTCGAAGGTCTGCCCCGGATCGATGCCTAGGATCGTCACGCAGCTGTCCAGAGCCGTGCGCAGCCCAACCAGCGTCAAGAGGTGGCAGTCGTGCTCATCGGCTTTGTAGGTCTCATCCAGGATCTGATACAAATCCGGGTGAAGCGCCCCGATCTTGTCCAACCAGTCAGGGCGAGGCCGAGAGGGAGGCTTGGGATAGGTGGTCTTTGTAAGGACCATCTCGCCTTGCGTCTCGCCGTTGTGATCGTACCAATAATCCACATCGTTGTCGTCCCACGCCGCCGTCTCCAGGAAGACCGTCTCGCAACCCCGGCATTCGTAGAGGGTGTAGTGATGGCCGCCGGACATGCTGTGGCCCTGGTTATCCGACCACTCCCAAGGCTTATGAATATGGCCGTGCAAGTCGCAGTTCTGCGAGCGATTGCACGTCGGGCAATGGGCCTTCTCAATCTTTTTCGGACTCTCGCTCAAAGTGCTTTCCTTGCAGATTTGGCGACGATCACCCACTAGGGCGGCTTTTTCAACGGTGGCGCCGTTTTCGGGTCGGGGACAAAGCTTAAATACATCGACGGCCGCGTGGCCTTCGCCAGATGCTTGTCGAAGAACGGCAGGTGTTCCTCGGTGACCGCATACCCGAACTCGACAGCCTGCCGGACCACCTGCCTGTTCACCTCCTCCCAGCCCTGTCTCGCCATGGACCTCCTGATGCGCCTCCCAAGTTCCGGAGTCTCCGCCGCCACGAACAGCCATTTCGGCCCAATCGGAACCATCCATTGCGAGTTTCTGCGGCCAAGGAACGTGCGAAGCGTTGGGCGGTCTGAAGTCAAGAAGTACCCATGGTCCGGAGGTGTGGCGACGCTCCAATGCATACTCATCAGGCTCTTCACCGCATTCTCGTGCATGATGAGCTTGGGGATGTTGTTGATCGCCATGTTCCGCAGGAACTCCCGGCCGACATTGGCGAAGAACTCCTCCGCTGTGGCCGGGTCCCCTATCTCGCGAGCCTTCTCGTAAGCGCCCTGCTCCGCCTGCGACACCTTGTTGAAATCGCGGATGTACACCGACTTGAAGGCCTCGATGTCGTCCGGGTGGCGGCTGATAAGCGACATCAGGAACATCACCCAGGCGTACCGAAGCTCAACGGTCCAGGTGCTGCCCGGCGTTTCCATCAGGGCGCGGGCATCGGCCGCCTTGCCGTCCAGCATACTGAAGAACGCGGTTTCTAGACGATTCCTTTTGCCGTCAGGCAACCCCTCAAACTGATAGGCCCCTTCCTTCCAGCCAGTTTCGGCCGGGTGCTTCATCTTGGCTTGTACAGCCCGAGTGCGAGGGTTTGGCCGATTGTAGACGGCAAGCTTGTTATCGGTAAGCGCCCAGCGTTTCAGATAGAATTGCGGGATGTAATGGTGCTTTTTTGGCGGATTTTGAACCATGTGGCCTTATATCAGGCCGCCCGATGTTCAACCTTCCCGTGTGGCACTTTTCCCCAGTCACGCCTAAATCTTCTCCACCAGCTCTTCCCGCATCCTGTGCCACGCCGGAGCACAAACCGAGGATAGGCTGCTGCGCAATTGTCGCGCAAACGCCTGCCGGCGGTTGCCAGAAAGAAACAGGCGCACGCGCCTCGGCCAGGAGGCCGAAGCGCGCTGCGGGATATTCTTCTTGGAACGGGGCTGAATGCCCCGTCTCTCAGAGCTTGTAGCGGATCTGGTCGGTCCAGAAGCGCTCGAGGCGCAGCAGGGCGTTGTTCATCCGCTCGAAATCGTCGGCCGCGATGCCACCGATCTGCTCGACCGTGCGGACATGCTTGTCGTAGACGCCCTTGACGATGTGGTGCACCTCGCGGCCCTTGTCGGTCAGGCTGATGCGCACCGAGCGACGGTCGATCCGCGAACGGGCATGGTGCAGGAAGCCGAGCTCGACCAGCTTCTTGACGTTGTAGGAGACGTTCGAGCCGAGATAGTAGCCGCGGGTACGCAGCTCGCTGGCCGAGAGCTCGGCGTCGCCGATATTGTAGAGCAGCAGCGCCTGCACGCTGTTGACGTCGTCGCGGTTGCGACGCTCGAACTCGTCCTTGATCACGTCGAGCAGCCGGCGATGCAACCGCTCGACCAAGGTGAGGGACTCAAGGTAAAGTGGCTTCACCTTGAGCTGAACCTCTTCGGACGCAGCCGGCTCCACAGTCTTTACATTGCTCTTCATGGTAATATCCCGCCTGTTGATTACCGGCCAGGATTTGTCTCCCGGTCCGCTTCTGAGAGACACCATAGGCGGGGCGGATGAAAACGAGTTTAAATATCAGGATGAATCAGGGATTTACCCTTTTGGGTGAATCCAAAATGAACCGCAAATCTCTTAAGCTAAAGCGATTCTTACCGTAGCTCAGCGTATTCGAGACAGGTTGGCGGCCTCAGGATTCCTGATTCTCGGCCGCCCAGGTGGCGAGGAAATAAGCCAGCACCAGTGCGACATAGGTGCCGATCAAGGCGGGCGAAACCGTCAGCCAGCGCGGGAAGAAGAAGCCGAGCAGCAACTGGCTGACGGCGGCGAGCAACCAGAGCACGCCGCCCCAGGTCGCGGTCAGCCAGAGGCCGACGCCGGCGACGAGATCGAACACCGCGAAATAGACCGTGATCGCCTGGAAGGTCAGCGGGCGCGTCTCGAAGGCGGGCCCGGGCTCGAACACCAGTCCGAGGCCGAGGATCGTCGCCCAGTGCATCAGGCCCTTGCCGATCCAGACCACCGAGAGCAGGCGCAGCAGCCAGACCAGCAGCAGCCGCCAACGAACCCGGCGCTTAACCTCGCCTGTCTGGCCCGGACCGCGCAGGATCTCGCCGTCGCGCAACACCGCCATCTCAGCCGCCCAGCACGAGTTCGGTTTCGCCGAGCGGGGCGAAATAGGCCGCCACCGCCGCCGGATCGAGCTCCTCCAGCGTCTGCGGCTGCCAGGACGGCGCCTGGTCCTTGTCGATCACTACTGCACGCACGCCTTCATAGAAATCGTGGCCGTGCGTAACGCGCGAGACGATGCGAAATTCGAGCTGCATGGCTTCGGCGAAGCTCAGCGAGCCGCCGCGGCGCATCTGCTCGAAGGCGATGGCGACACTGGTCGGCGACTTGCCCCGAATGGTCGCGAGCGTCTTGGCGGCAAAGGCATCGCCAGCGGCGGCTCTGGCGTCCAGACGACCGAGGACATCGGACGGGGTCGCCGCGCCGAAGCAATGCGCGATCGTCGCCCGCTCCGGCGCGAGCTTGCCCGGCCCGGGATCGTGAGCGAAGCGCGCCAGCGTCGCATCGACCGGCTCGGCGCCGGTCAGCGCCTCGGCGAGCTCGGCCATGCGCGCCGACGGCACTGCATGCGTCGCGAGCCCGAGCGCCAGCGCATCGGCCTGGCCGACACGGTCGCCGGTCAAAGCGAGATAGGTGCCGCTATGATCCGGCAGCCGCGGCAGGGCATAGGTCGCGCCGACATCGGGGAAGAAGCCGATGCCGACCTCGGGCATGGCGAAGAGCCAGCGCTCGCCGGCGACACGATGGTCGCCATGCAGGGAGACGCCGACGCCGCCGCCCATGACGATACCGTCGACCAGCGCGACATAAGGCTTGGGATAGCTCTGGATGCGGGCGTTGAGGATGTACTCCTCGCGCCAGAAGGTGAGCATCTCCTCGTATTGGCCGGCCTTGCCGAGATCGTGCAGGGCGCGGATGTCGCCGCCGGCGCAGAACGCCTTCTCGCCGGCTGCGGTGATGACGATGCGGGTGACGGCGGGATCGTGCTCCCAGGCGTCGAGTGCCTTGGCGAGCTCGCGCACCATGCCGAGATTGAGCGCGTTCAGCGCCTTCGGCCGGTTGAGCACGACGAAGCCGGCGCTACCGCGGATTTCACAGATGATGTCCTGATCCTGCGCCATGCCCGCCTCGACCCGATCCCTCGGGCGGTTCTGGAAGGCGCGCCCCGGCTTGTCAACGCGAGTGCCGGCCCGGCCCCGTCCGCGTCTCAGCGCACGGTGACGATGCCGCGGCCGAAGCCGCCATGGGCTTTGGGCAGGACCACGCAGACCATCGCCCGGCCGTGGCTCTGCTCGACCGAGCGCAGCGCCGCGACCTGCTCGGCATAACTTTCGGTGGCGCGCAGGCCGGCGAGCGTGCCTTTGATCTCGCGCAAATTCTTCTCGAGCTTGTCCTGGCCGATGCGCAGCGACGGGCAATGACGCTCCGCATAGTCGGCGGACGCCAGGGCGCTTGCCGTCTGCGCCTCGATCGCATCGCGACGGGTCACCTCGGCCTGCGAAGTCGTAGCGGTCAGCATTGCCGCAAGCGCAGCGAGAGCAAGAGGCCGTGGGCGCATCGCCTATCCTTTGATGACCGCGAGATCGCCCGCGCCGGCAGCCTTGCGCCGCTCTGGCCTGCTCTCGCTGGCTGCGACCATCGTGACTGTTTTGGAATCGTTCCGATGTGTTAAAGCATCGCCGGCAAGCAAGTATCGCGTTCGAAGCGGAGGCGTCGATGGCATCCAAGGTTGTGCGCCCTTTCCCGGCACCGCAGGAGCGGAAGGCCGAGGCAGCGGCCGCCATGACGGACGCGCTCGGGCTCACCCGCCGCATGCGCCGCAACCGCAAGGCCGAGTGGTCGCGCCGGCTGGTGCGCGAGAACCGCCTGACCACCGACGACCTGATCTGGCCGATTTTCCTGATCGATTCCGCCGAGCCGATCTCGCCCGTCGCCTGGATGCCGGGCGTCGACCGGCTCAACATCGACGAGGCCGTGCGCCAGGCGGAAGCCGCGGCAAGGCTCGGCGTTCCCGCGATCGCGCCCTTTCCGTATGTCGACCGCGCCTTGCGCGACGAGACCGGCTCGGAAGCGCTCAACAGCCGCAACCTGATGTGCCGGGCAGTCCGGGCGATCAAGGCGGCGGTGCCGGAGATCGGCATCATCTGCGACGCGGCGCTCGACCCCTACACCTCGCATGGCCATGACGGCGTGATGGATGGCGAACGGATCCTGAACGACCCCAGCGTCGGCATCCTCGTCCGGCAGGCACTGGCTCTCGCGGATGCCGGCGCCGATGTGATCGCGCCCTCCGACATGATGGACGGGCGCGTGGGCGCGATCCGCGCCGCGCTCGACGCCAGCGGCCATGAGGACGTGCAGATCATGGCCTACTCGGCCAAATACGCCTCGGCCTATTACGGCCCGTTCCGCGACGCGATCGGCACCAACGCCACGCTGATCGGCGACAAGCGCACCTACCAGATGGATCCGGCCAACACCGACGAGGCGATCGCCGAGGTCGCGCTCGACCTCGAGGAGGGCGCCGACATGGTGATGGTCAAGCCCGGCCTGCCCTATCTCGACGTGATCGCGCGGGTGAAGGACACCTTCCGGGTACCGACCTTCGCCTACCAGGTCTCCGGCGAGTACGCGATGATCATGGCGGCGGCCAATAATGGCTGGCTCGACGGCGACAAGGCGATGCTGGAGAGCCTGCTCGCCTTCAAGCGCGCCGGCGCCGACGGCGTTCTGACCTATTTCGCGCCGCGGGTGGCGAAGATGCTGAAGGAGCGCGGCTGAGCTAGGCCGCCTGCCGCCCAACGCGCCATTGGGGCGGGCAGCTTGGTCTTGAACACCGCCCGGCGATCGATGAAGCAAAGGCGTCTTTTGTCTAGGGCCTCATGACTTACGGGATGGCGCATGACTGCGAGATCGTCGTTGATCAAGTTGCGCCTCATCTGCGCTTTCATGGCGTTGCAATTTGGGCTGGCAGCCCCCGTACGATCCGAAGACGAAGACCTGCCCAGCTGGGACATCCTTGAAAATAAGATCGTATACGGCGTACCGAACTCAGATATTATTGGATTTGTGGCGATATGCACTCCTCGCGAGAGACAGATTAAAGCAATTCTTGGGCTTAAACCTTCTTCTGAAGAAATCAAAAATGGCCATAAACTTGTGCTTCAGGTCGGAAAATCACGACTCGAAACGACATTCACCCCGGACGACGTCGATGGCGAGACGGTAGAGTTCTTAACCGAGATCAAGCCGCTTTTGGCGCTGCTTCGTAGCGAGGGCACGATCACCACCAGGATCGGAAAATCCACAACCTCCCTGCCAGCTCTCGGGCAATCGCGCGCGCTCGCTGCGCGCAAATTCGAGAGCGATTGCGCTCGATAGTCGCCTCAACGCCTGCTCCATGACGCGGTCAGACAACTAGTCGTTCAGGGAGGTCCAGGCCGCTTCGGCACCCCAGATCTCGTCCCGCTGCATGACCATTGCCCTATCGCGCTGCCGGCCCGATCGGATGTGCGCCGCCCCCTCGATTTATCAAGACCCGCAATTGCGCATGCACGCAGCATCGCTGCGAGTTCCAACGCCCCGATTCTCGCGCTAGCGTGCGCCGCGATGCGCGCCCTGCTCACGTCGATTCTGCTCTGCCTCGCGCTCGCTGCCTGCGGGCGCTTCGACACCGATCAGATCCGCGCCTGCCGGCTGGCGATCCCCGCGCTGAACCCGACAGACACGGCCATCACCATCGAGGGCACCGGCACCGGCCCGCGCGCCGACATTCTGCGCATCACCTACCGGGCGCAGGCGCCGGAGGCGCAGCCGCGCAGGCGCACGATCGACTGCATCTTCGCCGGAGAAGGCACGACGCTGCAGCGCGGGGCGCTGGCGGGCCTCGCCTCCGACGGCGTGCCGATGACCGATGCCAGCTTCCTGCTGCTGCGGCGCTTCTATCTCGAGTACAAGGCGGAGCCTCCGGTCGACCCGGGCGCCGTGCCGGGCGCCGACCTGCTAAACCTGTCGCCGGGCGTCGCCTACGGCCTGCAGCAAGGTCTCGCCGCCCTGCCCTCGGCCGCGATCTACGCGCTGCTCGCCAGCGCCTATGCCCTGATCTACGGGCTCAATGGCCGCATCCTCCTGACCTTCGGCGAGTTCTCGGCTCTGGGGGCGCTCGCGGCGGTGGTCGGCGTGGCGCTGACGCTGTCCCTCGCCGCCTCCACGCCGGTTTCGGGCCTGTTCATCGCCTTTGCCGTCGCCATCGCGGTCAGTGCATTGCACGGCTTCGCCATGGGCCGTTTCGTGCTGCGCCATCTCGACAAGAGCAATGGCCAGCAGGTGCTGATCGCGACGATCGGGCTCGCCATCGCGCTCTCGGAATACCTGCGCCTGGCGCAAGGCGCCGAGCTGCGCTGGTTGCCGCCAGTGTTCAACGAGCCATTGCCGCTGGCGCGGGCCGAGCAGTTCATCGTCACCGCGACGCCGGTCTCGCTCGCCATGGCAGGCCTAGGCTTCAGCGCCGCGACCTGCCTCATCCTCTACCTCGCCCGCTCGGCCTATGGCCGGGCCTGGCGCGCCGTCGCCGACGATGCCAAGACCGCCTCCCTGTTCGGGATCGACACCGGCGCGGTGCACGACCGGGCGCTGATCATCGCCTGTGCGATCTGCGGCGCGGCCGGCGTCATCGTCACCGTGATCTATGGCGGCATGGGCTTTTCCGGCGGCTTCACGCTCGGCCTCAAGGCCCTGGTTGCGGCCGTGCTCGGCGGCATCGGCTCGGTGCCCGGCGCCTGCCTCGGAGGGCTCGCCATCGCCGCCTTCGAGGTGCTGTGGTCGGCGACGATGCCGCTCGAACAGCGCGACATCGCGGTCTATAGCTTGCTCGCCGTGACGCTGATCCTGCGTCCCGGCGGCTTCTTCGGCGACGGCGCGCTGACGCCACGCCAGGTCTGAAGAACGGCATGACGGGGGAACGGATGCAGAGCGGCTTCGCGATCAGCTTCGCCGATATCGAGGCGGCTGCGCGCAGGATCGAAGGCCATGTGCTGAAGACGCCGTTGATGCCGGCGCCGCGCCTGTCGGCCCTGACCGGCACCGAGATCTTCGTCAAGCACGAGAACATGCAGGCGACGGCGTCGTTTAAGGAGCGCGGCGCGGTCAACAAGCTGCTCGGCCTCACCGCCGATGAGAAGCGCCGCGGCGTCATCGCCATGTCGGCCGGCAACCATGCCCAGGCCGTCGCCTATCACGCCAAGCGCTTCGGCATCCCGGCGACGATCGTGATGCCGGAGACGACGCCGCTGGTGAAGGTCGAGAACACCCGCTCCCATGGCGCCACGGTCGTGCTGTTCGGCGAGACCCTCTATGAATCGACCCAGCACGCCCGCGAGATCGCCGCCGAGCGGAGCCTCGTCTTCGTCCATCCCTATGACGATGCCGCCGTGATGGCCGGACAGGGCACCGTCGCGCTGGAGATGCTGCGCGAGGCACCCGATCTCGACATGCTGCTGATTCCGCTTGGCGGTGGCGGGCTGATGGCCGGCAATGCCATCGCGGCCAAGGCCTTGAAGCCATCGATCGAGATGATCGGCGTCGAAGCGGCGCTCTATCCGTCCTTCCACAATGCGGTGCACGACACGACGATGCCGATCGGCGGCGCGACGCTGGCGGAAGGCATCGCGGTCAAGACGGTCGGTACCCAGACCTTGCCGGTGGTGAAGGAATTGGTCTCGGACATCGTGCTGGTCGGCGAGGACCTGATCGAGCGCGCCGTCAACGCCTGCGCGACCTTGCAGCACACGCTCGCCGAAGGTGCCGGCGCCGCCGGGCTCGCGGCGATACTGAAGGAGCCGGAGCGCTATCGCGGCCGCAAGGTCGGGCTCGTGCTCTCGGGCGGCAATATCGATGCGCGCCTGCTGGCGGCGATCATGGTGCGCGAGCTGGAGCGCGAGCAGCGCATCGCCGCCTTCCGCCTCACCGCCAGCGACCGCCCCGGCCTGCTCGGCAAGGTCGCGAGCCTGTTCGGCACGCTCGGCGCCAATATCCTCGAGGTCAGCCATGGCCGGCTCTTCCTCGACGTGCCGGCCAAGGGCGTGACGCTCGACGTCACCGTCGAGACCCGCGATGAGGCTCACACCGCCGCGATCGAGGAGGCGCTGCGTCAGGAAGGCTACGCACCCAGGCGGATCTATCCGCGTGGCCTTGCGGAACCGGGGAGCTGATCAAACATTATTGGCCAGTGGGCCATGCCGGCCTCCGGAGCAATGAGGAACTCAACGTCGATGTCGAACCCGTCCTATCGCCAGCCGCCGATCGTCGCGCTGGAGGACCGGCCGCTGCAGGATACGCGCGGCGTGCTCGGCTCGCGCCTGTTCGCCTGGATCGGCGACGTCGTCGTCCTGTTCATCCTGGGCAGCATGGTCTGGTTCCTGCTCGCGATCCTCGGCATCGTCACCTTCGGCCTGACCTGGCTGCTGATGGGCGGAGCGACGGTCGCCGTCGCGCTCGGCTATGCCGCCATCACCATCGGCGGGCGCAAGCAGGCGACGCTCGGCATGCGCATGGCAGGCCTTCGGGTCGAGACCGCCTCGGGCGGCCGGCCGGACGCGCTGGCCGCCGCCGTGCACGCGCTGTTCTTCTATGTCGCCGCCGGCACGGTCGGCCTGTGGTTCCTCGACATCGCCTGCGGGCTGGTGCGCGAGGACCGGCGCCTCGGCCACGACATCCTGACCGGCCTCGTGGTGGTCCGCGCCTAAGCCGGCCTCAGAAGCGATAGCGCAGCAGGAGGCCGATGCGCGCCAGCGGCGGGATCAGCGAGAAGAACTGCATCGCGAAGCGCGCCGGCCAGGACATCCGCGCGATCTGCTGGGCATCGTAGCCGTCAGGATCATAGGCTGTGAGCTCCGTCACGAGCGCTAGGCCCGGCACCTGCCGCTCCAGCTCGGCGGGATCGTTGAGCGCCCAATGCAGCACCGCGCCGGTTGCCTTGATCGAGGGTTGCAGCGCGATCAGCTTGAGGCCGAGCGGGCTATAGGCATCGAAGACGATCTCGCCGCTGCGGCAATGCCGCACCAGCCGCTCCAGCAGCGGCGGCACCTCCTCCTCCGGCAGATAAGGCAGAAGCCCTTCGGCCACGATCATCGCCGGGCGGTCCCTCGGCAGTACATCGAGCCAGCCCGGCTCGGTCACCGAGGAGCCGATCAGGTGATAATCGTCGCGCGCCGGATAGAGCCTCCGCCGAAGCGCGATGACGTCGGGATAGTCGACCTCGAACCAGTCGACGCCGGCAGGCGGATCGATCCGAAAGACGCGGCTATCGAGCCCGCAGCCGAGGTGCAGCACGATCGCATCACGGTTGTCCGCGAGAAAATCGCGCGTCCAGCCATCGAAGGTATGGGCGCGCATGGCAAGGCCGACCATCAAATCACGGTCGACCTTGAGCCTGGCGAAATCATAGTCGATGCGGGCTGCCGCCGCGGCGGCGAAGCGATCCTTGAGCAGGGAATCGGGCAGCAGGCTCTCGCCGGCCTTGGCCCAGAGCGTGATCAGCAGGGTTTCCTTTTCGCGGGTCAACGCGACCGTTTCGGTCTGCATCGCATCACCCCTGCCCTTGGGGGTCTCCGGATATCCCCGCGAGCGCAGGCTAGCATCAATCCGCGGGTTATCCCATGCGATGCGGCCGCCTTAGCCTTGCCGCTTGTTGCCGCCGCACCGACTGCTAAACTCTCCCTCAACTCGGCGGTTCCGGAGCCTGCTGACGTGACACGTCCCCTGCGGGATGCCCCGCAATTCTACCTGACCTCGCCGACGCCCTGCCCCTATCTGCCGGGCCGCGAGGAGCGCAAGGTGTTCACGCACCTCGTTGGCGCACGGGCGCGCGACCTCAACGATGTGCTTTCGCAAGGCGGCTTCCGGCGCTCGCAGAGCATCGCCTACCGGCCGGCCTGCGAGACCTGCCGGGCCTGCATCTCGGTCAGGGTCGTGGTCGCCGATTTCCGGCCCTCGCGCACCTTCCGCAAGATTCTCTCGCGCAACAGCGACCTGATCGGCGAGGCGCTGCCGCCGCAGCCGCGTTCGGAGCATTATTCGCTGTTCCGCGGCTATCTCGACGATCGCCACCCCGAAGGCGGCATGGCGACGATGTCGGCGCTCGACTTCGCGATGATGGTCGAGGACACCCATGTCGAGACCAGCCTGATCGAATATCGCAGGCGCGGACCCGACAGCGGCTTCACCGGCCGCGGCCAGGGCGACCTCTTCGCCTTCGCTCTGACCGACCGGCTGAGCGACGGGCTCTCCATGGTCTATTCGGTCTACGACCCTGCGCTCGAAGCGCGCTCGCTCGGCACCTTCATGGTGCTCGAGCATGTCGAGCGCGCCCGCAAGCTCGGCCTGCCTTATGTCTATCTCGGCTACTGGGTCGAGGGCTCGCCGAAGATGGCCTACAAGGCCCGTTTCCTGCCCCAGGAGCGCCTGATGCCCCAAGGCTGGGAACGGGTCGGCTGAGCCTGGCTCGCGCAATCGCGCCTCCGTCGCGCACCAACGCAATCTGGACGCGAGACAAGCCAGTTTCGGCAATTTAAATCGTTTAATACGCACGCCAGCGCTGCAGAATCCGCACTTGCCCGCTGTGCTCCGCTCTGCGCAAGGTGCCCCCAAGGCCGCTGGAGTGGCCGCACCGGAGGAAACATGACGGATACGCTGACCGAGCGCCTCGAACGCTGCTACACCGGCATCATTCACGACACGATGCGCGCCATGGGCCTGAAGGACTTCACCCTGCCGCCGGCGCTGCGTCCGCTGCTGCCCGGCGTGAAGCTCGCTGGCCCGGCCTTCACCGTCGAGGGCAAGACCGGCGACTTCGATGCGCACGAGACCCTGCTCGGCTGGACCGGCCTGCTCTCCGCCGCCAAGCCGGGCCATGTCTGGGTGTGCCAGCCCAATACCGAAGAGGTCGCGCTGATGGGCGAACTCTCGGCCGAAACGCTGAAGAACAAGGGCGTGCGCGGCTGCGTCATCGACGGTCTGTCGCGCGATACCGAATTCATGGTCGAGATGGGCTTCCAGGCCTATTTCAAGGCCTATACGCCGCGCGACATCGTCGGCGTCTGGCTGCCCAAGGCGGTCGACGAGCCGATCAAGATCGGCGAGGTCTGGATCCGGCCCGGCGACTATATCCTCGCCGACCGCGACGGCGTCGTCTGCATTCCGGCCGAGATCATCGAGGAAGTGCTGGAGAAATCCGAGACGGCGATCTCGGCGGAGAACAAGGTCCGCACCGCGATCCTCGCCGGCACCGACCCCCAGCAGGCCTATCTGCAGTTCGGCAAGTTCTGATGTCCCAGCACGATCCCCGCCTGATCCTGCTCGACCCGCGCGACAACGTCTTCGTCGCGCGCACCCGCCTGCCGGCGGGCGAGCCCATCGAGACCGGCAGCGGTCCGGCGGTGATCGACCGCGACATCGCCCTCGCCCACAAGATCGCCCGGCGCGCCATAGCGCCCGGTGAGAAGATCCTGAAATACGGTGCGCCGATCGGCGTGGCGACGATCGCCATCGCCGCAGGTCACCATGTCCACGTCCAGAACATGAAGAGCGACTACACGCCGACCTATCATCTCGAGGACGAACGCAAGGCGGGAGCGGCACAATGAGCGAGCTCAGAGGCTACCTCCGCAGCGACGGCCGCAAGGGCATCCGCAATGTCGTCGCCGTCGCCTATCTCGTCGAGTGCGCCCATCATGTCGCGCGCGAGATCGCCCTGCCCTGGCGCGAGCACGAGGTCCACGCCATCGGCTTCCCGGGCTGCTACCCCAACCCCTATGCCGAGCGGATGATGGAGCAGCTCTGCACCCATCCCAATGTCGGGGCGGTGCTCTTGGTCTCGCTCGGCTGCGAGAGCTTCAACAAGTATGCGCTGGAGCGGGTGGTGCGCGCCACCGGCCGGCCGGTGAAGACCATCGTGATCCAGGGCACCGGCGGCACGCGCGCCTCGATCAAGGAGGGCCGCGCCTGGGTCGAGGAGCAGCGCATCGCGCTCGATGCCGCCGAGACCGTGCCGATGCAGGTCAGCGAGCTGGTGATTGGCACCGTCTGCGGTGGCTCCGACGGCACCTCCGGCATCACCGGCAACCCCGCCGCGGGACGCGCCTTCGACCAGCTCATCGCCGAGGGCGCCTCCTGCATCTTCGAGGAGACCGGCGAACTGATCGGCTGCGAGCACATCATGGCGGCGCGCGCGATCACGCCCGAGCTCGGCGTCGAGCTCGAGAAATCCGTTGCCAAGGCGGCGCGCTATTATGCGACGCTGGGTTATGGCTCCTTCGCCGCCGGCAATGCCGAGGGCGGGCTCTCGACCATCGAGGAGAAGTCGATGGGCGCCTATGCCAAGTCGGGGGCATCGCCGATCTCGGGCCTGTTGAAGCCCGGTGACGTGCCGCCGCGCGGCGGGCTCTATCTGCTCGACGTGGTGCCGGATGGCGAGGTCCGCTTCGGCTTCCCCAACATCAACGACAATGCCGAAATCGCCGAACTGATCGCCTGCGGCGCGCATTGCGTGCTGTTCGTCACCGGCCGCGGCTCGGTGGTCGGCTCGGCGATCTCGCCGGTCGTCAAGATCTGCGCCAATCCGGAGACCTATCGCCGGATGAGCGACGACATGGACGTCGATGCCGGCCGCATCCTCGAAGGCCGGGCCAGCCTCGACGAGGTCGGTGCCGAGATCCGCGACCTCGTCGTCTCGCTGGCGCAGGGCGGGCGGACCAAGTCGGAAGAGCTCGGCCATCAGGAGTTCATCCTGACCTATAAGAGCTTCGAGCCGCTCGGCCCGGCCTGCCTGCCGGCGGCCTGAGGTCGAAAGCCGCGCCGCGATCCTTGACCCCTCCCCGGAGCCCGAACTAACCTTGGGTCATCGGGGACGGGCAGGATCAAGACCATGCCGCTCAGCTCGCCGCGCTTTTCGAACAATGACCGGCTCAGGAAGGCGGCCGAGAACGCGCCGCCCTTGAAGCAGGGCGAGCACGGCCAGGCCGTCGCGATCATCCAGCTCGCCCTGATCGACCTCGGCATGGCGATGCCGAACTCGACCGGCCAGGGCCGCACCCTGCCCGACGGCATCTTCGGCCCGGAGACGGCAAACCGTGTCCGCAGTTTCCAGACGGCCAATGGGCTCGTCGCCGACGCCATCGTCGGGCCGCTGACCATGGCGGCGCTGGAACGCGCCATCATCGCGGTGAGCGCCCTCAACCGGCGCGCCGAAGCTGCCAAGGCGCGCACGCACAGCGCGGCGGTTCGCTAAGTCGACACGCCCGGCTCCGGGCAGCCCCCGGCAAATCAGACAGTCGGATAACCGCAGGAGAAGCCATGGTTGTCGCGATCGCTCCCGGCACTGCCACGATCACCGCCAGCAAGGGCGGCTCGCGCACCGACATCCATGTCGGCACCGAGCACGCCTTGCTTCATTGCACGACCAGCGCACGCCGTGCAGCAGCCGACGAAGCGGCGGGGCACCCCGGCCATACCGGCCCGATGATCACCTGCACCGGCACCGTGCTGATGTCGGGCGATCCGGCCAACCGGCAGGACAAGATCGACCTGATGAGCAATTGGGAGTTCGGGATGATCCTGGTCGCCGACATCGTGGTCTACGAGGCGCATTATGCCGGGCGGATGGCCAATGAAGGCAGCATCGTCGTCAACCTCAAATCCGCCTTCGGCACCAATCCATCGCTGGACGGCGACGGCGACCTGCCGACCGTCGACGAGATGATCTTCGACCCGAGCAATCAGGTCATCACCGACCAGACCACCGGCACCAAGGGCTTCCTGGTGACCTACAAGCTCGGCGACCATCCCAACAACCCGTTTCCCCTGCGCCAGACCAACAGCAAGGTGCCTGCGCCGAACTTCCTGCACACGGCCCGGCGTGACGAAGGCTTCATCGCCTATTTCGTCGCAAGGGAACGCGGCTCGACGGTGCATCATCTGGCGCGGATCGGCTGGCACATCATCTGGCATGGCACGCTGGGCTGGACCTCCCCCACCACCAAGCCGACGGTCGCGATGGTGACCTCACGCATCGATATCGGCCAGCCGACCACCGATGCGGTCGACAACACCGCCTTCCCCAAGTCGGCGGCCATCGCCAAGAACCCACAGCGGCCGACCTGCAACGAGCAGGACGGCACCGCCTTCGACCGGGGCTACGGGGCGGGCGCAAGAGAGCCGGTGCGGACCGAGTCGACCGCACGCCCCAGCAATCTGCCGAGCAACTTCTTCCCGGCGCCGTAGCCCGCCGGCGCGGTCGATCCCTCGCTCAGCGTCCCGCGGCCGGAGCGGCGGCATCCACAGCCGCGGCGGGCACAGCCGGCGCGGTCCAGGACGCCGTCCAGGTTTCGCTGAGCGTGTGCTTCGCCGTCCTCAGGAAGACGCGCAGATCGGTGCTTTCGCCCGGGCGTACGCTGACATCGACGATCGCCCGGAAGCCCTTCGCCGCGAAGTTCGGATCGAGCGTCGCGCTGGCGACGGTGCCGGCCGAGAGCGTCGCGACCACCGAGACGCGCTTGGGATCGGACAGATAGTATTCGAGGTCGCCGGCATTGAAGTCGACGATGAAGCGACGCTTCGCCAACCCTGCCGCCGCGTCGACCTCTTCGCGAGCGGCAATGCTGCTCTGCACCTGCGCCAGCTTATGCAGCGTCTCGGTGGTGGATACGGAGGTGATGCGGTAGTTCAGCTCGGTCGGCTGGCCGGTCGGCAACGGCGTCTTCGGCGTCCAGCAACAGACGATGTTGTCGAATTCCTCGCCTTGGGTCGGGATCTCGATCAGGTCGACGCGGCCCTCGCCCCAATCGCCCGATGGTTCGACCCAGTATCCGGGGCGGGCGTGGTAATGCGCCTCCAGATCCTGGTAGTGGCCGAATTCACGATCGCGCTGGATCAGGCCGAAGCCGCGCGGATTGCGATCGTGGAAGGAGGAGATCGTCAGCGCCTGCGGGTTGCGGATCGGCCGCCAGAGCCACTCCCCGGCGCCGGTCTTCAGCATCAGCCCGTCGGAATCGTGGACCTCCGGGCGGAAATCGGTGCGCTGCTCGCGGTCGCCCTCGCCGGCGAGGAACATCGAGGTCAGCGGCGCGATGCCGATGCGCTCGATCGTCCGGCGCGGCACGATCGTCGCCGTGACGGCGACGCTGGTCTGCTGGCCGGGCGTGACGACATAGCGGAATGCACCGCTGACCGAGGGTGAATCGAGCAGGGCGAAGATGACGAGGTCGACGCTGTCGGGTTTTGGTTTCTCCAGCCAGAGCGCGCGAAAGAACGGAAACTCCTCGGCCTGCTCGCCGCCGACATCGAGGGCGAGCGCGCGCGCCGAGAGGCCATAGCGATGGCCACGCCCGAGGAAGCGGAAATAGCTGGCGCCGAGGAACGAGATCACCTCGTCCTGCACCTTCAGATCGTTCAGTGTCGTGGTGACAGCGAAGCCGGCGAAACCAAGCGAGAGTGGCAGCTTCTGCGGAATCTGGGCCTTGCCGTATTCGAACAGCGCCATGTTGAACGGCAGTGGGATCGCGTTGCCGTCGCTGATCACATAGATCGGCACCGGCTTGTCGTGCAGAAAGCCGAGATGGAACAGGTGCAGGCGGTAGTCCGAACCGCCATCCTGCCAGAGCGCCTTGTCCCTGCGGAACCTGATCTCGCGATAGCTGTCATAGCTCAACGACTTCAGTGCTTCCGGGATGGCGGGAGCGCTCGTGTCGAAGGGGTGGGCCGCGAGCTCGCGAGCCTGACGAACGACATCTTCGTAGCCGAACTTGCCGCGCCCTTGCTCGGCTGGCGTCGTGTTCGGCGCGGCGGCCGGCGGGCGCGCGTCCTGGGCATGGGCAGATGGGGCGAGGCCGATCGCGGCCAGGGCGACCAGCATTGCGCGACGCGACGGCTCGGCCGCGGCTCGTCGCGAATAGTCTCCGAAGGGGGAGCTCTGCGTTCCTGACCGGCTTGTCATCACACTCCGCATTGTCGCTGGCTCGACGGGCCGCGGATGGGCGGCGATCTGCCAACGTCAGGCGGACGGCGTTGTTCCATCGGCGAAGCGGCCGATACGCCATAGAGGTTGCGCGAAAATCATCAACACAACCAGCGATATGCGCAATTGTACTGAAAGTACTGCCAATTCTTCGGTCGGCTTAAGACTAAATCAAATGGAGCGCCGTAACGTCCGGCCATTGCCGCAATCGTGATACTTCGCCGGAATCCGCGCCAATGCTCCAGAACCTCACCCGGATGCCCGCGGAGATGTCCTCCGAATCCCGGCGCAAGCTCCTCAACGCCGTCACCGACCTGTTCCTGCTCGACACCGATCCGAGCGAGGAATCGAAGGAGCATTACGGTGACATCGCGCTGCGCTCGTTGCCGCATCTGGACATGCAGGGGCGCCGCGATTACGCCGATTCCGTCGCCGAGACGGACACCTTGCCGCACCAGGTCGCGGTATCGCTGGCGAACGATACCGACAGCGAGGTCGCGCGGCTCGTCCTCAAGCTCTCGCCGGTTCTGACCGACACCGACCTCGCCGCCATCGCCATCAGCCAGACGCAGGAGCATCTCGCGGCCATCGCCGAGCGCGCTCGCCTGTCGGAAGGTGTCACGGACATCCTGGTCGAGCGCGGCGACTCGACCGTGCTGCGCACGGTGTCCGGCAACGAGGGCGCCCAGTTCTCGGACCAGGGCTTCGACCGGCTGCTGCAGCGGGGCGGCGACGACACGGCGGTGGGCGAAGCGCTGGCACGCCGCTCCGACCTGTCGCCGCAGCGCGCCGAGCGCGTGCTGCGCATCGTCGAGCAGATGTCCGATCCAGCAGCCGAGGCGCGCTCGCATCAGACCGCGATGATGGCGCGGCAGGCCCGGCAGCAGCGTCGCGAGGTCCGGCTGCTGATCGCCGACCTGCAAGCAGGAGAACGCAGCCTCGACGAGGTCGTGACCATGCTGGCGGAGGAGGATCGCGCCTTCCATCTCGCGCAGGTGATCGCGACCCGCGCCGACGTCACCAACGAGCAGGCCCTGCGCGTGCTGATGCAACGCGACGTCAGCGGCATCGCCGTGCTGGCGCGTACGCTCGAACTCGGCAAGGACACCTTCCACGCCGTGCTGCTGCTGCGCGGGCGGCGGCTCTACTTCAAGGCCAAGGACATCGAGGACGACCTCACCAACTATGTCCAGCTCGACCTTGCCACCGCCGAGCGGACGATGCGCTTCCTGCGCCTGAAGACCAAGGTGGCCTGAGTCGACAGAGCATTGCGCCACAAAAGCGCGACAATCCCGCCCTCACCTGCTAAGCCATGAGCATGATCCTGGCCGCAGGCACCGCACGCATGAAGCTTCTTTCGGCTGGTGCCGCCCTGGCGGCGCTGATCGCGATCGGAACTCCGGCGCAGGCGCAGGCCTTCCTGCCGCTCTCCGGCTTCGGCATCCTGCCTTCCTTCGCCTGGTCGCAGCCGACCCTGTCGCCCGGCGGCGTCAAGTGGGAAGGCTCCTATGCCCGCATCTCCAGCGGCTTCCAGGTCACCAGCTCGAAGCATTTCGGCACCTCGGCCGGACCGGTGATCGGGCTGGAAGCCGGCAAGATGTGGCGCGACGGCGATTTCGTCTACGGCATCTCCGGCGCGCTCGAATTCTCCCCGTCCTTCGGCGGCTACGCCAATCCAGGCTTCAACCAGGCGAGCTACACCCGCGACATCGCCGGCATCTTCCAGCTCAAGGCCGGCGTGTTCGCAACGCCCGACGTGCTGCTCTACACCACGGTCGGCCTGGCCGCGGCCAACGAGACCTTCCGCTATGGCGCAACCTCGTTCTCGGCGCCGTTCTCGCGCTCCGACATCGCTGTCAGGCCAGAGGCACGCGCCGGCATCGAATGGGCCGTGACCAACAACATCACGCTCGGACTCGAAGTCGGCGTGGTCGGGTCCGCGATCCGCTGAGGCAGCGATTCAAGGCGCTGCCAGCTTGATTCAAGCGGCTGGCGAGGCGAGTCAGAAAAATTCTCTAAATCCTTGAAATAGAGCCGTTTTCTGGCAAGGCGAAGCGCCGACCCAAGAATCGTGACGAATAGGCCACCGGAGCCTCCTCCGGCCTGAGATGCTCGGGCCGAGCCCCAGCATGACGCTCTCCATCATCCCCCGAACTTGTTGTTCTTCGGGAAGCCCTTGGGCGGCAGGCGGCCGGCTTCGGCGCGGTGGCCTAGCCATTCGAGCAGTTCGGCCTGCGCTACCGTCCAGGTGCGGCCGGACGTGTCGAGCCAGGTCAGCCCGTCCTCCAGCTTGAAGGTCTTGGCGTCGGACAGGCCACCATCCTTGTAGCGCTGCAGCTTGACGCCCTTGCCGCGGCTCATCTCCGCGACCTCGGAGATCGGGAAGCAGAGCAGCTTGCGATTCTGGCCGATGATCGCGACATGGTCGCCCTCGGCCGGCACGACGAGCATCGCCTCGACCGGTGCCTCGATGTTCAGCACCTGCTTGCCCTTGCGGGTGTTGGCGACGACATCGTCGGTCGGCACGACGAAGCCGCGCCCTTCCGTGCTGGCGACCAGAAGCTTCAAACCCGCCTTGTAAGGGAAGGCAGCGACGATCTCGGCGCTCTCCTCCAGCTCGATCATCAGCCGGATCGGGTCGCCGAAGCCGCGCCCGCCGGGCAGCTTCGAGGCCTCCAGCGTGAAGACCTTGCCGTTGGTCGCCATCACCAAGATCTTGGACGTCGTCTCGCTGAAGAAGGCGGTGCGCAGGCCGTCATCGCCCTTGAACGACAGGGTCGAGAGGTCCTGGACATGGCCCTTCAGCGCCCGGATCCAGCCCTTCTTCGAGATCACCACCGTCACCGGCTCGCGCTCGACCATGGCCTGGGTCAGGTCGATATCGGCGGTGTCGGGCATGTCGGCGAAGCTGGTGCGACGCTTGCCGATCGCTGTCTCCGGACCGAACAGCTTCTTCACCTCGCGGATGTCCCAGGAGATGGTCTTCCACTGCTGCGCCTCGGAGGCGAGCAGGCCCTCGACCTGGCCCTTCTCCTGGGTCAGCTCGTCGAACTCGGTCTTGAGCTGCATCTCCTCGAGCTTGCGCAGGGCGCGCAGGCGGGTGTCGAGGATGGCATTGGCCTGCACCTCGTTGAGCGCGAACACCTTCATCAGCTCGATCTTCGGCTCGTCCTCCTCACGGATGATTTTGATCACCCTGTCGAGGTCGAGATAGACGATCAGCAGGCCGGCGAGGATTTCGAGGCGCTTCTCGATCTGGCCGAGGCGGAAGCGCGAACGCCGCTGCAGGACCTCGCGGCGATGGTCGAGCCAGGCCCGCAACGCTTCAGCCAGGCTGAGCACGCGCGGCACCACGCCGCCGGTCAGCACGTTCATGTTCATCGGAATGCGCGCTTCCAGCTCGGAGAGCCTGAAGAGCGATTCCATCATCAGGTTGGCATCGACATTGCGCGCACGCGGCTCGATGACGACGCGGATATCCTCGGCCGACTCGTCGCGCAGGTCGGCGACCAGCGGCAGCTTCCGTTCGTTGAGCAATTCGGCGATCTTCTCGATCAGCCGGCCCTTCGAGACTCCATAGGGAATCTCGGTGACGACGACGAACCAGGTGCCGCGGCCCTGATCCTCGACATGCCAGCGCGCCCTGGTGCGGAAGGCGCCGCGCCCAGTCCGGTAGGTCTCGATCATCGAGGAGCGCGACTCGACGATGATGCCGCCGGTCGGGAAGTCGGGTCCCGGCACGAAGGTCATCAACTGCTCGGAGGTCGTCTCCGGATGCTGGATCAGATAGAGCGCGGCATCGCAGAGCTCGGCGGCGTTGTGCGGCGGGATCGAGGTCGCCATGCCGACCGCGATGCCCTGCGAGCCATTGGCGAGCAGGTTCGGGAAGGCGGCCGGGAGCACCATCGGCTCCTCGTCCTCGCCGTTGTAGGTCTCGCGGAAATCGACCGCGTCCTCCTCGATCCCGTCGAGCAGGAGGCGCGCGACCTCGGTCATGCGCGCTTCGGTGTAGCGGTAGGCGGCGGCGTTATCACCGTCGATATTGCCGAAATTGCCCTGGCCGTCGACGAGCGGGTAGCGCTGGGCGAAGTCCTGGGCGAGGCGCACCAGCGCGTCGTAGACCGACTGGTCGCCATGCGGGTGGAACTTGCCGATGACGTCGCCGACGATGCGGGCGCATTTCTTGTGAACCTGGCCGGGGTCGAGCCGGAGCAGGCGCATGGCGTGCAGGATGCGGCGATGGACGGGCTTCAAGCCATCGCGCGCGTCCGGCAAGGCGCGATGCATGATCGTCGACAGCGCATAGGCGAGATAGCGCTCTTCGAGCGCGCTCTTCAGATCGACGCGTTCGGCTTCCTCCTCCGGAGGCGGCTCGACGGGTTTGCCCATGCTTCTCTACCAACCTAGTTCGACGCGCAGCTCTGTTGGAGCCGACACCGGTCCATACCTCGCAACAACGAGGGAATAAGGGCCCGAATCACTTGATGCAACGATGCAGCCGCGATGCAAGCGACGCAAAGCGCCGGCGCCGGAAAATCAGCGGAAATCAGTGGATTCTCGCCGCCAGCTCCAGCAGCCGCGCCCGCTCCGGCGGCTCCTGCAGGCCGCGTGGCTCATAGAGGTCTCGGCGCAGGAAGAAACCGGTGAGCGCAAAGCCCGCGGCGATCTCGGCCGGGGCCGGCCGGCGCGCGCCCTGCCCCTCGCTGAGGAAGGCCGGCAGGCCGAGGAGCCGATCGAGATAGGGCTCGGCCGCCTTGCGGCTCACCGCCTTGCCTGACTTTGGCGAGACATGGGTGAGGTCCTCGCGCAGCCCGGTGACGGCGCAGCGTTCGAGCGAGAGCCCGTAGCCGAGCTCGGAGAGCATGGCGAGCTCGAAGCGCACCATCAGCGCCGGCGCGATCGCGATCTCGTCGAGATGGGCGAGCAGCACCGAGAGGCCCTCATAAAGGCCGGGATGCGGATCACGCTCGGGCAGCAGGCGCAGGAGCCCTGCGACATTGGCGAGCCCGTAGAGAGCGACCGGCTGCGCCATCAAACGCGCCGCATGCGAGGTCAGGAGCTCGACCTTGTATTCGCCGAGATGCTCGTCGAGGCGGGCCCGCCAGGTCAGCGAGACGAGATTGCCCGGCTGCAGCACCGGCTGCTGCTTGCTGGAACGGCCACCGCGGACGAGGCCGAGATGACGGCCATGGTCACGCGTCATCACCTCCAGGATCACGGCGTTCTCGCCATGACGCCTGACGCCGATGATCGTGCCCTCGTCGCTCCATTCCATGCGGGGAGAGTTAGGGCGAATACGGGTGATGTTTCCAGTGCCCGCAGGCACAACGTTGTCAGCAGAAGCGCGGGATCCCCTCTCCTGGAAGGAGAGGGGTAGGGGTGAGGTGCTCGGACTGAAAACATTGGCCTGAACCCGACCGCGCGGTCGGCGCTCGCGGCACTGGTCCTACGGACTACACCTCACCCTGCCCTCTTCTTCCAGGAGAGGGTTCCCCGCGCCTTCTCCGGCAACTTCTATTCACGCCACGTACTGCGCGATCCCTCCCCCAAACGACCAGTCCTCGCGCTTGACCTCGACGAGGTTGATGAAGATGTCGTCGGGCTTCAGCCCCGGCTCCTTCTGCAGGTTCTCGGCGATGGCCGCATAGAGCGCCTTCTTCTGGCTGACGCCGCGGGTGTTGGCGACATAGAGCTGGATGATCACCAGAGCGTCGCTGCGGTTGAAGCCGAAATAGTTGTTGTCGAAGATGAACTCCTCGGCCTCGTGCTGGTGCACCGCGGCGAAGAGGTCGTTCTCCGGCACCTCGAAGGTCGCGCGCAGGGCACGATAGACACCGTCGACGATGGCGGCGGGATGCGAGGCCGGGCGGCCGCGGCGCATCGAAATCCGGATCAGAGGCATGATGGGCTCCATGAAGCGAGGGGCGGTCTCTGCCGCCGACGTCTTCAACCTAGGCTTGAAATGATAATCTGAAAACAGTATCTTTGATGATATCAATAATCTCGAATTCAGATTTATCATGAGCACCACACTTGATCTCGACGGCGTTGCCGCCTTCCTGCGCGCGGCGGAGTTCAGCAGCTTCACCCGCGCCGCTGAGGCGCTCGGCACAGCGCAGTCGCTGGTCTCGACGCGCATCAAGAAGCTGGAGGAAGCGCTCGGCCAGCTGCTGCTGCAGCGGCATCCGCGGCTCGTCCGGCTGACCGCCGAGGGCGAGCGCTTCCTGCCGGCGGCGCGTGAGCTGATGGCGGCGCATGAGCGGGCGCGGACCTCGTTCCAGCAGGTCCAGGAGCGCATCAGCATCGGGATCAGCGAGCAGGCGGTCGGGGCCGACGCCCCTGCCCTGCTGGCGCGGCTTGCCCGGCACGATCCCTCGCTGGTGATCGGCTTGCGCATCGAGCCCTCGGCAGCGCTCGACACGGCCTTCGAGCGCGGCGAGCTCGATGTCGCAGTGGTGCGCCGGCTCGGACCGGGGCGCACCGGCGAGGTGCTGCGGCGCGATACGTTCAGCTGGTTCGGCGCGCCGTCGCTGACGAAGCCCGACGGGCCGGTGCCGCTGGTCAGCCTGATGCCTGAATGCGGCCTGCGCCGCCACGCCATGGACGCGCTCGACAGCGCCGGCCTGACCTGGCGCGAGGCCTTCATCGGCGGCGGCATGGCGGCGGTGCTGGCGGCGATCGAAGGCGGACTCGGCATCTCGCCGCTGGCCCCCCGGATCGCGCCGCGCGGAGCGGTCGATCTCGGTCCGGGCTGGGGATTGCCGGCGCTGGATACCTTCGACGTCGTGCTGCGCAGCAATGTCGCGACGCCACGCGCCAACGCCTTCGTCAGGGAGCTCGCGGCGGCGTTCCGGACGGGGTGAGCGGGCCGCATCCCGAACCGTCATGCTCGCCCTTGTGGCGAGCATCCATGTCTTGAACACTGCTCTTCCCGAAGGAAGGCGTGGATGGCCGGGACAAGCCCGACCATGACGGGAGTGCTTAAGCCACCACCCTCTCGACCCGGCTGATCACCCGCTTCTCGCGCAGTTCGCTGATGATCGCGCTGAGATGCTTCAGGTCCCAGACCGTCAGGTCGATGGTGACGTCAGTGAAGTCCGGCGTCGGACGGACCATCGAGACGGCGTCGATATTGCCGTCATGCTCGGCGATGGTGGTGGTGATCTGGGCGAGCGAGCCCGGCTCGTTGATCGAGTTGAGCGCGATGCGCGCCGGGAAGCGCTGCGGGCGCTTGTCGTCGAGATCCCAGCGCACATCCAGCCAGCGCTCCGGCTCGTTGTCGAAGGCGGCGAGCGAGGGCGACTGGATCGGATAGATCGTCACCGCCTCGCCCGGCGTCAGGATGCCGACGATGCGATCGCCCGGCACGGCGCCGCCACCCGGCGCGAAGCGCACCGGCAGATCGCCGCCAAGGCCGCGGATCGGGATCGCATCGCTGCCCGGTGTCTCGTTCGGCAGCTTGAACTTGAGGTTCTCGCCCTGGCGCAGTTCGAACCAGCCCTTGCCGGGTGGCGGCGCCTTGGCCTCGCCGGTCGCGCGCTTCTCCGGCTCGAGATCGGGGTAGACCGCCCGCACCACATCGCCGGAGAACATCTCGCCGCGCCCGACGGCTGCGAGCACGTCGTCAACCGCCGTGCGAGCGAGCCGCTTCAGCGCCGCCTTGAGCTTGTCGTCGGTGAAGGGCCGCTCGGCGCGCATGAAGGCGCGCTCGAGGATCTGGCGGCCGAGCCCGGCATATTGCCGGCGCACGGCGACGCGGGTGGCGCGGCGGATGGCGGCGCGCGCCTTGCCGGTGACCACCAGCGATTCCCAGGCGGCCGGTGGGGCCTGGCCCTCGGCGCGGGTGATCTCGACCTCGTCGCCGTTCTGGAGCTCGGTCAATAGCGGCGCGATCCGGCCGTTGATCTTGGCGCCGACCGCGGTGTTGCCGACATCAGTGTGGACCGCATAGGCGAAATCGATCGGCGTCGCGCCGCGCGGCAAGGCGATCAGGCGGCCCTTGGGCGTGAAGCAGAAGACCTGGTCATGGAAGAGTTCGAGCTTGGTGTGCTCGAGGAACTCCTCGGGATTGTCGCCCTCGGCCAGGAGGTCGACGGTGCGGCGCAGCCATTGATAAGCGCGGCTCTCATCGGCGGCGGCGACGACGCCGGCCGTCCGCCCGTCCTTGTAGCGAGCATGGGCGGCAATGCCGAACTCGGCGACGCGGTCCATCCCGTCGGTACGAATCTGCAGTTCGACGCGCTGGCGGCCGGGGCCGACCACGGTGGTGTGCAGCGAGCGGTAGTCGTTCTGCTTCGGCGTCGAGATGTAGTCCTTGTAGCGGCCGGGAACCATCGGCCAGGTCATGTGGACGATGCCGAGCACGCGGTAGCAGTCCTCCGGCTTGTCGACGATCACGCGGAAGCCGAAGATGTCGGAGAGCTGCTCGAAGGAGACGGATTTGCGCTCCATCTTCTTCCAGATCGAATAGGGACGCTTGCGCCGGCCATAGACCTGCGCCTCGATACCGCGCTCGGCGAGCTTGGTCTTGAGATCGCTCTCGATCTCGCCGATGACCTTGCCCTCGCGCTGGGTCACCTCTTCCAGCCGCTTGGTGATGGTCTCATGCGCCTGCGGCTTGATGTGGCGGAAGGCGAGCTCCTCCAGCTCCTCACGCAGCTCCTGCATGCCCATGCGGCCGGCGAGCGGCGCATAGATCTCGATCGTCTCCTCGGCGACGCGCAGGCGCTTTTCCGGCGGCACGTAATGGAGCGTGCGCATGTTGTGCAGCCGGTCGGCAAGCTTGACCAGGAGCACGCGGATATCGTCGACGATGGCGAGCAGGAGCTTGCGGAAGTTCTCGCCCTGCGCCGCCTTCTTCGAGACAAGGTCGAGCTTCTTGATCTTGGTGAGACCGTCGACGAGGCGGCGGATATCGGGCCCGAACAGGGTCTCGATCTCCTCCAGCGTCGCCTCGGTGTCCTCGACGGTGTCGTGCAGGACGGCGGCGACGATGGTGGCGTCGTCGAGCTTCAGCTCGGTCAGGATCGCCGCGACTTCGAGCGGATGGGCGAAGAACGGGTCGCCGGAGGCGCGCTTCTGCGTGCCGTGCGCACGCATGGCGTAGACATAGGCGCGGTTGAGCAGCTCCTCGTCGGTGTTCGGGTTATAGCGCTTGACCCGGTCGACAAGCTCATATTGCCGCATCATGCCCATGCGGGCGCAACTCCACCGCTCAACTCGATTGGATTCGCTTCAATATCAACGATCGCGGCAGGCCGCGGCAAGATCAATCCGTGCGTGGCAGGCATGAAAAAGCCCGGCAGGGCCGGGCTTTAGCAGATATCGTCAACGCTTTCCGACGGTTCAATCTTCGTCGTCGGCGCTCTCGGTCGGCGGGACGAGCCCATCGAGGCCACGCAGCAGATCGTCTTCGCTCATCCGATCGAACTGGACTTCGGAATCGGGGGTGGCGACGTGCGACTGCGAGGTCAGCAGCGGCACGGTGTCGGCCTCCGGCTCGTCGACCTCGACATGCTTCTGCAGCGAGTGGATCAGATCTTCCTTGAGATCCTCGGGGGTGAGCTTCTCGTCGGCGATCTCGCGCAGGGCGACGACCGGGTTCTTGTCGTTGTCGCGCTGGACGAGGATCGAGGAGCCCGAAGCGATCATGCGGGCGCGGTGGCTCGCGAGGAGAACCAGCTCGAAGCGGTTCTCGACCTTGTCGATGCAGTCCTCAACGGTGACGCGAGCCATTCGCGGCTCCTTCTGATCGTGCGCGATGCGATGGAAAGGTTGAACGGCGCTCATACAGGCTGAACGCAGCGGATGCAAGGTTTTGAACCGGCTTGCCGATGGCATCGACGCACCTTGCCTGGATCACGGCGCCGCCACCGCCTTCAGCCGCTGCCGGACGGCCTCGACGTCGGCGCTGGCCATGTTCCGCTCGGTGGCGAACTCGATCGTCAGCCCCCGCGCATGCGGGCGACCAGCTCGTCGACCGGCGGCTCGCGGCGTTCCGTATCGGAGAGAACATAACCGGCCATGGCCGGCAGTTCCTCCGGCCGCTGCTCCAGGAAGCGCATGCGCATCGTCGTGGCCACCGCTTCTCCGAAGGCGATGGCCTCGCGATTCCCGATCGAGGAGAGGAAGGCGATGGTGCTGGCCGAGGCTCCGGCAATCGCGGCGCGGATGATCTGCTGGTCGCGATCGTTGGCGAGGCGCATGGCGAAGACGGTCGAGCATTGCGACAGGATCGTCGCGTCGACCTCGCTGGGCCGCTGCGTCACGACACCGAGATAGGCGCCGTATTTGCGCCCTTCCTTGGCGATGCGGGCGATCGCCTGTCGCGTCGGCGCGAAACCCAGCGCCGGGTCTTGCGGCGCGTAGCGATGCGCCTCCTCGCAGAGCAGCAGGATCTCGTAGCTGCCACGACTCGCCATGGCCAGATCGAAGGCGACCCTTGCCAGGCCGGACGCAACGGCATTCACGACTTCCGAAGGCAGGCCGGCGAGCTGGAACACGGTGATCGGCCGGCCCCGATGCGGCACGCGGAAGATCTGGCTGACCACCGGCGCGATCGTTTCCATGCTGTTGGCATGGGCGAACAGAAAGCCGTAGCGCGGATCATTGTGCAGAGCTTCCAGCCGCACCCGCAGCGAGCGCAGGGCCGAGCGCGGATAGCGCAGCTCGTGCAGCCCGATCAGCTCGTCGATCGCGGCAAAAAGATCGGCGATGCGATAGGGTGTAGCCAGGCCAGTGCCGCCGCCGGAATCCGGCGCCCGGCGCGTGCCGAGATCGAGCGGCCGCTTCAGCACGCTGCTGCCGAGATCGCGGGCCATGTCCTGGGCCGAGACATTGCGATAGCGGGCCCGCGCGACGGCGACGGTCTCGCGCAGGATCTCGGCCTCGTCCTCGAGCGGCGGCCGACCGCGGAAGACGATGTCGGCGAACTCCTCGAAGCGGAAGATCCAGAACGGCAGGTCGAGCGTGCTCGCATCGATCCGCGCCGAATTGTCGGGGAAGGCGTGCGCGTACTCGTTGTGCGGATCGAGGATCAGCACCCGCAGATTCGGCTTTGCCGCGACCGCCTTGCGCAGGATCAATGCGACGGCACTCGACTTGCCGACACCGGTGGTGCCGAGCACGGCGAAATGGCGCGCCAGCAGGCGCTCGATATCGACGCTCGCGGCGACGGCCGCATCCTGGGTCAGGGAGCCGAGGACGACGCCCTTGCGTTGGCCGAGATCATGGACGTGTTCCAGGTCGCGCGAACGAATACGATGCGCCAGCGCACCGATCGGCGGATAGGTCGTGATGCCGCTGTCGAAATGCGCCGTCCCGTTCTCGCCATCGACGACTTCGCCGAGGAGCTCGACCTCGACCGCGATCGTATTGGGTCCCGCCTCGTCCCAGGTCGGCTGCAGCGCGCGCATCTCGTAGACCAGCCCGACGACACGGCTTTTCCCGAGATTGATCGAAAGCAGGCGGCCGATGGCGCAACCGTCATGCGTGTTTGGCGCAGCCTCGGAGGCGCTGGTCGCAATGGTTGCGCGCGAGCCTGAACAGGCGATCACGCGCCCGAGCGCACGGTCGCCCGACTGGTTCACGTCGCGCCGGTCGGGCGCGATCTCGCTTTCGAACTGCCGATGGTTCGCTGGAAGCTGCATGATAGCGCTGAAAACATCTCCGGAAGCTCGCCGAGGCTAATTTCGGAGGCTTAACAATAGCCATGCCGCATTTTTCGCGACCATTTCGGTTAATACACCCATTGCGTGTGCCTATCGATCAAAAATGCTGACGGGGTCGATCACATCCCTTGCCTTGAACCTGCGCGAGGTGGGGCGTAGAGGGCGAAGGACGAGGGGACGACCATCATGCAGAACCGCTTGCGCCTGGGCGTGAACATCGATCATGTCGCGACCGTACGGAACGCGCGCGGCGGCGCCCTGCCCGATCCGGTGCGCGCCGCCCTTCTCGCGGTGGCGGCCGGCGCCGACGGCATCACCGCCCATCTGCGCGAGGATCGGCGCCATATTCGCGACGCCGACATGCAGAGGCTCGCAAGCGAGCTCAGCAAGCCGCTGAATTTCGAGATGGCTGCGACGGCGGAGATGATCGGCCTCGCCGAGAGGTTCAGGCCGCATGCCGCCTGCCTGGTGCCGGAGAAGCGCGAGGAGCGCACCACCGAAGGCGGGCTCGACGTCGTCGGCCAGGCAAATGCCCTCGCCGCTCCGATCGCGCGGCTGAAGGCCGCCGGCTGCCGCGTCTCGCTGTTCATCGAGGCAGACGAGGCGCCGATCGCGATGGCGGTGAAGCTCGGGGCCCCCGTGGTCGAACTCCACACCGGGACCTGGTGCCATGCCGTCGCCGACGGCCATGCCGACAAGGCTGAGGCCGAATTCCAACGCCTCGCCAATGGCGCGGCCTTCGCGGCCTCGCTGGGCCTCGAAGTCCATGCCGGCCATGGGCTCGACTACGATACCGCCCGCAAGCTCGCTAGCGTTCCCGCCTTCGTCGAGTTCAACATCGGCCATTTCCTGATCGGCGAAGCGATCTTCGTCGGGCTGGAGACCGCGATCGCCGTGATGCGGCGGGCGATGGACGAGGGACGCGCCGCCAGCTAGACCGCTGGCATGATCCTCGGCATCGGCTCCGATCTCTGCGACATCCGCCGCATCGAGAATTCGCTCGCCCGCTTCGGCGAGCGCTTCACGCAGCGCATCTTCACGGCTGGCGAGCAGGCCAAGTCCGATCGCCGTGCCACGCGCGCGGCATCGTATGCCCGCCGCTTCGCCGCCAAGGAGGCCTGTTCGAAGGCGCTCGGCACCGGGATACGCTCGGGCGTGTTCTGGCGCGACATGGAAGTGGTGAACCTGCCGAGCGGACGGCCGACCATGCGGCTCACCGGCGGCGCCGCAGCGCGTCTCGCCGAAATGGTACCGCCCGGCCATGAGGCGGTCGTGCATGTCTCGCTGACCGACGATCCGCCGCTGGCACAGGCCTTCGTGGTGATCGAGGCCAGGCCCATACGGGCCTGACCCCGGAAGCGTTTCTTCTTACTCGGCCGGAGCCGGGGTGACGCCGGTGACCTGAGCCTCGGGCTCATCGCTCAGCCAGCGATAGATCACGCCGCCGAGCGCACCGCCGATGATCGGCGCCAGCCAGAACAGCCAGAGCTGCTGGAGCGCCCAGCCACCGACAAAGAGCGCCGGCCCGGTCGAGCGCGCCGGGTTGACCGAGGTGTTGGTCACCGGGATGCTGACGAGGTGGATCAGGCAGAGCCCGAGCCCGATGGCGAGCGGAGCAAAGCCCGCCGGCGCCTTGCCGTGGGTCGCGCCCATGATGATGAACAGGAACATCATGGTCATCACGACTTCGGTCAGGAAGGCCGAGGCCAAGCCGTATTTGCCGGGCGAATGCTCGCCGAAGCCATTGGACGCAAAGCCCTTGGCAAGGTCGAAGCCCGGCGCCCCGACCGCGATGAAGTAGAGCACGGTCGCGGCAATGATCGCGCCGACGACCTGCGCGACGATGTAGGGAACGACCTGCCCCGCCGGGAAGCGTCCGCCCGCCGCGAGGCCGACGGTGACGGCCGGGTTGAGATGGCAGCCGGAGATGTGGCCGATCGCATAGGCCATCGTGACGACGGTCAGGCCGAACGCGAGAGAAACACCAAGCAACCCGATTCCGACCTGCGGAAAGCCCGCCGCGATGACGGCGCTGCCACAGCCGGCGAAGGTCAGCCAGAAAGTACCGATGGCCTCCGCGACATATTTCTTCGTGCTCATGTCGATTCGCCCTTTGGTTGCGGTCACAGGACTGTGATCGCGGGGCAACCCAGCGTCAATCTGGCGCAGATGCGGGGCTGATCAGCACTGGCGGAACGCGGCGAGGCCGTCTGCGCCGGCCCGTGCGAACACTCGTTCGCCATCGGCCGGGCCACGTAAGGACCGACCCCGGCATCGCTCGCAGGTTCGCCCTGCGCCGCAGGCACCGCCGGAGGCTTTTCGCCGCCGGTTCGAAGGGGTATCGGCACGGCGCGCCTTCGGCCGCTGCAACGGCCTTCCGCCCCTCCCATATCGCGACTGCGTTGTCCGGAGCCCGATAGTCGGCTAGACCGCGCACTCGAACCGTAGCCAGCAGGAGGCCCGTGTGGCCAACGACGCCGAGATCAAGAGCAAGACCAAGGACGAAGGCGGCATCCTCGAGACGATCAAGGTCGTCGTCCAGGCGCTGCTGATCGCCCTGGTGATCCGGACCCTGCTGTTCCAGCCCTTCAACATCCCGTCCGGCTCGCTGATCCCGACGCTGCTGATCGGCGACTATCTGTTCGTCTCGAAATACACCTACGGCTATTCCAAGCACTCGATGCCGTTCAGCCCGCCGCTGTTCCAGGGCCGGGTCTGGGCCGCCGAACCGAAGCGCGGCGACATCGCCGTGTTCAAGCTGCCGAGCGACAACTCGACCGACTACATCAAGCGCGTCATCGGCCTGCCCGGCGACCGCATCCAGATGATCGACGGCGTGCTGCACATCAACAACCAGCCGGTGAAGCGCGAGCGCATCGCCGACTTCGTCACCACCGACGCCTGGGGCCGCGCCGCGAACGCGATCCAGTACCGCGAGACCCTGCCGAACGGGGTCAGCCACAACATCATCGAGCGCGAGGGCGATACCGGCACCTTCGACAATACGCCGGTCTTCCGCGTGCCCGACGGCCATTTCTTCATGATGGGCGACAATCGCGACAACTCGCTCGACTCGCGCGACCGCAGCGTCGGCTATGTGCCGTTCGAGAACTTCGTCGGCCGCGCCGAGATCATCTTCTTCTCGATCGACGAAGGCGCGTCGGCCTGGCGCATCTGGGAATGGCCCTGGACGGTACGCTGGAACCGCATGTTCTCGACGATCAAGTGAGCAAGACCACCGATAGCGGCCGCAAGCTGCCTGAGCTCTCGCGGCTCGAGGACAGGCTCGGCCACCGCTTCCGCGACCGCAGCCTGCTGGAGACGGCGCTCACGCATATGAGCGCCGATGCGCGCCGGATCGCGAGCTATCAGCGGCTCGAATTTTTGGGCGACCGCGTGCTCGGCCTCTCGGTCGCTGACATGCTGTTCACCACCTATCCGCAGGCCGAGGAAGGCGACATGTCGCGCCGCCTCGCAGACCTCGTGCGCAAGGAAACCTGCGCTGCGGTCGCGACCGCCTGGGATGTCGGGCCGCATCTGCGCCTCGGCGAGGGCGAGATCCTCTCGGGCGCACGCAAGAACAAGGCGATCCTGGCCGATGCCTGCGAGGCGATCATCGGTGCGGTCTTCATTGACGGCGGCTATGATGCCGCGCGCAAGCTGGTCGAAGCCGGCTTCGGCGAGCGGCTGCTGAAGCCGGTGACGCCGCTCCGTGACGCCAAGACGGCGCTGCAGGAATGGGCGCAAGGCCAGGGTCACCCGACGCCGACCTATGCCGAGCGTGGCCGTTCCGGTCCGGATCATGCGCCGATCTTCCGCATCGCCGTGCGGATCGGCACATTGGTCGAGGCGGAAGCCGAGGGCCGCTCGAAGCGGCTGGCCGAGCAGGCGGCGGCCGAAGCCTTCCTGCGCCGGCAGGGATTGTGGAACGAAGGAGCGGAGGCGGACCATGGCTGAGAGCGACCAGCAGACCCGCTGCGGCTTCGTCGCGCTGATCGGCGCGCCCAATGCCGGCAAGTCGACGCTGCTCAACCAGCTCGTCGGCGCCAAGATCTCGATCGTCTCGCGCAAGGTGCAGACGACGCGCACGCAGGTGCGCGGCATCGCCCTGTCCGGCCCGACGCAGATCATCTTCGTCGACACGCCCGGCATCTTCGCGCCCAAGCGCCGGCTCGACCGCGCCATGGTGACGAGCGCCTGGGGCGGAGCGACCGATGCCGACCTGATCGGCGTGCTGATCGATGTCGGCCGCTTCGACCATGAGGAGAACACCGCGCTGCTGGAGAGGCTGGCCCAGCTGAAGCAACCGAAGTTCCTGATCCTCAACAAGATCGACACGATCCCGAAGGAGAAGCTGCTCGCCATCACCGCGGCGATGAACGAGCAGGCCAAGTTCGAGACGACCTTCATGGTCGCGGCGCTGACCGGCTACGGCGTCAAGGATATCCTCAGCTGGCTGGAGACCCGGCTGAAGCCCGGCCCATGGCTCTATCCCGAAGACCAGATCTCGGATGCGCCGCTGCGCTTCCTCGCCGCCGAGATCACCCGCGAGAAGATCTTCGAGCGCCTGCACGACGAGTTGCCCTACCGCTCCACCGTCGAGACCGAGAGCTGGCAGCAGCGCCCGGACGGCTCGGTCCGGATCGAGCAGACGATCTATGTCGAGCGCGAGGGCCAGCGGAAGATCGTGCTCGGCGAAGGCGGCCAGACGATCAAGGCGATCGGCCAGAAGGCCCGCATCGAGATCGCCGAGGCGGCCGAAGCGAAGGTCCACCTCTTCCTGTTCGTCAAAGTCCGCGAGAACTGGAGCGACGATCCGGAGCGCTATCGCGAGATGGGGCTCGATTTTCCAAAAAGCTGAATACATGCGACATCGCACGCGAAACTGGTAAAATTTGACCGCAATCTTGCGCGGTACGCCGCATTCACCACATAAACGCCGAAGGACCGCTCGATTTGGAGCGTAAGCCTGACATTATTCAACCTTGATCCGTGCCGATTCTTATTGATCGACCGTATTTGAGCCAGGAGCCATTACATGGCAGGTGAACCGCGCATCGCGCTCTTCATCGACGGAGCTAACCTCTATGCAACGTCGAAGCAGCTCGGCTTCGACATGGACTACCGGCGTTTGCTCAAGGAATTCCAGGGCCGCGGCAACCTGATCCGGGCCTTCTACTTCACGACACTCGTGGAAAGCGAAGAATACACCTCGATCCGCCCGCTGGTCGACTGGCTCGACTATAACGGCTACCGGGTCATCACCAAGGCGGCGAAAGAGTTCACCGACGCGACCGGCCGCCGGCGCGTCAAGGGCAACATGGATATCGAGCTCGCCATCGAGATGCTCGAGCTCGCCCCCCATCTCGACCACATCTACCTGTTCTCCGGCGACGGCGATTTCCGCCCGCTGGTCGAGGCGGTGCAGCGCAAGGGCGTCAAGGTCTCGGTGGTCTCGACCATCAACACCAACCCGCCCATGGTCGCCGACGATCTGCGCCGGCAATGCGACGAGTTCGTCGAGCTCGCCAGCCTGATGCAGAAGGTCGGGCGCGACCCGGCCGAGCGCGCCGCGCGCGCACCAGGACAGGGCAATCCTGGCCTGGAGCGCCGCTACGGCATCCGCCAGGGCGACGAGCCGCCCGAGGGCTGAACCAGCCCCCTCCCTCATGCGTTGTTGACGAATGGACAGGCGGCTTGGCGTCGACGGCACTTGACCGCGACCACGGCTCGCGCAAGCTCTGTTTCCGCAACGACACCCGGAGGGCACGCCTTGGAACGCCGCAGCTTTCTCACCGGCCTCGCGGCCGGCTCCGCCTTCGTGATCGCCCGCCCCGCGCTGGTGCTGGCGCAGACCGCGCCGGCGCCCGCCGCTCCGCCGGCGGTCTTCACGCTGCCGAAGCTCTCCTATGCCTATGAGGCGCTGGAGCCGGTCATCGACGCGCAGACCATGCGCATCCACCATTCGCTGCACCACCAGGCCTATGTGAACGGCGCCAATGCAGCCGCCGGCCAATGGGAGGCATTGCGGACGACGCCGATCGAGACCGTGCTCGCCGATCTCAGTGCCGCCCCGGACGCTGTCCGCACCGCCGTGCGCAACAATGTCGGCGGCCATTGGAACCACAGCTTCTTCTGGGAGCTGATGACGCCGGGCGGCGCGCAGCAGCCCGGCGCAGAGCTGAAGAGCGCGATCGATGGCGCCTTCGGCTCCATCGACGAGCTGACGAAACGGGTCAATCAGGCCGGTGCGACGCGCTTCGGCTCGGGCTGGGCCTGGCTCGTCGTCGGCAAGGACAAGAAGCTCGCGATCATTTCGACGGCGAACCAGGACACGCCGCTCGAGCTCGGCGCCAAGGCTGTGCTCGGCGTCGATGTCTGGGAGCATGCCTATTACCTGAAGTACCAGAATCGCCGGCCGGAATATCTCACCGCCTGGTGGAAGACGGTGAATTGGGACAAGGCGAACGAGAACTTCAAGAAGGCAATGGGGTAGCCGGCGGAACCTGGCCCTCCGTTTCCCGTTACGGTTGTAACGGGGATACGAGGGGCAGCTTATGCCGGACGATGCCAGCGATATCGCACGCGCCTGCTACCAGGCCTATGTCGACAAAGACCGGGCGGCGCTCGAAGCCCTCATTGCCGAGGACTTTCACTTCACCAGCCCGCTCGACAACCGGCTCGATCGCGAGACCTATTTCGAGCGTTGCTGGCCGAACAGCGAGCGCATCCGCGCCTGCCGGTTCAGGCATGTCATAGCGATCGGCGAGACGGTCTTCGTCACCTATGAGGTCGACGGAAACGACGGCAAAGGATTCCGCAATACCGAGATCCTGACGATCCGGGACGGCAGGATCGTCGAGGCGGAAGTCTATTTCGGCTGGTCGCTGCCACATCCGGCGCCGGACGGGGGCTTCGTCGAGCCTCGCGAGATCACCGAATAGCGCGGCTTCCGGCGCCCTACCCACCCGTCTTCAGGATTCGCGCCTTGTCGCGGTTCCAGTCGCGGGTCTTCTCGGTCTCGCGCTTGTCGTGCAGCTTCTTGCCCTTGCCAAGGCCGAGCTCGACCTTCGCCCGGCCCTTGTCGTTGAAATAGACCTTGAGCGGGATGACGGTGTAGCCCTCGCGCTGGATCGCGCCCATCAGCTTGTTGATCTGGCGGCGATGAAGCAGCAGCTTCCGCGGCCGGCGGACATCATGGTTGAAGCGGTTGGCTTCGAGATATTCCGGGATATGGGCGTTGAACAGGAAGAGCTCGTTGCCCATCGGGCCGGCATAGCTCTCGCCGATCGTCGCCTTGCCGCCGCGCAGCGACTTGATCTCGGTGCCCTGCAGGGCGATGCCGGCTTCCAGCGTCTCGGTGATGGCATAGCTGTAGCGCGCCTTGCGGTTGTCGGCCGCAAGCTTGTAGCGCTCAGGATCGGGCTTACTCATCGAAACACTCCGGTAGTCGGCGTTGCCGGCTACCTCACTTAAGCATTCAGCAGGCCGGCGTGAACCATGGCGCTGCGGATGACTTCGCCGGTCGCCGGCGTCACTGGGATCAACGGCAGGCGGACCTCTTCCTCGATCCGACCGAGGCGCTTCAGCCCATGCTTGGCGCCGGCAAGGCCCGGCTCCTTGAAGATGGCGTCGTGCAGCGGCACCAGCCGATCCTGGATCTTCAGGGCGCCGGCATAGTCGCCCTTGAGGGCGCAGCTCATCAGATCGGCGCAGAGCTTCGGCGCGACATTGGCGACGACCGAGATGCAGCCATGGCCGCCGGCGGCCATATAGGCCAAAGCCGTCATGTCCTCGCCCGAGAGCTGGATGAAGTCCGGACCGAGCACATGGCGCTGCTGCGAGACGCGGGCGAGATTGGCGGTGGCGTCCTTCACGCCGGCGATGTTCTTCAGCTCATAGAGGCGCGCCATGGTCTCGACCGACATGTCGACCACCGAGCGCGGCGGGATGTTGTAGATGATGATCGGGATGCCGATCGCATCGTTCACCGCCTTGAAGTGCTGGTACATGCCCTCCTGGGTCGGCTTGTTGTAATAAGGCGTGACCACGAGCACGGCCTGAGCGCCCGCCTTCTCGGCGTGCTTCGCCAGCGAGATCGCCTCGGTGGTGTTGTTCGAGCCGGCGCCAGCGATGACCGGCACCCGGCCCTTGGCCTGGTCAAGCACGATCTCGGTGACGTGGCCGTGCTCCTCGTGGCTGAGCGTCGGGCTCTCGCCAGTGGTGCCGACCGGAACCAGCGCGGTCGAGCCGCTCTCGATCTGCCAGTCGACCAAAGCGCGCAGCGTCGCTTCGTCGATCTTTCCGCCCTTGAACGGCGTCACCAGCGCGGGCATCGAACCGGTGAGTGGCGCATGCTTGGTCATGGACGGTCCTGAAAACGACAAAGTTCGGCGTGAAACGGGCGACAGACATAGCCTTTCAGCTGCAGTCCGCAAAGCCGGCAACCCATCAAAAATCGTGGCGGCATGGTTAGGACTTCCTAAAGCTCCCTACGGGAGCATGGTCTACGCTACCGATCCGGCTTGCCGGAGCATGTTCTGGTCGCAAAAGTGGAACCCACTTTTGCGACCAGAACATGCTCCACCTTGTACAGTTGCGCGATTTCTTTCGTTCGGCCGTCCTGGTCGAACGGAAAGCGCGCTAGGGGGATCCCTTGATGGCGCTATCGCCGGGCCGACGGTTCTTCGGAACTGGCCTGACGCTTATCCTTGTTGCTGTTGGACCCTGCTCTGCGGGCCCTGACGGCTCGCACCCGTTGCAGATCGAGCAGTTGGCGCGTGTCGATACGAGCGCCAGCACGAGCGTCGATGTCGGCGTGACCGCCTCGCTCGCGCCGCAGACCGAGCCGCCCGCATCGCCCGTGCCACCGGCCGAGATCGCCCGGCCGGAAGAGCGCATCGACCTCGAACCGCTGAAGAAGGTGGTCGCGGCCTATCGCGCCGGCAAGCTCGAGGAAGGCGATGCCATCGCCCGCCGTATCGACGACAAGGCGGTGCGCGGCATGCTGGAATGGGTGGCGCTGCGCAGCCTCTCCAATGTCGTCAGCTTCGAGCGCATCGCCGAATTCCTCGACGAGTTCCCGAACTATCCCGGCACGACGCCGTTCCGCCGGCGCGCCGAGGCGGCGCTGGTCACCGACCGGCGCAGCCCTGAGACCGTCCGTGCCTTCTTCCATGGCCGCGAGCCGATCAGCCCGGCCGGGCGTATCGCGCTGGCGCGGGCTCTCGCCGCCGAGGGCAAGACGGACGAGGCGCTGGCGCTCGCCCGCCGGACCTGGCTCAAGGACCATCTCGGTGCCGGGCTCGAAAAGATCGTGCTCGACAATTTCGGCGACAAGCTCACCGCCGCCGATCATCGCCTGCGCACCGAACGCTATCTCTTCGCCGGAAAGAGCGAGGAGGCGCTGCGCAATGCCGCCCGCGTCTCGCAGGACTATGTCGCCCTGGCGAAAGTCCGGCTCGCGAGCGCCAAGGCCAAGGGACCGATCGCGCAGAAGCAGATCGACGCCGTGCCGGCGCCTCTCAAGAAGGACATCTCCTTCGCCTTCCTGCAGGCGCAGCAGGCCCGCCGCTCCGGCAAGCCGGCCGATGCCGCCAAGGCGATCGCCGAGGTGCCGCGCGACCCGGCTTTGCTCGGCGATGGCGACGGCTGGTGGGAAGAGCGCCGGCTGATCGCCCGTAAGCTGCTCGACGAGGGCGACGCCAAGGGTGCCTATGCAGTCGCCTCCGGCCATGGCGCCGAGGACACGGCCGAGCGCATCGACGCCGAATGGCATGCCGGCTGGATCGCGCTGCGCTTCGAGAAGGACGCCGAGCGGGCGGCGAAGCATTTCGCCGAGGCCGCCAAGATCGCCGAGACGCCGATCTCGGTGGCGCGCGCCACCTATTGGCAAGGCCGCGCCGCCGACGCTCTGAACAAGAGCGACGAGGCGAAGACCTTCTACAGCCGCGCCGCCGAGCACCCGGTCGCTTATTACGGCCAGCTGGCCCGCGCCCGGCTCGGTCTCACCGAACTGCCGGTCCGGCGCACCATGGCGGCGCCACTGACGCATCTGCCCGGTTTCAAGGCGGCGAAGCTGCTCTATGCGATCGAGGCGCCCGATCTCGCCGGGCAATTGCTGATCGATCTCTCGCAACGTCTGCACGATGCCGCCGCGCTCGAAGCCATCGCCGACATCGCCCGCCAGCGCGGCGACGCCAAGACGCTGCTGACCATCGGCAAGATCGCGCTGCAGCGCGGCTTCCCGCTCGACGAGGCCGCCTTCCCGACCTTCGGCGTGCCCGAGTTCCCGTCGGTGGGCGATCCGATGGAGCGCGCCATCGTCCATGCCATCGCCAGGCAGGAGAGCGCCTTCGATCCAGCGGCGGTCTCGCATGCCGGCGCGCTCGGCCTGATGCAGATGATGCCGGCGACAGCGCGCGAGACGGCGCGGCGGGCGCAATTCCCCTTCGAGCTCGACCGGCTGACCAAGGACCCGCTCTATTCAGCCAAGATGGGCGCGGCCCATCTCAACGACCTGCTCGGCGACTGGCGCGGCTCCTATATCCTGACCTTCGCCGCCTATAATGCCGGCTCCGGCAATGTGAAGAAATGGATCGCGGCTTATGGCGACCCGCGCACCCCCGAGGTCGATGCGGTCGATTGGGTCGAGCGCATCTCCTTCACCGAGACGCGCAACTATGTGCAGCGGGTGATGGAGAACCTGCAGGTCTACCGCCAGCGCCTCAACCAGCGCACCGCCTATATGATCGACTACGATCTGAAGCGGGGCGGCAAGCGGGATTGAGGGCTCTTCCCTTCTCCCCTTGCGGGAGAAGGTGGCGCGAAGCGCCGGATGAGGGGTCGCTCAAGTCTTTCCGTCATGGTCGGGCTTGTCCCGACCATCCACGTCTGCCTTTGGCAAACGCGGTGTTCAAGATGTGGATGCTCGCCACGCAGGAGGAGCTCGCGGTCTTCAACCGCTGCATCGCCAAGCTGAAGGATTGGGGCGCCGCGTCATAGCGCCTTGCGACGGGTCGGAGCAGAGCCCGGCTTTCGCCCCCGGCACCGCCATGGTTAGGTGCTGACAGCTTGCCTAGCACCCTTGAGTCCCCCTGCATGAATTCCGATACCGGCTTCCGCTCCCTCTTCATCAGCGCCCGCGACGGGCTGAAGCTGCACGTTCGCGAATACGGGCCGCAGGCGGCATCTGCTCTACCGATCGTCTGTCTGGCGGGGCTGGCGCGCACCTCCGCCGACTTCCACGAGCTCGCGCTGGCGCTGGCGGAAGACGGGCCAAGGCGTGTCTTGGCGCTCGACTATCGCGGCCGCGGCCGTTCCGACTATGCCAAGGACTGGCACGACTACGACATCCGCGTCGAGCTCGACGATCTCATGCAGGTCCTGGCGGCGACCGGCGTCGAGGAGGCCGTCTTCGTCGGCACCTCGCGCGGCGGGCTCCTGACCATGGCGTTGGCGGCGGCACGCCCTGGAGCAGTCCGCGGCGCTGTACTGAACGATGTCGGCCCGGTGATCGACGCGCGCGGCTTGCTGCGCATCCGCGGCTATGTCGGCAAATTGCCGACGCCGCGCAGCTTCGCCGAGGGCGCCGAGATCCTGAAGCGACTCTCGGACCAGCAATTCCCGCTCTTCGGCGAAGCCGAATGGGAGATGATGGCGCGCCGGACCTGGACCGAGCGCAATGGCGCGCTGGTGCCGGATTATGACCCTCGGTTGCTCAAGACGCTGGAAGAGCTCGATCTCGAGGCCCCGCTGCCGGAACTCTGGCCCTATTTCGCAGCGCTGAACCATGTCCCGGTGCTGGCGATCCGCGGCGAGAACTCCGATCTTCTGGCGGAGAAGACGCTGGAGGAGATGGGGCAGCGCCATCCACGCTGCGAGACCTTCACCGCGCCGGGCCAGGGCCATGCTCCCCTGCTCGGCAGCAAGGACATGGTCCGCCGTATCGGCAAGCTGATCGCGAAGGCGGAGAAGCAGGCGGCCTGAGGCGAGGCGCGCCGAACCGCCCGGCTCAGCGCTTCTTGCGGCTGCGCTTGGCCTTCACGCTGCGCGAATGAGCGGTCTCGCCACCCTTGGCCAGGATTTCGGCTTCCGTTCTCCAGCCTTCCGCCGCGCCGCTCTCCGGGAGGCCGAGATGATCTGCCACGAAGCGCAATTCGTCCGGGCCGAGCGCCGCGATCTGGTCGAAATGCCAGAGCCCGAGCGCATTGAGCTTTTCGGCCGTCGCCAGGTCGATTCCCGCGATCAGGCGCAGATTGTCCGGCTTGCCGCCGCGCGCACCCGGTAGGAGATTGCCCGGTCGCTTGCCGGCGCCAGCGCGCTCCTCCGCCACCTCGGGAACGACGTCCGCAACCGTCTCATGCGGCGCGGAAACCTCAGTCGGGGCGGACGGCGCCGGGAGGGATGGAGCAGGCTGCGGCAAGGCAAGACGTGGGGCCGGCGGCGCAAGCGCCGGAAGCGCCTCGCCGCCGCCTGCGCCAAAGACGCTGCCGACCAGGCAGCCGGCGGCGTAAGCCAGGAGGTGGAGCAAGGCCGTCTCGATCCAGAACGCCGCCTGGTCGTTGACGAGGCGGAACCAGACCAGCCCGGCCAGAGCGCCCCAGAGGAGGACGAAGCCGGCGATCGGTCCGGTTGCAACCTCGCTTCGGCCGCGGCCGAGCGTCAGCCAGCCGAAAGCGAGCCCGATCGCGAAGGCAGCGAGGAGGAACCAGGAAAACTGGACCGCGAGATAGAGCATCGCCGCCTCCTACTTCGCGACCGTGAACTGGACACGGCGATTCTTGATCTTCGCTTCCGGATCTGTCGGAGCAGCCAGTGGCCGATCGGTTCCATAGGCCTTGGTCTCGAGCTGGGTCGAAGGGACGCCCCGGCGGATCAGCTCCTCCCGGACGCGCAGCGCCCGCCTGTTCGCCAGGTCGAGATTGTTGAAGCCACTCCGCTCGCCATCGAGATTGGTATGGCCCTCCACCGTCACGCGCGCAGCCGGGCACTGCTTCAGGATCAAGGCAGCCTCGGTCATCGCCCGCTCGGTCACCGGATCGAGGGTGGTGACATTGGTGCCCAACGCGAAGATGACGTAGTAGCGCTGCGTCAGCGCATCGAGTTCGTTCTGGCAGGTGCTCGCCGGGTCGATGACGCAACCCGTCTGGCGCATGCTGATTTCGGCCTTGCCGGAAAAGCCCTGCGGCAACCCGTTCGCCAGATTGGTCTCGACCTCGTCGCGGATCAACGCCCGGCAGGTCAGCCCGCGCACATTGATCTCCCGGTCGACCACGCTCGCCGAGCCGAGGTCGAGCCGCAACAGATCCTGGACAGCCCCCCGCGCCGCGACGCCGAAACCGGTCGGCGCTGCCGGCAGGATCTCGGTCTCGTCATTGATGCGTCCGCGCAGCGGCGAAGCCTCGATCAGCGTGGCGATCGCCTCCCTGGCGGCGGCATCGGGCAGATAGCCCGTCAGATAGCCACCCGACCTGTCGATCGAAGCCGCGAAGCCGTAGTTCCGCACCGCGGGTGCCGGCCGGGCGGAGGGCGTGCCGGGAGCCGCCTGCCGCGGAGACCCCGATGGCTCCGTGACGCCCGCCGCCGAACTCGGCGCGGCAGGAGCCGGATCTGCCGCGGGCGCGGCCGGTTGCGGTACTGCCGGCGCCGGCGGCGTCGGCACGAGATCGCTCTTCGGCGCCGGCGCCGGGCAAGTGATGCTGGCGAGCGCAACCGAATCGGGACCGTCGCCCTGCGCGATGTTCAGGCGCAGGGCCTCGCAGGCTTCGCGATTCTCCGGCCCCAGACCTGAAATTCGATAGGCATCGCCCTCGATCTCGACCTTGCCGCTGCGCAGGCGGGCGAGGTCGGCTACGGCACGCGCCACCCTCGCGGCATAGGCAGGCGGCTCGCCAAGCGCCGGAACCGTGCGGTCCGTGACGGCAGCGGAGCCCGGAAAGGCGCGCGCGAGCATGGCAGCGATATCGCGCCGGGCCTGTTCGCCGGGGACGTAACCCGCGACGGAGACGGCACCGGCGGCGTCCTTCTCGGCGCTCCAGCGATAGGGTGACAGCCTTGGCGGGGTGAGCATGCAATCGACGCGCGTGAACCCCCGAGAGCCGGACGATGCGGCACTGTCGCGCAAGGCGAGAAAACCCTCCGGCGTCGCAGCCGTCCCTTCGACACAGAAGCGGGCGTCGTCGAGCGCCACCTTGCCGGCCGACAGCCGGCCGAAATCACGCATCAGCGCAGCAACGATATCGGCGAAACCGGCCGGCGCGCCAAAGGCGATTTTCTGCTGGTCGTCGATCCGTATTCCCGGACCGAGGGCCCGTGCCGCCGACAACACCGCGGTGGCACTCGCCTCGTCGGGGACGAAACCGGAAAGAGTCACGAGATCGCCTTGCCGGGTCGCGGACCAGCTATAGGGCTTCTGCGCGATGACCTGCGTCAGCCCGCCAAGGACGCGCCTGACACCGAATTCGGATTGAAGCTGTGCCAGGGCCTTGTTGGCACCATCAGCGGTGACGGCCTCGCCATCGAGATAGACATCCCGCCCGCTGATCCGGACGGAGATACCGCGTGCCCCGGCGGCGGTCCCTGCCGCTGCCCCGGCTGCGAGCGCCCGAGCCTCGATGTCTCGCCGCACCGGCTCGATCTTCAAAGCATTCGCCGTGACCCAGAGCGCAGCGAGCGGAGCAAGCCCCCAGAGCCAACCGGCGTGCCGCGCCATGCCGAAATCCTCGCTCGTCCAGGGATCGCTGACGCCGAATCCGGACGCCCGCGGCCCTTTGCAAATCACGCCCTATCGCAGCCCCGAGTCAAGCAAGGCGCCGCCCTGCCCTTGCGAGCGACAGACAGGATTTCCAGCGGCGGGATGGACAAAACGAAAAAGGCCCCGGGTTTCCCCGGGGCCTCTCTTGAACGATCAGATGATCGATCAGAAGTCGCGCTGGATGCGCAGACGGCCAGCCCAAGCGTCGTCGGACTTGACGCCGATCAGACCGTTGCGGGCGACGCCGAAGCCGTTGACGGCAGCGCCGACCTGGTCGCGCAGCTCGACGCGGGTGTAGAGGACTTCCACACCGATATCGAGGCCCGAGACCGGCGACCAGATCAGGTTACCGGCAACGATGAGCTCCTTGGGATCAAGCGAGCGACCGACCGCACCGACGGCATAAGAGCCGGCGTTGAGGTAGCCGAGCTTGACTTCCGAGTACGAGCCGTAGAGCTCCGAACGCAGCTGCGGGGTCCAGAAGTGACGCAGACCAGCGACGACCGACCAGCCGGTCGAGGTCTTGGTGCGGCCAGTGACCGGATCGTAGCCGATGTCGCCGAGCAGCAGACCACCGGTGCGGCCGACGCCGTAGTTGCCCGACCAGCCGAGGTAGCCGAGAGCGCCGTCAGCATAGGCAGCCTGCAAGAACAGGTGATCACCAGCCGCAAGCATCGGCAGGTTGATCTTCACGCCGCCCTGGATGGCCCAGCCGAACTCGTCCTGGCTCGAACCGAGCGCAGCACCAGCCAGGGAGAGACCCGAGACCTTACGCTGGGTGAGAGCACCCGACAGCTGAGCGGAGCCCCAGCCCTGATCGACGCGCAGCGAGGCGACGAGATCCGGGAAGTCCTGACCATCATACAGGACGCTGGCGCCACCGAACTGGGTGATCGCGAGGTTTTCGCGGTTACCCGTGCCCGAGGTGCGGTCTTCCACCGAGATCGTGGCCGAGAAGCCCGAACCGAAGGTGGCGGTGTAGGCCAACAGGTTCAGACGCGAGTCAGCCGTGCGGATCGTCGAGAAGCCGAAGTCGTTCGCGTAGAAGTCGAAGAACGACTGAGCGCGACCGGCGGTGATCGGACCGAACTGGATGAAGGCGAGATCGAGGACCGTCGAGGTCGTCGAAGCCGTCGAGTGGATGTTGCCCGGGAACGTGATGCCCTGGTTACCAGCCGGGGTGGTGTTCTGATACATCCCCGAGTTGTTGGTGATCTCGTAACGGAAGAACGTACGCAGCGTGCCGAAGGCAGTCGCGGTGCGGGCGTCAACGTTCAGACGACCACGAGCGCGCATGCCGTAGGCGTCCTGCAGATCGCCGTAACGGGTGCCGACAGTGTACTCGGCGCGAACACGACCACCAACGCGAAGGCAGGTGTCGGTGCCCGGGATGTAGAAGAAGCCCGCGCCATAAGCGGAGCAAACGCGAACGTACTCGACCGGAGCGGCCTTCCGCGAAGGAAGGTCGGCGGCCTGAGCCCCGGCAACCGCGGCGATGCCGGCGGCGGAACCGAGGAGGAGGCTCTTGACGAGCTTCATTTGATTACCTCCAAAAGAGTTTCGAGACCCTCGGGCGTCGGCGCGTTCCTTGTCCGACGGCCCCAGGAGACCTGTTCGGCGAACCCGCTTATCCCGGTCTTTCGCCCGCGTCCCCGAACCGTTCGGAGGCGAAGACGAAAAACAGCGACCGGGAACGTCCCGCCGCACAGTCACCATTACGAATGCCCGGCCGCCGATCAACCACGATCACGCCACAGTCCCCACCCTGGACCCGCTTTGCCCCCCGGTGTTGCAGCCGAGCCACGCTTTGACCGCCGAACTTAAGAGAGCGTTAACCGCATAGGGTGGTTTGCGGGCTTCCGGAGCCGCCTGTCCGCCGTCCCGGGGGCGAATCTGCGGCGTCATCCCGTCGATTGAGTCGGGACGTCAGTATTCCCACTCGGCTCCGACGCCGACCGCGGCACTGCCATCGGCATTGGTCTCGGCCTGGAGCTTCAGGCGGCGGGTCACGTCGATGCCGACGGAGACACCGCTGTCCTCGGGCTTGGCGCCGGCCTTCACGCCGAGGGTTATATTGTCCGAGATCGCGCGGGAGACACCGACCGTCGGGCCGCCGGGCCCCATCTGGATATCGAGGTTGTCGACGCCGAGCGAGCGGCGGATGCGCTCGAAGACATCGTCGCCGCCGGCGCCGGAGAACTGCGCCGCGGTCTGGGCCAGCTGCAGCGCCTGGAAAGGCGAGAGCGAACCGGAGGCGCGGGCGAAGAGCAGACGCGAGAGCACCTCGTCCGGCGGCAGCTCCGGCGAGGAGGTGAAGGTGAATTCGGGCGCCGAGGCCTCGCCGGAGACGATGATCCGCGCGGTGACGTCGGCGGCACGGGTCTCGGCGACGAAATCGAGCGTCGGCATCACGTCGCCGGAGAAGGTGACGCGCCCACGGCTGAAATCGAGGCGCTGGCTGGCAAGACTGAGGCGCCCGCGCCTGAGGTCGAAGCCGCCGGTCAGCGCCGGCGCGCCGGAGGTGCCGCCGATACGCAGGTCGCCGCCGAGTTCGGCATCGATACCGCGGCCGCGGATGAAGACGCGCCCCGGCGCCGAGACGGTAATGTCGAGCACCGCGTCGAAAGCAGCTGCGCGGCCACCTTTGCGGCTCGCCACCGCGCGGGCCCTGCGCTCGGCGGCGAGGCGGGCGGCCGCCTGGCCCTTGGCGTTGACATGGCGGATGCCGTCGATCGGCCGTGAGCTGGACGGCAGGCGGTCGGGGACAGAAACCTCGATCGTCACGACGTCGACGCGGCCGGCGATGCGCGGCCGCTGCGCCAGCGGGCCGGCCAGATCGAGATTGAGATCGGTGACCGCGCGGACCAGCCCGCTGTCGACGAGCTGGGCTCGCTTGCCCTCGATGCGAATCGTGCCGGGGAAACCGGCCTGCGGGTCGAGCTTGACGTTGCCGCGGGCCGAGAGCGTGCCGTTGCCCGGCGTCTGCGCCGTGAAGCGCTCGATCACCAGCTCGGGCCCGTTGGCAGTCACTCTCGCCTCGAGCCCGGTCAGCTTCACGCCCTGGAGCGCATCGCTGAAGCTGCCGCCGGAGAGCGTCGCACCGCCGGAGAGGCGCGCCGCCGAAAGCGTGCCACCGGCCCGCAGGTCGAGCGCGAGCTGGCCGGTCAGTCGCCGACCGTCAGCGGCGAGCTGGGTGTTGGCGAGCGCCGCATCGGCGCGGCCCTGGACCGAGAGATCGAGCGCGCCGTCGCCGCCGAGCGGCGCGGTGCCCTTGGCGGTCAGGTTGACGAAGCGGCCGGCATTCAGGCTGGCGTCGAGGCTGGTCTGGCGCCCCCCCAGCGCGCCCTGCCCGGCGATCTCGATCGGCGGCAGGCCGGCGGAGCGGGTCTGCGGCGCGACGAGGCGGGCGATGCGCAAGCGCCACGGGCCCGTCGGCGCCTCGGGCGTCCCCTTGATCGTCGCCTCGGCGTCGAGCGTGCCGGAGAGATCGAGCGTCGGCGACGCCAGGCGCGCGGCCGAGAGCGGGACGTTCTGCGCCGCGAAGCGCAGGTCGAGCGCCTTGCCGGCCTCGCCGTCGAGCGTGATCCGGCCGCCGTCGAGCGCGATGGCGAGGTCGCGGATCGCGACGCCGCCATCGATCGCGGTGAAGCTCGCCGGCTTTGCCAGCGCGATGCGGCGGCCGTCACGCGTCGCGGTGAAGGTGGAAAGATCGAAGCGCAAGGGATCGGAGACCGAGAGCCGGCCCTTCGACGCCAGCGAGAAGCCGCGCGCCGTGGCGTCGAGGCTGATGTCGCTGGCGTCGGCGGCGCCGGTCGAGACCAGGCGGATCGCGCTCACCGGCTCGCCGGCGATCACCGCCCGGTCGATCTGGACGGTGCCGTTGATCAGCGGCTTGCGCAGCGCATCGACGATGGCGAGATTCGCGTCGAGCCGATCGAGCGAAAGGCTAGGCGCGACAAGCTTCTGCGCGCTCGCCTTGAGATCGAGATTCTGGCCGCCGGTGGGCCGCGCCAGTTTCACATCAGCCTCGATCCGGCCACCGAGCTTGGCGAGCGCCAGCGCCGAGAGATCGTCGAGATTGCGCGCCGCAAGCTTGAGATTGCCCTCGGCCAGGTTGGAAGCGTCGAGATCGAGCGCGCCGTTCAGCGTGACCGAGCCGATGGCGACATCGAGCTGCGGCAGCGCCCAGCCGCCGGGATCGCGCTTGGCGAATCGCAGGGCGCCGGTCGCCGGCCGGCCATCGACCTCGCCGGAGAGCCTGGCATCACCGGAGAGCGCACCCTGCACATCACGCAAGGTCGCATCGAGCGCGAGGCGCGGCACCGGACGGCCGAGCGCGGTCGCGTTGACGATCCCCGCTTTCAGCGTCGCACCCAGCTTGTCGAGCGGCCCGGTCAGCGTCGCGTCGAAAGCGCCCTGCCCCGAGAGTTTCGGGTCGGCCCGGCGCAGATCGGGAATCGCGATGTTGGCCTTCAGGTTCGAGCCTTGCGCGCCGAGCGCGCCGTCGGCCGTCGCCGCGACATGGGTTCCGGCGATGCGCAGCCCGTTGACGACCAACCCGCTGCTGGCGGGCACCCGGATCTCGCCAGTCAGGGAGAGCTTGCCGGCTAGCAGGCGATCGAGCGCCTCCTGGCCGAGCGTCAGCGACTCGGCGCCGCCATCGAGCTTGACGGCATAGAGCTTCTTCCTCGGCTCGGCATCGACGTCGGCGCTGACATTGGCCGCGCCCTTGAGCGAACGGCCGGCCAGCGTGCTGAGCCGGGAGAGGTCCGGCAGCCGCGCCTGCACCTTGCCGAGGATGCGGGCCGGGTCGAGTCGGCCGGCATAACCGAGCTCGGCCCCGCCGAAGCTGAGCTTCAATGTCTCGAACTCGCCGCCCCCGCCTTCGGAAGCGGTGCCGCGCAAGGTGAAGCGCAGGCGGTCGCCGATGAAGCGCGCCAGACCGGGATCGGCGAGCGCGACGCCGGAGGCCTCGCCGTCGGAGACCAGCACGGTCCGCGTCGCCGGATCGTTGAGTGCGCCGGTCGGCGTCGCCGTGAAGGTGAAATCGAGCTTGCCGAGCTTGCCGGCCGGGACGCTCGCCCCCTCCGCCTGCAGGCTGGCGTTGACGCGCGGCCCGGCCGCGGGCCCGCGAATCGTCGCGTCGAAGGTGAGCTTGGCGATCTCGGCGCCGGAGGCGACGGTGCGCCCTTCCGCATTGGGGCGGGCGGCGGCCGTGATCTTGAAGTCCAGGTTCTTGTCGACGCCGTAGAGCCCGTTCACGTCGAGCCGCGCCAGGGCCGAGACCAGCGCCATCTGATCGACCGAGACCGCGCCGCTATCGGCCAGTCCCACGGTGCCGTCGAGCCGGGTCGAGCCTTCGAAGACCGGCGCGACCGGCGGCGGCATCAGGCCGGCGATACGGGAGTCGAGCGCGAGCAGGAGCCGCCTCCCTGCGCCCTGGCGGCTGAGATCGGCCGTGCCGTTGGCGCCGATCGTCGGACCCGCCGCGAAGGCGAGCGTCGCCCGGAAGCGGTCGAGCGGGCCGTCGCCGGAGAGGTCGAGCTTGACCGGCGGCCGGTCGGGCAGATCGGCGATGGTCGAGATCAGGCCGCCCGCCGGCTCGTCGAGCTTGAGCGCGAGCTGGAGCTGCGTCGACTGCGGCACGAAGCGCAGGTTGACGTCGAGCGTGCCGCCCATGTCGAGCCGGCGCCCGGCGAGGCGGAAATCGAGGCCCTCGTTCGGCGGGCCGAGGCGGGCCGCGCCGGTTGCCGAGAGCCTGGCCGGCGCCCCGATCACGGTCGGCCCCAGCGCCAGCTCGCCGAGCTGGAAGGCCTCGATGATCACCTTGAGCGGCAGTTCGGGCAGGATCGGTGAATTGTCGGCCGGCGGCGGGGCACCCGGCTCCGGCAATGGTTTGCGCAGGATCTCGAGCTTGCCGATCTCGAGCCGGTTGACCTCGAGCCGGCGCAGCAGCAGCGCCGAGCGCGTCCAGATCAGCCGGGCGCGGTCGAGCCGGAGCCAGGGCCCGTCGCGGTCGGAGATGACGATGTCGCGGATGGTCGCGTCGGAGGAGAGCGCGCCGTCGACGGCGCCGATCGAGACCTGGCTGCCATCGGTCGAAAGCGCCTTGGAGATCAGGTCGGCGATAACGCCGCGATCGCCGGCATTCTGCGCAAAGCCGCCGAGGCCAGTGACGAGGACCAGCGCGGCGGCGATGACGAGCGCCGCGAGGCCGGCGACCCATCGCGAGATGCGGAGCGTGCCCATCAGAAGGCCTGCCCGATGCTGATATAGAGAGCGACGGGCTTGTCGCCCTTGCGCGGGTTGAGCGGGGCGGCGACGTCGACCCGGATCGGCCCGATCGGCGTATAGTAGCGCAGCCCGAGGCCGGCGGCGTACTGCATCTTCTCCTTGAAGTTAGGGAATTGCGAGGCGAAGGCCATGCCGGCATCGAAGAAGGGCACAATGCCGATCGTGTTGGTAATCTTGATGCGTGCCTCGACCGAGGCCTCGAACAGGCTGCGCCCGCCGGTCAGGTGATTGAGCGGGCCGAGCGGCGAAAGCGTGCGATAGGCATAGCCACGCACGGAGCCGCCGCCGCCGGCATAGAAGCGCCGCGTCGCCGGCACCTCGTCGAGATCGGCGCCGGCGATCGAGCCCAGCGCGACCCGGCCGGCCAGGACATAGCGGGCGTCGTCATCGAGCGCGTAATAGCCGGAAACCGAGAACTTGCTCTGGACGAAGGGCGCGTCGGTATCGCCGAAAGCGGCATAGGGCGTGACCGAGGCGGCGACCCTGACGCCGCGGGTCGGGTCGAGCTGGCTGTCGGTCGAATCGTAGCGCAGCGACAGCGGCACGCCGACGATCATGTAGTTGACCTGGCCGAGCACGTCGCTGGTCTGGCCGCGCTCGGCCTCGATACCGGCCTGGATCGAGAAGACGTCGCTGAAGCGATGGCGGATCGCGGCGGTGATATTGGCGTAGCGCGCGGTGTAGCCGCCATAGCGGTTGGTGCCGACACGCTCGCGCACGCCGCTGGCGTCGATCAGCAGGTCGTTGCGGCTGCCGCCGAGCGCGGGCTTCAGGAAGCTGGCAGAGAAGCGCGCGCCGAGATCGGTCGGCTCGAAATCGCCGAAGCGCTGGACCTTGGTGCCGTCGATGCGCGGCGCGAAGAAGACGGAGGCCTCGAGCCGCAGGCGCTCGGCGCCGCCGAACAGGTTGCGGTGCTCCCAATAGGTCTTCACCGCCGGGCCATCGATGGTCGAATAGCGCGCGGAGAAACCGAGCAGGTGCTTGGGTCGCTCGTTGACCTCGACGAAGATCGGCAGGTTGCCGGTCTGGTCCAGCGAAGTACCTTCGCGGATGCGGACCGAACCGACGGCGGGGATGGTCGCGATCGACTTGCGGGTATCCGCCAGTGCCTTGGGCGAATAGGGCTCGCCCGGCTCCAGGTAGATGAAGGAGCGGATCACCTCGGGCGGGATGTCGCCGGTCTCGGTCACCGAGACATCGCCGAAGCCGGCGACGGGACCAGGATCGACGACGAGTGCGACGTCCATGATCTTGGCGGCATGGTCGACGACCGGACGGACCTCGACGATCCGGGCGAGCGGGCGGGACTTGCCGCGCCAGTAGTCGACCAGCGCGCTCTGCGCTGCCCTGATCGAGGAGGACGTGGCGGGCGCGCCCGGAACGAGGCCCGAGACCTTGCCGGGATCGGGAATGACCGCTGCGGCATCGCGGCGGCTGCCCGGCACGATCTCGACATTGCGCAGCGAGAACAGCGGGCCGGGATCGACCGTGACGACCACCGGCGCCGGCGCGCGGTTGCGATAGCGCTCGGCCGTGCGCGCGAGCCCCGGCGGCGGCTCGCCGGCCTGGGTCACCGCGACGCCATCGACGGCGATCGCGACCTGGGCGTTGAAATAGCCCTGGGCCCAGAGCGCGTCGATCAGCGGATTGATGTCCGCGGCGGCGCGGCGAGCCAGGGTCTCGCCATCCGGCGGCGCATCCTCGCGCAGGCGATAGAGCAGAGAGGCGTCCTGCAGGCTGCGCTTCAGCGCGCTGGCATCGGGCACATCGCCTAGCTCGAACTTCAATTCATAGGGCAGCGTCGTCTCGCTGACCGGCGGCGGCTTGTCCTTGCTGCCGAAGAGGTTGAAGACGTCGAGCGATGACAGGTCGAAGGCGCGCGCCGGCGAAATCTCACCGGCAAGCATCGCTGCGAAAGCAAACAAGCCTCCGCCGGCAATGCCGATCCTGCCCCTTCGCCATGACCGCATCAAACCTCCAACGCAACCCAACTAGAACGCAGCGAATGCGTTGATTTTGTGATCGCGCCTCCAGTTGATCACAATTCGACGCTCGGGATCAGGTCACCGTCAACCGAAAACCTGAACGAATCGTTGGCCGCCCGGACTTTGCCGAACGGCCATAGTCAGGTCGCAGCCGCGCCTCAGTCGCCCTGCTCGGCCAGCGCGAAGGAGATCGCCGTGACCGGGTCGAGCCTTGCGATCACCGGCCCGACCGTCGGCGCCAGCACGCCGCCGCAAAGGCTGCCGGTGGTGATGATCTGGCCGGCCTTGAGCGGGCCGAGTGGCCCCTCGACCGAGCGGTTCGCCCAGCCGAGCGCCGTGACCAGCGGATCGCCATTGGCGTGCAGCGCCTGGCGCTCATAGAGCACGTCGCCGTCGAGCTCGACCGTGCAGGTCAGGGCCGGAACGTCGTCGAAGATGCTGAAGGGCACTTCGGGGCCGATCAGGTAGCCACCATGGCCCATCGCGTCGGCAAGCCAGAGCGGGAACGGCACATTGGTCCAGTCGGCGATGCGGCTCTCGACGATCTCGATGCCGACGAGCGCCGCGTCGCAATGGTCGATCAGCTCGTCGCGGGTATAGGGCTGGCCGGGCCGCAGCGGCATGTCGCGGCCGAGCCGGACAGCGAGCTCGATCTCGACGCGCAGTTCGGCGCCGTGCACGCCGCGATAGGTGTCGCCCGACTTCAGATAGGGCCCGGGCATCAGCCCGGCCATCGGCCGGCCGCCCTCGCCGAGCGAAACCTTCCAGCCGGCGAGCGGATAGCCCATCGCCTTGTTGATCTCGGCCTGCGCGGCGAAGCCGGCATCGACATCGGCGGGGACCGGCAAGGTCGCGATGTCGACCAGCTTGTGGCCGCGGCGGGCGCCGATGAAGGCGCCGGCAAGAGTCCCCGGAACAGTCTCGGTCGTCACAGCCATGGTCGTCTCGTCCCTGTCGCCAGCGCGGCGATACCTCGCCGCCTCCTGCTCTCTGGCTACAGCATCGACCGGCCTGCGGGAACCCGGAGATCGCACCGGCGGCGCATATCTGCGCAGCAGACCTATTTTCTGCTGGCGAGCACCACACCGAACACCGCGACGGCCATGCCGACGAGCTGGGTGGCTGTCAGGGTCTCGCCGAAGAGCAGAAAGGCCTCGACCGCAACCGCCGGCGGCACGAGATAGAGGAAGGTCGCCAGGCGCGAGACCTGGCCGCGGCGGATCAGCACGAGATAGAGCCCGATCCCGCCGAGCGAGAGCGCCAGCACCGACCAGGCCAGCACCAGGCCCATCGTCAGGTTCCACTCGATCCGCATCGGCTCGAGCCAATAGGCGAAGGGCAGCGTGAACAGGAAGGCAGCGATGTACTGCACCGCCGTCACCGTGCGCAGGTCGCCCTCGACGATGCGCGCCTTCTGCCAGAACGAGCCGAAGGTGACGGAGAACATGCCGATGACGTTGACGATGATCGGCAACGCGATGGCGGACAGCGCCTCGGGGGAGACGCCGACCAGCTTCGGCTCCAGCACCAGAGCGATGCCGACGAAACCGAAGACGATGCCGAGCCAGCGGATCGGGGAGATGCGCTCGCGCACGATCAGGGGGGCGAACAGCGCGGTCAGCACCGGCTGCAGACCGGCGATCAGGCCGGAGACGCCGGCCGGCAGGCCATGGCGCACCGCCCACCAGACGCCGCCGAGATAAATGGCGTGCAAGAGGATGCCGGCGATGACGCAATCGATGATGGCGCGCCGGCTCCTGGGCCAGGGTGCGCCGAGCGCGACGGCGAGCACGGTGAGGGCGAGGCCGGCGCAGGCGAAGCGAACCGAGAGGAACGTCAGCGCATCGGAATAGCGCGCCGAATAGCCGGCAACGATCCAGCCGCTCGACCAGAGGAAGACGAAGAGCGCCGGCGACAGGCGCAGGAAGAGCGGGGAATCGAACATTGGCGGAGCTTTCTAGGCGCCTGATAGGCCGGATAGCGGCAGTTGTCGCCGCATGCGGACGCTGTGGCGGCATGTTTGGCGTGCGTCCTCCCTTCTCACCCAAGGGGAGAAGGGAGATACCGCGCCCCTCCCGTCTTGCCAGCCGCCCTGAACCAGCGACAATCACCGCCCTGCCCCGTCCGAGACCTGCATGTCACCGCGCTCAGTTCCCGCCCTCGCCTTCGAGCGCTTCATCGCCCATGACGGCTGGGCGATCGCCAGCCACATCGCGCTGTCGGTGCTGATGTCGCTGTTTCCGTTCCTGATCCTCGTCACCGCGCTCGGCGGCTTCTTCGGCTCGCAGGCAGCGGCCGACGAAGCGGCGCAATTGCTGCTCGAAGCCTGGCCGCGCGAGGTGGCCGAGCCGATCGCGCGCGAGGTCCGCTCGGTGCTGACCGCGGTGCGCAAGGACGCGCTGACGCTGGGCGCGATCCTGGCGCTGTACTTTTCCTCTTCCGGGGTCGAGGCCGTCAGGATCGGGCTCAATCGCGCCTATGAAGCCTATGAATGGCGCAGCTGGTGGCGCACGCGGCTGGAATCGATCGCCTATGTGGTCGGCGGCGCGGTCTTCATGCTCGCCTTCTCTCTGCTCGTCGTGCTCGGCCCGCTGATCTGGCGCGGCATCGTCGGCTTTGCGCCCGCCCTTGCGCCGCTCGGCTTCCTGCTCGCCTTTCTGCGCATTGCCGGCGCGACGGTGCTGATCGTGCTGGCGCTCGCGGTCGCGCACAAGCTGCTGCCGGCCCGAGCGCCGCATATCGGGGCGATGTGGCCGGGCATCCTGATGACGCTGGTGGTCTGGCTGATCGGCGGCATCGTTTTCGGCTGGTATCTCGATTCCTTCGCCGGCGCCTACATCACGACCTATGCCGGCCTCGCCACCGCGATGATCGCGCTGGTCTTCCTCTATTGGCTGGCGGCGATCTTCCTCTATGGCGCCGAGCTCAACGCCGCGATCGCGCTGCACCGGGCGCCGGAGAAGTCGAGCGGAGACGTCTTAAGCGGGTTGTGAGTGGCCGGCCCGCGCCGCCTTAAGGCGTGAGCGCGGTGAGGCCCTCGCGATAGCGGCGGCTGCCGGCGAAGACCTCGCCGGTCGCCATCTCGACGTCGAAGTCGCCCGAGGGCCGGCCAGCAATGCGCCGGATGCGGGCCGCATTGACCAGCCTTGTGCGGTGGATGCGGGCAAAGCCGAGCGGGCGCAATCGCTCTTCCTCGGCCTGCAGCGTGGCACGGATCAGGTGGCGTTTGCCGCTCGCCAGGCAGTATTCGACATAGTTGCCGGCCGAGACCACGGCGACGATCTCGGCAGGTTCGAGCCGCAGATTGACCGTACCGTCGCGCAGCCAGAAGCCTGATGGTGCAGCAACCATGGCCGCTGCGGCTTGCGGCTGCGGACGCCGCCGCCAGAGCTCGACCAGCCAGAACAGAATCGCGAGCAGCAGGTAGACGAGGACGTCCTTGCGCAATTCGTAGAACAGGTTGCCGCTGGAGAAGCCGAAGCTGTACTCGCCGGCGCCCGCGGCCCAGTAGCCGAGCTTGCGCAGCAGGACCATGCCGCCGACGTGCAGCGCCGAGAAGGCCACGATCGCGCCGGCATGCAGCGCTGCAAGCAGCCATGGCCGGCTCGATCGCGTCAGCGAGACCAGCACCAGCCGCCGGACCAATGGCGCCAGCGCCAGGATGATGACGCCGCTCGATGCTTCCCAGAGCAAGGGTTGCCAGAGCGGCACGGCGCGGCCGACACGGGCGAGATCGTGCAGGGTCGAGAAGGCGTTGACGAGGCAGGTCAAGGCCGTGCCGAGCGCGATCGCCAGATAGGGCAGCCGGGTCGGCAAACGGCCGACATCGCGGCGGGGTGAAGCCTCGCCACCATTCGTCACGGCATCGCCACCACTCATCCCGGCCCGCTGGCTTTCGTCACGCAGCATCGGCTGCTCGTCCCGCACCGTCTCGACCTCAGGCCCGCCATGCCGGCCTGCTCAGGGCGAGCAAGGGATAGCCGCCATGCCTGCGCAAACCGATCATTCGCCACCACAGACCGCCGAACGCCGGCTCGATCTCGACTGGATCAGGATCGGCGCCTTCGGCCTGCTGATCCTCTACCATGTCGGCATGCTCTATGTGTCATGGGGCTTCCATGTGAAGAGCGCCCATCGGCTGCGCGAGCTCGAGCCGCTGATGCTGCTGCTCAACCCCTGGCGGATGGCGCTGCTCTTCCTGGTCTCGGGCGCCGCGACGCGCTTCATGCTGGGCAAATGCGAGATCGGGGCCTTCACGCGGCGGCGCTCCGCGCAACTGCTCATCCCCCTCGCCTTCGGCATGCTGGTGGTGGTGCCGCCGCAATCCTGGGCGGAGGTGGTCGAGAAGCTCGGCTTTTCCGGCAGCTATCCCGACTTCTGGTTCGGGCACTATCTCGCCTTCGACCAGAGCTTCTGCCGGGTCGAGAACGGCCGGCAGAATTGCCTGATCCTGCCGACCTGGAACCATCTCTGGTTCGTCGTCTATCTCTTTCTCTACTCCATGGCGCTCGCCGGGCTGATCGCGCTGGCGCCCGGTCTGGCCGCACGTGGCGAGCGAATGCTCGAACGCGCCCTGCCCGGCCTGCTCCTGCTGCTCGGGCCAGCGCTGCTGCTCGGGCTCAATCGTTTCCTAGTTTTCCCGACGTTTCCGCCGAACCACACCGTCGTCGGCGACTGGTATCAGCACGTCCTCTACGGCTTTTGCTTCCTGTTCGGCTTTCTCGCCGCGCGCTCGCGGGCGCTGGCCGAGCGGACCGAGCGGCTGCGCTGGCTTGCGCTCCTCCTCGCCGCCGTGGCCTTCCTCGCCATGATCTGGCTGCGCGCCCAGCCGCCGGGGGAGCTGCGCCGCCTCGTCGGACCGTTCGTCTATGGGCTCGACCAATGGTGCTGGATCGTCGCGATCCTCGGCTTCGCCCGCCGACACCTGTTACGATGCGACGGGCCAGCCCGGCGCTACCTCGTCGATGCCGTGTTCTGCTGGTACATCGTCCACCAGACCGCGATCATCCTGGCCGCACACTGGCTGAAGCCGCTCGCCCTGCCGGCCGGGCAGGAAGCGTCGTTGGTCATCGCGGTCACGGCACTGAGCTGCGCCGCGAGCTACGAGATCGCCAGGCGCACAGGCTGGCTGAGGCCGCTGCTCGGGATCGCGGCGGACAGGCGCGAGCGCCTGCCCGCGCCAGGCTTTCAGCCCTCCAGCGCCTCGACCACGTCCTCATAGGTGCGCAGGCCGGTGCGCGGGGCATAGACGAGCACGGCCATGTTGCCCGGCGCATGCTCGTTCTTCCACATCTTGTGGTGGGCGAGCGGGATCTTGTCCCAGGGGAAGACCTCGGACATGCAGGGGTCGACGCGCCGGTCGATGACGAACTGGTTGGCCGCAGACGCCTGCTTGAGATGGGCGAAGTGCGAGCCCTGCACGCGTTTTTGCCGCATCCAGACATAGCGGGCGTCGAAGGTGATGTTGAAGCCTGAAGTGCCGGCGCAGAACACCACCATGCCGCCGCGCTTGGCGACGAGGCAGGAGACCGGGAAGGTCGCCTCGCCCGGATGCTCGAAGACGATGTCGACGTCCTTCTTGCCGGTGATGTCCCAGATCGCCTTGCCGAACTTGCGGGCTTCCTTGGTCCACTCGGCATATTCGGGCGAGTTGACCGTGGGCATCTGGCCCCAGCAATTGAAGTCCTTGCGGTTGATCACGCCCTTGGCGCCAAGGCCGAGCACATAGTCGCGCTTGGTCTCGTCGGAGATGACGCCGATCGCGTTGGCGCCCGACGCCGCGCAGAGCTGCACGCCGAAGACGCCGAGACCGCCCGAAGCCCCCCAGATCAGCACGTTGTCGCCCGGCTTGATGGTGTGCGGGGCGTGGCCGAACAGCATGCGATAGGCGGTCGCCAGCGTCAGCGTGTAGCAGGCCGACTCCTCCCAGGAGAGGTGCTTCGGCTTCAGCATCAATTGCCGCGACTGCACCCGGCAGAATTGGGCGAAGGACCCGTCCGGCGTCTCGTAGCCCCAGATGCGCTGGGATGAGGAGAACATCGGGTCGCCGCCATTGCATTCCTCGTCGTCGCCGTCGTCCTGATTGCAGTGGACGATGACCTCGTCGCCGACCTTCCAGCGCTTCACCTTGGAGCCGACGGCCCAGACGATGCCCGAGGCGTCGGAGCCAGCGATGTGAAGCTGGCCCTTGTGCACGTCGAAGGGCGAGATCGGCTGGCCAAGGCCGGCCCAGATGCCATTGTAGTTGACGCCGCCGGCCATCACGAGGAGCAGCACCTCCTCCTCGCCGATCGACCAGGTCGGCACCACCTCGACCTTGAAGCTGTCCTGCGGCGGGCCGTGGCGCTCGCGGCGGATCGTCCAGGCGTACATGTTGGCCGGGACATGGCCGAGCGGCGGCAATTCGCCGAGCTCGTAGAGATCCTTCAACGCGGGCTTCGCAACGGGTTGCAGCTGTGCCATCGGCTCATTCTCCCTTGTCGCCACGCCTGTGATCCGGTGGCGTTGCCGGCATCATGCAGACCATTGCTGCGCTGCGCCATACTCCTATCGAATTATGCCGCAGCGCAAAAAACAAGGGGAAATGCGGAAGGTTCCGGCAGAACCTCAGCCGGCCCTCCCCGCCGCCAGCATGTAGTTGACGTCGAGATCGCGCGAGCGCGACCAGCGATCAGTCAGCGGATTGTAGGCGACGCCCTCGCGGGCGAAGACAGAGAGCCCGCCGGTCTCGATCGCCACCTCGAGCTCGTCCGGGGTGACGAACTTTTCCCAGTCATGGGTGCCGCGCGGCAGCCAGCGCAGGATGTATTCAGCGCCGACGATGGCGAGCGCATAGGATTTCAGCGTGCGGTTGAGCGTCGCCATGACGAGCAGGCCGCCCGGCTTCACCGCCGCGCAGCAGGAGGCGACGAAAGCGTCGACATCGGCGACATGCTCGACCACCTCCATGGCGAGGACGATGTCGAAGCGCGCGCCCGACGCCACGACCGCCTCGATCGTCTCCTCGCGGTAGTCGACCGTAATGCCCGCCTTGGCAGCATGGGCACGCGCCACGGCGATATTGGTCGTTGCCGGGTCGAGCCCCGTCACCTCGGCGCCCAGTCGCGCCAGCGGCTCGGAGAGCACGCCGCCGCCGCAGCCGATATCGACGATGCTCAGCTCCTTCAGTGCCTGGAGCGATTTGGGATCGCGGCCGAAGCGCTCGCAGGCAAGGTCGCGGATGAAGGCGAGGCGCACGGGGTTGAACTTGTGCAGCACCGCCATCGGCCCTTTCGGGTCCCACCAGCTCTTGGCCAGCGCATCGAAGCGCGCGACCTCGACCGGGTCGATGGTGGAGCCTTCGCGTGCCGCTGCCGTCATCGCCTTTGATATCCCGTTTATGCTCGTGCAGGCCGTGGCTGCATTGACACTTTCCGCGCTGCCCGTCATCTACACCCGCCCTTCGCTAGGCGCGAGGGCGCTATTTGTCCCGGCCTCCGCCGGGTCCGTTGCTGAGAGCTCTTGGACGTCATGGCCCGTCTGGTGATGAAATTCGGCGGCACTTCGGTCGCCACTGTCGAGCGCATCAAGAACGCCGCCCGTCACGTCAAACGCGAATTCGACGCCGGCAACCAGGTCGCAGTCGTGGTCTCGGCGATGTCGGGCAAGACCAACGAGCTCGTCGCCTGGTGCAAGGAGGCGTCGCCCGTCTTCGACCAGGCCGAATACGACACCGTCGTCGCCTCGGGCGAGCAGGTGACCTCCGGCTTGATGGCGATCGTGCTGCAGGAGATGGGTCTGCCGGCCCGCTCCTGGCAGGGCTGGCAGATCCCGCTCTACGGCTCGGACGCGCATGGCTCGGCCCGGATCGAGGGCGTCGACGGCTCCGGCATCCTCGCCGGCTTCGACCGCAACCGCGAGATCGCGGTCTGCTCCGGCTTCCAGGGCATCAACCCGCGCAGCCACCGTATCGTCACGCTCGGCCGCGGCGGCTCCGATACCAGCGCGGTCGCGCTCGCCGCGGGCCTGAAGGCTGATCGCTGCGACATCTATACCGACGTCGACGGCGTCTATACGACCGACCCGCGCATCGTCCCGAAGGCGAGGCGCATGGACAAGGTCTCGTTCGAAGAGATGCTGGAGATGGCCTCTCTCGGCTCGAAGGTGCTGCAGGTGCGTTCGGTCGAGATCGCCATGGTCCAGCGCGTGCCGACCTATGTGCGTTCTTCCTTCGACGACCCCGACAACCCCAATCCAGGCACCCTCATCTGCGACGAGGACGACATCGTGGAACAGCAGATCGTCACCGGCATCGCGTTCTCGCGCGACGAAGCCCAGATCACGCTCCGGCGCGTGGCCGACAAGCCCGGCGTCGCCGCGGCGATCTTCGGGCCGCTGGCCGATGCCAACATCAATGTCGACATGATCATCCAGGTCGTCTCGGACGACCAGGCGACCACCGACATCACCTTCACCGTGCCGACCGCCGACTACGAGCGCGCGAAGGGCCTGCTCGAATCGAAACATGACAGCATCGCCTACCAGGACATCCAGGGCGCAACGGACGTGGTGAAGATCTCGGCGATCGGCGTCGGCATGCGCAGCCATGCCGGCGTCGCGGCGCGCGCCTTCCGGGCGCTGGCCGAGAAGGGCATCAACATCCGCGCCATCACCACCTCCGAGATCAAGTTCTCGGTGCTGATCGACGCCGCCTATACCGAGCTCGCGGTCCGCACCCTGCACTCGCTCTACGGGCTGGACGCGGCCTGAGACCAGGGCGGCATCTTGGCGGCGCTGCCCTGCTCGCGCCGCCATATGATCACGAAATGACCTGATCGCCTCCAGCCTCTAGTCCCATCTTTGGCGTCAACTCATCCTTCCCCCAACCGATGGAAGGACACGCCATGCGTATGCTCACGATCGCCGTTGCAAGCGCCGCTACTATCCTGGCCGGCGCCGCCAACGCCCAGGCGCCGTCGACGGAGCGCCCTTCGGCTAAGCCGCCCGCCTCGTCGCAGGAAGCCCCCGCGGGCGCACCGACGATCACCTCGGTCAAGGTCGTCGAGATCGACGAACTGCCCGAGGCCAGCAAGGCACAGGTGAACCAGCTGGTCGCGACCCGCACCGCCGACGAGCTGGAAAAGCTGCGTCAGGCGATCGAGAAGGCGCCGGCCGTGAAGTCCGCCGTCGAGGCCAAGGGTTTTTCATCGCGCGACGTCGTGCTGGCCCAGGTGAGCAACGAAGGCGAGCTCACGATCGTGACCAGAAAGACCAGCTGATCGGCGCCTCGGAGCGCCATTCCAGCTAGGAGCACCCGATGAAAGGACGGCGCCTTAAGCCCAGAACGGCGCCGTTCCTTCGAAGCGCCGCCAGCGTCGCTTGAGCTTGCGGCCAGCCTCGATGGTGTGACGCGATTGCCAGCCATGCACGGCGCCGGCGGCGAAATGCAGCTCCGGCCCGGCCTTGCCGCCGCGCAGATCGGAAAGAAGCTGTTGCGTCGTCGCCGCGTCGTTGGCGAGGCCGAGCGCCTCCTGCAGGCGCGACAGTCGCCCGAGATATTTGCGCGCCGCCGCGCCGTCATGCAGCGGCAGGAAGAACTCGGCGGTGTAGCGCAGCTTTTTCAAAGCCAGCCGCAATTGGTGGCGCGCCTCCGGATGCAGGCTGCCGAAGCCGCGGCCGCGTTTCAGCGCCTTACGATGGGTCCGCGCCAGCGCCCGGCCGCCGAAATCTGCGGCCGGCTCGGCTAGCACCGTCATGGTTTCGCTGGCGAGACCGTTACGCCAGCCGCGCCGCTCGATCAGCGCACCGAAGGACAGAAGGAAGCGGCTGGTTTGCGGATTCGCCAGACGCTTCAGCACCGCGGCATAGCTTTCGGCCTGATGCGGCTCGGCCGCTGTCCGGAGCACCGATAGTCCCGAGTCGCCCAGCCCGTCGGCCTCGATGTCCGGCACCGTCTGGGTGATGAAGACATCCCAGTTGCGCGCTGGCCCCAGAACCTGACCGAGGCGCTTCGCCTCCTGCCCGATCGGTGCGAATGCGGGCGACGCCACCTCGCGCTTCAGCACCGACAGCGCCGAGCGCAGGCGGCGCAGCGACACCCGCATCTGGTGGACGCCCTCGGGCCCGGAGGCGGCGGAGACGGGCGCGAGGTTGCCGAGGAGCTGCCTGTAGGTGTTGCCGAGGATCGCGGCGATGGCCGCATCGGCATTGTCATGCGCGCTGATCTCGATCGGTTTCGCCTTCACCGCCCTTGGCAGCCGCGAGAAGGCGAGCCCATAGCCACGCGCCGACTTGCTCTGTGTCTCGACCTGCAGCGCTGCGATGTCGAGCAAGGCCAGCCCGAGTTCGTAAAGCGCCGCAGCCTCGCCCTCCTTCAATTCCAGCTCGACCTCGGCGACCGGCAGGCTCTTCTCGCCGGCCTCGATCGTGCCGTCGTCGAAGGCGATCTCGATCAGCGCCCCGGCATAGTCGAGCCGGCGCAGGCGGCGCCGGATGCGGGTCGCGAAGACCGGCGCGAGCTGGCCGGCCGACAGGCTCGCCAGCGGTTCGCCGATCTCGGCGAGCGGCAGCAAGGCGAGGTCGAGCGCGCCGTCCGGCAGCGCGACCTCCCATTCATCGCGCGCCAGCGGGTCGCCCGCGCCGGAGCGCTTCAAGGTCTGGACATGGCGCTTGCCGCTGCGGCGCACGCGCAATGACAGGCCGTTGCGATCGAGCAGGCGGTCGGGCGTGTCGTAGTAGATCGCGTCGAGCCGGCGGGTGACGCCCTGGTTGCGGGCATGGCGCGCAATCAGATCGGCGCCGCGCAACGTCTCCAGCGCGGCGGGCGAAGCGGCCAGCTTCAACTCGATCTCGCGCGGCGGCTGCTTCTGCGTCGCAGCGGTCGCGGCCTGATCGGGCTGCGCAACCTCGTGATTCGGCACGGCGTCCAAGGTTTCTCTCCACTGGGCGTTGCGTGACGGAATGGTGACAGGGATGTCGCCGGCGGCAACTTGGCATCACTCCGCCCGGATGTGAACCCGGGCGAAGTGGTTAGAACGTCAAAGCGTCTGTCGGATGGCGGCCTCGATCGGCGAATAGGCGCCATCCTCCCGATCGAGCCTTAACGGCCCGCGCGGCAGCAGCGGCGGCTGCGCCATGAAACGCGGTTTCGTGCCGCGATGCGGCTGCGCGGAATGCACCAGGAAGGGGTGGCAGAGATAGACCGTGCCGGCCTCCCCGGTCGCCAGGACCTCGTCGCGCCCGGCGCTGCCGGCGAAGCCGTCAGACGCCAGTTCGCGCAGCGACAGCCCGGCCTCACCCGCCGGCGCGAGCTGGCGGGCGATGTCATGGTGCGAGCCAACCCGGATGCGCGTCGGCGCATCGTCCTCCCCGACATCCGAGAACAGGAAGAGCATCAGCAGCGCCCTGCCCTTCGAGGCGAGGTTGACACGCCAGCTCATGAAATCCGGATCGTCGAAGCCGAAGCTGACATCGACATGCCAGCCGGCATCGCCCGGATCCTCCGGCAATGGAAAACGCACCGGAAAGGTGCCCATGGCGCGACAAGGCAGCCAACGCCCGGCGCCGACGAGCTGGTCGAAGGCTCCGTGCAGACGCGGCGTGTTCGCCGCGGCGACGAAGGGCGCGTCGGTGTACATGCCGAGCCGGATCACCGGCTTGGTCCAGCTTGCGGGATCGTTCGGATCGCAGCCGAGATCGCGCCAGAGGATGACGCGAGCCTCCTCGGCCAGCGCAGGTGGGAAGGCATGGTCGAGCCGGACAAAGCCGCGCTCGACGAAATGGGCGATCTGCGCGGCGTCGAGGACGCGCGCACCGGATTCAGGGTGAGCCATTATTGAAAGTCTTTCGACGTAGGCCAGCCAAAGCGCCCGCCGCGCGGGCAGGCTGGCAAAGGACCTTCGGACGCAAGGAGTGTCCGTTTGCGGTACCGGAGCGCGAAACGCGCGTCAGGCCCGCAGGCAGGTCAGGCGAGATCGAAGACGGCGAACATCATCATGGTGGGGTGAGTATCGCAGCCGCACTTCGCGCGATCAACCCGCGAGCGGCCGCCTGAGCCGAAAGGCGCGCTGGCCAAGCCGGCGGCGACGCTGCCACGATGCGATACTCCCGGATTCGGGCTGGATACTGAATGCGCGTTGCCATCCTCTCCGACATCCATGCCAACCGCGAGGCGCTCGAGGCGGTGTTGGACGCGGTGCGCCGGCTCGCGCCCGATCGGCTGGTGCTGCTCGGCGACATCGTCGGTTACGGCCCCGAGCCCGGCTTCTGCGTCGATGCGGCGCGCGAGCTCGTCGCGGCCGACGCTATCGGCATTCGTGGCAATCACGACGAAGCCGCCGTGCATGGCCCTTCCGGCATGACGCCGAACGCGCATGAGGCGGCGCTATGGACCAGGGCGCAGCTCAGCCCCGAGCAGAGCGCCTTCCTCGCCGGCCTGCCGCTGACGGCGGAGTTCGACGGCGTGCTTTTCGTCCATGCCAGCGCCCGCGATCCCGCCGCCTGGCACTATGTCCGCGACCTCGGCAGCGCCGAGGCCTGTCTCGCCGCGACCGACGCGCGAACGGTCATCTGCGGCCACACTCATCTGCCGACGATCTTCTATGCCAGGGCCGGGCGCGAGCCGGTGGCCTTCATCCCCTTGCGCAATGTGCCCGCGCCGCTCTCGGCCGTGCACCGGCATGTCGTCGTGGTCGGCGCGGTCGGCCAGCCGCGCGATGGCGATCCGGCTGCCTGCTTTGCCCTGCTGGATACGAAGGCGCGGGAAGTCACCATGGTCCGCGTGCCCTATGACACGCAGGAAACCGCGCGGAAGATCAGGGCGGCCGGCCTGCCGGACTGGCTCGGCCTGCGCCTGCAGATCGGCAGATAGGGGGCAAGATGGAACGGCCTCAGACCGGCTCGGTCATCGACGGCTTCACGCTCGGCGAGCGGCTGAAGGCCGGCGGCATGGCGACGCTCTGGCGCGCCACGCACCCGGATCATCCCGGCCCGCTCGTGGTGAAGATCCCGGTGCTCGACCCCGGCGCCGACGTCTCGGCCATCATCGGCTACGAGACCGAGGTGCTGATCCACAAGCGCCTGTCGGGGCCGCATGTGCCGCGCTTCGTCGCGTCGGGCGATCTCTGCCGCATTCCCTTCATCGCCATGGGCTTCATCGCCGGCGAGAGCTTGGCCGAGCGGATCAAGCAGGCGCCCCTGCCCTTCGTCGAGGTGCAGCGCATCGGCATCGCGATCGCGACGGCGCTGGCCGATCTGCACCGGCAGAACGTCGTCCATCTCGATCTCAAGCCCGAGAACGTGATCCTGACCGATAAGGGCGCGGTGCTGCTCGATTTCGGCCTCGCCCGCCATGCCGAACTGCCGGATCTGCTCGGCGAGGAAAGCCGCGAGCCAATGGGGACATCAGCCTATATCGCGCCGGAGCAGGTGCTGGGCGAGCGCTCCGACCCGGCGAGCGATCTCTTTTCGCTCGGCTGCCTGCTCTATCAGCTGGCCGCGGGCGAGGAGCCGTTCGGCCGGCCGAGGACCGTGCCCGGCATGAAGCGGCGGCTCTATCACGCGCCCAAGCCGCTGCGCGCCGTCAATGAACAGGCACCGGCCTGGCTCGAGGAGATCGTCTCCCGCTGCCTCGAGGTCGATCGCGGCCGGCGCTATGCCGATGCCGGCAAGCTCGCCTTCGACCTGCGCCATCCCGAGCAGGTCACCGTCGCGCGCAAGCGCCGCACGGCCGAGGAGCGCAGCCTCGGCAAGCGGCTGGTCGATCTCTTCCAGAAGCGCGACGAAGCCGAGGTCACCGGCGCGCCGACGGTGGCGCGACGCAAGGCCGGCCCGTCGATCGTGCTGACCGCCGTCGATCTGTCGGAAGGGCCCGACGCGCTCGCCGCGGCGATCCTGGCCGAGACCAGCCGACTCTTGGCGGCACGGCCGGATTCCTCCCTCGCCTGCCTGACCGTGCTCAGGACCGAGATCATCGGCGAAACCAGGACCGTCGATGCGGAAGGGCGCTCGCTCTATATCGGCCGGCTGGTGGCGCTGAAGGACTGGGCGCGCCCGCTGCGCCTGCCGGAGGACCGGGTCAGCTACCATGTCATCGAGGCGGTCAGCGCCGCCGATGCGATCCTGCGCTATGCTGAACACAACGACATCGACCATATCGTGCTCGGTGCCCGCTCCTCCTCGGCAGTGCGCCGCCATCTCGGCAGCGTCTCGACCAAGGTCGTCGCCGAGGCGCACTGCTCGGTCTCGGTGGTCCGGGTGAAGAGTGGTAGCGAGGCGTGAGCAATGGCGCGTTGACCTCTCCGCCCTCGCCTTCGAATATGCCGGCCATGCCGGCTGCTCCCTCCGTCCCACCCGAATTCGACCCCGCCCGGCTGGACGCCTTTCTGCGTTCGGCCCTGCCTAGCCGGGCTGCAGGGCAGATGGACATCGAGCGGATCAGCGGCGGCCAGTCGAACCCGACCTTCTTCGTCTCCTATCCCGATGCCGGCACGCGGCTCGTCCTGCGCAAGAAGCCGCCGGGGCCGCTCCTGCCTTCTGCTCATGCGGTCGAGCGCGAATACCGGATTCTAAAGGCCCTCGCCGGTTCGGCCGTGCCGGTGCCGCCGGTCCTGCTGCTGCATGAGGCTGACGACGTCGTCGGCACGCCGTTCTACCTGATGGAGCGGCTGGAGGGCCGTGTCTTCCATGACACCGGCTTGCCCGGATTCGCGCCTGAGGACCGGCGCGCCATGTATTTCGCCATGGCCGAGGCGCTGGCGGCGTTGCACGGCTTCGACTGGCAGGGCGCCGGCCTCGCCGATTTCGGCAAGCCTGGGAATTACTATGCCCGCCAGCTCGCCCGCTGGGGCCGGCAATGGCGCGAGACCAGGACGCGCGAGATCCCGGCGATCGACCGGCTGATCGACTGGCTCGGCGCAAACCTCGACGAGACGCCGGACACGACCATCGTCCATGGCGATTTCCGGCTGGGCAATCTGATGTTTGCGCCCGACGCGCCGAAGGTCGTCGCGGTGCTCGACTGGGAGCTCTCGACGCTCGGCCACCCGCTCTCGGACGTCGCCTTCTCCTGCCTGCCCTGGCATTCGACGCCATCAATGTATGCCGGCATCGTCGGGCTCGATCGCGAGGCGCTGGGTATACCAACGCAGGAAGACTACATCGCCCGCTATTGCGCCGCCGCCGGGCGGGTTGAGGGCCCGGGTCGCTTCCACCTCGCCTTCTCGCTGTTCCGCTTCGCCGTCATCCTCGACGGCATCGCGGCAAGGGCGAAGACCGGGAACGCCGCCGCCCAGAATGCAGTCGCGGTCGGCGCGATGGCGGAGAGCTTTGCGCAGCGCGCGCAGGCGCTGATCGACCAGACGAACTGACGAGGGACGCCATGGATTTCGCCTATTCGGCCAGGGTCGAGGAACTGCGCGCCAAACTGCAGGCGTTCATGGATGCTCATATCCAGCCGGCCGACGCCGCCTGGAAGCACGAGGTCGAGGCCGGGCGCTACCCCAGCGCGCTGGTCGACGGCCTCAAGGCCAAGGCGAAGGCGGCAGGGCTATGGAACCTCTTCCTGCCGGCGCTCAAGGCCGACGAGCCCGGCACGCGGCTGAGCAATCTCGAATACGCCCCGCTCGCCGAGATCATGGGCCGGATCTACTGGTCCTCGGAGGTGTTCAACTGCAACGCTCCCGACACCGGCAATATGGAAATCCTGCACATGTTCGCGACGCCTGAGCAGCGCGAACGCTGGCTGAACCCGCTGCTCAATGGCGAGATCCGTTCCTGCGTCGGGATCACCGAGCCGGGCGTCGCCTCCTCCGACCCGACCAACCTGCAGACCACCATCATCCGCGACGGCGACCATTACGTCATCAACGGCCGCAAATGGTGGACGACCGGGGCGCTGCACCCGAAGGTGAAGTTCTGCATCGTCATGGGCCTGTCCGATCCGCGGCCCGACGCCGATCCGCACAAGCGCCACAGCATGATCATCGTGCCGATGGATTCGCCGGGCCTTACGGTGATGCGCAACCTGCCGCTGCTGAACCATTATTCGATCGAGGGCCACACCGAGACCGACTTCACCAATGTCCGCGTGCCCGCCGCGAACCTGCTCGGCGAGGAAGGTGCGGGCTTCGCGCTGGCGCAGGCGCGGCTCGGGCCAGGGCGCATCCATCATTGCATGCGCACCATCGGCCAATGCGAGGTCGCGCTCGAGCTGATGGTCGAGCGCGCGCTGGAGCGAAAGGCCTTCGGGCGCAACCTTTCCGACTACGCCAATGTCCAGGACTGGATCGCCGAAGGGCGGATGGAGATCGACCAGGCCCGCCTGCTCTGCCTGCGCGCCGCCTGGATGATGGACAAGCATGGCAACAAGGCCGCGCGCACCGAGGTCTCGGCGATCAAGGTCGCGGCGACGCGCCTGCAGACCAAGATCGCCGACCGGGCCATGCAGGTCTTTGGCGCCGGCGGGCTCTCCAACGACACGCCGCTCGCCTTCATCTACAGCTGGGGCCGGGCGCTACGCTTCATCGACGGGCCGGACGAGGTCCACCTGCGCACCATCGCCCGCGCCGAGATCAAGAAGCGCAAGGAGAGCAACCGCAGCACCTTTGCCGAGCAAGGGGTGGTGCGGCCTTGGGTGAAGCCGACCGAATCCTGAGCTCGGCCAACCTGGTCCATGCCGTCATTCCGGCAGGCCGCTTCAACGGCTGAAGATGCCGTGGAAGCGGCCGAGGAAGCTGCGCAGACGCTCGCTCTCGGGATTGTCGAAGACTTCTGACGGCTTGCCCTCCTGCGCGACCCGGCCCTGGTCGAGAAACAGGACGTGGTGCGAGACCTCACGGACGAAGAGCATCTCATGGCTGACCAGCAGCATGGTCATGCCGGATTCGGCGAGCGCCTGCATCACGCCGAGCACCTCGGCCACCAGCTCCGGGTCGAGCGCCGAGGTGACCTCGTCGAAGAGCAGCAGACGTGGCTGCATGGCGACAGCACGGGCAATCGCAACGCGCTGCTGCTGGCCGCCCGAGAGCTGGTAGGGATAGTGGTCGCGGCGCTCGCCCAGGCCGACGCGGCCGAGCCAGTGGTCGGCGATCTCCCGCGCCTCGGCGGCGCTCTTGCCCTGCACCTTGGTCAGCCCGAGCATGACGTTCTGGCCGGCGGTCAGGTGCGGGAACAGGTTGAACTGCTGGAAGACCATGCCGATGCGAGCACGCTGGGCCGAGATCTTCGTTTCGCTCAGGCGCTTTCGGGTCTCCCCTGCCATCCGGTAGCCGATCGGGTCGCCGTCGAGCAGGATCTCGCCGCCATCGTGCTCCTCCAGCAGGTTGACGCAGCGCAGGAAGGTGGTCTTGCCCGAGCCGGAAGCGCCGATCAGCGAGACGACCTGCCCCTGCCTGACGGTGAGGTCGATGCCCTTCAGCACTTCGATCTGGCCGAAATGCTTGCGGACATTGGTGGCCTGAAGCAGCGCAGTCTCTGTCATCGGCAGTCGCGTCCCGTTCAGATCAATCCAGGAGTTCCAGAGCATGCTTCACGCGAAAAACCGGTTCCCACTTTTTCGCAGCATGCTCAGTAGCGCAGATAGGAGGTCTTGCGTTCGAGCAGCGCGCCGAGCTGCGCCAGCGCGAAATTGATGATGAGGTAGAGCACCATCGTCAGCAGGTAGAACTCGACGATCATGTAGTTGCGCGCCATCTGCTGCTGGGCCGAGAGCAGCAATTCGACGACGCCGATGATCGAGAGCAGCGTCGTGCCCTTGACGATCTCGAGCCCGGTGTTGACCCAGGGCGGCAGCATGCGCCGGAAGGCCTGCGGCAGGATCACGTAGTACAGGCGCTTGCCGAAGGTCAGGCCGATCGCCTTGGCCGCCTCCATCTGTCCGGCCGGCACGGATTCGACCGCGCCGCGGAAGTTCTCGGCGACATGGGCGGTGGCGAAGGCGCCGAGCGCGATGACGCCAGCCCAGAAGGCGGCGACGTTCACGCCGAACAGGGCGAGCCCGTAATAGGTGAACAGGATCAGCACCAGCACCGGAATGCCGCGCATCAGGTCGACATAGAGCCGGGACAGCAGCTTCAGCCACCACCAGCCATAGGACAGCGCGACCCCCATCAGGATGCCGCAGACCGTCGCCATGACGATGCTCAGCGCCGAGCTGAGCAAGGTGACGCCGAGACCAGAGAGCAGCGAGGCGCGCGCCTGCCAGGCCTCGAACCAGAAGGTGCCGGGAGCCATCGAGAAATCCATCGCGTGCCCCCTAGATCACGATGATTTTGGATTGAGTCGATCCAAAATCATAAAACGTGATCGATTCTAAGAGTTTAGAGCAGGATTGCCGCGAAAAACCGGTTTCCACTTTTTCGTATCCTGCTCTAGCGGATCGAGGCGTAGCGGCGCTCGACCATGCGCAGCAGGATGGCGATGAGATAGGCGGTGGCGAGATAGAGCGCGCTCGCCGTGAGCCAGACCTCCATGACCCGGAAGGTGTTGGCGTTGATCTGCCGCGCGACGAAGGTGAGCTCCGGCACGGCGATCGCGGCCGCCAGCGAGGTATCCTTGAACAGCGAGATCAGGTTGTTGCTGACCGCCGGCAGAGTGATCCGGAACATCACCGGCAGCACGACATAGGCCTGGCGCTGCCAGGGCCGCAGGCCGATCGCCTTGGCCGCCTCGACATATTGCTTCGGGATCGAGGAGAGCCCGGCGCGGAAGACCTCGGACATGTAGGCGCCGGCATAGAGCGAGAGCGAGAGCACGAAGCTCTGGGTCTTGTTGAGGAAGTTGATGTCGAATTCGGGCAGGCCGAAATAGAGGAAGAAGATCAGCAGCAGCAGCGGCGTGCAGCGGATGAACTCGACATAGGCCCAGACCGGACCTGAGAGCCATTTCTTGCCCGAAAGCCGGGCATAGGCGGTGAGGATGCCGATGATGCAGCCGATCGCCAGCGAGATCACCGCCAGCCAGAGCCCGAGCAAAAGCGCGTCGGTCAGCTTGTCCCAGTTCCGCGCGATGACGGACCAGTCGAAATGGTAGTCGATCATGGCTGTCGCGAAGGTCCCGAAAGCGGCGGGCCGGACGTCCGGCCCGCCATCGCCACGTTGCGATCAGGCGAATGCGGGATCAGGCGAATTCCTGCGGGAAGCCGACCTTGGGGATCGGCAGCTCGATGCCGAACCACTTCTTGTAGGAGGCGGCGAAATAGTCGAAATCGACGCCCATCATCGCCTCCTTGTAAGCGGTGTTGACCCAATTCAGCCAGGTCGGGTCGCCGGGCTTGACCGCCGAGGCATAGGAATTCGGCATCCAGCCGAAGCCGGAATCGACGAAGCGGCCGGGCGCCTGCTGCATCAGCCAGCGCATGGCCGACTGATCCTGCATCGAGGCATCGATCCGGCGGGCATTCAGCGCCTGCATCGCCGCGTCCGGGCTGTCGAAGGCATCGACCTTGGATGCCGGCAGCGCCTTGTGGATCCATTCCTCGAGGAAGACGTTCTGCATGCCGCCGACGGAGACCTCCTTGCCGGCCGCTTTCAGCTCCTCGTAGTTCTTGTATTTGCCGCCGCGGGCCAGCATCAGCAGGCCGACGCCCTCGCGATAATAGGGGATGGTGAAGTCGACCTGCTGGGCGCGGCCGGGCGTCACCGTCATCCATTGCACGACGATGTCGACCTTGTCGGTGACCAGGCTCGGGATGCGGGCATCGGAGCCCTGCAGCACGAACTCGACCTTCTCGTAGTCGTCGAACAGGCCCTTGGCGAGCAGTCGGGCGAGGTCGATGTCCATGCCGACGAGCTTGCCGCTGGCGTCCTGGAAGTGCCAGGGCGGATTGGTGCTGCCGGTGCCGACGATCAGCTTGCCGCGTTCCTTGACGGCGTAGAGCTTGCTCTTGGCCACCGTCTGGGCCTGGGCAGCGGCAGGGGTGAGCAGCCCGCTTGCCGCAGCGCCGATCGCGGCGCCGGCGAGGCCGAGGCCGAACAGGCTGCGTCGCTCCAGGATCAGGGCCGCCTCGTCTTTCGGGGGAGTGGCGCCGTCCAAAGTTCCGTCGTCATGAATGCCCATCACGAACTCCCCTCTTTTGATCCACGTTCCCTGCAGACTTCGGCCCGCAGCAGCATGAACGTGGCAAGAAAAATGCCAGCTGCAAAGCCGAATTATGCGTCCTGACGCTAGGGAAGACCCGGCAACCTTCAGGCAACCTTCATGCGGCCTGCAGGGCAGCCTCGCAGAGCCCGGCGACCGCAGCGATGTCGGCGGGGTCCGCGACCTTGTGGGTCCGCACCGGCATCTCCTGATAGACCTTGCCGTCCTTGAAGCCGTGCCCCGTCACCATGCAGACGACGCGCGAGCCCGGCGGCAATGCGCCCTGCGCCAGCAGCCGGGGCAAAGCCGCGATCGGGCTCGCACCGGTCGGCTCGGCATAGACGCCTTCGCTGCGGGCGAGCAGCCGCATCGCCTCGCGCAACTCGTCGTCGCCGACCGCGATCGCCAGGCCGCCGCTCTCGCGGACCAGTTTCAGCGTATAGGTTCCGTCGCGCTCATAGCCGATCAGCGGGTCGCTGATCCCCGAGGCGATGGTCTGCGGCGTGCCCCAGGCCGTCACCTCCCCGGCCCCGGCCGCGAAGGCCTGCACGATCGGTGCGCAGCCCTCTGCCTGCACGGCGATCAATCTGGTCGTGCCGCCGGCAGCGGCGATGCCCTGCCGGACGCCCTTGACCAGCGGGCCGCTGCCGGTCGGCACCAGCACATGGCTCGGCGCGCCGCCGAGCTGTTCGACCAGCTCGCTGCCGACGGCGGTGAGGCCGGCGACGGCATAGGGGTTGATGAAGGTGGTGGTCAAATTGGCGAAGCCGTGCCGCTCGGCGAGGGCAAGCGCGAGATCGTAGGAGCGGCTGTAGTGACCCTCGACCAGCAGCAGGATCGCGCCATAGGCCGCGATCTGGGTCACCTTTCCCAGCGGGGTATGGGCCGGCACGATGATCACGGCCGGGATGCCGGCACGCGCCGCATAGGCGGCGGTCGCCGCCCCGGCATTGCCGGAGGAGGCGCAGACGACCTTGCCGATCCCGAGCGCCAGTGCCCGGCCCATGGCGGCGCCGACGAGCCGGTCCTTGAACGAGCCGGACGGGTTGCGGGTCTCGTCCTTCAGCCAGATCTCGCCGGAGAAGCCGGGCAGCGAAGCCTCGATCCGGCGGGCCCGCAGCAGCGGCGTGACGCTCTCGCCGAGCGAGACGCGCGGCGTATCGTCGTCGCCGACCGTCTCCAGGATGCCGCCGCAGGCCTTGCAGCGATAGAGCAGCACCGGCGGGTAAGCCGTCGCGCAATCGACGCAGCGCAGTTCCATCGCGAGCACTCCCCAGGGCTGTCGGCCGGCCGCCCTGCCCCGCAAGGCCGCCATGGCGTCAGCCTAGACCGAAAATGCCGGCCGGCGCCGCTGCCGTTTGCGGTGGGCCGCCCTGCATCCGTCCGGGGGATTTGGCGCCGGCCGGGCGCCAGCTCTCAATCGGCCGCAACCGGCGCTCCGGCGAGCTGGACGGCGACCGTGCCGAACCAGCGCGTCTCGACCTCGAAGCGCACCGGCACGGGAAACTCGCTGCCCTCGCGCAGCGCGATCAGCACCGAGCCCTTCAGCGGCCGCATCGCCGCCTCGCGATCATCGTCATGCCGGAAGCCGGCGATGGTCCGGACGGTGAAGCCGCAGTTCAGCCCGCGGCCGTTCAGCGGGCCCTGGTCGCTCACCTGCACCTTGGCCGAGGAGGTCATCACCGCGACCGAGCGGCGGCGCCCGTCATAGATCGCCGTCGAGCCGTCGCAGCTTTCGCTCTCCGCGACCTTCTTCAGCATGCCGGCGACGCCGGAGAGCGAGTCGACCGTGCCCCGGATCAGTTCGGGCGGGACGGCCTCGCGATCCTCGTTCGACGGCTCCTGCCGCCGGATCGTCGGGACCCCGCGCTGATAGTGCAATTCGCTGACATAGGCCCGGCCGCGCCATGAGCCGTTCGCTTGATAGAGCCGCGGCTCGGGTCCGGCGCGGCCCCAGCGGCCTTCCACCTTGCCGGATTGCTCGGCTGCTCCGACGAGCTGGGCCGCCCGGTAGGGGCGCGTGCGGATTTCGATGCGATAGCCGGCGCGGTCCAGCATCGAGGTCACCTCGATCTCGCCGAGCGTGACCCCGCCCAGCACCGTGACATCGTAGCGAAGGCGCAGCTCGCGTGCCGAGGCGGCCGAGGGCGCGGCGCAGGCGAGCGCACCGGCGATCAGCGCGCCTGCCGCGATGGCCCTGGCCTGTCTCGATGCGATGCCGGTCAACCTCCCGCCGCGCTCAGGCATCATCGCCGCCATCGGAGCGGCTGCGTAGCGCTGTAGCCCCTCTGCATCGTCGCTGTCGAAGTCGCGCCCGCGCATCCGCATCATCCCGCACAGGACCGGCAGGTCCCCTTCCCTTCGCGTGACCACCCGGTGGTACAGGGCCATGGCCAAGGCGATGTGCCGTTTTAGCGCGGACGACGAGAGCCCCGCCATGCACGAAGGCGCGACGGATTGCTGCCGCGGATCAGCGATGCGGGGCCTCCGTGCCGGCGGGCTCGCCAACGATACATCGCTGGCCTTCATTGCCTCCACGGAGCCTGGCCCTGCTTTTCATCGACGGGTCAGGCGCCTGCGCACTGTTGCCCGTGCTGAGATCAAGAAGCGCAAGGAGAGCGGCGAAGCGCATCTGCCGAGCGGGGGATGACGAGGCAGGTTAGATGGCAAATAGCCTAGTGGATCAGTACCTTGGCCGTCCCGACCTGCACGGTTGCATCTGAAATCGTTGCAAACTTTATGATTCACTGACAATCTCTACAACCACCAAGCCATGGTGATATCTAATGAATGAGAATAATGAAGTACGCACCGTCGGAGAGATAATTTCGTATATCCAATCGATTAGACAACATGAAGATGAAGAACTATGGTATCGCGGACATAAATCAATAAAGTATAAAGTTACGCCTACTATTTGGCGAGGGTACTCTCGCAGCGATGAAAGGAATTTCACTAATCGATTTCGAGCCAGAGCTGGAATTCGTTATTCGAATAGTCCAAAATATAACGACAATGCTCACTGGCTAAGTCTTATGCAACATTATGGAATGCCGACAAGATTACTTGATTGGACAAGATCTCCTCTGATTGCAACTTATTTTGCATTAGAGAGTTACATTGAAGGAGCGGCAAGCACGGAAGCTGCCGAAATTTGGATACTGAATCCTTTCCGCCTCAATGAATCAGAAGGTTTTAGCCCAATTACACCACCGATCGACGCGAATAAATGCCTTGGGATGCTTATTCCTGCATTCGCCAACGGCTACGAAGAGAACAATAAAGTGATAGCGGCCATGGCAGCCGAGTCAGATATTCGAATGTTTGTCCAGCAAGGATGCTTTACGATTCATTCAAGAAGCACTCCGTTGAACGAAACTCCGAATCATGAAGAATATCTAAGATCTATGATCGTCCCACAGGAAAGCGTTCAGGCGCTAGCGGACGAGATTCGACTTTGTGGATTTCGCAGAGGGGACATTTATCCGGATCTCGCAAATTTGGCGAATGAACTCAAAATTGCGCATCCAAAAGGCTGGACGGGAGGATAATAGGCCTCAAGAATAACCCTGCGCCCTCTCCAAAATAGCCGCCCGCCATGCGCTGAGACATGGCGGGCAATAGAACTATTCTGAGCAGTTGGGCGACATCTCTTTTCCTACTAAGCCGCCTCAGCCATCTCCCCCTTCTCCTCCACCCCATGCTGGCGCAACGGCTTGTTCCCCGACAGCTTCCGCATCAGCACGTAGAACACCGGCGTCAGGAAGATGCCGAAGGCGGTGACGCCGATCATGCCGGCGAAGACCGCGATGCCCATGGCCTGGCGCATCTCGGCGCCCGCCCCGGTCGAGAGCACCAGCGGCACCACGCCCATGACGAAGGCGAGCGAGGTCATCAGGATCGGCCGCAGGCGCAGGCGGCTGGCCTCGATCGCGGCCTCGACCGGCGTCCTGCCCTCGAATTCGAGCTCGCGCGCGAATTCGACGATCAGGATGGCGTTCTTGGCCGATAGTCCGACCAGAACGACGAGGCCGATCTGGGTGAAGACGTTGTTGTCGCCACCGCTCCACCAGACGCCGGCCATCGCCGCCATCAGGCCCATCGGGATGATCAGCAGGATCGCGACCGGCAGGGTCAGGCTCTCGTATTGCGCCGCCAGCACCAGGAAGACGAGCAGGATCGCGACCGGGAAGACGAGCATGGCGGAGTTGCCGGCGAGAATCTCCTGATAGGTCAGCTCGGTCCATTCGAAGGCGAAGCCCTTGGGCAGGGTCTCGGCCGCGATGCGCTCGACGGCGTCCTGCGCCTGGCCCGAGGAGAAGCCCGGGGCCGGGCCGGCATTGATGTCGGCGCTGAGGAAGCCGTTATAGCGCATGGCCCGTTCGGGACCGGAATCGGTGCGCACGTTGAGCACGGCCGAGAGCGGCACCATCTCGCCCGAATTCGAGCGGACCTTGAGCTTGCCGATGTCCTCCTGATAGGCGCGGTAGGGCGCATCGGCCTGGACGCGCACGGTGTAGGTGCGGCCGAACTTGTTGAAGTCGTTCACATAGGACGAGCCGAGATAGATCTGCAGCGTCTCGAAGACATCGGTGACGGGAACGCCGAGCTGGCGCGCCTTGGTGCGGTCGATGTCGGCATAGAGCTGGGGAACGTTGACCTGGAAGCTCGAGAACATGCCGGCAAGCTCGGGCGCCGCCGCGGCCTTGGCCATGAAGGCCTTGGTCGCCTCGTCGAGCGCCTTGTAGCCGAGGCCGGCGCGGTCCTCGATCTGCAGCTTGAAGCCGCCGATGGTGCCGAGGCCCTGGACGGGCGGCGGCGGGAACATCGCGATGAACGCCTCCTTGACGCCGGCGAACTCCTTGTTGAGCTGCATGGCGATGGCGTTGCCGGAGAGCTCGGGCGTCTTGCGCTGGTCGAAGGGCTTCAGGCCGACGAAGACGATGCCGGCATTGGACGAGTTGGTGAAGCCGTTGATCGACAGGCCCGGGAACGAGATCGCGTTCTCGACGCCGGGATGCTTCAGCGCGATCGCGTCCATCTTGCGGATGACGTCCTCGGTGCGGTCGAGCGTCGCAGCGTCGGGCAGCTGGGCGAAGCCGACGAGGTACTGCTTGTCCTGGCCGGGCACGAAGCCCGACGGCACCTTCTGTAAGAGCACGACGGTCAGCCCGACGAGGCCGGCATAGACCACGAGCATCACCGTCTTGCGGCCGAGGATGCGGGTGACGCCGCCGCCATAGGCCTGCGAGGAGCGGTTGAAGAAGCGGTTGAAGCCGCGGAAGAACCAGCCGAACAGCTTGTCCATGACGCGGGTGAGCGCGTCCTTGGGAGCGTCGTGGCCGCGCAGCAGCAGCGCGGCGAGCGCCGGCGACAGGGTCAGCGAGTTAATCGCCGAGATCACCGTCGAGATCGCGATGGTCAGCGCGAACTGGCGGTAGAACTGGCCGGTCAGCCCGGAGATGAAGGCAAGCGGCACGAAGACCGCGACGAGCACGAGCGCGATCGCGATGATCGGGCCGGAGACCTCGCGCATCGCCTTGTAGGTCGCTTCGCGCGGCGAGAGGCCGTTCTCGATGTTGCGCTCGACATTCTCGACCACGACGATGGCGTCGTCGACGACGATGCCGATCGCCAGGACGAGGCCGAACAGCGAGAGCGCGTTGATCGAGAAGCCGAGCAGGTACATCACCGCGAAGGTGCCGACGACCGAGATCGGCACGGCGACGAGCGGGATGATCGAGGCACGCCAGGTCTGCAGGAAGACGATGACGACGAGCACGACCAGCGCGATCGCCTCGAGCAGCGTGGTGATCACCGCCTTGATCGAGGCGCGCACGAACTGGGTGGTGTCGTAGACGATCGAGTAGTCCACGCCCTCGGGCATGTTCTGCTTGATCTCCTTCATCACCGCCTGAACCTGGTCGGCGATGGCGATGGCATTCGAGTTCGGCGCCTGGAAGACCGGCACGGCGACGGCCGACTTGCCGTTGAGCAGGGAGCGCAGCGCGTAGTCGGCGGCGCCTAATTCGATGCGGGAGACATCCCTGAGGCGCACGACCGCGCCGCTCGGGGCGGTCTTGACGATGATCTCGCCGAACTCCTCCTCGCTGGCGAGGCGGCCCTGCGCATTGACCGAAAGCTGCAAGTCGAGCCCCGGCCCGCTCGGCGAGGCGCCGATGACGCCGGCCGCGGCCTGGACGTTCTGGGCGCGGATCTCGCGGACGATGTCGGAGGGCGAGAGGCCGTGCTCGGCGACCTTCTGCGGGTCGAGCCAGACGCGCATCGAATAGTCGCCCGAGCCGAAGAGCTGGACCTGGCCGACGCCGTCGATGCGCGCCAGCCGGTCCTTGACGTTGAGGACGGCGTAATTGCGCAGATAGGTCATGTCATAGCGGCCGTTCGGCGAGGTGATGTGCACCACCATCGTCAGGTCCGGCGAGCTCTTGATGGTGGTGACGCCGAGGCGGCGCACCTCCTCCGGCAGGCGCGGTTCCGCCTGCGAGACCCGGTTCTGGACCAGCTGCTGGGCCTTGTCCGGGTCGGTGCCGAGCTTGAAGGTGACGTTCAGCGTCATCACGCCATCGGTCGTCGCCTGGCTCGACATGTAGAGCATGCCCTCGACGCCATTGATCTGCTCCTCGATCGGCGTCGCCACGGTCTCGGCGATGACCCGCGGATTGGCGCCGGGATATTGCGCGCGCACCACCACGGTCGGCGGCACGACCTCGGGATATTCCGAGATCGGCAGGGCCCGCAGCGCCAGCAGGCCGGCGAGGAAGATCAGGACGGAGAGGACGCCGGCAAAGATCGGCCGGTCGATGAAGAACTTCGAGAGATTCATGAGGGTGCCCCTTCAAGGCGGCGGCCCCGCCGGTCCCGAAGCGGCCGGCGGGGCGGGGAATAGGGAGTGAGGAACCGCGCCGTCATTCCGGGGCTTCGCGCAGCGAAGAGCCTGGAACCCAGAACCGACGCGCTTGCTCTCAGATGCGCGGGATCGGGTCATTCAACCCGGAACCGGCATCGGCTCTGGGTTCCGGGCTCAGGCCTTTCGGCCTGCCCCGGAATGACGGCGGTGGTTCAGCGCTGCGCAAGCTCGGTCTTGGGCTTCTTCAATTCAGAACGCTCGGCCATCGGCACCTGCTCGGGGGCGACGGACGCACCCGGGCGGATGCGCTGCAGGCCGTTGACGACGATCTGCTCGCCGGCTTCCAGCCCGCTGGTAACGATGCGCAGCCCCTCGGCGGCGGTGCCGAGCGTGACCTCGCGCCAGATCGCCTTGTGGTCCTTGCCGACGACGAAGACGAACTTCTTGTTCTGGTCAGTACCGACGGCGCGCTCGTTGATGACGAGGGCCGGCTCGCTCCTGGCCTGGCCCATGCGCAGGCGCACGAACTGGCCGGGCATCAGCGAGCCGTCCCTGTTGTCGAAGATGGCGCGAACGCGGACCGTGCCGGTCGCGGCGTCGATGCCGTTGTCGACGAAGTTGAGATGGCCGGAGATCGGCGCCGCCTCGTTCGTCGCTGTGGTCATCTGCACCGGGATGCGCTTGAGGTCGCGCGGCTTGCCAGCTTCAGCCGGCAGGGTCGCCAGCGCCTTGAGCAGCGAGCCCTCATCGGCGTTGAAGCCGGCATAGACCGGGTCGACCGAGACCAGCGTCGTCAGCAGCGGCGCATTGGCGCCGGCGGCGACGAGGTTGCCGACGGTGACTTCGAGCCGGCCGATGCGGCCGCCGATCGGGGCGCGGATCTGGGTGTAGTCGAGGTTCAGCCTGGCCGACTGCAGCGCAGCGCGAGCGGCGCGCTCATTCGCCTGCGCCTCACGCAGCGCATTGAGCCTGGCGTCGAGGTCGCGCTGCGAAACGTTCTGCGTCGACATCAGCTTCTGGCCGCGCTCATGCTCGTTGGCGGCGAGCGCGACGCGGGCCTCGGCGGCAAGCAACTGCGCCTGGGCACGCTCGAACTCGGCCTGGTACGGCGCCTGGTCGATGCTGACGAGCAGGTCGCCCTGCTTGACCAGCGCACCCTGCGAGAAATGCACCTGCTCGACCACACCGGAGACGCGCGAGCGGATCTCGACACGCTCGATCGCCTCGAGCCGGCCGGAGAACTCGGCCCAGCTGACCAGCTCGCGCTGTTCGACCGTGGCGACCGAAACCGGCGTCGCGGCCGGCGCGGCAGGGGCAGTGTCGCCCTGTGCCGTGTTCGAGCCGTGGACGGCAATAGCGAGCGCCGCGAGCGAGACGCCAGCGGTAAGAGCAACGCCCAACAGGGCATGACGGATCGTTCCCAGAATCATGGGTCTAGTCCTTCGTGGAGAGAGATTGAAAGAGCGGGGGCGATGCGGTCGCTAGGACGGCGCAGTCGCGGTGAAGAACTCGCTGACGTGATGACAGGCCGCGCACAGGCAGGTGCCGTCGCAGGGGCCTTCGGCGAAGGCGTCCGGCCAGCGACTTGGCCCACCGACGACGCGGATGGTGGTGTCGACGCCGGCCGCCTTCAGCCGGTGGGCATAATTGATGCTCTCGTCGCGCAGCAGATCGTCCTCGGCGGTGACGATCAGCGCCGGGGCGAGTCCGGTCAGCCTGACGGCATTGACCGGGGCGGCGTAAGGATGCGCCGCCTTCTCCGGCGAGCCGAGATAGGCATGCCAGCCATCGGCCCAGCGACAGCCGACCGGACCGGCCTCGGCATTGCGGAAGGAATAGGTGCCGAGGCAGGAATCGAGCATCGGCGAGAACAGGATCTGGCCGGAGAGCGGCGGCCCGTGCCGGTCGCGCGCCATCATAGCGAGCGCCGCGGCGAGATTGCCGCCGGCCTCCTCGCCCGCCACATAGAGCGGCGCGTTCTTGCCGACCCAGCGCGCCTTGTCGCGTGCGATCTTCTCGAGCGCCGCATAGGAGGCTTCGAGCGCCTGCGGGAACGGATTGGCCGGAGCGAGTGGATACGGCAGCGAGATCACGATCGCGCCGGCCTCGGCCAGCGTCGTTGCGACAGCTTCGCCGGAAGCAAGAGTGCCGCTATCGAACGTGCCGCCATGCAGATGGACGACGAGGCCCGCCTCGTCCGGCACGGCAGCCGGCGCATAGAGCCGGCCGGCGAGCTTGTCGCGCCCGACCGCGACGCTCTGCTCGCGCCAGAAGACGGCGCGGCGATAGCGGCTTTCGGGGACGGACGGGGCGAGCATGGCGGTGATGGCCGGTGAATGTTGCGGTGCATCACGATTTAGGTGATGCTCTGCGCTTAATAAACCGCCGTTCTGCTCCTACATTATTTCCATATGGAAATAATCGACGGATCATCCGGGGCCTCGATATGGATCAGCTCAACGCCATGCGCGCCTTCGTGCGCGTCGTCGAAGTCGGCACCTTCACCCGGGCCGCGGAACTGCTCGACCTGCCCAAGCCGACCGTGACCAAGCTGATCCAGCAGCTCGAAGGGCATCTGCATGCGCAATTGCTCAACCGCACGACGCGCCGCGTCACCGTGACGATGGATGGCGCCGCCTATTACGAGCGGGCGCTGCGCGTTCTCGGCGAGATCGACGAGCTCGACCAGAGCATGACCTCCTCGCAGGCCCGGCCGAGCGGGCGGCTACGCGTCGATGTCAGCGCCTCGTTCGCGACCGACATCATCCTGCCGGCTCTGCCCGGCTTCCTTGCGCGCTATCCCGAGATCCAGATCGATATGGGCCTGTCCGATCGGCCGGCCGACCTGATCGGCGAGAATCTCGACCTCGCCATCCGTGCCGGCGCGATCGACGACCAGAGCCTGATCGCCCGCCGCATCGGCGAGATGATGCTGATCACCTGTGCGACGCCGGGCTACCTCGCCAAGCACGGCACGCCGCAGCACCCGCGCGATCTGGAGGATGGCCATCTCGCGATCGGCTATCGCCGGGCCGGAACCAGCCGCATCATGCCCTTCACTTTCGCCAGCCCGAAGGAGACGATCGAAATCCAGGGCGACTATGTGGTCTCCCTGAACGATGGGACCGGCTATGTCGCCGCCGGACTGGCGGGGCTCGGCGTCATGCAGGTGCCGACTTTCATGGCCGGGGCGCACATCGCCTCCGGCCGGCTCGTCCCGGTCCTGACCGACTGGTGCACCAAGCCGAAGCCGCTGCACATCATCTACCCGCCGAACCGTCACCTCTCCAACAAGGTCCGCGTCTTCGTCGACTGGCTGGCCGAACTGTTCGCCCGGAACGCGTTGCTTCAAGGCAGGCCGCTGCTGCCCTGCCCTGGTGGCGTCGCCGCAGAAGCGCTCGCTCATCAGTCCGAGCAAGCGGCTTAGGCGCAAGCCGGGGATGACGGCCCCAGCGGTTCCATCGCATCGCGAACTGGCCTAACCAGAGGCGCGGCCGTCCGCCGCGCGCCCTCCAGCAGCCAGGTCCGTCCGATGTCCCGCAGCGTCCGCGACAAGCTCGAAGCCACCCTCACCCGCATCGGCGACGGCACCCCGGTCTTCACCAGGCTCCTTACCGACACGGCCCGCGCCGAGGCCGATGCGGCCGACCGCCGCCGTGAGGCCGGGCTGCAGCTGAGCGCGATCGACGGCACGATCGTCTCGGTCAAGGACCTGCTCGACGTGAACGGCGTCACAACCTGGGCCGGTTCGAGCGCGCTGAAGGGTGCGCCGCCGGCGACGCAGGACGCGCCCTCGGTGGCGCGGCTGCGCCGGGCCGGCGCGGTGATCATCGGCAAGACCAACATGACCGAGTTCGCCTTCTCCGGCATCGGCCTCAACACCACCTTCGGCACGCCGGGCAGCGCGCTCGACAAGGCACGCATCCCCGGCGGCTCCTCCTCCGGCGCGGCCGTCTCGGTGGCGGAAGGGTCGTCGGAGCTGACCGTCGGCACCGATACCGGCGGCTCCTGCCGCATACCCGCCGCCTTCAACGGCATCACCGGGATGAAGCCGACGCACAAGACGGTCCCCGACGAGGGCTGTTTCCCGCTGGCGCCCAGCCTCGATTCGATCGGCCCGCTGGCCAAGGACGTCGCCGGCTGCGCGCGCCTGCTCTCGGTGCTGGCCGACCGGCCGTTCGATCTCGCAGACGGTATGTCTGCCGGTCGTATCCGTCTCGGCGTGGCGCGCGGCGGCTTCCTGGCCGAGGCTGATCCGTCCGTCGCCAAGGCCTATGAGGCGGCGATCGAGCGCGTGACGCGGCTCGGCATCGCCGTCGAGCCGATCGATCTCGACGGGTTCTACAAGGAAATGCTGGCGGTCGCCCCCGTGCCGCTCGTCACGGTCGAGGCTGCCGCAGTGCATCGCGATCTCCTGGCGAGCAAGGCCGAGACTTACGACCGGCGCGTCGCGGCCCGGATCGCCATCGGCGTGCCCTGCAAGGCGGCCGACTACATTATCGCCATGGAGAAGCGCCGGGCGCTGATCGCTCGGCTCGCTGCCCAGCTCGACGGGCTCGACGGCTTCCTGGCGCCGACCGTGCCGATCGAGGCGCCGACGATCGCCGCGATGGAGGCCGGTGACGAGGCCTTCTTCGCGGCCAATCGCCTGATCCTGCGCAACCCGGCCTTCGGCAACCTGTTCGACCTGTGCTCGATCTCGCTGCCGATGCCGCTCGGCGACAAGCTCTCGGGCGGGCTCATGCTGAGCGCGGTCGCCGGACGGGACCAGCAGCTGCTCAACATCGCCAGGCTGATCGAGCCGGCTGCGGTGGGCTGAGCCTCAGGGGCGCGGACGCCCTTCCCGTCATGGTCGGGCTTGTCCCGACCATCCACGTCTTCGCTTCATAGAGCGCAGGCGGTGTTCGAGACGCGGATGCTCGCCACAAGGGCGAGCATGACGGCTTGGGATCAGCCCCTCACCTCGCCGAGCGCCCAGGGCAGCTCCTCGCCGCCGCGGAAGACGACGACGTCCTCCTCGCCGACCGCCACGGTGGGCGACACCCGGCAGGGCCGCTTCTCCAGCGTGATCGTGCCCTCGTTCAGCGGCAGGCCGTAGAAGCGCGCGCCGTTCTCCGAGGCGAAGGCCTCGAAATGGGGAAGCGCGCCCTCCTCGTCGAAGACCTGGACATAGGTCTGCAGCGCGGTGGCGCCGCCGAAGACGCCGGCCGAGCAGCATTCGGCCTGCTTGGCGCTGCGCAGATGCGGGGCGGTGTCGGTGCCGATGAAGAAATTGCCGTCGCCGGCTGTGACCGCCTTGCGCAAGGCCAGGCGATGGCGCTCGCGCTTGGCGACCGGCAGGCAATAGAGATGCGGCCGCAGGCCACCCTGGAAGATCGAGGTCCGGTTGATGATCAGGTGATGCGGCGTGACGGTACCCGCCGCGCGGCCGGCATGGGCGCGCACCAACTCCACGGTCTCGGCGGTGGTGACATGCTCGACCACGACCTTCAGGCCCTGATGCCGCCTGAGCAGCGGCAGCATCTCGGTCTCCATGAACACCGCCTCGCGGTCGAAGATGTCGACGGCCGGGTCGGTCGCCTCGCCATGGACCAGGACCGGCATGCCGATCTTCTCCATGCGCTCCAGCACCGGGGCGAGCTTCGGAATATCGGTAACGCCGTAATGGGCGTTGGTGGTGGCGCCGGCCGGGTAGAGCTTGGCGGCCGCCCAGACGCCTTCCTTGAAGCCGCGCTCGATCTCGTCCGGATTCGTTGAATCGGTCAGATAGCAGGTCATCAGCGGGGTGAAGTCGTTGCCCTCCGGCCGCGCCGCGAGGATGCGCTCGCGATAAGAGGAGGCCGCATCGACTGATGTCACCGGCGGCACCAGGTTCGGCATGATGATGCCGCGCCTGAACTGGGCGGCGGTGAAGGGCAGCACCGCCTTCAGCATGGCGCCGTCGCGCAGATGCACGTGCCAGTCGTCCGGCCGGCGGATCGTCAGCGTCTGCGACGGAGTGGTGACTGCCTTGGCTTCGCTGCTGCCGAAGAGTTCCGTGACGCTCATGACCTGCCCCTGTGCTGACCTGCCCGCCAGACGAATCCGCCGGCGAGCTGGCTTTCCATAGCCGCCTTGGCGAGGCGGCGCGAGCACATCGAAACAATCACGCCGGGGACAGTGCGCGGGAGGGATTGACCTTCACCGGCAACCTGTCGAGAAGGGGCCGTTTGCGAATTTGATCCGAGCCGCGCCAACGCCTGCAAACGGCGAAGGATGGCGCGCGCTGGCCCTGGAGAACGAGACCATGTCGAATCTTTACATGCCGGTCGACCGGGAGACCATCGCGCTCGAAGCGGCCAAGATGCTGCTCGAGATCAAGGCGGTCCACTTCTACAGCGACAAGCCCTTCATCTTCACCTCGGGCTGGGCGAGCCCGGTCTATATCGACTGCCGCAAGATCATCTCCTTCCCGCGCCTGCGCTCCTCGCTGATCGACTTCGCCGCGACCACCATCGTGCGCGATATCGGCTATGAATCGATCGACATCGTCGCCGGCGGCGAGACGGCCGGCATCCCCTTCGCTGCCTGGATCTCCGACCGGCTCTCGCTGCCGATGCAGTATGTCCGCAAGAAGCCCAAGGGCTTCGGCCGCAATGCCCAGATCGAGGGCGAGGTGGTCGAGGGCGCGCGCACCCTGCTGGTCGAGGACCTCGCCACCGATGGCGGCAGCAAGGTGAATTTCTGCAAGGCGCTGCGCGATGCCGGCGCCAAGGTCGATCACTGCTTCGTGCTGTTCTACTACGACATCTTCCCGCAGGGCCGCGCGATGATGCAGGACATCGGCGTCGGCCTGCACTATCTCACCACCTGGTGGGACGTGCTCAAGGTCGCCAAGGCGAGCGGCCATTTCGAGCCGAAGGTGCTCGCCGAGGTCGAGAGCTTCCTCAACGAGCCGGCCAAGTGGTCGGCCGCCCATGGCGGCATCTCGGACTTCAACCAGGCCAAGACCGGCTGAGGACGAAAGCCCGGCCGGCTGGGCAGGTTCTCAGCCGGCGTGCAGAACCCTGAAGCGATCGGGCGCCATCGGGTCCCGGTCGACCACCTGGATCGGCGGCCAGGCCCATTGCCAGACGCTGATGCCCGGCACGCGCGAGAACCGGATCGGCCCGCGCGTGCCCTCGACCGATACCTCCGACCAGGCTTGCGCCAGACGTCCCGGCTCCGTGCCATGGGACCGCATCATCGCGGCAAGGACGGCGATCGTGTCGTAGCCCTCGAAAGCGACGAAGGACGGCGCCTGCGCCAGCCGCTGACGCAGGGCCGCCCCGACCCGCATACCGAGCGGAGGAAGCTGCTCGGACAGATAGCGCAGGAACGGGATCGCGGCCCCGTCCCCGCCCAGCAACGCCAGCCATTCGGGCAGCTCCGGCGGCCCGGCCGGCGCACCGATCAGGACGCCGCCAAGGCGCGGATCGCTGCGGACGGCCTTGACGATCGAGACCGCCGGCTCCGGGTGGCCGACCAGGAGCAGCAGGGCCGTGGTACGCTTGCCGGCGAGTTCATCACAGAGCGCGGCAGGCGCGAGCGAGTTCATCTCGAACTCCGTGACGCTGCCACCGCGCGGCGTGATGTAGTCCTGCAGGATGCGTGTCCCGGAGGCCCAATAGACGCTCGGCACGGTGGCGACGGCGACCTGCCGATGGCCAGCATCGAGCAGGAAGTCGGCATAGAGCCGCCAGCCGCGCGATTGCGCCGGGGCAATGCGCGCAACCCAATCGGTCGGCCGCTCGGTGAGCGCATCGAGAACCGCGGAGGAGCAGAGGAACGGCAGCCTCAGGGCATCGGCCCTGGCAGCGGCAGCGCGGGCGACGACGCTGTGGTATTCCCCGGCAAGGGCGACGATGCCCAGGCCGGCCAGTTCATCGACGGCGGCCACCGCCTTCTGCGGATCGGCCGCGGTGTCGCGTACGATGAGCTCGAGCGGCCTCCCGTCGATCCCTCCGGCACCGTTGATGTCTGCGACGGCGAGCTCGAGCCCTGCGAGCAGATGCCGGCCCGCCTCGGCCCAACCGGGCGGCGACAGCGGGGCCAAGGCACCGATCCGGATAGGCATCGTCATGCGTCGGTATCTCCCGGGCGAAGTTTCGGTCGCACTATGCCGGGAACGCGCGCACAGACGTCAGTGGCGTAAGCGCAGCGCGGCCAAGAATGGCTCGCATGGGCATCCGGCGATGGTCATGCCTTGTCCGGTTGCAGTATCCTCAGAATGCGGGCGAGCTCATCCAGATCGCCTTGCGCCAACCGGGTGAGCTCGGCCGGAGGCCGGTGATAGGCCGCCATCAGCTCCTGCATGACGTCCCTGCCCTTCGGCGTCGCCCGGACGAGCTTCACGCGCCGGTCGGCAGCCGAGGCGACGCGCTCGGCCAGGCCAGCCCGCTCCAATCGGTCGACCAGCCAGGTCGCGGTCGAGGGATCGCAGCTCCATTCCTTTGCCAGCGCGCCCATCGGCTTGTCGCCAGCGAGGAGCGAGAACAGCGCGCGGGAATCGTTCGGCGTCAGCCCCCGCTCCTGCTGGGCCTGCAGTCGCTCGGGCGCCGAGCGCATCAGGAAGCCGAACATCAGCCGCCAGGCCTCGGCGGCTCCAGCGGCCGCCTCTTCGGGAGATGGCGTCGTCGCATCACGCGTCATCGGTTCAGGACCTCGGTGTCTTGACATATTTTGATATATCAAATATTTTGAGTCATCAAATTAATATTCATATTCTGCCCTCGCGACGCCACACAGAGCCTCGCCGCTCCTGCCGCTGCCTCGCGAAAGCTTTGTCATTCCAGAGGAAACCATCATGATCACCAGCACCGGAGTCCTCATCGTCGGCGGCGGCCTGAATGGACTCGCGGCCGCCGCGCTGCTCGCCCACCATCGCATCGACTGCATGGTTGTCGAGCGTCATGCCGACACCTCGATCCAGTACAAGTTCACCGGCATCTCACCACGCAGCATGGAGATCTTCCGCAGCCTCGGGCTGGAAGCGGAGATCCGCGCCCGGCGTACCGGCGACCAGCAAAGCGGCGGCATCGCCCGGGCGAGGACCCTCGCCGATCCCGAGGTGCAATGGAGCGAGATCGGCTGGCCCGACGCCACTCCCTACAGCCCGACCCAGCCTGCGACCTGCGACCAGAACGTGCTGGAGCCGATCCTGCGGCGTCATGCCGAGCGGCTCGGAGCGACCATGCGCTTCAACACCGAGTTCGAGGCCGTCGAGCAGGACGCGCGGCAGGTCCGCGCCCGGATTCGCGATCGGACCAGCGGAGCCGAGGAGACCGTCGTCGCCGACTACCTGATCGTCGCGGATGGCGCCGGCGGTTTGCTGCGCCAGCGCCTCGGCATCGGCGTGAGCGGCCCCGGCGTGCTGCAGCACTGGATGAACCTGATCTTCGACACCGACCTGCCGCCTACTCTGGGCGGCAAGCGCTTCACCTCCTGCTTCGTCACCGAGCTCAACGCCACGCTCACCCCGCGCCGCGAGGGACGCTGGCTGCTGGCGCTGCAGTATTTTCCCGAGAACGGCGACAAGCCTGAGGATTTCGACGCGCGCCGCTGCCGCGAGCTGGTTGCCAGGGGCGCCGGACGCCCGGATGTCAAGGCGGAGCTGGTCGATGCGCGCCCCTGGGCGCTGGCCGCCCAGATCGCCGAGCGCTTTCGCGAAGGCCGCTGCTTCCTGATCGGCGACGCGGCGCATCTCATGCCGCCGACCGGCGCCTTCGGCGGCAATTCCGGCATTCACGACGCGCACAATCTCGCCTGGAAGCTCGCTCTGGTCATGCGCGGCGAGGCGCGGGCGGAGCTGCTCGACAGCTATGACCGCGAGCGTCGCCCGGTGATCGCAGCCACGCTGGCGCAGGCGCTCGCCCGGCTCCAGGCCTGGTTCCGGGACCCGGCCGGGCGCCTGCCGAAGCCACCGCCGATCGTCGCCGATTACGATGTGATCTTCGGCCAACGCTACGATGCCGGCGCAATCCTCCGCGACGGCGTGCCGCCCGAAGCGCCCTTCGAAGCTTTCGCGGCGCTGTCCGGGCGACCGGGAACACGGGCGCCGCATCATCAGATCGAGCATCAGGGCGAGGCGCTTTCCCTGCTCGACCTCTTCGGCAAGGACTTCGTTCTGCTCAGCCGCGATCCAGCCTGGCATGCGGCCGCCGAGGCAATCCGGACCGAATGCAGCCTGCCGCTCGCCAGCTGGGGTGCTGGCTCAGAGGATTGGCTCGGCAGCTACGGCATAGGCAACCAGGGCGCCGTTCTGGTCCGCCCGGACGGCTTCGTGGCATGGCGGATGTCGGATTCGGTAGACGATCGGAAAGCCATACTGCTTGGCGTCCTCGACCGGATCGGCCTGCGCGCCGAGGCTGACGGAGAGGCGTGATGAAGTCTCCCGCGACGCTGACCGCGATTCTGGTCGTCGAGATCCTGCTCTTCGCCGGAGCCGCGCTGGTCCATGCCGGCGTCCTGATCGGCGGCTATGAACATGCCCAGGCCAGGACGGCGGAAGGAGTGATCGGGACTGTGCTGGCGCTCGGCCTAGTCATCTGCCTGCTGCGTCCGGCGGCGACGCGCGTGATCGCCCTCGTGGTGCAGGGTTTCGCGCTGCTCGGCACGCTGGTCGGCGTCTTCACCATCACGATCGGCATCGGGTCGCAGACGCTGGCGGACAAGGCCTTCCACGTCGTCCTGCTGGTGGTGCTCGCCGCCGGGCTGGTTGCCGCCTGGCGCGCGCCGCGCGGCTAGAACTTCGGCGGCCGGCGCTCGAAGAAGGCGGCAATGCCCTCGCGGAAATCCGCCGTGCCGGCATTGGCGACGAAGTTCCGCTTCTCCAGATCGAGCTGCGCATCGAAGGAGCCGTGAGTCGCGGCCTGGACCAGCGCCTTGCTCGCCCCTTGCGCGCCGACGCTGCCGCGGGCGAGTTTTTCTGCCATGGCGTGCGCCGCCTCCATGAGCTCGCCATGCGGCACGACGCGGTTGACGAGGCCGAGCTGGAGCGCAGTTTCGGCGTTCACAGCCTCGTTGAGCAGCACGAACTCCAGCGCCCGGCGCGGGCCGAGCAATTGCGTCAGCGTCCAGGTGGTGCCGCCATCGGGGCTGGTGCCGAGCTTGGTATAGGCCGAGAGAAAGCTGGCATCCTGTGCCGCCACCACGAGGTCGCAAGCGAGTGCGAGCCCGACGCCGCCGCCGGCGACCGGCCCCTGCACCGCGGCGATCACCGGCTGCGGCATCGCCTTGATCAGCCGCATCAGCGTGTGGAAGCGGTCGATCAGCTTGGTCGCGGTCTGCGGCGCGCCCGGAAGGTCGGCCTGGAAGCGGGCGAGATCGCCGCCAGCCATGAAGGAGCGCCCTGCCCCGGCCAGGATGACGGCGCGGATCGTTTCATCTGCCGCCGGCCCGGAGAAGGCCGCGACCAGCGCATCGGCCATCGCCTCGTCGAGGACGTTGAGCACCTTGGGGCGGTTCATCGTCACGGTCAGGATCGGGCCCTGCCGCTGCGTGATCACCACCTCGCCTGCCGCATCGCTCATCGTCTCATCCTCATCCCGTCTGCGCCACGAGCCTCAGCCCGGCGCCCGCGTATCGTCGATGACCTTGCCATCGTTCGGCAACGTCCCCGGCGCAACCAGCTCGATCGTACCGCTCAGCTTGAAGACCTCGCGAACGGAGGCTTTCACCGCCTCCGCCAGCCCCGCCTCCGGCGCGGCGGCCTCGACCTTGAAGCACATCGCATCAGTCTCGCCGGCACGCATCACCACCAGCCGGCAACGGCCGAGTTCCGGATGTCGCGCGGCGACCGCCGCGACCTGCTCGGGCCGAACGAACATGCCCTTGACCTTGGCCGACTGGTCGGCCCGGCCGAGCCAGCCGCGAATGCGCTGGTTGGTTCGCCCGCAAGGCGAGCGCCCGGGCAGCGCCGCGGTGAGATCGCCGACGGCGAAGCGGATCAACGGCTTCTTCGGATGGAGGATGGTCACCGCGATCTCGCCGACCTCGCCGTCCGCCACCGGCTGGCCGGTGCCGGGGCGCAGGATCTCGACGATGATGTCCTCGTTGAGAACAAGGCCTTCGCGGGCCGGCGTCTCATAGGCGATGATGCCGCATTCGGCCGTGGCGTAGCACTGATAGGCGTCGATGCCGCGCGCGCGGAATTCGGCCTGCAGCGAGGGTGGAAAGGCCGCGCCGGAGACTACCGCGCGCTTGAGCGACGACAGGTTGCGCCCGCGCGCCGCGCCGAGATCGAGCAGGATCTTCAGGAAATCCGGCACGCCGGCATAGAGCGTCGGGCGGTAGGCCTCGATCAGGTCGAGCTGGGCGTCGCTGTTACCGGGCCCGGCCGGGATCACGGCGCAGCCGAGGACGCGCGCGCCGGCATCGAAGCACCAGGCGCCGGGCGTCAGATGATAGGAGAACGTGTTGAGCACGACGTCGCGCCAGCCGGCGCCGGTCGCGGCGAGTGCCCGTGCGACCCGCCAGGGATCGTCGTCGTGGCTCTCGGGCTCGAAGATCGGACCCGGCGACATCATCAGCCTGCGGTAATCGCTCGGGCGGCCCGGCAGCAAACCGCCGAAGGGCGGCTTTCCGCGCTGTGTCGCCGGCAGGTCGGATTTGCGCAGCACCGGCAGCCTGGCGAGGGCCGCCCGGTCGGCTACCGCCTCGGGATCGATGCCGCGCAGACGCCTGCGCCAGGCCGGCAGTCGCTGCGCTGCTGCAAGCACCTGCGGCAGGCGCTGGAACAGATCGGCCTCGCGGCGCGCGGGGGCGCGGGTTTCCAGGCGGTCGTAGTGCTTGGCCATGCTGATCTCTCAAGCCAGCCAGCGCTTGCGGCGCCGGTAGTGCTTGACCGCGTGGTAGTCGACCTTCTCGTGGCCGCCGAGATAGGCGTCGGCGACGTCGGGATTGGCGCTCAGCACCGCTGCCTCGCCGCTCATCAGGATGCGGCCATTCTCGATCAGGTAGCCGTATTGGGCGATCTCCAGCGCCGCGGTGGCGTTCTGCTCCACCAGCAGCACGGCGACACCGTCGCGCTCGTTGACGCGCCGGACGATGTCGAAGATCTCGTCGACGAGGAAGGGCGCGAGGCCAAGGCTCGGCTCGTCGAGCATCAGCAGGCGCGGCTCTGTCATCAGCGCCCGGGCGATCGCCAGCATCTGCTGCTCGCCGCCGGAGAGGTAGCCGGCCTCGGCCTTGGCCCGCTGGGCGAGCCGCGGGAAGGTCTCGAACATCCGGTCGATCAGCGCCGTGACATGGCCGCGCTCGCGATGCATGGTCGCCGCCGCGATCAGGTTCTCCTTCGGCGTCAGATGGCCGAAGACGCGCCGCCCTTCCAGCACATGGACGATGCCGAGGCGCACGCGCTCCGGCGGATCGACCTGAAGGATGGAGCGGCCGTCGAAGCTGATCTCGCCGCGGGTGACCGCGCCGCGCTCGGGCTTGAGCAGGCCCGAGATCGACTTCAGCACCGTGCTCTTGCCGGCGCCGTTGGCGCCGAGCACGGCGACGAGCCCCTTCTCGGGCACCTCGATCGAGACGCCGCGCACCGCGAGGAAGACCTGATCGTAGACGATCTCGATATTGTTCAGCGCCAGCAGCGTCATCGGCCCGATCCGATAATGGCGGGCGGCGCGTCAGACACGCGCCGCCCGGACCTCGTCATTTCCCGGTCTTCTTGAACTCGTCGGAGTTCTTGCGGATCTCCTCCCAGACCACGTCCTGGTTGGCGGAGAACCAATCGGTGATCGGCACGAACTTGGCGCCGTCCCAGCGCGCGATCCGGCCCATGCCGCCGCCCTGGTGGTCGTCCTTGGTGATCGTGGTCGGCGGCAGCAGGCCGTCGGCGGTGAAGTTGGTGATCGAGCGCAGGCCCTCGTTGAGCCAGGGGCCGGTGACCGGGCCGTTCGGCGCCTTCTCGGCTGCCTTGCGCACGCCCTCGACCATCAGCGTCGCCATCTGGACACCGTAATTGTAATAGGCGGTGCCGACCTTGTTCTCCGGGCCGGCGCCTTTGCCCTTGCCGACGACGTCCGCGAGGATGTCCTTGATCACCTTGGGCTCGCGGCCGCCGACGCAGGGCTCGACCTTCATCACGCCCTTGGCCGCCTCGCGCCCGACCACGTCCATGTCGGATTCCGAGAGCCAGACGCTGCCCGAGACCCGGTCCATCGGCAGGCCGTTGCGGATCGCCTCGGTCAGCGCCACGGTCTGGCCGACGCCGGCGCCCCAGAAGATCACGAAATCGGGCCGCGCCCGACGAACCTGCGGCCAGATCGCCGACTGGTCATTGCCCGGCGGCGTATAGGGGAAGGCGGTGAGCTCGTAGCCTTCCTTCTTGGCGAGCACGTTGAGGATCGGCAGCGGCTCCTTGCCGAAGGGCGTGTCGATGTGGACGAAGACGATCTTCTTGCCCTTGAGGCTGCCCTTCTCGGTCTTCTTGAACTGCTCGATGATCAGGCCGGCCTGGGTCCAATAGTTGATCGAGAGCGGCAGCACGTAAGGAAAGGCGCTGCCGTCGGCGGCGTCGCTGCGGCCGGAATAGGCGGTGATCATGTTGATCTTGTCTTCGAGCGCCCGGGGGACGAGCGCGCGCGCCACCGGCGTCGAGAGCGGATCGATCAGCACGGCGCCCTCGCGCTTGCCGCGCTCATAGGCCTCGATGGCGCGCGGCAGGTCGTTGGCGTGGTCGGTGATGTCAGCGACGATCTTGTAGCCGCCGATGCCGCCGCGATCGTTGACCAACGTGAAGTAGTCGCGCTGGCCCTGGTTATATTCCGAGGTCACGAAAGTGTAGATGCGGGTGAAATCCTGCGGCAGCGAGAAGCGGACGATCTTCTCCTGGGCGAAGACCTGGACCGGCAGGGCAAGCGGCGCTGCCAGCGCAGCCGAGCCGGCGATGAACGAACGGCGATCGAGCGACATCCTGTTTCCTCCAGCCCTCTTGTTGTTCGAGACACCGTCACCGCTGGGCATGGCGGAACGGCCAGACGAGCAAGTAATTGCGGAAATTGGCGTAGATCTTGGCGAGGCCGAGCGGCTCGTAGAGCAGGAAGCCGATCACCAGCGCGCCATAGGCCATCAGCGGCAAATGGGCGCGCAGGTCGATCGGCAACGACCAGCCGAACGTGCCGGCGGCGGCGCCGAGCAGGTTGTTGAGCAGGATCGGCGCGAACAGGATCAGCGCCGTGCCGAAGAACGGGCCGAGCACGCTGCCGAGCCCGCCGACGATGATCATCGCCAGGATCTGGATCGAGAGCTCGATATGGAACTGGTCCGGCGAGATCGCCCTGAGATAGGTCACCGCCAGCACCGAGCCGACGACGCCGCCGATGAAGGACGAGACCCAGAACGCAAGCAGCTTGTAGCGGAAGGTCGAGATGCCGAGGATCTGCGCGGCGTAGTCCTTCTCGCGCAGCGCCGCCAGGGCCCGGCCGAAGCTGGTGCGCCGGACGTTCAGCATGAACAGGGTGATGACGAAGCAGACGCCGAAAGCGAGATAATAGGTCGGCAGATCACCCTGCAGGGGGATACCGAGGAAACGCACCGGCGGCACCTGCAGCGTCGCCAGCGAGCCACCGCTGATCACCGAGGAATGCGAGATGACGAAGTCGACGACGTACTGCATGGCGAGCGTCGCCATGGCGAGATAGATGCCCTTCATGCGCAGCGCCGCGCCGCCGAACATGGTGCCGATGGTGGCGCTGAGCAGGCCGCCGGCGATCATGGCGATCTCGAGCGGCACGCCGAGGCGCACCAGATGCACCGAGCCGTAGGCGCCGATGCCCATCACCGCGCCGTAGCCGAGATGGATCTGGCCGGACCAGCCCATCAAGAGGTTGAGGCCGAGCGCCGCCGAGGTCCAGATCAGCCAGGGCAGCAGGTAGCCGGAGACATAGAGCCGGTCGAACAGGAACGGCGCCACCAGCAGGATGAGGATGACCGCGATGATCAGGCCGCGGTCGAAGCCGAGCGGAAACAGCTGGCGCTCGTCCTGATAGCGCGTGTGGCGGATGCCGGCGCGACGATAGAACACGGCGTCAGACCCTCTCGATATGGTGGCGGCCGAACAGGCCGTGCGGCTTGAGCAGGAGCGTCACCAGGATGATCACGGCCGCGACAACGTCGCGCGAGCCGCCGCCGACCAGCGGGTCGAGCACGCCGGTGGCGAGGCTCTCGGCGACGCCGACGATGACGCCGGCGACGAGCACGCCCGGGATCGAGTCGAGCCCGCCGAGGATGGCGATGGCGAGCGCCTTGATCAGCAGCAGCGAGAGCGACCAGTCGATGCCCTGGGTGCTGCCCCAGAGCACGCCGGCAGCGGTGGCGGAGACGGCGGCGAGGCCCCAGGCGACGGCGATCGCACGCTCGACCCTGATGCCGACCGACCAGGAGGCGGTCTGGTCATCGGCGACGGCGCGCATCACCACGCCGAAGCGTGAGTTGAAGAAGAACAGCGAGAGCAGGATCAGCAGCAGCGAGATCGAGCCACCGATCATCGTCGAGCGGTTGAGCAGGAGTTCTCCGACGAAGAGCGGCTGCTGCGGCAGGCCGATGTCGAGACGCTTCACTGCCGCGCCGAAGATTCCCGGCAGCAGGCCACGCAGCATGATCTCGACGCCGAGCGTCAGCATGATCGTCATGATCACCGGCTGGCCGATCATCCGGCGCAGCGCGATGCGCTCCATCAGCAGGCCGAAACCGAACATCCCGACGAGCGCGGCCGGGATCGCCAGCCACATCGGCAGGCCGACCAGGGTGGCGAGCGCCCAGGTGACGTAGCCGCCCGTCATGGCGATGGCGCCCTGGGCGAGATTGGCCGTGCCGGAGGTCTTGTAGATCAGCACGATGCCGAGCGAGACCAGAGCGTACATCAGGCCGACGAAGACGCCATTGGTCGAGAGTTCCGCGAGCAGGATCCAGTCCATCAGGCGACGACCTCGCTGATCTTGAGTGTCCGCCGGATCACGCCGCGCTCCCCGTTCTCATAGGCGATGGTGGCGTCGAAGACGGTCTCGGAGATCCCGCCGTAAAGTGCGTCGATCAGCGAGGCGTAGGTCGTCTCGATGACGTTGCGGCGCAATTTGCGGGTGCGGGTGATCTCGCCGTCGTCGGCGTCGAAATCCTTGTGCAGGTTCGAGAAGCGACGGACGCGCAGGCCCTCCGGCTGCGTGCCGTTGACGTGCTTGACCACTTGGCCGATCAGCCCCTGCACCTCCGGCTTCTGCGAGAGCTCGGCATAGGAGGTGTAGGAGATGCCGCGCTCCTCGGCCCAGTGGCCGACCGCGTCGAAATCGATGCAGACGATCGCGGTGAGCTGGTCGCGCCCGGCGCCGATCACCGCGACATTGCGGATATAGGGGCTGAACTTCAGTCGGTTCTCGATGAAGTTCGGGATGTAGCGCTCGCCCGAGGCGGTGCGTACGACCTCGCTGACGCGGCCGAGCACGACGAGCTGGCCGTCCTCGTCGATGCGCCCGGCATCGCCGGTGTGCAGCCAGCCATCGACCAGCGCCTTGGCGCTGCTCTGCGGGTCGTCATAGTAGCCGTCGACCACCGAGGTGGAGCGCACCAGGATCTCGCCGCTCTCGTCGATCCTGATCTCGCTACCTTCCATCGGCTTGCCGACCGTGTGGAGCTTGACCTGGCCTTCGGTCTGCGCCGCGGTCAGCGCGCAGGTCTCGGTCTGGCCGTAGAACTGCTTGAGCTTGATGCCGAGCGCCCGGAAGAACAGGAAGGTGTCCTCGCCCAGCGCCTCGCCGCCGGTGAAGGCGCGTTCGGCCCGGCCGAGCCCGAGATGGTCGCGCAGCGGCGCATAGACCAGGACGTTGCCGACCGCGTCGAGCAGCTTCTCCTTCAGCGTCAGCGTGTCGCCTTTGAGCCGCTTGCGCTCGTAGGTTACGGCGCGCTCCATCGTCGTCTCGAACAGCCAGCGCTTGAACGGCGTCGAGTTCTTCATGCCGACCTGGACGCGGGTCAGCATCTGGTCCCAGGCGCGCGGCGCGGCGAGATAGAAGGTCGGCGAGACCTCGCGCAGGTCGCGCATCACCGTCTCCTGCCGCTCCGGGATATTGATCGTCGCCGCCATCATCATGCCGGCGCCCAGGGTGAAGACGAAGTCGCCGACCCAGGCGGTGGGCAGATAGGCGTAGAGCTCTTCGTGCTGGTGGAAATAGCCGCTGGCGCCGGCATTGAGCAGGCCGCCGGTGACGTTGCGGTGGCGCAGCGGAATGCCCTTAGGCAGGCCGGTTGTGCCCGATGAATGCAGCAGCACCGAGATGTCGTCGGCCTGCGGCTGGTCGACGAAGCGCCGGAGGAGTTCCGGCTCGCGTGCCAGCCGCTCGCGCCCTTTCGCCACCAGCGTATCGAGCGACATCAGCCCCGGCAGGTCGTAACCGTCGAGGCCGCGCTCGTCGTCATAGAGGATGGTGGCGACGCGCCCGGTCGCAGCCCTGAGCTCGAGCAGCTTGTCGACCTGCTCCTGATCCTCGGCGATGCCGACGGGCGGCGCGCCATACCGGGTCGCGACGATCAGCTCTTCCAGCGGCACGTCCGGAAAGACCGGAGACGGGAAGGCCCGCAGCATGTTGGCGGCGAGCATAGCGTAATAGAGCCGCGGCCGGTTGTCGCCGATCACCGTCATCGCGGCGCCGGCGACCAGTCCGGCCTCCTCAAGACCCGCGGCCATGGCGGCGATCTCGTCGAAGACCTCGCGCCAGTTCTGCTCCTGCCAGATGCCATAGCGTCGCTCGCGGAAGGCGACGCGGTCGCCGAACTCAGCAGCATTGCGGGCGAGCGCCGCGATCAGCGTCGCCGGCTCGCCATTGGCGGCGACCGGCCAGTGGACGCCCTCCCCGATCTTGCCGAGCGCCGCCGTCATGCCGCGCTCCCGGCCCGGTGGCGCTTGGCGGCGCGCTCGCCGAGATAGGCGCTGACCACGCTCGGATGCGAGATCGCCGCCTGCGGCTCGCCTTCCGAGATCACCTCGCCATAGCTCAGCACGACGACGCGGTCGCAGATCGAGGTGACGACGTCCATGTGGTGCTCGATGATCAGGATGGTGACGCCGCGCGCCTCCTGTGCGTCGAGGATGAAGCGGGCGATGTATTCCTTCTCCTCCTGGTTCATGCCGGCCATCGGCTCGTCCAGGATCAACAGGCGTGGCTCGGCGACGAGGGCGCGCGCCAGCTCGACACGCTTCTGCAGGCCGAGCGGAATGACCTCGACCGGCTCGTCGCGGATGTCCTGGAGCTGCATGAACTCGATGATCTCTTCGACCACCCGCCGGTGCGCCAGTTCCTCGCGCTCCGCCCACCACCAGTAGAACAGCGCCCCGAGCGCGCTCGGCTTCATGTGGGTGTGGCGGCCGATCAGAATGTTGTCGAGAACGCTCATGCCCTTGAACAAGGCGAGGTTCTGGAAGGTGCGGGCGACGCCGCGCGCGGCGATGCGATGCGGCTTCAGCGCCGTGATGTCCTCGCCGAACAGGCTCACCTGCCCAGCATTGGGCGGGTAGAAGCCGGTGATCACGTTGACCATGGTGGTCTTGCCCGAACCGTTCGGGCCGACCAATCCCAGAATCTCGCCCTGGCGGACATCGAGCGAGACGCCCTTCAGCGCCCGCAGGCCGCCGAAGCTGCGCTCGATTCCCGTGCAGGAGAGCGCAACTGGAGCGTCAGCCACGCTCGCGGCGGGGCGATATTGAACCTCATTCATCCGAGGCATCCGGAACGGCCAGCCGGAAGGCTCCCGACCGCGACATCTGCGAGCACCCGGCGCGCATGCGGCGCCGCCGCGCGAACGGCGTTGACTCCCACGGCATCCTCCCCGGCTGCGCTGGCTTGTTGTTTCGATAAGCGTCAGCTCGATGCAGCTAATGAATATAATTCATCTTATGCTGTCAACTCTTTTACCCCTCGGATTCAGTGCCGTTGGCAGCTGCGATTTTTCGCACCGCGGCATCCGGAGTAAGCCGCGTCATCCTCGGCGCAGCACCTCCGGCCAGGGCATTGGAAGTACCCTGAATGAACCGGGCTCAGCTCGTCTGAAGGGCAGTCGCTCGACATGACAGGCGCGACGCGCCGGCCAGAGCCGCCTCGTATTCATTGGCCAGCCGCCGGCAGAGGTCCTCCGCAGTCGGCAAGTCATGGATCGCGCCGACGCCCTGCCCTGCGGCCCAGATGTCGCGCCAGGCCTTGGCTTCCGCCGTGCCGAAATCATAGCTCGCGGGCCTACTGAGATCGTCGGGATCGCGCCCCGCGGCCAGGATGCTGGGGCGCAGGAAATTGCCGTGCACGCCGCTGATCGCAGGGGTGTAGACAATGTCGGCTGCAGAGGCGCCCAGCAGCATGTCGCGCAGCGCCTGCGGTGCCATGCTCTCCTGCGTCGCCATGAAACGCGTGCCGAGATAGGCCATGTCCGCACCCGCCATCCGGGCGGCCGCGACTTGGGCACCCGAGCTCAGCGCCCCGCCGAGCACGAGCGCGCCATCGAAGATGCGACGGATATCGGCCAGCGCCGCGAAGGGGTTGAGCGGCCCGGCGTGGCCGCCGGCGCCGGCCGAGACGGCGATCAGCCCGTCGACCCCGGCCTCGGCCGCCTTGGCGGCGAAGGCGAGGTTGATCACGTCATGGAAGACCAATCCGCCATAGCCATGCACGGCCTTGATTAGGTCGCGGTTGAGGCCGAGCGAGGTGATGACCAGCGGCACCTTGCGCTCGACCACGATGGCGAGATCGGCCTCCAGGCGCGGATTGCTGCGGTGGACCACCAGGTTGACGCCGAACGGCGCAGCATCGCCCATCCCATCGAGCCGCCCCACTATCTCGTCGAGCCAGTCGGAGAAGCCGGCCGTGCTGCGCTGATTGAGTGCCGGAAAGCTGCCGACGACGCCATTGCGGCAGCAGGAGACGACGAGATCCGGCCCCGAGATCAGGAACATCGGCGCGGCGATGATGGGAACGCGCAGGCGTCCGGCAAAAGCGGCAGGCAACGGCAATGACACCTCCCCTAAGGAACCCACGCAATCTAGCGCCGGCAGCCCGAATGCCCGTCTGGTGCGCGCCGATGATGAATGCTATTTATTAGCAACGCCCCGCCCCAGCGCGCCGCCGCTCGGCCAGAGCAAAGAGTGGCCCGCCGCTTCGCCCCGACAAGGATCATCGATGCCGCCCCGCAGCGCCGTGAAGCGACAGGTCAACCGGCTCCCGCCCGAGCGGCGCATCTCCGACATCATGGCCGCGGCCAAGCAGGTCTTCGTCGAGAAGGGTTATAACGACGCGCTGATCACCGACATCGCGCTGCGCGCCGGCGTGGTCGAGGGCAGCATCTACCGCTTCTTCGCCAACAAGCGCGAATTGCTGGTCAAGGTCGTCGAGCACTGGTTCGAACAGATGCTGCGCGACGATGCCGAACAGTTCGCCGCCGTGCGTGGCAGCTGGAACCAGATCCGCTTCATCGTCTACACCCACCTGACCTCGATCCATCGCGACCCGGCGCTGTCGCGCCTGATGTTCCAGGAGATCCGGCCGGCGCCCGACTATCGCGGCTCGCATCTGTTCGAACTGAACCGCGCCTACACCAATCGCCTGGTCGAGGTGGTCAAGGCGGGCATCGCCGCGGGCGAATTGCGCCCCGAAACCTCGCCGAACCTGGTGCGCGACCTGGTCTTCGGCTGCATCGAGCATCGCACCTGGGCCTTCCTGCGCGGCGAAGGCGACTTCGACCCGGCCGAGATGGCGGATGCGATCACCAATCTGGTCCATCACGGCCTGGGACTCGGCGATGAGCCGGCTTCCCCGATGGAGAGCGTGGTCGCCAGGCTGGAGACGGCGACGGCCCGGCTCGAGGCTGCGGCCGGGATCACTCCGGCGAAGCGCTCCTCCCGACCACGCTGAGATCATCGCCCTACTCGCCGCCGCCGCTGCCCGGGCCATCGAAGAAGGCTGGGCGCGGGATCGTCCAGGTCTCGCCCCAGAGCTGCGCGCCCCCGGCGACGTTGAGCACCTCGCCGGTGACGTAAGCCGCGGCGGGCCCGCAAAGATAGGCGCAGGCTTCCGCCACCTCCCAGGTCGTCGCGGTGCGCATCATCGGGTTGGAGCGCGGATAGGCCTCGATCTGCTCGGGAGCATAGACGCGCCAGCCGGGCGTCTCGATCGCGCCAGGCGCGATGCAGTTCACCCGGATGTCGAGCGGCGCCCACTCCACCGCCAGAGCCTGGGTCAGGCCGACCACGCCGGCCCGCGCCGCGATGGTATGGGCGACGCCGTGCAGGCCCTGACGGGTCACCACCACGATCGAGACGATGCTGCCCGGCCGCTTGGCATCGCGCCAGCGCCGCGCCGCCTCCTGCATCATGTACCAGGTGCCGTTGAGATTGGTGTCGACGACGGCATTCCAGCCCTTCGTCGAGAAATCGATCGCCGCCTGCGGGAACTGCCCGCCGGCGCTGTTGACGAGGATGTCGATGCTGCCGAATTCGGCGGCGATCCAATCGTGCAGCGCCGCGATCGTCGCGGGATCGCGGACGTTCACCGCCTTGCCCGCCGCCTTGAGCCCGGCGGCGCGCATCGCCTCGGCCGCCGCCTCCAGCCTGCCCTCGTCGCGCCCGGCGATGATCACCTGCGCGCCGATCCGGCCGAGCAGCCAGGCGGTGGCCCGGCCGATGCCGCCAGCGCCACCCGAGATCAGGACAGTGCGGCCGGCGAAGGCCTCCGGCCCGTAGACCGTCGGCAGCTTGGCGAGATCGGCATCCTCCAGCCCGAGCTCGCGGGCATCGGCCTCAGCCATGGCGGTCCATCCCCTTCAGCAACTCGCCGGCGATGATCATCTTGCGCACCTCGGTGGTGCCAGCGCCGATCTCGAGCAGCTTGGTGCTGCGGAAGAGCCGGTTGATCTCGGATTCCCAGATATAGCCGGCGCCGCCATGGACCTGCACAGCCTTGTCGAGCACATCGTGGCAGGCCTGCGCCGCATACATCACCGAGGCCGCGGTCAGGCGATGGATGTCGCCGCGCCCGCCGCCGCCGACTTCGAGCGGCGCAGCTTCGGCCAAAGTGCGGTAGCTGAAGCTGCGCATGGTCTCGACCAGCACATACATCTCGGCCAGCATCGACTGGACCATCTGGAAGGCGCCGATCGGCTTGCCGAACTGCTTGCGCGTCCTGGCGTAGTCGATCGAGAGCTCGAGCGCCCGCTCGGCGACGCCGAGGCAGAGCGGCGAGATCATCGCCCGTTCGAGATCGAGCCCGCTCATCACGATCGCGACGCCCTGGTTCTCGGCGCCGACGAGATTGGCGGCCGGAACGCGGCAATCCTCGAACAGCAATTCCGCCGTCTGGCTGCCGCGATAGCCCATCTTCACCAGCTTCTGCGCCACCTTGAAGCCGGGGAAATCCTTCTCGACGATGAAGGCCGAGATGCCGTGGGCGCCGCGCTCCTTGTCGGTCTTGGCATAGACCAGCAGCACGTCGGCGACCGGGCCGTTGGTGATGAAGATCTTGCTGCCGTTGAGGATGTAATGGTCGCCCTCGCGGCGGGCGGTGGTGCGCATCGAGCCGAGCGCATCCGAGCCGGCCCCCGGTTCGGTCAGGCCGAGCGCGCCGATCGTTTTCCCTGAGCAGAGATCGGGCAGGTACTTGCGCCGCTGCTCTTCGTTACCGTTGCGATAGATGTTGTTGGCGCAGAGATTGTCATGCGCGACGACCGAGAGCGCCATGGCGTGGTTCCAGCGGCTGAAGCCCTGCAGCACCAGCCCGGCCTGAAGCAGGTCGAGCCCCGCCCCGCCATATTGCTCCGGGATCGTCGCGCCCAGAAAGCCACTGGCGCCGATCTGGCGGAAGGCCTCGTCCGGCCACCACTCCTCGTCGTCCATGCGCTGCGACAGCGGATAGAGCTCGGCGCGAGCATAGCGGTCGGCACCATCGAGAATCGCATTCTGCTCCTCGTCGAGGCCGAAGGCGTTGGCGCGGTTGCTACCGTTCACGGCGTTCACGTCGATCTCCTCCCTCGCCTCGTCACGCAGCGGTGCGGGCAGCGAGCCATTCGGCTCCTTCAATCTTATTGAGCTCATTTCATCAGTGACGCGCAGCGCTGTCAACGCGAGGTTGATCCGGTAAAATCGAATAATCCGTTTGAGTGCCGTTTCCCATGCTTCGCCATACGAACGGCTATTGACACATCAAATGAATTGAAATCATTTATTTCGCGAAGGCTCCCTCAGCGAGCCGCGCAGGGATGGAACCGTGAGCGAAGAGGTCATCACCCGACGCGAAGGCGCGGCGCTGGTCGTCACGATCAATCGCGAGAGCCGCCGCAATGCCCTGAACGAAGCGGTCGCCGAGGGCATCGTCGCCGCGCTCGACCGGGCGGAGGCCGACCCCGAGGTGCGTGCCGTCATCCTGACCGGCGTCGGCGACAAGGCCTTCTGCGCCGGTGGCGACCTCAAGCCGAACGCGGACGGAACGCCCTTCACCATCGAGGCGGCCGATCCCCGCCACTACGTCGCCCGTTTGCTGCGCCGGATGGATGCCTGCCGGCTGCCATTGGTGGCGCGGGTCAACGGCCATGCGCTCGCCGGCGGCTTCGGCCTGGTCTGCGCCTGCGACCTCGTGGTGGCGCGCGACGACGCCCTGCTGGGGGTGACCGAGGTCAAGGTCGGGCTCTTCCCGATGATGATCCTACCCTATCTGATGCGGGTGCTGCCCTATCGCCGGCTGATGGAGCTCTGCCTCACGGGCGAGACCATTCGGGCGGGCGATCCGGAAGCCGGCGCGATCGTCAACTACGCCGTGCCGGCAGCTGAGCTCGACGCCAGGACAAACTGGCTGGTCGGCCGACTCGTCGACAAGTCGCCGACCGGCATTCGCCTGGGCAAGCAGAGCCTCGCCAAGATCAGGGAGATGTCGACCGATACGGCGCTCGAATACGCCCAGTTCATGCTGGCCAACATGGCCCGTACCGAGGATGCGCGCGAGGGCTTCGCCGCCTTCGCAGAAAAGCGTCCGCCGGCCTGGACCGGACGGTGAATGCTATGCGCGAGAGCATCCGCATCGGCTGCGGCGCCGGCTTCTGGGGCGACAGCCCGGAAGGGCCACGCCAGCTCGTCCGACAGGGCGGCATCGACTATCTCGTGCTCGACTATCTGGCCGAGATCACCATGTCGATCCTCGCCCGGATGAAGGCGAAGAACCCGGCGCTCGGCTACGCGACCGACTTCGTCTCGCTGGTAATGAAGCCGCTCGCCCGCGAAATCGCCGAGAAGCGCATCCGCGTCGTCACCAATGCCGGCGGCGTCAATCCGGAAGCCTGCCGCGACGCTTTGCTCGCCGCCTTCAAGGAGGTCGGCGTCGATCTCAAGGTCGCGATCGTCACCGGCGACGATCTCTCGGGTGAAGCCGAGCGCCTGCGCACCGCCGGCATCCGCGAGATGTTCTCCGGCGCGCCCTTCCCCGACAGGATCGCCAGCATCAATGCCTATCTCGGCGCCTTCCCGATCGCCGCTGCGCTCGCAGCGGGCGCCGATGTCGTGGTGACAGGGCGCTGCGTCGACTCGGCCGTGGTGCTCGGCCCGCTGATCCATGAATTCGGCTGGACGCCGCAGGATTACGACCGGCTCTCGGCCGGGAGCCTCGCCGGCCACATCCTCGAATGCGGCGCGCAGGCGACCGGCGGCATCGTCACCGACTGGCGCGACGTCGCGGCCGACTGGGCCGATATGGGCTTCCCCTTCGCCGATTGCCGCGCCGATGGCAGCTTCGAGGTCGGCAAGCCCGAGGGAACCGGCGGGCGCGTCACCCCTTCGACCATCGCCGAGCAAGTCGTCTACGAGGTCGGCGATCCCGCCGCCTATATGCTGCCCGATGTCTGCTGCGACTGGTCCCAGGTGAGGCTTGACGCGTCAGGTCCGGACCGCGTCCGGGTCTCCGGCGCCCGCGGCCGGGCGCCGTCGAACAGCTACAAGGTCAGCGCCACCTATCCCGACGGCTATCGCTGCACGGCGACGATGATGATCGTCGGCGATGACGCGGCCGAGCGGGCGCAAGCGGTCGCCAGGGCGATCCTTTCCCGCTGCGGCCGCTTGATCCGCGAGGCCGGCTTTCCCGATTTCGCCGAGACATCGGTCGAGACGCTCGGCGCCGAAGCGAGCTATGGCGCCCAGAGCCAGGCCCGGGCGACGCGCGAGGTCGTGCTCAAGATCGGCGTGCGCCACCCGAGCAAGGAAGCGCTGCAGATCTTCGCCCGCGAGATCTACCCGGCCGCGACCGCGATGGCGCAGAGCCTGACCGGCTTCGCCGGCGGCCGGCCCGAGCCGCAGCCGGTGATCAGGCTGTTCTCCTTCCTGATCGACAAGGCCGAACTGCAGCCGACCGTAAGTCTGGGCGAAACGAGCCTGCCGGTGCCGGCACATATCCCCGCGGCGGCCACGAATGCTCCCTCTCCCGCCAGCGCAGGCGCGGATATCGCGGAGGCAGCCGGTAAGACCGCCACCGTCCCGCTTATCGCCCTCGCTTTCGGCCGCAGCGGCGACAAGGGCGACATCGCCAATATCGGCGTGATCGCGCGCGATGCCGCCTTCCTGCCCTGGCTCCGCCGCGCGCTGACGCCGGAGGCGGTCGGAAAGCACTTCGCCCACCATGTCGCGGGCACGGTCGAACGCTTCGACTGGCCAGGCCTCGGCGGCTTCAACCTCGTCATGCATCGGGCGCTCGGCGGCGGCGGCATCGCCTCGCTGCGCCATGACCCGCAGGGCAAGGCCATGGCGCAGGTGCTGATGAGCCTGCCCGTGCCCGTCCCTGCCGCCTGGCTAGCACCCGGCGGCCCCCTCCACGGCTCCAGGACCACGGACGACGCACGATGAGTACTCCGCCGTTCCGAAAGGTCCTGATTGCCAATCGCGGCGAGATCGCCTGCCGGGTGATCCGCACGCTGCGCGAGATGGGCATCGCCTCGGTCGCGATCCATCACCCGGTTGAGGCCCGCGCCCGGCATGTGCGCGAGGCCGATCAGGCGATCGAGATTTTGGGCGAGACGCCGGTCGCGGCCCATCTCGACATCGCCCAGATCGTCGACGCCGCCCGCGCGGTCGGGGCCGATGCGATCCATCCCGGCTATGGCTTCCTCTCCGAGAATGCCCGCTTTGCCCGCGCAGTGGCCGAGGCCGGAATCACCTTCATCGGCCCGGATGCCGATACCATCGCGCTGATGGGCGACAAGATCTCGGCACGCCAGTTCGCGGCCGATCACGGCGTGCCGGTGGCGCCCTCGGTGATGCCAACCGAAGACCTTGCCGAATTCACCCGCCAGGCGACGGCGATCGGCTTCCCGCTGTTGATCAAGGCGGCGGCGGGCGGCGGCGGCAAGGGCATGAGCATCGTGCGCTCCGCCGAGGAGCTGGAAGGCGCCGCCCGCCTCGCCGCGAGCGAAGCGCAGCGCTATTTCGGCGACGGGCGCGTCTATGCCGAACTCTTCGTCGAGCGGCCCCGCCATATCGAGGTGCAGGTTTTCGGCGACGGCAAGGGCGGCGCCATCCATCTGTTCGAGCGCGAATGCTCGGTGCAGCGCCGCTTCCAGAAGATCATCGAGGAAGCGCCGGCTGCAAACCTGCCGGCGACCTTACGCGACGAGATCTGCGCCTCCGCCGTCCGTCTCGCGGCGGCGGCGAACTACCGCAATGCCGGGACGGTCGAATACATCCTCGGCGCCGATGGCCGCTTCTTCTTCCTGGAGATGAACACGCGCCTGCAGGTCGAGCATCCCGTCACCGAGATGATCACCGGGCTCGATCTCGTACGCCTGCAAATCGAGATCGCCGCCGGGCGCGGCCTGCCCTTCGCGCAGGAAGCCGTCACCGCCGATGGCCACGCCATCGAATGCCGCATCTGCGCCGAGGACCCCGAGCATGATTTCCTGCCCGAGACCGGGACGATCCTGCATCTCGATGCGCCGCAGGCTGCATACCTGCGCTTCGAGAACGCGCTCGATCGCGGCCAGCGCGTCACCGCCGATTTCGACCCGATGCTGGCCAAGCTCGTCGCGCACGGGCCGGACCGGGCCGGCGCGACGCGGCGCGGCATTGCGGCGCTGCATGATCTCGCCCTGCTCGGGGTCAAGACCAATATCGACTATCTCGCCCGCGTGCTCGGCCACCCCGCCTTCGCCGCCGGTGAACTGCACACCGGCTTCGTCGTGCAGCACAAGGCGGCGCTTGCCGCCGGAGAGCCGGATGAGGCGACGCGCGACAAGGTCCTGATCGCCGCGGCGCTCGGCCTGCGCGATTTCCGCGATCTCGTCCTCGGCGTGCCCGAGCCGCATGCCTCGATCGGGCCCTGGAGGAACTGAGCATGGTCCTCAAGCTCGATCTCGACGGCAGCGTGCATCACGTCACTATCCTGGCGCGCCGCCCGCATCTGGTGCTCTCAGTCGACGGCCGCCGGCATGTCGTCCAAGGCCTCGACGAAGCCGGCGACGGCAGCCGCCGGCTGACCCTGGACGGCGAGCCCGTCACCTTCGCCCGGGCCGGCAGCGCCGATGGCGCGATCATCCGCCTGGATGGACGCAGCTTCGCCCTGCACCGGCGCGATGCCGCAGAAGCCTCGGCGGCCGGTGGCGGCGCGAATGTCGTGCGCGCGCCCATGCCGGGCACGGTCGTCGTGGTCCACAAGCGCGTCGGCGACAAGGTCCAGCGCGGCGAGACCGTCGTCACCATCGAAAGCATGAAGCTGCAGATGAAACTCGATGCGCCGCGCGACGGCGAGATCGCCGAGATCGCGGCGCGCGAGGGCGAGGGCTTCGACAAGGACGCCGTCCTCGCCCGTCTCGCGGCTCCGGCGGAAGGCTGACCGGATGTCCAGACTGCAATCGTCGATCAACACCGCCTCCGCCGACTTCCGTCGCAACGAGGCGCATAACCGCCGCCTCGTCGCCGAGTTCAAGGCAAAGCAGGAGGCCGCGCGCCACGCCCGCCCTCAGCGCGATCTCGACCGGCTCGCCCGCCAGCAGAAGATGCCGCAGCGCCAGCGCATCGAGATGCTGCTCGATCCCGGCACACCCTTTCTGGAGCTGTCCTCGCTCGCCGCCAACATGGCCTATGGCGGAGAATCGCCCTCGGCGAGCTCGATCGTCGGCATCGGCATGGTCTCCGGCCGCGAGGTGATGATCCGCGCCGACGATCCGACGGTGAAGGGCGGGGCCTGGTATCCCCTCACGGTCAAGAAGATCGTCCGCGCCCTCGACATCGCCATGGAGAACCGGCTGCCGGTCGTGCATCTCTGCGATTCCGCCGGCGGCTTCCTGCAATTGCAGTCGGAGCTGTTCCCGGACCGCTATATGGGCGGGCGGATCTTCCGCAATCAGTCACTGCTGTCGAAGATGGGCGTGAAGCAGCTCGCTCTCGTCTTCGGCCATTGCACCGCCGGCGGCGCCTATATTCCGGGGCTTTCCGACTACAGCGTCATCGTGCGCGGCACCGGCGCGGTCTTCCTCGGTGGCCCGCCGCTGGTGAAGGCGGCGACGGGCGAAGACGTCACGGTCGAGGAGCTCGGCGGCGCCGAGATGCACACCAGCGTCTCGGGCACCTGCGACTACCCGGCCGACAGCGAGGAGCACGCGATCGAGATCGGCCGCGACATCGTCGCGCAATGGGACCGGCTGCCGCGCTGGGAGGCGCAGCGCGAGGCGCCGGAGGAGCCGTTCTACGATCCCGCCGAGATCTACGGGATCGTGCCCGACGACATCAAGAAGGCCTTCGACATGCGCGAGATCATCGCGCGTGTCGTCGATGGCAGCCGCTTCCACGAATACAAGCCGAACTATGGCACGACGCTGGTCTGCGGCTTTGCCAATATCTGGGGCTTCAAGGTCGGGATTCTTGCCAATAACGGCGTACTCTTCAACGATTCCTCGATCAAAGGCGCGCATTTCATCGAGCTTTGCAACCAGAACAACACGCCGCTGGTCTTCCTGCAGAACATCACCGGCTACATGGTCGGGCGCGAATACGAACGCCGTGGCATCACCAAGGACGGCGCCAAGATGATCATGGCGCAGAGCTGCTCGCGGGTGCCGAAGTTCACCGTGATGTGCAACGGCTCGTTCGGCGCCGGCAATTACGGCATGTGCGGGCGCGCCTTCGACGGGCGCTTCCTGTTCTCCTGGCCGAACCACCAGATCGGCGTGATGGGCGGCGATCAGGCGGCGAACACGCTGGCGGAGGTCAAGGCCAACCAGATGAAGCGCAATGGCGGCGCGGTCGACCAGAGCGAGATCGACCAGCTTTGGGAGGACACGCGCAAGGCCTACCAGGAGCAGCTCTCGGCCTATTACTCGACCTCCGAGCTCTGGGACGACGGCATCATCGACCCGCTCGACACCCGCAATGCACTCGGCGTGGCGATCTCGGCCTCGCTGAACGCGCCGCTCGGCCCGCCCGGCTACGGCGTCTTCCGGTTCTGATGGCCATGCCGGGTCCGCTGCGCCTCTATCTCGATTTCGCCTCGCCCTATTCCTATTTCGCGCTTCGTCCGCTGGCGCGGCTGGCCGAAGAGCACGGCCGAGTGCTGGAACTCAGGCCGATCCTGCTTTGGGCGGTGTTCAAGCGGCAGGGCGTCATCAACCCGCTGGAGACGCCGGCGCGGCGGCGCTATTTCCTCGAGGACGTGACGCGCTCGGCCGAATTCTTCGGCCTGCCGTTCCGGGTCCCCGATCCACTGCAGATTTCCGCCCATCTCGCCGGCCGGCTCTACCACGCCTGGACCGCGACACGGCCGCAGGACGGTTTGCGCCTGGCGAGTGAGATCTTCGAAGCCTTCTTCGCCAAGGGCGAGGACATCACCGATCCGGCCGTGCTCGCCGCCCTGCCCAGTCTTGCGGACGAGACTTCGGAGACGATCCGCGCCATGATCGACGGACCTGAGGGCCGCCAGCGCCTAGGCGAAGCCGTGGACGAGGCCTGCGCCGCGAACCTGATCGGCGTGCCCTTCGTGACGCTCGACGGCGAGAGCTTCTTCGGCGCCGACCGCCTGCCGCAGATCGCCTGGCGGCTGCAGCATCCGCGTGGCTGACCGCAGACTGGAGGGTGCGATGAGCGACGACAGGCTCGCCGGGGCGCTGAAGGCCACGCCCTTCATTGATGCCAATGCGCCGGCGATCCGCGCCTTCGTCGACGAACATGCCGGCACCGGCCTGGACCGCTACCGCGCCGTGCGGCTCTATTACGCTGTCCGCGACGCCATTCCCTACGACCTGCGCTATTTCGGCATCGAGCGCGACATCTTCGTCGCCTCGCGCTGCCTGGAGGCGAAGGGTTCGTTCTGCGTACCCAAGGCATTAACGCTCGCGGCGGTCGCCCGCGCCGCCGGCATCCCCGCGCGAGTTGGCTTCGCCGATGTCCGCAACCATCTGGCTTCGCCGCGCATTCTCGAGTTGATGGGCAGCGACGTCTTCCGCTGGCACGCCTATACGCTGCTCCATCTCGAAGGCCATTGGGTCAAGGCGACGCCGGCCTTCGACCTTGCCTTCTGCGCCCGCTTCGGCGTCGAGCCGCTTGATTTCGACGGCAGCACCGATTCGATCTTCCAGCCCTTCGACGCGGAAGGGCGTCAGCACATGGACTACGTGCTCGACCGCGGCGACCATGACGACATGCCGTTCGAGGCTTTCCGCGACGCCATGCAGGAGGCCTATCCGCGCCTGATCGCGGCGATGGCCGCCGAACGCGCCGCCCTTGCGAGCAAATCCCAGTCGAAGCCAACTCCGGCCGCATAGCCGTCAGCGCTGCGCAGGCCGCGACCTCAATTCTTCCACACTGACCGGCTAGGAAGACAGCTTCGCCAGCGTTGTCGTGGATCGCCACGGCCGCCGGCGCTTGCGCTTTTGAGCGTGCGACGACCGTTTCCACTCCAGTGCACATGCGAGAGAAGTAGACCATTTCCCTCGCCGATTTTATAAGACGGCTAATGAATTTGGCGGCATAATCCGCCGCTTCGTCCCTCCCGATTTCCGCCGAAAGAGCGCCCTCCCCACGATGAACGCCGCCGAGAGCACCACCGCCATCCTGATCCATCTCGCCGGTTCGGTGGCGCTGCTGATCTGGGCGGTCAGGCTGGTACGGACGGGCGCGACGCGAGCTTTCGGATCGTCGCTGCGGCAGGCGATCGCGCGCTTCACCGGCAACCGCGTCTCGGCCATGGCGAGCGGGGCGGTGGTGACCCTGATCCTGCAGAGCTCGACGGCGACGACGCTGCTGCTCTCCTCCTTCGCCGGCCAGGCCCTGATCGGCCTCCCCATGGCTTTCGCCGTTCTGCTCGGCGCCAATATCGGCACGGCGCTGGCGGCCTTCCTGGTCTCGTTCGAGCTCGGCTGGATCTGGGGGGCGTGCCTCGCCGTCGGCGTGACGCTCTATCTCGCCAACGAGGCGATGAACCGCGCCCGCAATATCGGCCGCCTGATCGTCGGCATCGGGCTGATCCTGCTCTCGCTCGCCGAGCTCAAGACCGCCTCGGCGCCGCTGGCGCAATCGCCGGTCTTCCGAATGGCGTTCGAGGCTCTGGCCAGCGAGCCCCTGCTCGCCATCGCGATCACGGTGGCGGCGACCTGGCTGACCCATTCGAGCCTCGCCATCGTCCTCTTGATCGCCTCGTTCTGGGCCGGCGGGCTGTTCCCGGCCCCGACCGCGCTGATCCTGATCGTCGGCGCCAATCTCGGCAATGCGCTGGTGCCGGTGATCGACCAGCTCGGCGCCCCGGTCGTGCAGCGCCGCGTCGCGCTCGCCAACCTGCTGACGCGCATCATCATCGCGCTCGTCGTCATCCCCTTCGCCAAGCCGCTGGCGGGGTGGTTCTCACAGCTCTCGCAGAACCCCACACGTCTCGCGGTCGAGATCCATCTGGCGCTGAACATCGTCGGCGCCCTCGCCTTCCTGCCCTTCACCGGCCCGATCGCGGCGCTGATCACGCGCCTGACCCCGGCTGCGCCCGAAGCGGAGACGCGCACGCGCCCGCTCTATCTCGACCCCAGCCTGCTCGACAGCCCATCCGAAGCGCTCGCCAGCGCCCAGCGCGAGACCCTGCATCTCGGCGACCGCGTCGGCGCCATGCTGAAGGACCTGCTGATCCTGCTGGAGCAGGACAAGCTCGCACTCTCGCGCGAGATCGCCGCGGCCGATGACGGCGTCGACACGATCCACGAGGCGATCAAGCTCTATCTCGTCCAGCTTTCGCGCCGTCCGCTCTGCGAGGAGGACAGCCGGCGCCTGTTCGAGATCATCACCGCGACGACCAATCTCGAGCATATCGGCGACATCATCGACAAGAACCTGCGGGAACTGGCGGAAAAGAAGATCCGCAAGCGCTACCGCTTCTCGGAAGAAGGCCTGGCCGAGATCCGCGCCTTCCACGCCCGGGTCAGCCACAGCCTGCAGCTTTCGCTCAACGTGCTCGCCTCGCGCGACATCACCCTCGCCCGCCAGCTCTTCGACGAGAAGAGCGCGATGCGCGTCGCCGAGCGCATGGCGACCGAGAAGCATTACGAGCGCCTGCGCAGCGGCGTGACCGAGTCGCTCGAGACCTCTTCGATCCATCTCGACGTGCTGCGCGACCTGAAGCGCATCCACGGCCACATCACCTCGATCGCCTATCCGATCCTGGAGGCGGCCGACGAGCTCAGCGATACCAGGCTGCGCAAGGCCGAGGAGCAGCCCGCCGACGAGAGCTATGGCCTCGCTCTGCCGCACAAGCCGGCCTGACGCGGCGAGGCCTGGGCTGGCGCCGCCTGCGCTTGACAGCCCGCGGGATTGACCGAGCTTAAGGCCTGAGGCTCGGGAGCATCATGGATCGCATCGACGCGATGAAGGTATTCATCGCCGCGCTGGACGAGGGCAGCCTCGCCGGGGCGGGACGCCTGCTCGGCCGCTCTCCGGCCGCCGTCAGCCGGGCCGTGGCGTTCCTGGAGCAACAGGCCGGCGCGCCGCTGCTGCACCGTACGACCCGCTCGATCCGGCTGAGCGAGATCGGCGAGCACTATGCCATCGCCTGCCGCCGTGTCCTGGCCGACCTGCAGGAGCTCGATGCGGTCGGTGCCGGCGAGCAAGCCGCCCCGCGCGGCACCTTGACCATCACGGCGCCGCCGATCAGCGGCGAGGAGATCCTGCGCCCGATCATCGACACCTTCGTCGAGGCCTACCCGGCCGTCACCGTCAATCTCGTCCTGCTCGTGCGCCTCGCCAATCTGGTCGAGGAGGGCATCGACATCGCCCTGCGGATCGCCGAACTGCCGGATTCGGCGATGACGGCGGTCCATATCGGCGGCGGCGTCAAACCCGTCATCGTTGCCTCGCCGCGCTACCTCGCCCAGCATCCGCGCATCGACGAGCCCAGCGACCTCCTCAAGCACACCATCATCGCCTGCACCGATTTCGGACGCGATTCCTGGGTGTTCCCGCCGGCGAAAGGCGGTTCCGTACCCCGCTCGGTCCAGTTCAAGCCGCGCCTGATCGTCAACAGCGTGCGCGCCGCCCGCGGGGCCGCCGCCGACGGCCTCGGCGTCACACGCCTGTTCAGCTACCATGTCGGCGAGCGGATCCAGGACGGCTCGCTCCGCCTCCTGCTGCGCGATGCCGAGCCGCCGGCGAGGCCGGTCACCCTGCTGATGCCGCAAGGGCGAAACGCTGTCCCGAAGGTCCGCGCCTTCCTGGATTTTGCGGTCCCGCCGCTGCGCGCCGCCTTCGCCCGGCTATCGGCCGAAGCGGTCGCCATGGACGCCTGATGTCCTGAGCTATTCTTCCGATCCAGGGAAGAATGACCGCCGAGCAGCGGACATTCAATCAAGCAGCGCGATACTCCAGATTTCCCTCACCAGGCCGGACAAGGCCATCAGCGGCAATCCTGCTCGCTGACGAAACAGTGAGGATCATCATGAGCAACGAACGGAAGGTCGCCATCATCACCGGTGCTTCGCAGGGCATCGGCGCCGCGCTGGTCAAGGGCTTCCGCGACCGCAACTACCGGGTCGTCGCGACATCGCGCTCGATCAGGCAGGGCAGCGACCCGGACATTCTCGCCGTTCCCGGCGACATCGCCGACCCGGCCACGGCCGAAGCGGTCGTTCGCGAGGCGATTGCCCGCTTCGGGCGCGTCGACACGCTGGTCAACAATGCCGGCATCTTCATCGCAAAGCCCTTCGCCGACTACACGGCACAGGACTTCCAGGCCAAGATCGCGACCAATCTCGCCGGCTTCTTCCACGTCACCCAGCAGGCCGCGGCCACCATGCTGAAGCAGGGCTCCGGCCACATCGTCAGCATCACCACGAGCTTGACCGATCATGCGATCGCCGGTGTCCCGGCCGCGCTGGCCAATCTCACCAAGGGCGGCATCAACTCGGCGACCAAGGCGCTGGCGGTCGAATACGCCACCCAGGGCATCCGCGTGAACGCGGTCTCGCCCGGCATCATCAAGACGCCGATGCACGCGCCGCAGACGCATGAGTTCCTGGCCAACCTGCATCCCGTCAAGCGCATGGGCGAGATCAAGGACATCGTCGACGCCGTGCTGTTCCTGGAGAGCGCCCCCTTCGTCACCGGCGAGATCCTGCACGTCGATGGCGGCCAGAGCGCCGGCCACTGACGCCAAGCCGAGAAGGAGGCTTCCATGCCGATCGTCACCATCCAGGTCACGCGCGAGGGCTCGGGCCCGGGCCGCTCCTCGGTCACGCCCGAGGAGAAGGCCAGGCTCATCGCCGGCGCCAGCCAACTCCTGCTCGACGTGCTGAACAAGCCACTCGAGGCGACCTTCGTCGTGATCGAGGAGGTCGAGCTCGACAATTGGGGCTGGGGCGGCCTGCCCGCCGCGGAGTACCGCAAGCGGCGCGCGGCGAGCTAGTCTCGCCGCCAGCCATCCGGAACCGGTCTCGCTCAATCCTGCACTGCGGTTGGGCTGACCTTCGCCTTTGAAATCGGCGGGCCGCGGCGGACACTGGCCGCTGCCCGTCCGGCCTTTTTGAGGAACGATCATGACCAGCACCGCACAAGCGCGACTGCTCGACCTGTTCGGCATCGACTTGCCGATCATCCAGGGGCCGATGGCCCTGGCCTCGACGCCGGAGATGGTCATCGCCGTCAGCGAAGCCGGCGGCCTCGGCTCGCTGGCCGGCGCGCAATACAACGAGGCGGGCTTACGAACCGCCTTGGACAAGGTGCGGGCTGCGACCCGCCGGCCAATCAACGTCAACTTCTTCTGCCATACGCCGCCGGCCGACGACCCAGCGCGGCAGGCGGCCTGGCTGAAGCACCTCGACCGCTACTATGCCGAGGCCGGGCTCGATCCGGACATGCCGAAGACGCCGAGCGGACGCACGCCCTTCGACGCCGCCCTTGCTGGTGTCGTCGAGGAATACCGCCCCGAGGTCGTCAGCTTCCATTTCGGCCTGCCGGCGCTCGAGCTGTTCGAGCGGGTGAAGCGCACCGGCGCCAGGATCATCGCCTCCGCCACCACCGTGCCCGAGGCGCGCTGGCTCGCCGAGCACGGCGTCGACGCCGTCATCGCCATGGGCGCCGAGGCCGGCGGCCATCGCGGCATCTTCCTCAACGACAGGATCTCCGAGCAGGTGGGCACCTTCGCGCTGGTGCCGCAGGTCGTCGACGCCGTTTCCGTCCCGGTCATTGCCGCCGGCGGCGTCACCGACCGCCGTGGCGTGGAAGCAGCCTTCGCGCTCGGGGCAGCCGCCGTCCAGGTCGGCACCGCCTATATGTTCACGCCGGAAGCGAGCATCTCGCCGATCTATCGCAAGGCGCTCGGCATGAGTGATCGACCGACCGCGCTCACCAACCTGTTCACCGGCCGGCCGGCGCGCGGCATCGTCAATCGCGCGATGGCGGAGCTCGGCCCGATCTCCGAGCTCGCCCCGGCCTTCCCGACCGCCGGTACGGCGCTCGGCCCGCTGCGCAGCGCCGCCGAGGCGGCCGGCCGCGACGACTTCACCTTGCTCTGGGCCGGCCAGGCCTTCCCGCTCGCCAGGCCGATGTCCTCGGCGGCGCTGACGCGGATGCTCGCCGGCCTCGATTCTTGAGGGCGACAGCGGGGCCTTAGCCGCTCAGGGCTTGGGCAGGCTCAACCCGTCGAGCTCGATCGTGCCGAGGCCGGGCATGTTGTTGAGCTGCCGCTCCAGCGCCGCGGGATCGACGGCCACCGGTTTGTCGAGCCAGTAGGTCACCATCTCCGGGAAGGCGATCATCAGCGCGACCAGGATGAGCTGCAGCACGATCCAGGGGATCGAGCCGAGATAGATGTCGCGGCTCTTCACCGTCGGGGGCGCGATGCCGCGCAGGTAGAACAGCGCGAAGCCGAAGGGCGGATGCATGAACGAGGTCTGGATGTTGGCGCACACCAGAAGGCCGAACCAGATCAGATTGATGTCGAGCTTCGCCGCCGCCGGCGTCAGCAGCGGGATGATGATGAAGGCGATCTCGAAGAAATCGAGGAAGAAGGCGATGAAGAAGACGAACACCATGCTGAAGGCCAGGAAGCCGACCTGACCGCCGGGCAACCCGGTCAGCATATGCTCGATCCACAAGCCCCCGCCGACACCCTGGAAGACCAGGCTGAAGACGCGCGCGCCGATCAGGATCATCGTCACCATCGCGGTGATGCGCATGGTCGAGGACATCGCCTGATAGGTCAGCTTCCAGGTCAGCGTGCGATACATCGCAGCCAAAGCGAGCGCGCCGACCGCGCCCATGGCGCCCGCTTCCGTCGGGGTCGCCAGGCCCATGAAGATGGTGCCGAGCACGAGGAAGATCAGCGCCGCCGACGGCACGATGCCGCGGACGCATTTGATCGCGAGCGCCCAGCCCTTCAGCGTGCGCGCCTCCGGCGGCAGGGCCGGGACCTGGGCGGGCCTGATGATGCTGAGGATGGCGACCCAGATGCAGAACAGCGCGACCTGGACGATGCTGGGGCCGATCGCGCCGGCATACATGTCACCGACCGACTTGCCCATCACGTCGGCGAGCACGACGAGGACGAGCGAGGGCGGGATCAGCTGCGTGATGGTGCCGGAAGCTGCGATGACGCCGGTGGCATGCTGCATGTTGTAGCCGTAGCGCATCATCACCGGCAGCGAGATCACGCCCATGGCGATGACCGAGGCTGCAACCGTGCCGGTGATGGCGCCGAGGATCGCGCCGACGAAGATCACGGCATAGGACAGGCCGCCGCGGACGCTGCCGAAGAGCTGGCCGATCGAATCGAGCAGGTCCTCGGCCAGGCCGCAACGCTCGAGCACCGCCCCCATGAAGGTGAAGAACGGGATCGAGAGCAAAAGGTCGTTCGAGATGATCGCGTAGAGCTGGAAGGTGAGATTGCCCATGTACTGGGGCGCGATCACCCCCATCTCGATCGCGATGAAGCTGAAGAACAGCCCGACCGCCGCGAGCGAGAAGGCTGCGGGATAGCCGATCAGCAGGAAGACGATCAGGCCCCCGAACATCATGGGGCCGAGATTGGCGCGGATGGCGTCGATCATTGCAGCGGCTTCTCGTAAGCGTATTCGTGCTGGTGGAAGCCACGCAGCGCTGCGGCGCGCTTGACCATCTCGGAGAGGCCCTGCAGCAGAATCAGGGTGAAGCCGACCGGCAGGAGCAGGATCACCGGCCAGCGAATCAGGCCGCCGGCGTTGTTGGAGGCCTCGTTCAGCGTCCAGGACTGCACGAACCAGGGCCAGGTGAACCAGATCATCACCAGACACATCGGCAGCAGGAACACCGCGCCACCGACGAGATCGATCCAGTGCCGCATCCGGTCAGAAACCGCGCCGTAGAACAGGTCGACGCGGACGTGCTCGTTGACCCGCAGCGTATAGGCCGAGCCGAGCAGCACCATGCCCGCGAACATGTACCATTGCAGCTCCAGCCAGGCGTTGGAGCTGTAGGAGAAGACATAGCGGATCGTCGCATTGCCGGCGCTGATCAGGCAGGCGAGCAGAACGAGCCAGCTCGCGATGACGCCGAGGGAGCTGCCGAGCTTGTCGATCGCCCGCGCCAGCGGCATCAGCTGGCGGCAGAAGGTCCAGGCGATGCCGACCACGGCTGCCATGCCGCCCACCGTGGCGAGCGCCAACCAAAGCTTGAACATTCAGGATTCCCCAGCGCCATGCTGCGCCGCGCGACGGCGCGGCGGGACGCCCTTCAGGCCCACCATTGCTTCTGCTCCCGGCTCCGGGCACGTCCCCGCGTGCTTCTCGGACCTCGTCGCTAGCAGCTACGCGCTTAGCCGTTCCATGTCGGCAACCGGGCTAGCGCATAGCCTGCGCATAGCCGATGGCGTCGAGCTGCTCCTGCGTCCTCAGCCGGTAGCCGATGGCGAGCTCGGTCACGAGATAGGCCGGGCGGGCCGGATCGGGCTCGATCTTGTCGCGCAGCTTCTTCATCAGGATGCGCAGATACTGCACGTCCTCGTCGGGGTCCTGCGGCCAGAGCTCCTTCATCAGCTGGCGATGGGTCAGAACCTTGCCGTGATGGCTGCCCAGCACCCGCAGCAGCGCGAACTGCTTCGGCGAGAGCACGACCGGGCTGCCGTCGAGGCTGACCAGGCGCCGGGCGAGATCGACCGTCAGCCTGCCGACCCGCAGCACCGGCTCGGCTGCGCCCGGCTGGGCGACGCGCCGGAGCACGACCCGGGCCCGGGCCAGGAGCTCGGCCATGCCGAAAGGCTTGACGACGTAGTCGTCGGCGCCCTTCTCGAGCAGCGCGACCTTCTCCTCCTCCGAGCTGCGGACGGAGAGGACGATGACCGCGCCGTGGAACCAGCCGCGCAGCGCCTCCAGCACGCTCGCACCGTCGGCATCGGGCAGGCCGAGATCGAGCACGACCAGATCCGGCCGGCGCATGACGGCGAGCTCGAGCGCCTGCTTGGCCGTCTCGGCCTCGGCGATGCGGAAGCCCTGCATCTCGAAGCCGGTCTTGAGGAAGCGCCGGATCTGCGGCTCGTCGTCGACCACGAGGACGAGCGGGCCAGCCTGCTGCCGGGGTTCAGTCATCACCGCTTTCCTTCACGCGCCGCGCTGCGAGCGGCAGCCATATCCGCATCGTCGTGCCCTTGCCCGGGCCTTCGCTCAGCGGCTCGATGGCGCCGCCATTCGCCTCGACGAAGGTCTTCGCGATGGTAAGCCCCAGACCGCTGCCGCCGGCAATATCGGCATGACGCTCGCCGCGATGAAAGCGCTCGAAGATCTGCTCGGCCTCGTGCCGGTCGAGACCGGGCCCTTCATCGCGGACCTCCACCACCAGCCTGCCGTCGCGTTCGCTGGCGCCGATCGCGATCGGCGCCGAGTCCGGCGCGAACTTGGCGGCGTTCTCCAGGATGTTGACCAGCGCCTGCTCGACCAGCACCGGATCGACCCGGACGAAAGGCAGGTCCCGCGCCAGATCAAGCACGACCTTGCGGCCAGCCAACCGCTCCGCGGCGCTGTCCAATGCGGCATTGACGATATCTGCCAGGTCGAGCTCGTCGAAGCGCGGCTGCAGGGCGCCGGCGCGGATACGGGTGACGTCGAGCAGATTCTGGATGCGGCGGTCGAGGCGGCCGGCTTCGCTGGCGATAGCTTTCGACAGATCGGACAGGCGGGGCTCGGAAGCGACGGGCGAGGCGACCGACAGCACGCTCGCCGAGCCCAGAATGCCGGCGACGGGCGTGCGCAGTTCATGCGAGACCGCCTCGATCAGGATGTCGCGCAGGGCATCGCTGCGCTGCCGCAGCTGCCGCTCCTCCAGCGCGCGGCTCAGGCCGAGCCGCTCGAGCGATTTTTCGCCTTCGGCGAGGATGGAGCGGGCCTGGGCGACGACCGTGTCGGTCGCGCCGACGTCATCGCTGCCGAGCGGCACCGCGAGGACCGCCTTCGGTCGGTCCGGACCGCCGAGATTGCAGAGCAGCCAATGCGCCTCGGGTCCGAGAGCCAGCACCTCGACCTCCGCCCCTCCGGCGTCGCCGGTCCGGCTGGTGAAGCTCTCGACCGCGCGCCCGAGCGCTTCGACCGGCGCTCCCGCCGCCGGGGCGCGGATCATGCGCCAGGAACGGCCATCGGCGGCGACGAAGAGCGCCACCTCGCGCCCGAACAGGTCGGCCATATGGGCGGCGACGATGTCATAGATCGCCGCGACGTCGACGGCGCCGGCGATCTCGCTGCTGAGGCGATAGAGCTGGCGGATACGGCGCTCCTCCTCGCGGACCTTGACCATCTCGGTGCGCAGATGGCCGGCAAGCCAGCCCAAGGTCAGCGCCACCGCCAGCGAGGCGACGAGGTCGATGATCTGCGCCGGCCGGAACACCAGCACGCTGAACAGCGGCGGGTAGAACAGGGAGGTCATCACCGCGCCGAGCAGCGCGGCGGCGATCGCCGGGCCGGTGCCGTAGCGGATCGCGGCGACCAGCACCGGCAGCATGTAGATCGCCGAGACGCTCTCCAGCGGCGCGAACCAGACGATCAGCCCGGCCAGAGCGGTCGCCCCCAGAACGAGGACGAGCATGCCGGCATAGCCCGCGTCGCCCGTGCCGAGCGCCAGTCTCAGAAGCTGCTTCTGCTCCCCTGCCACGATCCGCCGCGCCGCGCGCCCTGCCCTCACCTGCATCACCGCTTACAGACTGGCGCCCTCGCGCGCCAGCGAGCCGGCTCAGCGTGTCCAGCGGGCATCGCCGATGCGGGCGCCGAAATGGCGGCCGAAGGCGAGCAGGGTTTCGATGATCAGGCGATCGTCGCCGCCGGTCAGGGCAAACAGCGGATAGGAGACGCTGACCGCGATCGACGTCCCTTTGTGCCGCTCCGTCAGCGCGATCGAGACCGCCCTCACACCGTCGAAGAGCTCCTGATCGGAGACCGCATAGCCACGCAGGCGCGTCAGCGCGAGCTCGCGCAAGAGGTCGTCGACCGAGTGCAGCGTCTGCCTGGTGGTGGGAGCCAGCGGCCCCTCGAACAGGCCGCGAATCTCCTGATCAGGCTTGAGCGAGAGCAGCGCCTTGCCCATCGCCGCCGCATGGGCCGGCAGCCTGTGACCGGGCTCGACCGCAAACTGGATCGGCTGCGAGCCACGCACCGTCTTGAGCACGACGACCTCCGCGCCGGAGAGCACTCCCAACCAGACCGTGTGCTGCGTCTCGCGGGCTAGCCCCTCCATGTCCTTCTGCGCCTGCTCGACCAGGTCGAACTTGCGATGGAAGCCGGCGGCGAGCTGGACGGCGAGGATTCCCGCGCCATAGCGCTGGGTTAGCGGATCCTGTTCGATCAGGCCGCCGCCCGCCAGCGAAGCGAGCAGGCGCGAGGCGGTGCTGCGATTGACCTTGAGGTGGCGGCTGACATCGCCGACCCGCAGCTCGCCGCCCGATTCGACCATGAGTTGCAGGGCGCTGACCGCCTTCTCGATCGACTTCATCGGGCCTCGCATTGCGGCTTGACGCGGCGGCAAAGCGCCGCCACGATGAATAAACAACATGTTGCATAATACGCAACACAAACAAGACGTCAACGGGAGACGACGATGCGAGGAACCGGCGGCGCGCTGCTCTACGCGACCCTGAAGAGCCATGGGGTGACGTGCCTGTTCGGCATGGAAGACCCGATCCACGTCTTCCACGCGGTCGATCGATCCTTCACCCGCATCGTCACGGTGCGCGACGAGAAGCATGCGGCGATCATGGCGCATGGCTATGCCCAGGTGACCGGCCGCCCGGGCGTCTGCGCGGCGACCTTCGGCCCCGGCGCGACCAATCTCATCACCGGCCTGCTCGAGGCGCAGCGCTCCTCCGTTCCGGTGGTCGCGCTGGTGCAGGACCATGCGCTGCGGCTGAAGAACAAGCATGCCAGCAGCGCACTCGACCACGCCGTGGCGCTCAGCCCTTACGTCAAGGAGGTCATCCGCATCGACATGCCGGAGCAGGCGGGCGACGCGGTGCGCAAGGCCTTCCGGATCGCGACGACGGGGCGCCCCGGCCCGGTCGTGCTGCTCTGCCCCGGCGACGTGATGGCGGCCGAGGCCGAGGCCGAGACCTCTGCCGACCCGGCCTATACCCATTTCCCGGCCAACCGGGTCCGGGCCAACCGGGAAGCGATCGCCGGCGCCGCACAATTGCTGGCTTCGGCGCGCCGGCCGCTGCTGATCGCCGGCGGCGGCACGATCATCTCCGGCGCCGAGGAGGAGGTCCGCCTCCTGGCGGAGCTGTTCGACATGCCGGTCGCGACGACGATGACCGGGCGCGGCGCCATCCCCGATGCCCATCCCCTCGCTGCCGGCCCGCTCGGCTCGACCACTGGCGGGCGCTATGGCCGCGGCCGGATCTCGAACACGCTGTTCGCCGAGGCTGATGTCGTCTTCGTGCTCGGCTCGCGCACCGGGCAGCTCTGCTACAGCGACTGGACCCTGCCCAAGCCCGGCACCAGGCTGATCCATCTCGACATCGACCCGGCCGAGATCGGCCGCAACTTCTCGACCGACATCGCGATGGTCGGTGATGTCCGCGACACGCTGCGCGACCTCCTCGCCCATTGCGCCGAGCATGGGCTGGCGCGCACCGACGCAGGCGGCCGCGAGCGCCTGGATAGCCTGACACGCGACTGGCGCGAGGAATTCAGGCCCGTCGCCACCTCCGGCCAGGTGCCGATCCGGCCCGAGCGGCTGCTTGCCGAGATCTCAGCCCGTGCCGACGGGAAGACCCTGATCGTCACCGATGCGAGCTATGTCACCGGCTGGGCGATGAGCCATATCGATGTGCCGAAGGCCGGCCGCTTCATCCTCTCGCCGCGCGGCACCGGCGGCATCGGCTGGAGCCTGCCGGCGGCGATCGGCGCCAAGCTGGCCGATCCCTCGCTCAACATCGTCTGCGTCACCGGCGACGGCGCCTTCGGCTATGTCTTCAACGAGCTCGAGACCGCCGCGCGCTACGGCGTCGAGGTCCTGGTCGTGGTCTTCAACAACGGCACGCTCGGCTTCCAGCGCCATTGGGAGCAGAAGGTGATGGGCCGCTATCTCGAATGCGACTTCCTCGACATCGATTTCGCCGAGCTCGGCCGCGCGCTGAAATGCGGGGGTGAGCGCATCAGCGATCCGGCCGATATCGCCGCCGGCCTCGCCCGCGGCCAGGCGGCGAAGGGGCCTTACGTGCTCGACGTCGTGATCGATCCCGACGCCACCGCGCCGATCGTCGGCTTCGAGAGCATCCTCGCCGCCGACGCCGTCCACTGAGGTTCGCGAGCCAGCAAGGGGCTGCCGCAGAGACGGCCCGCAACAGGGAGGGGAAGACCATGTTGAGACGCATTGCAGCGATGACGATGGCCGTGGCGATCACCGCGATCGCCGCGCTTTCGGCCTCGGCCGCCAAGGCGGGGCCGACGCTCGACCGGATCATCAAGGACAAGAAGATGGTCGTGGGCGTCGCGCCCTGGAACCGCTTCGTCCTGCTCAATCCGAAGAGCGGCGAGTATGAGGGCTTCATCGCCGACGACATCCGCAATTTCGAGCAGATGACCGGGATCAAGGTCCAATTGGTCAACACGACCTGGAGCGGGCTGGTCGCCGGGCTTCAGGCCGGGCAATGGGACGTGGTGATGAGCGGCCTCGGCGCCACCCCCGAGCGCGCCACTGCCGTCGCCTTCACCGACCCGATCGGCTACCTGTCCTCGACCGCGATGGTGCGCGCCGACAGCCCGGTGCAGGGCTTCGAGGATCTCGACAAGGCGGGCAACACCGTCTCGGTGGTCAGCGGCACGGCCGCCCAGCAATTCGCCCAGCGGACCTTCAAGAACGCCAAGGTGAACCCGCTCTCCGACACCGCCGCGGCGGTGCTGGAAGTGATGCAGGGCCGCTCCACGGCCTATATCGGCGACTCCGTCTCGAATGCGATGCGCGCCGAGGAGCGTCCGACCGAGCTGCGCAACATCCGCTTCGCCGCCGACAAGACCGAGTGGACGAGCATGAACCACGCCGTCCGCTATTCCGATCTCGACCTCGTGGTGTTCCTCAACACCTATGTCCGGGCGATGCAGCTGCGCGGCTGGTATCGCACGCTCGCCGAGAAGTGGAAGCTGCCGCCCGAGCTGGCCACCGGGCCGCGCTGATCTCGTCCCGGGACGCACCGCGCCCCGGCGCGTCCCGCCTCGCCTGCAGTCCCGATCGGGTCAGGACATGAACTACACCTTCCAGTTCGGCGTTCTCAGCGATTACGGGCCGTATCTCGCCGGCGGCCTCTGGCATGCCTGGTGGACGAGCTTCCCGGCTATCCTGTTCTCGACCCTGATCGGCGTCGTGCTCGCCGCGATGAGCATGTCGCGCCGCCGGCTGGTGCGCGGCGTCTCCGTCGTCTTCGTCGACCTGTTCCGCACGCTGCCCGTGGTGGTGCTGCTGATCTGGATCCATTACGTCCTGCCGATCCTGACCGGCGCCTCGTTCTCGCCGACGATGAGCTCGGTCATCGCGCTCTCGCTCAACGGCGCGGCGCTGGCCTGCGAAGCCTTCCGCGGCGGGCTCGAGGCGATCCCGCAGACGCAGGTCCAGGCGGCGCAGTCGCTCGGTTTCTCGCGCTGGAAGGTGATGCGCTACATCACCCTGCCGCAGGCCTTCTTCGCCACCCTGCCCTCTTTGACCAATGTCCACATCACCGTGATCAAGAACGTCACCGTGACCGTGCTGATCGCGGTGCCCGAGGTGATGTTCCGGGCGCAGGAGCTGACGGTGCAGTTCTTCCGCCCGCTCGAATTCTACACCGGGGCGGCGCTGCTCTATGTCGCGCTGATCTGGGGCTACACCATCATGATGCGGATGATCGAAAGGCTGCAGAAATGGCAACCGATCTGAAAGTGGTGGCGACCGCCGCCGCGCCGGCGGCCAAGAGCTTCATTCGCATTCGCGACGTCCATAAATCCTATGGCGCGGTCAAGGTCCTCAACGGGCTCTCGCTCGACGTCGCCGAGGGCGAAGTGCTGGTGCTGTGCGGGCCGAGCGGCTGCGGCAAGAGCACGCTGCTGCGCTGCATCAACGGGCTGGAGACGATCAATGCCGGCGAGATCTCGGTCGGCGGCCGCAATGTCGCGACCGCGAGCGCGGCGGAGCTGCAGCAGATCCGGCTTTCGACCGGCTTCGTCTTCCAGAACTTCAACCTGTTCCCGCATATGAGCGCGCTGCAGAACATCACGATCGCGCCGATGAAGATCCTCGGCCAATCAGCGCGCGAGGCCAATGATGAAGGCCGGCGGCTGCTCGAGCGCGTCGGCATGGCCGACAAGGCCGATGCCTATCCGTTCCAGCTCTCGGGCGGCCAGCGCCAGCGCGTCGCGATCGCCCGCGCTTTGGCGATGCAGCCGACGCTCATGCTGTTCGACGAGCCGACCTCGGCGCTCGATCCGGAGATGCGCGAGGAGGTGCTGCAGGTGATCCGCCAGGTCCATCACGACCACGGCATGACCATGGTCGTGGTCACCCACGAGATCGGCTTCGCCAAGAGCGTCGCCAGCCGGGCGATGCTGCTCGACGCCGGCGAGATCGTCGAGGAAGCGCCGGCCCGGAGCTTCTTCACCAATCCGACGCAGGAGCGCACCCGCCGCTTCCTGCGGGCGATCATCAACGATTGAGGCGAAGCAGCCCCTGAGACATCGGCCGGAGCGCGCACGACAAGAACCCGCACGGCCGATCCTGAACCCGAGCAGCGCGACCAGCGAGCCGACGACCGCCACCTGGGAGGTTGACATCCCGGGCGTAATTACGTTGATATCAATCTATATCGCGAGCCGCGGCTGCGCCGACGACCGCACTCTCAAAGGTGCGGTCGAGAAGCAGCGCTCATGCTCGCGATGCAGCCATTCCTGATGTTCCGGGGGCGGTCGCACCGAAGCCATGTCGAGGCTCTATGTCTCGCTGCTCGGCGATGACGAGGTTCTCGAGATGGCGCTCAGACGGACGGACAAACCAGGCGCCCGGGGCTGCAGCAACCTCGCCTGACCTGCGCCGGGCACACAGAAAGAGGAGACGACCATGAAGATCGTGACCAGCTTGAGTTTCCAGGGCCAATGCCGCGAGGCGTTCGAGTTCTACGCCAAGGTGCTGGGCGGCAAGATCACCGCAGCCATGCCTTACGGCGATGCCCCGCCCGGCATGGGCATGCCGGACACCGACGGCAAGTACAAGAACTGGCTGATGCATTGCTGGCTCGATGTCGGCGACCAGGCGCTGATGGGCGCCGACATGGACACCGCCTGGGCTCCCAATGTCGACAAGCCCAAGAACGGCTTCGACGTCACCTTGCACACCAACGACAAGGCGGAAGGCCAGCGCTGGTTCGAGCAGCTGGCCGACGGCGGCAGGGCGGTGATGCCGTTCAGCGAGACCTTCTGGTCGCCCGGCTTCGGCTCCCTGGTCGACAAGTTCGGCGTCCCCTGGATGGTCAACACCATTCCGTCCGGCGACTGGAAGCCGCCGCAGGGCTGATCGCTCCGCGTCGCTCAAAAAATCCGCAGCGGCATGTCGGCAAGGCCGGTGCCGCTGCGTCCTTGGGGCATCGACCGCGCGGATTGCCGCCAGACATCGCAGGCGGCACGCGAAACGCCCCGGAGTCTCCCATGAACCAGTCCTATCGCTGGGTGATCGTCGCAGCAGGCGGCCTTTTGGGCTGCGTCGCGATCGGCGCCATGTTCTCGCTGCCCGTCTTCCTGCGGCCGATGTCGCAGGACACCGGCTGGTCCGTCACCGGCATCTCGACGGCGATGACGATCGGCTTCCTCGCCATGGCGGCCGCGAGCATGGCCTGGGGCAACCTCTCCGACCGCTACGGGCCACGCCCGGTGGTGCTCACCGGATCGGTCGTCCTCGCCGCCAGCCTGGCGCTCGCCAGCCATGCGAACTCGCTGATCGAGTTCCAGCTGCTCTTCGGCCTCCTGGTCGGCGCCGCGACCGCCGCCGTCTTCGCACCGATGATGGCCTGCGTCACCGGCTGGTTCGACACCCAGCGCGGCCTGGCCGTCTCGCTCGTCTCAGCCGGCATGGGCATGGCGCCGATGACGATGGCGCCGCTCGCGGCCTGGCTCGTCACCATCCATGACTGGCGCACCTCCATGCAGATCATTGCCGGCATCGCCGCGGCGCTGATGATCCCGGCGGCGCTCCTCGTCCGCCGCCCGCCGGCCCTGGAGGCCGCTGCCCAGGCAACAGCGACAGAGGAGACGCAAGGGGAGATGAGCGTCGCCCAGGCGGTGCGCTCGCCGCAATTCGTCACGCTGATGCTGGCGAACTTCTTCTGCTGCGCCACCCATTCCGGCCCGATCTTCCACACGGTGAGCTATGCCGTGACCTGCGGCATCCCGATGCTCGCGGCCGTGTCGATCTACAGCGTCGAGGGCCTGGCCGGCATGTTCGGCCGCCTCGGCTTCGGCGTCGCGGGGGATCGCTTCGGCGCCCAGCGCGTGCTCGTCCTCGGGCTGCTGGCGCAGGCCTTCGGCGTGCTCGCCTATGCCTTCGTCGGCCAGCTCGCCGGCTTCTACGCCGTGGCGGTGATCGTCGGCTTCATCTACGCCGGCACGATGCCGCTCTACGCCGTGATCATCCGCGAGAACTTCCCGCTGAAGATGATGGGCACGATCATCGGCGGCACGGCGATGGCCGGGAGCCTCGGCATGTCGACCGGCCCGCTGCTCGGTGGCGTGATCTACGACCGGTTCGGCACCTATGCGCCGATGTATGTCGGCTCCTGGGTGATGGGCCTGGCGGCGATGCTGATCCTGTGGACGTTCCGGCCGTTCCCCGAGAGGCGGACGGAGCTGGCGCCGGCGTAGAGCGGGACGAATCCCGCTTCACGTCCGGACGCGTGGAACCGCGCCGCTCGCTTCAGGCTGCGAAGCCTGTGTCGATGGCCTGAAGCGAGCCGGAGATCATCGCCATGCCGGCGGCATTATCCTGAGCCGTCGGCCGTCTGGTTTTTACGCCGGAATCCACGGAGCTTCGCGCCAATTCGCTGCTCATGGCTGGACGGTCGCCCCAGTTGGCGTTCGATCCATCGTCGCAACGGGATGGTTCGGGATCGCTCCACGCGTCACTGATCGGGGCCATGGCGGACGCATCGACACCCGGTGGATCGGCGTGCTAGCTCCGGAGCATGGACGGGCAGAATCCTCGCGATGCGATAAGCACTCGGCTGATCGAGATTTTTCTGGCGGTCATCAAAGTCGGAACAGTGTCCCGCGCCGCCGAAACGCTCGGGATCAGCCAACCAGCCGTCAGCAGAGCGATCGCCGATCTCGAACGAGCCCTGGGTTTCCTGCTCTTCGACCGGGTTAAAAGCCGCATTGTCGCAACCCCGGAAGGCATGCAGTTCCTCGCCGAGGTCGAGCTGCACTTCCGAGGACTGGACAAATTGCGCGCAAGCGCGGCGCGGATACGCGATCATGGTGCCGGCCAGATCCGGATCGGGTCGCTCTCTGCCCTGGCATCGGCGCTTGTACCGCGAGCGATCGGGCGCTTTCGCGGCATTCAACCGAGCATTGCCGTCACGCTGATGGTGCTGACCTCCAGGGACATAAGGGACGGTGTCGCGGCCGGTGCGTTCGATCTGGGGCTCGCTGCCGACGAGATCGACACCACGGGCGTCAGCTATCAACCCTTCGTGTCGCCTGCCGCGCTGTGCGCGATCCCCCAAGGCCATCCTCTTGCTGAATACGATGTCATCCGGCCGCATCATCTGTCAGGGGTCGATTTCATCGAGTATGTCCCGGAAGACAGGGCCAGGCAGCGCTTTCATCATGTGATGAGCGAGGCCGGTGTCGAGCCGCCCCGGACAGTGGTCGAGACGATCTATGCCACGACCGTGTGTACGCTCGTGGCCGAAGGCGTCGGCGTTGGACTCGTCCACCCGCACGTTCTTCCCGCGTTGAATATTGCCGGTGTGGTCCTGCGGCCGTTCGAGCCGGAGGTCAGGATCAAGAGCCTGCTGCTGTTGCCGCTGGGGCGGCCCAAATCCAATCTCGTCAGGGATTTTATCGACTGCCTCATGGTCGCGCGCTGATCCAAAGGGGCTTTGCCCTGGATGTGATCCTGCCCTGCGTTCGGTCCAGGCGTTCTGACCGCCTGTCGAGGCAGGCGAAGCCGGCGCCGGCAACATCGCCGAGGCCTATGACCTGCAGCCGCTGCGAACGAACGCCGCAGCAATGATGTCAAAGCCTCTGAAGGTGCCCTCTGATACCGAGCGACCTCAGAGGCGCCTGCGGTCATAACGAGCACGTATAGCCGTATAACCACGCCAAAATTGACCCAATCTCCTCCCCGAGGCGATACCTCTCCCAGGCTGAAACGTCAGCCTGAGCGAACAATTATCAATAATACCGCGCATGACCAATGCGCGAGGGGGAAGCTTTGTTAGCCATAATGCGCTCATATGCAGGCTTTGGCTCGGGTTATCATGTCTGGCCGACATGGACTCGACTGCTTTTAAACCTTCTATGCTTCGCCGGCGCATTGATCATGGCCATCCCGCTGGTGATGGCCGCTTATATGAGCTTCTTCGCCGACGGCGTCATTGTCTTCCCGCCGAGCGGCTACACCTTTGACTGGTATGCGCGGCTAGCCGAATTTCCAAACTTCGCAAGCGGCCTCGCGACCAGCCTGAAGATCGCGCTGTTCTCCACGGCCGGCAGCATTCTGATCGGCGTGCCGGCGAGCATCGCCTTGGTCAGATACCGCTTCTTCGGACGTGCCGGCCTGAACGTCCTGCTGCTCGCTCCGCTCAGCGTTCCAGGCGTGGTCATCGGGCTCGGCATCTATATCCAGACGGTCGAGGTCGATCGCATCAGCGGCGTTTCCACGATCGGCTCTCCGGTCGTCCTGGTTCTCGCCCATCTGCTTATCACTACGCCTTGGGTCATCAGGCTGTGCATCGCCAACCTGATGCATCTCGACAGATCGATCGAAGAGGCAGCCGCCAATCTGGGGGCCACGCCACTCAAGGTTCTTCTTCGCGTTACACTTCCGATGATGAAGCAAGGTGTCGTCGCTGCCGCGTTGTTTTCCTTCATCGTGTCCTTCGAGAACATCGAACTGACCTTGTTCCTCATCAGCCCCGGCACGATCACCTTTCCGATCTCGGTGCTGCAATATCTCGAATACCGCTACGACCCGCTCGCGGCAGCGGTCGTCGTCACCCAAACCCTTGTGATTGGTGCCTTGCTCCTGGCGATCGATCGCTATGTGAAGCTGAGCAGCGTCGTGTCATGACCGAAGCCCACGGAACCTTTCTCGAAATCGAAGGCCTGACGAAGACCTATGGTCCGGCCGTGGCCGTGGACAACGTCAACATCAGCGTCCGCCGCGGAGAGATGCTGGTCCTTCTCGGGCCGTCCGGCTGCGGCAAGACCACGACGCTGCGTCTCATCGCCGGTTTCGTGGAGGGATCGGCCGGCCGCATCCTCCTCGAGGGCAAGGATTACGCGAGACTGCCGCCCTACCGGCGGGAAATGGGGATGGTCTTTCAGAGCTACGCGCTCTTTCCGCATATGACGATCGCCGAGAACATCGCCTTCGGGCTGCGGATGAGGCGGCTCGCTGCGGGCGAGATCCGCTCGCGTGTCGACGACATGCTCGACATGGTCAGGCTGAGGCCGATGGCCAACCGGCTTCCGCGACAGCTTTCAGGAGGGCAGCAGCAGCGCGTCGCACTCGCCCGGGCATTGGCGATCAACCCCTCTGTGCTGCTGCTCGACGAGCCATTGTCGAATCTCGACGCCAATCTGCGCCAATCCGTTGCACGCGAAATCCGGCAGCTTCAGCGGGCTCGCGGCCTGACCGCGCTCATGGTCACCCACGACCAGGAGGAGGCGATGACCATGGCGGACCGCCTGGTGGTCATGCGCGACGGTCGGGTTCAGCAGATCGGCACGCAGGAGGAACTATACGAACAGCCTGCCAATCCGTTCGTGGCGAGCTTCATTGGTCATAGCAACCTCATCTCCGGCGAGCTCGTCGGGGGCGATCGCCTGCAGTTGCCGGATGGGACGGTGATCCGACTGGCGCAACGCTATCAATCACGAGGCCGGCACACCCTGGCCATTCGCCCGGAACGGATCCAGCTCCGGACATCGATCGATTCGGCCGGCACCGGTGCGAACGTCGTCGTGAAGGATGCGACCTATGTCGGCAGCCATGTCGACTATCTGCTCAGCATCGGCGCGGAGACAGCGATCAGCGTGCACGATCTGGCGGGAGTGCATCGCAATGCCCGCCAGGCCGCCGGCGCGACATTGTCGATCACCTGGGACGCGGTGAACGAGCATCTCTTCGACGAACAAGATGTTCCGCTACGTCCGGACCTGGCTCGGGCGCCGATCAAGCAAGCCAGCTGAAGCAGCCAAAAAAACATCGGAGGAAACATGGGCATTTCGTCGATCTCTCGGCGGCAGGCGCTCAGGCTTATGGCCGGAGCGGCTCCGTTGCCCTTCATCTGCGCGCCGGCGATTGCGGCGCCTGCGCGGGGGCGCGTCGTCGTCAGCACTTGGGGCGGCGACTATGGCGCCTATCTGGCGAGCATCATCGAAAAGCCGCTGCTCGCGCCCTTGGGAATCGAGGCCATCCAGGATGCGGGCATCGAGCCGACGCGCATCGCCAAGGCCATCGCGCAGCGCCGGCTTCCCGCCGGCACGATCGATGTCATCTCCGTCCAGGGCCCGGCCGCCTATGATCTCGAACAGGCCGGCATGCTGGAGCCGCTCGATCAGGAGAAGGTGCCGAACCTCAAATATGTCCTGCCGGAGTTCGCCAACACCTATTCGATCCCGCACATCTACAGCCCGCAGGTGCTGGCCTATAATCCGGAGCGGGTCTCGGAGGCACCGACCACCTTCTCCGACATGGAGGCCGATCGCTTCAAAGGGAAGGTCGGCCTGTTCGAGAACAGCTATCTCTGGCTGGCGATGGCGCTGGCGTTGAAGCACAAGGACGATGTCGGCCTGCTGGCGGAGGTCAAGCCTCAGGTCGAGGCCCTGATACGCAACCGCGCCCGCGTCTTCACCTCGACAGAAGCCTTCGCGCCGGCGCTGAAGTCCGGCGAAATCGACATCGGCCCGCTCTGGTATGCGCGCGTCCTGTTCTGGAAGAAGGCCGGCCTTCCCATTCAGGCGGCGTTCCCCAAGGAGGGCTGCCTTGCCTATGTCACCAGCCTCTGCGTGCTGAAGAATGCGCCGAACAAGGCTGCGGCCTTCGCCTATCTCGATGCCGCGCTCGACCCGGCAGCGCAGCGCGGCTTTGCCGAGAAAATGAGCTACCATCCGACCGTGTCGAACGCGTCGCTGGACGGGGAACTCGGGCAGCAACTCGCGCTTCCGACCCCGGCTCCGAAGCTCGTCCCGGCGCCTTATCCGAAATTGAGCGCGGTACGCGACGACATCAATGACTGGTGGCGCCGCCTGCTCGAACGAGGCTGATCATGGCGAACCGACCTCGCCAGGGCCTCACAGCCGGTCTTCTGATCGGACCGGCAACGGGGCTCGTCATCGTGACCTTGCTCGTTCCCCTCGCGCTGCTCGCACGCTACAGCCTCAATCGCTACGATCGCCATGCCTTCATGGTCGAGGCGTTGACGCTGGATAACTATCTGCGCTTCGTCACCGATCCATTCTACACGAATGTCTTCGAACGGACCGTCGGGATCGCCCTCTCGACGACGGTGCTTTGCCTCGTCCTCGCCTTCCCGATCGCCTACCGGCTGGCGCGAACGCAAAGCCGATGGAAATCGATCGGCCTCTTGGCCGTCATCCTGCCTCTCTTCATCGGGGGAACCGTGCGGGCGCTCGGATGGATGGGCGTGCTTGGTCGCGGCGGGCTCGTCGATGCCGCGTACACGGCCCTTGGCGGCCCGGGCGCCACATTGCTCTATACGACCTTCGCGGTCTCGGTTGGGATCCTGTCGATCAACCTACCCTACATGATCCTGACCCTGCAGAGCGTGATCGAGGGCATCGATATCAGGCTCGAGGAGGCCGCGGAGAATCTGGGTGCCGATCCGGCGCGCCGGTTCTGGCACGTCATTCTCCCGCTCTCCCTGCCCGGGATCGGGACCGGCTCGATCCTCGTCTTCATTCTGGCGATGAATGCCTACGCCACCCCTTATCTGCTGGGCGGATCGCGCTTCCAGATGATGGCGCCGATGCTCTATCGAGAATACGCCCAGAACAACAACTGGCCGTTCGCGGCGGCGATCGCGTTCATCCTGATGATCACGACGCTGGCCCTCACCGGCCTATCGAGCCTGGTCGTGCAGCGGCGATACAAGGGCCGCTGACCGCGCCTCGTTCGCCGCATGTGACCATTTTACAGTCCCGACAGAACGACATTCCGGAGATAAAGCAATGACGATCGGCGTAGGCGGTTCGAGCTTCGATGCGGAACTTGCAAAGCTCAAACCGGACATGGGCGGCGTCGAGCCGATCACGGTAGCCGAATACAGGGAGCGCATCGCGCAAGCGCAGAAATACATGCGCGAGAACGGCTATGTAGCGCTCTACATCGATGCGACGAGCAATCTTACCTACTTCTCCGGCATCCAGCTCAATCCGAGCGAGCGGCTGCACGGTATGGTCATCCCTGTCGACGGCGATGTGGCTTTCATCTGTCCCGCTTTCGAAGAGCCGAAGACCCGCGAGCTCATGCTCTTCGGCCACGACGTGCGTTGCTGGGAGGAGCATGAGAATCCAGCCGCTCTCGTCGTCGAGACGATCCGTAGCCTGGGATCACAACAGGGCGTCGTGGCGCTCGACCCGCATACGCCCTTCTTCACGGTCGACGAGCTGAGAAAAGCAGGAGGCGGCTTCAGCTTCGCCAATGGCGGCGGCCTGACCTCGCTATGCCGCGAGATCAAGTCCGCGCACGAGCTGGCATTGATGCAGAAGGCGATGGACATCACGATGGCGGTTCACCGGGCTGCCGCCAGAGGGTTGCGCGCCGGGGTGACCACTACGGAAACCGTCGATTTTCTGGACAGGGCGCATCGCCGGCTCGGGGTGAACTGGACGAGCTGTTCGGCCCAATTCGGAGAAGCCACAGCCTATCCCCATGGCGTCAAGCATCCGCAGGTCCTGCGCGATGGCGACATGGTGCTGATCGACATGAGCACGAAGGTCAACGGCTATCGCTCCGACATCACCCGGAGCTTCGTGTTCGGCGAGCCGAGCGAGCGGCAAGCGCAGATATGGAATCTCGAAAAGAAGGCCCAGATGGCTGCTTTCGATGCGGCGGTCCTCGGAGCGCCGTGCGAAGCCGTCGACCGGGCGGCCCGCCGCGTCATCGAGGAAGCCGGCTTTGGTCCGGACTACAAGGTGCCGGGCCTGCCTCACCGAACAGGGCATGGCCTCGGCATCGATGTCCACGAAACGCCCTACATGGTCAGGGGAAACCAGACGCTCCTGCGCCCCGGCATGTGCTTCTCGAACGAGCCGATGATCTGCATCTATGGCGAATTCGGCGTCCGCCTGGAGGATATCATCTACATGACCGAGGCCGGAGCCCGCTGGTTCACCGAGCCGGCCGCATCGCTTCACGATCCCTTCGGATATGAGGCTCGCTAGACGCGATCGCTATCGCGAAGCCTCTTGCTCATACATCGCGATGGCATCCTCACGGCTCTCGCAGACCGTGAGGATCTGCAGGAAGCCGCTGATCGCGAAGACTTCCTTCACCGAAGGCGCGAGGCCGGCAAGGACGACCCGGCCGCCGATCTCGCGCATGCGCTTGGCGACGACGAGGAAGACGCGCAGGCCGGCGCTGGAAACGTAAGTCAGCCCCGAACAGTCGAGCACGAGGCGCGAGGCGCCGTCCCGGATCTCGGCCACGATCGCGGCTTCGGTCTCGGCTGCGTTGATGCTGTCGAGCCGGCCCGTGAGCGACAGGACGCGCATCTCGCCGATGGTCTGCGACTCGATCATGAGCCGTTGCTCTCCTGTGGCGGCGGGTCAGGCCGGAACTGTTCGGTCAAGGGTGGGCGCCGTTGGCCGTCACCGGCTCCGGCGGCAAGAGAAGCGTCAGCGTGATGACGTTGCGGTCGTCGTCGCGCCGGTAGTCGACCTCGTCGATCAGCGTGCGGACGAAATGGATGCCGAGGCCACCGATCTTGCGGTCCTCCAGTGCGGCGGCCGTATCGGGCTCGGTCACCGAGAGCGGGTCGAAGGCGGCGGCGCTGTCGATCAGCTTGACCACGACGCGGTCGTCATGGCGGCGCATCTCGATGTCGATGACGCCGTCCTTCTGCTCGGCATAGCCGTAGGCGATGACGTTGGTGATCAGCTCGTCCAGCGCCAGGTTGAGCTTGAAGATCATCGGCTGCGGCAGCTGCAGCGAATCGGCGAGATACTCGATCGCATCGGCGAGACGCCGGATTTCATGCGTGTCGCTGCGAAGGACGACATGGATACCGCGCGCCAGCATTCAACGCCCTTCGATCGGCGATTGTCATTCGCCTGTGACGCTAGGGCCCGATTGCGAAACTACGTTGACATCGCCTTGGGGCAACCGCGCCTTCCTCTTTCTGTCATCGATGCTCCCTTACTGTGCCTGCCATGGATGCCCACAGCCTCGCCTCCCCCGACCTTTTCGCCCGGCGCCTGCGCGATCTCTGCGGCGAGCTCGCCCGCGGCGACTACGACAATATCGACAGCCTGTTCGCCATGACCGCGGATGCCGACGCGCCCGAGACGGTGCGCGAGCTCGCCGAGGCCTTCGGCAGCATGGCGGTGCAGATCGAGGCGCGCGAGTTCCGGCTCGGTGAGATGCTGGCGGAGCTCAAGGAGGCCAATCGCCGGCTCGAGGACGCCAACCGCAACATCAGCAGCGAGAACGCCGACCTCAAGACGCAGGTGCAACGGCTCGCCATCGAGATCGACCAGACGCGCAAGGAGCGTGAGGTCGCGGCCATCGTCGAGACCGACTACTTCAGGGAGCTGCAGGAGCGGGCCCAGGCGATGCGGCAGCGGCACGGGGCCGGTGGCCAGGACAAGGGCGAGCGGGCATGACCATCATCGTCTCGACCCATTCCTACCGGGGTGGCACCGGCAAATCCAACACCACCGCGAACATCGCCGCCCAGCTGGCGCTGCGCGGGCGGCGCGTCGCCATCGTCGACACCGACATCCAGTCGCCGGGCATCCATGTGCTCTTCGGCCTCGAGCCGGACCGGCTGCGCTATACACTCAATGATTATCTCTGGGGCCGCTGCCGCATCGAGGAAGCCGCCCATAACGTGACCGACCGGATCGCCGAGACGACCGCCGGCGCCCCCGGCGGAACCGTCATGCTGGTGCCGTCGAGCGTTCGGCCCGGCGAGATCGCACGCGTCGTCAAGGAAGGCTACGACGTCAACCTGCTCAATGACGGCTTCCACGAGCTCTCGCGGGCGCTGGCGCTCGACTATCTGCTGATCGACACCCATCCCGGCGTCAACGAGGAGACGCTGCTCTCGATCGCGATCTCCGACACGCTGCTGCTGGTGCTGCGACCCGACCATCAGGACTATCAGGGCACCGCCGTCACGCTCGACCTCGCCCGGCGGCTCGGCGTGCCCCAGCTGCTGCTGATCGTCAACAAGGTGCTGCCCTCGCTCGATTTCCGCCAGCTCTCCGACCGGATCGCCAGCACCTATCGCGTGCCGGTGGCGGCGGTGCTGCCGCTCAGCGAGGACATGGTCAGGCTCGGCAGCGGCGGGCTGTTTTCCTTGCTCGCGCCGACATCGGCCTATGCTGACGGCATTTCGGCGATCACGGCCCTGGTCGACAGCGGCGAGCGCTAGAACCGCTCAGCCAAGCAGCGCTTGCGCAAAAGCCCCGGCGTCGGCCGGGCGCTGCTCGCGCTCGAAGGCGAGGGCCATCGCCACGGCCAGCCAGACCTTGTCCTCGACATCGACGGGCCTGGCCGGTGCCAGGCCCCGCTCGCGCGCCTCGATCGCCGCCTTGCCGTCGAAGGGATGGCGCCCGGCGAGCAATTCATAGGTGATGCAGCCGAGCGCGTAGACGTCGTCATCAGCCCGGCGCTCGGCGGTCTCGATCATCTGCGGGCTGGCATAGGCCATCGTCAGCCCGCCGAGCGAGGTCGGATCGAAGCCGCCGTCTCGGGCTGCGCTGGCAATGCCGAAATCGAGCAGCTTCACGCCGCCATCCGTAATCAGGAAGACATTGGCCGGCTTGATGTCGGCATGGACCACGCCGCGGGCATGCGCATGGGCGAGGCCGGCGCAGAGGCCACCCAAAATCTCCCTGCCCTCCTCCCAACCGACGGCGGTCGCACCAGCACGGTCAATGCGCTGATCGAGCGGCTCGCCTTCGAGCAGCTCCATGACGATGAAGAGATGGCCGCCATCGCGTTCGAAATCGTGGATCGTCACGATGTTGGGATGGGCGAGCTCCTGCGCCCGGCGCGCCTCGGCCTCGATCGTGCGCAACGCCTCTGGATGATGGCGGAAATCGCCGCCGAGCAGCTTCAACGCGACATAGGGCTGGTGGCGCATCGCCTCGAGCCGGCGCCGATCGACGGCGCGATAGACGGTCCCCATCCCGCCCCGGCCGATCTCGGCATCGAGGATGAAACGGTCCTTCAGCATGGCACCGATGCCGATCTGGCGCGTCTCGCGCCTCGGGTCGAGCTCGAAGCGGCGGGCGCGGCCGGCCTCGGCGTTGCTGGCGTCGCGCCGGAAGCGCAGGCTGCGGAAATCGGCGAGGCTGGTATCGAGCGCCGCATCGGAACGGGTCTCGCCGCTACGGTTGCGGCCGCGCAGGCCGACGAAATCGCCGATCAGCGCATTGACGACGACCTCGTCGACCTTGTCGCGGATCGTGCCGGCCGGCGGCAGGGCAACAGCCGGTTCAGGCGCGACTGGACGCGGCGGAGCAAGCGGAACGGTTGGCGGGTCGAGACCAGTGTCTCCTGGCGCGGCGCCTTGCGCGTTGCCGCCAAGCTCGCCCGCAAGGAGGGCCGCGAGATCGGCAGGCAGACGCCCCTCATTCGCCCAGCTTTCCAGCCGCGCCAGGACCGACAGCGCAGTGCCGTCACCCAAGGCGACGCTCTTCAGCGCCGCGACGAGCCGCTCGAACGGCATCCTGCCCGAGACGAAGGCGGTAAGGGCGCGGTCGGCCTCATCCGCCTTATCCATCGCTGCGTCCTCTTCGCCCAGCCCTGTTCATGGTGTCCTGATGGCGTAGCGCTGCAGCTTCTCGACCAGGCTGCGGCGCGAGATCTGCAAAAGGCGGGCCGCCCGGCTCTGGTTCCAGCCGGCTTCGCGCAGGCGATTCTCGATGACGATCGCCTCGTATTGCCGCACGGCCGAGCGCAGGCTGCTGCCGCCCTCGGCCGCGGGCGTCTGCACGATGATGTCGGGCGCAGCCTTGGCGAGATGGGCCGGCAGATGTTTCAGGTCGATGCGCTCGTCGCCGTCGATCAGCAGCGCGGCGCGCTCGGCCATGTTCTTGAGTTCGCGGACGTTGCCGGGATAGCGCCAGCGGCAGAGCGCATCGAGCGCGCGCGGCGTCAGCGCGAAGCCCTCGCGGCCATGAACCTGCGCGATGCGCCTGAGGAAGAAATCGATCAATAGCGGGATGTCGGAGGGCCGCTCGCGCAGCGGCGGGATCGTCACCGGGAAGACGCTGAGCCGGTAGTAGAGGTCCTCGCGGAAGCTGCCCTGCGCGATCTTCTGCGGCAGGTCGAGATTGGTCGCGGCAATGATGCGGACATCGACCTTTTCCAGCCTCGTGTCGCCGAGGCGGCGCACCGAACCCTCCTCGAGCAGGCGCAGGATCTTGGCCTGCAGCGGCAGCGGCATGTCGCCGATCTCGTCGAGGAAGAGCGTGCCGCCATTGGCCTCGTGCACCAGCCCCTTCTTGTCGGCGAGCGCGCCCGAGAAGGCGCCCTTGCGGTGGCCGAAGAGCTCGCTCTCCAGCAGCGTCTCGGGCAAAGCCGCGCAGTTCTGCGCGACGAAGGGCCGGTCACGGCGCTTGCCCTGCCGATGGACGGCGTTGGCGAAGACGTCCTTGCCGGTACCGGTCTCGCCGAGCATCAGCACCGCGACCGAGGAGGACGCAGCGCGGCGTGCCAGGTCGAGCGCGGCCTGGAAGGCCGGGCTCTCGCCGACGACCTGCTCCTCGCGCGGCGCGGTCATCACCTTAAGCCGCGAATTCTCGCGGGCAAGATCGGCATTGCGCCGGTCGAGCTGGCGGATGAGCTCGCGGTTCTCCTCGAACAATCGGGCATTGGCGATTGCGACCGCGGCGTGGGCGGCGAAGGAGCCGACCACGCGCTCGAAGGCTTTCGGCAGCGCCCCGATCTCGCCGCCGGGGGTCAGTTGCACATTGATCAATTGGAGCACGCCAAGGGTGACGCCCTCGACGTTCCAGAGCGGCGCCACCACGAAGGAGCACGTGCGATAGCCGGTGCGCTCGTCCTGCTCGCGCAGCCGCACGAAGTCGAAGCCGCTATAGTCGTAGACATCGGCGAGATTGACGATCTTGCCGGTGACCGCCGCGAAGACATTGGCGTCGCGCAGGTTGAAGGCGTTGCCCTCGGCATAGACCGGGATCTCGCCGGGGAGCGCCGCGGCATCGGGCGCGACGTCGTTCTGGCCGACGAGGCCGTGCAGGTGCCGGCCGGTGCGGTCGAGCACGAGCACGCGGCCGCCCTCGGCGCGCGTCAGGCGGCGCGCCGAGTTGACCACGGCCCCGAGCAGGGCCTCGAGGCGACGCTCGGTGGCGAGCGTCGTGGTCAGCTCGATCAGCTCCTCGGCGACCGAGAGGGGGTCGTGCATGGGGCGGGCTCGCGCAGCACCGTCACTCGGCCGCCTGCGCCACCGGCTCGGACGAGCCCGGCACGGTGAAGCGGTAGGTGAAATCACCTTCAGGGCCGATGTCGACCGAGAGGCTCTCGGGCGCATGCTCCTCGCCCATGCGGCCGATGATCTCGGTCGCGATCTCCGGCAGCAGCGTGCGGTTGACGATGTGGTCGATATTGCGTGCGCCGGTGTCGACATCGGTGCAGCGGGCGGTGATCGCCTCGACGACGGCGTCCGAATAGTCGAACGCCATCTTCTGGCTCTCGCGCAGGCGCTTGCCGACCTTGTTGAGCTTGAGCCTGACGATCTCGCTCAGCACATCCGGCATCAGCGGGTAGAACGGCACGATCTGCATGCGCGCCAGCAGCGCCGGCTTGAAGTGCCGCGACAGGCTCGGGCGGATCGCCTCGGTCAGCTCGGCGGTCGAGGGCTTCTCCTCCTGCGTCCCCATCGCCGTGATGATGTCGGTGGCGAGATTGGAGGTGAGGATGATCACCGTGTTCTTGAAGTCGATGATCCGCCCCTCGCCATCGGCCAGCGTGCCCTTGTCGAAGACCTGGTAGAACAGGTTGAGCACCTCCGGATCGGCCTTCTCGCACTCGTCGAGCAGAACCACCGAATAGGGGCGCTGGCGCACCGCCTCGGTCAGCAACCCGCCCTCGCCATAGCCGACATAGCCGGCCGGGGCGCCGACGAGCTTGGAGACGGTGTGCTTCTCCTGGAACTCCGACATGTTGATGGTGACGAGGAAGCGCTCGCCGCCGAAGAGCAGGTCGGCGAGCTGCGTCGCAAGCTCGGTCTTGCCGACGCCGGACGTGCCGACGAAGAGGAAGACGCCCATGGGCTGGCCGGGATTGTTGACCCCGGCCTTGGCGGCGCGCATGCCCTCGTCGAGCGCCGAGACGGCATGGTCCTGGCCCTTGATGCGCTGGCGCAGATTGGCGGCCATGCCGAGGATCGCGGCAGCCTCGTCCTTGACCATGCTGCCGACCGGGATGCCGGTCCAGTCCGAGATCACCTGGCCGACGGCGTCGGCGGTGACCTCGTAATGGATCATCGCGGTCTTGCCGCGGGTCCTCTCCAGCTCGGCAACGGCCTGCTGCAGCTCCTGCTCGGCCGCCTGGCGCGAGTCGTTGGCCTCTTCAACCTCGTCCTCGTCACGGTCGTCGTCATCTTCTTCGTCGCCGTCGTCATTGTCGGCGGCCTTCGCTTCGAGCGTCGCGATACCGTCAGGCCCGAGGCCGAGCTCGCGGCGCAGGGCGACGATACGGTCGACCAGCGCCTTCTCGCGCTCCCATTGCGCGATCGCCTCGACCTTCTGCTCCTCGATCCCGGCGATCTCCTCCTCGATCTCGGCGATGCGCGGATTGTCCTTGCCGAGGGTGGTCCGGTCGCGCTCCAGCGCGGCGAGCTCGCGGCGCAGCGTCGCGATGCGGCGCTCCTGGTCGTCGATGCCGGCCGGCTTGCTGGAAAGCGAGAGCTTCACGCGGGCGCAGGCGGTGTCGAGCACGTCGACCGCCTTGTCGGGCAATTGCCGGCCGGAAATGTAGCGAGCCGAGAGATTGGCGGCGGCGGCGACGGCATCGTCGCGGACATAGACGCCGTGGCTCTTCTCATAGGCCGCCCGCAGGCCGCGCACGATGGTGATCGCCTCCGACGGCGAAGGCTCGTCGAGCTTGACCAGCTGGAAGCGCCGCGCCAGCGCCGGATCCTTCTCGAAATATTTCTTGTACTCCGACCAGGTCGTGGCCGCGACGGTGCGCAGTTCGCCCCGGGCGAGCGCCGGCTTCAGCAGGTTGGCAGCATCGCCACCGCCAGCCGAGGCACCGGCGCCGACCAGCATGTGTGCCTCGTCGATGAAGAGGACGATCGGCTTGGGCGAGGCCTTGACCTCGTCGATGATGCCCTTGAGCCGGTTCTCGAACTCACCTTTGACGCCGGCGCCAGCCTGCAGCATGCCGAGATCGAGGCTGAGCAGCTCGACATTCCTGAGGAAGTCCGGGACGTCGCCCTCGGCCATCTTGAGTGCGAGGCCCTCGACCACCGCGGTCTTGCCGACGCCGGGATCGCCGACACAGATCGGGTTGTTCTTGCGGCGCCGGCCGAGGATGTCGATCATCTGCCGGATCTCGCGGTCGCGGCCGAAGACGGGGTCGATCTTGCCCTTGCGGGCCTGCTCGGTGAAGTTGATCGTGAAGCGGGCGAGCGCGCCATCGGGCGGCAGCGCCCCGTTGCCGGCCTGGCCGGACGCTGCGCCTTGCGCCAACGCCGGAACCGTCGGCTCTTCCGCAGAAGGCGCGACGATGTCGCGGAACTTCGCCTTCAGCTCGGCGAGCGGGATCGCTCGTACCGCCTCGAACCAGTCGGCCATCGCGTAGCGGCTGGGGTTGGCGAGCAGGGCTGCCACGATCGAGCCGGAGCGGATCTGCTGCTGGCCAAGCTCGATCGAGCTGATCAGCCAGGCATCGGTCAAGAGTTCGATCAGCCCGGGCGAGAAGACCGGCCGGCCGGTATTGCCGGTCTTGAGAGTTTCGGTGGCGCGCTGCAGGCCGCGCTTCAGGCTGGAAGCGTCGAGCCCGAACTGCTTCAGGATGATGCCGAGATCGCGTTGCTCGTCCTCCGACATCACCAGCAGGAGATGCTCGACCGCCACCTCGTAGTGGCCGCGGCCGACGCTGTGGCCGGCGGCGGTTTCCAGCGCGCGCTTGACGTAAGGGTTCAGCCGCCCGAGCAGCTGCTTGAGATCGACCTGGACCATGGTGGAACGCCCCCTGCCTGGCGCCTGGCGCCGGATGTCGCGCCGGGCTTGAGGCCCGGTCTGCGCGATGGCGTACCTCACCGCGTCGAGGTGACTGGCCGATGACATCTACGTCACCGTAGCGTTGCAAGACCGCCGCGCAGAGGCTGCGCGGCGGCCGAATTTGCCTGATCAGGCGGACTGCCAGGAGTCCTCGCCCTCGGTCGAGGCCTTGGTGTGCTTCCAGGTGACCTTCTCGTAGGTGAAGGACCAGTCTTCCATCGGGCGCAGATGGTCATTCGCCTGGGCGACGGTCAGCGGCAGGTAGGACTTGCCTTCGCAGAGCTTGGCGTTTTCCCACTTGAACTCGAAGAACTCTTCCGGCTCGCCGAGGCCGGCGGTATCCGGACGGAAGAACTTGCAGACGATCTCGGTCAGCGTCTCGCCCTTGGCCAGAGCCTGCCAGAGCAGCGGCGAGGAACGGTCCATCAGCTTGGTGAAGGTGACCGGCTGGTGGACGCGGGCGCCGGAGGTGAAGCCCGACTTCGGATCGCGCGGGTTGATCACGCCGCTGGTGAAGGAAAGCACGGTGATCTCGTTGCCGTGCTTGTCGTATTTGGCGCCGGCGCCGGCGCTCTTGATGGTGCTGGCCTCGCTGGAGATGTCCCCCTGCTTCTGGCCCTTGATGGTCATGTAGGCGTCGAGTGCCATTGTTCTCTTCCCTGGAATTCGTTGCCCCGGCACAAGCCGGCGCTTCTGCTCGGCAAGGGCCGTACCAAGCGAACGAAATTACCTATCATATTGATATAATTTGGATAAATCCCTTTGCGTCACTGCCGTGACTGCGCAGTTTCCTGCGCGCATTCGGCTAACTGCGCAGGTGCGCGCTCACCGCGATCTGCTGCCGCGTCGAGGGAAAGCAGGCGATGCTGGCCACGCAGCAGCGAAGGCTGCGCGTAGCAGGACCGCCACGACCTAGATTTGAACAACGGTGGTGAATTGGGCCGGGCAGCGGCTCTAGGCGCTCGTGCGCCCCACGGCTTCCAGCCGGCTGTCGCAGGCGAGGACGGCGCGCGTCACCAGATCGACGACGAGGTCGGCGCTGACGCGGTAGCCCATGTCGCCGGCGACCAGTTCGCCGCTGACATGGATGCCGGCGCAGGCGCGGCGTTCGCGCTCGGTTTGCGCAGCCGGGCTCGCCGACAGCCTGATCCGCACCGGCCGGCCGTCAGGCAGCACAGCCTCGCGCCAGCTCTCGCCCGGCACGGGAACAAGATGGAAGCCGAACGCCTCGCCCGGGAAGACCTGGGTGCGCACCGCCTCGTGCACGAGCGCGGCGAGCGGATCGAGTTCGCGGGTCGGTGCTTGCCAGATCATCGCAGGAAACCGCCCGACGCTCAGCTCGCCGAGCCGTCGTTCATCTCGAACAGCGTGCCTGACGGCGAGCGGAAGCGGTTGAGCGTGCGGTTGCGCTTGGAGACGACATTCGGCGTCAATGGGTTCGGCACGGCGCCGACGATGATCGGCCGGTCGATGTCGCCGTTGACGCAGCTGAGAATGACCTCGGTGCCCTTCAGCAGCGGGAAATGCATGCCGGTATCGGAGGGGCCGGCATAGGGCTCGGCCTTGCGCAGGAATTCGCTGGCCTTGCCCTCGGCGCTGTCACCCTCGTCATAGCGCAGGCGCACCTTGTAGCGCCCTTGCGTATCGACCTCGGCGCGCGTGCCGTCCGCCTCGCCGTCGACGAAGGCATTGAACAAACCGGCCGCCAGCGGACGCGGCGTGCGCCGCTCGGGCCGAAACGGCACGGAGAGCGGGATCGCCTCGAAGCGGTTGCCATAGGGCGCGCCGGCGAAGGCCTCAGCCGTGCCATAGCCGACCGGAGCCGGCGTCGAGACCTCGTGCTCGACCGAGATGACGAGGTAGCGATCATCGAGCGAGGGATGCCCGCTCAGGCTGAAGAACATGCCCGGGCGCAGCTGCGGCGCGTTGCTGACACCGCGGAAGACCTTGGCGCGGCAGGCGATCTCCTCGGCCCGGACCTTGGCGAGCTGGTCGCCCTCGTCGGGTTCGAGGAAATGCTGGCCGTATTCGATGATGGTGCCGGTCTTGCCGCCCTCGACCTCGGCGCGGGCGCGCAGCAGCAGCGCCGGCTTCTCGGGATTGTATTCGCGCAGCACCACCGATTTCGTCACCGGCCGGGCGACGAAGCCGAACGAGGTCACCGCCGCCTGGGAGGTGGTGATGGCGTCATGGCCATGGCGGTAAGGCAGCGATTTCGCTTCGATGAACGCGACGTTGCTGTCGCCGAACACCGCGGTCTCGCCATCCTCGCCTTGCTTGAAGAAATAGAAGATGCCGCTGCCCTCGCACCAGCGCGACAGGAATGAGAGGTCGCTCTCATTGTACTGCACGATGAACTCGCGCTCGCGATAGCTCGCGGCGAGATTGAGCTCGTGGTCGATGGTGATGTGGCCGTGATTTGCCGCCAGCGAGCCTTCGAGCTCCTTCTGGATGATGTCCTTGACCGAGACCTTGCTGGTCGAGCCATAGACCTGGTTCTGGCGGCTGAGCTCGAGCATCCTGAGGCGCGGCGCGATCACCACCGCGTAGAGATGGCCCTGGTCGCCGAGCGGATCATCGGCGGCGAACTCGACCACGACACCGTGCACCGTGAGCTCGCCGGCCTCCGTGTTCAGCGTCAGCTTGGCCCGCTCGCCGACGACGTCCTCAGCGCTGATCGCCTTGTCCGAGCGAAACGCAATCCGGTAGGCGTAAGGCTCCGAAATCGCCTCGCGGCCGGTGACCCGCTCGACATGCAGGCCGTCTTTGATGCCACCGCTGGCGAGGGTGAGCGCGATCGTGGTGTCGTGACTGGCGGGTCGGTCGAGCATGGCACGTCGCGTCCGATAAGGGGAACGAGGTGACGCTAGGGCGGGGCGTTGACAGGTTTACGACGGTTGAGCCGTTCGAGCAGGCTTTGAGCCTGGCCGAGCAAGGCGCGGCGATGGTCCGAAAGCCGCGGCCGCAGGATGCGCCCGGCGAAATCGAGGGCGCTGCCCGGCCGCGTCCCCGCCTCCCAGTCGAAGCCGCGCCGCAACGCCACCCAGCGGCCGCCGCGAAAGCCGGGCGGCGAGGCCGGAACCAGCCCCTCCGCCATTGCTGCAGCGGCCGAGCGGCCGTCGAAAGGATGCTTCCCGGCAACCATGACATAGGTCAGCACGGCAAAGGAGAAGATGTCGTCGCGCGGGTCGGGCGCCTGCCCGGCGAGCGCGGCGGGAGAGGCATAGGCCGGCGTGACCGCGCGCAAACGCCTGAGGAAGAAGCCGGTCTCGTCCTCGGATGGCCGGTGATCAGGCGGCAGTAGCGGCTGGGCCGTGCCGAAGTCGATCAGCTTCACATGGCCGTCCCGGGTGATGAAGACATTGCCCGGCTTCAGATCGCCATGGACCATGTCGGCGGCATGCACAGCGGCGAGCCCGGCGCCGAGCTCGGTGACGATGCGCAGCGCCAGCCGGCGCTCCAGCGCCTTACCGTCGCGCTCCTGCATCACCTGCGCCAGCGTCTTGCCGCGCAGCAATTCCATGACGAGGAAGTGCAGCGGCCCTTCGCGGTCGAAGTCGTGCACCTTGACGACGTTGGGATGGCGCATCGCCAGCAGCCGCCGGCCCTCGCGATGCAGCAGGGTCGCGGCATCGTCATGATAGCCGTCGCCGATATCGGTGACCTTGAGCGCGACCTCGGGATCGAGCGCCCGCGCCCGCCTGCGGACATGGTCGACGGCGCGGTAGACCGTGCTCATGCCGCCGCGCCCGACCACCTCGATCAGCTCGAAGCGTCCGCGCAGCAACGTCCCGAGTGGCGCCGGCAGAGCCCGTTCGCTGGATTGCGGCGGCGAGGCTGCGGGCGAGGTCGCGGCTTGCGCCTCGTGCATTTCGGCGACGCGCCGGCGCCGTCTGCGCCGGACCTTCACAGCCGCCTCGCGATCACGGCGGTGATGTCGTCGCGGCCACCATTGGCGACAGCGCGGGCGACGAGCCGCTCGGCGAGGCCCGCCAGCGGCTCGTCTAGCAATTCACCGATCTCGACGTCGGCGAGCGCCTTGTTGAGGCCGTCACTGCACAGGAGCAGCGTGTCGCCGGGCAGCGTCGGCGTCACACAGCGGGCGATCGGCAGATAGGCGGCCGAGCCGACCGCGCGGGTCAGGACATGGCCGGCACCGGGGCCCTGCCCGAGCACATGATCCTCGGTCAACTGGGCGAGAGCGTCGTCGCGCCGGCGATAGACGCGGCTGTCGCCGGCCCAGAGGCAGACGAGCATGCCCTCGCCGACCAGCGCCACCACCACCGTCGAGCCGACGATGTCGCCCTCGGCCGAACGCGCCGCATGCTCACGCAGCGCATCGTTGATCGCCGCAATCCCTTCCTCGGCGAGGGCAACGCGCATGGTCAGCGCCGCCTGCGGCTCCGAGACGGCAGCGAGCATGCGGGTGATCGATTGGCTGGCGAGCTCGCCATCGGCATGGCCGCCCATGCCGTCGGCGACTGCGAACAGCCCCGCCTCCGGCAAGGCGGCATAGCTGTCCTGGTTGACGTCATGGCGCGGGCCCTGCCGCGTCGCGACCGAGACCTCCCAAACTTCCCCCGTGAGGCTCATGCGCCCGGCCGAGCACTTGCAGCGCGCCAGCCATGGCGCGACCAGTCGCCCGAAAAGAAGCCGGCGCAGGCAGCAGGATCGGGAAGCCCTTCGCAGCGCAGCGCCGTCGCCGGCCGCGCGTTCCAGCGGCCATGCCACCAATGACTGACGCCGTCCTGCGCCGGGCTATCGGCTGCGCCGAGCGACAGGCGCTCCGCCTCGCCATCGACGACGAGCCGGCCGCCGCCCGGCCCGAGCCAGAGACTGGCCGCGGCGCGCTGGGCATCGAGCCGGCGGCGCAGGCTCACGAGCGCGTCAGGCAAGGATCGCTCGGTCGCGATCAGGTCGAGCACCGCGACCTCGAACAGGTCGAGCAGCCCCTCGCTCGCGGCGAGGCCGGCGCCATCCTCGACCGGAAGCTCGAGCGCCAGCGTCAGCGGGTAGTGGCGCCGAACGCGGTCGACCGAGCTGGCGAAAACCCCGATCCAGCTGCTCGTCCCGATCAGACCGGGCGCGAGCCGGAAACGCCAGGGCGGGCTGAGCAGATAGGCGTCGTCCCAGCGCGCGCCGAGCGCCTCGCGGCTCGCCGTCAGCATCGCCAGGAGCCAGGCTTCCCACGGCGTGACGAAGCGGCCGGGCAGCCCGTGCTGCACGAAATCGCCGGCCCAGGGCACCTTGCCGAACAGGCCAAAGGCCGGCGCCTCGCTCACAGCGAATCCGGGCAACGGAAGGCGCGCAAGGCACCGAGATTGAACGGGTTGTTCACGCTCGCAGCGCGCAGCTGGTAGACGACGCGGGCATTCTCGTCGCCGGTCACGGTGATGCTGAACTGGTCGGCGCCGCCGCGTGCCGCGAGCGAGGCGGCATCGACCATGCGCAGCAGCGCCCAGGCACCTGTGCGCTCGACGCGGGTGTCCTTGCCGTTGAGGTCGGTGAGCGTGACCGCGACCGTGCTGGCATCGGTCTTGGTCGGCCATTCCAGGTCGTAGGCGCGCTGCGCCTCATGGCGGTAGACGATGTCCTTGCCGTCGAGCGCCAGCGTCGCGCGCAGCAGCTTGGGGTCGAGGAAGCTCGGCCGCAGGCTGAACTTCAGCGAGGGCGCCGAGCCCGATCCGGCGAAGAAGGCATTGCGGATCGCCCGCGCCCGATAGAACTGCGCCAGTGCCTCGCGCTTCAGCGGCAACGCCGCTCCATCGACGGTGATCGGCGCGTAGCCGTTGCGCTGCTCCGTGACGAAGGGCGCGAGGTGCTTCTGGAAGAATTCGTCGAGCAGGCCACCGGGCCGGAACATGTCGCTGAAATCGCGCAGCGAGACCTCGTCCTTGGCGCTGGCGAAGAGCGGATAGCGCTGGTCGAGCGCCGCCTGGCATTGCGGCAGCACGTCCCGGCGCCAGGCCTGGTTGACGTAATCGAGGGAGTCGCCGACCACCGAGGAGGCGCTGAGGCTCGCCACCGCCCGCATGATGCCGCGCACCGGCTCCGGCCGCAGCGCCGAATCCGCGCGGAGCTGGCCGAGCGCATCGGCACCGGAACTGCCGCGCCGCGCCACCGCCTGATAGGCCGCCTGCCGCGGATCGGGCGCGTTCGAGACATTGCTGAGCGCGCCATAGGCGCCGCTGAACAATTCGCGGATGCGTCCCATCGGCGCCTGCGCACCGCCCGGTGGCGCAACCAGCTCGACCAGTGGGCGGAACGGCGTCGCGATCGTTGCGCCGGGCCAGGGCCCCTCCCCGAGCGCCGCAGTGGCAGCTGCGTTTGCCGCGCTGCTCGCCGCTGCGGCGATGAGGCCGCCAGCCGCGGTGCCGGCCGGCCCGGGCAAGGCGGCGGTCGCCCCGGCCGGCGCTCCCGGCTGGGAATCGCCCGGCAAAGGCAGTTCGGTGTTGGTGCGGACGATGCCGATCAGCCGTTCGAGCGGCGAGTTGGCGGCTGCCAGGGCCTGCACAGCCGAGAGCGCCTGCTGCGTCTCGGCGAAGGGCACGAGCCGCGCCGCCGTGATCGCGCCCTGCCAGGAGCGGATGTAATCCGCGACATAGCGGTCCATCACCTCGCGCGTCCCGGTCTGGACCACGCCCGAGCCGGCCGCTTCGCCGCCGGTGACCCAGTCGATCCCGAGTTCCTCGCGGATCAGGATCGGCAGCCGCGGCAGCACGAAATCGTAGAAGGCTTCGCGGGTGAAGGCGGCGGGAATGACCGAGACCGCGTTGTTACCAGTGCGGCCGAGCCCGAAATCGAGCACGCCGGCACCAATCGCAGTAGGGAGATCGATCGAGCGCAGGCGCGGATTCTGCGCGGCTTCGCGCAGCAGCCGCGCATAAACCTGCTCGCTGCGCGGGGTCCGCATCAATCGCGCCCGTGTCGTATCGATAATGCGCCGGTCGGTCGGCAGCGGCTGCGGCAGCAGCGCGACGAGCTCGTCGAAATGCCGTCCGAGCTCGGCCGCCCGGCTCTGATCGACCGGGAAGGCGAGCTGCGCCTCCTCGCGCGCGGCACGCTGCACCACGCTGCGGTCGAAACGCTCCGTGTCGCTCAGCATCAGATAGCTGCGCAGGAGGTCGCGCACCGCCTCGTTCTCGGCACCGATCTGCGACAGGCCGGTCAAACGTTCCGACAAGCGCGCCGCGAAAGCCGGGTAGAGCCGGCCGACGATGAGGCGCTCGCGCAACTCCGCCGCGGCCGGCGCGAGTGAGGGCGTGGCGCTCAGCCCGAAGCCGTCGAGCCAGCCGAGGATGCCGCCCTGCCCGCTGGCATCGCGCACCGCGTCGGCCGCCTGCAGCACCGGCAGCAGCGTCGCAGGCGTGGCGCGCGCCGGCACGGCCGCGAGGCGCGTCTCGACCGGAGCAAGCGCGTCATTGGTCGCGGCGATCCTGGCCTGGCTGCGGCTCGCCGCGCCCCACCAAAGCACGCTGAGCCCGATCACCAGCGCCGCCGCCACGCCATAGCCGATGTTCTGGGCCCGCACGAGGCTGCGTTCGAGCTTGCGGTCGACGCCGACCAGCCCCTGTTCCTCGAAGATGACATCGGTCAGCAGGCGGTTGACGAAGAAGGCCTTGCCCTGCCCCGAGAACGGCGCGCGCTGGGCGCTGGTCAGGCCGAAGCTGCGCCCGAAGGCGGCGAGCACGCGGTCGATCGGCGTGCCTTCCTGCGTGCCGCTGGTGAAGTAGACGCCGCGCAGGCGCGACTGCGTCTCGAATTTGCTCTGCTTGAAGATCTCGTGGACGAAGCTCGCCAGATCCCGACGCAAGCCGGCGAATTCCTTGGGGAAGAGATAGATGCGTCCGCGCCGGTTGAGGCCACGCTCGGCATGGGCGCGCTCGCGCATGACCTGGTCGAGACGGTCGGCAAGCTCGCGCAGGTTCTGGTCGAGCAGCTCGGTCAGGCGCGTTGCGAGGTTAGCGTCGGGCGGGAAGGTCATGCCCCAGACCTGCGCCCGCCCGCTCTCGTTCAGACCGTCGAAGAACTCGGAGAAGCCGGGGATCAGATCGCATTTGGTGATCAGCAGATAGGTCGGCAATTCGACGCCGAAGGTCTTGGTCAATTCCTGCAGGCGCGCACGCAGCGCCGCGACGTGGCGCTTCCGCTCGACCTCGTTCTGCAGGAGGATGTCGGACAGGCTGATCGCCAGGACGACGCCGTTGAGCGGCCGGCGGCCGCGATGCGTCTTGAGCAGGTCGAGGAAGCCGCGCCAGGCGGCGCCGTCGACCGCGGCGTTCGATTCATGGGTGGTGTAGCGGCCGGCGGTGTCGATCAGCACCGCCTGGTCGGTGAACCACCAGTCACAATGGCGGGTGCCGCCGAGGCCGGCGACGGGATCGGTCCCGAGCGTGCGCGCCAGCGGGAAATCGAGCCCGGAATTCTTCAGGATCGTCGTCTTGCCTGAGCCGGGCGGGCCGATGATGACGTACCAGGGCAGTTCGAACAGATAGGCGTCGCCCTTGCGCCCGGCGAAGATCGTCTCCTTGAGGGTGGTCAGCGCCCCTTCGAAGCGCTCGCGGATGATCTCGATCTCGTCGGTTCCGCCGGAATCGGCCATGGCCGCGAGCCCGCCGGTGTCGAGCAGCGACTTGATCATCCGGGCATTGGCGCGCCGCGCCAGATAAAGGCGCAGCAGCGAGACGCCGACCAGGCCGGCGAGCAACAGGATGATCGCGCTCGTCCGCGCCTCCACCGAGACCAGCGGAGCCCAGCCGAAGAGCGAGAGATAGGGCCCGCCGGCCCAGATCACCACGCAGAGCGCGACCACGCCGAAGACGGTGACCAGCCCGCGCAGCGACAAGAAGCCGAGCAGATAGGAGCGGATCATCGCCGCACCGCCCCGGAGGCGATCGTGTTCTCGAGCGCCTGCATGCGCTCGACCACCGGCGCGACCTCGACCGCGAGGCGATAGCGATGGAAGCTGTACATCGTCACCAGCAGGAAGCCGGCGGCGGCGAAGACGATCCAGAGCGGGAAGAAGCTCCGCAGCGCCTTCTCGGCGCCGACGCCCTGCCAGTGCGCCGAGAGCTCGGAAGGCGGCGGCGGCAGATTGCGGCCGACGAGCTGGCCGACCTCGTCGCGCAGGTCGGCGAGGCGTTCGCGGCCATTGTCGAGCACGCGATGCATGCCCTCGAAGCCGAGCAGCAGCACGAAGTCGATCAGCTTGAGCAGGGAGATGTTCTTGCGCGGGTCGGTCTTCACCCGGTCGAGGATGGCGAAGACCTTCTCGCCGCCCCAGGTCTCGTTGTGGAAGCGGTTGAGCAGCGAGTTGGTGCTCCAGTCGCTGGCGCTACCCCAGGGGGTCGTCATCACCGTCTCGTCGATCAGCGAGCACAGGACATAGCGCGCCGCCTGGACGTCGCCGGCCGCCGCGCCATTCCTGACCGCCGCCTCCTCGAATTTGTGGATCTGCTCGACCACCTCGCTGCGCAACTGCGCGACATCGGCGAAGTCGACGGCGTCGCGCAGTTGCGCCACCAGCGCCAGCAGCGGATTGGCGGCGGCGACCAGTGCATCGGAGCCGTCGGCGATGCCGGTGCTCGCCTGCAAGGCGGCGGGAGGAGCTTCGCGCGTCGAGGCGGATGTGCTTCGCCGGGGCTGCGGTTTGGCGGGGTCTGACCGCGGGATGAGCGAGGGCGCGGGCGCTGATGGGGTGAAGCCGGTCTGTCGGGCTGCCGGCGGTGGAGCGAAGGTCGAAGCCGCGAGCGGCTGGCGCGGCAGCGCGAACGGCGTCGTCGGCGGATCGTGGAGCGCCGCTCCGGCCGGCCGCGGCTGCGCCAGGCCGACCGGCCTGTGCCCGACGACGGTCGGCGGATCGAAGCTTTGATCGCTGCTCACGCGCGCTTCCCGCGAATGGCCCAGAATTCGAGATGCAGGTCGGGATAGTCACCGCTGACATGCAGGGCGAAGGCGGCCGAGCGCGTCAGGTTGCGCCAGAGCTCGACGCTCTGATCGAGCTCGAAATAGACACCGCCTTGCAGGAAGGGCAGCTCGCGCGGCGCCACAGGCAGCGCGGTCAGCGGAATGCCGGGCAGCTGCAGGTTGACGAGATCGCGGATCTGCTCGACCGAACCGATCTTCATCGAGATCGGCAATTGGCTGCGCAGCGTCTCGGTCGGCACGCTCGCCAGCGCGATCAGAACGAAGCGCGCATCCTGGAACAGGGTGCGGTCGCTGATCGTCGAGAGGCGAATGCCGTAGCCGCGATCCTGCAGGGGCAGCGCGATCGCATTGCGCTCGATCACCACCGCCAGGAGCTGGCGCAACTGGTCGAGCACAGCTGCAAAAGCGGCGTCGAGATCGAGATGGTCGTAAGCCGGGAAATCGGCGCTGCGCCGGCGCGAGACCGAGAAGGTCGAGAGCTGGCCGGCGAGCGCCAGCGCCGCGCGATAGACCTGCTCGGGATGCAGGCCGGGCGTTGCCGCGAAATGATCGAACACAGCTTCCTGGCCATTGACGATCGAGAGCACGACGAGATCGACGAGCCCGCCGCTCTCCGCCGCGGCGGGACCAGCCGCCGATTGGCCGGCCAGCGCCTCGGCCCGGCTGCGCAGCAGCGAGCGGATCTCTCCGACGATGCGCACGAGCCGCTGCGAGGCCTGGAAGTCTAGGCAGGGCGGAACGTAGTTCTCGTCGAGCAGCACGGCGCCGGTTGCATCGACCTCGCGGATGCGTGCGATCGGCAAGGTGACGAGGTCGTCCTCGGCTTCGCCTTCCAGCAGCAGTCGCGCCGAAAGCCGTCCGACCTTGAGGCTGACCGAGGCGCGGTCCGGCGCGGTCGCGTCGCGCACGGCCTGTTCGGCCGCCTCATAGCGCCGGCTGCGGCCGCCATCGCCGATCTCGGCGCCGTCGAGCGGCCGCAGCGCCACGGCGAGCTTCACCAGTGTGTTCTTGGTGTTCGGCGGAACCGCCCGTGCCTCGATCGCGATGCCACCGGCGGTGTCGATCACGGTCCCGTCCGGCATCACGGCGGCGACCGACTGGACGGCGATGCGGCCGAGCGGCAGCAATTCGGCTCCGAGGGTCAGCTTGCGCAGGCCCCAGGCGAACGCGGCGAGCGCGGTGCTGCGGCCCTCGACGACATGCTCGATCCAGCGGTCATATTGCTGGAAGTGCTGCGGGCGGATCAGCATGCCCTCGGACCAGAGCGGTTTGCTCACCAGCGTCATCGGGGGCGGCTCCGGAAGGGCTCTGCGGTCGGGGCGAAGGCCGGCATGGGCGACCTCAGATCAGGCCGAAATTGCGGGAAGCGCGCTGCAGCTCGATCTTCACGGCCAGAGCGCGCACAGTGATCAGGAAGGCGTTGTCACGGTCCGGCACGATGTCGACCAGCGAGCGCCATTGCGCGACCTCGATCTGGCGGAAGCCGGCGATCACGCCGATATGCTTGGCCTCGGCCGGCGAGTCGCGCTTGACCGAGCTCTTCTCGCCCGGCTTCACCTCGAATTCGCGCTTGGCGACGAGATCGGCGCCGAGCTTGGCCGTATCGCTGTCGAGCAGCTCGAAGAAGCTCGCCTGCTCGAACGCGTTCTTGGTCTTGAGCTCGTAGACACGCAGCACGATCGGCGAGGGATCGCCGTTCGCGTTGACGTTGATCTCCTGGTCGGTCTCGATCCCGAATTCGAGCGAAGTGGTCTTGGCCGCCGGCGGGCCGGACGAGCAGGCGGCAATGAACGGCGCGCCGGCACCGACCACAAAGCCGGCGAGCAGCGACCGCCGGGTCGGCAGCAGCAGCGATCCCATGGCCGGCTTCACGCCTTCGCTCCCGGCCGGACGGAGGCGCGTGCCAGCTCATCGGAAACCAGGGTGCGGATCGTGCGATCGAGATCGCCCGCGAGCTCGCCATGCAATTCGGCATAGCGCTCCCAGAGCCGGCTTCGGTCGGGCTTGCGGCCGAGCAGGCCGGGTTCGGCTTCGGATTCGAGCCTTGCCGGCGCCAGCCGGTCGAGCAATTCGCGGATGCTGGTCTGCATCGCCGAGGCGAGCGCGACCTCATGCGCGTGCATGTCGGCGAAACACTGCTTCACCGCCATGTCGAGCGGCAGGAAGCCGGGCGCGCCCTCGACCACGACCCGGCGCAGCGCCTCGTCGCCATGCGAGAAGAACTTGAACGGATTGTTCTCCTGCGGCGCGAGCCGGGTCTGATCGAGGCGAAACTCGTCCTTCATCGACTTGCGGGCCGACAGCATCGAGACCAGCCCGCCCGCCGCCTGGCGCAGCGCGCCGCCGAGCTCCTCCAGCAGACGCGCCCGCGCCTCGGGCGGGATGCGCGCGGGATCGATCCCGATCCCGGACCAGAACGCGGCAGCATCGCCGGTGTTCGGCGCGGATGAACCTCCCGGTAACGCGACGTCTGCCATCGGGCGAGACGGCGCGCCCGGCTCATGCGGCGTCAGATCGATCGAGGCAGCCCGCGCCATGGCGCGCTGGCGCAGCAGGGCGAGCGGATCGACCGCCGCGGCGGGCGTCGGCTGAGGCACAACCGGCTCGACAGAGGGCATTGCCATAACCGGAGCCGGCGGCGGTACGGTCTGCGTCGCGGCGACCGGCACCGGAACGGCCTGCGGCCTTCCCGGTGCAAGATCGCTGAAGTCGAAATCATCCGGGATCAGACCGGGGACTTGCGTCGGCTGGCGCTGAGCCGCAGCCGGCGCCGGAGTGAGCATCGCGGGCGCTGGCGCCGACAGCTCCAGGCCCATCGGGATGGCGGGCACTGCGACGGGGATCGGCTGCATCGATGGCGGCGGAGCCACCGGCGCCGGCGGTACCGTGGCGACCTGCACCGGCGCAGGCACCGGCTCCTCGCGCAGGATCGCGACCGAGATGATGTAGTCGGCGATGTAGATCGTATCGCCATTGCTCAGCGGCGCGCTCTGGTCTCGCCCGAGCGGCGCATCGACGGCGTTGAGATAGACGCCGTTGGTGCTGGTGTCGGTGACGACGAAGCCGCGGCCATTATGCGAGATGCGGGCGTGCCGGGCCGAGAGGGTGTTGCGCTCGTCCGGCAGAATCCAGTCACAGCTGGCGCTGCGCCCGAGCGTGCCGCCGGCTTCCGCGAAGATATGCGTAGACCGGTCGCCGAGCGTGCTGCGTTGCAGCCCGAGCACGGTCAGCAGCAATCTCATCTTACCCCCGGCCCCAGATCGACGCATGCCCCGCCGACCGGTCGGGCCGGCTCTTGGCGCTGCTGGCGCAAGGTTGGGCGAGGCGAACAACAATCATGTGACGCAACTGGACCTCAGATGACGAATTCGACTGGGGCGGCCGGATCGGCGTCGAGCCAGCCGGACCAGCCGAGCCTGGACTCGCCGAGCCGGAAGGAGCGCGCCTCTCCCGGCGCGAGCAGGAAGGCGATGTCCCAGTCCAGCGGCTCGCGGATCGAGAGACGGATCAGTTCGGTCAGCGTGGCGTGATCGGCCCCGCCCGGCAGCAGCCGGTCGCATTGCGCGGAGGTCAGCGGCCCGAGCTTCAAGCGAAACTTGCCCATCACGTCGCGCATGGCTTCGCCCGCAACCGTATCAATGCCGAATTCGATACCGGGAGCACCTAGGCGCCACTGCGCCTCCTTCGGGATGCGGATCTCGCGCGGCACGAATTCCTCGATCGCGCAGGGAACGCCGAAATAATGGCTGATCACGCCGGCGACGACCGAGGCCGAGCGGCTGTGCAGCGCCAGCACCCCGGCATAGGGCAGGAGCAGCGTCCGCGCCGGCCGGTCGCCCTCCTGCGCCACGCCGAACATGCCGAAGAGCGCCGCGACCGCGCCGGAGATCGGATCGGTCGCGCCCGCCTCGTAGCGATGCTGGTGGCGGTAGTGCTTCCAGATCCGGAAGAGCAAACCGAGCAGGCGATGGTTGAAGAAGTCGGAGAAGTCGCGCAGCGCCCCGCCATCCTCGGCAAAGACGATCCTCTCGGTGAAAGCCGGCGGCAGTGGCGAGGACGGACCGTGCAGGCCGAAGAGATTGGCGGTGACGACGATGGGCTCGCCGACACGCGCCGGCAACTCGATCGCCGCGACCTCCTCGGCCGGGAAGCCGAGCGTCGGATTGGCGCGGAAGCGCACGGCCTCGCGCCGCGGCGAGCCGGACGAGCCGATGCCGCCCGGCTGCGGGAAAGCCTCTTCCAGCTGGAGGCAGAGGGCGTTGAACTGGACCATCGCAGCGTCGAGCGCCGCGACGGCGCTCAGGTCGCGCTCGTCGTGCCGGCTCGCGGCGTCCATTTGTACTCGACCTTGCTCTCGGTGCCCTGGATGGCGAAACGGTGCAGGCTGTTGAGGCTGGCATAGACCGCAAGGAAGCGCTCCAGCACTGCCCCGAACAGATAAAGCTCGGCCTCGCCGCCGATCTTGCTCTCGGCCACGGTCAGCCGGATCGTGCGGATCCGGACCGGCTGGCCGCGCAGCACGCCGTCCTCGACGCCGCTCTCGAAGGCTTCCAGCCCCTCGAGCAGCAGCTCCAGCCGGCGGCGCGCCTGCGCATCGTGCACGGCGCGGAAATCATAGCTCGCGATCAGCGTGCGCAGCGCCCCGACATCGACGAGAGAGCCATAATTGCGCGAGAGATTCGAGATCAGCCGCCAGAGCAGGTTCTCGCCGATCGGCGGCGGGGTGTGCGGCGTCACGCCCATCACATTGGCGAAGGTGACGGTCGCCGGCGTCTCCGAGGTCGGCTGGTCGATCGCGCCGACGGGCAGCCGCTCGGCCAAGGCGCCGTTCGAGCAGGTCAGCCCGATCGAAATCACCTCGGCTGGCGGAGCCGAGGCCCGCTCCAGTCGCGAGACGAAGGAGAGGTAATGGTCGACGCCGCGGCCGACCACGGCCGGACGCAGGCGCTCGCGATAGAACAGCTTGCTCTCGGCCTCGCCCGGCAGATCGTGGCGGAAAGCCTCGAAGGGTTCGTAGACGATGCGTTCGGCCCGGCCCTGGAGATAGCCGGTGACCTTGTCGATCGCGTAGATCGCCGCTCCCGCCCGGCCGCCGGCGACGACGCGGTATTCGCTTCGCGAGCGGTCGACACGCAGAGGGTGCGCCTCATGGGCGAAGAGGTTGACCACCGGCGTGCAGTTCAGCCGGACATGGCCCTCAGCCACCCGGACCTGATCCGGGAAGGGCCGCGAGAACTCGAAGGCGAAGGTCGCAGCCTTGCCGGAGAGGCCGGCCAAGGCCTCCAACCCGGTAACGTCCACGAACAGGAACTTCGCCGGAAAGGCGAGATATTCCTGCAAGTGCCGGAAGCCGATGAAGGCGTTCGACGGATAGGGCAGCACGCCCTCCCCGTCCTCGAAGCCGACCGGGCGGATCGCACTCGCCGGCAGGGCAACGCTCTCACCGGCATCACCGGTCACGGTGATCGAGCGCAGATGGCGCGACAGCCAGAGCAGCAGCGTGCGCCCGACCTGCGGCTCGCGCTCGGTGTTGAAGAACAGGCGCAGGCGCCCGCCTTGCAGGCCCTGCAGCGTGCCGCGCCCGGCCGCCTGCAAGGTCAGCGCGAGCCGCGCCGTGGTCGGCCGGTTCTCGCTCTCGGTCCGCGTGATCGAGAACGGCAGCACCTCGACCGAGTAGCAGGTGCGGAAGCGGCAGGAGACGCCGTCGACCGGCCGCGAGGCCAGCGCGACGCCGGCCGGAACCCGTGTGACGCCCACCCCGCCGCCGGCCGCCGCTTCGAAGGCGACGACGCTCATCGGCGGGATCGGGCGCAGATAGTGCGGCCAGACCAGCCGGATCAGCCCATGCACGAGCTCCGGCATCTCGTCTTCGAGCTTCTGGCGCAGGCGAGCAACCGTGAAGGCGAAGCCCTCCAGCAAACGCTCGACATCCGGGTCGCTCGCCTCGCGCGACAGGAAGCCGGCGAGCTTGGGATTGGCCCGGGCGAACTCCTGGCCGAGCTCGCGCAGATAGGAGAGTTCGTCCTCGTAATGGGCGTTCAGCGACATCGGCTCTAGCTCCGCAGCCGCATCTGCCGGTCATTGCCAAGCACGGTGTCGAAGCGCATCGCCTCGCCGTTCTCGCCATCGATCATGATGGCGCTGACCGAGAAGGCGAACTCGCCGGGCGCCTCCGTCGGCATCGGCTTGACCAGCACCTCGCGCAGCCGCGGCTCGAAGGTCTCGAGCTGGACCTTCACGGTCCGCGCGATCGCCGGAATGGTCTCGGAGGCCTCGCGCGAGATGTCGTTGAGATCGGGCATGCCGAAATCCGGCCGCGTCTCGCAGCAGCCCTGGCGCGCGTTGAGGATGCGCCTGACATTCGCCAGCACGCTATCGGCCACGCTCAGGGCCGGCGCGGTATCCGGCGAACCGGCGCCGGGTTCGCGCGCGGTTTCCAATCGTTCGAACAGGCTCGCCACGGGCGTCTCGTCGATCACAGCCGCCCCGTCTCTGATCGGAGACGGGGCAGAGCAGGATCAGGTCACTGCTTGTCGAGCTTGCCCTTCAGCGAGAGCGTGAAGTCGGCGCCCATATACTTGAAGTGCGGCACCACCGACATGGCGACGCGGTACCAGCCCGGCTCGCCCTCGACGTCCTCGACCCGGATCTCGGCCTTGCGCAGCGGCCGGCGCGCCCGGACCTCCGGCGAGGGATTGTCCTGGTCGGCGACATACTGGCTGATCCACTTGCCGAGCTCTTCCTGGAGCTCCTCGCGGCTCTTCCAGGAGCCGATGTTCTCGCGCTGCAGCACCTTGATGTAGTGCGCCAGGCGATTGATCATGAACATGTAGGGCAGCTGCGTGCCGAGCTTGTAGTTGAGCTCCGCCTGCTTGGCCTCCGGCGTGTTGCCGAAATATTTCGGCTTCTGCACCGAGTTCGCCGAGAAGAAGGCGGCGTTGTCGCTGCCCTTGCGCATGGTCAGCGCGATGAAGCCCTGCTCGGCGAGCTCGTATTCGCGCCGGTCGGTGACCAGCACCTCGGTCGGGACCTTGGACTGGAGCTGGCCCATCGACTCGAAATTGTGGACCGGCAGGTTCTCGACCGCACCGCCCGATTGCGGGCCGATGATGTTCGGGCACCAACGATACTGCGCGAAGGACTCGGTCAGGCGCGTGGCGAAGGTGTAGGCGGCGTTGCCCCAGAGATAGTTGTCGGTCTCGCCGGCGCTCTTCTCTTCGTAGTTGAAGGCCTTCACCGGCACCGTGTCCGAGCCGTAGGGGATGCGCAGCAGGAAGCGCGGCACCGTCAGGCCGAGATAGCGCGCATCTTCCGTCTCGCGGAAGGCGTTCCACTTGGCATAGCGCGGACCCTCGAAGATCGATTCGAGATCCTTGAGATTGGCGATGTCCTCGTATTTCTCGACGCCGAACATCTGCGGCCCGGCCGAGGCGATCATCGGCGCATGCGAGATCGCGCCGACGCTCGACATGAACTGCATCAGCTTCACGTCCTGCGGGCCGGCGGAGAACTCGTAATTGGAGATCACCGCGCCATAGGGCTTGCCGCCGAACTGGCCGAACTCGGCCGAGTAGATGTGCTTGTAGAGGCCGGATTTCACGACCTCCGGGCTGTCCTCGAAATCGGCAAGGAGCTCGTCCTTCGAGCAGTTGAGCAGCTCGATGCGGATGTTCTGGCGGAAGTCAGTGCGGTCGACGACGAATTTCAGCCCGCGCCAGGCCGATTCCAGCTTCTGGAACGACTCGTCATGCAGGATCTCGTCGAGCTGGGCGGAGAGCTTGCTGTCGATCGCGGCGATCATCTGGTCGATGACGGCGTTGTTGACCTTCTCGTCCTTGCGCGCCGGCAACATCAGTTCGGAGATGAAGGCGGCGACGCCGCGGCGGGCGACGTCATAGCCTTCGTCGTTCGGCTGGAGCTTGGTCTCGCCGAGGATCTGGTCGAGCAGCGACAATTCGGTCGTGACGACCGAAGCATCCTGGGCGATCTCGAGTTGTTGATTGCTCATGGTTGCGGTCCTGTCGTGCTGATTTGATCAGGGGGTCTTGCCGTCGGTGGAGCCAGTCAGCTCCCGCAGCAGCTTCTCGCGGGCCGCATCGTCCTCGAGCACGCTCTGGATCGCCTTGCGGAAGGCCGGGACGTTGCCGAGCGGGCCCTTCATCGCGACCAGCGCCTCGCGCAGCTCCATCAGCTTGCGCAGCTCCGGTACCTGGCGCGCCACCGCATCCGGCTCGAAATCCTTCAGCTTGTTGAAGGAGAGCGAGGCGCGGACGTCGGGCGCATCGGCGGCTTCGTCGAGCTTGTTGGCGACGGCGACGTCGAGCTTGAGCTCATGGCCCTTCAGCACGTCGTCGAAATTGTCCTTGTTGATGTCGGCGAGCGAACGTTCCTCGACCGGGCGGTCATCGGCGCGGCCGGTGAAGTCGCCGACCATCAGCAGCTTCAGCGGCAGCTCGACCTCTTCCTTCACATTGCCGGTGGCGGGCTTGAACTTGATGTTGACGCGCTCCTTCGGAGCGACCGAGACTTCCTTCGACATGACGTGCTCCCCAGCGTGGTGAAACTTGGTCTTCGGATCGAGCCGGTCACCGGAACAGGCGCGCGGCGGTTGCAAGGTCGAGCCTGACGAGGCGCTGGCGCGTCTCGTCGAGGCCGATGCGGCGCCGGTCCTCGGCGACGAGCCGGGCGGCATCGGCATGGGTCAGTGCCCGGAAGCGCAGCTCGGCCACCTGCGCGGCGAGCTGCGGCTCCCAGTTCTCGAGGTCGTGGGTCTTGAGCAGGTTCTCGAGATGGTCGAGCAGCGGCAGCGCCGCGGCGATCAGGCCGACATCGAGGCAGAAGCGCGCCTGGGCGATCTGGCGCAGCACGCGGTTGCGCCCGCCGATTTCGCCGCGGGTCAGGGCCGCCAGCAGGTCGACCGCCTCCAGTGCCTTGCCGGCGGCGATCAGCATCCGCGCCTCGCCGAGTGCCCGGTCGAGCCCGTCGGCATCGCCTGAAGCAGCGCCGCCTCCGCCGCCACTCTCCTCGATCCAGTCGCGGGTCGCCGGATCGACGAAGGGTTTGCCGTCGCCGAAGCTGAAGTTCATCAGCTCGGGGAAGCGACGGAACAGCATGTTCATCGCCCCGCCGACCGCAGCGGCCGCATCGGCATGATCCGGGCCCATGCCCTTCAGGATCTCGGCAGAGAGGCGATGCCCCTCGAACCAGAACGGGGCGGTCCAGACCAGCTCGTTCAGCGCGCGGAGCGCCTCCTGGTTCTGGCCCGCCTGACGCTGCGCCTGAACGGCGGCCGCCTCTTCGACCGGTGGCATCGCCCCGGTGCGGCCACCCTCGTTCGGCGGCAATTGCCGAATGCGCCACCACGAAGCGACGCGCGACAAGAGGTAAGTACGCGCATCCGCGGTGCTGCGACCGATCAGCCCCGCCGAGAGGCTGCGCAGCGCCTCGGGCAGGGTGTCGATCGTCGAGAGATCGAGCGCCGCCGACACAGCCGGCGCCGGCGCTGCGGCTGGTGTCGGCGTGGGAGGTGCGGGCGTCGCGGCCGGAGTCGGCGCGGGAGCCTCGGCAGCGCGTGCGGCGGCCTGTGCCTCCTGCTCGGCCCGGGCGGCAGCTTCAGCCTCGGCAGCCTGGCGCTTCTGCTCGGCCTCCGCCAAAGCGCGGCGGGCGGCATCGCGATGCGGCCGGAGCGCGCGCACGAGATCGCCGAGCGCGACCTGCTCCTTGCGCAGCTTCTCGCCGGCGAGCGTATCGATCTCGGTCAGGGCGTCATAGGCGTAGAGGACCGCCGGCCCGTCGCCCTCCCCGGCCTCGCCTTCGCAGAGCGGGGCGGTGCGGCCGACCAGCCATTCCAGCGCGCCGACGCGGGCGCGCTCACGGACGGCCGGCGGCTGCATGCCGTCCCAATGGTCGGCGATCATCCCGCGCAGGATGCCGAGCCCGACGGCAAGGCCATGATAGCGCTCCTCGCGGCAGAGCGCATGTGCGAGCCAGGCGCCGACGAGAAGGTCCTTGCCGCGCGTCTCCAGCACGGCAGTCGAGAGCCGCGCGACCTCGCGCCAGTTCACAGCGAGCGGGCCGTCGGTCTCGAGCTTGCGGACCTCGTTCTCCAGCTCCTCGAATTCGGACGAGCTGCGCGGCTCCGAGCCGGCCGGCGCCGCCTCGGACACAGGCGATATGCCGCTCGCGATCCGCGGATCAAAAAAGGTGGAACTGGACTCTGACATCGACGCTCGCAGCGGCGACCATTGTGTATTTGGCCCCGCTGACGTTGATGACGCCCGTTATTGAAGCTTCGATGACTTTGATATGACCGTGCGACTATGGCGCCCGAAACCGATCAGCAGGCCGCTACGACTTGCCTAGACGTAGCGAAGACGAAGCCAGCTCAATATTAGACGGCTTTCATTGCCCATGCGGCGCCGGCATCTTCGACCCGCTTGATCGTTTCGAGCTCGACCGACTCGGGTGGGCCTTTGTAGCGGACGACCAGATAGGTGATGTCGTCGTGCTGCGGGGCATCGCCGACGAAACGGCTGACGGCGTCGGTGACGTTGGAGACGACGATATCGAGCGAGTGGCGATGGCTCTCGCTCAGCGAGGCGACCAGGCGGTCGACTGTGAACTCGCGGCCTTCGGTGTCCATCGCCTCGGAGATGCCGTCGGTATAGAGGAAGAGCGTGTCGCCCTTGTCCAGCGTGAGGCTGCCCTGCTCGTAGGTGAAGCCGGGCATGATGCCCATGGCGATGCCGCCGGTGACGGGCAATTCGGCGACCTCGCCGCTCTCGCGCACGACGATCGGCGGATTGTGTCCGCCATTGGCGTAGCTCAGCTCGCCGGTGCGCAAATTGAGGATGCCGTAGAAGACCGTGACGAACATATCGAGCGGGTTCTGCTCGCACAGGATCGAGTTGGTCTCGGCCAGGCAATCGCCGGCCGAGCGGCCCTCGCGCGCGCTGGACTGAAGCACCGTGCGCGAGATCGCCATGAAGAAGGCCGCCGGGACGCCCTTGCCCGAGACATCGGCGATCACGAGGCCGATCTCGTCCTCGCCGATCACGAAGAAGTCGTAGAAGTCGCCGCCCAATTCGCGCGCCGGCCGCATGATCGCCCGGCCGGAATAGCTCGGATGCTTCGGCATGCGCTGCGGCAGCATCGCACCCTGCAGCGAGCGGGCGATGTCGAGCTCGGTCTCCATCCGCTTGTGCTGCTTCTCGAGCAGTTCGTTCTTGGTTTCGAGATCGCGCGTGCGCTCGTGGACGAGCCCTTCGAGCTCCTCCTCGCGCCGCTGCACGTCGACCGCCATCTTCTGGAAGACGCGCGCCAGCGAGCCGAGTTCGTTGCGCTGGCCGGCGACGGCCTCGATCGAGCGCGGCTCGAACTTGCGGCGCTCGACATCGCGCGCCGCAAAGGTCAGCGCCGCGATCGGCGTCGCGATCTGGCGCGCCACCAGGAAGGCGATGACGATCAGGAACGGCACTGCCGCCGCAACCGCGATGGCGACGAGCGTGGTCGTGCGCTGCGTCTCTTCGAGCGCGTTCAGCTCCTGATCGGCAAGCCGGTCGAGGAAGGCGGTCAGCGTCGAGAGCGCGTCGCGCATCGCCGCCTCGTTGCGGCCGTCATCCTCGTAGAGTCGCGCCGCCTTCTCCGCGTCGCCGGCCTTCCAGGACTCGAAGATCTCGGTCGCCACCCGGCGCGACTGGTCGAGCGCGGCGATGAAGGAGGTGACCGCGTCGCGGACGCCCTCATTGGTGATCGAGCGAAACACGTCGATGCTGGTGTCGGCGAGCTTCTGGTCGATGACGTTGAAGGCCGCATCGGCCCTGGAGACGTCGTCCTTGCTGGTGTTCGCGTTGATGCCGCGCACGAAGGTCCGGCTCTGCTCGAACAATACGACCAGCGTCGAGACGTTCTTGTTGACCAGCAGGGCGTTGTTGAAGATCGAATGGCTGGCGCTCGACATGGCCGCGACGCCATAGACCGCTGCGGCGGCGACGATCGCCGCGATCAGGATGCCGAGTGCGGCGAGCCCGTAAAGCTTGCGTTTGACGGTCATTTTCAACGCTCGGGCCTCGTGCCGCTCGCCGGGACGCAGCGAGACGGCATATCGGAGCATGGGCATGTGACAGTTGCGCGCCAGCCGCGGGCGGAACGCGCCGGCGGCCTCGGTCACTCGACCTCGATCGTCATCCGCATCGCAGGATGGATGGCGCAGCGGACCTCGACCTTGCCGGCTTTCGGAAAGGCGACCCTGGTGCTGGCGCCCGGACGCTGCGCCTTGAGGTCGAAGCTGTTCGCCGGGCTCTCGGAGAAGACATTGTGCGTGCCGGTGTCGTCGTTGACGAAGACGATCTCGTCGCCGGCCTTGATCGTCAGCGTGCGCGGAGTGAACTGCTGGCCTTTCTGGGTGACCCGCAGCTCGGCCGCCTGAACCGACGAAACCACAGCGCCGGCGCAAGCCAGCGCAGCAGAGATTACGAGGAAGCGCTTCATTGGATATCGGCCTCCGGCTCGCCATTGGTTTGAGCTGATGTCGTGGGACCCGAGAGCGAGCGCATGAAGGCGACGAGGTCGCTCTTCTCCTGCGCACTCAGCCCGAGCGGGAACATGTCGGGCGACAGGCTGGGCCGACGCACGCCGCCGCGGTCATAGTGCTCGATCACGGCCTCGAGCGTGCCGATCGAGCCGTCGTGCATGTAGGGGGCGCGCTCGGCGACGCCGCGCAGGGTCGGCGTCTTGAAGGCGAAGGCGAGGCTTTCGATCTGCGGCTTGATCCGGCCGCGGCCGCGATCACCGGTGTCCTTCAGGCCGATGTCGCGGAAGCCCTCATCGGTGAAACGCCAGCTCGAATGGCAGGCGACGCAATTCGCCTTGCCATTGAAGAGCTTGAAGCCGCGCAGTTCCGCCGGAGTCAGCGCCCGCTCGTCGCCCTTGACCCAGCGGTCGAAGCGGGTCGGCGGCGAGCGCAGCGTGTTCATATAGCCTGCCAGCGCATCGGAGACCGTCTCGGGTGTCGGGCCGACATTGGGGTAGACGCGCTGGAAATCGGCCGAGAAATCGGCTGAGAAGGCGAGCCGCTGCACCATCGCATCGAGCGAGAGGCCCATGATGTCGGGCGAGGCGATCGGCCCGCTGACCATGCCGGCGAGCGAATCCTGCCGGCCGTCCCAGAGGAAGGCGCTGGCCCAGGCCATGTCGTAGAGCGTCTGCGAACGCCGTGACATCGGCCGGCCATTATCGGCGATCGGCTTCGCCTTGCGGTCGGCCCAGGCGGCGTTCGGCAGATGGCAGCTGACGCAGGCGATGCGGCGATTGCCCGATAATTCGGTGCTGTTGAAGAGTTTTTGGCCGAGCGCGACCACCGGTGCCGAGGCGCGCGCACCATCGGGCAATTCGACTGGCCGGCGATATTTGCCGCGCAGGCCGGCATTGTCGAGCGGACGCGCGGCGGCCCTGGCCTTCTGCTCGGCCTGCTCCGCCGTCAGAGACGCGCTGTCGCCATCGAGGCTCGCCGGGCTCTCGATCAGCGGCTCGATGGTCGAGCAGCCGGCGAGCAGTACCATCGCGACACCGGCCAGCAGTCGCCAGCCGCGCAGGCGCGGAGGCATTCCCCCCACCGCGGCGGCCGGTTGCACCGTCGATGTCTCGCTATGCCAGGCTGCCATAGGCCAGACCGTGTGCGCCGTAATACATCAGGAAGAAGAGCAGGAAGGCACCGATATAGGTCGCGGCCTGCTCCAGCCCGCCGATCCGGTAGGAACGGATGCCGCTCTGCACGGCGTGGTTGATCGTCGTGTTACCCTCGATCACGGCGACGCCGAGCGCGGCGATGATCATCAGATGGCCGACCGCATCGACCTTGCCGAAGTCGATGATGGCGGCGAGGAAGATGCCGAGGAGCATTGCGGCGACCAGGCGCTGGCTGAGCATGCCGAACAGGAGCAGGAAGGCGGCGACGAACTCTACGAAACCCGCCAGCATGACATAGATGTGATGGTTGATGCCGAGCGTGATGCGCTCGTGCTGGGCGAGCAGCGGCAGCGTCCAGGACGCATAGGCCCATTTCTCCACCGAGGCCCAGAGCAGCGTCTGCGCCATGGCGGCGTAGAGAATCGAGAGGGCGTAGGGCTTGAGCCGGGCCAGCTGAAGCGAATGGATGATCAGATAGGCGGCGATGCCGAGAAAGAGCGGATAGTCCATCAAATGGAAGCCGCCATATTGCGCGACCGCAAGGCCATAGAGCACGACGATCCCGAAGCCGGCGATGAAGGTCGTGCGCCACCAGATCGTGCAGAGGGCCAGGAAAAGCTGGAACCAGGAGACGGCCTGGCTGTCGGTCTTCAGCTCGGGCGTGAGCAGGATGCCGCCGAGCAGCCAGAGACAGAGCAGGAAGGCGCCGAGGCCGACGCGCATGATCCCGGGCGCGATCGCCTTGAGCGGCTCGAACAGGGCATCGACGGCATCTTCGACGCCGCCGGCGCTCATCGCGCGATCTGCGACGAAGACGGTCGCGATCAGGAGGATCGACAGCAAAAGGGCAATCATGAAAGGGATCGAGAACACCTCCCAGAGCGCGGCCGGCGGAACGGCGACATTGTAGGGCGCGAACCATTTGACATGCGCCTGTGCGGTCCCCGCCGAGGCGCAGAGGGCCGCCAGCGCAAACAAGACAGGCGCAGGCCGAACCGTTCGCCGCCGGAACCAGGCGCCTGCCGCTGGAGGAAAGGATCGCGTCAAAGCCCGGCCTTCGCGGAAACCTGGGCTTCGGCCGGCGTGCAGACGGCCTGGAAGGTCCAGTCGGCGCCGGCACGGCGCCTGAGTTCTTCGTCCGGCCACCAGGACATGACGTAAGCCAGCACCGAGACGATCTCCTGATCCGAAAGGGTGCTGCGGAAGGCCGGCATGGCGATGCGGCCATCGGCCGTGCGCGCCCCGGCCGCGACGCGGAAGAACAGGTCCGCATCGCTGTGATTGGATGCATGGCCGCTCTCGTTCAGCGCCGGTGCCGATTGCGGGTCGCTGCGCCATCCGGCCGCGCCACCGAGAAAGGCACCGTGACAGCTCGCGCAATTGGCACGGTAGAGCGCAAAGCCAGCCTCGCGTTCGGCATGGCTGGCAGGCTGGGCGATCCGAAACTCCTCGGGCCGAAGCGCTTGCCGCAACAGGAGCGAACCTGCCGCGAACAGGCAGACCATGCCGGCGAGAACGAGAATGGCTGGCAGGAAAGAAGAAGCGGGTGCCGCAGTCCCGTTCAGAAACAGCTTTGCGGCCGGAGAAGCCTCGGCCTCTCCGTTCAAGCGCGCAGGTGTCTCATCGCCCAGGACCTTCGTCACGGACGGTCTCTCGTCAGCGGCCAGGAAGTCACGCCGGCACATCTAGATTGGAAATCTGACAGTATTGTTTCAATATGCCGGCTAATTACTTGACTATACAATATTCCCTGTAACTTCGGCGCTGGTTCCGCAGCGTCTCCCTAATAGCGATTCCGTCATCGTCCTGTCGTCACCCGCATCGTGTTCTGTCGCGTCGACATGAGGGGGAACGATGGCGACGAGCACGCAGGTCAGATCGAAATTCGTCCAGATCGGCCTCTACAGCGCCGCGATCATCGCGGTGCTCGCGCTGCTCGCCTTGTTGATTCCATTCCTGCTACCGGCGCCCAAGCCCGCACAGCCGGTCGCGGCGCAGCCAGCTCCAGCGCCGGCCCCACGCCCCAGCCAGCTCGACCGGATCCGGGCGGCGCTGGCGGAGGAGATCAAGGCCGGCTCGATCACCGTCGACCCGTTCGGCAGCTGGATCGCGATCCGGGTCGGCAACCTCATCACCTTCGCCTCGGGACAAGCGACCGCCCTGCCCGGCTTCGTGCCGGTCGCGCGCCGTATCGCCGGCGTGATCGACGGCGAAAAGGGGCTGGTGCGCATCGTCGGGCATACCGACGACCAGGCCGTCACGGCCGGCGGCCCCTTCCGCGACAATCAGGCGCTCTCGGTCGCACGGGCCGAGGCCGTCGCAGCGCTGGTCCGGCCGGCGCTCCGCGAAGGCGGGCGTCTTGCGGTCGACGGGCGCGGCTCGGCCGAGGCGATCGCCGACAATGCCAGCATCGAGGGGCGCGCCCGCAACCGGCGCGTCGAGATCCTGATCACACGCGAACCCTGAGCAACGTCGTCAGCCTGTCGTCTACCCGCCCTAGCGTCACCTGCGAGCCACCAAGACAGCTTCATGCCGACGATCATCAAACCACGAAAGCTCGGCATCCTGACCAAGGTCGAGCGCCGCGGCAGCTCGGCGACGCTGGTCGTCTCGGCGCTGGGGCTGTTCTCGCTGCTCGAGCCCAGCGATTTCGAGCCCGACACTGCGCTCTGGCCGATGGCGATGGAGCAGATGCCGGCGGGCACGATCTTCGACGCGGCGATGCCCAAGCCCTGCGGCGAGGTCCTCGTCGCCGGCTTTGCCCGCGCTGCGGGGGGAGAACCGGTTCCGGCGCTTTCGCTCGACATTGCACTCGGCGCAGTCCGCAAGCGCCTCGCCGTGTTCGGCGATCGCGTCTGGCGCCAGACCGCGGGCGGGCCCGTCTTCGAGCCGCCCAAGCCCTTCGCCGAGATGCCGCTCGTTCCGGAGCGCTGCTTCGGCGGCCCCAGCCATCCGGTCAATCCACTCGGGCGGGGGATGGAAGCGGCCCGCCGCGTCGATGCCGGCGAGATCGTCCTGCTGCCCAATATCGAGCGCGCCGACCGTTTGATCCGCACGGCCGAGGACGCCCCCGAGCCAATACGCCTCGGCCCGATCGATCCGGCGCATCCGTCCCGCCGGGTGCTGGCCGGCACCTATGACGATCACTGGCTGAAGCACGGTTTTCCGGGGCTCGCCGCCGATGCCGATCCGCGCCTGTTCTGCGTCGCGACGCCGGATCAGCGCATCGAAGGCTATTTCTCCGGGCAGGAGCCTTACCGGCTCGCGGGCTTTTCGGCTGAGCATCCGGTGATCGAGGGCGCTTTGCCGGGCCTGCGCGTGCGCATCTTCATCGCGCGCAGCGACGGCCTCTTCGAACTGCCCAACGTGCTCGACACCGCCTGGCTCTTCCCCAGCGCCCATAAGGGCGTGCTGGTCTATCGCGGCGCCTGCCCCGTCGCCGATATCGACGGCGACGACGTGACCCATGTCATGCTCGCCTATGAGCGCCTCGCCGACGAGCCGCGTCCAGTCGAGCACTACGCCGAAGCCTTCCGGTTGCGCAGCGATCCGGCCGAGAAGCTGAAATACGCGCTCGCCGACGGCGCCCTCTCGCCCCTCCCCGATCCCGCCGCGCTGGAGCGGCGCCGGCTTGCCCGCATGGCCCATCACGAACGCCAGCGCGAGCGGACCGAGAAGGCTCAGCGACTCGTCCTGCGTGACGCGCTCGACAAGGCCGGCCTGCCCGCCGCTTTCATGCCGAACCTGCCGCCGGCCGAGCCGCCACCGGCCTGGATGCCCTCGCCGGAGGAGATCGCCAGCGGCGAGATCGATTTCGCCGCGCTGTTCGAAGGCACGCAGCAACTGCAGGCGCAGATGGACGAACACGGCCGCGAGCTGGAGGCAAAAGCCCATGCCATGGCGAACCGCGGCGAACGCTTCCGCCAGACCGGAGAGCTCGGCGAACTCGACGCCCTGCTCGCCGAGCTCGACCTGCCGGAGCAGCCCAGCCTCGCCGCGACAGCGCTGCCGCCGGACTTCAAGCTGCCGCCCAGCACGGTCGATCCGGAAGCTTCACTGCGCGAGGCGCTACAGCGCTTCCACAGCGGGCTTGGCACAGCGCTTCTTGCCCCCGCGCGCGACGGCCTCGCCGGAGCGCAGGCGGCCCAGCGCGACGATCTCGACCTGGAGGCGATGGCTGCCGACAAGGGGAAGCGATCGGCGATCCAGTTGCCTGCCGAAACAGAAGCGGCCGACGACAAGCTGAGACGCGCCTTCCCCGATCTGGCACCACCGGGGCAATCGCTCGACGACCTCCTCGGCACGCTGCTGGCGGGCGACATCCTGCCGGCCTCCACGGAACCAGCCGACCCGAAGGCGCAGCTCACGCGAGCCAGCGCGCAGCTCGACCAGCTCGAGCCGCAGCTCGGTGAAGCCATGGCGACGATGCGCCGCGTCGCCCCGCAGCCGATCCACCCGATCACGCCATTGCCGCCGGAAGCGGCGCTCCGCTTCGGCCAGGCAATCGCGGCTGAGAAGGCCAAGGGCCTCGCCGGCCGCGACATGGCCGGCGCCGACCTGTCCGGCCAGGATTTCAGCGGCCTCGACCTGAGCGGCGCCTTCTTCGAGCAATGCGATCTCAGCGGCGCGCGCTTCCTCGGCGCCAATTGCACCGGTGCGGTCTTCGCCGGCGCCGATCTGCGCGGGGCCGATTTCTCGCAGGCCAATCTGCTGGAGGCCAATTTCGGAACGGCTGACGCCCGCGGCGCCCGCTTTACCGGAGCCGACTTACGCCGGGCACAATGGCTGAAGAGCCAGGTCGCGCAATGCGACTTCGCCGGCGCGCAGCTGGAGCAGGCCAACTTCATCGAGACCGATCTATCGGACGTCTCCTTCGCCGGCGCCCGGCTCGACCGGGTCACGATCCTGCGTTCGGACATGGCGCGGGTCGTCCTGGCCGATGCGGTCATGGAGAGCTGCGCGCTGGTCGAGGTCAAAGCGGTGGGGCTCGACGCCCGCAGGCTCAAGGCCTTCAAACTCTCTGCGGTGAAGCTGGAGGCGCCGGGCGCCGATTTCTCCGGGGCGCATCTGCAGCAAAGCGGCTTCCATGCCGGCTGCGATCTCACCGGTGCGCGCTTCGACGGTGCCGTCGGCATGAACGGCTCCTTCCGGGGCGCCCGGCTGATCCGCGCCAGCTTCGCGCGGGCGAGCTTCAACCGGGTCGATTTCGGCGAGGCCGATCTCAGCGAGGCCGACCTCGCCCTCGCCTCGCTGAAGCAGGCCTCGCTCGGCAAGGCGATCCTGCTGCGGGCGGACCTCTTCGGCGCCAATCTGTTCAACGCCCAGGCGCGCCGCGCCCATCTCGACGGTGCGCGGCTGCTGCGGGCCAATCTCTATGGTTGCGATCTCTCGGATGCCTCGCTCGTCGGCGCCGACCTGACGCAGGCCCTGCTCGACAAGACCCTGTTCGGGATGCCCGCCGATGCGCCGTGAGGATTTGCTTGAGCGCGTCGAGCTCGGCCTGCCGATCGAGGGCGCTTCCTTCGCCGGGGCGGATTTCAGTGGCGTAGTTCTGGATGGCGCGATCCTGATCGGCTGCGACTTCTCCGGTGCCCGATTTCGCGAGGCGCGGCTGAAGCGATGCCAGCTCGTCCAGTGCCGTTTCGAGCGGGCGGATTTCAGCGGCGCGGACTTCGACACGGTGCAATGGCCCCGCTCCGGCCTGACCGCCTCATCCTTCGCCCGTGCGGCGCTGCGCGATTGCCAGTTCGCCGAAGCCGACGCGACCGAGGCCGATTTCACCGGCGCGAAACTGGTCGGCACGAGCTTCGCGCGGGTTGATCTCTCCCGAGCCTGTTTCGCCGGGGCCGAACTGACGACGGTCGCGCTGATCGAATGCCCCCTTTCGAGCGTCGATCTGTCGGATGCGACGATCCGCGGCCTGACGCTGGTCAAGGGCGATCTGCGAACCGCCATCCTCGATGGCACCGACATCGATACGATGTTCGCCATGGAGGCGGATCTGTCGCAGCGTGACCTGCGCAAGGTCAGGCTGTCGCGGATCAATCTGATGAAGGCGCGCCTTGCCGGCTGCAATCTTCAAGGCGTCGATCTCTCGCAGAGCCTGTTCCTCGAAGCCGATCTCTCGGGTGCGGATTTCTCCGGGGCGAAGCTGCCGATGGCGCTGATGGTCGGCGCCGACCTCACCGCGGCGAAACTGGTCGGAGCCGATCTCGCCAGCGCAAATTTCAGCGAGGCGAAGCTCGCCGGCGCCGACCTCTCCGATGCGCGGCTGAGCAACGCCCTGTTCGAACGCGCCGACTGCGCCGCGGCCCGCTTCGAGCGCGCCTTGCTCGACCATGCGCAGTTTCCCTATGCCCGGCTCGACGGCGCGTCCTTCATCGCGGCGCGCTTCCATCGCACCAGTCTTCATGCCGTCTCGGCCGAAGGCACGCTGTTCCAGCATGCGACGGGCTCGACCCTTCCGACCGATCCACAGCGTGCCGTGGCCGATCTCTACGATCCGGCGCGCGTCGCGGCCCTGGCCTGAGGAGGCACGCGATGGTCTTCGTCAACTCCTCCGGGCCGATCCCGGCCGTCGACTTCGCCTTTCCCGACGTCTGCCTGACGCCGGCCGTCGTGCCGATCCCGGTGCCCTACCCGAACCTCGCGCTCGCACCGACGGCGATCCCGACGCAGCTCACCACCTTCCTGACCTGCATGCCGGCCCACAACCTCCTGACCGCCAAGCCGATGAGCCTCGGCGACCAGCCCGGCGTCCTGCTCGGCGTCGCCTCGGGCTTCGTCATGGGGCCGGTGAAGCACGCAATGGGCTCGGTGACGATGTTCCTCGGCGGCCCGCCGGCCACGAAGATGCTCAACCCGACCATGCAGAACGGCATGAGCCCGAACATCGTCGGCGTCACGCTCGCCCCCAGCCAGGTCACCACGATCTGCCTGTCCTGAGACAACGGCCGCATTTCTGATCGCACGGGAGAGCACCGATGATGCCCGCCGCAACCACCTCGACCCCGACCTCCGGCCTCATGCCGGCGTTGCGCCCGGCGACGGTGGTCGCCCGCACCGGCGACCAGCTGCTTCTCCGCAGCGAGACTGGCGAGGCTTCGGCCAGCGTTGCCCTCTCCTGCCCGCTTGCGCCGGAGATCGGCGACGAGGTCCTGGCCTGGGCTGGCGGCGAAGGCTGGCACATCCTCGCCGTGCTGGGCCGGAGCCTACAGCCGGAACGGCGTATTCGTCCGAACGGCCTGGAAGGCGCGATCGACGGCGAGACGAAGCCGTTGCCGCCGGTGCCGCATTACGAGGATGCCTCGGTCACCGAAGGCGAGGCCGCGGCCGGCCGGCCCTATACCCGCATCGACGTGCCGCTGAAGCCCGACGAATTCGGCAGCGGCACCTATCTGCGCCTCGGCGCCTATGTCGAGGGCGAGGAGGGCTCGATGATGCCCGATCTCTCGCTGTCCAAGAGCACCGCCTCGAACACGACCAAGACCGAACCGAGCCCGGACCTGTCGCTGACCGCGCTGCTCAGCGGCAAGAACCCCTTCGTCACCATGGCCGAGACCGCCAACGAGGCCAAAGCGGGCGACGCGACCAATGCCGATGGCAGCGTCAAGCAGGGCTATCTGAAGCGTGGCGACAAGTTCGTGAAGAACAAGGCCGGCCAGATGGAGCTGCTGACCATCTCGACCAAGGCCAAGACGACGACCTCCTCCGGCGACGGCTTCCTCGGCAAGACCGATTCCGACGTCAACCTCTCCGTCGGCGGCGGCATGCTGGTCGACATCGTCAAGGGCCAGACCACCAACGTCTCGGACGGCGACATCAAATTCACCGCACCGGCCGGCGTCTTCGCCGTGAACGCGCTCTCCGGCGTCTCGATCACCGCCGGCACGCCCGACGCGCCGGCCAACATCTCCCTGCTCGCCTATGGCTATGTGAAGAACGAGGCCAAGGGGCCGCTCTCGGAATGGCTCTACTCGACCTCCGAGAAGAAGACCTACGGCACCGCCAAGGAGTGGTTCTACGGCGAGAAGTACACGGAATTCCACGGTTACGAGGAGAAGAAGTTCTTCGGCGTGTCGACCAGCTATTTCCTCGGCGACCAGATCTCGACCAACCTCGCCGCGCGCATCAACATGACGCTGGCGGCGACGCTGACGCTCGCGCTCGGCGTGGAGTTTCGTCTCAACGCTGCGATCGATCTCAAGATCAATCTCGCCATCGACATGAACATCATCATCGGCGTCGCCTTCAAGGGCGTCATCGGCTTCGACACGAAGGCAGTGCTCGGTTCGGACTTCAAATATGTCAATGGCATGGATTTCAAATGGGTCGGCGTCGATGGCAAGAAATTCGGCCTGGAAGTGAAGAATGCCGACATGACCGCCTATCTCAAAGCGGTCTCGGTGGGAGCAAAGACAGTTCACGTCAACAAAGCCGACACCAAAGTTGAAGTTGGTTTCCTTTTCAGATCATGAGTCAATCTTTGCACAGCCTCTTCACGACGGCCGAAGCGTCAGCAGGCGCGAACTCCGCGCCTTTCCGCGAGGCGGATCGGCTGAACTCTGCGCGCGTGCTCGCTATCACCGGCGAACGCTGCCTGGTGCACGACGAGACGGGAACGCGCGAGGCCTCACGTGCCGTCTCCTGCCTGATCCAGCCGCAGCCCGAGGACGAAGTGCTCATCGTCACCTCTGGCCGGCGTGTCTTCATCCTCGCGGTCCTGACCCGCGCCGGGCTCGGCGACGCGACGCTTACCCTACCGGACCGAGCCGCGAGCCTTGCCATCGCGGCGCCGAGCATCGCGCTCAACGCCACGGCCCGGCTCGGGCTTGAAGCGCCGGAAGTGGCCGTGACCAGCCGGCGCTTTCATCTGGTCACGGACGTGCTGACTCAGATCTCGCGACTGGCGTCCGTCGTGGGCGAAGCCCTGACCACCGTGGTCGGGCGGCAGTCGACCGTGGCGCAGCGCATCGAGGTGACGTCGCAGGAGCGCAACACCGCGATCGCCGGCATCGACAGCGAGCGCATCGGCACGCATCTCTCGCAGACCGAGCTCACCACGGTCAGCGCCACTGTCGAGACGCATCTGGCGCGCGACGATATCCGCCTCGACGCCAAGCGCGTGACGATCGGATGAGCGCGCTGGCAGCAGCCACCAGCCATGCGACCAGAGTACGGGCCGGGCTGAAGCGCCTCTCCGAAGGCAAGGCCGCCGAGGCCGAGGCGATCCTGCGCGAAGCGCTTGCAACCGGGGCCGACGATCCCTGGGTTCTGAACGGGCTCGGCGGCGTCGCCTTGCTGCGGCGCGACACGGCGGCAGCGGAAAGACTGATCGGTGCCGCCGCGAGATTATTGCCGGGCGAGCCCGAGATCCTCGCCAATCTCGCGGCCCTGCACACCGAATGCGGTCGCCTCGACGACGCCGAGACCTGCCTCGACGAGGCGGTCCGCCTCGCCCCCCGCCATGCCGGCATCAGGGAACGCCGGGCCGAGCTCCTCCTGGCGCGGCGGCACCCCTCGCAGGCAGCCGCCGAGGCCCAGCAGGCGCTGGAATGCGATCCCGAGCGGCCGCGCGCCTGGCTGCTGCGCGGGCTTTGCGCACTCGCCGCCTCGGACCGGCCGCTCGCCATCGCCTGCTTCGACGAGGCCGTCGCCCTCGACGAGGCCTGCATCGAGGCCTGGCACAATCTCGCCGAAGCCCATGCCTCGCTGGGCGACGAGGCCATCGCAATCGACTGCGCCGAGCGGGCCTATCTCTGCGCGCCGTCTGATCCGGTCCATATCGTCACCCTGGCGCGGCTCCTTGCCGCCCGCGATCCCGGCCGTTCGGGTGATCTGATCCGGCGTGCGCTCGCCCTCGCACCGGGCTTCCTGCCGGCGCTGGAACTGCAGGCGCTGACCGCGACGGATGATGCGACGGTCCGGCAGGCCTTTGCCGCGCTGGCCGCGGCGGCGCGCGAGGGGGCACAGAGCGGCCCCGCCTTGCTCACTCTGGCGCGGGCTCTGGCCGGCGCAGGGCGTTTCCCGGAGGCACTGCTGGCGAGCGAGCGGGTGGCGGCGATGCAGCTTCCCGAGGCCCGCCCGCTCCGGCATGCTTGCCTGTTCGCGCTCGGACGTTTCGACGAAGCCTATGGCGACCTTCCGGAGCCGAGCCCGGGGATCGACGCGGTGATAATCCCGCCCGACATGCCGCTTGGCGAGGTCGTCTTCGCTCTGCGCCTGCTGCCGGCGCTGACAGCGCGAGCCGGCCGGGACCTGCCGCTGCTGGCGCCGGCCGCCCTGCATCCGTTCCTGGCACCGCTCGCGCCCGTCCTCCCGCATGAGGAAGGCACGGGCGTCTCGCAGCCGCTCGTTCTCGCCGAAGCGATGGCGCATCTGCGCGCCGATGCGGCCATGCTCGCCATGGCAGCGCCCTACATCACAGTCGAGCTCGGCCGCGCCCGGCTCTGGCGGGATGCGGTCGCCGCATTGCCCGGCCCGCGCATCGGTGTCGTCTGGTCGACCCACCTCCCCGGAATGGGGCTGGAGGACGTCCTGGCCGTCGCCAGGCCGTTCGGCACAGTGGTGAGTCTGGCGATGGGCGCGGTGCGGGACGAGCTCGCTCGTGCGCCCGATGTCATCGATGCCGGCCATCGGATCGCCGGCCCTGAAGACCTTGCCGCCGCCATCGCCGCACTCGACCTGGTGCTGGCGCCGGATTGCCTTGCCCTGCATCTTGCCGGCGCGCTCGGCCGGCCGGGCATCGCGCTGCTGCCGCGCGCGCCGCACTGGATCTGGCAGGAAGAAGCGGGACGGGCGCGATTCTATCCGTCGCTGACGCCCTACCAGGCGAAACCAAAGTCCGATTCGGCCGCCTCCCGCGCGGACCTCGAGCAGCTCCTGCGCCTGCGTCTCGCCGCCGAAGCGGAAGCATGACATCGGGAGCTCGCCCGCCAGCCGAGCAGGTGCAGCTGACACTCGATCTCGCCTACGCCTTCGATCGGCCGGCGCATCATCTCGATATCGAGCTTCGGGTGCGGCCCTTGCTCGCCGCCGGGGCCGGTCTCCCGCCCATCCGCCTCGCCAGCGAGCCGGACGCCCGCTTCGAGCCGCCGGAAATCGATGCGAACGGCGTCGCCGTCGACAGGCTGAAGCTCGCCGGACCGGTCTCCCGCCTGCGCCTCAATGCCAGCTTCGATCATCGCGTCGATCCTGAGGCGGCCTTGCCTGCTCTTACTCCGACTGCAGCGGATCTCGCGCTGGAAGGACTGGCGGATGTGACAGGTTCCACGCCCTGGCCGCAGGTCCTCGTCCGTCTCCGCGACAGCTGGCGCTACAGCGATGACCCACGCGACCAGCCACAGACTCTGCGGGAGATCGCGCAGCGACGCACAGGCTCCTGCGAAGCGATCGCGCGGCTGGCAGTCGAGATCATCCGCGCTCGGGGCCTGCCGGCCCGCTTCGTCGGCGGCTATCGCCTGGCCGGGCTGCACGACGATGCGCGCCCGGTTCGCCGCCATGCCTGGCTCGCGATCTGGGAGGGCGCGCGCTGGCGCATGCTTGACCCGCTCGCTCAGTCTGGAACGGGACATTGCCTGGTCCCGACGGCATTCGCCAGCCGCCTTCCAGACATCGCGACCATCCGAGGCAGCTTCAAGGGCGCCTGTGCGGCCAGGCTGACCGTCTCGGCCCATGCCAGGCGACATGTCGTTGAGCTAGATTGAATGGCGGAGACGGAGGGATTCGAACCCTCGATACCCTTGTGGGGTATGCTCATTTAGCAAACGAGTGCCTTCAGCCTCTCGGCCACGTCTCCGTTGGAAGGCTCTATGCCCGATCGCGACCCGCTTTGACAAGCCGTCCGGACGCGCGATCGACAGGCATGGGGCAAATCGCCCCGATCAGGCCGCTTCAGTGGCCGCCGGCGCGGTCGATACGCTCGATCCAGGCCATCGCCTCGTCGAGCGTGGCGAAGACCGGGCCCGGCATTGCCGCATCCTCCGCCTCGTTCAGGCCGAAGCGGATGCCGTAGCCGTCCGCTTCCCGCCGAATCGCGATCAGGGATGGCTTGGCGAGCGACTGCGTGGCGGGTTCGGCGATTGGCATGGACAAGTCCCGTTCGATCGCCGGAGAAAACGGCCCCGCGCCTGAACGGTTCCCGAACGGCGCGTTCAGGAGAACGGAAAGCCTATCGCGATCCGCAACGAAAAAGGGCCCGCAGCACGCCGCAGGCCCCTTCCCTCCGTCCTGGACCGTGTTCGTCAATCGGCGGCGACGATCTTGCCGGCTTCCCACTTGTACATGGAGAAGCTCGGCGAGCTCAGATCGCCGGTCTTGCCATAGGTCAGCGTACCGATCGCGGTCTTGACCTCGAGACCGGCCTTCAGCGCCTTGGCGACCGCATCGGCCTTGGCGTCCTTGCCGACCTTCTCGATGCCGGCCTTCAGCACCTCGACGGCGGCATAGGCGTTGAGCGTGAAGGCTTCCGGCGGAATGCCCTTCTCCTTCAGCACGGCCACGGCCTCGGCCGAAGCCGGGTTCTTCAGCGCGTCGGTGGCGTTGGTGAAGAGCGTGCCGGCCGCGGTGTCGCCGCCGATCGCCCAGAGCTCGGTGTTGGAGAGCCCCTCGCCGCCGATGATCGTCGCCTTGACGCCGGCATCGTGCAGCTGGCGGGCGAGCAGGCCGCCCTCGGGATGGTAGCCGCCGAAATAGATCACCTCGGCGCCGCCCGACTTCAGCCGGGTGATCACCGCCGCCAGATCCTTGTCGCCCGGGTTCACAGTGAGATAGGCGACCTCGGTGATGCCGCCGGCATTGATGCCCTTCTTGAAGGAATCGGCGAGGCCTTTGCCATAGGTGCCCTTGTCGTGGACGACCGCGACCTTCTTGCCCTTCAGGTTCTTCAGGACATAGGCGGCAGCGACTTCAGCCTGCTGGTCGTCGCGGCCGCAGGTGCGGAAGACGTTGGAAAGGCCGCGGCTGGTCAGAGCCGGCGAGGTCGCGGTCGGCGTCACCATCAGCACGCCGCTCTCGGCGAAGACGTCGGAGGCCGCCATGGCGACACCCGAGGTCACCGGGCCGACGACGAAGCGGACCTTGTCGCCGACCAGGAGGTTGGCGGCCGAGACGCCCTGCTTCGGGTCGCCGGCATCGTCGGCGAGCTTCAGGATGACCTTCTCGCCCCCGATGCCGCCCTTCTTGTTGATCGCGTCGACGGCGGCCTGGGCGCCGTTCTTGACCTGGTCGCCATAGGCCGCGACCGGGCCGGTCAGCGGCGCGAGCAGGCCGATGGTGATGTCGGCGCGCGCCGGCGCTCCTGCGAGCACTGCCGTGGCGAAGGCCGCTCCCATCAGGAATCGGGCTTTGATCGTCATGTGCGTTTCCTCTCTAGCCGTGCAATCTTTGCGTGCGACCCGACCCATGGATCGCCTGCGACCTGTATAGGCCAGTGCGAGGCGGCGCGGCACTGCGTGGCGCGTTTCTGAGCAGATGCAAAAATGCATGGCAGACATGGCGACGCCGCTCAGAGCTGCCAGAGCGCCTGCGCGAACTGGACCGCACCCGCTCCGAGCATCAGGCCGCCGGCGGCGCAGGCGACGCGCCCGCCGGCCGGCGCGAGTCGCTCTGCCGTGATCGCCGCCGCGACGACGGCCATGCCACGCAGATCCATCACGCCGCCGACGAGCAGCAGCACTGTCAGCCCGCTGCAGGAGGCGCAGCAGGCGAGGCCGAGCCGCAGCCCCTGCCCCATTGCGGCCGCCGCGCCGATGCCCTGCGCAGCCGAAACGGAGCAATGGCCGAGCAGCCCCAGCTTCCAGCGCGAAGCCTGGAAGAAGCCGGCCGCACTCACAAGGGGCCCGGCGGCGATGGGCACGATGCGGGCCAGTTGCGGCCAGCCCAGCGCAGCCTCCAGCAGGAGAGCACCACCGGCAAAAACCGCCAGGCCGAGCACGGACCAGACCAGGAGATAGCCAAGGCCGGCGATCGCGGCGAACAGGCCCGGGCGGGCCTCACCGGCTTCGGCAGCGCTATCGCGAAGCCGCCAGAGCACAGGCGCAAGCGAGGGCAGCATCATTGCCGTCGTCATCGCGGCCCACATCCCGGTGAACGCTCCGGCAGCGGCCGGCCACGAACCGCCGCAGAGCGGCGTCCAGGCGGTCGACATCGACCAGCCGCCGGCCATCGGCACCTCGCCCATCTCGGCCATGGCGAGGCAGATCGCGACGGTCGCAGCCGTGCTGGCGATGAACAGGAGGATGCAGACCGCGAGGAAGACGCGGCCCGCATCGGCGGCGAAGACGCCGGACATCATGTCCGGCGCCCCGCGATCAGTCTGTGTGCCCGGGGGCTCAGGCACAGCATGATTGCGCCGTCGCGGCTGCCGATGCGGGATAGGCGTCGCGCAGGCGCCACCAGGGCCCGGTGGGCTCGTTGCGCCCCTTCGGCGCACGGTCGAGCCAAGGATACATGCTCCAGATCGCGTCCATGCCGCGGGCATAGCTGGAATAGGTGTGGTAGATCGCGCCATCCTCGCGGATGAAGGCGCTCATTCCCGGCCGCTCGCGCATATAGCCTGAAGGCGTCGTGCCGCTCTGCACGGCGAGCCCGGAGACGACACCGTTGCTGGCCCAGTCGATCTGCGGCTCGCGCTGGAAATTGTAGTCGACCGCGCCCTGCCGCTCCTGCTCCTCGGTGTACGAGGCGCTGAAATCGAAGTTGAAATCGCCTGTCGCCGAGGAGGCCCAGGGGAAGCTCCAGCCCATGCGCCGCTTGAAGGCGACGAGTTTGTCGAGCGAGGCTAGCGACACCGCGGTCAGCGTCACGTCATGGTTCGCGAGATGGACATAGATGCCGTTGAAGCCGTCGGCGATCAGCGAGCAGGACGGGCAGCCGGCGGAAAAATCCGGGCCGAACATGAAGTGATAGATCAGGAGCTGCGAACGCCCGGCGAAGAGATCGCCGAGCCTGACCTCGCCCGCCTCGGTGACGAAGCGATAGTCCTTGTCGACCCTGACCCAGGGCAGGGCCTGGCGCTGCAGCGCCACGGCATCGCCCTGCTTGGTCAGTGCCTTTTCGGCCGCGAGCAGGTCGAGTCTCGCTTTTAGCCAGTCTTCGCGGGTTCCGATGGTGTGAGCCGTCATCATGCTTGCTCCTGTCGTCGGTTGACATTCGCCGCCTGCCGTTTCGCGATGCGGCGCCGGGAACAGGGGTAGGCCTCGGGCGGTTTGGAGCGGGAGTGACAAGTTTGGCGGGATTTCGGGCTAGAGCGGGATGCGAAAAAGTGGGAACCGGTTTTTCGCGGGGATCCCGCTCTAAACTTTTGGAATCGATCACGTTTATGATTTTGGATCGTTTCGATCCAAAATCATCGTGATCTAAGGCATGGATTCGCTGATCACGGCGGCCGGACGGGCCCTGGCGGCGGGCGATCCGTTCGGGGCGCTCAATCGCGTCGCGCTGCGCGAGGATGCGCCGGCGCTGGCGCTGCGCGGCATCGCCATGGCGCAGCTCGGCGATCTCGCCAGGGCGAAGCTTCTGCTCAAGCGCGCCGGCCAGAGCTTCGGCGCCAAGGAACCGGTGGCGCGGGCGCGCTGCGCCCTCGCCGAGGCCGAGATCGCCCTGGTCTCGCGCGATCTCTCCTGGCCCGCCAAGGCGCTCGATGCGGCGCGTGCGGTGCTCGAAGCCCATGGCGACCGCCTCAACGCCGCCCATGCCCGCACCATCGAGGTGCGCCGATTGCTGCTGATCGGCCGGCTCGGCGAGGCCGAGCGCATGCTGGCCGGTTTCGACGAGACCCCTCTGCCGCCGGCACTGGAGGCGGCGCGCGCGCTCGCGACAGGCGGCATCGCCTTGCGCCGGCTGCAGGCGGAACCGGCCCGCGCGGCATTCGCGCGGGCGGCGGAGGCGGCCCAGCGGGCTCGCATCCCGGCGCTCGCCGCCGAGGTCGAAGCGGCGGCGCGCGTATTGGAGGCCCCGGCGGCGCGGTTGATTGTCCGGGGCCAAGAACGCCCGCTGATGCTGGGCGAGGTCGCGGCGCTGCTCGCGTCGGGCAGCTTCGTCGTCGACGCCTGCCGCAATGTGGTGCGCGAGGCGGGCATTGCCGTCCCGCTGGCGACTCGCCCGGTCCTGTTCGCACTCGCCCGCACGCTCGCCGAAACCTGGCCCGGGGATGTCTCACGTGAGGTGCTGCTGGCGCGCGCCTGCGGGGCGAAGGAAGCCGACGAGTCGCATCGCGCCCGTCTGCGGGTCGAGATCGGGCGTTTGCGCGCCGAACTGCATGGGATCGCCGAGGTCAACGCGACGAAACGCGGCTTCGCCCTGAAGCCGCATCGCGCTCGCGAAGTCGCGGTCCTGGCGCAGCCGCTGGAGGAGGCTCATGCCGACGTGCTGGCGCTGCTCGCCGATGGCGAGGCCTGGTCGAGCTCGGCGCTGGCGCTGGCGCTCGGCACCAGCCAGCGCAACATGCAGCGCGCGCTCGAGGCGCTGGCCGCAGCCGGCAAGATCCAGTCCTTCGGCAAGGCGCGAGCGCGGCGCTGGCTGACGCCGCCAGTGCCGGGTTTCCCGACAGCCTTGTTACTCCCGGCCCCGTTGCCGGATGGCTAGACCCTGTGGCGGTCCAACCGAACAGAGGAGATCATCTCATGACCAGGACAGCCACGATCATCCGCGAATACGGCCCCTTCCCCGGCATCGAGGCCGTGCACGGCGTCAGCTATGACGGCAGGAACGTCTGGTTCGCCTCGGGCGACAGGCTCAATGCGCTCGATCCCGAGAGCGGCGAGACGACCCGCAGCCTCGACATCCCCGCCCATGCCGGCACCGCCTTCGACGGCAAGCACCTCTACCAGATCGCCGAGGACCGCATCCAGAAGATCGATCCGGACAGCGGAAAAGTGCTCTCGACCATTCCCGCACCGGCCGGCGGCGGCGATTCCGGCCTCGCCTGGGCGGAAGGCACGCTCTGGGTCGGCCATTACCGCGAGCGCCAGATCCACCAGATCGATCCCGAGAGCGGCAAGGTGCTGCGCACCCTGCAGTCGAACCGCTTCGTCACCGGCGTGACCTGGAGCGATGGCGAGCTCTGGCACGCGACCTGGGAGAACGACGAGAGCGAGATCCGCCGGGTCGACCCTGAGAGCGGCGAGGTGCTCGACGCCATGCGCATGCCGGAAGGCACCTTCGTCGCCGGCATGGAGGCGGGCGGCGACCGCTTCTATTGCGGTGGTGGCGGCAAGAACGGCGTGGTCAGGGCAGTCGCCCGGCGCGGGTGAAGACAGCGGAACTCCGGGACGCGCCGACCGAGCGCCAGCCCACCGGCTTGCGAAAGCCGGAACCGATCAGGCCGGGCCGGAGCGATCCGATCCGGCCTTCGCTTCTGGAGAGAGCTCGATCGGCTTCTTTCCCAGCAATCGCAAGGTCAGGTTCCGCCCGGCGCGCAAGGCGGGATACAGCAGCCTGGCCAGGCGCGGGCTCCTGAACAGCGCCGCCGTGAGCGCGTTGAAGGCGTCGCTCCGGGTACTCATCAGGGCGAGCCGGTTGAGGACATCGCCACCGAAATAGGTGGCGCCGTCCAGATGCAGGATCATGCCCTGATTGATGTCGCGCCCCGCCTGCGCATGCATCCTGACCAGGTCGGGATGCTCGCGGGCGTCGCGCATGGCGATCGGCCCGGCCGCCTCCCGCAGCCGCGTATAGGCGACATAGTTCGAGCAGAACGGGCAATCGCCGTCATAGAGCAGGTAGTTGTCGGGCTCGCTCATCGATGCGTCTGAAAATTCTCGGGGCCGGCATAGGTCTCCACGATCCCAAGTACGGGGTCGGTCACTTCGATCAGCGTGTAGACGAAGACCGTCGGCTCGTGCGTGTTGCTCAGATAGAACTTGGAGTCGATCCACTCCCCGGGCAATGGCTGGGCCGGCACCTCCTTCGGCTCCTCGCGCACATTCTTCCGCGCCAGGATGCGGAAGGACGGGTTCAGGAAGCCGTGGGGCCGCAGGCTGACGACATAGCGCTGGCTCGCCTCGTCCCAGTTCAGCGCCGATCCGATGGTCCGGAAGCCCTTGGCATCTTCGACCGACAGCAACCCGGAATGGAGGTCGACCAGGGGCAGAGCCGGGCGCGGGACCGGAGGAACGGCGACGATCTGCCGGTAGGTCCTGATCTCGCCCAGTCCCTGGAGCAGTCTCGTGCCGCTCTGGAGGCCGACGTCACGCTCGCCATACCGGGTCCGGATCGAGGCATGAACCGCCCGCATCTGCGCCTCGCCCGGCTCGGCCCGCATGATGGCGTCGAGGATGTCGCTGTGATGCCAGGCGAATGCGAGAGGCCGGGTCGACCCGGTTTCGGTGAGCTCGACCCAGCCGCGATAAAGCGGGAAGTAGCCGGGAACGTCATAGGGCGGGATGTCCCGGTTCTCGCTGTAGAAGGCCATCGAGGAGAACGGGAAGTTCAGGTGCTTTTCGCCGAGGCTGAACACGATATTGGCGGTGTAGTAGCCGAAGAACACCGCTGCGAACGCATAGACGACGGCCCGATAGGCGCGGCTCAGCCGGATGGCTTGCGGCGCGAGGCGGGGAATCCAGAGCGTGCGGACGAGCGGCGGCAGGGATCGATCGGCCGGCAGCGCCGGCATTTTCCTGCGGATGACGCCCCAGAGCCACTCCCAGTCGATCGACAGGAGGCAGAGCGGCACCCAGAACGGATGCCAGAAGCTGAACAGATGCGTCAGCCCCATGATCTCCATGAAGAAGAAGAGCCCGCCGAGGATCGCGCGGGCGACGGGCCGGCGGACGAGCAGGATCGCGAAGATCGTCGTGCCCTGCGCGGCGAGCTGCAGCAGGCCGCCGGTCTTGTAGATCCAGGGGTTGCTCATGAACCATTCGGCGGCCGCGGGTGGATCGAAGCGGCCATGCCCCCAGGAGATCGCCAGCGAGTTCCTGAGATTGTCGGAGAGCGCCCACCAGATGCCGTTGCCGTTGCGCATCTTCTGGAAGAAGGCGCCCCACATGAACATGTGCGTCGCCAGCTCGGCAAACAGCACCGGCCACCAATAGCGGCCATCGTGCTTGGGCACCGGGTCCGCCATCCCGGCCAGGCGGCGCAGGAGATCGTCGACGGACAGCCGGTCACCGCTGCGCCCGAACATGAAGATCAAGGCGGCCAGAAGCTGGACGTTGAGGGCGTGCGACCAGAACGGCCCGAACGACACCATGAGGGAGGCATAGAGCGTCGTGATCAGTGCCGCCGCGATCGTCGACAGCCGCGAGAACAGCCCGACGAACATCATCGCGATCGCGACGTAGCCGGCCTTCTGCAGCCCGATCACGAAATCCTGCGACGGAGGGCCGCCGAGGACATGGCTGAGAATCTTGACGAGCCCCTTCGGCACCCAGCCCCAGGCCGCGAGCGATTTGAGATAGTAGTCCCAATTGTCCGCGGTGCCGGCGTGATGGAGAGAATACCAGAGCGATACGGCCAGCAGCATGCGCGCGATGGCGGCGTTGTAAGCACCGCCCCGCAGGAAAATGAACCGACCGAATGAAGGCAGGACGAGGCGCGGCTGCACGACGGCCCAAAGCTTGAACAGCAATACTATTCCTTTAAGATATTGTTTTTGCTAGTAAATTTTAACAATACCTCTCATCTGTGCATTGCTGACGACAGCCAAGCCGAGCGACGCGGCGAAAGTTTGGCCGCGGCCGGCGGCGACGACCGGCCAGGCCGTGTGAGCCAGATCGGCTCCGGCACAAAAACGATTGCTCCCTCGCAAAACGCCTCAGCGCACGACGCGCCCGCGCAGCCGCGCCCCGTTCGGCAGGCGGCAGAAGCAGGCCGCACCGGCCCGAGCCCGGCTGGGCGCAGCACAGTTTCGGCGCGGCGTCCGGCAATAGGCCGCGAGCGTGCTGCGCAGGGAGGGATCTTCATCCGCCCCGTAGCGCGGCATGTAGATCGGGTTCGACGAGCGCGGCGCCGAACGCGGCGTGCCGCCGTAGTCGACCGGCGGGCCGGCGCCGGGAATGCCACCAGCCCCCGGCGCATGCAGCCTGATATCGGGCGTATTGTCGAAGATCGAGGGCGGCCCCAGACCCTGGCGCGGCCCACCTGGCGTCAGCGGCGCATTGCCGGGCGTGCCGATCTGGGCGAGCGCCGGATGGGCAAGCAGCAATACCGCCAGCGCCGGCATTGCCCATTTCCAGGACGTCATCATCTCTCGCCTCCCTCCCGGCTGCTTCGTCAAGCAGTAATCCCATCGGATTAGTTCGAGCGACCTAAAGCTTTCACTCGAATAGAATAAAATCAAGCCAATACCGCATGCTATTGCTTAACCTGTCGGATTGGCCCAGCTCCGAAGTCAAAGCAGGCCTTCCCGAAATACATCTTTTTGCGCTGGGCGGCCACCAGACCTCCCGGGCGGGAGGCACGTCATGCGATACCTGCAGAGCAAGATCTTTATTGCGGGACTTCTCGCGACCACGTCGACCTTTGCTTATGCCCAAGGGGCAGGCTCATGGCCGGAGTACCACGAGGGTTTCGCGATCGACGGCAGCCCGACACCGAGGCCTCACGGAGCCTGCGAACGCAAGCTCATCCGAGACAAATGGCTGTGGGAATGCGATCCGGCCGCGCGCAGCAACCCGTTCCGCCAAAGCGTAGCGTCGGGAGCAGGACCGACCCTGGCAGATGCCGGTGGGGTGCAATACTACAACGCCACATCCCCGAACGGCCGCAGAACGCGCGCGCCAAGCCGGGATTGCATCATCGTGCAATATGACCGCGACCTGTTGTGGACGTGCCCGCCACGGACCACCGCGTCGATCGGCACGCCGGCACCCGCGCCTCAGGGCGCCAACGCCGGCAATGTCCAATACTACAGCGCCGTTGCCGCCAATGGCCGGCGCACGCGCGCTCCCAATGCCGCCTGCACCCTGATTCAGCAGGGCGGCAGCCCGTACTGGATGTGCCCGCCATTGACGACGGGAGCGCTGTCTTCCGGAGGGCCGAGCAGCGATTCGAATTCCGGCGGCAATGGCCGCAACGGAAATGACGGCTCGGCCGGCGGTGGAGATGGAAACTCCGGCAGCGGCGGATCGGGAAGCGGTTCGGCAAGCAACGGAAGCGGCGGCGGTAGCGGCGGCAGCGGCGGCGGTAGCGGCGGTAGCGGCGGCGGCAGCGGCGGCAGCGGCGGCGGCAGTGGCGGTAGCGGCGGCAGCGGCGGCGGTAGCGGCGGTAGCGGCGGCGGCAGCGGCGGCGGCGGCGGCGGCGGCAGTGGCGGTAGCGGCGGCGGCGGCGGTGGCAGTGGCGGCGGCAGCGGCGGC
>NZ_JBSHMO010000005.1:365668-695499 GCF_053645455.1 Allobosea sp. NPDC055332 | reverse complement strand
AGAGCGGCCCCGCCAGCGGCGGCGCCGTCTCGATGGGCGGTTTATAGGGGGACCCCGCTTCCCATGTCAACACGCTTCTTGAAAGTTTTTCGACAAAAGTGCCTCTGAATCTGAAAGGCGCGTATTTTCAATAGCTTATCTTTTAATCGGCAAAGAGCCCAGCATAAGTGGGGCGATCAGAGCCCAGCCGGTCCCGCCGCGACAGCGGCCCTGCCATGCGCCGGCTTTCCCTTCGCGTGAAGGCGCCCTACCTTTCCCGGTATCGAGGCGTTCCGGATAGGCGATGGCAATGACGAAGGGTTCCGATCTCCTGGTGGCAGCGCTCGAGAACGAGGGCGTCGACCGCATCTTCGGCGTTCCCGGCGAGGAGAACCTCGACGTCGTCGAGTCACTCCGGACCTCGAAGATCGAGCTCGTCCTGACCCGGCACGAGCAGGCCGCCGCCTTCATGGCGGCGACGCATGGCCGGCTGACGGGCAGACCGGGTGTCTGCATCGCAACGCTCGGGCCCGGCGCGCTCAATTTCTCGACCGGGGCGGCCTATGCCCATCTCGGCGCCATGCCGATGATCCTGATCACCGGCCAGAAGGCGATCATGAGCGCCAAGCAGGCGCGCTTCCAGATCGTCGACGTCGTCGCCTCGATGAAGCCGCTGACAAAGATGACCCGGCAGATCGTCAGCGCCGCCAGCATTCCGGCGGTGGTGCGCGACGCCTTCCGCGTCGCCATGGAGGAGCGTCCCGGTCCGGTCCATCTCGAATTGCCGGAGGACATCGCCGGCGAGGAGGTCGCCGATGTGCCGCTGATCCCGGTGCATGCGCTGGAGCACCCGGTCGCTAACCCCAAAGCGATTGCCCGCGCCGCCGAGATGATCCTCGCCGCCAAACGGCCGCTGCTGATGATCGGCGCTGCCGGCAACCGGCCGCGACTGGTCGAGCCGCTCTCCGATTTCGTGCGGCGAGTGAAGCTGCCCTTCTTCAACACCCAGATGGGCAAGGGCGCCGTCACCGGCGGCTCCAATCTCTATATGGGCACGGCCGCCCTGTCCGAGGGCGACTATGTCCACCAGGCGGTCGACCGGGCCGACCTGATCATCGCGATCGGGCATGACACGATCGAGAAGCCGCCTTTCCTGATGCGGAGCGCAGGCGGACCGAAGGTGATCCATGTCAGCTACCAGTCGGCGACGGTCGAGCAGGTCTACCATCCCGATGCCGAGGTGATCGGCGATATCGGCGCGACCGTCGCGGCGCTGGCGGAATTGCTGGGCGGCCGGCTCGAGGCCGATCCGGTCATGCTGGAGCTGCGCCAGAAGATCCTCGCCCATCTCAACGACCGGTCCGAGGAAGACCGCTTCCCGATCACGCCGCAGCGGATCGTCCATGACATCCGCGCCGTGATGCCGGAGGACGGCATGGTCTGCCTCGACAACGGCATGTACAAGATCTGGTTCGCGCGGAACTACCGCACCCACGTCGCCAACACGCTGCTGCTCGACAATGCGCTGGCGACGATGGGCGCCGGCCTGCCCTCGGCGATGATGGCGGCGATGCTCCATCCCAAGCGCCGGGTGATGGCCGTCTGCGGCGATGGCGGCTTCATGATGAACAGCCAGGAGATGGAGACCGCCGTCCGGCTCGGCCTCAACCTCGTCGTCGTCGTCCTCAACGATAGCGCCTATGGCATGATCCGCTGGAAGCAGGCGGTCGACGGCTTCGCCGATTATGGCATGAGCTTCGGCAATCCCGATTTCGTTCGCTATGCGCAGGCCTATGGTGCCAAGGGCTCGCGCGTCGGCTCGGCCGCCGAGCTCGTCCCAACGCTGGAAGCCGCCTTCAAGGGCGGCGGCGTCCATCTCGTCGAGGTGCCGATCGATTATTCGGAAAACACCCGCGTGCTCGTCGAGGAGCTGCGCAACAAGACGCCGGATATCGAGCTGGCCTGATACGGAGCCAGCCTTCGATTCTTACGGCCCTCATCCTGAGGAGCCATTTCATAGAAATGGTGTCTCGAAGGATGCTCCAGAGATCACTGGAACCATCCTTCGAGACGCCGCTACGCGGCTCCTCAGGATGAGGGCTGTGGTTCCAGTGAAAGGATAATCCCATGCTGCAGGTCGTGCAGGCTTATGATCGCGCGCCGATCGAGGAGATCGCCACCGATGATGCCGCGGCGCTCGAAGCCAAGCTGGCGGCGGCCGACAAGGTCTTCCGCGATCGCGGCAACTGGCTCCAAGCCCATCAGCGGATCGCGATCCTGCGCAAGCTCGCCGAATTGCTGTCGGCCAGGCGCGATCATTTCGCCCGCCAGATCGCGCGCGAGGGCGGCAAGCCGCTGACCGATGCGGTCATCGAGACGACCCGCGCCATCGACGGCATCCACAATGCCGCCGATGAACTCCGGAACTTCGCCGGCCGCGAGATCCCGATGGGGCTGACGCCCGCGGCTGCGGGCCGCTGGGCCTTCACCACCAAGGAGCCGATCGGCGTCGTCGCAGCGATCTCGGCCTTCAACCACCCGCTCAACCTGATCGTCCACCAGGTCGCGCCGGCGATCGCCGTCGGCTGCCCGGTGATCATCAAGCCGGCGAGCACGACGCCCCTGTGCTGCCGCGACTTCGTCGCGCTGGTGCACGAGGCCGGCCTGCCGGAGGCCTGGTGCCAGATTTTCCTGCCGGAGACCAACGAGCTCGCCGAGAAGCTCGTGACAGATCGGCGTGTCGCCTTTCTCAGCTTCATCGGCTCGGCCAAGGTCGGCTGGTACCTGCATTCCAAGCTGGCGCATGGCGCGCGCTCGGCACTGGAGCATGGCGGGGCGGCGCCGGCGATCGTCGACCGCAGTGCCGATCTCGACAGGATCATCGAGCCGCTGGTCAAGGGCGGCTACTACCATGCCGGCCAGGTCTGCGTCTCGACGCAGCGCATCTACGTGCATGAAGAGATCGCCGACGCCTTCACCGAACGGCTGGTGGCGCGGGTCGCCAAGTTGCGCACGGGCGACCCCGTCCTGAAGGAGACCGAGGTCGGCCCGCTGATCCTACCCAAGGAAGCCGACCGGGTGGCGAGCTGGATCGACGAAGCGGTGAAGGGCGGAGCCAAGCTCGCGCTCGGCGGCAAGCGGCTCTCCGAGACGACGCTGGAGCCGGCCGTGCTGCTCGATCCCGCCGCCGACGCCAAGGTCTCGCAGCTCGAGGTCTTCGGCCCGCTGGTCTGCGTCTATCGCTACAGCAAGCTCGACGAGGCCATCGCCCGGGCCAATTCGCTCAATGTCGCCTTCCAGGGCAGCGTCTTCGCGCAGGACATCGATGTCGCCCTGCATGTCGCCGAGCGGCTCGACGCCTCGGCGGTGATGATCAACGACCCGACCGCCTTCCGGACCGACTGGATGCCTTTCGCCGGCCGCAAGGAATCCGGCTACGGCACCGGCGGCATCCCCTACACCATGCGCGATATGACGCAGGAGAAGATGATCCTGATGAACCGGCGCTGAGGCAGCCTTCAGCGCTTCAGCAGCAGCCTGACCTTCGCTAGCGCCGAATCCTGCTCCTCGTGATAGTCGATCAGGCTGCGGAACCGCCCTTCCCCGTCCATCAGATAGACCGAGGCGGTGTGGTCCATGGTGTAGCCGTCCGCCGTCGGGATGCGCTTGGCATAGGCCTTGTAGGCCTTCAGCGCCGCGTCGACCTCGGCCTGCGTGCCCGAGAGCCCGACGATGCGCGGATCGAAGGACTGCAGATAGAGCGAAAGCTGCGCTGGCGTGTCGCGCTCGGGATCGACGCTGACGAAGAGCACATTGAGCTTGTCGGCCTCGGGGCCGAGCTTGCCGAGCAAGGTCGTGAGCTCGAACAGCGTGGTCGGGCAAACCTCCGGGCAGTGGGTGAAGCCGAAAAAGACCAGCGTCGGCTTGCCGAGATAATCGGCCTGCGAGACCTTGCGGCCGGTATGGTCGGTCGAGGTGAACGGACCGCCGACATCGGCCAGCGGCGTCGACACGGCTGCACTGGGCCCCGGCCGGCCGGGGCCATCGACACGCCACCAGCCGAGCGTGATTGCGGCGGCGGCGAAGGCGACGAGAACGACGGCGGCCCAGGCGCCGTAACGGATGATCTTGAGGATCGGCATAGCGCTCTGTCTGGCGTCCGGCCTCGCCGGCGTCAACGTGGCGAAATCGACCCGGTCGCCGTTGCCTGCTGCGGCTCATCGTCGCCGCCGCCACCATAGGGATCGGCCAGCGCCGCCTGCGGCGCGCTGATCTCGACCTTGCCGGCGACCATGGTCTGCATGCGCTCCGGCCCAATATTGCGCAGCAGCTTGCGGAAGCTCGGATGCATGCCGCCATCCATCAGCGCATAGCTCATCGCCGGCAAGCTGCTGATGAGTTCGGCGAGGCGTGCGTCGTCGCGGGCACTGCGGGCCGCGACCAGCGGCTCGACCTCGGGATCGGTCTGGTAGGCCGGGCACGGCGCGCCAGGGACGAAGGCCGAGGCATCGCCCGCCGGGTTGAAGACGTAACGGCCACCGCAGGTCGCGAGCTTCGGCGGTTGGCGCGTCGCCTCGAAATGATCCGAGCCTTCCTTGAGATTGCGCCAGAAGGCGATGTTCGGGTTGCCGCGATGGCGCGCCAGGTTCTCTGGCGTCATCCGGAAGGGGAAGGCCTGAACCTGGAAGCTGCGCTGCCCGCCGGCGAAGGCCTCACGCGCGAGGCCGTAGAGCTCGGTGACGCCGTCATCGGTCATGGCGTAGCAGCCAGCCGAAGTGCAGGCGCCGTGGATCATCAGGGCCGAGCCGGTATAGCCCTGCGCCTTCTCCAGCGCGTTGGGATAGCCGAGATTATAGGACAGGTAGTACGCCGATCTCGGGTTCATCAGCTCGGGCGTCACCGTATAGAAGCCCTCGGGTGCCTGCCGGTCGCCCTCACGCTTCTTCGGGCCGAGCTGGCCGGACCAGCGGCACATCGGATAGGTCTTGAGCAGGGCATATTGGCCGGAGCGATCGCGCTTCCAGACCTCGAGCTCGCTCTCCTTCTTGTAGAGGCGCACGACGATCGGGTCGGCCTGACTCATGCCCTTGTTCGACATCTGCGAGACGAGCGCAGCCGGCAAAGGCTGGTTGCCGCGGCCGTCGCCGTCCACTCCGACGCATGACGACAGGGTAATGGCGGCAACGCCGAGCAGCGCGAAGCGCCGGAGATGCTGGAAGAGAGAGCGATCGGACATGGCTAAAATTATCGGCGTCTGGCGCTAACGACTCGTGAACGGGCTTGAACCCGCGCGACCCTGCAACCTCAGGCCGGTCGAGGTTCAATTGACGTTTTCGTGAACGGCATCTCCCGCGCCCCTCTCCTTCGGCACTTGAAGCTCAGGTGGCTTCAGGTCGCAGAACCGCGGCGAAAGGGGAATCACGCCATGCTCGACCGCCGCCTCGCCTTGCAATCCCTCGCCCTCGGCCTTGCCGGCTCGCTGTCCCTGCCGGCGCTCGCCCAAGCGCCGACCGCCCTGCTCGGTCCCGGTCCGCTGCCGGAAAGGGTCTTCGGCGCGGCGGAGGCGCCGGTGACGGTGATCGAATACGCCTCGCTCACCTGCCATCACTGCATGAACTTCCACATGAAGACCTGGCCGGAGCTCAAGGCGAAATACGTCGACGCCGGCAAGGTGCGCTTCATCATCCGCGAATTCCCGCTCGATCCTTTGGCGATGGCCGGCTTCATGCTCGCCCGCTGCGCCGGCGAGGACAAATGGTACCCGGTCGTCGACATGTTCTACCGGACGCAGGAAGGCTGGGCCCATTCCGACAAGCCGTTGGACGGGCTGACCCAGGCAATGCGCCAGGCCGGCATGGGCAAGGATGGCGTCGAAGCCTGCCTGAAGCGCGAGGACATCTATCAGGGGATCAAGCAGGTCTCTGAGCGCGCCAAGGGCTTCGGTGTCGAGTCGACCCCGACCTTCTTCGTCAACGGCAAGAAGGAGGTCGGGGCGCTCTCGCTCGAACAGTTCGATGCGATCCTGGCGCCGCTGCTGGCCGGGCGCTGAGCCCATCATGGTAAAGTCGCGAAACGTCGCGCTGGCGGCGGCGCTGACCGGGCTGGTGGTCCTGTTCTACGCAGTCACCCTGGTGCGGATGCGCGAGACAGAGGATCGACGGCATCAGAGCGATCCTCAGGCGCACTCAGCCCCGGCAGAGCCTGCTGGGCCGCAGCGCTGAGGCGTCAGACCGAGCGGCCGGTCGTGCGCTTGGCCGTCTCGACTGCGCCGGCGCATTGCGGCGCGATCTCCACGAGCACGGCATCCGGGCTCGCCGCCCCTGTCCAGAAGCGGACGACCTGGACAACAGCCCAGCCGGGGTTCTCGCCGACGCGCGTCACGATCGCGGGTGTCGCGGCCCGGGCGCAGGCGGCGACCTTGTCGGCGCTGTCACGCGGAATGCCCAGCGCCGAGAGCTGGCTGGTGATGGCGCCCTGGATCGGATCGAGGATCAGGAGCGAGACCAGGGCGGCGATGAACGATTCCATATTTCGGCTTTCAGCTGTGCCTGTGTCGGAATTGCGGTGCTCAGAGGCGCTGCTCGTGACCATCCGTCCGGCGGATCGCTTCGTCCTCGATCTGGATGGTGGTGTGCTTGAGCCCGAACTCCTCGGCGAGGAGCCGATTGGCCTGAAGGAGCGTCTCACGACCCTGCGCCATGTCGGCGACGACGATATGTGCGCTCATCGCATCGAGGCCGGAGGTCAGCGTCCAGACATGCAGGTCATGGACGGCGGTGACGCCGGGCAGTGCCAACAGCGACTTTTCCAGCAAAGCGATATCGACTTCTGGCGGCGTGCCTTCCATCAGGATATGGACCGCCTGCTTCAGCAGGATCCAGGTCCGCGGCACGATGAACAGGCCGATGCCGGCGCCGACAATGGGATCGGCCAGCCGCCAGCCGGTCGCCATCACGATCACCGCCGCGATGATAACGCCGAGCGAGCCGAGCATGTCGCTCAGCACCTCGAAATAGGCACCCTTGACGTTGAGGCTCTCGGAGGAGCCGCCAGCGAGCAGCTTCATGCTGATCAGGTTGACGATCAGCCCGACGACCGCGACGGCGAGCATCGGCCCGCCGAGGATGGGCGGCGGGTTTAGGAAGCGCTGATAGGCCTCGTAGAGGATGTAGAGCGTCAGCAGCAGCAGGACGACGGCGTTGGCGAGCGCCGACAGGATCTCCATCCGGACATAGCCATAGGTCCGCTGCGGCGTCGCCGGCTTCTCGGCGAAGCGGATCGCGACCAGCGCCAGGGCAAGCCCGCCGGCATCGGTCAGCATATGCGCCGCATCGGCCAAGAGCGCGAGGCTGCCGGTCCACAGGCCGCCGACCACTTCGGCGAGCATGAAGGCGAAGGTCAGGCCGAAGGCGGCAGCGAGCCGCGATTTGTGGCGGCCGGCGGCCGTGCCGGCGCTGCCGCCATGTGAATGCCCGGCTCCCATCAGGATGCTCCGCTCATATGCCGGTTTGGCGTTCGGTTCATCACCGGCAGGGCGGCCAGCAGCATCAGCGCCACACCGAAGGTCAGCGCGATGTCGGCGCCGTTGAAGGTCGGCCAGTGCCAGTCGCCCCAATGCAAATCGAGGAAATCGGTGACGGCGCCCTGGCGCCAGCGATCGATCGCATTGCCGAAGGCCCCGCCCGCCATCAGCGCAAGGCCGATGCGTTCGAGGCGATGCCCGGCGAACGCCGCCCAGGCCAGCAGGCCGAAGCCAGCAGCGAACTTGAACAGCCCGAGCAGGCCGGGCCAGGCTTCGAGTGTGTCTCGGAACAGGCCGAAGCTGACGCCGGTGTTGAAGCCGAGGCGCAAACTGAGGAAGGGCGTAAGCGCGATCGGCTCGGGCGGATTGAGCACGATCTCCAGCATCAGCCATTTGCTGACCTGATCGAGACCGGCCGCTGCGAGCGCGACGGCGGCAGCGGAAACGAGCCTGCGCGACCAGCTCACGCCGCCTCTCCCACTGCGCGGCTGCTGACGCCGAGCCAACGCCGAACGCGAGCCTTGTAGGCGAGATAGGGCTGCCCGAGCGAAGTGGCGAGCACGCGCTCCTCGATCGCGACCTGCAATCTGATCGCGACCAGCAGCGCCAATGTCAGCGCTGCCTGCACCAGGCTCGGCAGGACGATGAAGAGGCCGATGAAGAGCAGGGCCTGGCCGACGAAGACCGGGTTCCGCGAGACTGCGAAGGGGCCGCTGTCGACGATCGCGCCCTGCTCGCCCTCGGCTGCACCGATGCGCCAGGAGGTGCCCATATAGCGCTGCGACAGCAGCGCGACGCAGGCGCCGATGACGACAAGCAGATGCCCCAAGACATCGAACCAGGGTCCGTCCAGCGCCGCCGTCAGCGGATCGCCCTTCACCGGGTTGCCGAAGGCCGCGAGCCAGAGCGGCCAGAGCACGGCCCCGGCAAAGGCGAGGCGGAAGAGCAGCGCCGGCAGCGTCTGCTTCTCCTTGCCCTTGCCGAACAGCCAGACCGGACGGCCAGCCTCCTTCGCCAGGATCGCCGACATGGCGAGGAAGCTGACGACGTAGACGATGACCATCAGATAGCTGGCGATTTCCATGCCTGACATGGAAAGCCTCCTCAGCCGATCTTGCCGGCGTTGAAGCGCAGCAGGCGCAGCGCGTTCGCCGTCACCAACACGGTCGCGCCGGTATCGGCGAGGATCGCGACCCAGAGGCCGGTGTAGCCGAGCACGCTGGTGACCAGGAACACTGCCTTCAGCCCGAGCGCGATCGCGATGTTCGCGCGGATATTGCCCATCGCCGCCCGCGCCAGCCGGATCATCGCGGCGATGTCGCGCACCCGGCTCTTCAGCACGGCGCCGTCGGCGGTCTCGAGCGCGACATCGGTGCCCGAGCCCATGGCGACGCCGATATTGGCCGCCGCCAGCGCCGGGGCGTCGTTGATGCCGTCGCCGACCATCATCACCGGCGCCTCCTGCGACAGCGCCTTGATGGCGGTGACCTTGTCGTCAGGCATCAGTTCAGCCTTGTGCTCCAGGCCGAGCGAACCGGCGATGGCGGCGCCGGTGCGGGCATTGTCGCCAGTCAGCATTACCGAGCGGACGCCGAGCGCCTTGAGCTCGGCGATAGCCGCAGCCGCATCCTCGCGCGGCTCGTCACGCAAGGCGATCAGGCCGACGAGCGCGCCGTCGGCGATGACGGCCGCAACCGTCTTGCCCGCTGTTTCCAGCCGCTCGACAGCACTCAGCGCCGCCGCGTCGAAGCTGGCGCGCTCCCTGGCGTGGCGCGGCGCGCCGACGAAGATGTCGACCCCATCAAGCGTGCCCGTTACGCCCTTGCCGGCGAGTGCCGCAGCATTGGTGGCGGCGCGCACCGGGATCGCGTGCGCCTTGGCGCGAGCGAGGATGGCAAGCGCCAGCGGGTGGCTGGAGCCAGTCTCGACGGCAGCGGCGAGCTCGACGATCTTGCGCTCGTCACGGCCGAGCGCGACAATTTCGGTGACGCGCGGCTCGCCCGCGGTCAGCGTTCCCGTCTTGTCGAAGGCGACGACGCCGGTGCGGGCGGCGGCCTCGATCACCACACCGCCCTTGAGCAGCAGGCCCTGCCGTGCGCCGGTCGAGAGTGCGGCCGCAATCGAGGCCGGCACCGAGATGACCAGCGCGCAGGGGCAACCGATCAGCAGCAGCGCCAGTGCCCGGTAGATCCAGACCGACCACTCGCCACCGAAAGCCAGCGGCGGCACCAGCGCGACCAGGATGGCGAGGCCGACGATCGCCGGCATATAGATGCGCGAGAAGCGGTCGATGAAGCGCTCGGTCGGCGCCCTCGCCTCCTGCGCTTCCTCGACCAGGCGGATGATGCGGGCGATGGTGTTGTCGGCGGCCGCCTTTTCGACCCGCACACGCAAGGCCGCCTCGCGATTGACCGAGCCGGCATAGACCTGGTCGCCCACGCCCTTGGTCTTCGGCACGGATTCGCCGGTGACCGGGCTCTCGTCGATGCCGGAGACGCCCTCCGTGATCGCACCATCGGCCGGGATGCGGTCGCCCGGGCGCACCAGCACGATCTGGCCGACCTTCAACGCGGCAGCGTCGACCTGGCGGGTCTCGCCGTTCTCCTCGACCAGGGCCGTCTTCGGCACGAGATCGCCCAGCGCCCGGATCGAGGCGCGAGCGCGATCGGCAGCGACGCCTTCCAGCACCTCGCCGACGGCGAAGAGGAAGACGACCAGCGCCGCCTCCTCGGCTGCGCCGATGACGAGCGCGCCGGTCGCGGCGATCGTCATTAGCATCTCGATGGTGAAGGGCTGGCCGACAGCCGCCGCCGCGAAAGCGCGCCGCGCCACCGGTACGACGCCGATCACGCAGGCGACGACGAAGGCCCAGTAGGCAGCCGTCTCGGAGACCGTGAACTTGGCGAGCCAGGCGGCGCCGAGCAGGGCACCGGTCAGCAGGACAAGGCGGCCCTTGCCGGTCTGGTACCAGGAGACGCCGTCCGGTGTCGGCTCATGGACATGGCCAGGCAGACCGTGGCCCTGATCGGCGGCTTTGCTCGCCTTGCCGTGGGTGTGGTCGTGGCTGTGATCGTGTTTGTGGTCATGAGCATGGTCGTGCCCGCCGCAGGCCGAATGGTCATGGTCGTGTGCATGGTCATGCTTATGTGCGTCGCCCTGCGCCTTGCCTGCCGTCCCGTGATCATGGCCGCAGCTGGAGGCGGTCTCGGGCTCAGTCGCCCGCTTGGCGGCAACCGCCGCCGTCGTATAGCCGAGGCTGGCGACGTGCTTCTCGATGGCGTCGCGCCGGGTCCGGCTCTCGTCGAGGGCGAGGGTCAGCGTCTCCGACATCACGGATAGACGGACCTCGGAGACGCCGGGCAGCCGCTCGACCGCGCCGCGAATCTTGGCTGCGCAGCTGGCGCAATCCATGCCGCCGACCTTCCAGGACAGCGTTTCCAGTTCGGTTTTCGCGGCAGTGGCCATGCGTCGTCTCCGCTTGACAGCGTTGCGGGACCACCTACCTACAACCTATAGCCACTACAGCTTCAAGAGGGAAAATCATGCAGCCGGCGAAATCTCTCGCAAGGGCCCTCGAGCGCGTGGTGCCGATCGGGACGCTGGCCGAGCGCACCGGGGTCAAGGTCGAGACGATCCGCTATTACGAGCAGGTCGGCCTGCTGCCGGAGCCCGAGCGCTCCGAAGGCAATCAGCGCCGCTATGGCCGCGCCCATGTCGAGCGGCTCGCCTTCATCAAGCATGCGCGCGATCTCGGTTTCGCGGTCGAGAGCATCCGGACCCTGCTGCGGCTTTCGGACACACCCGGCATGGCCTGCGACGAAGCGCATGCGATCGCGGCCGAGCATCTCGACGAGGTGCGCGACAAGATCGCGCGTTTGCGCTCGCTCGAGGCCGAACTTGCCCGGATCGCAACGGTTTGCTCGGGCGGCGTCGCCGCCAGCGACTGCGCCGTGATCGAGGCGTTGGCCGATCACAGCCATTGCGAGCACCACGGCCACTGAGACACTGACGCAAATTGACCCTGCCGGCAGCCATGCTATCGAAGCGGCAGGAGGGCCGGTTTTGTCCGCAGGGGCTCGCAAAGCAGGGATGAGACGCTGGGCCGCGCTGGCCGCGGCCTATCTCGTCGTGCTGCAGGCGATCTTCGCGGGCCTCGCCTCCGGCGCCAATGCGGCAAGCTTCAGCCTCGACCGCTCGCTGGCGATGACGCTTTGCGCCGGCGGCGATATGCCGGCGAGCCAAAGCGACGGCGCGGCGGCGCATGAGTTGATGAGCTGCTGCATGCTCGGCTGCGCCTTCACCGGCGCCGGTGCACCAGCTGCCCCGACCAACTCGCTGCCGGTCGTCCATCGCGCCGTCGATCTCGTCGCCTTCCAGCGCCGGCTCGATCTGCCATCCGGCTTCGTCGCCGGTCGCTTCCCGGCAAATCCGCGCGCACCGCCCGTCGCCCTCTGAACAGGACAGGCCTGCGCGCAAGGTCGCGTCGCCTCCCCTTGCTGACGGCCGCCAGCGGCCTCTTTCCACTCCATTCGCTCGCGACGGCACGCTGCCGACTCGCGCGCTCCTTTCAAATTCACGCCGCCAAACGCGGCTGCACCGGCCATGCCAGTGTCCTTTCCGCAGGGATTCCTGACGATGAAATCGCTTTCGCTTGCCGCCCTCGTCGCGGCTTTCGCTGCCGGCCCGGCCGTCGCCCATGTCACGCTGGAGACCCAGCAGGCCCCGGTCGGCTCGACCTACAAGGCAGTGCTGCGCGTGCCGCATGGCTGCAAGGGCGCGGCCACGACCAGGGTCCGAGTCCGCATCCCCGAGGGAGTGATCGCGGTCAAGCCGATGCCCAAGCCCGGCTGGACGCTGGAGACGACCAAGGGCAAGTACGAGAAGCCCTATGACTACTACGGCACGCCGACGGCCGAGGGCGTCACCGAGGTGAGCTGGAGCGGCGGCAAGCTGCTCGACGAGCATTATGACGAGTTCGTCCTGCGCGCCTATCTCACCACCGACCTCAAGCCGGAGACGACGCTCTACGTGCCGATCGTGCAGGAATGCGAGGGCGGCGCCGTCGAGCGCTGGATCGAGATCCCGGCGGCCGGCAAGTCGGCGGACGACTACAAGTTCCCGGCCCCGGGCGTGAAGCTGACGCCGAAGAAGTGAGCGAGTGCGGCCGGGCGGGAACGCCCGGCCGCCGTCCCGCCATGACCCGGCACCTTCACCTTCTTCTCATCCTGCTCGGCCTCGCCCTCGCCCCGCTGGCGACGGCGGGACAGGTGCTGGCGCATGCCGCGCTGACCAAGGCCGCGCCGGCCGACGGCGCGGTCGTCGCCGGCGCGCCCGGTGAATTCAGCCTGAGCTTCAGCGAGCCCGTCTCGCCGCTGGTGCTGAAATTGATCGGCCCGGACGGGACGAGCCGCGCGCTGACGCGCTTCACACTCTCGGACCGGACGCTCGCGATCACGGCACCGTCCGATCTCGGCCAAGGCACGCATGTGCTGAGCTGGCGTGTCGTCTCCGAGGACGGCCATCCGGTCGGCGGCTCGGTGCTGTTCTCGGTCGGAGCGCCGAGCGCAGCTCCGATCGTGACGACGCAAAGCGAGCCCGCCGTTCGCCTCACGCTCTGGCTCGGCAAGTTCGGGCTCTATCTCGGCCTCGTTTTTGGCATTGGCGGCGTGGCCTTCATGGCCTGGGTCGCCCCCCTGCCCGCACCCGTGCGCCGGCCCATAGCGGGCTTCCTCACTCTCGGGCTGCTGTCGCTGCCGGTCGCCTTTGCGGCGCAGGGGCTCGACGCGCTGGCGCTGCCGCTCTCTGCGGCGCTTCAGCCTGCAGCCTGGCAGGCCGCCGCCGCGAGCAGTTTCGGTCGCACTACGCTGATCGCGGCTCTGGCTTTGCTCGTGGCACTGCTCGCGCTCTTCGTACCCAGCACAAGCGGGCGCCTGCTCGCAGCCCTCGCCTGGTTCGGCATCGGTGCAGCGCTCGCGGCGAGCGGCCACGCCAGCGCCGCCGAACCGCAATTCCTGACGCGCCCGGCCGTGTTCCTGCACGCGATCGGCATGGCCGGCTGGGCCGGCGCCCTGCTGCCCCTCGCCTTCTCCCTGCGACAGTCCGATGGGGCGCAGACGCTGCAGCGTTTCTCGCGACGCATCCCCGTGCTGCTGCTCTTCATCCTGCTCAGCGGCCTCGCTCTCGCCATCGTCCAGGCCGAGCGCCCTCAGGCGTTGCTGACCACCCCCTACGGCCTCGTCCTCACCGGCAAGCTCGCGCTGGTCGCGGTGCTGATCGGCCTCGGCACCTTCAACCGCTACCGGCTGACGGACGCGGTCGTGTCAGGTAGCGCAGCCACCCGCTCGCTGCTGACCCGGATCATCGCAGCCGAGATCGCGATCGTCGTCGCCATCCTCGCGGTTGTCGCGCTCTGGCGCTTCACGCCGCCGCCGCGCGCGCTCTTCGCTGCGGCCGCCCAGCCAGCCAGCGTCCATATCCATACCGAGAAGGCGATGGCCGACATCAGCGTGACGCCCGGCCGCGCCGGCCCCGTGACGATCACCGTCTCGCTGCTCGACGGCGATTTCGGCCCGCTCGCGGCGAAAGAATTGCGCCTTGCCCTGTCGCGGCCAGAGGTCGGCATCGAGCCGATCGAGCGGCAGGCAATCAAGCAGTCGGATGGCAGCTGGCAGGTCGGCGACCTGACGCTTCCGGTCGCCGGCCGCTGGACCGTCGAGCTCGAGATCCTGGTCTCGGATTTCGAGATGACCCGTCTCAAGGAGACCGTGGAGATCAGGCCATGACAAGTGACATCACACGACGCGACTGGACGGGCCTGGCAGCGGCCGGCGCGCTCTCCGGGTTGCTCGCCGGGCTGCCGCAAGCCGCTTTGGCCCAGCCCGCTGGAACGAGCACGCCGCGGATCGCGATGCTGGTGCATCCCGACATGGTTATGCTCGACCTGATCGGGCCGCTGACCGTGTTCTCGCTGCTGCGGGCGGAGCTGCACCTGGTCTGGAAGGATCGGCAGCCGGTCACGAACGATCTTGGCCTGCCGGTCACGGCGACGACGAGCTATGCCGATTGCCCGACGGAGCTCGATGTCCTGTTCATTCCGGGCGGGTTGAAGGGGAGCGTCGCGCTGATGGACGATGCTGAAACGCTCGCTTTCCTCGCCGATCGCGGCGCGCGGGCCCGCTATGTCACCGCGGTCTGCACAGGCTCGCTGGTGCTTGGCGCAGCCGGGCTGCTCAAGGGCTATCGCGCCACCGGCCATTGGTACATTCGCGACCTGCTCGCAGCGATGGGCGCCAGCGTCGAGCACAGCCGTGTCGTCACCGACCGCAACCGCATCACCGGCGGCGGCGTCACGGCCGGGATCGATTTCGGCCTGACGGTCGCGGCCAAGTTGCGCGATGAGGAGACGGCGCGCCTGATCCAGCTCGTGCTGGAATATGATCCGCAGCCGCCTTTCGACGCCGGCTCTCCGGAGCGTGCCGGCACCAAGCTCACCAGCGACGTGTTGGCACGGCGCAAACCCCTGATCGACGCCGCCCGGCGCAATGCCGAACTCGCCAAGTCCCGCCTCTCGCTTTGATCACGCAAGGAGCCTCAAGATGACCAAGTTCCGCTTCGCCCTCGCCGCCACAGCCCTCGCGCTGAGCTGCGGCACCTCCCTCGCGCAGGACTACACGGCCGGTCCGCTCAAGATCGAGCAGCCCTGGACGCGCGCCACCCCCGCCGGCGCCAAGGTCGCCGGCGGCTATGTCGCGGTCACTAATACCGGTAGCGCCGCTGATCGCCTGCTCGGTGGCAGCAGCGAGATCGCCGGCAAGGTCGAGATCCACGAGATGGCGATGAACAACGGCGTGATGACCATGCGCGGCCTGCCCGAGGGCGTCGAGCTCAAGCCCGGCGCCAAGCTCGAGCTCAAGCCCGGCGGCTACCACATCATGTTCATGGATCTGAAGCGCCAACTCAAGGAAGGCGAAAAGGTCAAGGGCACGCTGAGCTTCGAGAAGGCCGGGGCGGTCCCGGTCGAATTCTCCGTGCAGTCGGTCGGCGCCCGCGCTCCGGCCGAAGCCCACAAGCACTGATCGCCGCCGAAAGGCTGCGAAATCGTGGAGGCCGCCGGGTGCAAGCCCGGCGGCTTTTTTCATGCGCGCTTGACGATCCGCGGCGTCAGAAGTACGGTCCATATTAGAAAACAAATGATCCATAATATGGATCAACTGGAGAAACGCAGTGCTGCAGGGCATGCTCCCGGTGTTGCCGACGCCGTTCACCGAGGCTGGCGCTGTCGATCCCGAGGCGATGGCTGGGATCGTCGATTTCGCCCTCGCCAGCAGTGTCGACGGCGTGGTGTTCCCGGGTTTTGCCAGCGAGGTCGACGAGCTCACTGCCGCCGAGCGGGCGACGCTGTTGAAGGTTGTCGTGCAACGTGTCGGCGGACGCGTGCCGATCGTCGCGGGAGCGAGCGCCCCGACCGCCCTTGAGGCGATCTCGCATTGCCGCGAGGCGCTCGCCAACGGCATCCGCCATGTCATGATCCAGGCGCCGAAGAGCGTCGGCACCACGACCGAAGCAGTCTCGGCCTTCTATGGCGAGATCGCCGCGGCCGTGCCCGGCATCGAGATCGTATTGCAGAACGCGCCGGCCCCACGCGGCTCCGACCTCAAGCCCGAGGCGATCCTGCAGATCGTCAGCGACAATCCGGCGATAACCTATGTCAAGGAGGAGACGCTGCCGTCCGGCCTCGCCATCTCCGCGATCGCGGCCGGCAAGCCAGCGCATCTGAAGGGCGTGATCGGCGGCGGCGGCGCGCGCTACCTGATCGACGAGTATAATCGCGGCGCCTGCGGGGCGATGCCGGCGGTCGAGCTCGCCGACATCCATGTCGCGATGGACCGGGCCTACCGAGACGGCGACACCGCCCGCGCGCGCGATCTTTATATGCGCACGCTGCCGCTCTTGGTGATCCAGTTCAATTTCCGGATGGCCTTCACCAAGCATGTGCTGACGCGGCGCGGCGTGATGACCAATCAGGTCGTGCGGGCGAAGGTGCCGCCAATGGACGCCCTCGACGTCGCCGAGATCGACGCCTGGCTGGATGCCTGCGCCGACCTCATGACCGTCGATGCGCGCGAGCCGACGCTCGCCGGAGGCGCCTGATGGCCGAGCGCGTCGCCCGCGTCGAGGTCTTCTCGATCACCATCCCGCGCGAGACGCCCTATCTCGGCGCCCTGCGCGAAGGCGAGCGCGTCAACGACCACGGCTACATCGTCCGCAAGGGCAACCGCACGGTCTATCCGACCGTCGACCGCACCGTGGTGGTGCGGATCGAGACGGCTGATGGCGCGGTCGGCTGGGGCGAAACCTACGGCATCGTCGCCCCCGGCGCCGCTATGGCGATCATCGACGATCTGCTCGGCCCCTTCGTCGTCGGGCGCGACCCGCGCGACGTCAGCGTCATTCATGACGATCTCTACGATCTGATGCGGGTGCGCGGCTATACCGGCGGCTTCTATCTCGATGCGCTCGCCGCGATCGACATCGCGCTCTGGGATCTCTGCGGCAAGCTCTCCGGCCTGCCTTTGGTCAAGCTGCTCGGCGGGCAGAAGCATGAACGCTTGCCGGCTTACATTTCCGGCCTGCCCAAGCCGACGCGGGCTGAGCGGGCCGAGTTCGCCGCGGAATGGCAGGCGAAGGGCTTCAACAGCTTCAAGTTCGCCGCCCCGGTCGCCGACGACGGCAATGTCGCGGAGATCGCGACGCTGCGCGAGCGGCTTGGGCCAAAGGCCCGCATCGCCTGCGATATGCACTGGGTCCATACCGGGGAAGAGGCCGTCGCGGCGATCCGGGCGATGGAGCCGCACGATCTCTGGTTCGCCGAGGCGCCGGTGAAGCCGGAGGATCTCGACGGTCTTGCTCATGTTGCCGCAAAAGTCTCGACGCCTGTCGCAGCCGGCGAGGAATGGCGCACGGTCTACGATCTCGTGCCGCGGGTCGCACGCCGGGCCTGCGCGATCGTGCAGCCGGAGATGGGCCACAAGGGCGTGACCGAGTTCATGCGCATCGGCCTCTATGCCCAGGCGCATCACCTGCGGGTCATCCCGCATGCCACGATCGGCATCGGCCTGTTCCTGGCGGCGAGCCTGCATGCGTCATCGGCGCTCGCGGCGGTCGAGTGCCACGAATTCCAGCATTCGATCTTCGAGCCGAACCGGCGGCTGCTGCAGGGCGACATGGATTGCAGCGACGGCTTCTACCGTTTGCCGAGCGGGCCCGGCCTCGGGGTCGAGCCATCGAAAGAAGCGCTCAAGCTGCTGAAGCGGCTTTAGCGACAACAACAAAGGGAGGAGGAGACCATGACGAGGACAAGGCTTGCACTCTCCGCGGCTGCGCTCGCGCTCGCCGCCGGCTTTCTCCCCGGCGCCGCCTGGGCGCAGGGCAAGGTGCTGAAGTTCGTCTCCTGGCAGAAGGACGAGCGCGGCGTCGGCGATTGGTGGGGCTCGGTGATCAAGGAGTTCGAGGCGACCCATCCCGGCGTCAAGATCGAATGGACCAAGGTCGAGCGCGGCGCCTATGCCGACACGATGACGACGCTGTTCGCCGGCGGCAAGCCGCCTGATATCGTCCACCTCGCCTCCTTCGAGTTCCAGAAATTCGCCGACAATGGCTGGCTGGAGCCGCTCGATGGCTACATCAAGGATGCGAAACTCGACCTCAAGGGCTGGGCCGGGCAGGACACCTGCAGCTGGAACAAGCAGACCGTCTGCACGATGATGCTCTATTTCGGCTACATCTTCGCATACAACGAAGACTTGCTGAAGAAGGAAGGCCTCGCCGCCCCGAAGACCTATGCCGAATTCCTCGCAGCGGCACAGAAGCTGACCAAGGACCTCAACGGCGACGGCATCACCGACCAGTTCGGCACCGGCCACGAGACCAAGGGCGGTGGTGGCCAGTATATGAGCGAGATGATGAACTACACGCTCGATGCCGGCGGGCGCTGGACCAACGATGCCGGCAAGGTGACGATCAATACGCCCGAGATGATCGAAGGCCTGTCGCGCTGGAAGACCATCGTCAAGAACAGCCTGACCCCGCGTGACCTGGCGGCCGGCGAGGTTCGCCAGATGTTCGCCGACGGCAAGATCGCGATGAAGACGGACGGGCCCTGGCTCTGGCCGATCATCCAGAAGGGGAAGGCCAAGGACCAGATCAAGCTCGGCATGGTGCCGTTCAAGCCGCCGGTCGGCGGCTCCTCCAACGTGCTCGGCATCGCCGCTGATGCACCCAAGGAGAACAAGAAACTGGTCTGGGATTTCATCGCGATCGCGACCTCGGACAAGTTCCAGTCGAGCTATGCGACGCTCGGCGCCTCGCCGCCGCCTAGCCCACGCGCCGACACCTCGGCCGCGACCAAGGACACGCCGCATTTCGACCTGCTGGTCCAGGCGACCAAGGCAGCCGCCGACGCCAAGGTCGACCGCATTCCGAAGGGGCTGGAGCTGCAGTTCAACGAGTTCGCCAAGATGGTCATGGAAGAGTCCCAGCGCATGATCATCCAGGACCTCGACCCGAAGGCGGTCGCGGCAACGATGCAAGCCAAGGCCGAGGCGCTGCAGAAGCAGTAACCTGAGTGCCGTCATGGCCGGGCTTGACCCGGCCATCTCGGAAACCAGCGCCCTCTCGCCATGAGATTCTCGGGTCTGCGCTTCGCTCCGCCCGAGAATGACAAGCTTCGGCCAGGAGGCCCCATGCCCCGATCAGCCTTCCTCGACCTCGCCCGCCCCAGCCGGCGTCACTGGCTCGGCTATCTCCTGCTGGCGCCGGCGGTGCTGCTGATCGCGCTGATCATCGTCTATCCGCTGTTCGTCTCGGTCGATCTCTCCTTCCAGAACGTCAATATCGCCCGGCTCGACCAGCCGCGCCGGCCGTTCACAACCGCCAATTACGAGCGGCTTTTCGCCTCCGAGGATTTCTGGAACGCCTGCTGGGTGACCTTCAAGCTGGTCACCATCGTCTCGTTCTTCTGCTTCCTGCTTGGCCTCGGCACGGCGCTGCTGGTCAACAATCGCTTCAAGGGCCAGGCGCTGGCGCGGCTGCTGGTCGCCCTGCCCTGGGCGATCCCGGAAGTGATCGCGGTCGTCATCTTCGCCTGGCTGTTCGATTCCTCTTTCGGCCTGATGAACTGGCTCTTCATCAAGCTCGGCCTGGTCGACCAGACGATCAACTGGTTCTCCTCGCCCGACGCGGCCTTCGCCGTGGTCTGCACGGTGATGGTCTGGAAGGGCTATCCCTTCGTCTCGATCATGATGCTGGCCGGACTGCAGTCGATCCCCGAGGATTTCTACAACGCCGCCAAGGTCGATGGCGCCCGCGCCTGGCAGCGGCTCCTCCACATTACCATCCCCTCTCTGATGCCGGTGATCGGCGTCACGCTCGTGCTGGTGATGCTCTGGGTCTTCCGCGACTTCTCGATCATCTACGTGCTGACCGGCGGCGGCCCGCTGAAGGCGACGCAGTCGCTCTCGATCATGACCTACGAGCAGGCCTTCGGCTTCTTCAAGATGGGCTACGCCTCCGCCATCGGCGTCATCACCCTGATCGTCTGCGTGATCGCGAGCCGACTGATGATCGCCCGCGCGCCAGACAATATCTGAGGAGGCGGCGATGAGACAAAAAACCACACGCCACGCCCTGCTCTATGTCGGCGTCGCCCTAACCTGCGCCATCCTGGTCTTTCCGATCTACTGGCTTGTCGTCACCGCGCTCTCCGAGCCGAGCCAGCTCAGGCAATTGCCGCCGAGCTTCTGGCCGAGCGAACCGCGCTGGGGCGTGTTCGGGCAGATCATGGCGGAGAAGCCGATCCTGCTCTGGCTCGGCAATTCGGCGCTGGCCGCGATCGGCGCGGTGAGCCTGTCCATGGTCGTCTCGGTGCTCGCCGGCTACAGCCTGTCGCGCTTTCGGGTCCGCGGCGGCCAGTCGCTCGGACTCTTCATCCTGACCGCCAAGATGCTGCCGGCGACGCTGCTGGTGATCCCGCTCTTCGGCATCTTCCGCAATCTCGAACTGATCGGCAGCCTGTGGTCGATCATCCTCGCCCACGCCACACTGATCATCCCGTTCACCACCTGGATGCTGAAGGGCTATTTCGACACGATCCCGCGCGAGCTCGAGCAGGCGGCGATGGTCGATGGCTGCTCGCCGCTCGGCGCGATGGTCCGGGTGATCCTGCCCGTCTCGGCGCCGGGGCTGGCGGCGACGGCGCTCTACGGCTTCGTGCTGTCCTGGTCGGACTATGCCTATGCCCGCACCTTCCTGACCAACGCCCAGGGCAACTGGACCGCCAATCTCGGCATCACCACGATGAAGGGCGAGTACATCTCGAACTGGAGCGACATCTCCGCCGCCTCCATCCTCGTCGCCCTGCCGATCCTCGCGATCTACCTCTTCCTCGAACGCTATCTCGTCGGCGGCCTGACGGCCGGGGCCGAGAAGTAGAGAACCCGCATGGCTGGAATCCGCATCGACAGCGTCACCAAATCCTATGGCGGGCTCACCGTCCTGAAGGCATTCTCGCTCGACATCGCCGACGGCGAGTTCGTCGTCCTCGTCGGCCCCTCTGGCTGCGGCAAGTCGACCATGCTGAAGATCCTCGCCGGGCTGGAGGAAGCCTCCTCCGGCACGATCAGCATCGGCGAACGCGATGTCACCGACCTCGCGCCGGGCGACCGCGACATCGCCATGGTCTTCCAGAACTACGCGCTCTACCCGCATCTGACGGTCGCCAGGAACATGGGCTTCGGCCTGAAGATGCGCGGCACCGATGCCGGCGAGATCACCAGGCGCGTCAACAAGGCCGCGAAAATCCTCGGCATCGACCATCTGCTCGACCGCCGGCCCCGCGCCCTCTCCGGCGGCCAGCGCCAGCGCGTCGCGTTGGGACGGGCGATCGTACGCGAGCCTCAGGCCTTCCTGATGGACGAGCCGCTCTCCAATCTCGACGCCAAACTGCGCGTCCACACCCGCGCTGAAATCAGCGCCCTGCACAAAAGGCTGCGCGTCACCACGATCTACGTCACCCACGACCAGACCGAGGCAATGACGATGGCCGACCGCATCGTCATCATGAAGGATGGCGTGATCCAGCAGATAGCCTCGCCCGATGTGATGTTCCGCGAGCCGGCCAACCTCTTCGTCGCCGGCTTCATCGGCTCGCCCGGCATGAATTTTTTGAAGGCGAAGGCGCAGGCCGCGAGCGGCGGCGTGACCGCGAGACTGTTCGGCCATGATGTGGCGCTGCCGGTCGCGAACGCTGCTTCACTCGCCGGCAAGGAGATCGTCGTCGGTCTTCGGCCCGAGCACATCGCCGCTGGTCCCGGGCAGGTCTCCTTCGCGGTCAGTCCACGGCTGATCGAGAGCCTCGGCAGCGAGCAATATGTCTATGTCGACCTGCCCGAAGAGCATCGACGCGAAGCGAACTCTACCGGTGAGGACGAGGCACGGCGGACCTCGCTGATCGCACGCCTGATCAATCCCGAGCCGCGGCCGCCCGAGGCGACGCTGACGCTTTCGTTCGACCCGGCGCGACTGCATGTCTTCGATGCCGCCAGCGGCGAGGCGATCCGATGAGCACGATCTTGGTCACCGGCAGCGCCGGACGCGTCGGCTCGCGCGTCGCGCGGCAACTGCTTGAAGCCGGCCATCACGTCACCGGCTTCGACCTGCGCGCCGGCGGGATCGATCACCCCGCTTTTCGCGAAGTGCTCGGCGGCTTCGACGACCGCGCCGCCGCAAGGGAGGCCGTGCAGGGCGCCGAAGCGGTCCTGCATCTCGGCGCCTTCATGTCCTGGCTCCCGGCCGACCGCGACAGGCTGTTCACCGCCAATGTCGAGGGCACGCGCGTGCTGCTGGAGGAGGCCGCGGCGGTGAAGCCAAAGCGCCTCGTCTTCGCCTCCTCCGGCGAGGTCTATCCCGAGAACGTGCCGGATTACCAACCGATCGACGAGGACCATCCACTGAAGCCGCGCTCACCCTATGGGCTGAGCAAGCTGCTCGGCGAAGAGATCGTGCGCTTCTTCGAGCGAACCAGCGGCACCCCCGCGACGATCCTGCGCTTCTCACACACGCAGGATGCGAGCGAACTGCTCGATCCCGGCAGCTTCTTCTCCGGCCCGCGCTTCTTCCTGCAGCCGAAGATCAGGCAGCAGGAAGGCTTCGGCAATGCCGCTGCCGTCGCCGCCCTGCGCGCCATCGATGACGGGCGCGAGACACTGGTGCTGTCGCGCAACGAGGCCGGCCGCCCCTTCCGCATGCACATCACCGACACGCGCGACATGGTTGCCGGCATCCTGCTGGCGCTGTCGGACGAACGCGCCGCCGGACGCACCTATAATCTCGGTGCGACCGAGCCGGTCGACTTCGCCGCCGCGCTGCCGATGATGGCGGAGTTGACGGGACTGCCGTTGAAGACCATCGACCTGCCGGGCGCCGGCGTCTTCTACGAGACGTCGAACGCCAGGATCCGGACCGAACTGGGATACGAGCCGCAATGGACCTTCGAGCGCATGATCGGCGAGGCGGCGCAGGCGCGGGTGAAGCGCGCGTCCTGACGCCGGACGAGCGCGACGTCCCGACCGGCGCAGCCGCCCTCGCCAAGGGCCTCTATCTGCTCGACGTGATCGGCGAGGCCTCGGCGCCGCCGCGCTTCCGCGACCTGCAGGCCGCGACCGGCCTGCCCAAGGGCACGCTGGCGCGCATGCTCAACACGCTGCTGACCTTCCGCCTGATCCGGCATGAGGAGAGCGACAACACCTACCGGCTCGGCCATCGTCTGTTCGAGCTCGCCCATCGCGTCTGGGAATCCTTCGACCTGCGCGGTGCGGGCGCACCGGCGCTCGATCGCCTCGCCGAGGAGACGCGCGAGACCGCCGCCCTTTGCGCCATCGACAATGGCGAGGTGCTCTATATCGACCAGCGCAGCCGCGGCGGCCCCTATGGCTTCCGCATCGAGATCGGGCGCCGCGCGCCACTGCACTGCACCGCCGGTGGCAAGGCCCTGCTCGCCTTCGTCCAGCCGCATGAGCAGCGCGCCCTGGTCGACCGGCTGAAGCTCGAACGCTTCACCGAGACGACGATCACCGAGGAGGAGGCGCTTGCCGCCGATCTCGCGCTGACTCGGGCGCGCGGCTATGCCGTCTCGCAGGAAGAGCATGTCGCCGGCGTCGCCTCGGTCGCGGCGCCGATCTTCGACCATACCGGCCGGGCCGTGGCGGCGATCGGCGTGTTCGGCCCGTCCTCGCGGCTGACGCGCGAGCGGCTGCACACCACCGGCCGCGACCTGATGGCGGCCGCCCGGCAAATCTCCGGCAATGTCGGCGCGACGCAGATGAACATCTCCCCTGCACCGCGTTCGGCGCGGCCGGTCGATCCCGACGTGCAATGCGTGCTGCCCTGGGGTGCGCATCTCGCCGAGGGTCCCTATTGGTCGGCCGGCGAGCAGCGGCTCTATTGGGTCGATATCCTCGCGCCCTCGGTCAACCGCTTCGATCCGGCGACCGGCAACAACGAAGAAGTGACGCTGCCGCGCCTGGTCAGCGCCGTGCTCGGCCGCCGCGGCGGCGGGCTGGTGGTGCTGACCCAGGAGGGGCTGGAAGCCTTCGACTTCGCCAGCGGCCGCCTCACGCCACTCGCCGACCCCGAGGCCGACATTCCCGACAACCGCTTCAACGACGGTAAATGCGACCGGCAAGGCCGGCTCTGGGCCGGGACGATGCGGCTCGACGCCAGCCGCGCCTCGGGCTCGCTCTACGCGATCGCGCCGGATCTCAGCTGGCAGCGCCAGGAGAGCGGGCTCACCGTCGCCAACGGGCTCGACTGGAGCCCGGACGGGCGGAGCTTCTACTTCGTCGATTCCGCCCATAGCCGCATCTACGCCTACGCGTTCGATCACAAGCCCGGCACGCTTGCCAATCGTCGCGTCTTCACCGAGGTTGCCGGCCGGCCGGACGGGCTCGCAGTCGATGCCGAGGGTTTCGTCTGGTGCGCGATCTGGGATGGCTGGTGCCTACATCGCTATGCGCCGGACGGCCGACTGGATCGTGAGGTCTGGCTGCCCGTGCCGCGCCCGACCAGCCTCGCCTTCGGCGGCCCCGACCTGAAGACGCTGTTCATCACCACGGCACGCATCCGCCTGCCTTCGCGGGTGCTGGCCGAGGCGCCGTTCTCGGGCGGGCTCTTCACCTTGCCGGTCGACGTGCCCGGCCTGCCGGCGGCGGAGTTCGGCGGGTGATGATCGAGGCCAGCTATCCCGATCTCGCCGGCAAGACGGCGCTGGTCACCGGCGGCGCCGACGGCATCGGCCGCGCCATCGTCGAGGCGCTGGCCCGGCAGGGCGCCAAGGTCGCCTTCCTGGATATTGATGCTACGCGCGGCGAGCGGCTTGCCGCCGAGCTTTCGGCGGCTGGCGGCAGCGTCTCCTTCTATCGGGTCGACCTGCGCGACATCCCGGCGACACAATCGGCGATCACGGCGGCGCGGACCATCCATGGCCCCTTCGCCATCGGCGTCAACAATGCCGGCCATGACGAGCGGCATGATTTCGATGTGGTCACCGAGGATTATTGGGATGACCGCTTGGCGGTGAATCTCAGGCCGATGATGTTCGTGGCGCAGGCACTGGCGCCGGACATGCGCGGACTCGGCGGCGGGGCGCTCGTCAACCTGTCCTCGACCTCGTGGATGAAGGGCTCCCCGCACATGATCGCCTACACCACGGCGAAATCGGCGGTGATCGGCTTCACCCGCTCACTGGCGCGGGCGCTCGGCCCGGATGGCATCAGGGTCAACTGCGTCACGCCTGGCTGGGTCATGACCGAGCGCCAGCGGACGCAGTGGTGGACGCCCGAGAAGGGCGCGGCCAACCAGGCCGCCCAGGCGCTGAAGGGCGAGATCCAGCCGGAGGACATCGCGCAGATGGTGCTTTTCCTCTGCTCCGACGTCTCCCGTATGTGCGCCGGCCAGAACTTCATCGTCGATGCCGGCACGGTCTGAGGCGATGAATCCGCTCGACGCGCTTCGAGCTGTGCTCGATCCGGCCGCTATCGTCACTGATCAGCAGGCGATGGCACCGCACCTGACCGATTGGCGCGGCAAGCATCGTGGCGCGGCGCTCGCCCTGCTCCGCCCGCGCAATGTCGAGGAGGTCTCGACGATCCTGCGCTGGGCAACGGCGACGCGAACGCCAATCGTGCCGCAAGGCGGCAATACCGGCCTGTCGGGTGGCGCGACGCCGGATGGATCGGGCAAAGCCGTCGTGCTCTCACCGGCGCGCCTCAACCGGATCAGAGCGATCGACACCGAGGGCGACACGCTCATCGCCGAGGCCGGCTGCGTTCTCGCTGACGTCCAGCAGGCGGCCGCAGCGCATGACCGGCTCTTCCCGCTCAGCCTCGGCAGCGAAGGCTCGTGCCAGATCGGCGGCGTGGTCGCGACCAATGCCGGCGGCATCAATGTCATCCGCTACGGCACGGTGCGCGATCTCGTGCTCGGCCTTGAATACGTTCGCGCCGATGGCGCCGTGATCCATGGGCTGAAGCCGCTGCGCAAGGACAATGCCGGCTATGCGCTGAGAGAGCTGGTGATCGGCTCGCAAGGTACGCTCGCAGTCGTAACGGCAGCGACCTTCAGGCTGTTTGCGAAGCCGCGGGCGAGCGCGACGGCACTATGCGGCCTCGCCAGCCCGGCGGATGCTTTGCAGCTGCTCGCCCTGCTGAGGCAGAGCGCAGGCGAGCGCATCTCCAGCTTCGAATTGATGTGCGACGGCGAGATGGGCCTCACCCTCGATTTCGTGCCCGGCACCGTCCTTCCCCTCGAACGGCGGCACGGCTGGTACGTCTTCGTCGAGCTCGCCGACAGCGATCCGAACGGCCGCGTCAACGAGCTGCTGACCGACACTCTCGCCACCGCGCTGGAACAAGGGGTGCTACAGGACGCCTCAGTTGCCCAGAGCGAAGCGCAGGCCAGGGCGATCTGGCATCTGCGCTTCGCCGTCTCGGAAGCGAATCGCCGGGCCGGCTTCAGCGTCTCGCACGACACCAGCGTCGCGGTTGCCGACGTCCCGGCCTTCATCGCGGCGGTCGAAGCGATGAAGGCCGAGCGCTTCCCCGAAGCGCGCGCCCTCTTCGTCGGCCATGTCGGCGACGGCAACATCCACGTCATCCTGCTCTTCCCGCGAGAGGAACCAGCCGAGCGGCAGGGCGAACTCGGTCATGCCGTCAATGCGGAGGTCTTCGCGATCGTCAGCGCTTTCGGCGGCAGCATCACCGCCGAGCACGGCATCGGCAGGAGCCTGGCCAATGCGCTGGCAGAGCATGCACAACCGGAGGCGCTCGAGCTGATGAGAGCCGTCAAGCGAGCTTTCGACCCGCTCGGCATCCTCAATCCGGGCGCGATGCTCGCGCAAAGGTGAAGCAAGCCGGCATCCCGGCGAAGCATCCAAAATACTTGAACTGTTCCGGGCCAAGAGCAGCGGAAGCCTTACTTTAGAATACGTATAAACTATTGTATTTGCTAACCAATTCGCTCTGGTTTAACTGCTGGGGACGATCGCGGAGGCAATGCCCGTCAGGGCTGCCTCCCGTGGTCATCGGTAGCCGCTTCAACGGACGCGGCTCCGTTCCGAAAGCGCTCCCGCCAAGGAGGAGCGCCAAGAGACCACGGACCATAATTCGATGCAGCGTTTGATCGGCACAGTCCTGCTTGCGACGGCCATTGCCGCCACCCCCGTGGCGAGCCTCGTCGCTTTCGCCCAGACCACTCCTGCCGAGACGGCCCCGGCACAGCAGACGAGCCCGTCCGGTGCACATGGCGGTGCGGTGCCGGCACCTGCCGCGAATTCCGCACCCGCCGCGACTGCACCGACGCAATCTGCACCCGCTTCTCCGAATACCACTGCCGCGGCAGCGGCAGCGCCGACCCAGGCTGTTCCCGGCTCCGGCGCTCCGCAAGGCGCCGTGCCTGCAATCGCTCCCACTCCCATCGCAGCGCAGGCGACCCTGCCGCATGACCTGTCGCCCTGGGGCATGTTCATGGCGGCCGACATCGTCGTGAAGGCGGTGATGCTCGGCCTCGCCTTCGCCTCGCTGGTGACCTGGACGATCTGGCTCGCCAAGGCGCTCGAACTCGCCGCCGCCAAGACGCGGGCGCAGCGGGCCGTGCGCCGGCTGGAAGAATCGATCAGCCTCGACGAGGCGGCGAGAGCGATCGCCGGCCGCAAGGGCCAGGCGCGCGGCACGGTCGCGGAGCTGGTCGGCGCCGCCCAGAGCGAGCGCGAGCGCTCCCATGATCTTGGCGAGGACGGCATCAAGGAACGCGCCGCGATCGCCCTGTCGCGGATCGAGGCACGCGCAGGTCGCTCGATGGCGCGCGGCACCGGTCTCCTCGCCACCATCGGCTCGACCGCCCCCTTCGTCGGCCTGTTCGGCACGGTCTGGGGCATCATGAATTCGTTCATCGGCATCAGCCAGTCGAAGACGACCAACCTCGCCGTCGTCGCGCCCGGCATCGCCGAGGCGCTGCTGGCGACCGCGATCGGCCTCGTCGCGGCGATCCCGGCCGTGATCATCTACAACGTCTTCGCCCGCGCCATCTCCGGCTATCGCGCCACGCTCTCGGATGCCTCCGGCGAAGTGCTGCGCCATCTCTCGCGTGATCTCGAGCGGCTGCGCCGCCAGGCCGCGCAGCAGGTTCGCGCCAATCTGCATGCCGTCCCGGCCCAGCCGGCAGCGATGCCGCGCGTCCCGGCGGAGTGAGCCATGGCCGTTTCGCTCAAGGAGGCGCAGGACGGCGATCTCGGCGAGGTCAGCGAGATCAACGTCACGCCGTTCATCGACGTGATCCTGGTGCTGCTGATCATCTTCATGGTCGCAGCGCCGCTCTCGACCGTCGACGTCGCTGTCGATCTGCCGGTTTCGAATGCGCAGCCGCAGCCGCGGCCGGAAAAGCCGATCTTCCTAACGGTGAAGCAGGACCTGTCGCTCGCGCTCGGCAACGACACCGTGCCGCGCGAGCAATTGCAGGCAGTGCTAGACCGCCAGACCAGCAATGATCGCGAACAGCGCGTCTTCCTGCGCGCCGATGGAGCCGTAGCCTATCGCGAGCTGATGGAGGTCATGAACAGGCTGCGCCAGGCTGGCTATCTCAAGATCGCGCTGGTCGGACTCGAGGATACCGGCCAAAGCGCCGCGCCGGGGGCGGGCAAGCCATGATCGCTGCCGCACCGGACCGCCGCTGGCTCGTTGCGCTGCGCTGGGGCGTCGCCGCGGCCGCCGTCGCTGCCGCGCATGGCGGGCTCGCCTGGGTCGGCGTGAACTGGCGCCTGTCGGAAGCCGCTGCCGGCGCGCCGGAGCCGGCCGTGATGATCGAGCTCGCCGCGCTTTCGGTCGCGCCCGAGGCGCCACCGGAAAACCTGCCAATCGCGCCGGAGCGGGCTGAGCCTGAACCACCGCCGCCCGAGCCGGTGAAGGAGACGCCACCCTCGGAGCCTGAGCCGGAACCGATCCCCGAGCCGACCCCGGTCGAGCAGCCGGAGATCAAGCTGCCGGAGCTGCCGCTGACCCCGAAGCTCGACGCCGTATTGCTGCCGCCTCCGCCAGAGCTGAAGCCGGTGGAGAAGAAGCCGGAACCGAAGGTCGTCGAGAAAAAGGAAAAGCCCAAGCCGAAGCCCAAGGTCGTCGAGCGCAAGCCGGTCGAACAGCGGGCCAAGGAGGCCGTGGCGCCGAAGCCGTCGGAGCAGCGCGCCGCGGCGCCGAGCAGCGCCGCGCAGGGCACGGCCAGTCAGCCGACGGTCTCGACCGCGTCCTGGCGCGGTTCGCTGATCGCGCATCTCAATCGCTACAAGCGCTTCCCGGGCGGGGCGAGCCCCGGCACGGTGCAGGTCGCCTTCGCGATCGACCGCAGCGGCAATGTGCTGTCCTCGCGCGTCGTCGGCTCGTCGGGCGATTCCGCGCTGGACGCCGAGGCAGCGGCGATGATCCGCCGCGCCAGCCCGGTCCCCGCGCCGCCGGCCGGTGTCGGTGGCGGCGGCGCGATCTCGCTGTCGGTGCCGGTGCGCTTCAGCCGATAAGGAAGCCGTTCAAGGCTGCCCGACGGGCTTCTGGAACGGCGTGGTCACGGTATCGCCGACCGCGGCGCCGGTGTCCTGGATGTTGTTTCCGAGATGCTCGACCCGGTCGCCAAGATGGCGGCGGGCGGTTGGATCAACCACAGCGATCGGGGCAGTGACAACGATGCCTGCTGCGGTGCCGACCGCTGCGGCCGCGCTGCCAGTCACCTCGATCAGCCGCTCGCCGAGACCGACACGGGAATCGGTGATGGGCTGGCCGTCGACGAGGCGCGTGCCGATCAGCTTCACCACTTCCGGGCTTTCGGCGAACTTGCCGTGGTTGAGCTTGTCGCCGGTGCGCAGCTTGGTCAGGTTCAGGACTGTGATCTTGTCGGCCTCGAACTCGCTCTTATAGGGCTCGACATCGGGATCGACGGCGCCGAGACGGTCCTTGCCGCCCCAGACCCGGCGCGAGACGGCGAGCGCCCGATCGTCCTGGGAGACGAACAGGGTGAATTTCGGCCGCCGCCCCGTCATTTCCGCGATCTGCGTGCGGAAGACGTCGGCATCGACGTCGGGCGAGGCGAGCATGACATTGGCAATCTTCGACGGGATGCCGCGATTGCGCACCGCCATCTGGGTCAGAGACTCCAGCGCGACCCAATTGCCCATGGAATGGGCGAGCAGCGAGACCTCGCCGACGGCCGGATCGCGCGCCAGCCCCTGCAGCAAGGCTTCGAGCGCATTGCGCGAATAGGTCGCGCTCTCGCGATCATAGCCATAGGCGAAGAGCGAGCCACGCGAGGGCCAGGTGAACAGCACCGGCACGACATCGGCGCCGGAATCGTGGACGATCTGGGCGAAGCGGTAAACCGCATCCTCGAAGCGGTTGTTGAAGCCGTGGACGAAGACCATGACGCGGCGCTTCGGCACGCGCGACACCCGATCGTGCAGGCGCGCCAACCCGGTCTTCGCATCGAGCTTGTCGACCCTGAGCGTGACGAAATCGGTCTCGGGGTTGCCCGGCAAACGGCTCGGCCACTGCACCTCGCCGGCCTTGCGGCGGCTGTCCGGCGGCAGCGAGATCGTCATCTCGGCAAAGGACGGCTTGCCGCGCTCGCCGGAATACAGCACGCCGGCATCCGGATCGGCCGCGCGCGTCGTCGCCACCAGCATGGTGACCTTGCTGGTGCCCGGCACGGTCGAGGCGACCGGCTTGAGCACACCCTGCACGTCGCCGGCGCAACCAGCGACGAAAACGCTGGCGACCACGGCCGCGCAGACCCGTCGGGCGGCCGGGGTCGGCAGGTCCTTGCAGCGGATCGGCATCATCGACTACCCAGCTTCGGAGCGGCGCCCAGACCATGCTGGCGCACCGCCTATCCCGTCAAGGACGCCGAAGCCACAGTGGCCGTCAGACCATATACTGGCCGCCATTAACCTCGATGGTCTGGCCGGTGATGTAGCCGCTCATCGCCGGGCTGGCGAGGAAGAGGAAGACACCGATATTGTCCTGCGGCGTGCCGACGCGCTCCATCGGGACGGTCTTGCGCATCGCCTCGATCTGCTCGGCCGTCGAATAGCGCTCATGGAACGGCGTCATGATCACGCCGGGCGAGACGCCGTTGACGCGGATGCCGAAGGGCACGAATTCCTTGGCCATGCCGCGGGTCAGGTTGAGCACGAAGGCTTTCGAGCTGGCATAGAGCGACGAGCCGGGGCCGCCGCCATTGCGCGCCGCGATCGAGCTCAGATTGATCACGCTCGCCTTGCCGCCGGATTTCTTGAGATAGGGCAGCGCCGCCTTCGAGGCCATCACCACCGAGCGGACATTGAGATCGACGACGCTGTCGAAGAACTCGTCCTCGATCTCGGCGATCGGCGTGCGCTTCACCAGCGCTCCGGCATTGTTGACGAGCACGTCGAGCCCGCCGAGCTTGTCGGCCGCCTTGTTGACGAGATCGACCGCCTGCTTGCTGTCGGCGACATCGGCCTGCAGCACATGCGCCTCGCCGCCGGCAGCCCGGATCTCGGCCGCGACGGCGTTCGCCTCGGCCTCGCTCGACTTGTAATGCACCACGACGCGCATGCCGTTCGCCGCATAGGCCTTGGCGACGGCAGCGCCGATGCCGGTGCTGGAGCCGGTGACCAGGGCGCGCAGCCCCTTCAGATCTTCGAGCATCATTCCTCCCGTGGATGCAGGCTTAAATCGTTTCAGAAGCGATCTTGCGCGAGGCAAGGCCGAACCGCCAGCGCCAGTTCGGCAACCCCGCCATTCGCACAGGGGCGCTCAAAGGAACTTGGTCATCGCCTTGAACTCAGCCAGCAGCCCGCGCGCCTCATCCGGAAGGCTGCCGGCGGCCTCCTCCAGGCAATGGCCGATATGCTCCTGGATCAGAATCTTGCGGGCATTGGCAATCGCACCTTCGACCGCCTGCAATTGCTGGGTGATCTCGAGGCAGGAGCGGACATTGGCGACCATCTCGATGGTCGAGCGCAGATGCCCCTCGGCCCGCTTCAGCCGCGTGATGATCTCCGGATGCCGATGGTGGTGGATCCGGGCGTGTTCCTCGTCCTGCATTCCCCGACCTTTCCGTCTTGATCCTATCCTCCCGGGGAGGTTATAGACCGGAGCATCCGCTGAGCAAGCGGCACCCGATCAGGCAGGCGCCGGCGCAAGACCGGGCGCATCCCGGCGATCGGGCGGGCGAGGACGAGACGGGCGCCCCCGACCAGTTCCGGCAAGGCCGGACGGCACGGCAGCCCCCGATCCGTTCCGGATCCGGAGCACCATGTCGTGCCGAGTTTCACCGAATTGCTGGCGCAGGGCGCCGGCCATGCCTGGCTGTTCATTCCGAGCGCGATCCTGCTCGGCGCGCTGCATGGGCTCGAACCCGGCCATTCCAAGACGATGATGGCGGCCTTCATCGTCGCCATCCGCGGCTCGGTGCTGCAGGCGCTGCTGCTTGGCCTAGCCGCGACGCTCTCGCATACGCTCGTCGTCTGGGGGGTGGTCCTCGGCGGCCTCTATCTGACGCGCGACTTCAATGCCGAGGCGACCGAGCCCTGGTTCCAGCTCGCCTCGGGCCTCATGATCATCGCGATCGCGCTCTGGATGCTGTGGCGGACATGGGCGGAGCAGCGTGCGCTGCACCCGGCCAGCCATGGTCTCGAGCATAGTCACGGCCACTCTCACGGTCATGGCCATGGACATTCCCACGGGCAGAGCCACGCTCACGACAGGACGGCCGACGACGAGCCGATGGATGCGCATCAGCGCGCCCATGCGCAGGACATCCGCAAGCGCTTTGCCGACCGGCCGGTGACGACCGGGCAGATCGTCCTGTTCGGACTGACCGGGGGGCTGATCCCCTGCCCGGCGGCGATCACCGTGCTGCTGATCTGCATGCAGTTGCGAGAGATCGCGCTCGGCGCCGTGCTGGTGCTGTGCTTCTCGATCGGCCTCGCGATCACTTTGGTCGCAGTCGGCGTCGCCGCCTCGCTCAGCCTGCGCGCCGCCGAGAAGCGCTCCAACTGGTTGTCGACCGTCGCGGCGCGGGCGCCCTATGTCTCCGGCGTGCTGATCGTCTTGGTCGGGCTCTACACGATCTGGCACGGCTGGAGCAGGCTGCAGGCGATAAGCCCGCATGCCGCGGCGATGCTGGTCAACCCATCGCCTGGTTGACCAGCGCGAAACGATGCGCCGGTCCGGGCGCGACCGGAGCCGCGCCACGCTCCATCACCACTGCTGAGGCGACGAGCGGCAGGCCGCATTCGTCCAGCCAGGCGCCGAGGCCGGTGCGAGCCGGCACGTCGATGCGGACGAAATCGCCGCGGCGGGCGGCGAGCAGCGCCGCGATCAGGTTGCAGGCGGCGGCGTCATCGACCGCCGCGACCGGGCCGATCAGCCAGCCTCGGCCATGGCGGCGCAGGAAGCCGAAGCCGGCTGGCGCCCCGTTTCGCTCGATCAGGATGGCATGACCGCGTGCCAGCAGAGCCTCGAGAACGGGCGCGCGCGGCAGGCCAGTCGCCTCGCCGTCGAGCTGTACCAGCAGCGGCAGATCGGACGCCGCGGCCGGGCGCATGATCTCGTTAGCCGCGAGAACGGGCGCTGCCAGCTCCGGCCAGTCGCCCTGGTGCTGGCGGACTTCGTCGATGGCGATGAAGCCATATCGGGCATAGAGCGGCTCACCGTGCGGCGTGGCGACCAGGCCAAGCGTCCGCCCGTCCGTCGCCGCGATCAGCCGTTCGGTCAGCAGCTTGCCGATGCCTTGGCCTTGTCGATCGGGCGCGACGATGATGGTGCCGAGCGTGGCATGGCTCGCGCCAAAACCCCACCAGAGCCCGACGCCGACGACCGCGTCCTCGATCGACAGGGTGAAGCCTTGGCCGAGCGACAGCGCGAACTCCCAATCCTCGCGGCGATGCGGCCAGCCGACCGCCGCCGATAGCCTCTGGCAGGCATCGGCATCTGCGAGGCCGGCCGGGCGAAGCGTCAGCTGGAGCGGCTGCATCGGCCGGCCCTCAGCGGCAGAGTTCGGCGCAGCCGGACTGCCAGAACGGCGCTTGCCCATCGAGCGGCGGCACCGAGGGACGCGGCTTTGCACCCGGCAAGTCCGTAGGCACTGGAACGATCAGCTCCCACCAGCGATGGGCGCATTGCGAGCGGAAGGCCATCTGGTCACTGATCGAGGTGTTCTCGCGCGCCAGCACCGCATCGAGCGCATCGCAGGCGCGGCGGAGCGCTGCATCGTTCCCGTCACCGGGCTCGTTGGCGTAATCATGGAAAGCGGCCGTGAAGGCTTCCATCTCACGGGCGATATGGGGCCAGTCCTGCCGGCCGAGGTTCCAGGCGTCCATCCATTCGCGTACCACCGTCTCGACCGCTTCGGCCTTGGGCTTGCCGGCGACCTTGCGAGCAGTGGTCAGCATATGGCGCATCAGTTCGGCGCGGGCATGGAGCTGGCGGGCGGCGAGCGCGGCGGTCTGCATCGCCAGAATCGCGCGCCCGGCCTCAAGCTGCAGGTCCTCGACGAAATGGGCCATATCCTTCTCCGCTCAAGGCAACGTCGCGAGCCGGTCGAACAGACGCTGGAACAGCGCGTCCGCCTCGACGCTCGCGACGACATGGGCATTGGCCGGCCGCTTGAGCCGGCCGTTCCAGTCGATCGTGGTGCGGCCCCGCAAGGGACCGTCACCGGTCTCGACCTCGACACAACAGTCCCGCCCCGAAAAGAGTTCCGGCCAGAGCAGGAAGGCGATCACGCAAGGGTCGTGCATCGGGTGGCCGGCGGTGCCGAGCCCGCCGGGGCGTGGGCGCGTCAGCATGCCATGCACCGCCCTGCCCGCCGCATTGCCAAAACTGAGAAGGCGGGCGACCTGCTCGTGCGAGGCGATCGCCTGATGGGTGACGCCGAGGCCGAACATCACGATCGGCCGGCCGCAACCGAAGACGATCGCGGCGGCGTGCGGGTCGACATGGACATTGAACTCGGCCGCCGGGGTGATGTTGCCGAGCGCCAGCGCCCCGCCCATCAACACGATGCGTTTCACTTTCGGCAGCACATCCGGCGCCAATCGGAAGGCGAGCGCGAGATTGGTCAGAGGCCCGAGCGGGCAGAGCGTGACGCTGTCGTCCGGTGCGGCGCGCAAGATAGCGATGAGAGCTTCAACGGCATGGGTTGCGCTAGCCGTGCCACGGGCCGGCGGCAGATCCGCACCGGCGAGCCCGTCGGGACCGCAGACGAACTCGGCGGTCGAGAGTGGAAAGAGCAAGGGCCGGTCGGCGCCGGCATGCACGGGCACGTCCTCGCGGCCGGCAAGTTCGCGGATACGCAGCGCATTGGCGGTGGTCAGCGCGAGCGGGACATTGCCGGCGACGGTGGTGATCGCCCTGAGGTCGAGTTCCGGGCTGGCGAAGGCGAGCAGCAGGGCAACCGCGTCGTCCTGGCCCGGATCGGTGTCGATAACGATGGTTTCGCGCGTCATCTCAGGCGGCTTTCGCGTTGCCGGCCATGATCATGTGGCTGAGATCGTCGGCGGTGAGGTCGGCGAGCGGCTGATCGACGTACTTTCGGCCGGCGCCCATGATCACGACCCGGTCGGCGAGCGCGACCACGTCGCGCATATTGTGGCTGATCAGCAGCACCGTCCTGCCGTCGGCCTTGAGCTTGCGGATCAGGTCGAGGACCAGCGCGGTCTCCTTGACGCCGAGCGCCGCCGTCGGCTCGTCCATGATGATGATCTCCGCCTTCCAGCGCAGGGCGCGGGAAATCGCGACCGCCTGGCGCTGGCCGCCCGAGAGCCGCTCGACTGGACGGTCCATGTCCTCGACGGTGACCGAGAGCTGCTTGAGGAAACCGCGCGCCTCCTGCGCCATCCGCTTCTTGTCGAGCACGCGCAGGAACGGCAGCAGCAGAGGACGCGTCAGCTCCGAGCCCATGAAGACGTTCTGGACGATCGAGAGCCGCGGCGCCAAAGCGAGGTCCTGGTAGATCGTCGCGACGCCATGGCTCAATGCGTCATGCGGCGAGGCGAAGACGACCTCCTTGCCGCGCATACTCAAAGTCCCGGATGTCGCCTCCTCGGCGCCGGAGATCACCTTGATCAGGCTCGACTTGCCGGCGCCGTTATCTCCGCAGATGGCGACGACCTCGCCGGCAAAGATGTCGAGATCGACCTCGCGCACCGCCACGACCGGGCCGTAGCTCTTGCCGATGCCACGAAGCGACAGAAGGGGTGTGGCGGTCACCGAGCTCACTTCAGGAACTGCTGGACGTTGTTCTTGTCGACCAGCACGGCGTCGGTGAAGAGGTAGGGACCGGCGGCAACGCTCTCCTTCGGCTTCTTGTCGACGACGATGGTCTGGATCGCGTCGACCGCCTGCTTGCCCATCTCCTCGAACGGGATCGAGACGGTCGCCATGAAGGTCGAGGCCGGATCGGCGATGCGGGCATAGGTCTCCTTGCCGCCATCGACCGAAACGAGCGGAATCTGGGCCTTCTTCACCCCTTGAGCCTGCAGCAGGTCGTCGATGATGTAGGCCTGGCCATCGAACGAGGCCCAGATGCCGTTGATCTTGCCCTGGTTCTGCAGCAGCAGCGCCTGCATGCCGGCGCGGACATCGTCGCGCCAGCTTTGAGTGCGGGCCATCGAGAACTTGCCGAGTTCCTTCACCGCCTGGTTCTCGGAGAGCACGTTGTCGAGCAGCTTGCCGCGGATGCGCGAGGCGACGTTGAGATCGAAGCGGGCGGTGACAATGTTGCCCTGGTAGCCCAGTTGGCCGAGCAGATAGAGCGCAGCCTCGGCGCCGACCTTGTATTCATTGGTCTGGATGTCGAAGAGGGCGTGCGGGCTTGAACCCGATTGCACGGTGATCACCGGGATCTTGGCGTCCTTGGCCGCCTTGAACTGGGCGTCGGCCTCGACCGGCTTGCCCATGGCGATGATGATCGCATCGACCTTCTTGGCGATCAGCGCATCGAACTGCTCGGCATGCTTGGGCAGCGCGCCCTCCGAGTTCAACAGCGTGACGTTCCAGCCCTTGGCCTTGGCCGCAGCAGCCGCCGCGTTGGCGACGCGGGCATGCGTCTCCGACGAGAACTGGAAGCCGATGACGCCGAGCTCGAAGGCCTGAGCCCCCTGAGCCATCCCGACGACGGCAGCGGCCGCCAGCAGAACCTTCCTCAACCCGACCATGACGACCTCTCCCCTGATTGTCGTTGTGAATTCTCAGACCTTGAACGCCGCCTTCTTCATCACGCTGGCCGAGAAGGCGACCGAGCCGATGATGATGACGCCGAGAACGATGTCCTGGATGTAATAGGGCGCGCCCAGCAGCACCAAGCCGTTGCCGAGTACCTTCAGGACCAGCGCTGCGAAGACCGTGCCCGGCACGTTCGGCTTGCCCGGCTCGAACATGGTCATCCCCAGCAGCACAGCGGCAATGGCGTAGAGCAGATAATCGCCAGCCATGTTCGGCGCGGCCGAGGACAGGTTGGCGGCGAGCAACATGGCGGTGATCGCCGCGAGGATGCCGGAGAGCAACAGGCCGATCCGCTTCATTCTCGCCGTGGCGATGCCGGAGAGACGCGCCGCCTCGTCGGCCTCTCCGGTCGCGACCATATGGGCGCCGGTCCGGGTCCATTTGACCAGCCCCCAGGCGAAGAGGGTGACGCCCGCGAGCCAGAGCACGAGATTGGGAATGCCGAAGGTGTAGCCGCGCGCCAGCCCGGTGAAGCCGGTCGGCCAGCGCCCGACAAAGGCGACACCCTGCGTGATCATGAAGGCGAAGCCCTTGGCGATCGCGGCCGTGCCGAGCGTCATGATCAGCGAGGGAATCCGCAGCACGGTGACGCCATAACCGTTGAGGCCGCCGAGCAGTGCGCCGACCGAGAGCGCCGCCAGGACCGCGACCAGCGGCGGATACTGAAGCTGCACCAGCCAGCCGCAGACGACGGCGGCGAGGCTCGCCATCTCGGCGATCGAGAGGTCGAGCTCGGCGACGGTGAAGGCGAGCGCGAAGCCGAGCGCCAGGATGGCGAGGAAACTGGTATCCTTCAGTACGTTGACGACGTTCATCGTCGTCGCGAAGTTCGGCGCGAAGGCGACGAAGAAGACGATCAGGGCAAGGCCGGCGAGCGCGGTGCCGTAGCGGCCGATGATCTCGCGCATCGTCAGGCGTTTCCCTTGGCGATCGCCGAGATCGGCGAGAGGATCTCGATGCCGCCGGTGACCGGGATCAATGCGCCGGTGACGAAGGCGGCGGCCGGCGAGAGCAGGAAAGCGATGACCCCGGCGACATCCTCGGGACGGCCGAGGCGGCCGAGCGGGGTGCGCTGCGAGGCGCCCTCGACCAGCGCATTGAACTGACTGGCGAAGCCGCCGCGCACCATCGGCGTGTCGATGATCCCCGGCGCCACCGCGTTGACGCGAATGCCGTGGCGGCCGAGCTGCTGGGCCATGCCATAGGTCAGCGTCGCGACGCCGCCCTTCGCCGAGCCATAGGCGAGGTTCGCCCCGCCATTGCCATGGGCGATCGAGGAGATGTGGACGATGGCGCCGCCCTCGCTTTGCTCGATCATCTGCTTCGCGGCGGCCTTGGAGACGCGGAACACCGCCGAGAGGTTGATGTCGACGAGCTTGTCCCATTCCTCGTCCTCCATCTCGACCATCGGTACCGGGCGCGAAGCCCCGGCACCGGTGACGAGATTGTCGAGCCGGCCGAAGCGCTCGACCGCAAGCTCGACCAGCGCACCGGCAAGATCGCGGTCGCGGACATCGCCGGTCATCGCGGCGACCTCGGCGCCATCAGCTTGCAAGCGGTCCGCAAGTTCGAGCAGCGGGCCTCCCTCCAGCCCGGACAGGACGAGCCTGTGCGCGGGGGCCAGTGTCATCGCCAGCGCGCTGCCGATGCCGCCGGAGGCGCCAGTGATCAGAGTGACGGGCTTCGGCATCAGCCCGCCTTGCCGACGACGGCGGAGGGGCGGAACGCGGCAACGCGGCGCGAAGGCGACATGGACCTCTCTCTGGAAACTCGTTCCAATTGGGTAAGACGCCAGCTCACCCGCCGCAACGTCAATCGGCGTGCAGGCTCGTGGCCACAGACGCATGGCGCGCGAGGCCGGCAAGCGGCCCGCCATCCTGCGCGGCCGCGACGAGATCGCGCGAGATCGGCGCCAGCGCGGCCTCGGCCCGGCGGAACAGAGCGAAGAGCGCGTCATAGGCCGGCTTGCGGGCCGGATCGGGCTCGAACCGATGCGCGACAGTGACGAGCCTCTGCTGTGCTTGCGCGAGAGAGGCGAAACGGCCGAGCCCCGCGAAAGCGATGATCGCCGCGCCAAGCAGACCGGGCTCGCGGGAGGCCGCGACCACGACCGGTCGCCCGCAGAGATCGGCCTTGATCTGGCTCCAGACTGGATTGGCCGCTGCACCGCCGCCGAAGCGGATTTCGGTCGCAGCCCGGCCGAGAGCAGCTTCGGCCCGCTCCAGCACAATCCGGTTGAGGCAGGCGACGCCCTCCAGCACGGCGAAGGCGAGATCGGTCGGCCCATGCCGGCGGTTCAAACCGATGAGCGCGCCCCGCAAGGACGGGTCCCAATAAGGCACGCGCTCGCCCTGGAGGTAGGGCAGGAAGAGCAGCGGCTGCGGCTGGCGCGGACCGGCGAGCAGTGCATCGATCTCCTGCCCGACAGTCGCGCTCTCGCGGCCGAGCAAAGCCAGCAGCCAGGAGATGGTGTCGGCGCCGGTCTGGCTGGGGCCGCCGAGTTGGAATAGGCCGCGCCAGTCGACGGTGAGTAGCCCCTCCGCCCGCGCCGGCTTGCGGCCGACGACGCCGAGTACCTCGGTCGTGCCGGAGATGTTGTAGGCGAAGCCATCGCGCATGGCGCCGAGACCGACCACCGCCGCCCAGGTATCGTTCGAGGCGCAGAACACCGGCTTGCCGGCGAGACGACCAAGCGGCGCAGGCAGGCCGGACTGGACCAGGGCAACCTGCTGCCAGGGCTCCAGCATCTCCGGCAAGACGGCTGCCGGAATTCCCGCGGCCTCCAGCAGGTCGTGGCCTTCGTGCTGGGTGGCCGCAGCCAGCAATCGCGCCATCGAGACAGGGTCGCTGGCCTGCCGACCGGTCAGGCGGAAATTCAGATAGTCCTTCGGATCGAGCAGGCAGGCGAGCTTGCCGAAGGTTTCCGGGTCGTCCGCGCGCAGCCAGGCTAGGCGGGCGAGCGGATGGAAGGCATTCACCGCGGCGCTTTCGGGATGAGCCGGGTCGAGCCTTCCCCGCAAACGCGCTGCGAGCCCGTCGGCGCGCGTATCCTTCCAGGTCATGGCAGGACGCAAAGAGCGGCCATCCCTGTCGAGAAAGATCTGCGTGCGAGTGACGCCACAGATGGCGACGGCCTCGACCGCATCGAACAGCACCGGTGCTTCGCTGGCCAGGGCAACGCAAGCCTCGACCAATAGCGTCCACCAGGCGTCGGCATCGATCTCGGAAGCGCCCGAGCGATCGTCGCGGCTCATCGGCCCGGCAATGGCGTGCTGGGCGCGGATCGCGCCGGTGTCATCGACGAGGGCGGCGCGGAAGGAGGTGCCGCCGAGATCGCAGGCGAGGACGATGCTCATGTCCTCGCCCTGCGTCAGGAACCGGCGAGCGTCAAGCGGCGCGGTCCTTCATGCCGCCATCGGTCAGGCGGTACCAGGCGATGATGGCGGAGACGTAGAGCTCGTTCAGCGCATGCAGCGGCAGCGGCGTGATCGAGGTCACCGGGAAAGGCAGGCTCGCCCGGTCGCCGGTCGAGAGATACTGCGCCATCGCCCGGCCCATCGCCGTCTGCAAACCGACGCCGCGGCCCATGCAGCCGATATCGACGAGCAGGCCGGGCTCCGGCTCGTGCAGATGCGGCAGGAAATCGCGGGTCAGCGCGACGCGGCCGCACCAGCGATAATCGAAGCCGACGCCCTTGGCCTGCGGGTACATCTTGCCGATGACGCGCTCCAGATGGGCCCAGTCGGCGGCGTCGCGTGGCTCGCGGAACGGACCGCGCCCGCCCATCAGCAGCCGGTTGGTGTGGTCCTTGCGGAAATAGAGCAGGAGCTGACGGGTGTCGGAGGTGACCTGCCCTTCCGGCAGGATCGTGCCGGCGAGATTGTCGGATAGCGGCTCGGTCGCGACGATGAAGGAGTTCGGCCGGATCACCGTCTGGCGCAGCTTCGGAATCAGGTCGCCGGTATAGCCGTTGGTCGCGATCACCACGCGCGGCGCGGTGACGCTGGCGCCCTGCGCTGTGCGTACCACCCAGTTGCCACCGTTGCGGCTTAAGGCCGTCACCGGGCTCTGGCCGTGGATCGCGGCGCCCGCCTTCAGCGCGGCACGGGCGAGGCCGCGGGCATAGGCTAGTGGCTGGACGCCGCCGCCGCGCGGGTCGAGCCAGCCGCCGAGATAGCGGTCGGTGCCGATCAGGCGGCCGACCGCATCGGCGTCGAGGAAGCGCGCGCCGACGCCGCGCATGCCCCATTCGTCGGCCCGGCGCTTCACCGTCTCGACCATGGCCGGCGTATGCGCGCCCTGGATCCAGCCGGCGCGGTGATGCGGCACGTCCATGCCGTGTTTCTCGATCAGCCCGAAGACGAGATCGGCGGTCGAGCCGACGAAGGAGACCAAGGCCTCGCCCGCCTCAGGCCCATATTTGGAGACGATCTCGGAGGGGTCGTATTTGATGCCGGGGATGACCTGCCCGCCATTGCGGCCGGACGCGCCCCAGCCCGGCTCGCGCGCTTCCAGCACGACGACGGAGACGCCGGCCTCGGCCAGGTGCAGCGCAGTCGAGAGGCCAGCATAGCCGGCGCCGACGATGCAGACGTCGGCTTTGGCATCGCTCGCGAGCGGCGGTGTCTGCGGCGCAACAGGGGCGGTTGCATGCCAGAGTGAGGGTTGCAGCGGAAACGGCTCGGCCATGGCGGTAACCCTCAGATCGGCTTGAGCACGCGGCGGAGGAAGTCCTGCGTGCGCGGATTGCGCGGTGCGCTCAGCACCTCACGGGCGGCGCCCTCCTCGACGATGACGCCGCCATCGAGGAAGAGCACGCGGTCGGCGACCTCGCGGGCGAAACCCATTTCGTGAGTGACGACCAGCATGGTCATGCCCTCCTCGGCGAGGCTCTTCATCACGCCGAGCACCTCGCCGACCAGTTCCGGATCGAGCGCCGAGGTCGGCTCGTCGAACAGGATCGCCTTGGGCTGCATGGCGAGCGCGCGAGCAATGGCGACGCGCTGCATCTGGCCCCCAGAGAGCTGGGCCGGATAGGCGCCGAACTTGTCGGCGAGGCCGACGCGGGCGAGCAGGTCGCGGCCGCGTTCCAGCGCCTGCGCGGCCGGTTCCTTCTTCACATGGATAGGCCCCTCGACGACGTTCTCGAGCGCGGTCCGGTGCGGGAACAGGTTGAAGCGCTGGAACACCATCGCCATGGCGGTGCGGATCCCGACGATCGAGCGGTCAGTGCGATCGACCCTGGCGCCATCGACCGTGATCGAGCCGCCATCATAGGATTCGAGCCCGTTGATGCAGCGCAGGATCGTCGATTTGCCGGAACCGGACGGGCCGATCAGGCAGACGACCTCGCCGCGCTGGACGCTGCCGGTGATGCCCTTCAGCACCTGATGGGAGCCGAAGCTCTTGGTGACGCCGGAAAGCTCGATCATCGCCTGGCTCCCTTGCCGAAGCGGCGTTCGAGCCAGCCGACGAAGGCGATCAGCGGCAGGCTCATCGAGAGGTAGAGCAGCGCCACCAGCGTGTAGACCGTCATGTTCTTGAAGGTCGAGGAGGCCAGCAGCGAGCCCTGCAGGGTCAGCTCCGCGACGGTGATGGTCGAGGCTTGCGAGGAATCCTTCAGCATCATGATCATGATGTTGCCATAGGGCGGCAGCACGACCTTGACCGCCTGGGGCAGGATCACCCGGCGCATCATCAGGAACCAGCCCATGCCGATCGACTGGGCCGCTTCGACCTGGCCATGGTCGATCGCCTCGATGCCGGCGCGGAAGTTCTCGGCCTGATAGGCGGAATAGGCGATGCCGAGGCCTAGGATCGCCGCCTGCAGCGCGGTCAGCGCGAGGCCGAACTCGGGGAAGACGAAGTAGATATAGAAGAGCTGCACCAGGATCGGGATGCCGCGCAGCGTGTTGACGACCAGCTTGGCGATGAAGGCGAGCCAGGCGACGCCGGAAACGCGCATCAGCGCCCAGACTAGGCCGAGCACGGTGGAGAGCGCCAGCGAGCCGAGCGTCACGAGGATGGTGAACTTCAGCCCCTGCAGCAGCAGCGGCATGAACTGGGCGGCGTCGCGCAGGAAGGATTGCATTGGGGTTCGGCGTCGCTGGGATGATCTCGGACACGCCTGCGGCCTTCACTCCGCCGGCGAAGCGGCGAGGTGAGGCTCAGACACAGTGGGTTCGCTTATTCGAGCCCCCATTTGGCGAGGATCTTGTCGAGCGTGCCGTCGGCCTTGACCTTGGCGAGGCCGGCATTGACCTTCTTCAGCAGCTCGCCGTCGCTCTTGCGCACGCCGATGCCGACCGAACCGGTGATGATCGGCTTGTAGGACTTGACCAGCCGGACGTTCGGGAACTGCCCCTGCTTCAGCGTGTAGGCCATGATCGGCGCGTCGGCGAAGGCGGCTTGGACGCGACCGGCATTGACGTCGGCGAGGATGTCCGGCGAGGTCTTGTAGAGCTTCACCTCAGGGAACAGCCCGGTCTTCTGGAGCGCCTCGACATAGGCGGTGCCGATCTGGGCGCCGACCGTGTAGCCCTTCATGTCGGCGAGCTCGACATAGTCCTTCTTGTCCGCGGCCGGGACGAGCAGGCCCTCGCCATAGGTGTAGATCGGGTCGGAGAAGTCGATCACCTCCTTGCGGGCCGGGGTGATGTACATCGCCGCCGAGATCAGATCGATCTTGTTCGCGGTGAGCGAGGCGACCAGCGTCGAGAACTGCATGCCCTCGACCTCGACCTTGAGGTCCGAAGCCACCGCGATCGCCCTGACCAGGTCGACCATCACGCCTTCGATGGTGTTGGTCTTGGTGTCGAGAAAGGTGAACGGCATGCCGGTCGGCGTCGAGCCGACCTTGAGGACGGATTGTGCGGCAGCCGGCGATATGGAAGCGGCGACAGCGCCTCCAGCCAATAGGGTCAGGAAGATCCGGCGTTCCATGGCAATGTCCCCTCATTTGTCCATACGCCCAGGCGGGCGCCGGCTCGTATTTTCATGAGCATGAAGATACGAGCATAGGGCGATCTTGCCGGCAAGCGATTTTCATGCACATGAAATAAGCGATGAAGGAATCGCGATGAGCCTGCCTGCCGCCGACCTGCCGCATCTGCATGTCGATCGCGAGATCGGCGCCCGCCTGCGTCAACTGAGGCGTGCGCGCCGGCTGTCGCTGGAGGAGCTCGCGAGCCGCACCGGCCTGTCCATCGGCTTTCTCAGCCAGATCGAACGCGGCCTGTCCTCGCCGACGCTGCGTGTACTCGCCGCCGTTGCCGACGCATTGGGCACCGCGATCTCGGATCTGTTCCCCGCCGATTCCCGCCAGGCCGACCCGACCGCCACCATCGTGCGCCAGGCTGACCGCGGCGAATTGCAGCTCTGGCGCTCCGGCATCCGCAAGCAGTTGCTGACCCCGCAGGCCGAGGGCGCCAAGCTCAACCTCTTCATCGTCGAGATGGAGCCCGGCGCCAGCACCGGCGACGAGCACTATATCCATAATGGTGAGGAAGCCGGCCTCGTGCTCAGCGGCACCATGCTGCTCAACGTCGAGAACGAAAGCTGGGTCATGCGCGAAGGCGACAGCTTCCGCTTCCTCTCCTCGCGCCCGCATCGCTTCGCCAACCAGCATGACGGCGTCACCCGCGTGCTCTGGGTCAACTGCCTGTAGGCGACATCGCCATGCATGAAATGCATAACAATAGACTTTTCCTATAGCCCGATCTGCGTCTAAGCCAATGCCGCCATGAAGAAAGGCGGCTGGACAACACCGCCTCCCCCGGCACGATCAGTCGTGTGGGGAAACGCAAGGGAGGTCGGCATGGCCGGGCAAGCCGCCAGCAGGACCGTCCCGTTCGGCTCCGGATACGAGCCGCAGCGGCGCGTCGACCATGTGATCCAGATCAAGGCGCCGATCTCGCGCGCGCTGGACGATCGCCCCTTCCCTCCCGGACAGACAACCAGCCTTACCGCGCCAGAGGACGAGCAACCATGACACAAGCGCGACGGCACCAGCACGACCATTCCGGTGCGGCTTCAACAGACGGGGTCGCGATCAACGGCGAGATTCGGGTGACGCTGCCGGATGGCGCCGTGCTGCGCGCGCTGTCGCAGGGCCAGGGACGACCGCTGCTGCTGGTCAGCGGGCTCGCCGGCAGCACCGCTTTCTGGGACGACAATGCCGCGACGCTCGCCCGCTCCTTCCGGGTGCTGCGCTTCGATCAGCGTGGCATCGGCACCAGCGATCGCGGCAGCGCGCCCTGCACGATCGACCAGCTGGCCAAGGACTGTCTCGCCGTGCTCGACGCCGCCGGCGTCGACCGCGCCACGGTGCTCGGGCACTCGACCGGTGGCTGCATCGGCCTGTCGCTAGCGCGTCAGGCGCCGGACCGGTTCGACGGGCTCATCGTCAGCGGCAGCTGGCTGAGGCAGAATCGCTACATGACTGCGCTGTTCGAGACCCGCCTCGCCATCCTCGACCAGCATCCGCGTGCCTATGCGGCGAGCGCGGCGCTGATGACCTATCCGCCGACCTGGCTCGAAGCGCACTGGAGCGTCTACGAGACAGCGGTCGCGACCGCGCCGGACACGCCGGAAGCGAAGCAGATCGTGCGCGAACGCATTGGCGCGCTGCGCGCCTTCGATGCTTCGGGCTGGGCTGGAGAGATCGCTGCGCCGACACTGATCCTCGGCGCGCGCGACGATATGATCGTCCCTGCCTTCCTGCAGGAGGAACTCGCCGCGGCCATGCCCGGAGCCCGCAAGACCCTGCTCGATACAGGCGGGCACTACTTTCCGATTTCGCGGCCCGACGCCTTCACCGCCAATGTGGCCGAATGGATCGGAGCTCTGTAACCGCGGCCGCGACGAACTGCCCCGTATCCAAAGGAGCGGGCTGCGCTATCTCAGAAGGAGTCTAAGCTAGGAGAGACGACCCGATGAGACTGCTTGCCAGCGCTACCCTGCTCGCCCTTGCCGCGGCGACCGCTTCCCCCGCCCAGGCGCAGGACGTCTCTGCCGGTGAGCGTTCCTGGAACAAGTGCCGCGCCTGCCACCAGATCGGTGAGGGCGCCAAGAACCTGGTCGGCCCGCAGCTCAATGGCCTGTTTGGTCGGCATACCGGCGAGGTCGAGGGCTACAGCTATTCGACCGCCAACAAGGGCGCAAACATCACCTGGGACGAGGCGGTCTTCGCCGAATACATCAAGGATCCCAAGGCCAAGATCCCCGGCACCAAGATGATCTTCGCCGGCATCAAGAACGAAAAAGAGATCGCGGATCTCACCGCCTTCCTCAAGCAGTTCGGCAAGGACGGTAAGAAACTCTGAGATTGAGGCGCCGCGTCAAGGGAACTGACGCCGCCTACCAACTGTCCCGGCCCATCACTCACAAGATCTGCCAGAGCCGGCAAGGACACAGACCGATGCGGGAACTGCGCATCGGTCGATATCTGCTACGTTGTTCAGAAAAGAATTTGCCGGCTACAAAAATCCCTGGCGAGTCGCCGGCCGAATCACCATATGCTGCCGCCGGAGGGAGCATGGGGAAGTCGGCGAGGGCAGCAAAGGCGGACGCTCAGAAGCGTGCCGCGGAACCAAAGGTTCAGATCGGTGCCATACCCTATCGGCACCGGGCAGACGGTGCTGTCGAAATCATGCTGGTGACCACGCGCGAGACGCAGCGCTGGATCGTGCCGAAGGGCTGGCCGATCCGCGGGCTGAAGGGCCACGAGGCCGCCGCGCGCGAAGCCATGGAGGAGGCCGGACTGGTCGGCGAGGTCGGCAAGAAGCCCGTCGGCCGTTATACCTACTGGAAGCGGCGCACGCGCGATTTCGTGCTGTGCAAGGTCCGGCTCTATCCGCTCGCCGTGAATGACCAGCTCCCAAGCTGGCCCGAGCAGGACCAGCGCCGCAGCCAATGGTTCACCCAGGCCGATGCCGCCGATCTCGTCGACGAACCGGCGCTCGGGGCGATCCTGCGCAGCCTGACATTCGGCAAAGCCTGAAGCCGGAGCCTTCTGATCCCTGCTAGCCATCGTCAGCAAACAGCGCCCGCCAGCCGATTCTGCAGGGCCAGTGCAATCTAAATTCAGCCGCTTGACCTTCCCATGATGGGAAGGTGTAGCCATCTTCCAACGAGAGAAGGAAGGTGATGCGTCATGACGATGCATGCGAAGCATGAAGCGCCCGCGACCGGGCATAGCGTGATCGATATTCCTGTCGACGGGATGACCTGCGCGTCCTGCGTCGGGCGGGTTGAAAAGGCGATCACCGCCGTCCCCGGCGTGAGCGGAGCAGAGGTCAACCTGGCGACCGGCAAGGCGCGCGTGACGCTCGCCGGAGCGCAGACTGTTACGATCGCGGAAGCGATCCGCGGCGCCGGCTACGAGCCGGGCGCGACCGACATCACCCTGGCGATCTCGAGCATGACCTGCGCCTCCTGCGTCGGCCGGGTCGAGAAGGCCTTGCGCGCCGTGCCGGGCGTACTGGGAGCCGAGGTCAACCTCGCGACGGAGCGCGCGACCGTGCGCGTCGCCGATGGCGCCATCACGCCGGCGCTCGTAGCAGCAGTCTCCATCGCCGGTTACGAAGCCAGGCCCCTCGGCGAGAGCCGCAGCGACGATGGCGATGCCGCCGCTGTGCGCCGTGAAGCCGAGCAGAGCGCCTTGTTCCGCGCGGTCATCATCGCAGCGCTGGCGACCTTGCCGCTGATGATCCTCGAAATGGGCCCGCATCTGAGCGAGACCTTCCATCACTGGCTCTATGCCCGCGTCGACGCCTTCGTGCTGAAGCTCATTGCCTTCGGCCTCACCAGCATCGTTCTGTTCGGGCCGGGCCTGCGCTTCTTCCTGAAGGGCTGGCCGGCGCTGCTGCGCGGAGCGCCCGACATGAACGCGCTGGTCATGCTCGGCGCCGGCGCGGCCTATGCCTATTCCGTCGTCGCGACCTTCGCGCCCGACTGGCTGCCGGCCGGCACCGACTACACCTATTTCGAGACCGGAGCGGTGATCGTCACGCTGATCCTGCTCGGTCGCTGGTTCGAGGCCAGGGCCAAGGGGCGGACCAGCGAGGCGATCAAGCGGCTGGTGCAATTGCAGGCGCGCTCGGCCCGCGTGCTGCGCGACGGCGTCGAGAGCGAGATCGCGATCGAGCATGTCCGGGTCGGCGATCTCGTTCTGGTCCGGCCGGGCGAGAAGATCCCGGTCGACGGCGAGGTCGTCGAGGGCGCGTCGTATGTCGACGAGGCGATGGTGACGGGCGAGCCGGCACCGGCGCACAAGAGCGCCGGCTCGGCTGTGATCGGCGGCACGATCAACCGCAATGGGTCACTGCGCTTCCGGGCCGAGAAGGTCGGCGCCGATACGCTGCTCGCCCAGATCCTGCGCATGGTCGAGCAGGCTCAAGGCGCCAAGCTGCCGATCCAGGCGCTGGTCGATCGCGTCACCAACTGGTTCGTGCCGGCGGTGATCGCCGTCGCGCTCATGACCTTCGCAGCCTGGCTCGCCTTCGGGCCCTCGCCCGCTTTGACCTACGCACTGGTCAACGCGGTCGCGGTGCTGATCGTCGCCTGCCCCTGCGCCATGGGCCTGGCGACACCGACCTCGATCATGGTCGGTACCGGCCGCGCTGCCGAACTCGGCATCCTGTTCCGCCAGGGCGCGGCGCTGCAGGGCCTGAGCGAGGTCTCGACCATCGCCTTCGACAAGACCGGCACTTTGACCAAGGGCCGGCCCGAGATGACTCGCTTTATCGCCGCCGAGGGCTTCACCGAGGCGGAAGCGCTGCGCCTTGCCGCCTCAGCGGAGAGTGCCTCGGAACATCCTTCCGCCGAGGCGATCGTCGCGGAAGCGAAGCGGCGCGGTCTTGCGCTCGCGCCGGCCGCCGGCTTTGCGGCCGAGCCCGGCCTCGGAATCTCGGCCCAGGTCGACGGTCGCGACGTCCTGGTCGGCTCGCAGAAGCTAATGGCACAGCGGAACATCGCTCTCGGCGGCCTGGCCGACAAGGCAGCCGCCTTCGCCTGCGAGGGCGAGAGCCCGCTCTATGTCGCGGTCGAGGGCAGGCTCGCCGGGCTCGTCACCGTCGCGGATCAGGTCAAGCCTGGCACATCGGCTGCGATTTCCGCGCTCAAGACGCTCGGCCTGCGCATCGTCATGGTGACCGGCGACAACCGCGCCACCGCCGAGGCGATCGCAACCCGGCTCGGCATCGACGCTGTCGAAGCGGAGGTGCTGCCGACCGACAAGGCCGCGATCGTCAAGCGGCTGCAGTCCAATGGCGGCAAGGTCGCCTTCGTCGGCGACGGCATCAACGATGCGCCGGCGCTGGCCCAGGCCGATATCGGCATCGCCATGGGTGCCGGCACCGACATCGCCATCGAGAGCGCCGACATCGTCCTGATCTCCGGCGACCTGCGCCACGTGCCCGAGGCGATCGGCCTGTCCAAGGCGACGATGACCAACATCCGCCAGAATCTCGGCTGGGCCTTCGGCTACAATGTACTGCTGATCCCGGTCGCGGCTGGCGCGCTCTACCCACTCTGGGGCGTGTTGATGTCGCCGGTCTTCGCCAGCTTCGCCATGGCGTTCTCCAGCGTCAGCGTGCTGGCCAACGCACTGAGGCTGCGCCGCTTCGCGGCGCGGCAGGACACCACCGCGGCGCCGAACTCGGCCCCGGCCTTCGGGAGGATGGGATGAACATCGGACAAGCCGCCGAAGCCTCCGGCGTCAGCGCCAAGATGATCCGCTATTACGAGCAGATCGGGCTGATCGAACCGCCGGCGCGCTCGCAATCGGGTTACCGGGTCTATGCCGAGCCGAATGTCCATACGCTGCGTTTCGTGCGCCGCGCCCGCAGCCTCGGCTTCTCGGTCGACGAGACCGGGGCGTTGCTGGCGCTCTGGCGCGACCGCTCGCGGGCAAGCGCCGACGTGAAATCGCTGGCGCTGAAGCATGTCGCGGAGCTGGAGGAGAAGGCCGCGGCGCTGCAGGCAATGGCAGCGACGCTGCGCCATCTCGCCAGCCATTGCCATGGCGACAAGCGGCCGGACTGCCCGATCCTCGACAAGATCGGCGCGACGAGCTGAGCGCTCCAAAAGCAAAATGCCGGAGGCCTTTCCAGGCCCCCGGCATTCGCCGATACGGGAAGAATAACGTCGTCGGCAGCGCCGTTCAGCGCCGCATCGCCTCGGCGAGGCGCGGCGAGAAGGTACGGGTCGGCCGGCGAACGACAACGACGGAACGGTTCGGTGTCATCACCGTGGTGCGGTGCGCAGCCTTGCGGATCAGCGGCACCACCTCGGCAACCGGCACGCCCATCAATTGAGCGGCGAGCTCGGCCTGGTGTTCCGGCGAATCGCTCATGCACTGCGCCGCTGTCACTGCCTCTTCCAGAGTCGGCAGTTCGACGCGTGGGCGCAGGACGCGCGGAGGAGGATTCTTGTACTCGGGCATCTCAATGGCTCCTTGGACGCCTAAAATAGCACTTATTGTGCACTGCACAAGATTGCGCTGCATTATTCTCTGCAATGCAACAATCGCAGAGCGGCTGGCACAGGGCTTGCGCCTTCGGAATGCCTAAAACCGGCAAGAGATTGTCGCCGTCAGGGCCGGTTCCGCCCAGCTCGCCCACTTGGTTTCGGCCTTGCCAGGAGAGACCCATGATTGCAGCGGATGCAGCCATGTCGGCAGCGCAGGCCCGCCGGCGTCGCCCGCCAGCCCCCGAGCCGGAAGATCATGAGTTCGGCCGGCTCGAATTGCTGCTGCGCCTGCGGCGCAACCCGCTGACAATCTGGCGGACGCGCCACTTTCGCGAGCCGATCGTCGCCGGCGAAGGGCTTTTCGGCTATGGCGTCGTCGTCTCCGACCCGGACGTCATCCGGCATGTGCTGGTCGAGAACGCGGCGAACTACCGCAAGGACGATCTCCAGCGCACCATCCTCGCGCCCGGACTCGGCGAAGGGCTGCTGACCGCCGAGGGCGAGGCCTAGAAGCGGGCACGGCGGACGCTGGCGCCGCTGTTCACGCCGCGCTCGGTCGCGGCGCTTGCGCAGCGCATGACGGCGCCGGCCGAGCGGACGGTCGCCCGCATGCTGCGCCGGCGCAGCAGCCGCGTCGTCGACGTCTCAGCCGACATGACCCGGGTGACCTACGATATCCTGGCCGAGACGATGTTCTCGAACGCGATCGCCGGCGGTGCCGACGCCTTCGGCAAGGCCTTGACCCGCTATTTCGAGACGCAGGGACGGATCGATCCGCTCGACGTGCTCGGCGCACCGGCCTGGCTGCCGCGCATCGGCCGCTGGATGGCGCGGCCGGCGATCGGCTTCTTCGAAGCGCAGGTCAAGGCGATCATCGCGGCACGGCAGGAGCTGCATGCCGGCGGCAGCAGGCGGCCGGAGAGGCCGGACCTGCTCGATGCCCTGCTCGCGGCGCGCGATCCCGAGACCGGAACCGGACTCAGCGAGGCCGAAGTCGGTGCCAACATCGTCACATTCATCGGCGCCGGCCACGAGACAACGGCCAACGCCCTGACCTGGTCGCTCTATCTCATCTCGCTCGCACCGGATGTGCGCGATGCGCTGGAGGCGGAGGTCGATGCGGCCGGCGACGATCTCGCCGGCGCCGCCCTGGCGGGCGAGCGCCTGGCGCTCACCCGCGCCGTGATCGAGGAAGCGATGCGGCTGTACCCGCCAGTGCCCTCATTGTCGCGCACGGCGCTGGCCGACGATGTCGCAGCAGGCCGCTGCGCCATCCCGAAGGGGGCGCTGGTCGTGGTGTCGCCCTATCTCCTGCATCGACATGAGACGCTCTGGGAGGCGCCTGACCGCTTCCGGCCCGAGCGCTTCCTGCCCGGCGCCCGCGAGGCCATTCCGCGCTACGCCTATCTGCCGTTCGGCGCCGGCCCAAGGGTCTGCATCGGCCAGCAATTCGCCATGGTGGAGGCGGTGATCGTGCTCGCCACGCTGCTCCGGCAGTTGCGCTTCGATCATGCCGGCGACGCAGCGCCGATGCCGGTGCAGCGTATCACATTGCGGCCGCGCGACGGGATGCCGATGCGCCTGACTGCACGGCACGCATTACGGTGACGATATAACGGACCGCGGCGAATTAACCACAGCTGCCGGAAAAGCGTTAAAGATGAACCTTTGGTTTTTTAAAGATGTCACGCCAGCAGCGGCCGATGCTGCGGAGCAGCGTCTGCGCAACAGCCTGCCAATCCCGGTTTTTCTTGGCTTTTGACCGGGGTTCTGGAGCGCGAACATTTTAAAGATTGTCGGAATCGTGACAAACTGCAGCAGCACTTGCCCAAAAAAGGCCAATATGGAACAGATGCCGGGTGTGGCGCCATATGGTCCTGCCCGGTTTTGCGAAACTGGCTCAGTCGGGTGCAAGGGCTACCAGAATTGCAGGCGCCATGGATTTTGGAAACAACCTTTACTGGGGTGACGTGATGCATGCCAAGACCATGAAGGCCGGAACCATTCTCGTCGTGGGCGCCCTTGCGCTCGGCGGCTGCACCGGTTCGCAGGAACGTGTCGCCGCGGGCGGCGCGTTGGGCGCCGGCGCCGGTGCGCTGATCGGCGGCGCGGCCGGTGGCTGGCGCGGCGCAGCGATCGGCGCCCTGATCGGCGGCGTGGCCGGCCTCGTCATCGCCGACGCGATCGAGAAGGAGCGCGCTCGCGAGGCGGCCTACATCGCCGCGCGCTCGGGCGGGTCGAACACCCAGCGCTTCCGCAATTCGAGCGGCCAGGACGTCACCGTCCGCGCCCGCACGGTGCGCACCTACAACAACAGCCAGGGCCAGCGCATCCGCGTCGTCGAGCGCAGCGTAACCCGCGAAGGCAAGGCCGCCGGCACGGATACGGTCGAGGTCAACCTGGCGACCAACGAAGCCTCCGGCATCTGAGCCGCTGGCGAAACGCGAACCGGCCCTCCCTCGTCCGCGAGGGAGGGCCCCACGAGTACCGAACCGAGATGACTGCTCAAGCGCTGACGAGACGAATCCTCTGCCTGACGGTTGCCTGCCTTGCGGCAGCATCGCCGGTGGGGGCTACGGCGCAGACGCAGATGATGCCGGGGTTCGATCCGTACAACCCGTTCGGCTCCGCCGCCCAGCTGCTCTGGCAGCGCATCCAGCAGCAATGCCCGCAGCTGAAGCTGCCGGTCACGATCGGCATCGCGTCGCGCCCTGCGACGCGCGATGCCTTCACCACCGATCAGGGCAACAACATCATGCAGCAAATCCGGGCTGCATTCTCGAACATTCCCGGCGTCTCGATGGCGCCCTGGCTCGACCTCGACCCGATCAAGGGCATCGTCGACACCGGCGTTCTCGACAACCCGCTCGCCGGCGACAACAAGGAACAGCTCAGCAAGATCCAGCTTGAGATCCGCGCCTCCGGCCAGAAGGCCGGCGCGGCGGCACGCTTCAATCTGTCGGCGCATGGCTGGAACGGTTACGAGAGCTGCTCGCCGAGCCTCGACCCCTTCACCGTCTCGCAGGATTTCATCGGCGAGGAGTACACCTCGACCGACGAGCTCTTCAACAAGGTCGCCGCCGGCGTCTGGGCGGCCTCGGTCGACACCTCGAACCCGTTGACCCTGTCGGTCCGGATGCTGAGCGGCCTGCCCGTCACCGAAGGGTGGCAGGGGTACTTCTCGGACAAGATGGCGCGGGCGCTCAGCAAGCAGAACGCCGAGGAGAAGGAAACCAAGATCCGAGCCGAGCGCCACGTCACGCTCGTCATCGCGCATGATCCGTCCGGTACCGAGGACAAGCGCTGGGACGGGATGGTCACGGTCGATCCACGCCCGCTGGGCTATCGGATCTCGGTCAGCGTCAATCGCCGGAACACGACGCCGGTCTCCGAGGACGGCCTCGTCACGCTCGACGAATTGCCGACGATGCAGCAGTGGACGGCGCTCGGCCCAACTGCCCAGACGCCGCGGCTCGACCAGACGCCGCTGCGGGTCAATGTGCGGATCGAAGGCGGCAGGGCTCTGCAGCAATATCCCTTCCTGGTCGCGCAGGAATCCTATGTCGAGGTCGACATTCCGACCGGCAGCGTCCGCGGACCTCACCCGGCCGTCCCTGTCGACGTCTTGGGCCGCAACAACGTCGTGCTGAAGACGATCCATATCGCCAATCCGAGCCGCCCGAACCTGCGGCGCTACAAGCTCGGGCCCGGCGAATACACGATCCGGGTCGCCAGCGCCGGCCCTGTCGCACAGGACTTCCAGCTGCGGGCCCGCGCCGTCGACACCAACGACATGCTGATGCCCGAAGCGCCGGGCAGGCTGCTGCGCCGCTTCCAGGACTGGTACGCCAGCGTCTCGGAGGACCCGCGCACCGGCCAGCGCACCTGCTTCGCCTATACCGCCGCACAGGAGGCCGGACCGCGCTACTGGCGCGAACAGGCACCGTTCATCCTGCTGCAGGCCGGCAGCGCCGGCACGGGCGAGCTGCAGCACCTGATCGAGGACAAGCGCTACTACAAGCCGGGCGCCCCGTTCGAGGCGGTGATCAGGGAGGGCGGTGGCATGGTGCGCCGGCTCAATGCAGCCCCGACCACGGCGGGCAACTTCATCCGCCCAATGAAGCAGGGCTCGAACGGCCAGCCGATCCTCGATATGGACGCGGTCGCGGGCTACAACAGAGGCACGACGCTCGAGATCAGGGGCACCGCGCCTGATGGCCGGCCGGCCCATGTGATCTATTCGCTGCAGGGCTATCGCGCCGCCGTCAATGCCATGTCGCTGGAATGCGGCCGGCGCGACCTCGCCAACGCCCTGGTCTGGAAGTAGTCGCCAGCGATGCTTTCAGGCCAGCGCGAGCGCCGCCTGCGCCGGCCCCGTTCCCTCGCCAGCGGTTTCGAACCGGATCAGGCCGCGACGGACATCCTTGGCTGTATCGAGCACGGTGGTGAGGGAGCGCGCCGAGCGCTCCAGCACCTCGAGCAGGGACGGCACGAGGCGCGGATCGCTCCAGACGTCCTGCGCGCGGCGCCCGAAGGGAGCCAGGAAGGGCTCGAGCCCGCTCCAGGCGAAGGCGATCTCGCGGGGACGCGTCGCAGCCACATCGAGTCCGAGCAGGATGCGCTCGATGATCGGCGCCCAGACACCATCGTCATAGCGGCCGGCTGGCAGAAGAATGATCAGCCGATCGGCGCTGGCGAGCGTCGTTTGCGCTTCCGAACCGGCCTGAGACGGCTCGCGGAACAGTCGCGGCAGCGAACGCGGCGCGAGGAAGCTCGCTTCGACCTCATGCATCTCCGTCCCGGAGGCTTCCGACAAGACCAGCCGTCGGCTCGCGACGTCCTCGCCGGCCGTCGCCTGAGCCAGCGCAGCCGGCAGGGCATATGGCAGGGCGGCGAAGCAAATCGTTTCTACCGTCATTGCCCCACGCTCCGTCTCAGCATTTACACCGCCCTCTCCGGCAGGCCGGTCAGGCAGGTTTCGCAAGTCACGACCGACCCGGCGCAAGCTCAGGTCCGCACGACGAAAGTCGAGCTTGGACAATCTCTTGCAAGACGCCGGACCATCGCGCAAGGTCCGCACGCGTCATCCCGCCTCATTCGTCTTTCGCGGAGCCTGCTTTCGTGACTCCTTCCATGGCGCCTGTCGCCGTCATCTGGGACGGATCGCGCCATGTCGCGGCGATCTGGCGACAAAGCGCTCCGATCCGTTTCCTGGCGGCAGAAGAGGCCGGCGGACGCGTCAGCCTGATCGCCGCCGCCGATGCCGGGACCGCAGCGCTTCATGGCAAGCTGCCTGCGGGAAGCCGGGCGCTCCATGCCGTGACGCTGGCCGCCGACGGCAGGCTGACAACGATCCCGATCCAGCTCGACGAAAGGCTCTCGCTCACCGAGACCGACCGGCGCGCCCCCGGGCTTTCGCTGGTGCAGGTGCGCCGCGATGCGAACGGCCCGCTCTCGCTGCAGGATGGCCCGGCTGGCGAGCAAGCCATGGCTTCGCCCCTCGCCTCGGGCTTCAACCAGAGCAGCGGCTCGGAAGCGGATGGTTTTCGCCTGCTCGTCGGGCCCTTCCTGCACCCCGAGGATGAACGGGCCGCGCTGACGCAGATGGCAGCTCAGCGGAGCGGTCCGACCGAGGGGTTGACGCTCTCCTTCAGCGGCGACGATGCCGTAGCTACATCCGAAGGGCTTCTGGTGGCGCATCTGCCGGCGGCGATGCGCGAGGCCAGGCAAGCCTTGAGCGAGATCGATCAGGAGCTCCGGCTCGCCGTCGAAGCCGAGCTCGACCTGCTCGCCGCTTCGCTGACCGACCAGCGTGACATCGACGCGACCGGTCTCGGCCGCCTTGCCGCATTGCGCCGCGGCTTTCGCCTGCTCCGCCCGGCGGCGGAGCCCGGTGGCAGCACCGGACTTACCCTGCCTGATTGGCGCGCGGGCGACGAGATCATCGTCTTCGCCGCACCGCGCCGCCAGCTCGTCTGGTCTGGCGAGGGCGAGGCAATCACAGGTGCACCGATGACGCTGCGCTGGCGGGATGGCGCCTTCACTGCCGTTACCCATCGCGAGGGCTATGCCGCCTCGACGGCAACCGGGCTGACCTTGGGCGGCAATGGCGGCAATGCCCTTGTCGTGGCGGCCGCCGACGCAACTGTACCATTCCATGACGACCTCGCACTCGCTGCCGGCCGCCTGGCGGAAAGGCTCTGGCGCACGACCAGCGCGCTTCGGCCGGCACGTCTCGGTGCCGCACTCGACGAGATCGCCAGCCGCGCCAGCGACACAGCTACCGGGCCGCTCTCGCGACTCGATGCACGCGCCAAGGACGCCGCGCCGGCAAGCCTGCTCGACGCTCTGGCGGCGAGCGCGGGCATCGATCCGGCGCGGACGGACGAGCTTAGCGAGCGCGCGCTCGACGAACAGATCGCCATGCTGCTGCGCGCCATCGCCCAGCCGCAGCTGGCGAGGCGCGCCTGCGCCGTGCGGCTTACTCTGCCCCTGCCGGGATCGCCCGAGAACGAGGCCCGGCTGGAGCGACTGCTCGCCTGGTACGAAGATCCTGCCCTCCCGCAATCCCTCGCCCGCGAGGCGATGGCGCTGGCCGGCCATGACCGGCGGGCGATGCGCCTGCTGCACGACGTCGCCGCCAGCGCCCATCAGAGCTGGCTCGATACCGGCCTCGCGACCGAAGTCGAACAGGCCATGGCGGACGCGGCGACGCGCAGCGGCCAGCGCCGGCTCTCGCCGCTCGATACCTTGCTGCTCGAATTGCGCCGACAGCCGCAACGGCAGCCTGCGCCCGGCTTGGAAGTGGTCGCCCGCATGCGCAGCGAGCTCGCTGACGCCGCGCGACAGGCCAGCCAGCCGGCGGCGATCACCGATGAACTGGCGCGGCGGCTCGGCGAACTGACCCCCGGCGAGATCATCCTCCTGCATGGCCATTTCGCCGCCCTGCGACGCGAAGTCGAGCGGGCAGCGGCCGCCGCCGACCTGATCCGCAACTGGGAGGAGATTGCCGGATATCCGGGCCTCGCCGCGCGGGCGCATCGCGGCGGCGACCCCGTGCGCGGCGCGCAGCGGCTGACGGCAACGAGCCGCCATTTCGCCGACTCGCTGACGCCGATGGAGAGCCTTGCTCCAGCCCTGGCCGGTCTTTCGGCGCAGATCGACGCACTGCTCGGCCCGGCCCGCGAAGCAACGGGCAGGAACCAGACGCTGCGCGCCACGCTCGAAAGCTATAGCCGCCTGCTGCTGGCGCAGATGGTGCTGCGCGAGGCCGATGCCGCCTTCGCCGAGGTGCCGTTCGCCGGTCGCGCGCTGGCCGACCCTCATGATACCGGCTTCGGCGCCGCCTATCGCCGGCTCAGGGCCGGCTCTGGCGACATGCTGCCACGCTATCTCGCTGCCGCCGCCGCACTGACCGGGCTCGATCATCATTGGGGGACCACGCTCGGCGGCAACTCCGGCTACACCGTTTCGAGGCAGGACGCATGACCACTCTGCCCTGCTACAATCTCGAGACCCGGCTCGGGAGCTTCGCCGCGACCATCGCGCTCGACCGCAGCGGCGACCTGATCGACCTCCTCGCCTTCGAAGCGCCGGAGGACATGGTCAAGGCCGTGACGGTCTCGCTGGTCTCGCATGCGCCGAGCCTGACCAGCGGCGTCGACATCGGCTGGCTGCAAGGCGACGCTCTGCTCGACAAGGCTGCGATCCGGGCCGGCGAACGGCTGGTGCTTGGCTTGCGCCGCGAGGCGGTGATGCGCGCGGTCGCGAGCCATCGCGCCCAGGCCGATGTCGACAGCGACGCCAGCCTCGAAATCGCCTTCTCCACCATCGTCGAGACCGGCAGCGGCACCCGCGCCTCGCCGCGGCGCCTCATCAAGATCGCGGCGCTCGCCGGCGCCTCGCAGCCGGAATGGCGGATCGAGCCGGTCGAGATCGACCTTGATTCCCTGCAGGCCGGCAAGCTGCTCGCGGTCGGTCAGGTCGCGATCGACATCCCCAGGGACATCGTGCTCGAAGGCCGGCGCGGCCTGACCATCGAGGCGAGCTGCTTCGGCATCAAGGCCCAGCATCTCTCACTCGGCGTCGCCGCACCGATGGATCATTCGGTCTCGCTCAGACGTTTCCCGGATTCCGGCACCTCGACCAGCCGGCACCTGATCTGGCTCGCCGACGCACCGGCGCTCGCCGGCCAGGAGGTGCGCCTCGACGTAACGCTGACGCGCGACGCCGTGCTCGATTTCGTCGACGAGACGAGCCAGGCTAATCCGAAGGCGCCGCTGCAGGTCAGGCTCACCGCCAAGCTCGGCGGCTGGGTCGGCCAGGATGGCGCCGGCCATGATCCGGACGGCCCGGCCAAGCCCTGGTCGAGCGCGCTCGAATCCCGCTCGGTGCCGATCCTCAGCCAGAACCGCGGCGAGGTCGCGCTGACGATCGCTGGGCAACATTTCGCCTGCCCGCTCGGTGGCACCGCGCAATTCGAGATCACAGGCGGCCTCAACGCCGAGGTCGACCCGGACGACGAGACCTCGATCGTGCGCTGCGACGGGCTGGTTATCGACCTGCGCCGCTGGCCGCTGACCCGGACCGCGCCGCTGACTGTCGAGGTCAGCAGCCGCATGGGTGAGAGCGAGATCGCCGAGCCGCCGACGCCCTTCCCGCTCGAGATCGTGCGCGAGGGCGATTTCGGCCGGCGCGGCCGCGCCGTCGTGCCGATGCAGAACCTGACGACGACACTGTCGCGCGCCGTGCGCACCAGCGGCGCCAATGTGCTGCGCGGTGAGATCACGGTCTCGCTGGCGATCAAGGCCGGCGACGAGGGCGGCAAGGCCTTCGCGCAGGCGAGCCTGCCACTGCGCTATAGCCGCCGCGTCCACCGCCTGCCGATCTGCATAGACCTCGGGGCCTCCGCCACCTCGATCTGGTCGGGCGCGCCGCGCGCCGCCGGCCGGGCGACCGAGATCAAACCGCTGGCGCTCGGCACCTGGCTCGCCGCCCATGTCGATCCGCGCCATGGCGAGGCCGCCCTGCAGGACGCCGGCGCCGCGCCGCTGATCCCGAGCCATGTCGGGCTCGATTCCGGCAACAATCTGCGCGCCGACCACGCGCCGCACAGCCTGCCGGACCTCGCTTTGATCGGCTCCGACCGAGCCAGCGTGGCGCGCCGCCTCAAGGCGTTCGCACGACGTTATGACGTTTCTGCGCCGGCCCCGCCGCCGCAACCCGGGCTGCCCGAGAGCGGCAAGCGGATCGATTCGCTCAAGCACGCGCTGACCTCCGGCGCGGTCTCGCTGACGCTGAACGAGCAGGTGCATCGCTACGATGCCGCCACCGATCGCGTCGTCGCCACCAACACAGTCGAGATCGCGCCTTTGGTCGCCGACGTGCTCGACGAGCTGGTCGACCTCTATGTGCTGCGCCTCGGCGAGGATCGCCTGCGCGTCGAGGACCAGGCGCCGCCACCGGTGGTGCCGCGCATCCTGGTCTCCTGCCCAAGCGGCATCGGCGACGAGATCGCCTCGCGCTATCGCGCCGCACTCGAGCTCTTCGCGCAGCGGCTGGAGCGCCTATTCCCCGGCGCGACCAGCTTCCCGGATGCCGCCGTCACCGTACCCGAGGCGGTCGCGGCGGCGCGCTATGTCGCCAGCCTGCCGGAGGTGCGTGCCGCAGTGCCCGACCAAAGCGAGGCGCTGCTGGTCACGCTCGACATCGGCGGCGGCACCAGCGACGTCGCGCTCGCCTCGCTGCGCCGCGACGGCGACCGGCTGAACCATGCGACGCTCGCCACCTTCGGCTTGCCCGTCGGCGGGGACCTGATCGACGAGGCGCTGACCGGCATCGCCGCAACGCTGATCGACCGGGCGATGGAGGGCCAGGACGCGCATTGGCAGCCGGCTTTCGCCGAGGCCTCGCTCGCCCGCGCCATCCAGCGCGAGGACGCCGCCGCGCTGGCGGCGCGCAGCTGGCTACGCAATGCGGTGAAGCAGGCCAAGGCTGGTCTCGCCACCCGTCTCAGCGAAAAGGCACAGAGCGCCGGCACGCGCTATCGCTGGGATGCGGACGCGCCCGACGAGACCTTCGACCTCGTCCTCGCCGAGGTGAGGTCCGACGGCGAACCGGCGGGCCTCTACGTCGCCCAGAACGAGCCCAAGCTGGCAAACACGACGCAGCGGCCAGGCCTGCAGCTCGCGATCGACGGGCCCGACAAGGCCGGCACGCACCGCCTCATGCTGAAGCTCTCGCGCGCGGCGCTGGAGAAAGGCACCGGCGAAACCTCGCAGCGCCTCGCCGAGATCGGCGCCGTGCTCGGCGGCCTGCTGCCGCGCCTGGCCCGCGCCGCCGGCCCGAACCCGGCGCGAAGGCCGACCGTGATCATGGTGCCGACCGGGCGCGCCGCGCTCTGGCCGCCGATCTTCGAGGCGATCGCGGCCGAAGCGGAAGCCAGCCGCGCCGCCTTCCCGTTCGAGCGGCCGTTCTCGCCGGCGGCGATGAAGAAGGCGGTGATCGCGGGAGCCGCCATCCTCGGCATCGAGGGCGACATGGCCGGCAGCGCCGTGCTGCACAAGAACCCGCTCGGCATCGCCGCAATGGCCGTGCAGATGCGCGATCTCGGCGCCACCGGCCTGCGCACCGAATTCGCGGCCGAGCGCATCCATTATCTCGGCTACGACATCGCTTCGGGCGCGCGCGTCCATGCCGAGCATGACGAGGCGGCACCAAGCCTGGGCGGACGCGCCAATCTCGGCCGCCGCTTCCAGTTCGTGCGCACGATCCCGGGCCTCGATCCGCAGGGCAAGGCGCTGGCACGCCTGCGCCCGCTGCTCGATGGCCAGGATCCGATGGTGCTGCTCGAAGGCGATTCGATCGTCGAAGCCCACCGCGAAGGCCTCGACGGCTTCGGCGTCTGCGAGATCATCAGCGAGGTGCTTTCGCCGGTGAGCCGCAAGGTCACGGTCGTCGCCGCCAATGAGGGCTGGGAAGCCTGCTGGCGGATCGAGCACGACCGCGTCTCGCGCATCTACTGAAGAGGTCGCAGGATCGTCATGGCCCGCACGCGAAAACGGCTCTGGCGTTCACAAGAGCGGGCTCGGCCCGCTTCGTTGCGACCGCATGTCCATCACGCCTTCCCTGCCCGAGTGAGCTGACGCCATGGCCCTGCCCGATCTCATGGACCTGGTGATGCACGACCCGCGGCAGCTGACCTCGCTGCGAGCCGTCGCCGGCGAGCCGGGCGAGGCCATGCCCGGCATCGAGAACCTCTGGCGCAAGCCGGTGTTCAGCCTGACTGCAGGCGGCCAACCGACCAAGGACGGCAAGGCCTCGCTGGAGGATCTGATCGACCGCCATCGCAGCATCGCGCTCACCGATGGTGGCAGCGGCCCGCAGCCGATCGACGTGCCCTTCACCTCGCTGGTGGTGCTGACTGCCGAGGCCCTGCCGGGCGCCCAGGAGCTCGGCCGCTTTCTCGCCGACCGGATCGAGCAGCGCTTCCGCGACGTGATCGACCCCGATATCGGCGTCACCGTTCATGTCGAGCAGAGCCTGCACGCAACCGCGCCGGTCGCGGTCTATCTCGGCCATGGCGTCTACGCCCCGCCGGCCGACAACCGGCTGCCGCATGGCGAGGTGGTGATCCGGCAGGATGCACAGACCGCGATCGGCCAGCCGATCATCGGCGTCAACACGGCGGGCGGGCTCTATTCCGGCCAGGCACGCTTTGCCTTCTCGCGCAGCGAGATGCTGACGCCGGCGGTGCATCCCGATGTGCCGGGCGGCACGATCTTCTTCCTCGGCCGCTATCCGGTCGATGCCTCCGCCCGCGATGCCGGTGGCTTGCCATTACTCACCGCCCTGCCGCAGACGCCCGAAGCGCGGGGCCAGGCGATCCAGGTCGAGACCCTGGCGCTGCCCGGCGGCAATGTCGACGCCCGCTTCGAGATCCTCGGCGTGCGCCCGCAGGTCGGCCGCGTCTCGCTCGGGCTCGTCGACGTCACGCTCGACCGCCGGCCGTCCCGCCTGCAGGCGCAGCCGCCCAAAGGCCCGCATCTTGCCGTCACCGGCCTCGCCATCCCCGAGAATTTCGGCGGACGGCGCATGGCGCGCTACTGGGTCGAGCGGAGCCATGGCGGACGATTGATGTCGTCGGCCATGCTGGCCCAGCGCGACAGCATCGTCGTGCAGGGCCGCGATGCCCGCCGCTACGACCGACGCGAATTGCGCTACAGCCGCGTCGGCGGCGAGTTCCGCGCCGAGAGCATGAGCTTCGACGGCCGCCGCCGTTCGCTGCTGACGCTGGAGGATGGCGAGTTCGGCTATATCGGCCTGCCGCGCGAGCAGACCGCGATCGCCTTCGGCCCGGACCAGTCCTCGCGCGGCTACGGCACCTTCGACTGGCTCGGCGAAGCCGTGCGCGTCCAGTTCGGCTCCGGCGTGGTCGAGCGCCTCGACGATCTCTATGATCACAACCCGGTCGGCTTCATCGCAGCGGCACCGGGCGGCGTCGCCGTGCAGTCGGCCGGCGATATCTGGCTCCTCGGCGGGCGCAAGCCGCAGGCGGCCGGCACCTGCATCATCCCGCCGAACGGCCCGTTCGTGCTCGGGCCGCTGGTGGTCGAGCTCCGGGAGGCGACGCCATGAGCCATCCGCTCTTCCGCGGCCTGAAGCGCAGCGTCACGGCCGTCGCGGTCGGCACCGTCACCATCGTCGGCTTCCTCTGGCTCTCGGGCGGGCTGATCGGCGAGCTCGCCGCCAGCCGCGCCTGGATCAAGCAGCCCGATTTCACCGAGACCAGCCGCTCGAACGAAGACCTGTTCCAGCAAGGCGTCGCGACCGGGCTGATCTGGCTCGATGCCGCCGGCCCGGTCATCCGCTCGCAGCCCTGCGAGGCACTCTATGACGCCTCGCTGACCATGCCGACGCCGCAGGGCACCAAGGAATTCTCGCGCACCCTGCTCGACCGGCTGTGCAACCTGCCGGCCGGCGCGCAGATCCGCTCGGAGATGCTGGCCTGGAACAACTCCTTCCTGATCGCCGGCGCCCGCGACGACCGCGCGCCGGACCGACGCTGCGCCGACGGCACGCCGCTGACGCTGCCGGTGGTGCCGGCCGGCTGCCGGCCGTCGAGCTGGACCGCTCGCGTCGCCCAGACCACCGACCTCGCCGCGCCGCTCAATGTGATGCCCAATGCGGTGCCGCCACCGCGCGACTTCGCCGATTTCGCCAAGCGCCGGGGTAACCAGCTCTCCGACTGGGCCCTATTCGGGCCGTTGCGGGCGCCGGACGACCGGCTCGTGCTCTCGACGCGGCTGCCGGCGGGCAATCGCCGCGTCACCGTCGACATGATCCTGGAACCGGCGCGCGTCGTGGTCGGCAATGAGCGGGTCAACCTCGATCCGAAGCGTGACGAGCAGACCGTGCGCATCGCCGGACTTTCGATCGCGGCCGAACGGGTCTGCTCCGACAGCGACGAATTCGCCACCTGCTCCGAGGAGGCGCAGCAAGGGCTGCCGCATGGTTGGCGCTTCACCATCACTGGTGCGCGCCGCCGCGAGGTCGAGATCGGCTTCGAGGGCCAACCGGTTCGGGCCGTGCCGCCGCGCGCCCGCGAGATCCTCGGTGGACCGGGCGTCCAGAGCGAGGACGGCAAGGTCAAGCTCTGGCGTTCCTCGCATATCGAGGCCGATTGCGAACGCGCCAAGACCAAGCTGGTCTGCGAGCTCGGCTGGCGCGGCGCGGTCACGCAGCGGCGCAGCGGCGCGGCCCGCGCGCTCTACTTCGCCGACGGCACGCCGGTGCTCGACAATAACGGCGTGCCGCTGCCGATCGTCGACGAGCTCGGCCTGACCGCGGTGATCGGCTATGGCGCCGGCGATGTCGGCTCGCTTTCGGCCGCGCTCGGCCGGGCCCGCACCCGCGAGAACCTGACGCTGACGATCGAGCCGCGCCTGCAGAAGCTGGTGCAGGAGGCGGTCTACGAGCATATGGGCGAGCGGCTCGGCCGCGGGAAGCGCCCGCGCAAGCCCGGCCCGCTGCCGGTCAACCTCGCTCCCGAGCAGGAGCCACCGGACCAGGGCGACGGCCGCGCCGTCGTGCTGCTGATGGACGCCGGCGATGAGCCCGGCGCGCTGCTCGGCCTGGCGAGCTGGCCCGATTTCGTGCCCGGCATGCACAGCTGGGACATCCAGGCACTCTCGACCGGGCGCGACAGCGATTCACCGCTCGCCGGCCATGGCTGGCGCGCCGGCGACGTCCACACCATGCCGGGTTCGACCTTCAAGCTGGTCACCGGCCTCGCCAGCATCCTGGGGATCCGCGAGCAGCCTCGCTTCGCCGACATGATCATGGGCCGCACGCCACCGGCGCAGCAGGCGCAGATCTTCGGCATAGCCGGCGGCGGCGGCCTCAATGTCGACGGCGTCGGCATCGCCAACTACGGCGGCGCCGGCTTCAACTATGGCATCCTGGCGCCGGCACAGAGCGGCTGCCCCGATGCCGGCCGCGGCGGGCAGATCGGCTTCTGCGAGGCGCTGATCAAGTCGTCGAACCTGTGGTTCGCCGGCATGGCGCTGACCATGGACGGCCGCAAGGTCGGTGGCCGGCCGACGACGGTGCCGGGCCGTACCGGGACGATCCTGGCCGAGATGACCGAGCATCTCTACCCGATCACCCAGCCGGGCAGCCTCGCCCAGCCCGGCGTCGACCTGACGCGCGGCATCGTGCCGGGCGCACAGCGGCTGACCGGCGAGGCGCTCGACCTCGCCGTCGAGGACAAGCGCAACGCCCGCCGCATCGACCTCGCCACCAACTCCTATGGCCAGGGCGTGCGCGCGACACCGATCGCGATGGCCTCAATCTACGGCTCGCTCGGCGCCCGCAAGGTGATCCGCCCGCGCGTGCTGAAACCGGTGTCGGACGTCGCCGAGACGCCGCAGCCGAACGAAGGCAAGCCGATCATCCCCGGCATGGACCCGCGCCAGGCCGAACCCTTCCTCGACGATGCCCAGCGCGGCCTCTATGGTGTGGTCAACTCGCCGGGTGGCACCGCCGCCGGCGTGATGGCCTCCCTGCCGCCGGATATTCGCCGGCGCATCTTCGGCAAGACCGGCACCGCCGACACCACCGACGGCATGAACTCGGCCTGGTTCGCCGGCTGGATGGACAATGTCGCGGGCAGGAAGCGCGTCGCCTTCACCTGCTTGGTTTCGCATACGCGGGAAACCGGTGGGCGCGCCTGCGGACGGCTGATGGCCGGCCTGCTCGGCAAGGTCGCCGCGCTCGGAGACAAGAAGTGAGCGAGACCACCGCGCTGCGCCAGCTGATGGGCCGCTGGCTGACCTTGCGCCCCTTCCGCCTGCCGCGCATCCGCATCGGCGGCGCCGGCGGGGTCGTGACCGGCCTCGTCCTGCTGGCGCTGTGCCTCGCCGTGCTCGGCTTCTGGTGGCACAATACCACCCATCTGATCGCGAGCGCGCGCCCGGTGGTCAGCCTGGAGCGGCTCGATCTTGCCCTCGCCCGCGGCGAGACCGTGACGATCGGCCGGCGCGAATTGCTGCAGCCGCAGCGCTTCGACGCGGCCGAGGCGCGCCATGTCGCCCTCACCCGCCAGCCGGACGGGCGCGTCACCATCCGCAATGTCGCCAATACGCGCCGGCTCTGGCTCGACTATCTCAACGGCGCCGGCAGCTTCTCGGCGCGCTGGCGCTTCCTGCCAGGCGACCGCATCGCCGCAGGAGCGCTCGCGATCGCGGTCGACGAGGCCCGGCCCGGGCGCCTGGCACTGACCCTGACGGAAGCCGGCAAGCCGGCCCGCAAAATCACCATCGACTCGACCGGCCCGCTCTCGACGCTGCGGCTCGACGGCAACGCGCTCTCCGTCTGCCAGCCGCGCAGCGGCGCCGACCGCATCCGCGAGATCGTCACCGGCCTGATCGCCACCGACGAGCGCGGCGAGGACCGCATCGTCTCGCTTGGCGGCCGCCTGACCTGCTCGGTGCGCGAGGAGGCGCATGTCGGCGCCAGCGCCCTGCCTTTCAAGGCGCTGACCGTCGTCGCGCGCGGCGGCAGCTATTTCCTGGCGCCGGGCGATGCCGTCGATGCGCCGCGCCCGCCGGTGCTGTTTGCGCGCGGCAATCAGCGCATCACCGATTTCACCGACATCGCCTGGGAACTCGATCCCGAAGGGCCGGCGCGGCTCAGCCACATGATCATCGGCCGCACCCGCTATGCGGTCGACATCGGCCAGGAATCGAACGGGCGCCTGCCACTGCGCCTGACGCCGCTGAGCAAGACCCACCGCTTCGCACCCGACGACGCCGAGGCCCTGCGCGCATCCGCGACCACCGACAGTGTCCGGCCTGTAGTGACGCCGCCACGCCAGCCGATGTCGGCCGCCGAGCTCGGGAACCCGCTCGCCTCGCTCAACGGCGTCGAGCGCATCGTGCGCCTGCTGCTGACCCTCGGTGTCGCCGTGTTCGGCGTGCTTGCAGCCATGCACCACGCCACCCTGTTCCGGCGCAGCGCCATTCTGGTCCGGCTCGTTGGCGCGCTCGGCTCCACCGCCTTCATCGGCGCGACCACCATGCTGGTGCTGGCGCCGGAGCTGTCACGACTCGGCGGCGCCTCGATTTCCTATGAGGGGGCGCTGCACGCCACCATCCTCGCCTATGCGATCGCCTGCATCGCGATCATGGTCGGGCCGCGCTTCACCACGCCGCTCAGGTTGACCTGGCTCGGCCTCGTCATGCTCTGCTGCCTGGGCAGCCTGACCCTGCTCGCACTCGGCCTCGACGCCGAGAAGACCGACTTCACCATCCATGCCGAGAAGAACAAGCTCCTGTTCTTCGACCTGATCCCGGTCGTCGCGGTGGTGATCGTCTTCCAGCCGCAGCGCTCGATCGCGGCGCTGCCGCGCTCCTTCTTCATGGGCGTCGGCTTCAAGGACCAATTGCTGCGCGCGGTGCCGGCGATCCTGATCCTCGCCGCCTTCGTCGCCTGGGGCGTGCTCGGCACCGAGACCGGCGTCGCCGGCTTCCAGCCGGTCGAGCTCGGCAAGATCGCGCTCGTCCTGGTGCTGGCGCACATCTTCCTCGGCTTCTCGCGGATCGACTATTTCTACAACCAGCGCCACTACATCTCCTGGCTCACGGTCAGCCTCGCGACCGTGCTGGTCTTCATCCTGTTCCTGACCGCGGTGCCGTTCCTGAAGAGCGACTATTCGCCGGCGCTGATCATCATCATCACCACCGTCGTGCTCGCCTTCGCCTTCCTGCTGCCCAGCACGCTGAAGCGCCTGTTCGAGATCATGCGCGTCTTCCTGCGCCGCGCCGACGCACCGCAGCGCAAAGTCCGCCGGCTCGGCTGGCCGCGCGGCGGCGTGCTGGCACTCGTCCTCGTGATCCTGCTCGGCATCAACGCGGCGCTGATCTACGTCTTCCCCGGCCTCGTCACCTATGCGATCTCGGGCCAGTGGAGCCTGCCGAAGGAACGGCTTGCCGCCATCGACACGCTCGAGAAGGCGCGCGGTGGCCTGTTCCGCGTCCCGGCCGAGCGGCTACTGACCTGGTACGACCTCGACCACGCCACCAAGCGCACGCAGACGGCCGCACAGGATCGCAGCCCGGACGTGATCCACCGCGATCTCGGCTTCCAGCTGCTGCAGTCCAAGGTCGCGCTCGCAGAGATGCCCTGCACGCTGGCCAGGCTCGATCTCGGCCTCGACAAGACACCGGTCGAGGTCCGCCGGGCCCTCGACGAATTGCCACCCTCGCCGGTCTCGCTCTGCGCCATGCTGCCGGGCGCGCGCGTCACGCCGATCGCCGAACGCAAGGGCGAGGAGCAGGACGAGACCGTCAGCCGCTTCACCGTCAGCGATCTCGTCCGGCTGCCGGTGGTGCAGAACGACTTCATCGCCACCTTCCTGATGGTGCGCTTCGGCCTGCCGGCAGGACTCGCGCTGCTGGCAGCGCAAGTGATCACCGTCTTCGGCCTGCTCTCACTGGCGGTCAGCCTGATGCGTGAGCGCGCCATGGGCTCGGCCCAGGAAGGCGCCAACAAGGGCATGGCGATCATCCTCGTCGGCATCGCCACGATCTTCGCGCTGCACTGGAGCATTTCCTGGGGCAACGCGCTCGGCCTCTTGCCAGTGATGGGCCAGCCGATGACCTTCATCGCCGCGGCGACCTCCCATCACATGCTGATGGCGCTGCCCTCCATCGCGATCGCGCTGATCGCCGGCCGCCTCGCGGCAATCCGCCAGCTCTCGCCGACAAGCGACCCGCCGCCCTGGGGCCTGTGGCGCGGGCTGACGCGCGGGGGACTGTGAAGCAGGGCTGCGCGCCGTCGTTCTCGGCCGAAAGAAAGGCCGAGAATCTGGTGAAGGGACGACGGTGGTTCCAGAGCTCATCCGGCCTGAGATGCTCGGGCCAAGCCCGAGCATGACGGCTGGGCCGACTTAGCGTCGCAGGATCTGGATCGAGAGTGCCTTGGGCTCTTCGACCTGGATCACAGGGAAGGCCGTGATGCCGCTGCGGATCGCATTGGGATTGAAGACCACGCGGGTCGGCGTCGACTTGGAGGCGACGACGGCCGGGCCGGTCCCGTTCTGGAACTTCGCCTTGGCCGGCGCGACCGGGTCGAGCGCCAGTCCGCAGATATCCTGGCCATCGATCGCGACGCTCGCCATCTCGCCGACATCGACCGAAGCCTCGCTGTAGCGCGGGCGGAGCTCGTAGATCTGAGCCTCGCAGGTGCTGCCGGCCGGTGGCGACAGGGTAACCAGCCGCGCCAGAGCGGAACCTGACATGACGGCAGGGCCGCCTTGGGCGCCGGCGCTTTGCTGTCCCAGCGAGGGCGCCGTTGCGTTCTGCCGAGTGCTGTTCTGCTGGGCGTTGGGCGGCTGCGTCGTCCCGCTGGTCCCGGGCTGGGTCAGCGTCGGCGGCACCTGATAGGGGTCCTCGGTCGCAGGACCGCGCGTCAGGTACCAGCCGGCACCGGCAGCGCCGGCGAGCAGTACCACCGCCGAGGCGGCGATCAACGGCAGACGGGACGAGGGAGAGCTCGAAGCCGGCTTGTCGCCGAGCACCGCGCGGCGTGGCCGTGGCGCCTGCGGGCTCTTCAGCACATCGGCGATCGAGTGCTCGTCCCCGGCGGGGCGCGGCTGAACGAGGGTCTGCTCCGGCTGCGATGCGCCTGCTTGCGCGGGCTGCGGCTGAGGCGGCTGTTCGGTAGTCTTGGGCTCGAACGGTTTCAGGGCCATCGAAGACGATCCCGGTGCGGCCGGCCGCTCCGGCGCGGACGCCGCGGCCTGCGGTTCGAAGGAGCCGCTGCGCAGGAAAAGGTCGATCGGCGCAGCGATGTCCGCGAGGGAAGAGACCACCACGATATGATGCGGCTGACCACCGAGAATCTTACCGAGGATCGCGACGGCGCGGTCAGCCTCCTCGCCATGCGGCACCAGCGCCAGCACCGGCGTCGCGCCATGCTCGGCGTCGGCGAAGAGGTGGCGGCAGCGGTCGAGCTTGGTGGTGAGGTGGTATTCCTGCCGGGTGACGCGCGCCTCGCTCGCCGTATCGGCGACGGAAAGGTCGATCGCACCGGTGCCCCAGATCACGAGCTTGGCCTCGGCGGCCTTGTGCGTCACCGCCTCGCCATGAGCGAGCGCGCAATGGGCCGCGAGCGTTGGCACCATCCAGCTCTTGCCCTGGTCGATCGAGCCGGACGCAGCGAGGCGATAGCTGCCGCCATCGGGCAGGCCGAGAATCTGGCGCAACGGCTCGCCCGGGCGCAGCAGATTGCTGTACTGCGTGCTCCAGGGCTCGCAGACCTCGGAGCTCTCGGTCGCCAGCACGACACGCGAAACCGGCACGCGCGCCGACCAGGCGAGCTTCTTCAGGATGATCGGCTGGTCGGTCGTCGGCACGACGACGAAGACACCGGAGCGCCTGACGTTCTGATCTCCCGCCATCATCTTTCTCGCAGGCCCTGCCGTCCCTTATGCCGGGCAAAAGCGCAGCTTTCCGCTGCGCTCCCGACCTTAGAGCAGATAAACGCCCGCGAGCGGGTTGGCGAGCATCAATCGCAAGAGGTCGCGCTCGGCGTCCTGGCGCGGCAGATCGATGACGATGTGCTTGTCGACCGGCGCCGGCAGCGGCAGACGGACCACGCCCTCGATCGAGACGACCTCGATCATGGTCGGGGCCGGGTCGGTCTCCGACAGGCACTGGATGACCAGGGCCGGCGGCGCATCGTCCTCCTCGATCACGTCGAGCTCGAACGAGCCGATACGACGATGAGTCGCGCTGCTGTCATAGGCCGCGGCCGCCAATTCGCTACGCGCCACGGCCTGGAAGGAGAGCAAGCGGCGATAAAGCCGCGCAGCCTCCGGGTCGGTACGGATGGCACGCTCGGCCGCGAAGTTGACCGGCTCGCCGCGGACACGGCGGGCATGCGCCCAGAGGTCAGCGCGGCTGATGCTCGCAGCCGCAGCCTCTTCCGGCTCGGCGCTCGCGATTTCCGCGAGGACCAGGCGAGCCGTGGCGCGGCCGACACGCGGGTCGTCCTCGATCGGAACCTGGTTGAGGAAGTCTGTCATGGCCGTTTCGATCGCCCTTGATAGCGCTGCGAGAAGACGTCGGTGAACCGCGCCTCGTCGCTGGCGGCCTGGGCGACCAGGTCCGTCGTTTCTCCGAAGCGCTTCTGTTGCCTGTTGATCCGGTGCAGGGCTGCTGCGACCGTTCTCAGTGCTCCCCCATGCCTTGCGAAGATCAGCGCCAGTTTCGCATCCTCGATCCGGAAGCTGGCACGATCATGACGCCAGCGCCTGAGCAGCTTCTGTCCCTCGGCCGTTGCTGCCTCGCTCTGCGGCCCCTCGATCGCCTCGAGGGCATTGCCGATCAGCAGCAATTCGTCGAGCCGCTTGCCCAGCGCGGCGAGCGCCGCGCCGATGCCGGCATAATCGAACGCCTCCGGGCTCTGGTCGACCTGGCCGCGATTGGAGCCGGCGATGCGGCGGCTCGCCTCGACCAGCCGGTTCTCCCAGGGCGCGACGGCGCGAGAGCGGACCAGCGTCAGGGGCTGCTCATGGGCGAGCGGCAGGATGGCGAGCGCCCGGCCGATCGCTTCGCGCTCTTCCTTGTTGAGGAATTTCGGCTCGGTCGGCAGGCGCATCAGCGCGGCATAGACGCGCTCACGCACGACGCCGTCCTCGTCCTCCTCCTCAGGCTCATCGTCCTCCTCCGGCTCGTCCATTTCGAGCTCGCCGAGGATCGCCTGATGGTCGAGCCAGGCGATCAGGGCTTCCTCGGGGTTCTCGGAGGGCTGACGTGCCATCAGCGTTTCCATCGAGGCCGGCGCCATGAAGTCGCGGCGGCCGACGCTGGAGCGCTCCTCGCGGACGAGCGCGCTGAAGCGCTCGGCGAAACGGGCGAAGCTCCAGGTCTCGCCGTGCAGCAGGGCGAAGCTCCAGAGCGAGATTAGATCGTCCGGATCGAACTCGCGCTGCCGCTCGCGCCGGCCGGAGGCATTGAGGAAGGCCTCGCGCTGACGGATCAGGTCGGCGAAGGCGAGCAGGGGCAAATGGCGCCGGCGCCAGGCGCGCATGAAGCGAGCCGGCTCCTGGACGGCGCGCTTCATGCCGTCCTCATCGAAGGAGGCAAGCGCGAAGACGGCATCGAGCGCGGTGCGCAGCGCGACGAGCCCGCCTTCCGAGCGCTCGTCCGCTTCGGCCGCGAACAGGAAATCGGCGAGGCCGAGTGCGCGCCGGATCCTGCTCCAGGAGAAGGAGCGGCTCTTCGCCTCGCCCTTGCCGCCATAGGACAGGACAACCTCGGCTGCCGAGGCTTCGACGGTGGCCCCGGCGAAGGTCGTGCGGACCGGTCCTTCCTGGCGCAAAGGCCGCAGCAGGATGCCGGTTTCATCAAGCATGCAGCCGATCGCGGCATCGCGCGCCGGCATGCGCGGGTTTGCCGTCAGCGCGCCGAGCGAGAACAGCACCTGCAACATGTCCCAGAGCGGCAGGTCGGCATTCTCCGAACCGCCGCCCGTGATCGCGAGAACGAACTTCTCGGTATCCCGCGCGGAAAACCGCCGCGAAGACGCAATCGTGCTGATCTCCGCGACCCGTGCCGGGTCAATGCCCCAATCCATCTTTCAAATATCCGCATCGAACACCGGCTCAGTTGCGGCGAACGGAACCCCTGCCCATTCCGTTCGCGCCAGGCCGGCGCATATTGCTGCCATAATTAAAGTAACAAGCCGCCCGGTCCGTGTCGACCGGGCGGCAATTTTGCAAGAACGGGCCGGAATTTATGGTTACCCGGCCGTCCAATCCGATCAGCGCGTGGCGACCTTGCTGACCACCAGCCGGTTGCCGGAGAAGGTGACCTGACCGTTCAGACCGACGAGCTCCAGCATCAGGCGGAAATTGCGGGTCAACCGGGCCGAGTCGGCGGACGTGCTGTAGAAGAAGTCGGCCGAGGTCGAGGTCATCTGCGTGGCGCGGTGGGCGCGATAGCAACCCCAGCGGACGAACTCGCTCTCAACCCGGTCGACTTCCGTGGCGGTGAAGTCGCGTAGCTGGATCACGAAGTCGGTCGGCAGGCTGTTGCAGCCATCGGCATTGGCCACGGCAGGCGCTGCACCGCCAGCACCACCACCGAGAACGATACCATCCTTGCCGGCGGCAGCCGCACCACCGCTCGGACGGGCAAAGCCCTCGAGCTTCTGGGCGATCGCCGCGCCGAGATCGGCGGCGAGGATGCGCGACTGGCTGCCGACGGTTTCGAGCAGGCACTCGGCGCTGCAGGGGTTCGGCAAGGCAGGCAGCTGGAAGCCTCCGACCTCGAAGGCCGCGATGAACTGGCCGGAGCGGACATTGAGCACGCGGCCGGCGATGCGGATCTCGGGGAAGCGGATGTCGGCGGCGACGGCGCGACGGGCCGAAGCGTAGATCTGGTAGACGACCATGGCGTCGACCGGCGTCGAGACGGCGCGTGCGATCTCGATCAGCTCGGCGTCGCGGCGGCGGACCCGGGCGGTCTGGGTGATGCCGAGCGCCAGGCTGGTCTCGTCATAGACCTGGAAGCCACGAGTGTTCAGATACTCCGAGAGCTGGAGCTGAACCCGGTTGAAGATGCGGTTGTTGCGCGGAACGGTGTCCGGATCGGCGTCGTCCGACATCACCAGGAGGTTGATGCGGGAATTCGGCGATTGAGCCTGAGCGACGGCTGCGAAGGACATCAGCAACGCGAAGCCGAGCATGAGACGCTTGAAGAAAGCCATGACGGTGCCCCCTGAGGCGAGCGGTTGTTTCGGGAAGACGGTAGAACTCAGCCGGTGATGGCGATGACCTCGACGCGGCGATTGACAGGCGAATAGGGGCTGCGCGGATTGCGCAGCATATCAGGGCCGAAGCCGTGGGCGACAAGGCGGCCTGGCGCGATCTCGCCATAGGAGACCAGCCAGTCGCGCACCGCGGCAGCCCGCTCCTGCGAGAGCTCGACATTGTAGTCGTAGCCCCCTTCGGCGCTGGTGTGGCCGGCGATCAGGAAGCGCTGATCGAGCAGGATCGGATCGCGCAGCGCCAATGCAAGCCGCATCAACGTGGCTTCCGCGCCACGGCGCAGCGAGGCCGAGTCGTTGTCGAAGAAAACCGTGACCTCGACACGTCGGGTCAGGTCGATCACGACATCCGAGCCGTAACCGCGCGGGTGGACGCGACGCGGCACCGGTGCGACGCGGCGCACCACGACCCTGCCGCCACCACTTCCGCCACCGCTCGAGCGGCCCGGCACCCGATCATGCGGCGCCAGCGAGCGCAGGATATTGGTTGCCCCTTGATCGGTCTGCGCCAGCGCAGGAAGAGCGCTCAGCAGCGGCAACGAAAAGACGAATCCACCGAGCGCACGACGAGACATCATCTGCGGAAGCTCGCTATTGTCCTTGCGCTCATCTGCGTTCTTCATAGCCAGACCCCCTGTTTACCCTCTCTTCGCATAGTCCTGTAGCCTCGACAATGCGACGGCCGACTCGGGCGAGACGGGACGCGGCAATGGCGTTGCCCGAGCTTTGCCACCGTTTGCCGCATTTTCGCTGCGAGCTGCATTTTTTGCTGAACAGTGGATGAATGCCCGGCCTTCTACGCGCGCGCGTTCATCATTCAGGCGCCGCCTTTGCGCCGGCATTCGCGAAACCGGCTCAAGGACCGCCAAGGGCCTGACAACGCGCCCAGCGCACACCCGTTCATGAGGAGACCCGCCATGGGCTTCCAGCTCGATCAGACCGTCCGCCAGCGCAGCAACCGTCTGCGTTTCGCCGTCGCCGCGCTCGCGCTCATCGTCTCGTCCGGTGCGGCTTTCGCCCAGGCCGACACCGCTCCCGCGTCCCAGATGGCGCAGGTCAGTGGAGGTAACCCCGATGCGCCGAAGGTTGCCGAGCGGCCGCAGTCGCTGAAGCTGGAATTCTCCGCGCGCACGGTCTCGTTCGGCGTCGCCCAGGCGGCTCGCGAGATCATGACAACGCGCCAGATCCCGTTCGCGCCCGGCAGCTGGGAGGTCACCTCCGATGCCCGCCGCGCCATCACCCAATTGCGCGACGTCTTCCGCGGCAACGCTCCCAAGGGCGCGCCTTTTGCCATCCTGGTTTCGGGCGGCGACGAAGTCGTCAACTATCGCCGGGCTCGCGCTCTGCGCACCCAGCTGATCGAGATGCAGCTCGAGGACGCTGCCAAGGTCGTCATCGCCGCCCGCGCCACCGGCGAGGGCCAGGCCAATGACGATGGCAAGGCGCGCGTCGACCTCGTTCCGCTCGACCCGGCCCGCTGCGGCGGCTGCGGCGACGCTTCCTTCCGCACGCTCGCCCTCGATACCGGCGTCCAGAAGTTGGTGCGTGCGACTGCCGAGGACGTGGTCGTCCCGGCCTCGCAGGTCGCCGGCAAGGACGCGACGGACGTCGCCGCGGCGCCCGTGCCGCCGGTGCGCCAGCAGGCCACCGAAAAGGCCCCGCAGCGGACCCAGGCCACAGCCCAGGCGCCGCGCCCTGCCCAGAAGCCGACCCTCGACCGGGCGGAGCCGCGCTATGACGGCCGCACCGTCTGGGCCGAGCCGGACGATTACGGCCAGCAGCGCCGCCGCATCTCCCGCAGCGCGAGCCGCGGCGGCTGCCAGATGCCGGACATCATCATCGACGACTACTATCCGGGCGGCCCGCTGGTGGGTTGCGACGGCAGCTACGGTCCGCGCCCGCGCTGGTAAGCAGCGGAGCCTCTACGAAACAGGCGCGCTAGCCGACCCGTTCGGCGAAGCGCGCCTTCAGCTTTGGCAAGGCGAAATCGGCGAAGGCGCGGACCTTGGCGACCGAGAGCCTGCCCTCCGGCGCGACGAGATGGACCGGCAGCGGCTCTGGCTCGCAATCGGTCAGCACCAGCCTCAGCCGGCCACTGCGCACCTCGTCGGCGACCTGATAGCAGAGCGGGCGCACCAGCCCTCGCCCCTCGACTGCAGAGGCGATCGCCGCTTCGACCGAATTGGCCATCAGGCGCGGCTTCACCCTGACCTGACGTAGTCGACCGCCCTCCGAAATCGGCGGAAAGCTCCAGAGATCGCCCGCCAGCGCGTGAATCTGCGCGACGCAGCGATGGCCGGCGAGATCGCCCGGCTCCTGCGGCGTACCATGGCGCTCGAGATAGGATGGCGCAGCGCAGACCACATGCCGGACGCTGCCGATGCGCAGCGCGATCAGGCTCGAATCCGGCAGATGCGCGATGCGCAAGGCGAGATCGACGCCCTCGTCGATCAGGCTGACGACGCGATCGAGCAGCAGCATCCTGACCTGAACCTGCGGCTGCTCATCGAGGAAAGCGTCGACCAACGGGCGCAGCAGGCGCGTGCCGGCGACGACCGGAGCGGTCAAAGTGAGGAGGCCACGCGGTGCAGCACGTTCGCCGGCCGCCTGCAGCTCGGCCTCCTCCAGATCGGACAGTACCCGCCGACAGGCGACGGCATAGCGTTCCCCCGCCTCGGTGAGCCGGATCATCCGCGTGGTGCGGTCGAGCAGCCGGGCCCCGACATGGCCTTCGAGCGCGGTGATGGCGCGTGTCACCGCCGGCGCCGAGCGCCCGAGCCGTCGTGCCGCGGCAGCGAGGCTGCCCTCGTCGAGCGCGCTGACGAAGACGCGCATCGCTTCCAACCGATCCATCGTCATTCCATTTTCTGGAAGAATAGCTTTCTCCTGATAGCCATTCTGCCGAGCTCCGTCAGCCCCTAGCTTGGCGTCACGAAATCGGCCGGCCGCTGCCGGGCAAGGCAAGGAGCCTTCAGATGACGCAGGATTCATTCAGCCGCCGCGACGCCTTCGTCGCCCTGTCGGCGACCGCGACCGGCGGAGCCTTCACCGGCCTTGCTGTCCCCGCCGAAGCCCGGACGCCGGCGCGGCCGACGCACCACCGCACCATCAGCATCGACGGCATCGAGATCTTCTACCGTGAGGCCGGCCCGGCCGATGCGCCGGTGCTGCTCCTGCTGCACGGCTTCCCGAGCTCCTCGCGCATGTTCCGCAACCTCATCCCGGCGCTGTCGGATCGCTACCGGGTAATCGCGCCGGACTATCCCGGCTTCGGCCACAGCGCAGTGCCGGACCGGACGGGCTTCAAGTATGGCTTTGCCCGTTTCGCCGAGCTGATCGACGCGTTCCTGACGCAGCTGAAGATCGATCGCTTCGCGCTCTATGTGATGGACTATGGCGCACCGGTCGGCTTCCGCCTGGCGCTGAAGCGCCCCGGCCAGGTAACGGCTCTGATCGCCCAGAATGGCAACGCCTATGAAGAAGGCTTGCGCGACTTCTGGATCCCGGTGAAGGCCTATTGGGCCGATGACACGCCGGCCGGCCGCGACAAGATGCGCGGCGGGCTGACGCTGGAGGCGACGCGCTCGCAATATCTCGACGGCGTCGCCGACAAGAGCCTGGTCGACCCCGACAGCTGGCTGATCGACCAGATGCTGATCGACCGGCCCGGCGTCAGCGAGATCCATCTCGACCTGTTCAAGGACTACCGGACCAATGTCGAGCTCTACCCGCAGTTCCACGCCTTCTTCCGCGAGCGCAAGCCGCCGACGCTGATCGCCTGGGGCAAGAACGACTTCATCTTCCCGCCGGAAGGGGCCCGCGCCTATCTGCGCGACCTGCCCGAAGCTGAGCTCAACCTGATCGACAGCGGCCATTTCGCGCTGGAGGACAAGGGCGAGGAGATCGCAGCGCTGATCCGCGATTTCCTCGGCCGCAAGCTGAAGGCGTAAACACGAAGCGACCTCACCGTCATGGTCGGGCTTGTCCCGACCATCCACGTCTTGGTGTTCAAGACGTGGATGCTCGCCACAAGGGCGAGCATGACGGCGGAGCCTTAGCTGGTCGTTCAGACGACCTGGTTGAGCAACTCGCCTTCGCCGCGCTCCAGCCGGCCGAGATTATCGATGAGGACATCGATGACGTTTTTCTCGTATGCGCGGGTCTCGCCGGCGCTGTGAGGCGTCAGCAGCACCTGCGGCATTCCCCAGAGCGGCGAGGCAGCCGGCAGCGGCTCCTCATAGACGCAGTCGATGCCGGCGCCGGCGATGCGGCCGGCCTCGAGCGCCGCGATCAGCGCCGGCTCGTCGACGACGCGGCCACGCGCGACATTGATCAGATAGGCTGAAGGCTTCATCGCCGCGAGTGCTGCGGCATCGATCAGCCCTTCCGTCTCCGGCGTCAGTGGGCAGGTCAGCGCAACGAAATCAGCTTCGGCAAGCGCCTTGTGTAAATCAGACGGCGGCACGATCCGCTCGACATTCGGCTCCGAGCCCGGCCGGCGGCGCACGCCGATGACGCGCATGCCGAAGGCCGAGGCGATCGCCGCGAGCCTGAGGCCGATGCGGCCGAGCCCGACGATCACCAGCGTGCGGCCGCCGAGCTCATCCTCGCGGCGGGAGCGATCGCCGATCATCGGCCGCCAGTATGCCTTCGCCTGGTTGTCGCGGGCGAGATGAAGCTGGCGCGCCAGCGCCAGGATCAGCGAGATCGCATGCTCAGCCACGGCGCGTTCGTTGGCACCCTGGGCGCTGGCGAGCGGGATGCCCGCCGCAGCCAGCTTCTGCTTGTCGAACTGGTCGGTGCCGGCGCTGATCGACTGGATGAAGCGCAGCTTGCCCAAGCCATCCAGGATCTCGTTGCGCCAGAGGCCGGAGACAACCAGGACGTCGGCCTCCGCCGCGCGGGCCTTGAGATCGTCGACGGTCCGGACCTCGAAGCTCGCCGCCGCGCCATTGCGAGCGAGATACTCGTCGCGCAGTTGATAGGCCGCATGGGCGAAGCCGATGGTGAGGGCGGACTGCTTCGGCCAGGGCTGCATGCGTCTTATCTCCGGATCGCTGGAATTGCCCGACGATAGCGTCGGGGCGCCGCTTCGTCCCGCACTCCCCCGCATGCGCCGGCTGCAGGGATCGCGCAGCAAGGCTCAGGCCGGCGCGAGCGCCCGTGCCAACCGCACCCAGGCCATCTCGTCCCCTGGCAAGCCGAAGCGCAGGCGCGAGCGATCGTGCTGGAAGCGGCGGACATAGATGCCGGCGCGGCCAAGCCGCTCGAACAGGTCCGGCGCCTGCGATGTTTCAAGCAAACGATAGAGCACCGTGCCGCCGATCATCCGGCCAAGCGGGACGAGAAGATCATCGAGACGCCTGCTGTCGGCAGCGCGGGCCTCGCCTGCTGCCGACAGCCACTCCGCATCGCCGAGCGCGACCGCTCCGACATGCAGCGCTGGCCCCGCCACGGCCCAGGGGCCGAGCATCACCTGCAAGGCGTCGGTAAAGTGCGTCTCACCGACCGCGAAGCCGAGCCTGAGGCCCGCCAGCCCATAGGCCTTGCCGAAGGAGCGCAACACCAACGCCCCCTTCGGCAGGATCGGCAACAGGCTCATCTCGGGCGCAAAGTCGGCAAAGGCCTCATCGACCACCAGCAGGCCGCCTTGCGCCGCGAGCGCACCGGCCAGCCTGACCAGCGTTTCCTGTGCAACGATGCGCCCGTCCGGATTGTTCGGGTTGACCAGCACGACGACATTGGCATCGCCGGCTTCGACGAAATCATCGATCTCGCGCACCGTCGCTCCCGCCTTGCGCCAGGCCGGCGCATGCTCGCCATAGGTCGGCCCAAGCACGGCGACATTCGCGGCCGGGACCAGACGCGGCAGCAATTCGATCAGGATCTGCGTGCCGGGCGCCGCGACGATGCCGCTTTCAGCGCGAATCCGGTAGGCCTTGCGGGCCGCTGACAGCAGCGCCGACTCCTCCGCCTTGCCCGGCAGGCGTTGCCACAGGCTTAACGGCAGCTCCGGAAGCGGATAGGGGATCGGGTTGATACCGGTCGAGAGATCGATCCAGGGTTTTGGCGCCTGCGGAAACAGCGCCTGGGCCGTGGCGAGATCGCCGCCATGCCAGATCGCTTCCTTCGTCTCCCCAGCCGCCATGTCGCTCTCCGCAAGCCTGCCGCTCCTCCTCGCCGCCCTCCTGATCGAGGCGGCGATCGGCTATCCGGCGCGCCTGTTCGCATGGATCGGCCATCCCGTCACCTGGATCGGCGCGCTGATCGGCTGGCTGGACCGCAGCCTCAACCGCGAAGCCATGAGCTTCGCGATGCGGCGAATGGCCGGCGTCGCTGCGCTCCTGATTCTGCTTGGGGTGACGCTCGCAGTTTCGCTTGGGCTGGTCGCGCTCTGTCGCCTCGCTGCACCGTTCGCCCTGCTGCCACTGGCATTCCTGGCCTCGTCTCTGCTCGCCCAGCGCAGCCTGCACGAGCATGTCGCCCGCGTCGCTGAGGGACTGGAGCAAGGCGGCCTCACCGGCGGGCGCGAGGCGGTCGCGATGATCGTTGGTCGTGATCCGGAGAGCCTCGACAAAGCCGGCGTCGCCCGCGCCGCGATCGAGAGCCTCTCCGAGAATTTTTCCGACGGCATCGTCGCGCCGGCCTTCTGGCTCGGCCTCGGCGGCCTGCCGGGCGGGGCGCTCTACAAGGCGATCAACACCGCCGATTCGATGATCGGCCACAAATCGCCGCGATACCTCGCCTTCGGCTGGGCGGCGGCGCGGCTCGACGATCTCGTCAATCTGCCGGCTTCGCGGCTGACCGCCTTGCTACTGACTGCCGCCGCGGCGCTCGACCGGCAGGCCGATGCCGGCGCGGCCTGGCGCGCGGTTCGCCGTGATGCCGGACGCCACCGCTCGCCCAATGCCGGCTGGCCGGAAGCGGCGATGGCGGGTGCCCTCGGCCTGCGATTGGCCGGCCCACGCATCTACGGTGCGGTCAGGGTCGAGGATGGCTGGATGGGCGATGGCCGGGCGGAAGCAACCGCCGCAGATATCCGACGGGCGCTCGCCCTCTACCGGCGCGCCTGCCTGCTGCTCTGGGGGCTGGCAGGAATTGGAAGCGCGGCTGCGCTCGCCCTCTAGAACTCGATCCCCTCCTGCGCCTTCACGCCGGCGGCGAAATGATGCTTCACCAGCGTCATCTCGGTGACCAGATCGGCGGCCTCGATCAGCTCCGGCTTGGCGTTGCGGCCAGTGACGACGATGTGGAGGTCGGGTCGGCGGGCCTGCAGCACCGCCACCACCTCGGCCAGCGGCAGGTAATCGTAGCGCAGGGCGATGTTGAGCTCGTCCAGCACCAGGAGCCGGATGCTCTCATCCGCCATCAACTCCCTGGCTTTCTCGAACGCTCGCGTCGCGGCGGCGATGTCGCGGGCCTTGTCCTGCGTCTCCCAGGTGAAGCCCTCGCCCATGGAATGCCAGGAGACCTGGTCGCCGAAGGCGTCCAGCGCCTTGCGCTCGCCGGTCGACCACGCGCCCTTGATGAACTGTACGACGCCGATGCGCCAGCCATGGCCGAGCGCGCGCAGGATCAGGCCGAAGGCGGCGGTCGACTTGCCCTTGCCCGGGCCGGTGTTGACGATCAGCAGGCCCTTTTCCAGCGCCTTGCCGGCGACCTTGGCGTCCTGCACCGCCTTGCGCTTTTCCATCTTCGCCTTGTGGCGGGCGGCGTCCTCGGCCTCGTTCGTCATCGCGTCACTTCACCTGCATCGGCAATCCGGCGACCATGAAGACCACGCGCCCGGCCTGCGCCGCAAGCCGCTGATGCAGGCGGCCGGCCTCGTCGCGAAAGCGCCGGGCGAGCGCATTGTCCGGCACGATGCCGAGGCCGACCTCGTTGGAGACCAGTACCACCGGCGCACTCGCCTCGCGGCAAGCCGCCACGAGCTCGCCGGTCGCGATCGCGATGTCGCGCTCGGCCAGCAGCAGATTGGTCAGCCAGAGCGTCAGACAGTCAACCAGGATGGGTTGCCCGACACGCGCATTGCGGATCGCCTCGGGCAGCGCGACCGGCGCATCGACCGTCAGCCAGTCGCGCGAGCGCCTGGCGCGATGCTCGGCGATGCGGGCGCGCATCTCGTCGTCATAGGCCTGGGCGGTGGCGATATAGGTCCAGGGCGCCGGCAGAGCCTCGATCAGCGCCTCGGCATGACGGCTCTTGCCGGAACGGGCGCCGCCAAGGACGAGGGTGAGCGGAGGGAGGGTCATGTCTACCATTCGCTTTCAAGGATCATCGTGCATTGCACAGCACCGCGCCTGTGGCTAATGATCGTCGATGACGGTGCCTCGACAACGAGGTGAAAAGGGAACGCGGTGAAGGACCGCGGCTGCCCCCGCAACTGTAAGCGGCGCGTCCTGCGCCATCGGCCACTGGGTTTCCCGGGAAGGCGGAGCAGGACACCAAGCCGTGAGCCAGGAGACCTGCCGTCTTTCGATGTCGTCCAGCAGGCTGCCGGTGGGGTGGCCAAGGAGAACCAGATGAATACGGCTACCGTCACCAGCCAGGCCAGCGTTTCGGAGCGGGCGAAAGCCGTCGCTGCCGCGCTGATCCTCGGCTTCGTGCTGATCTACACCGTCGGCTTCGCTGCCTCGTCCACTGTCCACAACGCGGCGCACGACACCCGTCACGGCCTCGCTTTTCCCTGTCATTGAGGGGAAGCACATGGTCACGCGTGTTCTCACGGTCAGCATTCTGGCCGGGCTTCTGGCTGGGCTGCTGATCTCGGCGCTCCAGCACGTCACCACCACCCCGCTGATCCTCAAGGCCGAGACCTATGAGGCGGCTTTGCGTGCGCCGAGCGGGCCGGTGCAGGCCGCGTTCTCGGGCGAGGCCCGCATCCAGCTCGCGCATAACGACCCGAAAGCCGGGGCCGAGCACACCGGCGAGCATGAATGGAAGCCGCAGGACGGCCTGCAGCGCACCGCCTTAACCAGCCTGGTGACGATCGGTACTGCGATCGGCTTCGCCGCCCTGCTTCTTGCCGGGATGATCGCCGCGAACGAACATATCGACCAGCGCCGGGCCTTGGCCTGGGCCGTCTGCGGCTTCCTCGCCTTCGGGCTCGCCCCGGCGATGGGGCTGGCGCCCGAATTGCCGGGCTCCGCCGCGGCCGAACTGCAGCACCGCCAGCTCTGGTGGCTGCTCACGGCGGTGGTCACCGCCGGCGCGCTCTTCGTCTTCCTGCGGGTCGAAGCCTCCTGGGCGCGGGCGCTCGCCGTACTGGCGCTACTGCTGCCGCATCTGATCGGTGCGCCGCATCCGGCCGCGCCGGAGAGCAAGGTGCCGGCCGAGATCGCCGCGCATTTCGCCGCGCTCTCGCTCGCCATCCAGGCCGCGCTCTGGCTCGTCACCGGCTTTGCCGTCGGCGTGCTCTGGCCTTGGGCCACGCGCCGCAGCACCGCCACCGCGGTCGCCTGACGCCTCGCGCGGCCGACCACGGCCGCGCCAGCCCAAGGAGGCGTTTTGATGCTCGAAGGCGATCTCGCTTTCGCGACGCAAGTCCGGCAGGAACCGGGCTGCACCATCCATGTCTGCACCGTCTGCCGGCGCCAGCGCGAGGATCTGCCGGAAGGCTATGACCAACCCGGCATCGGCCTTGCGGCAGCGCTCTCCGAGCGCATGGCCGGCAGCGGCATCGCCGTCATCCCGGTCGAATGCCTCTCCGTCTGCAAGCGGCCCTGCACGATCGCGCTCGCGGCCGAGGGCAAGTGGACCTATCTGATCGGCGATCTCGACGCCGGTCTTCATCTCGACGAGATCGTCAGCGGGGCGGAGAAATTCGCCGCCAGCGCTAACGGCATCGTTCCCTGGAAAGAAAGACCCGCTCCGTTCCGCAAGGGCGTGGTCGCGCGCGTGCCTCCCCTGCCGCGCACACAAGGATCAAACGAATGAACGCTCCCCAGACCACGACGCTCGGCAAGGTGCCGTGCACGATCATCACCGGCTTCCTCGGCGCCGGCAAAACCACCCTCGTCCGGCATCTGCTCGAGAACGCCGGCGGCAAGCGCCTCGCCGTTCTCGTCAACGAGTTCGGCGATCTCGGCTTCGACGGCTCCTTCATCGCCGGCTGCGGCATCGAAGGCTGCACGCAGGACGACATCGTCGAACTGCCGAACGGTTGCATCTGCTGCACCGTCGCCGACGACTTCGTGCCGGCGCTGGAAAAGCTGCTGAACCGGGAAAACCCGCCGCAGCACATCCTGATCGAGACCTCCGGCCTCGCTCTGCCGAAGCCGCTGGTCAAGGCCTTCAACTGGCCGGCGATCCGCTCGCGCGTCACCGTCGACGGCGTCATCGCCGTGGTCGACGGGCCGGCGGTGGCCGAGGGCCAGTTCGCCGACGATCCCGAGGCGCTGAAGGCGCAGGCCGCGCAGGACCAGGCGGTCGATCACGACAACCCGCTGGAGGAGGTGTTCGAGGACCAGATCCTCTGCGCCGACTTGATCCTGCTCAACAAGAGCGACCTCGTCGACGCCGAAGGGCGCGAGCGCGTCAAGGCCGAGATCGCCCAGCACCTGCCCAAGGCGATCAAGGTGGTCGAGACCGCCCATGGCAAGGTCGAGCCGGCGCTGATCATCGGGCTGGGAGCCGCAGCCGAAGCCGATCTGGCGGCGCGTCCCTCGCATCACGGCGAGGGCGAGGATCACGACCACGACGATTTCGACAGCGTCGCGCTGCCGCTGCCGCAGGCCGGCTCGCCGGAGGAACTCGTCGCCCGTGTCGCCAAGGCGGCCGAGGCCGAGGGCGTGCTGCGCCTCAAGGGTTTTGCCGGCATTCCCGGCAAGCCGATGCGGCTCGTGGTGCAGGGCGTCGGCCGGCGCGTTGGCCACCACTACGACCGGGCCTGGGGCGCCAATGAGCCGCGCGACGGCCGGCTCGTGGTGATCGGCCTCAAGGGCTTCGACCGCGCCGCCGTGGAAGCGGCGCTCGCCGGCTGATGCGATGCATCTTCTCCCGACCAGCGAAGTGAGGCTCGACGACGGCGAAGACGCCGTCGACCTCGCTTTGCCGCCGGGAGACCTCGTCGTCCTCTCCTTCAGCGACAGCGACCTCTCGGCACTGGCGGCGGCCGCGCCCGATAGCGGGCTGACCTTGCGCCTCGTGCCGCTCCGGCGCTTCAAGCACCCGCTCTCGATCGACCTGCTGATCGAGAAGACCCTCGCCAGCTCGCGCTTCGTGCTGCTGCGCTGCCTCGGCGGGCTCGACTATCTCCGTTACGGCGTGGAGCAGATCGCCGCCGCCTGCCGGCAGCATGGCGTCGCTCTGGCGGTCTTGCCGGGCGATGACCGGGCGGACGAGCGGCTCGCCGGATATGGCACAGTGCCATCGGAGTTCGCTGCAGACCTGCTCGGCCATTTCCATGCCGGTGGTGGTGCCGAGAACATGCGGCGGTTGCTGGCGCGGGTCGACGGCTATCTCGCCGCGCTGCCCTCATCCGACCCGGCTGCGCTGGGCCACCTTTTCCCCCGAGAGGAGAAGGATCAGCCAACGAAAGGCGAGGCGGCTGCGTCAGCCTCCTTCTCCCTCCGGGGGAGAAGGTCCCGGCAGGGGGATGAGGGCCGGCGCGACCTTGCGCCAGTTGCACTCCCAACGCTCTTCGCCCTCGGCCCAAACGCCGCGCCCCTGCCTTGGCGGGAAGCACTCTCCGCCCTGCCGGCCGACACCTCGCTCGTTCCCATCCTCGTCTACCGCTCCGGCGTCGCTGCCGGAGACACGGCGATGGTCGAGGCTATCGCGTCAGCTCTCGCCGAGTGCGACCTCAGCCCACTCCCGCTCGCTCTGACCAGCTTGAAGGACGCAAGCGTTGCGGCCGAGCTCGCCGCGTTGATAGCGACGCGCAAGCCGGCCCTGATCGTCACCACCACCGCCTTCTCGGCTCGCGACGGCGACGGCTTCGTGCTCGACGCTGCCGATTGCCCGATCCTGCAGGCCGTGCCGGTCGGCAGCGTGCGCGAGGCCTGGGAGGCATCGCCGCGCGGGCTCTCCGCCGCCGACCTTACCATGCAGGCGGCGCTGCCGGAGTTCGACGGAAGGCTGGGAGCCATCCCTGTCGCCTTCAAGGAGGAGATCGCCGATCCGGCAACCAGCCTGACATTGCGGCGGCTCACACCGGATGCCGATTGCATCGCCGCTCTCGCCGACCTCGCAGCGAACTGGGTCGCGCTCGGCAGCAAGCCGCGTGGCGAGCGGCAGCTCGTGCTGGTGATGTCCGACTATCCCGCCCGCGGCGGCCGTGCCGGCTTCGCCGTCGGCCTCGACACGCCAGCGAGCGCGCTGGCTATCCGGGAGTTGCTGGGTGGGGCGGGTTATGATGTCGGCGGCAACGCCGCCACCCCTAACAGCCCTCATCATGAGGAGCCGCGCAGCGGCGTCTCGAAGGATGACCCCGCACGCTCTGGAGCATCCTTCGAGACGCGGCCTTCGGCCGCTCCTCAGGATGAGGGCTGGAAATTGATGCAGGCACTCACCGAAGGCCCGGCTGACTTCACCGTCCCGCTCGCCAGCTACCGCGCCTGGCTCGCCAGCATCCCGGCCGCTGCGCGCGAAGCCCTCATCGCAAGCCAGGGCCAACCCGAAACCGACCCCACCTGCGGCGGCGAGGCTTTCCATTTCCGGCTCGTACGTTTCGGCAAGCTCGCCATCGCGCTGCAGCCGCCGCGCGATGCCTCGCCCGATCGCAAGGCGCGCTATCACGATCCCGACGCGCCGCCGGGCCATGCCTATCTCGCCTTCTATCTCGGCCTGCGCGAGGTATTCGGCGCCGATGCGCTGATCCATCTGGGCACCCATGGCACGACCGAATGGCTGCCCGGCAAGGCCGTGGCGCTCTCGGCTGCCTGCTGGCCGCGGCTCGCGGTCGGCGCGCTGCCGGTGATCTACCCTTATGTCGTCGATGATCCCGGCGAGGCGGCGCCGGCCAAGCGCCGGCTCTCGGCCCTGACGCTCGGCCATCTGCCGCCGCCGCTGGCGAGCCAAGATACCGCCGGCGAGGCGGCACTGCTGCGCGACCTCGTCGAGGAATACTCGCAGGCGCAGGTGCTCGACCCACGCCGGGCCGAGCTGGTGGCGCGCGAGATTCTCGACCGGGCGGAGCGCACCGGCCTCGCCGCAGCGAGCGGCGTCACGCCTGATCAGGACATGGCGAGCGCGCTTGCGGCACTCGACGCTCATCTCTGCGACCTCGCCGAGACCGCCTTTCGCGACGGGCTCCATGTCTTCGGGCATTCCGACGCTGACCCGGCCTCCGCCGTGAACGAGCGAAACAACCTGCTGAAGGCGCTCGATGCCGGCTTTGTGCCGCCGGGCCCGGCCGGCGCGCCGCATCGCGGCCGGCCCGATGTGCTGCCGAGCGGGCGCAATCTCTCGACGCTCGACCCGCGCGCCCTGCCGACCCGCTCGGCCGCCAGGCTCGGCGCCAAGGCTGCCGAGGCCGTGATCGCCCGCCACCTCCAGGACGAGGGCGACTATCCGCGCCGGATCGTCATGGATCTCTGGGCCTCGCCGACCTTGCGCTCGGGCGGCGAGGACATCGCCCATGCCCTGCACCTGATGGGGGCCGAACCGCTCTGGGACCATGGCTCGACCCGCGTCACCGGCTTTGCGATCATCCCACAGGCCAAGCTCGCTGCGCCGCGCGCCGACGTCACCATCCGCATCTCCGGCGCCTTCCGAGACACCTTCCCGGCGCAGATCGCTCTGCTCGATTCAGCCGCGCGCGCCGTCGCCGCGCTCGACGAACCGGATGAGTGGAACGAGCCCGCCGCAGCCCACCGCCGCGGCGAGGCAGGAGCGCGCATCTTCGGCGCGGCGCCCGGCCGCTATGGTGCCGCCATGGCCAACCGGGCGCTCGACGGCGACTGGCAGGCGCGCGCCGAACTGGGCGAGGCCTATCTCGCTGCCACCAGCCACGCCTATGGCGGGCCGGATGGCACAGCCTCGCCCGACGACAGCTTCACCGCCCGGGTCAAGGAGGCTGAGGCCTTCGTCCATGTCAGCGACACCGCCGGCCGCGACATATTGGAAGCGACCAGCGCCGCCGACGTGATCGGCGGCTTCGTCGCGGCGATGCAAGCTGAAGGCGGCAAGGCGGCGCTCTACAGCCTCGACACCTCCGATCCGCAGAAGCCGAAGGCGAGGACGCTGGCCGAGGACGTCTCGCGCATCGTCCATGGCCGGCTTTGTCATCCCCGCTGGATCGCGAGCCATCTCGCCCATGGCTGGCGCGGCGCGGCAGAGCTGGCGGAGGCGGTCGATGCGCTCTTCGTCTATGCGGCTGCTACAGATGCCGTCTCGGACGGCCTTTTCGACGCGGTGTTCCAGGCCTATTGCGGCGATCCCGCCATCTGGCAGGCGCTGGAGCAGGCGAATGCGCCAGCCGCCGCCTCGATCCGCTCCCGCCTCTCCGAAGCGCAGGAGCGTGGGCTCTGGACAAGCCGATCGAACTCGGCAGCGATGCTCTCGGGCCGGGCGGCGGCGGAATGAGCGCCCCGGCTCGCGAGGCGATGCGGCGCGGCTGGTGCCCCGGCACCTTGCGGCCGATGCCGACCGGCGACGGGTTGCTGGTGCGCCTGCATCCGCCGCACAATGCGCTGACGCCGGACCAGCTCGCTTATGTCGCCGAATTGGCGAGCCGCCACGGCAACGGCCAGATCGAGATTTCCGGACGTGGCAATCTGCAATTGCGCGGCATTCGCGAGGAGGCGCATCCGGCGCTGGTCGAGGATCTGCTCGAAGCGGGCCTCGTCGACGAAGCCGAGGGCGACGGCCCGAACCGGCTGGTGCTGTCGTCCCCGCTCGCCGGCCGGGCGGCTGACGAACTGCTCGACGCCGCCGCTCTGGCTGAGGCAGTCGAGCGTGCCGGGCGCAACGTCGTCGGCCTGCCGGCGAAGTTCTTGATCATAGTGGATGGCGGCGGCACATTGGCGCTCGATGGCTTCGCGGCCGATCTCAAGCTGCAAGCCTTCGCGGCCGATGCGGTCGCATTCGCCTTTTCGGGCGGCCACTGGTTCGGGCCCGTTGCGCCTGGGAAGACACCAACACTGACCGCCCGTTTGCTCGACGGCTTCGCCGCCGTGAGCAGGCAGGGCTCAGGACAAATTCGTCGCATGCGCGATCTTAAGCCGGACCAGCTCATTACGCTGGCCGCGTCTTGCGGACTCAGGCCGATGGCGACGCCACCCGGCCGGCCCAAGCCTGCCGCCGTCGGCCTCGTCGTCGAACAAGAGAACACGATTGCCGTGCTGGCCAGCCTGCCTTTTGGCCGGACCGATGCAAAAGGCCTTCGCCGGATCGCCGACCTCGCCAACACCGCCAATATCGAAGAGATCAGAGTATCGCCCTGGCGTGGCCTCGCCTTCTGCGGCCTCCCAGCCGACGCAGCCCGTGTCTTGCAGGAAGCGTTGCGCAGCGAAGGCCTGATCGTCGAGGCGGACGATCAGCGCCTGGCGGTTTCGGCCTGCGCCGGTGCGCCTGCCTGCTCGCGCGGCGAAGCAACGACGCTGGCCGATGCCGCGGTCCTCGCACAAGCGATCGCGCCGCTCCTCGCCGACGGCCTCCGTCTCCACGTCTCCGGCTGCGCCAAGTCCTGTGCCCATCCCGGCAACGCCGACCTCACGCTGGTCGGCCGCGACGGGCGCTATGACGTGATCCTCGCCGGCGGGACCAACGACACCGCGATCGCCCATCTTTCGCTGACGGAACTTGTGCGCCGGCTCGAACCGGGTCAGGACATCCGCGCGCGCCTGGAAGCGGCGCGCCACTAGAAGCAGGTTGGAAGTTGAGCACGCGTCACGCCTATATCCGCGACGGAGCCGCGATCTATGAGCGCTCCTTCGCCATCATCCGAGCCGAATCCGACCTGTCGCGTTTTTCGGGGACGGCCGAGCGCGTCGTCGTCAGGATGATCCATGCCTGCGGCATGACCGACCTGCCCAGGGACGTCGTGATGTCGCCGGATTTCGCCGAAGCCGCCGAGGCGGCGCTGGCGAAGGGCGCGCCAATCCTTTGCGATGCCCGCATGGTCGCCGACGGCGTCACCCGCACGCGCCTGCCGGCGAAGAACGAGGTGATCTGCACGCTGCCCGACGCTTCTGTGCCGAAGCTCGCCGAAGAGATGGGCACGACGCGCTCGGCCGCGGCGATGGAGCTCTGGCGCCCGCACCTGGCCGGTTCCGTGGTCGTGATCGGCAATGCACCGACCTCGCTGTTCCGCCTGCTCGACATGCTTGACGAAGGGGCGCCGAAGCCCGCGGCGGTGATCGGCATCCCCGTCGGCTTCGTCGGTGCAGCCGAATCGAAGGAGGCACTGGCGCAGGATGGGCGCGTGCCTTTCCTCGTCGTGCACGGCCGGCGCGGCGGCTCGGCCATGGCGGCCGCTGCGGTGAACGCGCTGGCGCAGGTGAAGGAATGAGCAGCGTGAGCGTTGAGGCACCCCGCACCCTGCTCTACGGCGTCGGCCTCGGCCCCGGCGATCCCGACTACATGACCGTGCGGGCCCGCGACATCATCCTCAAGGCCGACCGTCTCGTCCATTTCTGCAAGCGCGGCCGGCGCGGCAATGCCCGCGTCACCGCCGATGCCGTCATCGCGCCCGATGCCACCCGCGAGATCGAGCTCGCCTTCCCGGTTACGATCGAGGTGCCGGTCGAGGACGAAGGCTATACCAGCCCGATAGCCGCGTTCTATGACGAGGCTGCCGAGCAGCTCGCCGGCGAGATGGCGGCCGGCCGCAGCGTCGCCGTGCTCTGCGATGGCGACCCCTTCTTCTACGGCTCCTTCATGCATCTGTGGCGGCGTCTCGCCCACCGCTTCCCGACCGAGGTCGTGCCGGGTGTCACTGGCATGGCCGGCGCCTGGGCCCGCGCCGACGCCCCGATCAGCTGGGGCGACGATGTGATGACGGTGGTGCCGGGCACGCTCGCCGAAGGCGAATTGACCCGCCGCCTCGCCGACACCGACGCCGCCGTGATCATGAAGCTCGGCCGCAACCTGCCAAAAGTGCGCCGCGCGCTGCAGGCGGCGGGGCTGATCAACCGCGCCATCTATGTCGAGCGCGCCACCATGGCCGGGCAGGTGGTGACCCGTCTCGCCGAGAAGCCCGACGACGAGGCGCCCTATTTCTCGATGATCCTCGTTCCCGGCGAGGGGCGGCGGCTGTGAGCGGCTCACTCGCCATCATCGGCCTCGGCCCCGGCGAGGCGCGTTATCTCACGCCCTCCGCACTGGCCGCGCTCGAAGCCGCCAGCGACCTGATCGGTTACGGGCCCTATCTCGACCGCGTCCCGGCGCGTGCGGGCCAGACCAAGCACGCTTCCGACAACCGCGTCGAGGTCGAGCGCGCCCGTCATGCGCTGACGCTGGCTGCCGAGGGCAAGGCGGTCGCGGTCGTCTCGGGCGGCGATCCCGGCGTCTTCGCCATGGCGGCGGCAGTGTTCGAGGCGCTGGAAGCGGGTGAAGCGGACTGGCGCAGGCTCCCCATCAGCGTCGAGCCCGGCATCACCGCCATGCTGGCGGCTGCGGCCAAGGCCGGCGCGCCGCTCGGCGGCGATTTCTGCGCGATCTCGCTCTCCGACAATCTCAAGCCCTGGGACGTGATCACGGCGCGGCTCACTGCTGCGCTGTCGGCCGATTTCGTGATCTGCCTCTACAACCCGATCTCGAAGGCGCGGCCCTGGCAGCTCGGCAAGGCGCTGGAGTTGGCGGCGACGATCCGCGCGGCGGAGACGCCGGTGATCTTCGCCCGCGCCGTCGGGCGCCCCGATGAGAGCCTGCGCATCCTGACGCTGGCCGAGGCCATTGCGGCAGCCGAGACCGCCGACATGGCGACCCTGGTGATGATCGGCGCCAGCGCGACGCGCCTGATCGCCCGCGAGGGCGAAAACCCGATCGTCTATACGCCGCGCTCGGTGACGAAAAGCCCCTGCGTCACCAGCCAGGGCAGGACCTGATCGATATGCTCGACGGTCTCGACATCGGGCTTGGGCGGCCGCTCGACCATGATCACCGGCAAGGAGAGCCGACGCGCGGCGACGAGCTTGCCGAGCGTCATCGGCCCGCCGGCATTCTTGCTGACCAGGACCTCGGTGCCCTCCTCCCGCATCAGCTTCTCCTCGGCCTCGGCCTCGAACGGCCCGCGCTGCTGCAGCACCTTGGCATTCGGCAGCGGCAGATCGCTCACAGGCTCGATCACGCGGATCAGGTATTCGTGCTGCGGGGCTGCGAAGAAGTGGGGCAATTCGAGCCGACCGATGGTCAGGAAGACCCGGCGCGGCTCATCGCCGAGCGCCTCGACGGCAGCGTCGATGTCGGGCACGCTCTTCCAGCGGTCGCCGTTCTGCGGCTTCCAGCTTTCGCGCCGGATCGCCAGCAGCGGCACGCCTTCCGCCTTGCAGGCCGCTTCGGCGTGATAGGGCATGATCGCGGCGAAGGGGTGGGTCGCATCGATGACGGCGACGACACCCTCGTCGAGCAGATATTGCCGGAGGCCGGCAATGCCGCCGAAACCGCCGGTGCGGGTCGGCAGGGACAAGGGGCGCGGGTCGGAGGTATGACCCGCGAGCGAGATCACGGCGCGAATTTCGGGTGCCTGTTCGGCCAGGAGCTGATCGAGTGCAGCCGCTTCGCTGGTGCCGCCGAGGATGAGGACCGTCATGGAACAGTTTTCGCCTGAAACGACCAAACTGTCGAGCACGCCGCCCGGACCCTGGCTTTCGCTGGTCGGTCTCGGCGAGGATGGCCGCGCCGGGCTCTGCGCCGAAGCGCTGGCCGCACTGGAGAGTGCCGAGATCGTCTTCGGCGGCGAGCGCCACCTCAAATTGATCGGCGATGTGCCCGGCGAGGCCCGGCCCTGGCCGCAGCCTTTCCGCAACGCGCTACCGGCGATCCTGGCCGAAAAGGGCCGCAATGTCTGCGTGCTCGCGACCAGCGACCCGTTCCATTACGGCATCGGCGCCGGGCTGACCAAAGCGGTGCCGGCGGCGGAAATGCGCGTCATCCCGCAGCTCTCCTCCTTCTCGATGGCCTGCACGCGGATGCGCTGGCCGCAGGAGGAATGCGGGCTGGTCTCGCTGCATGGCCGTGCCCTTCAGAGGATCATCCCTTTTCTCCAGCCGGGCGCGCGGGTGCTGGCACTGTCCTGGGACGATTCGACGCCGCTCGCCGTGGCCCAATTGATGAGCGCCCGCGGCTTCGGCGAAAGCACGATCACCGTGCTGGAAACGATCGGCGGTCCGAACGAGCGTATCCGCGAGGCCCGTGCCGACGCCTTCGCGCTGGATGGCATCGTGCCGCTCAACCTGCTGGCGATCGAGGTTGTCGCCAGCCGCGACGCCCGCATTCTGCCGCTGGCGACCGGGCTCTCCGACGACTGGTTCGAGCATGACGGCCAGCTCACCAAGGCCGACATCCGCGCGATCACGCTGTCGGCGCTGGCGCCACGCGCCGGTGAACTGCTCTGGGACATCGGCGCCGGCTCCGGCTCGATCGGCATCGAGTGGAGCCTGCGCCATCGCCACAACCGCGCCATCGCCTTCGAGGAGCGGCCGGAGCGCGCCGCCCGCATCGCCCGCAACCGGCTGGCGCTCGGCGCGCCGCCGCTCGAAGTCGTCGAAGGCAAGGCGCCAGAGAGCTTCGCCGGAAAAGCCTCGCCGGACGCCGTCTTCATCGGCGGCGGGCTGACCGATCCCGGCGTCTTCGAAGCCGCCTTCGCGGCGTTGAAGCCGCGTGGGCGGCTGGTCGCGAACGCGGTGACGATCGAGGGCGAAGCCAGGCTCGCCGGGCTCTTCTCGGTCCATGGCGGAAACCTGCGCCGCATCGGCGTCTCGCATCTCGACCCGATCGGGACGATGCATGGCTGGCGCGCCGCGATGGCGGTGACGCAGTGGCGGGTGGTGAAGCCGTGAGCGACATCACCGCCGGCATCGGCCTGCGCCCAGGCACGTCGGAGGCCGATATCGAGGCCTGCCTGACGCAGACGCTGGCCGCAGCCAACCTGGCAGCGGATGCGATCAAGCGCCTCGCCACGCTGGCCTCGCGCCGCGACGAACCGGGCCTCGCCGCGGTGGCACAGGCGCATGACCTCATCCTCGTCGCCATTCCCGACGAAGCACTCGCCGGCTTCGAGGCCGCCTGCGCAACGCGCTCGACCCGGATTTCCGGGCTCTATGGCGTCGGCTCGGTGGCGGAGGCAGCAGCGCTGGCGGCAGCCGGGCCAGGCGCCATCCTGATCCAGCCGCGCATCGCCACCGCCCGCGTCACCTGCGCGCTTGCCCGGAGCATGGCGTGACCGTCCATTTCATCGGCGCCGGCCCAGGCGCGGTCGATCTCATCACCCTGCGCGGACGCGAGCTGATCGGCTCATGCCCGGTCTGCCTCTATGCGGGCTCGCTAATCCCCAAGGCGATGCTCGGCTGGTGCCCGCCCGGCGCGCGCATCGTCGACACCGCCCCGCTCGATCTCGACGCGATCGTCGCCGAAATCCAGACCGCCCATGCCGAAGGCAAGGACGTCGCCCGCCTCCATTCCGGTGACATCTCGATCTGGAGCGCCACGGGTGAGCAGATGCGCCGGCTCGATCAGCTCGGCATTCCCTACGAGATCACGCCCGGCGTGCCGGCCTTCGCCGCCGCTGCCGCGGCTCTAAAGCGCGAACTGACGCTGCCCGGCGTCGCGCAATCGCTGGTGCTGACCCGCACCTCCGGTCGCGCTTCGGCCATGCCGGAAAAGGAGAAGCTGGCGACCTTCGCGGCCTCGGGGGCGACGCTCGCCATCCATCTCTCGATCCATGTGATCGAGCAGGTCGTTGCGGGCCTCGCGCCCTTCTACGGCGCGGACTGCCCGGTCGCGATCGTCTTCCGCGCCTCCTGGCCGGACGAGCACATCCTGCGAGGGCGGCTTGCCGACATCGCCGATCAGGTCAAGGCGGCCGAGCTGGAGCGAACCGCTCTGATCCTGGTCGGCCCAGCGCTGGCGGCGCAGGATTTCTCCGAGAGCGCGCTCTATTCGACCGGCTATGACCGCCGCTTCCGGCCGCGCGGAGGCCAGGAATGACGGCCAAGGGCCTGCTCATCGCCGCACCGCGCTCCGGCTCGGGCAAGACCACGATCACGCTCGGCCTGCAGCGAGCACTCACTCGCCGCGGCCTCAAGGTTCGCGGGCTGAAATGCGGACCTGATTATATCGACCCGGCCTTCCACGCCGCCGCGACCGGTGCCTCCAGCGCCAATCTCGACAGCTACGCGATGCCGGATGCGCTGCTCGGCCAGATCGCCAATGCGGCGGCCGCAGCGGCAGACATCATCGTCGCCGAAGGCTCGATGGGGCTGTTCGACGGCGTACCCGGCCTCGACGGGCATACCGGCGCCAGCGCCGACATCGCCGCCCTGCTCGGCTGGCCGGTCGTGCTCGTCATCGACGTCTCCGGGCAGGCGCAATCGGCCGGGGCGGTGGCGCTCGGCTGCATGGCCTATGACGAGCGCATCCGCGTCGCCGGCGTGATCCTCAACAAGGTCGCGAGCGAACGGCATCGAAGGCTCGCTGCAGCCGGCATGGAAAGGATCGGATTGCCCGTGTTCGGCGCCCTGCCGCGCGAGGCGAGCCTGATCCTGCCCGAACGCCATCTCGGCCTCGTCCAGGCCGGCGAGACCGAGGATCTGCACCAGCGCCTCGATGCACTAGCCGACGCCGTCGCGGCGGCAGTCGATCTCGACGCGGTGATCGCGGCTGCCGGTGTGACCTCTTTGCCGGCTTCCAGGCATCAGACGATCCCGCTGCCCACGCCGGGCAGGCGCCTCGCCATCGCCCGCGACGCCGCCTTCAGCTTCGTCTACCCGCATGTCGAGGCGGGTTGGCGGGCGCAAGGGACCGAGCTCGTGCCGTTCTCGCCGCTCGCCCACGAGCCGCCTCCAGAGGGCTGCGACGCCTGCTGGCTGCCGGGCGGCTATCCCGAACTGCATGCCGGGCGACTTGCAGCTGCCTCGCACTTTCTCGACGGGCTGCGCGATTTTGCCCGGACCCGCCCGGTCCATGGCGAGTGCGGCGGCTATATGGTGCTGGGCAAGAGCCTGATCGATGCCGACGGCGTCAGCCATGCCATGGCCGGGCTGCTCTCGGTCGAGACCAGCTTCGCCAGGCGCAAGATGAATCTCGGCTATCGCAACGCGATGCTTGCCGTTGACGGGCCGCTCGGCCACGCCGGCACGCAACTCAGCGGCCACGAGTTCCACTATGCGACTGTGATCTCGCAAGGCGAGGACCCGCCTTTCGCGGAGATCACGGACCCGCACGGCTCGGCTCCGGCACCCGCCGGCAGCCGCCGCGGCCTGACCTCCGGCTCCTTCTTCCACGCGATCGCGGTCCGGGAGGGGACGTGACCGCGCCGCCCGTCTTCGACGACGGTTTTCGCGACAAGCTCGGCGAGCTGATCGCCTGGCGCCGCGATGTCAGGCGCTTCCGGCGTGAGCCGGTGCCGGACAAGCTGCTGACGAAGCTGCTCGATCAGATGCAGCTCTCACCCTCGGTCGGACATTCGCAACCCTGGCGCTGGCTCAGCGTGGACGATCCCGGTCAACGCGCCGCGGTGCAGGAGAGCTTTTCCCGCTGCAATGCCGAGGCGCTCACTGACTACGAAGACGAGCGTGCGGCGCTCTATGCGCGCCTCAAGCTCGAGGGTCTGCGCGAGGCACCGGTGCAGTTCGCGGTGTTCTGCGACCACGGCACGCCGCAGGGCCATGGCCTCGGCCGGCGGACCATGCCGGAGATGCTGGATTATTCGGTCGTGGCCGCGATCACGCAGTTCTGGCTCGCTGCGCGCGCCCATGAGCTCGGCCTCGGCTGGGTCTCGATCCTGGACCCCGCCGAGATCGCGGCCATCGTCGCAGCGCCGCCGGAGTGGAAGCTGATCGGCTATCTCTGCCTCGGCTATCCCGAAGAGGAGCACGAGGTGCCGGAGCTCGTCCGCGCCGGCTGGGAGAGCGATCCGCGGCTCGCCGAGCGCAGCTAAGCGGCCCGCGCACCGCGCAGGCCGAGCGCCGTCAGGATCGCGAGCACGGCCGTACCGCCGACCAGCCCGGCCGCTGAAGGCCAGCCCAAGGCTTCGATGACGCCGCCGATGGCGACGGGGCCGACGACCTGGCCCAGATTGCTGCCCTGCATCAGCAGGCCGATGACCACAGGCGTCAACGCAGCCGTCGGCGCCAGCACCGGTGCCGACGACAGCAGCGTCGCAGGAATGATCCCGCCCACCATCGAGAACAGCACGCAAAGCAGGAAGGTCGCGGTGTCCGGCAGCAGGCCGAGGAAGATGCCGATGGCGCACAACCCCATCACCAGGCTCGCGAAGACGATCAGGCCGACACGCGAGACCCCGCGCACCAGCAGCATGCCTGCGGCGAGGTTGCCGATGATGTTGACGGCACTGGCAAGCGCACTGAGCACGCCTGCCGTCGCGAGCGAAACCTGCATGCGCTGCATCAGCAGCACCGGCAGAAAGCTGAACAGGGCGAAGAACATCAGCGCATAGAGCGCGAAGGTGAGAGCCAGCAACAGCGGCCCGCGCGCACTCAGTACCGCGCCAGCATCGCTGGCAAGAGCCGCCCAGGACGACGAAGCGCCGCTGTCGGACGTCGGCACCACCAGCATCGTCAGCACGATCGCGGCAACCGCGAGTGCGCCGGTGATCTGCCAGATCATGCGCCAATCGGTCAGCCAGAGCCCGGCGAGCATGGCGAGTGCGATGCCGGTCGCCATGAAACAGCTCCATAGCGCCATGGCAATGTCGCGGTGCGCCGGACTGGCGGCTCGCTGGAGGATCGCCGGCCCGGCGATGGTGATCAGCAGGAAGCCGAGCCCCTCGACAACCCGTGAGGCGAGCAGCATCGGGAAGCGCGGCGCCGTCGCGCCGAGGAAGGCGCCGGCAGCCACCGCCAGCAGCCCAAGCAGGAAGACGCGCCGCGCACCGAGGCCGATCGCAAGCGTACCTACCGGGATGCCGCCGACCATGCCGAGTACGGCGAAGATCGAGGCGAGCCAGCCGAGCGTGCCCAGGTCCAGTCCGAACTCGGCCTGGACCAGCGGCATCGCGATCGCGGCCTTGCCGACCTGCAGCGCCGCGACGATGCCGCCCGCGACAACGACCGCGACGGCAAGCCAATCGGTCCTGGCGGCCGGCATTGCAGCGGCCGCCGTCATGGGCGCGATCTCGAGACGATGATCTCAGCGGAATAATCAGCCATGCTCTGTTCCTTGGATGGCGCTACGGCGTCGCCCGGAGATGTGGTTTCCTGCCGATCTCGAAAAGTGAGATAATTGGCATCAAGTCGATCAAGGAAATCGATCATGCTCGATGCACTCACCCTCGACCAGATGCGGACCTTCGTCAGCGTCGCCGAGGCCGGCAGCTTCCGCGCGGCGGCGACACGGCTGTCGCGGGCCCAGTCCGCCATCAGTCACGCCATCGCCAATCTGGAGGCGCAGCTCGGCCTTTCGCTGTTCGACCGGTCCGGCCATCGCCCAGCCCTGACGGCGGAAGGGCGAGCGCTGCTCGCCGATGCAAGGGAAGTCCTGCTGCGCGTCGGCGCGCTGAAAGCCCGCGCGCATGGTCTCAGCAAGGGCGTCGAGATCGAGCTGTCGCTGACGATCGACGTGCTGTTCCCGTTTCCACTGATCGGCGCAGCCCTTGCCGGCCTGCGCGAGCGTTACCCGTCGGTCTCGATCCGGCTCGCCATCGAGCCGCTCGGCGGGCCGATCGCAGCGCTGCTGGAGCGGCGCAGCGCCCTTGCCATCACCGTCGGCGAGAATTTTCGCGATCCGCGCATCGCGATCGAGGCGCTGACTTCTATCGAGATGATCGCGGTGGTCGCGGCGACGCATCCACTCGCGCGAGCCCGCGAAGGACGGCCGCTGACCCGCTCAGAACTCGTCGGACATCTCCAGATCGTGCAGATCGACCCGACGCCGATCTCGGGCGCGCAGGATTTCGGTGTGCTCTCGCCGCAGACCTGCCGCGTTACCGGACAGGACACCAAGCATGCGATGATCCTGGCCGGGCTCGGCTGGGGCCGGCTGCCAAACTGGCTGATCGAACGCGATCTCGCGGAGGGAAGGCTAGTCAGGGTCGCAACCAGGGCGCTCGGCCGGAATGCGCAATTGCCGGCGGAAGCCTATCTCGCCCATCGCCTCGACGAGGCGATGGGCCCGGCCGCGCGCGCCTTCGCCGAAGCGCTGGCGCGGCTCTGCGAGATCAGAGCGCGACCTTGAACGCGGCTTCCGTCTTGGCCTTGATCTCGTCGAGGGTGACGCCCTCGGCGAGCTCGATCAGCGTCATGCCGCCGCCGTTCTCGTCGATCGCGAAGACGCCGAGATCGGTGATCACCATGTCGACGACACCAGCGCCGGTCAGCGGCAGGTCGCAGGCCTTGAGCAGCTTCGGCGATTCCGAGCCGTCCTTGTTCTTGGCGACATGCTCCATCACCACGACGACCTTCTTGACGCCGGCGACGAGGTCCATGGCGCCGCCCATGCCCTTCACCATCTTGCCAGGGATCATCCAGTTGGCGAGGTCGCCATTCTCAGCGACCTGCATGGCACCGAGGATGGAAAGGTCGATATGGCCGCCGCGGATCATGCCGAAGGAGTCGGACGACGAGAAATAGCTCGTGGTCGGCAATTCGGTGATGGTCTGCTTGCCGGCATTGATCAGGTCAGGGTCCTCCTCGCCCTCATAGGGGAAGGGGCCCATGCCGAGCATGCCGTTCTCCGACTGGAGCTGCACGCTCATCCCATCGGGAATGTAGTTCGAGACGAGGGTGGGGATGCCGATGCCGAGATTGACGTAGAAACCGTCCTTCAGCTCCTTGGCTGCGCGAGCGGCGATCTGTTCACGGGTCCAGGCCATGTGCTGATCTCCTCTTTAGGCCGTTTCGCGCTTGCGCACGGTGCGCTGCTCGATGCGCTTTGCCGGATTGGCGACATGCACGATGCGCTTCACGAAGATGCCGGGGGTGTGGATCTGGTCGGGATCGATCTCGCCGGCGGGGACGAGATGCTCGACCTGCGCCACGGTGAGCCGCGAGGCGCTCGCCATCATCGGATTGAAGTTGCGCGCCGTCTTCCGGTAGACGAGGTTGCCCTCGGTATCGCCCTTCCAGGCATGGACGATGGAGATGTCGGCGAAGAGGCCGCGCTCCATGATGTAGCGCTCGCCGTCGAATTCGCGCTCCTCCTTGCCCTCGGCGATCAGCGTGCCGACGCCGGTCTTGGTGAAGAAAGCGGGGATGCCGGCGCCGCCGGCGCGGATGCGCTCGGCCAGCGTGCCCTGTGGGTTGAATTCGAGTTCGAGCTGGCCGGAGAGATACTGCTCAGCGAAGAGCTTGTTCTCGCCGACATAGGACGAGATCATCTTCCTGATCTGCCTGGTCTCGAGCAGGATGCCGAGACCGGCGCCGTCGACACCGGCATTGTTGGAGATGAAGGTCAGGTTCCGGGCGCCGGAGTCGCGGATCGCCTCGATCAGCGTATCGGGAATACCGCAGAGGCCGAAACCGCCGGCCATGATGGTCATGCCGTCCTTGACGACGCCGGCGAGCGCCGCTTTGGCGTCGGGAAAAACCTTCTTCATCGGGATGCCTTCGTCGCTGGATGGGAGGGCTCAAAAACAACTAGCCGAGCGCATGGTGCAGTTGCAACATGCGCCGCTGACGCGCCCTTCGTGCGACGATGCGCAGTCCCGGGCCGCCACGGCGAGACATGACAGCCCGGCCCGGCCGATGCTACCAAACGGCGCGCCCTGCCTTCCGGAGCCACGCCCGTGCCCGCTTCCCGCTCCATCCTGCTGATCATCGGCGGCGGCATCGCCGCCTATAAGTGCCTGGAGCTGATCCGGCGCTTGAAGGATCACGGCATCGCCTGCCGCTGCATCCTGACCAGGGCCGGCGAGCAGTTCGTCACGCCGCTCGCGGTCTCTTCGCTCGCCGGCGAGAAATGCTTCACCGACCTGTTCTCACTGACCGACGAGGCCGATATCGGCCATATCGCCCTGTCGCGCTCGACCGATCTCCTGGTCGTGGCGCCTGCCACTGCCGATCTGATCGCCAAGATGGCGAACGGCCATGCCGATGACCTGGCGTCTACAGCGCTCCTGGCCACCGACAAGCGCATCCTGATTGCCCCGGCGATGAACCCGAAGATGTGGGAGCATCCGGCGACGCGGCGCAACATGGCGACGCTGCAGCAGGACGGTGTCCTCGTCGTCGGCCCCAATTCCGGCGCCATGGCGGAGCGCGGCGAGAGCGGGCCCGGCCGCATGGCCGAGCCGCACGAGCTCCTGGCGGCGATCGAGATGGCGCTCGCCGGCGACGCCCGGCAGCAACCCTCGATCGGCTTCCTCGGCCGTTTGCCCGGCGGTGCGCCTTCCGGCCCCAAGCCGCTTGCTGGCAAGCGCGTGCTCGTCACCTCCGGGCCGACGCATGAGCCGATCGACCCGGTGCGCTATATCGCCAACCGCTCCTCCGGCAAGCAGGGCCACGCCATCGCGGCAGCCGCCGCTGCAGCGGGCGCGCAGGTGACGCTGATCTCCGGGCCAGTGACCATTGCCGACCCGGCCGGCGTCACCACGGTCCATGTCGAGAGTGCCCGCGACATGCTGGCGGCAACCGAGGCAGCACTGCCCGCCGATCTCGCGATCTTCGCCGCCGCCGTCGCCGATTGGCGCACCGCCGACGCCGCCGGCCAGAAGATGAAGAAGGACGGCAGCAAGCCACCTAGCCTCGCTCTGGTCGAGAACCCCGACATTCTCGCGACCATCGCCGCGCGCGAGATCGACCGGCCGGCCCTGGTCGTCGGCTTCGCGGCCGAAACTCAGAACGTCGTCGATTATGCCCGCGCCAAGCTGGCGAAGAAGGGGTGCGACCTGATCGTCGCCAATGATGTCGGCGGCACCGGCGTGATGGGCGGCGACGTCAACACCGTCCACCTCGTCAGTACCGACAGCGTCGAAACCTGGCCGACCTTGCCCAAGGCGGAAGTGGCAACGCGCCTCGTCGCGCATTTCGCCGATCTGCTGACGCAGAAGGGCTGACGAACAATGACGACGCTCCGCATCCGGCGCCTGCCGCACGCCCACGGCCTGCCGCTGCCGGCTTATGAGACAGCCGGCGCCGCCGGGCTCGACCTGCGTGCCGCTCTACCCGACGGACCGCTGCAGCTGGAGCCGGGCGCGCGGCTGCTCGTGCCGACCGGTCTCGTGCTCGAATTGCCTGAGGGCACCGAAGGCCAGGTCAGGCCGCGTTCGGGCCTGGCGCTGCGCCATGGCGTCACCCTGCTCAATACGCCTGGCACGATCGATGCGGACTATCGCGGCGAGGTCAAGGTGATCCTGATCAATCACGGCCAGGAGGTCTTCACCGTCGAGCATGGCGATCGCATCGCCCAGCTCGTCGTCGCCGCGGTGCTGCAGGCGGGAATCGTCGAGGTCGAGGAACTCAGCGACACCACGCGGGGCGCTGGCGGCTTCGGCTCGACAGGCATGAGCGATGCCGCCCCGCGGCAGGTGGCCGGAGGCAAGGCATGATCCAGCTCTCGCGCCGCAGCCTGCTCGCGGTCACCGCGGTGGTCGACATCGCCCTGCATGCCCGGCCCACCCCGGTCGCGGCCAAGGCGCTGGCGGCCCGGCACGAATTACCGCCGCGCCATCTCGAAACCGTATTGCAGGCGCTGGTCAGGGTCGGCATCCTCAAGGGCGTGCGCGGCCCGCGCGGCGGCTACGAGCTCGCCAGGGAACGCCGCCGCATCACCGCCGGCGAGATCGTGCGCGCCGCCATGCAGGCCAATGCCGACGAAACCCTGCCGCCGCTGCCGCGTTCCGCCCTGGTAGATGCTGTGGTCGACCCGATGATGCAGCAGGCCATGGAGGCATGGCTCGCCAGGCTCGATGCCGTCACCGTGGCCGATCTCTGCCGCGAGGCGGAGGAGCGCGCTGCCACCGGGAAGCCGACAGCCGACACAGATTTCACGATTTAGTTCGTTAAATATTTCATTCCTCGACATATTTTGTGATTTGATGCTAGCTTGAACCCAGGTTCTCGATCCAAGACTACCTGCCAGGATCACCAGCAAGGGAGGCCGTCATGGCCGATGCAGCGCAGAAGCCCGCCCATGTTCCCGGCCGCGGCCGCGTCTACAATTCGATCACCGACACGATCGGCGACACCCCGCTGGTGCGCCTGAACCGCCTGCCGGCCGAACGCGGCGTCCAGGCGACGATCCTGGCCAAGCTCGAATTCTTCAACCCGATCTCGAGCGTCAAGGACCGTATCGGCGTCTCGATGATCGACGCGCTCGAGGCTTCGGGCGCGCTCAAGCCGGGTGGGACGCTGATCGAGCCGACATCGGGCAATACCGGCATCGCGCTCGCCTTCGTCGCCGCGGCGCGCGGCTATCGCCTCATCCTGGTCATGCCCGAGACGATGTCGCTCGAGCGCCGCAAGATGCTGGCCTTCCTCGGCGCCGAGCTGGTGCTGACGCCCGGCCCCGGCGGCATGCGCGGTGCCGTCGCCAAGGCCGAGGAGCTCAAGAACGAGATTCCGGGCTCGATCATCCCGCAGCAGTTCGAGAACCCCGCCAACCCCGCGATCCACCGCAAGACCACCGCGGAGGAGATCTGGAACGACACCAATGGCGCCGTCGACATCGTCATCTCCGGCGTCGGCACCGGCGGCACCATCACCGGCGTCGGTCAGGTGCTGAAGGCGAAGAAGGCTTCGGTGAAGATGGTCGCGATTGAGCCGGAGGATTCACCGGTGCTGTCGGGCGGCCAGCCCGGCCCGCACAAGATCCAGGGCATCGGCGCCGGCTTCGTGCCGGGCATCCTCGATCGCGGCGTCATCGACGAGGTCGTCACCGTCGGCAACCAGACCGCCTTCGAGACCGCCCGCGCGCTCGCCAAGGCCGAAGGCATCCCGGCCGGCATCTCCTCGGGCGCGGCCATCGCCGCGGCGCTAGAGGTCGGCGCCCGGCCGGAAAACGCCGGCAAGACGATCGTGGTGATCATCCCTTCCTTCGCCGAGCGCTACATCTCCAGCGCATTGTTCGAGGGTCTGTGATCCCAGCGAACCTGCAGATTGTCCGGGTCAGCGAAGCTCTCCCGGACGATCTGCCTGCCTTGCAGAACGAAGCGGCAGCCGAGGGCTACCGCTTCGTCGAAGGCGTCCTGGAAGAATGGGATGCCGGCCGTTATGCGGTCGAAGACGAGCGCAATACGCTGCTCGCCGTCTATCGCGACGGAATCCTCGCGGCGATCGGAGCGCTGACGCCCGACCCCTATGACCCCGCCTCCGACCTCCTGCGGGTCCGCCATGTTTATGTCCGGCTCGGCAACCGGCGCGAGGGCGTCGGTCGTTTCCTCGCCGGCGCGCTGATCCAGCAGGGCCTCGCGCTCGCGCCACGACTCTCGCTCAACGCCGCCGATGCCGGCGCCTCCGCTTTTTGGGAGGCGATGGGCTTCCGGCCAGATACCGGCGGTACGCGCCGCAGCCATCTGCTGACGCGCTGAGGCGTTCAGCTCCGGAGCACGATCCGGTTGCCCCAGGGGTCGGTCGTGGAGGCAGCATCGCCACCGGAAGCCGCCATGCGCCGGCTCAGCGCTGCACGAGCCTCCTCGTCGCGCGAGACCAGTTCGAAGCTCGCAAGACCCGCCTCATTGTCCCGGCGCGGACCGGCGCCGCGGCTGTGCCAGGTATTGGTCGCGATGTGATGATGGTAGCCGCCGGTCGCCAGGAAGCTCGCGCCGGGATAGTGCACCATCACCTCGAAGCCGAGCGCATCACGATAGAAGCCCTCGGCCTGTGCGACGTCGCCGACGCGCAGATGGATATGGCCCATCACGGTGCCGTCCGGCATGCCGGCATAGGCGTGCCCGTCAGCGTCGCGCAGCAGTGCGTCGAGATCGAGCCGCTCGGTCGCCATCTTGAGCCGGCCGCCGTCGAGCCGCGGCCACTCGGCGCGACTGCGGTCGCGGTAGATCTCGATGCCGTTACCCTCGGGATCGGAGAGATAGAGCGCCTCGCTGACGAGATGGTTCGAGGCGCCTTCCAGCCCGATGCGCGTCTCGGCGGCATGCCGCAGCCAGTTGCCGAGGTCGCTGCGCGAGGGCAGCAGGATCGCCATGTGGAACAGACCGGCGGCCGAGGACGGATGCTGTGCGCCGGCCTCCAGCTTCACCAGCGGTTCACCGCCGGCGCCGAGCACGGCATGATCGGCGTCCTGGCTGATGACCGAGAGCCCGATCGCGTCGCGATAGAATGCCGTCAACCCGGGGAGATCGCGCACGCGCAGGCTCACCGCTCCGATATGGACGGGCGCGTCGAGCGCTTCGTTACGAACAGGTTGGGCCAAGGCATCTGTGGCAGTGGACATGGAATTGCTCCGAACTTGCGGGCGGCCACGCCGCTCTCCGGCAAAATGGGGCTTTCAGCCGCGTTTGTCGTCCCCACACGTGGCAAGTCCGAGATTGCGCTCACGCAATCGAAAACTGCAGATTGATTACTGGGAGCGGCAACAACGCTGCCCTGCTCGATTTCGGGGCAGCCGGATAAGGCTCAGGTGGTGCGGCCGACCTCGCGCGCCACGTCCGAAAACGGCCGCATCGCACTGTCTGGCCGCGTCGCGATCGACAGGAAGCGGGCGGCGAAGGCGAGCGAGTCGCGCTGGCTCGGGCTGAGCTGCTCGCAGCGCTGCCTGTCGGAGAGGCCGGTCTGCTCGGCCTGCGTCAATGCGGCCTTGAGCTCGGCTTCGCTCAGGGCGCCCGAATTCACCAGTGAGCGCAGCACCGCGGTGAAGGCGAGCAGCATGCCTTCGAGCTGGAGATTGGCGACGTTCATCTCGTCCTCCCGACGCTTTTGATCGGGCGGTCGGACGGCCACCGGACAAGCCTGCGCCGGGGGCCGTTCGTCTGCGCCCGGCGCATCTTGGCATGTCGGGCCGGTCAGGGCGACCGGCTTATCCGTTCAGGCTGCCTGCGGCTGCTCGGCCGGCGGCAGATAGGCGCCCTGGAAGGTCGTCATCACATGCGCGACCATCTCGCGGGCGATGTGGAGCTGATCGTCCTCGAAGGCGATCGCCCGCGGCGAGTTGAGCACGATCTCGTAGCTCGGGAAGTAGTCGACATAGTCGAAGCGGCGGAACAGCTCCTCGGCCACGGCGCGCAGCAGCGATTTCGAGGCGCTGTTGGCGACGATCACGTCGGCATCCTTGAAGGTCGCGCCAAACGGCACCGGCGAGACGGTGACGACGAAGCGCATCTCCGGATTACAGTGCTCGCGGATCAGCCCGATGATGTCGAGCATGTCGGCCAAAGTCGCGTCATAGCCATAGTCGACGAAGCGGAAGCGCTCCGGCATGCGCTGCAGCCAGCTCGGCCCGGGATGGGCATTCATGGCGATCCCGGTCTCGGCATCGAGCCAGGTCTCGGTCAGGCCGAGGGTGAAGAAGCAGATCTTCGCCTGCTTGATCGTCGCCGTCGCCTCGGTGAGGCGCTTGCGATTGGCGAAGGCGGTGTCGCGGTCGAGCAGCTTGAGGCCGCTGGCATGCGGATCGAACCATTGCCCCGGCGCAAGCTCGATCAGTCCGTCATTGGGATAGCTCTCGCCGCGCAGCACGCGCTTGAGCTCATGCGTCATCGAGCGGACCGAGTACTTGTTGAGCGCGCCGCGGGAAAGCTGGCCACGATCGGCGCCACCGCCACGGCCGGTCTCCTCGTCCCAGCTCTCGAAATGCTCGGCCGGCACGCCATGGCCGCGCAGCAGCAGCGGCAGGCCGCGCATCATCAGGAGGTTCTCGACCTCGCGCGCGAAGCACGAGCCCATGGTGAAGATCGGCCAGGTCGGGTCAATCTTGAATTTCGGCTTGTGCTGGACAGCGAGATAGTTGCCGGTGGTCAGCCGCTCCTTGGCCATCTTCTCGGGCTTGCCCGAGATCCAGCCACGCACGGGGTTGCCGCGCATGATGGTAAGGGCAGTGCCGGCATCGTATTCGATCTTCATCGATCGTCTCCTGGTTCGTGCAAACCTCTCGGCTCGACGCTGCGGACTTTGGGGAAGTCTCGTAAGCTCGCCGGGCTCGCTGATGGCCCGGTGACCTCCGGGCGTTTCCTCCAACCGGCGCGATCTTAGCCGCGCCGGGTCTGTTCACATGCGGTGGGGAATGCCGTTACGGTCGAGGAAGCCGCGCATCCGGTCGTAGGAGGCGGCATAGCTCTTCGCGAGGTTGTTCAGCGCCGCTTCCTGATAGACGGCGCGCCAGCCGCCTTCGGCCAGCGCCGCCTCCGGCACGACCGGGATCTTCAGCGTCTCCGCCAGCTCCTGGCTGCGCGTGTCATAGGCGACCAGCACGCCGGGCACGCCATGCGCGACCGCCGGCAGCACGCCGTGCACGCGGTAGCCGACGGCAAGATCGATCGAGCGGGCGAACTCGTCATAGCGCTCGACATCGAAGAAGGAGAACAGCTGCTTCTCGTAGATGCGTCGCATCGGCGCATCGTCCGGGCCGTCCCACCACTTCGTCTTGACGAACTCCGCGACCGCCTTTTCCTTGGCGGCGCCGTCGCGCAGGAAGAACGCCTTCTCCTCCTGCTCGCCATGCGAGGACATCACCATCTCGCTCTGGGCGTCGACCTTGAGCAGCGCGGCCTTCTGGTTGCGCAGATAGGCCTCGGGATCGGCGGTGTAGCTCTTGTCGGCCTCGCGGCGCAGGCTGAAGGCGACCTTGCGGATCTCGCGCTGGTCGGGAATGCGGATTTTGAGGTCGCGGTTGCGGGTGCGGAAGATCGAGGGGCAGCCGACGACCTCGACATTGCGGATGCCGTTCTGGCGCAGGGTCTCGGCGCTGAAGGCGCCGCGCACGCCGATCGAGGCGCAGCGCTCGGCGACGATCGACCAGAAGCGCTTCGAAGGCTCGGGTAGCTCGATCTTGCGGTTCTGGCTCGCCTGCGCGCCGACGCCGATGGCGTAGACCGGCAGCTTGACCCGCTCCAGCACCTCGACGGCGCGGAACCACTCCATGTTCTCGTGAATGAAGTTCGAGCCGCGCACGAAAACGAAGTCGAATTCGCTGGCATAGCGCTCGATGTCGGCTTCGGTCGGCGACATGATCTTCATCGGCTCCAGATGCGCATAGCGCAGGAGCTTCAGCGTCGAATCGTAGACGATCATGTCGCCGATGTTGAAGTAGTCGGAGAGCAGCTTCTCCATTGGCGCGCGGTACCAGCGCACCTTGTCGTGCTCATGCACCTCGCCGGCCGGATAGATCACCAGCGCGCGCAATTTGGTCTCGGTCGCGATCGGGCGCAGATTCGAGCCCGGGGCGAGCGTGCCTGTGGCTGCGTCGGCGATCGCGACCGAGTGGGGGCGCCCATTGGGCATAGCTGGAAGCGGGATCGTCAGCTCGGCGACATCGGCGTCGCTGGTGATGATCGCGCCGGGATGGATGGTGGCGTAGTCCTGCCCGTCGAGCAGCAGCTTGAGGGCCGGCCAGCTCCGGTCGGGCCGGCGCCCGATCGCGACGACGACCTCGCCGGTGGTAGCGCGCAGGATCTTGATGGCGTTCTCGGCCGAGACCACGGAGCCGAGATTGAGCACGGGCGCGTTCATGGCCCCTCCTTCACAAACTGAACCTTGAGGCGGACCAGGTCACGGTCGGGACCGAGCTTGCAGTCGGCGACCTTCATCCTGGTCATGAAGAGGTAGGCCTCGTCGCCGGTCGTCTCGAAATTGCGCGAGCGCGAGGCGGGGTCGGCGAGGGCGCCATAGCCGTAGCGCAGCCGGTCGCTGCAGTTCTTGCTCCACATCGTCGGCTGCACCATCAGGGTCTGCAGCGGCGACCAGCGGATCAGGTCGTCGGACCAGCTATAGGCGACGCGGCCGCCGGCGATGTTCTGGCTCGGATCGGGGCCGAGATGGAGGAGCGCGAGCCATTTCCCGCTCGGCTCGTGCCGGGTCAGCGAGCCCACGGTGGTCGGCAGGGGCTTGAGCGTCTGGCAGGGCCGCGCCTGGCTGAGGTCGTCGCGATAGGGGTCGACGGCGCGGATCGTGAAATCCTGCCCGTCATAGGCGCGCCAGGAGGTCGGGTCCTTGATGTTGGTCGAGCGGAACAGGCAGACGCCGTTCTTCTGGCCCTCGCCGCCAGTGGTCATGATCAGCGCATACCAGGCGCCGTCCTTCTGGACGATGTTGGAGGGGTTGAAGAAGCCGCGATGCCGGCCCTGGCCGACCTCCTGAGGGAAGCCGGGAGCCGCCACCAGCGGGCGCGGCTCGTCGGTCTTGAAGCTGAGGCCGCCATCGCTGGAATGGGCAGCGGTGACGACATTGTACCAGCAGCTCATCGCATCCTTGAAGCGGCAGGCGCCGGGATGCTTGTCGGCATGGTACTCGGCGTGCACGAGCGCCTCGACAGTGCGGCCATCGCCGGTCCAGGTCGCGGCGATCCAGCTCTTGTCACTGAACTGGCTGGGATCGGCGCTGCTCTTCGCCTCGAAGGAGACGGCGCAGCTCTTGCGGATCGCGCCGAGATTGCCGCCGATCAGCGGCCGGCTGCGATAATGGCTGGCGAAGGCGACGACCTCGCCCTTGTTGTCGCGGAAGGCGCGCAAGGGCGCATCCGGCAGGTCCCATTCCTCGCAGCGCTCCCGCGCCCAGGAGACGACCGTCTCCTCCCTCGCGTCTGGAGCGATCTCCAGCCGGTATCCGGGCCCTTTCGGACCCGGCGCCTGTTGAGCGAGGCCGGCGACGGGAGCGGCGACTGCCAGCAATACCGCCGGCAGCCAGGCGAAGGCGCTGCGAAGGCTCCTCATGCCACCTTCCTTTCCGGCTCGGGAGCCGGCGGAGCGGACGGAGCGGCGGCCGCAGCGGGCCTGGCCATCTTGTGGTCGACCCTGTTCTCGCTGAGGAAGGCGCTCATCGCGCCATAGGTCCGCGCATAGGCCGCGTTGAAGCGGTCGAAGAGCGTCTGGTCCCAGTACTCTTCCAGCCTGAACGGCTTGTCGCCGAAGACGTCGACGCTCGGGATCTGGAAGGTCTCGGCGAATTCGACGGTGCGGCTGTCATAGGTGAAGTAGATCGAGGGCGTGCCGTTGGCGAGCGCCATCAGATTGCCGTGCAGGCGATAGCCGAGCACGAGATCGAGCTTGCGGACGAGCTGCTCGTAGCCGGCGACGACATCCGAATAGAACATCCGGTCGCGGTAGAGGCCTTCCATCTGCTCATCGAGATACCAGGCCATCGCCCAGCCGTTCTCGCGCAGGGCGGCCATACCCTCCTGCTTCTGCTCGGGCGTGCCGAGAGCGAGCTTTTTCTCCTCGACCTCACCCTGCGACATCAGCGTGACCTCGAAGCGGTCCGCCATCGCCTTCACCAGGTCGCGGTGGAAGGTCAGGTAGCGCTTGATGTCCTTGGCGTAATGCTTGGAGACCTCGCGGCGCAGCGTGACGCCGACCTGTTTCACCGCATCGAGCGCCGGCAGGCGGATGGCGAGGTCCGGCCGGTTGTTGCGGAAGGCGGTCGGGCAGCCGATGATCCGCGCATTCTTGATGCCGAGCTCGTGCATCACCTCGGCCGAATAGGTGCCGCGCACGCCCACCGAAGCGGTCGAATCCGAGATCAGCTTGAGGACGGTCTTGCTGTCCTCGCTGAGCTCGAGCTTGCCGCTGACCGGGGCCTGCGCCCCGATGCCGAAGGCGAGCACCGGCAATTTCAGCCGGCGCAATACCTCGGCGGTGCGGCTCCAGTTCATCCCGGCATGGACATAGTTCGAGCCGCGCAGGAAGACGTAGTCGAACTCGGCGTTGAACCGGTCGATCTGCTGGGGATCGATGCTGGTGATCGGCAATTCCTCAAGCTTCTCGAAGTTGAGCAGCTTCAGCGAGGAATCGAAGACGAAGGCGTCGCCGATATTGTGATAGTGGTTGATGTGGCTCTGCAGGTCGGCGTGCCGGTACCAGCGGACATTGTCGTGGTCGTAAACCTCGCCCGAAGGGCTGATAACGAGGATGCGGGCCATGGTTGCGTTCTCCCTTCTTGTGTCCGCGCGGCTCACGCGATCATCGGCGCGGCGGCGCGATTGGCCGGAGCCGGCATGCCCCGCTCGGCGATCAGGCGCTGGTAGAGCGCAAGATGCTGCTCGGCGCAGTCGACATGGCTGAGCGGCTTCTTGATGCCTGCGCGCAGGCGCTCCCAGAGCCCGGGCTCGCTCAGCGCCCGGGTCATGCAGTCGACGAGGTCTTCCGGGCTGCCGGAGCGGAAATGCAGCCCATCGACCTCGTCGGTGATCTTCTCGGCCATGCCGCCGAGATTGCTGGAGAGGATCGGGCGGCCGTGGAAGAAGGCCTCCTGGATCACGATCGGCGAGTTCTCCCACCAGACCGAGGGCATCACCACCCAGTCGACCGAACGCATCAGGTTCGGCATCTCGTGGTTCTGAAAGGGGCCGCAGAAGCGTACGCGTCGCCCGGCCGCCTCGACCAGATCGGTGAACTTCTTCTTGTAGGCCTCGGGCTGGCGGTCGAGGTTGCCGCCATAGACAAGCAAGACACTGTCCTCGCCCCAGACGGAGTCCGGGATGCGGGTGACGGCGTCGATCAGCACGTCGGCGCCCTTATAAGGCGTGAGCTGGCCGAAATAGGCAAAGCGCGAACGCCGTCCGTTCGCTTCGGGCCCCGGCCGCGGCGGCGCGACCTCGGCGACGTCGATGCCGTTCTCGATCACCGAGAAGCGCTCGGCCGACAGGCCCCATTGCTGGTAGCGCTCGGCCAGGAAACGGCTCGGCGAGATGAAATGGTCGGCGAGGTTGAGGATGCCCTTGATGAAGGTCTCGCGGGCAAGGAAGCGCGACGGCGAGATGTCCGGGAAGCAGGCATTGCAGTCGCTCGGCGAGGCCCGGTAGCAGAGCTTGAAGGCGCCGGTCTTCACCATCTGGCCGTGATGGTGGCAGATCGAGAGATATTCGTGGAAGGTCACCACGATCAGCGCATCCGGCAGCGTGTCGCGCACGGCAAACAGGCATTCGAGGCCGAGGCCGATGAAATGGTGAAAGTGCACCACGTCGGGCTTGAGGTCGCGCAAGACGCGGACGAAGTCGCGCTCGATCTCGTCGGTGGCGCGGTTCGAGAGCAGGAAGTGGTCGTACTCCTCGGCATAATAGAGCAGTTCGCCGCCGCGCTGGCGCAGGCTCATCAGCGCCGTGCCGGCATGGCGCGGCGTCGGCGCGCCGACCCGGGCGAGGTAGTGCGTGTCCACCTCGCTCTTGGCCTGGAAGCCCTTATGCAGGTTGTAGGAGGCGACTTCGGCGCCGCCAAGCGAGAAGGAAGGGTGGCCGTGCGAGACGACGAGGATACGCATGCTCATCCTCTCATGTTGGAAATGGCCAGCGCCCAGCGCCGGTCAAAACTGGTGCGGTCGGCAAGGTTGATCAGCGCGCCGACATGCGGACGGGTCTCGGCGTCCTCGACGACATAGACCTCGACCTCGGGCACCCAGAGCGAGGGGACGCCGTTCATCCGCAGCTTCAGGCAAAGATCGAGGCCCTTCTCACTGGGCGTGAAGTAGCTGCGAGAGAAACCATCGACCTCGAGGAAGGCGTTGCGCGACATCACGCAGCATTCGGTGGCGCCGGCGGCGACCTCCATCGGCCCGAGGCTGCCGATTGCATCCAGGGGATAGCCGACGAAGCGGTTGTAGACGCGCCGGTTGGCGCCTTCGCCTTCGAGCCAGGCGCCGGCCCAGCGGATCGAATTGTCCTCGAACAGCAGGGTCGGGCTGGCGACGCATTGGCCGCCGCGGCCGCGATAGGCGCGTTCGAGCCGTCCGAGCCAGCCGGGCATACGGATCTGGGCCGCGCCGGAGAGCAACGCCACCGTCTGGAAGCGGCTGGCGCGCACGCCCGCCTCCAGCGCGTCGCAGGTATCCTCGACTCCCTCGACCACGATGAGCCGGACCTGGAGCCCGTAGAAGCGCGCAAGCCGGCGCGCTTCGGCACCGAGCCGGTCGAAGCTCTCGCCGGGGGCGGCGACCACGATCGGCAGCGACCTGATTTCCGGGTCGATCGCGAGCAAGGCGAACAGGCTGGAGAGCTCGCGCTGGCGCTGGTCGAGGCCGATCACCAGGCCCATGGCGGCATCGGCATTGAAGCGGCCGATATCGTGCGTCTCGATCGCCTTGGGCGGCGTGATCTCGGCGGCTTGCAGAGCCGGGGCGATCTGCTTCTCGACCACGGCGGTCGCGGTCGAGGAGCGTGGGTCGAGCAGGCCGAAGACCCGCTCCAGTGCGCGCCGCGCCGGGTTGCGTCCAGGCGCCAGCGGCAGGAAGGCCGGGCCGTGACCTTCGACCTCGAATTCGAGATAGAGCGGCTGGCCGGGCTCCGGCAGCAGCTTCGGCGCGAAGACGATGAAGCCGTGGCTGTTGCGCCGGCTCGCCATGGCCGGCCCGAAACGCGGATCCTCGGCAAAGGCGGCGGTGACGTCCGGTCGCACGGCGCGCGTCCAGATCGCGTCGATGGCGCAGGACTGCGTGCCGCTGCGCAGAACGACATTGCCGACCTGGCGTTCGGGGTCGAACAGCCAGCCGATGATCAGGACGCCGCTGCCCTCGACGATGGTGGCGTCGTCGATGCCGGCGCGCACCGGCTGCTCGAGGAAGGAAATGGTATCGCGCCCGTCGAAGCGCTGCGACGCATGTTTCAGCTTCTCGGTCGTCGCCGGCGGCGCGGTGCCACGCTGTAGGCCGTCGCGCAGATGGCCGGGCACGGTGATCTGCTCGAGCAGGACATGGCGGTCATAGACCTCGAGCGCCCGCCAGCCGTCATTGGCGCGAAAGAACAGTCGCTCGATCTCGCTGGGATGGCGGATGGCGCAGTCTTCCAGCAGGCCAAAGAAGCCGCAGGCGCCCTCGCCGAGATCATCGCGCTCGAAGGTTCCGGCCTCCAGCACGGCAGGCGACAGCCCGCCATGGGCGATCAGCAGCTTGGTCCGCCCGGCCGTAAAGTTCGAGGTCCAGCCTTGCAGGAAGATGCCCTCGTCGAGCGGGCCCATCACCTCGACGAAGCCGCCGGGCTTGGCGACGGATTGCAGCAGCATGCCGACGGCACGCAGGCGGCGCGGGTTCGATTTGCCGGCGAGCAGCACCTCCAGCAGCCCGTCGACGACGGTCGGGAAGGCCTGGCCGGCCTCGTCGGCGAGCGCGGCGAGGAAGGCCTGCAACGGCATTGGCTTCGGCGCCAGGATCAGGCGCAAGGGGCGGCCGGGCCGGCCGAGCAGGATCGCGCCGGAGCCGGCACGGTCCGGCGACGGAGCCGGCGCAAGGCAGAGGAAGCCGGTGGCATGCGCAGCATCAGCCTGCGGCCGACGCCAGGTCAGCGCCATGGTCTCGACCCGGTTGCGCGGATTGCCGTCGACCGCGACCGGCACCTTGCCGGGCAGCGCGTCGCAGGCGCTCATCACCAGGATCGCGTTCTCGCCGAGCGGGGTCCAGGCGACGGTCGGCGCCGGGCTGAGCATGGTCCGCTCGGGGATAATGACCTCGTTCATCGCCTCACCTGCCCATCAGCATGACGGTGAGCGTGACGAAGGAGAGCACCGCCGACAGGCCCGAGAGGAAGCCGAGCACGACGGTGACCTGCCGGAGCGGTGCCTTCGCCTCCTTGCGGATCGCGACGAGCCGGTCGTCGAAGGCGCGCAGCGTCTGGTCGAAGCGCATCTGGAAGACGTCGATCTCGCCGAGGCGAGACGCGATCGCGCCATTGCCCTCGACCTCCTCCGATTGCCTCACCTCGGCCTCGCGCTGGCGATGCTGCGCCAGCTGCACGCCGAGCTCGCCGACCTTGTCGAGCAGTTCCTTCTGGGTCAGCTGCGAACGCCGCTGCAGCGCGATCAGCGCCTCGACCCGGTCGAAGAAGCGGGCGAGCGGCACGGCGATCGCCGCTTCCGCCGCGAGCTCCGCCGCCGGCGGCAGGCGCAATTCGAGCTCGGCGCCGGTGCTCGGCGAGATGCCGACGATGGTCAGCGCCTCGCGTGCCGCCGCCGTGCGGTCGTCGAGCTCCATGGCGAAGGCGTGCCGGCCGTCGCCGATGCCGTTGCGTCGCAGGTCGATGCGGCCCTGGTCGGCGACAGCTTCCTGCACCTTGAGCCCGTTGCGCATCAGGCGCACGGTCAACCGTTCCTCGGGACGGGCCTCGTCCCAGATCCAGCCATGCAGCCGGTTGCCGTCGAGCGCGTCGACGCGCCCGTTGAGTTTCGCCGGGGTCTCGCTCGCTTCGCTCACGGTACCGTCCGGACTGTGCATCGTCGTCATGCTGGTCATGCCGCCTCCGCCAGTTTGAGTTGATCGAACAGGACAAGATGCGCCTGCGCGCAGTCATCCATGCCAGGTTGGGAATCGATGCCGTCGACAAGGCGGCGCCAGAGCCCGTCCTCGCTTGCGGCGCGGCGCATCACCTGCGCGAGCTGGCGCGGATCGCCGGGGCGGGCGTGCAAACCGTCGACGCCGTCGCGCACCATCTCGGCCATGCCGCCGATATTGCTGGTGATCACCGGCCGCAGGTGCTGGAAGGCTTCCTGGATGACGAGGGGGGCGTTCTCGTACCAGATCGAGGGCATCACCACCCAGTCGACCTCGGCCATCAGCGCCGGCATCTCGTCGCGGCGATAGGGGCCGCAATGCGTAACTTCCGCGCCCGCTTCTGCGAGCGCCTTGTCGAGCGCGGTGGTGAAGGCTTCGCTCTGGAACGGCGCGCCGCCATGGATGCGCAGTTCGAAGCTGTCAGCGCCCTCGTCACGTAGGAGCTTCGCCGCCTGTAGCAGCGGCAGCGCGCCCTTCCAGGGATTGAGGTTGCCGAAATAGCCGAAGCGGTTGCGTGGGCCGTGAGTATGCCGGTGCGGCACTGGCATCTGCGCCGGCCGGGCATTGGCGACGACCTCGATCTTCTCAGCCGGCAGGCCCCAATCGACATAAAGCTGGCGCAGGAAACGGCTCGGGGCGACGAAGCGGTCGACGGCCGCCAGATGCGTCTTGAGGAATCGCTCGCGCAACAGGAAGCGGTCCGGGCCGATCTCCGGGAAGCAGCCATGGCATTTGGCCGGCGAAGCGCCGGTGCAGCGCTGCCTGTCGCTGGCGCGCACCATCAGCCCGTCATGGTGGCAGATCGAATAGTAGTCGTGCAGCGTCATCACGATCGAGGCCTGCGGCAGCAGCCGCCGCGCCAGCGCCAAGAACTCGGCGCCGATCAGCACGAGATGATGGATGTGGATCACGTCCGGCCGGAACTCGGTCAACAGCGAGCCGAGGTCCTGCAAGGTGCCGTAATGGTCGATCTGGCTGAGATGGAAGCGGTCGAAATGGCCGCTCCACAACAGCAGGTCGCCATCCGCTCCCGTCGCCTGGAAGGCGGTGCCGGGATGTGGCTGGCGATGGATCGCATTGGTCGCACCGAGGAACAGCACCTCGCAGCCTTCGCTGCGATAGGCGCTCGCCAGGTCATGGGCGAAGATCTCGGTGCCCCCCGGATGCAGGTCGGGGTGGTTATGGGCGATGACGAGGATGCGCCGGCTCATCGCTGGACTCCCGGCTTCACCGCGATCAGCAGGTCCTGGTAATGGGCCGCGCTCTGGCCGCGCCAATGGCCGGGGTCGAGCCGCTCGACCGCGAGGCCGGCTTGCGTGGCATGCTCAAGCAGGAAGCCAGCATCGATCCCGGCGGCGGCCAGCGGCGCCTCCTCGATCGCGTACCAGCCGGGTCCCTCCCCCCAGCGCCGGAACTTCAGCCGTTCCTGGCCGGTGCTCTGGCCGTCGAGCGCGAAGGCGGTGAGGAAGAGCCGTCCGCCCGGGGCGAGCAGCCGCGCCGCCTCGCCAAGATAGACCACCAGCTCGTCAGGCGGCAGATGCGTCGCCACCGAGGTCATGGTGATGAAGTCGAAGCTCTGGTTGGCGAAGCCGAAGCGCACCTCGTTGCCCGGCAGCGAGCCCTGCGGGTTGTAGAGGGGGTGGGCGATGTCGAGGCGCTGGAAACGGAAGCGCGGATAGGCCGGCGTGATCGTCTGGGCGCACCAGAGGATGCCGTCCATCACCGGATCGACGCCGTCATAGCTGCCGCGCTCGGGGTCGAGATACTGCGTCAGCGGCACTGCCATGCGGCCGATGCCGCAGCCGATGTCGAAGACGCGCTCATGCGGCTTCAGCCGGCCGATCCGGACGAAATGGCCGAGGAACTCGGCGCCGATGGCGCGATAGTCACCGTCGCCGACGAAGATCGAATCCGGCGGCGGATGCGGCAGGAAGCGATTCGTCTGGACATGGGCCATCAGCCAGGCGAGATCGGGCGTCATCGGCCCGATCGCGGGAGCTGCTTCCAGAGTGGTCTGTCGCAGGGCGAGGGTCGCCGTCATGCCGCTGTCGCCCTTCTGAGATTGGCGCGGGAGAGGAAGAATTCGGGATCGGGGCTCAAGGTCGGCGCCGGCGCAGGCTCCTGCGCCGCCGGCTTGTCGACCGCCGCCATCAGCGCTTCGATCTCACTGTCCCAGCGCCTGGTCTGGAGCCATGAATTGTGCTGCGAGGCGACCCCGCGTGTGTAGTCGAGGCTCTTCGAGATTGACTGGCGCTCGAGATGGTAGAGCTGGACGCTCGGGACATAGACGATGCCGAGCCCGGCCCGGGCAATCTTGAGGCAGAGATCGCTGTCCTCGTAGTCGCCGATCACGTAAGCGTCGTCGAAGCCGCCGATCTCCATGAACAGCGCCCGCGGCATGACGATGCAGGCGCCGGTGACGCCGGGCACCGGCCGCTCGACATTGGCCGGCGCGTAGCCGCTCGGCATGCCCTTGAAGTAATGATGGTTGAGCCAGGTGCCTTTACTGTCGCGCTTGAAGTAGAGCCCGGCATGCTGCAGCGAACCGTCGTCATAGAGCAGCTTGGGACCGACCGCGCCGGTGCGCCGATGCGGTTCGAGCCGCTGCAGAAGCGCCGGCAGCCAGCCCTCGCTGTCGGGAATCACGTCGGAATTGACCAGCGCCAAGGCCTGGCCGCGCGACGCGGCCGCACCGGCATTGCAGGCGGCCGAGAAGCCGCCATTGCGGCCCATGACCACGAGCTGCATCGGCAGCCCGTAGGCGAGGAAGAGCCCGCCGAGCAGATGGGCGACCTCGGCTTCGTGCTCGGGCGAATCGAGCACGTAGACCAGCTCGGCCTTCTCGGCGAACCAGCGATCGGCCGCGAAAGCGCAGATCTGGACGCGCAGGAAATCGTAGACGCGGTAGAGCGGGATCACCACCGAGACGGCAGGGCTTGCCGGTCCCTTGCCGAAGCTCTTGATCCGCGGCTCCGGCAGGCTCACCCGCAGCGCCTCCTGGCAGTCGGCGAGCACGGGCGCGATCGTCCGCTCCAGCATCCGGGCGGTCAGGTGCTGCGGCGGGATTGCGGCCAGCGCCCGGGCGCGGATGGCGACGGCGTCCGCCGGCTGCACATTCGGACGCAGCGACAGCACGGTACCGGATTTCAGCTTGAGCTCGAGCCGCGGCTGCAGCACTGGCGCGCCGGCAGCATAGCCCGGAATGAGTGCCGCAAAGCCGGTGGCGCGCTTGACGTCACCATTGGAGCCGGCCGGCAACAATGCGGGGAAGTGTTCCAGTCGCTCCAGCACCGGCGTCGGCTCGCCCTCGGAGCGATGCAGCAGCATCTCGTCGAGCAGGCCTTCGGCGTCGCGATACCAGCCGCCGAGCAGGAGCCCGGCCGGCGTCGTGACGGCAAGGTCGAGCTCGGCCGAGGGCAGGTCGTCACTGCGGCGCACGGTCTGGACCGCAAGCGGCAGCCGCCGCTGCATCTCGATCGCCAGCAGGCGGCCCTGCTCGGAGAGGCCGGAGAGCTGTTCGACCAGCCAGCTGCGCAGACCATCGCGCTGGCTGGCCTTGCCGGCCCACCAGCGACCGAGCGAGGGGATGTCCTGCCGGGCGGCGACGGAGCGGACGATGAGGCCGGATTCAGCCTGCAGGATCAGCAGGCCGCCGGCCTGCGGCGGAAAGGCGTCGACGATCAGATGCAGCGGCCGGTTGCCGGCACGATCGGCGCGGCCAAGCCGCGGCCGGCCTGGCAGGCGCGCGAGCCCGCCGGTATCGAGCCGATAGGCGGTGCGAATGCCCGAGAGGCGGCCGGGAACCGCCGCTTCCAGCAGGACCTTGCCTTCGGTGAGCCGTGAGACCGGTGTCGCAGCGGAGGGCTTGCGGGCGAGAATCAGCAGGAACTGGCGCAGGAAACCGAGATAGCCGGCGGCCTGGCTGAGCCCGAACAGAGTTGGCCAGTGACCGACCAGGGCGTTGGCGAGCATGCGGCGCGCGTCCGGCGTGGCGTCCCGGACGAGATCCTCCGCATCGGCCATGCCGTGGACGAGATCGGGATCGAAACGCGCTGTGGTGTCGCCGCCCGGGCTGTCGTCGGACAGGGTCGCGACGACCTCGCCGGCACCGCCGTGACGGAAGACGACGACGACGCGCATGCGCCCATCGGCGAGAGGAAGGACGACCGAACCGGAAGCAAGGCGCTTCTCCTGCGCCGCGAGCATGATGCGCGGCCGCGAGAGCACGGGAGCTTCGATGGTCCAGCTCAGCAGGAAGACCGAGCCGCTCAGCCTGGAGAGATGCAGCTGCGGGCTCAGGCCGTCCGCCACCGGCGCGGGCGCGAGAGAGAGCATGAATACCATGTTCCGAAAGAGCAGGAGGGTGGCGCCGGCCAGAACGAGGCCGGCGCCGTAGTTTCGTCAGGCGACCGAGAAGTAGGAGTTCGGGTCGGCCTGGATGTCTTCGGCGGTGACACCGACGATGGTCACGGTGTCGCCATTGCCGAGATCGACGACGGCATTGCCGCCCACGGTGGTGGCACGCGCCGCCACGTCCTCGGCCGAACCGATATCGGTGCCGTTGATGCCGCTGGAGATCTGCAGCAGGTCATGGCCGGCATCGAAGTCGAGCACGACATCGTTGCCGCCGCCGCCGTTGAAGATGAAAACGTCGTCGCCGGCGCCGCCGGAAAGGATGTCGTCACCCGCGCCGGCGAAGAGCAGGTCGTCGCCCGCGCCGCCCTGGAGGACGTCGTTGCCGGCGCCGCCTTCGAGCACGTCGCTGCCAGCGCCGCCCTGCAGGACGTCATTGCCGGCGCCGCCGAGCAGGATGTCGTCGCCCGGTCCGCCCTGGAGCAGGTCGTCGCCGTCACCACCACGCAGCACGTCGTCGCCGGCATTGCCGCGCAGGATGTCGTCGCCGGCGCCGCCGTCGAGAACGTCCTCGCCCTCGCCGCCGAACAGGCTGTCATTGCCTTCGCCGCCGGTGAGCACGTCGTCACCCTGGCCGCCGAAGAGGGCATCATTGCCCTCACCACCGGACAGGAAGTCGTTGCCGCCGTCGCCGTACAGCAGGTCGTCACCCTCTTCGCCGAAGAGAGAGTCAACCTGGTTGCCGCCATGGACGATGTCGTCCCCGGCGCCGGCAAGGATCACGTCACTGAAGCGTGTCCCTATCAAGAAATCGTCGAATGCACTGCCTTCGATCGTGGCCATTCGTCACCTCCTCGGTGATCTAAGAGCACCACCAGATATGCGGAGAACGTCCGCCGCTCGTTCTGGGTCACGGTGCGTTTACAACAGCGATCAAAAGGATCGCCATCGTGCGACGTTCGAGAGAGTAGCCAAGAAGTATAGCGTATCAAGCAATATATTATGACCATTTTGCGATGCAGCAAAGTTTATGGCATTTTATATATTGTTCACGCGAGGATTATACTGAGAACTTGATACGGATTTCGAAGTATATTGTTTCGAGTTGGAATCGGGCGGCGATGCGGCTCGATCCCGGCAGCCGGATCAGCCGAGCTCAATCCTCCCTGAAGGCGCGGTTGAAGCTGTCCCTGATCGGCGAGAGCAAATAATCCGCCGCGAAACGCCGGCCGTTGACGATCAGCACCTCGGCCGCCATGCCGGCATGCAGCGTCACCTTGTTCTCCTTCAGGCTCTGCGGCGTGATCTCGGCACGGACGATGAAGAAGGCGTTTCCGGTCTTGTCGTCGATCAGCTGGTCCGCTGCGACATAGCTGACCTTCGCCAGAAGCGGGGGCATGATCCGGGCGTTGAAGGCCGTGAGCCTGACCTGCGTGTCGGCGCCGACCCGAACCGAATCGATGTCGCGCGGATCGACCTTGGCCTCGACGACCAACGGCTCCTGCTCGGGCACGATGTCGAGGATCGCCTCGCCGGCCGTGACCACGCTGCCGGCGGTGCGCATGCGGATATTGGCGACGATGCCTTCCTGCGGCGCGGTCACCACCAGCCGGCGCAAGATATCCTGCGCCTGGACGATGCGCTCGACCACCTCCGAGAGCTGGAGCTGGCTGTCCTGCAGGTCCTTGGCGATCTCGCTCTGGCGATCGAGGCTGATCGCCTTGATCTCGAGCTCGGCGCCAGCGACGGCCTGCTCGGCCTTGGCCTTGCGCGCCTTCATCTCACCGGCACGGCCGGTGAGCTCGCTCTGGCGGGTCTGCAGTTCGACGAGCTGGGAGCGCTTGGCGTAACGCTTCTCGTAGAGCTCCGCGATCGTCTTCACCTCCTCGTCGATCAGCGTGCGCTGGTTGCGCACGGCATCGATCTGCGCCTGCAGCGCCTCGGACTCGGCCTGGTGCTGCTCGATCACGCGCTGCTGGATGCGGGTCTTGCCGTCATAGACCTGGGCGCGGGCGCGGAAGAGCGCGCGCTCGGCGTTGATCACCTCGCGAGCGATCGGCGTTCGGGCCTTCTCGATATCATCCGGGAAGTCGATCTGCGTCGCATCGCTCTGCTCGGCGCGCAGCCGGGAGAGCCTGGCTTCGAGGCCGACGCGCTTGCCTTCGAGCTGCTGCAGCTCGGCGCGGGCACGGGCGTCCTCCAGCCTGAGCAGCGGCTCGTCCTGGGCGACGCGCTCGCCCTCCGCCTTGAGCAGGGTCTTGAGGATGCCGCCTTCGAGATGGCTGACGGTCTTGCGGCGGCTGTCGACGATCACGGTCGCCTGCGCGACGGCAGCATTGTCGAGCCGCGCCGTCACCGCCCAGGCGCCGAAACCACCGAAACCGATCGTCACCGCGGCGACGCCGGCGAGGACGAGATTGCGCAGCGAGGGCATCCGCTCCTCAGGCTCCGCTTCGACCTTCATCGGTACGAGCGCACGGTCAGGCCGGCGCAGCATCGGAAGCTCGCTCATGCGCTCACCTCACGGGCAGGGGCTGGCTTTACCGGCTCGAGCTCGACCACGCCGCCAGGGGTGATCATGCCGGAAATCGCCGAACGCGGACCGAACTGGGCGACGCGGCCCTCGCGCAGCACCAGGATCTTGTCGACGATCTGCATCACCGAAGGGCGATGCGCGATCAGGATCACGATCGCACCACTCTCGCGGGCAGCCTGGATCGCGCGGATCAGGCTCTGCTCGCCCTCGGTGTCGAGATTGGCGTTGGGCTCGTCGAGCACGACGAGGCGCGGCATGCCGTAGAGCGCCCGCGCCAGGCCGATGCGCTGGCGCTGGCCGCCCGAGAGCTTGAAGTCGCTGTCGGCGACATTGGTGTCGTAGCCCAGCGGCAGGCGGCCGATCAGTTCGTGCACGCCGGCGATGCGCGCCGCCTCGAGGATGGCGTGCGGATCGGGCTTGCGCATGCGGGCGATGTTCTCGGCGATGGTGCCGTCGAGCAGCGAGACCGATTGCGGGAGATAGCCGACCATGTCGCCGAAGGAGCCGCGCTCCCACAGATAGGTGTTGTGGCCGTCGAGATAGACGCCGCCGACATTCGGCTTGAGCACACCGACGATCAGCCGTGCCAGCGTCGATTTGCCGGCCCCGGACGGCCCGACCAGGCCGAGCACATCGCCCGGCTCGAGCGTGAAGGAGACGCCCTTGATCACGGTCTGCTCACCGCCCTTGGGCGCGTAGACCAGCCTGTCGATGACGAGGTCGCCCTCGGTCGCCGGGGTCGGCACGCTCTGGCGCTGCGAGCTCTGCGACTGCAGGAGGTCGCGCACGCGCTTCCAGGCCGCGGCGGCGAGCACCCATTGGCGCCAGTCGGTGATCATCGAATCGAACGGTGCCAGCAGGCGGCCGAGCAGGATGCTCGCCGCCATCAGCGTGCCGGCCGAGACCTCGTGCCGGATGATCAGCACCGCGCCCGTCGCATAGATGGCAAGCTGCATGGTCATGCGGCTGGCGCGAGTGATGGCGGCGATGAACTTGCCGCGGCGCGTGCCGAGGTCGAGATGCTCCAGCATGGCGATCTGCTTGGCCCGCCAGCGACTGGACAGGGCCGGCAGCATGCCCATCGCCTCGATCGTCTCGGCATGGCGCAAGGTGGCGCTGATCTCGTTGATCGAGGCGACGCCCTCCTCGTTGGCCTCCTTGAGCGCCCGCCGGGTCAGCATGTCCGAGACGACGCCGAGCAGCAGCAGGATCAGCAGCGAAGCCAGGCCGACCAGGCCGTAGATCCAGTGGAAGGCGAAGAGCACGGCGAGGAAGATCGGCGACCACATCGCCTCGAGCGGCGTTGCGATCGCCGAGCTCGCGATGAAGTAGCGGAGTTCGTTGAGGTCGCGGATCGCCTGCGTCGCCTGGCCGGACCCCTTTTCCAGCGAGGTCGAGACGGCGGCCTGCAATGCCGGCAGGTTGAGCCGGCGGGCGAGGATGCTCGCCATGGCCTGGAAGGTGAGGGAACGGATGAATTCGATCGTGCCATAGAGCGCCAGCGCCCCGACTGCGATCACCAGCAGCATGGTCAAGGTATCATAGCTGCGGCTGACGATGACGCGGTCCTGAACCTGCAGCATGAACATCGGCACGGTCAGCAGCAGGATGTTGACGCAGAAGCTGAGGAAGGCGGCATAGGCCAACCCGCCGGCAAAACCGCGCTGCAGACCGCGAATCAAGACGTCGGCAGGCTGGGTCGCAACCTTCATGCAAGTCTCCAGACGGGGGTGGCCATCAGATGGCGTCGAACGCGCCAGAGCCAATAAGGCATTTCAAGAGCGTTATTGAAAGGGTGCCATGAAGGTCGTGTCTATATTATGACAGATGATGCCTTGTTAAATAGAGACAATTGCGAGGAATATGGCAGAACGGTGCTATATTTCAAAATTTGAAACAGTTCATGACTATGTCGACTCCGATAAAATCTTAAATTCATCCCGTTTGGGGTGGCATGTGCTTTGCGTATAGGCTATTCGTCAGCCATAGGGGCTCGGAGGGCTGACTGCTCATTTCGAGATCAGGCGGAGTAGGGAATGCATCTAAAACCCCATGACGGCGCTCGATTCCTAGGCAATACCTTCAACGGAGATCACCCTGACGGCGTCCGCCGTCTCGAAGCCGAATCAAGCCCGACGCGGGCACCGGTGTCGCAGCTCGACCTCGCACGCATGGTCGAGCGGATCAGCCGGCGCTTCCTCGACTATCTCAGGCTCGAGCTGACCAAGCTCGGCGTCGACGACATCTCGCCCTCGCAGGTGATGGTGCTGTTCACCATCGGCTCCGGGGAGATCGCGGTGCGCGACCTGCTCGACCGCGGCCACTATGTCGGCTCGAACGCTTCCTACAACCTCAAGCAGCTGGTCGAGAGCGGCTATCTGGAGCGTGGGGCTTCGCCGCGCGACCGCCGCCTCGCCCGGATCTCGCTCTCACCGAAAGGCCAGCTTCTCGTCGAGCGCCTGAAGCTCCTCGACGAGACCAGCCAGTTCAGCCAGGGGCTCGACGGCGATCTCGTCGCCGATCTCCAGGCCACCCACGATACGCTGCGCCGGCTCGAACAATGGTGGGGCGATGCGTTGCGCTATGGAGGGATCCTGCTCGCCTCATGCACGTCCTATTCGTTCATCGTTCAGGATCTGGTCAGTTCGCTCACCTGATCCAGCGCCTCGTCGCCGAGGGCGGCGAGGTCACGCTGGTGACGGAGCGGCCTGAGCCGGAGCGCCCAGGAGTGAGGCAGATCGCCTATTCGGTGGGCGAGCCTGCGACCACACATCCGACGCTGGCCGCCACCGACTACCATGTGCGTACCGGTGAGGCGGTTGCCGCTGAGTTGAGCAGATTGCACCAGCACGACCGGCCGGACGTCATCCTCGGCCATGTCGGCTGGGGCGGCATGCTCTTCGCCAAGGACGCGATGCCGGGCGTGCCGCTGATCGGCTATTGCGAGTATTTCTACAATGCCGCCGGCTCCGATCTCGACTTCGACCCGGCCTTCAGCGTGCCTGAGGCGGAGCGGCGCCGCATCCGCATGCGCAATGCTGCCCAGCTGGTGACACTGCAGACGCTCGACTTCGCCTATGCGCCGACCCGCTGGCAGCAGCAGCAGTACCCGCGCGCTTTGCAGCAGCGCATCGCCGTCTGCCATGACGGCATCGACATCCATTTCTGCCGCCCGGATGCGCAGGCAGCATTCACCTTGCCGGACGGGCGCGTGCTGCGCCCCGGCGATCCCGTCGTCACCTTCGCCGCCCGCGATCTCGATCCCTATCGCGGCTATCCGCAGTTCATGCGGGCGGCGGCGAAGATTGCGCAGGAGCGGCCCGAGGTGGTCTTCGTCGCGGTTGGCGGCGATGGCCCCGGCTATGGCCGGCCGCGTCCGGACGGGCGGTCCTGGCGCGAGGTGATGCTGGAGGAGACTGGGCTCGGCGACCGCATCGTCCACATCCCCTGGCTCGCCCATGCCGACCTCGTCAGGCTGTTCCAGGTCTCGGCCGCCCATGTCTATCTGAGCGTCCCTTTCGTCCTGTCCTGGTCGATGCTGGAGGCGATGGCCTGCGGCGCGCTGGTCGTCGGTTCGGCGACGCCGCCGGTCCAGGAAGTGATCCGCCATGGCGTCAACGGCCTGCTCACGCCCTTCTTCGACGAGACCAGGCTGGCGAGGACCGTGATCGCCGCGCTTGACAGAAGCACGGAGGTGGCGCCGTTGCGGGCGGCCGCGCGCCAGACGGTCATCGCGCGCTATGAGCGCGAGACCTGCGTCGATCGCCAGCTCGGCTTCATCGGCCGGCTGGTTGCCGAGGACGACCTGCTCGCTGCGCAGTAGCCGGCAGCTTCAACCCGCGGCGGACGCATCCGCCGGCAGCGCTCCGAAGAAGCCGATGATCTGGGTGATCCGGCCGTCCTCGCCGATGACAGCGATATCGAGTCCTTCCGGCAGCCTGCTGCCGTCGGCCTCGATCACGCACCAGGCAAAGCGGGCAAAGCCGTGATGCTGCTGGACCGCGCTGGTCCTGACGACACGGGCGCCGGGACGCTGCTCCAGCACGCCGGCAATGTGGTTCAGAAGCGCCTCGGCACCGCGGGTATCGGCCCGCGGATCGGTGTAGCGCGCATCCTTCGCCCAGACGTCCGCGAGAGCCACGGCCCGAGCCGTTGGATCGGGAGCGGACCAGGCCTCGCAATAGCGGTCGATGATCGCCTCGATCGACATGGTCTGTTCCTTCGATGGAGATCAGGCTGCGTCCTGATAATCCCAGCTGCCGTGCGTCTCCAGCGCCGAGCGCACCGAATTGGCCAGGAAGCAGTTCGCGTGCGCGTCATGATGCAGAGCCTCGACGGCGGCCGCGTCCGGCACCTTCGGCCCGCTGAAGACGACATGCGGCTTGAGCGTCACCGTCGCCACCCATTCCTTGCCATCGGCATTGTTGAGCATCGCCCCTTCCGCGGCGTCGGCATAGCTGTCGATCCGAAAACCGCGCAGCGCCGCCAGGTTGAGGAACCAGAGCATATGGCAGCTCGACAAGGCCGCGACATAGGCCTCCTCCGGGTCGACATTGGCGGGATTGGAGAAGGGCACGCGCACGACATGCGGTGAGCTCGAGGCCGGCACCTCCAGCCCGCCGTCGAAACGCCAGAGATGGGCGCGGCTGTAGCGGTTATCGAGGAAGGCTTCCGCCTCGCCGCGCTGCCAGGTGATCGTCGCGCCATGCGTCGCCATCATTTCTCTCCCTGCTCGGAGCAGGCCGCGAGCACGACTGCCCGTGTCGCCTGCAGATGGTGTTCGAGGATCGTCTGGGCCGCAGCCGCGTCACCCGCCGCGACCGCTGCGATCAATCGGCGGTGCTCATCGGCCCAACCCTGCTTGCGCGAGCCTGGGCCGAGGGCCTGCACGCTGAACCGGTCAATCGGAGCACGCAGCTGCCGGAACAGGGCAAGGCTGCGCGGGCGCTGCGCCGGCCCATAGAGCGCATCGTGGAAAGCGATGTCGCCGGCGATCCAGCCGAGCCGGTCGTCGGCGTCCTCCAGAGCATCCTGCCGCCGCTTCAGTTCGCGCAGCGAGCGCTGGTCATGGTGGCGCAGCGCCCGCGCCAGCAGATCGCCTTCGACCAGGAGCCTGAGATCGAAGAGCTCGTCGATCTCCTCCGCCCGCAACCGGCTCACCCGGGCGCCGCGATAATGCACGACCTCGAGCAGACCCTCGTTCTGGAGCTGGGCCAACGCTTCGCGCACCGGAATGCGGCTGACGCCGTATTCCACGGCGATCTGCTCCTGGCGCAACAGCTCGCCGGGCTGCCACCGCCCGGCATCGATCGCCTCGCGCAGACGCTGGGCGAGGGCGGACGCGGTCGTGGCAGCGGTGAGCGAGGCAATTGACATAGGATAATTGTATCCAAAATTTTCCCGACGACAAGGGGCGTTGGCTTCGACACTGTTGTCAGGGGCTCGCCGGCCCAGCTACAAGCACGCCGAACGAGAGGTCGTTCGCGCATGACATTCGAGATCGCCGCCACGCCGCAGGAGGCCGTCGACCGGCTGGAGCTGCTCTACGAGCAGGCGCGGACGGCGCTGCGCAACGACTTGCAGCGTTTCTTCCTGACCGCGCAGCCCCCGACAATCGAAGAGCGGGCGCTCTATCGCTACCCAATGTTGCGCGTCAGCTACGAGCCGTCGAAACTGCCGGCGGCGACGCGGCGCGGCTATGCGAAATTCGCGATGCCGGGCATCTATTCGACCACGGTGACCCAGCCGGCCGAGTTCCGCGCCTATCTGCTCGACCAGCTCCAGCCGCTGGTCGAGGAATATGGCGCGACGATCGAGACCGGCATCAGTAGCCAGGAAATCCCCTACCCCTATGCACTCGACGGCGGCGACGAGCTCGGTCGCGGCACGGTCACGGCGGCCGAGCTTGCCCGGCATTTCCCGACGCCGCTGCTCGCGCTGGTCGGTGACGAGGTCGCCGACGGCACCTTCGAGATCATCGAGGGCGAGCCGCGCCCGCTTTCGCTCTTCGACGCGGTCCGCGTGGATTACTCACTGCGCCGGCTGGTCCACTACACCGGCACCGACTGGCGCGCCGTCCAGCCCTGGGTGCTGCTGACCAATTACCATCGCTATGTCGACCAGTTCGTTCGGCTCGCTCTGGCCGAGATCGAGGCCGGCACGGCGCAGGCGCTGGTCGCGCCGGGCGGCATCCGCATCGATCGCGACGGCATCGACGTCAGCGCCGCCGAGCGGGTTATGTCGGCGCCCTGGCACCGCTTCCAGATGCCGGCCTATCACCTGATCCGCGAGACCGGCGAGGGTGTCACCCTGGTCAATATCGGCGTCGGCCCCTCCAACGCCAAAAACATCACCGACCATCTCGCGGTGCTCAGGCCGAACTGCTGGCTGATGGTCGGCCATTGCGGCGGCCTGCGCCAGACACAGATCATCGGCGACTACGTCCTCGCCCACGCCTATCTGCGGCAGGACGGCATTCTCGACGAACTGGTGCCGCCGGACATTCCGATCCCGGCACTGGCCGAGGTCCAGGTCGCTCTGCAGCAGGCGGCAGCCGAGGTCACCGGCGAGAAGGGCGACCGGCTGAAGCAGCGCCTGCGCACCGGCACCGTGGTGACGCAGGACGACCGCAACTGGGAGCTGCGCTGGACCAAGGAGCGCAAGCGTATCAACCTGTCGCGTGCCATCGCGATCGACATGGAGTCCGGCACGATCGCAGCGCAGGGCTACCGCCTGCGCGTGCCCTACGGCACCTTGCTCTGCGTCTCCGACAAGCCGCTGCATGGCGAGATCAAGCTGCCGGGCGCCGCCAACGCCTTCTATGAGCGGGCGGTCGGGGAACACCTCAAGATCGGCCTCGCCGCGCTTGAGAAGCTGAAAGAAGCCGGCTCATCGATCCATTCGCGCAAGCTCAGGAGCTTCGACGAGCCGCCGTTCCGGTGATGCCGTCATGCTCGCCCTTGTGGCGAGCATCCACGTCTTGAACACCGCGTGTGATCAGCGATGCTAAGACGTGGATGGTCGGGACAAGCCCACCATGACGGTAAAAATCACCGGCTCAGATTACGCCGCCGGGCAGGCCGCCCCGCTGTCAGCCCAGGCCTGCATCAATTCGCCGAACTGCGCATTCGTCCCCGGCACCGGCTGGCGGCCCTTGCCGGGGTTCCAGCCCCAGAGCACCAGCGTGTCGGTGGTGACGTGCTTGACGATCGCCGCGAGGTCGCGGCTGCCGTTGCGGTTCTGGTCCTTGAGCTGTTCGCAGATCTGGCCCAGCGTCTTGCCCTCCCAGGCCATCGAGGCCGGGGCGAGCGCCCAGTGACCGTCGCCGGGAATGCCGGCCGGGTCGAAGTTCTGCTTGCCGTGGCAGGTGGTACAGGCGAGGCCGGGCGCGCCATGCCCGTCCTTGCCGCGCACCACCACCGGCTGATGCAGCCGCCCGGCATCGCTCTGCCGCGGCCGCTCCGTTGCCGGGTGGCAGTTCATGCAGCGCGGATGCTGCAGCACCTTGCCGATCTCGTTGAACAGGGCGACCGAGCGGTCGCGCTGATTGGCGATGTTGGCGAAGCTCGCCGCCGGGCGTAAGCCCGCCCCACCCGGCGCCGGCGCGGTCTGCGCCAGCGTCAAGGCACTGCCGAGCAGCAGGGTGACGGCCGCCACGGCCGAAGCGAGAGCGAGCGACCGCATCACACCGTCCCCCCGACCATCGGCAGCGACAGCGGGCGCTCGCGCCCGAGCCGCGCCAGCGCATTGGCGACTGCCGGTCCGATCGGCGGCACGCCGGGCTCGCCGACGCCGGTCGGCTTCTCGGTCGACGGCACGATCCTGACCTCGACCTCCGGCATCTCGTTGATGCGCAGCGAGCGATAGCTATCGAAATTGGTCTGGACCGGCCGGCCCTGGTCGAGGGTCAATTCGCCATAGAGGACATGGCCGAGGCCGAAGCCGATGCCGCCTTCGATCTGGGCCCGGATGATGTCGGGATTGACCGCGACACCGCAATCGATCGCGCACCAGACCTTGTGCACTTTGGGCTCGCCGCCTTCGCCGAGCGAGACCTCGGCGATCTGCGCGACATAGGATCCGAAGCTCTCGACCACGCCGACGCCGCGGGCCCGGCCGTCGGTCGGGCCCGGGCCGTTCCACTTGGCGAGGTCCGAGACGGCCCTGAGTACATTGGCGAGCCGCTGATGCTTGCCCATCAGGGCAAGCCGCCCGGCGACCGGATCCTGCCCGGCCTCCTGCAGCAGCCGGTCGATGAAGCACTCGACCGCATAGCCGGTATGGGTGTGGCCGACGGAGCGCCACCACAAGGTGGGCACGCCGACATCGACGGTGTGCAGATCGCAGCGGAAGTCGGCGACCTCGTAGGGCAGCTCGTTGGCGCCCTCGACCATCACCGGGTCGACCCCGTCCTTGATCATCGCCTCGAAGGGCGAGCCCTTCAGGAAGGACTGGCCGACGATCGCGGCACTCCAGGCGGTGATCTTGCCGTCCTTCACCGCGCCGCGCATGCGATGCAGGAAGAGCGGGCGGTAATAGCCGCCGGAGAGGTCATCCTCGCGGGTGCGCACCAGCTTGACCGGGCGGTTCGGCCCGATCGCCTTGGCTGCCTCGGCGAGCTCGACCGCGAGCTCGGAACTCGGCTGCGCCCGCCGGCCGAAGCTGCCGCCGCCGAGCATGGTTTCGACCTGGACCTTCTCCGGTCCGAGGCCGAGCACCTTGGCGATGACCTGATGGTCGATGGTCTGGAGCTGGCTGCCGAGGCGGGCAAGCGCGCCCTGGGCGTTCCATTCGAGATAGCCATCGAGCGGCTCCATCGGCGCGTGCGCCAGATAGGGGAAGACGTATTCCGCCTCGATCACCTTGTCGGCCTTGGCGAGAACTGCCTCGGCGTCGCCATGCTTGCCAGCGAGCGTGCCTTGCGTCCGGGCGAGCTTGCGGTACTCGGCGAAGAGCTCGCGGCTGCCGCGCTTCTCGGCGGCGCTCTCGTCCCAGGTCACCTTCAGGGCTTCGCGCCCCTTCAGTGCCGGCCAGGTTCCGGTCGCATAGACGGCGACGCCCGAGGGGATCTGCTGGACGTCGACGACGCCCTTGACCTTTTTCGCCTCGGTCGCGTCGAAGGAGGCGACCTTGCCTCCGAAGCGCGGTGGCCGGGCGACCACCACCGTCAGCATGTTCGGCGTATGGATATCGATGGTGAACTGCGCCTTGCCGGTCGACTTGCCAAGGCTGTCGAGGCGAGGCGTCGTGCCGTCCTTGCCGATCAGCCTGAACTGCGCGGGTTCCTTGAGCTTGACCTCGGCAGGAGCCTGCAGCTTCGAGGCGGCCTCGGCGAATTCGCCGAAGCGACCCTGCTTGCCGGAAGCGTGCTTCAGCACGCCCTTCTCTATGCCGATCTCGGCGGCCGGCGCCTTCCAGGCCTCGGCGGCCGCCTGCACCAGCATGGCGCGCGCCGTCGCGCCGGCCTTGCGCATCTGCTCATAGGAATTGGCGATCGCGGTCGAACCGCCGGTGCCCTGGATGCCGAAGGCGAGGTTGGCATAGAGCTTGGGATCGGAGGCGGAATGCTCCGCCCGCATCTGGGTCCAGTCGGCGTCGAGCTCCTCGGCGGCGAGGGTGGCGAGGCCGGTGAACGGGCCCTGGCCGAACTCGATATGCTTGACCAGCACCGTCACGGTGTCGTCGGCGGCGATGCGGATGAAGGCGTTCGGCGCGAAGGCGGCTGCACCGCCCGGCTTGAACACCTGGGCTGCACCCGATTGCGCCCGGCCGGCCGTCGGCAGGCTCATGCCGATGACGAGCGCACCGGCGCCCTTCAGGAGATTGCGGCGGGAGAGATTGATGTCGTGCGCGGTCATGATCAGCCCTCCAGCGTGCGCGCGGCGTCGTGGATCGCAGCGCGGATGCGGACATAAGTCGCGCAGCGGCAGAGATTGCCGTTCATCGCGAGGTCGATGTCGCGATCGGTCGGCTTGCGGATCTCTTTGAGCAGCGCGATCGCGCTCATCACCTGGCCGGACTGGCAATAGCCGCATTGCGGCACGTCGTGCTTGACCCAGGCCGCCTGCACGGCCTGCGCTTCCTTGCCGGCGAGCGCCTCGATCGTGGTGATCTTCGCGTCCCCGATACCCGACACCGGCATGGAGCAGGAGCGCAGCGGCTGGCCGTCCATGTAGACGGTGCAGGCGCCGCATTGCGCGACGCCGCAGCCGAACTTGGTGCCGGTCAGTCCGAGATTGTCGCGCAGGACCCAGAGCAGTGGGGTGTCGTCGTCGACGTCGACGCGATGCGTCGTGCCGTTGATATTGATCGAGTGGACCATGGCTGCCTCGCGAGATCGCTGGTCATGACGCAGCGCGGCACCATGGCAGCCGGATCGAGGCTCGCTCGCAGGCCCGTTCTGACATATCAGAAGGCGGGCGGTGATCCGTCGTCTTGGGTCGCGCGACTAGACGAGTTAGACGATTTGCGTCTAACTAGAATGGTCGCCGACAGTTTGGATTCTGTCAAGACTGCAAATGAGCGACCGCAGCGAAAGTTCCGTAGCGTCCAGCGAGGACGGCAAGGGCCGCATCGAGCAGATCGCGGAGGCGGCACTGCGCCTCTTCGCCCGCTATGGCTACAAACGCACCTCGATGGACGACATCGCGCGCGAGGCCGGGGTCGCCCGCGCCACGCTCTACCTCCATTTCAAAGGCAAGGACGACGTCTTCCGGGCCATGCTCGCCGGCCTCGGCAGCCAAGTCGAGACACGTTGCCGCGAGGCGCTGGCAGGGCCCGGCCCGTTCGCGCAGCGGCTCGCCGCGCTCATGGCGGCCCATCACGGCACTGCCTTCAGCGCCTTCAGCGCCGGCGAGCATCTCGGCGAGCTCAAGGCGGTGATGGTTGCGATCGCGGGGGCGGAACTCGCTGCGTTCGAGGCGATCTTCGTCGGGTTCGCCCGCCAGCTGTTCGAAGAGGCTGCTGCGCAGGGCGAGATTGCGATTGAGCGCAGCGGCCTTCCGCTGGACACGCTGATCGCGACGATGATGCGCGCCGCCGCCGGCGCCAAATACGGCGAGCAGCCGTCCTGCGAGGATTATCTGCTTCGCCTGCGCGAGATCGCCGCGGTCTTTGCAGCTGCGGTGGCCAGGGATGCGCCGCTTCGAGCCTGAGCGCGATTGAGTTTGGCCTTTCTGTGTAAGTCTTTCGTCTAGAAGCGAGAGCTTCGCTTGCCCAGCATGGGCTTTTGCGCACACCCGCGCCGTTGACATGGGCGATATGCGCGGTGCAGCATGCCGCCCGGGGAAACGAACAATCCAGCAATGACTAAGGTTAAGGGCGGATGTCTGAGGATATTATTCTATCGACCTCAGGCCTCACGAAAGAATTCGCTGGCTTTACAGCCGTCAATGGCGTCGACCTGAAGGTCAGGCGCGGGTCGATCCATGCGCTGATCGGCCCGAACGGTGCAGGCAAGACGACCTGCTTTAATCTGCTGACCAAGTTCCTGCCGCTGACGCGAGGCCAGATCGTCTACAACGGCCGCGATATCTCGCGCGAGAAGCCGGCCGAGATCGCCAGGCTCGGGCTGGTGCGCTCGTTCCAGATCTCGGCGGTGTTCCCGCAGCTCTCGGTCAAGACCAATGTCCGCGTCGCGCTGCAGAGGAAGCGTGGCGACTCGTTCGATTTCTGGCGTTCGGAAAGGGTCCTGTCCTCGCTCGATGCCGAGGCGCTGCGGCTCGTCGACGCCGTCGGCCTGTCGGCCTTCGCCGACCTGCCGGCGGGCGAGCTTTCCTATGGCCGCAAGCGCGCGCTGGAGATCGCGACCACGCTCGCGCTCGAACCCGAGATGCTGCTGCTCGACGAGCCGATGGCCGGCATGGGCCGCGAGGACATCGAGCGCATCGAGGCCCTGATCCGCAAGGTCTCGAAGGACCGCACCATCCTGATGGTCGAGCACAATCTCTCGGTCGTCGCCTCGCTCTGCGACCGTATTACCGTGCTCGCCCGCGGCCAGGTCCTGGCCGAGGGCGACTATGCCACCGTCTCGAAGGATCCACGCGTGGTCGAAGCCTATATCGGATCGGGAGTCGGCCATGGCCACTGAAGCCGTGCTGGAGCGCCCGGCCATGGCGGCCGGCGGCAAGCCGCTGCTGGCGGTGCGCGGGCTCGAGGCCTGGTATGGCGAAAGCCATGTCCTGCATGGCATCGAGCTCGATGTCGGCGAGGGCGAGGTTGTGACGCTGCTCGGCCGCAACGGCGCCGGCAAGACCACGACGCTGAAGTCGATCATGGGTGTGATCGGCAAGCGCAAGGGCTCGGTCAGCTTCGCCGGGCAGGAGACGATCTCGCTGCCCTCGCGCGCGATTGCCCGGCTCGGCATCGGCTATGTGCCGGAGGAGCGCGGCATCTACTCGACCCTCTCGGTCGAGGAGAACCTGATGCTGCCGCCGCAGGTGAAGCCCGGTGGGCTCCCGGTCGAGCAGATCTTCACGCTCTTCCCCAATCTCAAGGAGCGGCTGAAGAGCCAGGGCACCAAGCTCTCGGGCGGCGAGCAGCAGATGCTGGCGATCGGCCGCATCCTGCGTACCGGCGCCAACCTGCTCCTGCTCGACGAGCCGACCGAAGGCCTTGCGCCTGTCATCATCGACCAGATCGGCGCGACCATCCGCATGCTCAAGCAGAAGGGCTTCACCATCGTCCTGGTCGAGCAGAACTTCCGCTTCGCCCAGACGGTGGCCGACCGCCACTATGTCGTCGAGCAGGGCAAGGTCGTCGACATGATCCCGAATGCCGAACTCGACGCCAATATCGACAAGCTCCACACCTATCTCGGAGTCTGACGCAGGGCGTCCAACAAGAACCGTACGGACATCAGACATCTCAGGGAGAGAGAACATGCAGCTCAAGACATTGCTCGCGGCCACGGCGCTGGGCGCGCTGATGGTTTCGCCGGCGCTGGCGCAGCAGATCTCGGTCAAGGCCGGTGTGCTCAACGATCGCTCCGGCCTTTATGCCGACCTTTCGGGTGAAGGCTCGGTGATCGCCGCGCGCCTGGCGGTCGAGGACTTCAAGGCGGCCGAGAAGGGCATCAAGGTCGAGATCGTCTCGGCCGACCACCAGAACAAGCCGGACGTCGGCTCGACCATCGCCCGGCAATGGTACGATCAGGACGGCGTCGACCTGATCCTCGACGTGCCGACCTCCTCGGTCGCGCTGGCGGTCAACCAGATCACCCGCGAGAAGAACAAGGTCCACATCAATTCCGGCGCGGCCTCCTCGGACCTGACCGGCAAGGCCTGCTCGCCGAACACCGTCCACTGGACCTATGACACCTACGCGCTGGCGCAGGGCACCGGCGGCGCCATGACCAAGGCCGGCGGCGACAGCTGGTTCTTCCTCACCGCGGACTACGCCTTCGGCCATGCGCTCGAACGCGATACCTCGGCCGTGGTGACCAAGGCCGGCGGCAAGGTGCTTGGTGCCGTCCGCACGCCGTTCCCCGGCACGGACTTCTCGTCCTTCCTGCTGCAGGCGCAGGCGTCGAAGGCCAAGGTCATCGGCCTCGCCAATGCCGGTGGCGACACCATCAACTCGATCAAGCAGGCGGGCGAGTTCGGCATCGTCGCCGGCGGCCAGAAGCTGGCCGGCCTGCTGGTCTTCGCCACGGACGTGCATGCGCTGGGCCTGCAGACGGCTCAGGGGCTCGTGCTGACCGAGTCCTTCTACTGGGACATGAACGACCAGACCCGCGCCTGGTCCGAGCGCTTCGCCAAGCTCAATGGCGGCAAGAAGCCCTCCATGGTCCAGGCCGGCGTCTACTCCGGCATGCTGCACTATCTGAAGGCGGTCGAGGCGGCCAAGAGCAAGGATTCGGCTGCCGTCATGGCCAAGATGAAGGAACTGCCGACCGACGACCCGCTGTTCGGCAAGGGCTCCGTCCGGGCCGACGGCCGCAAGATGCACGACATGTATCTGTTCGAGGTCAAGAAGCCGTCGGAGTCGAAGGGCCCGTGGGACTATTACAAGCAGATCGCGGTGCTCAAGGCCGACGAGGCCTTCAAGCCGCTCGCCGAGAGCGAGTGCCCGCTCGTCAAGAAGTGACCGGCTGAGCCTGTCCCAACACGTCGCTCCGGGGCCGCAAACGGCCCCGGACCAGCTTACTTAGAACGGTCGATCGCATGTTCGAGCTCCTGGGTGTCCCTCCACAAGCCCTGTTCGGCCAGCTTCTGCTCGGCCTGATCAACGGCTCGTTCTATGCGATCCTGAGCCTCGGCCTGGCGGTGATCTTCGGCCTGCTCAACATCATCAACTTCACCCATGGCGCCCAGTACATGATGGGCGCGTTCGTCGCCTGGATGTGCCTCAACTATCTCGGCATCAACTACTGGGCGGCGCTGCTGCTGGCGCCGATCGCGGTCGGCTTCACCGGCGTGGTGATCGAGCGATTCCTGCTCAAACGCATCGCCCATGTCGACCATCTCTACGGGCTGCTGCTGACCTTCGGCCTGGCGCTGATCATCCAGGGCCTGTTCCGCAACCAATACGGCTCCTCCGGCCTGCCCTACCAGATCCCGGCCGAACTGCGCGGCGGCTACAATCTCGGTTTCATGTTCCTGCCGACCTATCGCGGCTGGGTCGTCATCGCCTCGCTGATCGTCTGCCTCGCCACCTGGTTCATGATCGAGAAGACCAAGCTCGGCTCCTATTTGCGCGCCGCGACCGAGAACCCGACCCTGACCCAGGCCTTCGGCATCAACGTGCCGCTCCTGGTGACGCTGACCTATGGTTTCGGCGTCGCGCTCGCCGCCTTTGCCGGCGTGCTGGCGGCGCCGATCTACTCGGTCAACCCGAACATGGGCGCCGACCTGATCATCGTCGTCTTCGCCGTCGTCGTCATCGGCGGCATGGGCTCGATCATGGGCGCGATCGTCACCGGCTTTTCACTCGGCCTGGTCGAGGGCCTGACCAAGGTGTTCTACCCGGAAGCCTCGGCGACCGTGATCTTCATCATCATGGCGCTCGTGCTTCTGGTGAAGCCGGCCGGCCTGTTCGGCCGCGCTGCGTGAGGAATTGAGATGGCAGACATCGCTTCCACCGACGCTTCCGCCGCCGGCCTCTCCATCGGCGAGACCGACGACAGCACCGCGCGCTTGCACCGCAACCTGATGATCGGCATCGCGGTCGCGCTCGTGATCGCCCCCTTCGTCGCCTATCCCGTCTTCGTCATGAAGGTTCTGTGCTTTGCGCTGTTCGCGCTCGCCTTCAATCTTCTGCTCGGTTACGGCGGGCTCCTGTCCTTCGGACACGCCGCCTATTTCGGCATGGCGAGCTATGTCAGCGCCTACACCGCCAAGCACTGGGGACTGACGCCGGAGCTCGCCATCCTCGCCGGCACGGGGATCGCCGCCCTGCTCGGCCTCGCCTTCGGTGCGCTCGCGATCCGCCGCCAGGGCATCTATTTCGCCATGATCACCCTGGCGCTGGCGCAGATGGCGTTCTTCTTCTCGCTGCAGACGCCGCGCTTCACCGGCGGCGAGGACGGCATCCAGGCGGTGCCGCGCGGCAAGCTCCTCGGCCTCGTCAGCCTCGCCGATGATCGCGCGCTCTACTGGCTCGTCGCCGCGATTTTCTTCGGCGGGCTGCTGCTGATCTACCGCATCATCCACTCGCCCTTCGGCCAGGTCTGCAAGGCGATCCGCGACAACGAGCCGCGCGCGATCTCGCTCGGCTACCGTGCCAGCCAGTACAAGCTCGCCGTCTTCGTGCTCTCGGCCGGGCTGGCGGGGCTCGCCGGCGCGACCAAGGCGATCGTCTTCCAGCTGGCCTCCCTCACCGACGTGCACTGGTCGATGTCGGGCGAGGTCGTGCTGATGACGCTGGTCGGCGGACTCGGCACCGTCTTCGGCCCGATCGTCGGCGCAATCGTCATCGTCTCCATGCAGAATTTCCTGGCGACACTCGGCGCCTGGGTCACGGTGGTGCAGGGCGTCGTCTTCGTGATCTGCGTCCTGCTCTTCCGCGAAGGCATCCTCGGCCTGATCGCCAAATGGATCAAGAAGCCGCTCTGAGAGGCGGCTACCGGCCGAGCAGATAATCCACCACAGCCACCCGGTCCGCTGCGCTCAGGCCGGCGGGCGGGCTCATCCAGCCGCCTTGCACCACCGCATCGGGATCGGCGAGATAGCCGAGCAGCCGCTCGCGATCCCAGATGAGCTCTTGCGCCTTTGCAGCCTTGAACGCCGGCGAATAATCGAAGCCATCGGCTGAGCCGAGCATACGCCCGCTGAGATTGGCCAGATGCGGTCCGGCCATTCCCACCTTGGTGGGGTCGAGGCTGTGACAGGACTGGCAGGCCTTGAACACGGCCGCCCCCGCCTGCTCCTGCGCCCAGGCCGCTTCGGTTGTTACAAGCCCGAGTGCGGCGAGCGCCGCGAGGGCCGCCCTCACGCCGGCTTCACCGTCTGGATGCGCACCAGCCGGTTGGTGCCGCTCTCGCCGCCCCAGGCCTCGCCGCTGCGCCCATCCATCTGGCGGACATTGGCGCCGGGCTTGTCGCTCGGGAAGCTGTTGAACTCCTCGGTGAGGGGGTCGAAGCGGACGATGCTGTTGAGGGCGAAATCGGTGAGCCAGACCTTGTCGGCATCATCGACATAGACCGAATAGGTCCGCGGCTTGTGGCCGGGCAGCTTCCAGCCCTTCCAGCTGCCGCTCTCGGTGTCGAAGGACGAGACCTGTCCGGAGTTCCACTCGCTGACCCAGATCCGGTTCTTCGAATCCGACCAGACCCGGCGTGCGCCCTGCCCTTCCGTCGGCGGGTCGACCACGGTGAAGGCGCCGCTCTGGGTGTTGATCCTGGCGATGTAGTTGCCGGCGAGCGAGGCGAACCAGATCTCACCCGAGGGCGTCCGCGTCATGCCGTAGGGACCGGCGCCGCGCGGTGCGTCGAAGATGTCCATCTTGCCCGACTTGGGCTCGAGGCGGCCGACAATGCCGTTCTGGCCGGTAAACCAGAGCATGCCCGCCTTGTCGAAGACCGGTGTGTTGAGGTTGGCGCGCTCGCGCCCCTCCGGCAGCTTGAACAGCTCGACCTTGTGGGTCTTGTCGTCGACGCGGGCGATGGCGTTCTGGCCACCTTCGGTCACCCAGGCCGCGCCGTCAGGTCCGCGCACCACGCCGTGCGGGGCAGCGCCATCGCCGAGCGGGATCACCTTGGTCTGCCTGGTGCGTGGATCGAAGCGGCCGAGCACGCCGTTGCGCTGGCCGCAGACCCAGATCGTGCCGTCGCCGGCATCGGTGACGTCGCGCGAGCCCTTGATCTCCGGCACCTCGAAATAGGTGACGATGAACGGATTGCCGGGTTGCGGCTGCCCGGTCGCCTCGGCGCTGCGCAGGATCAGATTCGGCGCGGCGAGGCCGGCAAGGCCGAATTTCAGGAACGAACGGCGCAGCATCGGCGTCTCCTTTCGTTGTCGGCCGGCGGATGATCTGCCGATCTAGGTCAGGCGTAAACCGACAACATCGTGAAACTGTGGCTGCGGCCGGGTGGTTCCCTCCTCTCGCGCTAACGCTGCCGCTGGATGCCTTCGGGCAAGGTCGAAACGCGCGCCATCTCGCCGCTGCGGAATGCCGCGGGATCGGCAAGGTAGTCGTGCGCCATCATCATCGCGTCGGCGCCCCAGAAGACCTCGCCATCGACGACGAGACTCGGCACGCCGAAGACCCCGGCGGCGACGGCCTCTTCTGTCGCCTGGCGCAGACGATCCTTGACCTCCTGCGCGCCGATCAGCGCCAGCGCATCGGGGCGGCCGGCGGCATCGGCGACCTGCTGCAGGACCTGCGGATCATTGGCATCGCGCCCCTCGCCCCAGACCAGGCGGAAGGCGCTTGTGACCGCCGCCTCGTTGCCGTCGAGCGCAGTCAGGAGGCGCAGCATGGCGAGCGGGTTGAAGGGATGGGCCGGCGGAAAGCGGAAGGGCACGCCCATCGCCTGCGCCATATGCGTGGCGAGCCTGTAGGTGTGGACGCGCTTCGGCGCGATCTCGGCCGGTCCGAGCTGGCCCCAGGCCTTCAGCACCGCGCCGAAGACGATCGGCTTCAGCATCACCGGCCGATACTCCCGGATCGCGTCGAGTCGCGTCAGCGCGAGGTGCGCAAAGGGTGAGATGATGTCGAAATACCAGAGGGCGGGCTGAGGCATAGGCAGGCTCACTTGATCAGCTTGGCGGCGGCGCGGAACTGCGGGTGCTCGGCCGTGCGCAGCCATTCGAACACCACCATCTCGGTGGTGACGATCTCGGCGCCGTGCCGCTCCAGCCGGCGCAAGCTCACCTCCTTGCTCTCCGGCGCACGCGAGCCGACGGCGTCCTGCACCACGAAGACGCGGCGCTTGTTCTCCAGCAGCGAGAGCGCGGTCTGGCCGACGCAGACATGCGCCTCGCAACCGCAGAGGATGAGGTCGTCGTCGCCGGCGATGGCGTCGATGAAGGCCGGCGCACCGCAGGAATCGAAGCTCATCTTGGCGATCGCGGGCGCAGCGTCAGTCAGCTCCGGCACTGTTGCGCCGAGCCCGGCCGGGTTCTGCTCGGTCATCACGATCGGGACGTCGAGGAGCTTCGCCGCCGCGACCAGCCTGCCGGCATTGGCGACAAGGCGTGGCCCGTCATGGATCGCCGGCATCAATCGGGCCTGGAAATCGATGATGACGAGGCGGGACCGCTTGGCGTTCATCAGATGCATCCGCATCACCTCCGCAGGAGCCGGTCGAGCTCGGTTTCGACATGGCGTTCCACCAGCATGCGCGCCGACGCGCCGAACATGCGGATGCGCCGCGTATGCGCCAGCAGCAGCACGCCGGAAGCATGGGCGAAGGCGTCTGCCATGATCAGCTCGGCCTGCGCGGCATCGGCGCCGAGTTCCTCCGCCGCCTCGCGGATCGGCGCCAGCGTCGCCTCCAGCGCATCGTTCAGTGCCCTGTCGCGCTCGCGGCCGAGGCCGTGCGGGCGCATGCCGCCACGGAACAGATAGAAGCCGAGATCGAGATCGCGCGGATTCTGGGCATAAAAATCGAAAAAGGCGAGTGCGGCAGCAGAAAAGCGCTCCACCGGCGTGGCCGCGGCAGCGACTGCGAGATCGACCGCTGCCTGCAGCGCGGCGATCGAGTGGCCGAGCACCTCGGCATAGAGCGCTTCCTTCGAGTCGAAATGGAAATAGAGCGCCGCCGGCGTGTAACCGGCCTCTGCGGCGATCGCCCGCAGCGAAGCGCCATCCAGCCCCTCGCGCTCGAACACGGTGCGCGCCGCGACGAGGATACCCTCGCGCTTCCCGTCAGTCGCGGCATAGCGACCACGTTTTCGGCTGACTGCTTCCTCGCTCACCCTGGAACGCCTCCAACCCTCTTGACGAAAATCTAACGTCGTTCAATTTTAACGGCAATCATCGTTCGGGAGGAGGCTAGCATGTTGATGGACGCAGCTGGCTATCGTGAATCGCTGCGCGCCTACCGGCCGCGTGTCTTTGTTGGCGGGCAGCGCGTCGAAAGCGTCGCCGACGAGCGACTGCTGCTACCGGGCATCAACGGCATCGGCGTCACCTACGACCTCGCCCATGACGAGGCCCACCGGCCGATCATGACGGCGGTGCAGGGCTCGTCCGGCAACACCGTCAACCGCATGCTCCATATCGATGCTTCGTCCAGCGACCTGCTCGCCAAGCTCGAAGCGGTTCGCCTGGTCTGCAAGATCTCCGGCTGTGCCCAGCGCTATCTGACGCATGATGCCTTCAACGGCATCCTGCAGGCGACGGTCAGGGCCGACGCCAATCACGGCACCGACTACACTCAGCGCTTCCTCGCTTATATGCACCGCATCCAGGACGAGGACCTGACCTGCGGCGTCGCCATGACCGACGCCAAGGGCGACCGCTCGCTGCGGCCGGGCCTGCAGGCCAATCGCGATTCCTATGTTCACATCAAGGAGCGCCGGAAGGACGGTATCGTCATCCGCGGCACCAAGGCGATCGTCACCGGCGCGCCTTACGTCCACGAATTCCTGGTGATGCCCTGCCGCACTCATGTCGAGGGCGACGAGGATTTCGCCGTCTGCTGCGCCGTGCCCTGCGATGCGGAAGGGATCACCATCGTCGCGCGCCCGGCCGGGCGGCCGGGCGATCCCGCCGCGAAATTCTCGGCGAAGTACGGCCAGTCGACCGGCGCGGTGATGTTCGACGACGTCTTCGTGCCCTGGAGCCGTGTGTTCATGGCCGGCGAGGCCGAGGAGGCCGGCTATCTCACCACCAGCTACGCAACCCATCACCGCCATAGTTGTATCGCCGCCCGGGCCGGCTTCGGCGACCTGCTGATCGGCGCCGGCGCGCTGATGATCCACGCCAACGGCCTCGACGCCGACCGGCATTCCCATGTCCGCGAGCAGCTCGTCGAGCTCATCACCATCACCGAGAGCTTCTTCGCCTGCGGCGTCGCGGCCTCCGTCTATTGCAGCAAGGACGCCTCGAGCGTGGCGATGCCGGACGCAGTTTTCGCCAATATCGGCAAGCTGCTGCTCGCTACCAAGATCTACGATATGCACCGCATCGCCCATTACGTCTCCGGCGGCCTCGTCGTCGCCCTCCCCGGCCCGGACGAGGACCACAATCCCGAGACTTCGGCCTCGCTCTCCGCCGTGCTCACCGGACGGCCGGACATCCCTTATGAGCAGCGCGCCGAGGTCGCTCGCTTCATCGAGGACCTCACGGTGTCCAAGGAAGCCGGCTGGTATTCGGTGATCTCGCTGCATGGCGGCGGCTCGCCCGAGGCGATGAAGCGCGAGATCTGGCGGAATTACCCGGTGATGGAGAAGGTCGCGCTGGTCGAGAGCCTGCTCGATCGCGGCGTCCTCGCCGACGGCTCGCGCGTGTCGAAGCAGCCCGGCCGCTGCTGTCTCACCGGCTGCGAGGTGCCTGAGCGCGCGTCGACACAAGAGGCAGCGGAATAGCGTCGCTGTCTTTCCGGGGCGCGCCGCAGGCGCGAGCCCGGAACCCAGAACCGATGCGGTTTGAGATCATGCGCGACGGCGAGGGCTTTATGTTTGAACGACAGCGGTTCTGGGTTCCGGGCCCATCGCTGCGCGATGTCCCGGAATGACGGAGAGAGTTTCATGACCGCTCACGCCACCCATCAGGTCCTCAACCAGGCCCGGCCCGCCACCGGCTGGAACGCCTTCTCCGGCGATACGGTGCTGCAAGGTGTCGTGGCGCGCGGCGCGCCCTGGGTCGTGGAAAAGGCGGCCGCATTGGGTGCCCAGGCCGGTGATGCCGAGGTGCAGGAACTCGCCCGCCTCGCCAATCGCCATGGGCCCGAACTCCGGAGCCACGACCGCTACGGCAATCGCATCGATTGGATCGAGTTTCATCCGGCCTGGCACGAGTTGATGTCGCTCGCCTTCGCCCATGAAGTGCCTTCGCTCGCCTGGACGACGACAGAGCAGAACGGCCATCTCGGCCGCGCCGTGCTGTCCTATCTCTGGAACCAGATCGAGCACGGGACAGGATGTCCGACCGGCATGACCTATGCCGCCTTCCCCGGCCTCGCTCAGCCGGAGTTCGCGCTCTGGCGGCAGAAGATCACTTCGGGCCGTTATGACAAGCGCCCGCTGCCGGTGGCGCAGAAGCAGGGCGCCAGCATCGGCTATGCGATGACCGAGAAGCAGGGCGGCTCCGATCTGCGCCAGACCCAGACCACGGCGCGTTTCCTCGAGGATACGCCCGAGGGCCGGGTCTACCTGATCACCGGCCACAAATGGTTCTTCTCGGTGCCGCAATCGGACGGGTTCTTCACCCTGGCGCGGACCGAGAGCGGCGTCTCCTGCCTGTTCTGCCCGGGTTTCCTGCCCGATGGCAGCCGCAACCGGCTGCAGATCCAACGCCTCAAGGACAAGGCCGGCAACCGCTCCAATGCCTCCTCGGAGGTCGAGTTCCGCGAATGCCTGGGCTGGCTCGTCGGCGAGGAGGGCGCCGGCATCAAGGAGATCCTCAGCCACGCCCACCTCACCCGGCTCGATTTCGCCGTCGGCTCGGCCGGTTTGATGCGCCAAGCGCTGACGCTGGCGCTCAACCACACCCAGTCGCGCCGGGGCTTCGGCTCGAAGCTCGCCGAGCAGCCGATGATGACCAATATCCTCGCCGATCTTGCGATCGACTCGGAAGCCTCAACGCTGATGGCCTTCCGGGTCGCCACAGCGACCGATGCGATGGAAAGCTCAGAGCAGGAGCGTCATCTCGCCCGCGTCACCACCCCGCTGGCGAAGTTCTGGAACTGCAAGCGCGCCGCCGCCTTCGTCGTCGAGGCCCTGGAATGCCATGGCGGCAACGGCTTCATCGAGGAGAACCCGATGGCGCGGCTCTATCGCGAGGCGCCGCTCAACGCGATCTGGGAGGGCACCTCGAACATGATGTGCATGGATGTGCTGCGCGCCTTCAACCGTGACCCGCGCACCAAGGAGGTATTCATGAACGAGGTCGGCCAGGCGCGCGGCGCCAACCGGGCCCTCGACCGCTGGCTTCACCGCCTCGGCGACGAGGCGGTGAAGCCACGCAATGACGACGGCCATGGCCGCCGGCTCGCCAATCTGATGGCCTATGCGCTGCAGGCCTCCGAGCTCAGGAAACATGCCGACGAGGCGGTGTTCGAGAGCTTCTGCCGCTCGCGGCTCGATGCCGATTGGGGCTATGTCTTCGGAACGCTCGATCCCGCGCCGGAACTGGCGGGGATCGTGCAGCGGGCAACTGTCGCGCAGGGGTGAGCCTCAGCCCTGCGCGACCTTGAAAAAACACGCGCCCCAAGCCCAGTCCCTTGCGGAAGCGGGCATCCCACCGACCCTATGCGCGTGGTCTGGCTCGCTGCGCGCTCAGGCGGCGCAGCAGGCGTGAGCCTTCGGCTTGTCCTCGTATTCGTCGTGGCGCTTGACGAAGCTCAGCGTCGAACTCTCGTTGCGGCCCTTGGGCGCGCGATCGAGGATCATCAGCGTCGCCAGCATCTCCTCGCCGCGGGCATAGCCCGAATAGGTGTGGAAGACCTCGCCTGCCTCGTTGCGGATGAAGGAGCTGAGACCGGGCAATTCGTCATGAGCCTGCTCGGACGGCGTGCGCGTGAAATTGTAGAGCACCGCGCCCTCAGCCAACTCCTCCTTGGTGAACGAAACCTGGTAGTCGAAGTTGAACTCGCTGCCGAAGGACGAGACCCAGGGCACGCTCCAGCCCATGCGCGCCTTGTAGGCCTCGATCTTGGCGAGCGGCGCCCGCGAGACCATCACCAGCGTGACGTCGTGGTTGTTGAGATGCGCCAGCGTGCCGCCGAGATGGTCGGCCATGAAAGAGCAGCCGGGGCAGCCCGCCTCCCAGTCCGGCCCGAACATGAAATGGTAGACGACCAGCTGGCTGCGGCCGTCGAACAGCTCGGCCAGCGTGTTCTTCCCTGCGGGCGTGTCGAACACGTAATCCTTGTCGATCTTGACCCAGGGCAAGGCCAGCCGCTCGGCATTGATCTCGTCACGCAAACGGGTGAACTCCTTCTCGCGGGCGAGCAGGGCCTTGCGCGCATCCAGCCAGTCGGAACGGGAAACCACCTGATGCTCCATCATCGCCTCCTTGCAGCATCCAGCTACCCAGCCTAGATTGAGTGCGTTGATATCAACATATCTGAACGATGTCAAAATCACCGGAAGCACCCATCGAATCCCTCGTCCCCTTCGCCACGACGCTGCATGTGCGCGACCATTGCCTGTGCCTGCACGTCCAGCGCGCGGCACGCTCGCTGGCGCGATTGTTCGACGAGGCACTGCGCCCGGTCGACCTGACCAATCAGCAATTCTCCCTCCTGATGTCGCTGAACCGGCCGGAACCGCCGCCGATCGGCCCGGTCGCCAGCCTGCTCGGCATGGACCGAACCACGCTGACCGCGGCGCTGAAGCCGCTGGAGCGCCGCGGCCTCGTCGTCGTGACCGCCGGCGAGAAGGACCGCCGCAGCCGGCTTCTGGCAATTACGCCGGAGGGAGTTGCCCTGCTCGCGCGCGCCCTGCCGATCTGGCAGCGAACGCATGATGCGGTCGATGCCCGCCTCGGCGATTTCGAACCGGCCAGGCTCAGGCAGGCGCTGCAGGCCGTGTCATAGCCCTGCCATATCGTCCCGGCCCAGTTGCCGGCCTTCCCACAGATGATCCGACCCCAGGAGCACGCAATGCCCCAGATGATCTTCGTCAACCTGCCGGTGAAGGACCTCGACAAGTCGAAGGCCTTCTTCGCGGCGCTCGGCTTCTCGTTCAACCCGCAATTCACCGACGACACCGCCGCCTGCATGGTGATCAGCGACACCATCTTCGTGATGCTGCTGACCCATGAGAAGTTCCTGAACTTTTCGCCGAAGCCGATCGCCGACACCAGCCAGGCGCTGCAGGTCCTGCTCACGCTCTCGCGCGACAGCCGCGAGGCAGTCGATGCGATCGTCGCAGCGGCGCTCGCCGCCGGCGGGACGACCACCGACGAGCCGAAGGATTACGGCTTCATGTACGACCACAGCTTCCTGGACCTCGACGGCCACGCCTGGGGCGTGATGTGGATGGACCCTGCGGCCGTGCAGTCGTAGCCGCCGGCCGGTTGACAGTGGCCCAAAAAATCGGGGGCGCGGCATTGCTGCCGCGCCCCTTTCGCGCTGTTGAGCCGGGAGGAGGGGGCTCAGCCGCGCTTGGGCGGAGACGCTGGCCAGCTCTTGATCAGCGTGTCGTAGTCGATCGTCTCGCCTTTCGGCTTCTCGTTCGTGAGCTTGCGCTGCGGCGCCAGCGTGCCGGCCTTCTCGGCCTTGGCGAACCACTCTTCCGCCGTGGTGCGCGGATTGAGCTTCGGCCCGCAATCGCCCTGCACGCCGGAGCGTTCCAGGCGCTCCATCACCGAGTCCTGCGCCGCCGCGAGGGCATCCATCGCCGCCTGCGGGGTCTTGGCGCCGGAGGAGGCGTCGCCGATGTTCTGCCACCAGAGCTGGGCGAGGCGCGGATAGTCCGGGACATTGTTGCCGGTCGGGGTCCACTGCACGCGCGCCGGCGAGCGGTAGAACTCGATCAGCCCGCCGAGCTGCGGGGCGCGCTCGGTGAAGCTCTTGTCCCAGATGTCGCTCTCGCGGATGAAGGTCAGGCCGACATGGCTCTTCTTCAGGCTGACCGTCTTGGAGACGATGAACTGGAGGTAGAGCCAGGCCGCCTTGCGGCGCTCGACCGGGGTCGAGTTCAGCAGGGTCGCCGAGCCGGCGTCCTGGTAGCCGAGCTTCATGCCGTCCTTCCAGTAGGCACCCTTGGGCGAGGGCGCCATCCGCCATTTCGGCTTGCCGTCGGAGCTCATCACCGGCAGGCCGGGCTTGACCATGTCGGCGGTGAAGGCGGTGTACCAGAAGATCTGCTGGGCGATCGTGCCCTGCGCCGGCACCGGGCCGGACTCGCCGAAGGTCATGCCTTGCGCTTGCGGCGGGGCATATTTCTTCAGCCAGTCGACATATTTGACGATCGAGTAGACCGCCGCCGGACCGTTGGTGTCGCCGCCGCGCTCGACCGAGGAGCCGACCGGGCGGCAGCCCTCCATGCGGATGCCCCATTCGTCGACCGGCAGGCCGTTCGGGATGCCCTTGTCACCATTGCCGGCCATGGAGAGCCAGGCGTCGGTGAAGCGCCAGCCGAGCGAGGGATCCTTCTTGCCATAGTCCATATGGCCGAAGACCTTGGTGCCGTCGATCTCCTTGACGTCGTTGGTGAAGAACTCGGCGATGTCCTCATAGGCCGACCAGTTCACGGGCACGCCGAGATCGTAGCCGTATTTGGCCTTGAACTTCTCCTTCAGATCGGCGCGCTGGAACCAGTCGTAGCGGAACCAGTAGAGGTTCGCGAACTGCTGGACGGGGAGCTGGTAGAGCTTGCCGTCCGGCCCGGTGCCGAAGGACTTGCCGATGAAGTCGTCGATGTCGAGGCTGGGATTGGTGACGTCCTTGCCCGGCCCGGCCATCCAATCGGTCAGGTTGGTCGCCTGCTTGTAGCGGAAATGCGTGCCGATCAGGTCGGAATCGTTGATCCAGCCGTCGTAGATGTTCTTGCCGGACTGCATCTGCGTCTGGATCTTCTCGACCACGTCGCCTTCCTGGATCAGGTCGTGCGTCAGCTTGATGCCGGTAATCTCGCTGAAGGCCTTGGCCAGGGTCTTGGCCTCGTATTCATGCGTGGTGATCGTCTCCGAGACGATGTTGATCTCCATGCCGGCGAAGGGCTTCGCCGCGTTGATGAACCATTCCATCTCCTTCTGCTGCTCCTCCTTGGAGAGCGTCGAGGGCTGGAACTCGCTGTCGATCCATTTGCGCGCTTCTTCGGGGCCGGCGAGAGCCGGTCCGGCAGCAAGCGTCAGCGCGAACAAGCTCGCACCGGAAAGGCTGGTAAGGGTCTTGCTGAGCGTCGTCATCGTTGTCCTCCGACGTTTCCCTTGAAATGCCGCCCGTTCTTCCGGGCCGGTCGTTTCTTGTTCTTGGGCCTGGCTCTTCAGACGAAGCGGAACACCGCTGCGGCATAGAGGAGCGCGAGGCCGGATGCCCACCACAGCGGCTGGCCGACGATCCCGAGCCAGGCGAGGTGAATGAAGGCGCTGCCGAGCAGCGAGATGAAGAGCCGGTCGCCGCGGGTGGTGGCGATACCGAGCACGCCGACCCGCTCGGTCTCGGGCCGGAACACCGCGAGCAGCGTCAGGATCAGGAGCAGGCTGGCGATGCCGGCGAAGAAGACGCCGGTCTGCCAGGTCCAGGCCATCCAGGCGAGTTCAGGCATGGGAAATCCCCCCAGCATCAACGTCAGAGGCATTGGCGGTCTCACCGCCCGCCATGAACGCGAGATACTTCATAATGCCGATGAGATGGTGCAGGGCGTGAGGTATGACCATGCCATGCTCTTCGTATCTGTATGCGATCATCTCGCGCTGCAGATCCTTCATGTCATCGGCGAGCGACCCGACAATGAGTTGAGGTTGCCGGGCGAGATTGAACGCATCCTCGAAAAATACGCCCCAGTGCTCATCGTGCTGAAGGTCGATCTTGCTCACACCTTGCCGTTCGAGAGCGTCAAAAACAGTGCTCGCCCACTCCCTCACTTCGGCGATGCTCAAGGTTTCGCCCGTCATCACACCCTCCCCAGGGCGAAGCCCTTGGCGATGTAGTTGCGGACGAACCAGATCACGAGCGCGCCGGGGATCAGCGTCAGCACGCCCGCCGCGGCGAGCACGCCCCAGTCCATGCCGGCGGCCGAGACCGTTCTGGTCATGGTCGCGGCGATCGGCTTGGCGCTGACGCTGGTCAGCGTGCGCGCCAGCAGGAGCTCGACCCAGGAGAACATGAAGCAGAAGAAGGCGGCGACGCCGATGCCCGACGCGATCAGCGGCATGAAGATCTTCACGAAGAAGCGCGGGAATGAGTAGCCGTCGATCGCCGCGGTCTCGTCGATCTCGCGCGGCACGCCGGACATGAAGCCTTCGAGGATCCAGACCGCCAATGGCACGTTGAACAGGCAGTGGGCGAGAGCGACCGCGAGCGGTGTGTCGAACAGGCCGATCGCCGAATAGAGGTTGAAGAAGGGCAAAGCGAACACCGCCGGCGGCGCCATCCGGTTCGAGAGCAGCCAGAAGAACAGGTGCTTGTCACCGAGGAAGCGGTAGCGCGAGAACGCGTAGGCCGCTGGCAGCGCGAAGGCGAGCGAGAGCAGCGTATTCAACGCCACATATTGCAGCGAGTTGATGTAGCCGTTGTACCAGCTCGGGTCAGTGAAGATCTTGGCGTAGTTGTCGAATGTGAAGGTCCGTGGCCAGAGCGTCAGCGCATTGGTGATCTCGGTGTTGGTCTTGAAGCTCATGTTGACGAGCCAATAGATCGGCAACATCAGCGCGATGAGGTAGAGAGCAAGGATCAATCGGCCGCCGCGCATCAGCCCCTCCCCGCTTCGGAATCGGCCCGCGCATCGGCGGTGGTCATCACCGTGTAGAACACCCAGCAGACCGCGAGGATGATCAGGTTGTAGACGATCGAGAGCGCCGCGGCCTTGCCGAGGTCAAACTGGCCCAGCGCCAACTTCACCAGTTCGATCGAGAGGAAGGTCGTCGAATTGCCGGGGCCGCCGCCGGTGACGACGAAAGGCTCGGTATAGATCATGAACGAGTCCATGAAGCGCAGCAGCACGGCGATCAAAAGCACGCGGTTCATCTTCGGCAGCTGGATGGTGCGGAACACCGCCCAACGCGAGGCGCCGTCGATACGCGCCGCCTGGTAATAGGCGTCGGGGATCGACTTCAGGCCGGCATAGCAGAGCAGCGCGACCAGCGAGGTCCAGTGCCAGACATCCATCACGACGATGGTGAACCAGGCGGCGACCGGGTCGGAGACGTAGTTGTAGCGGATGCCGAGGCCGTTCACCGCCGCGCCGAACAGGCCGATGTCGCCGCGCGCGAAGATCTGCCAGATCGTGCCGACAACGTTCCACGGGATCAGCAGCGGCAGCGCCATCAGGACGAGCGTGGCAGAAACCGTCCAGCCCTGGCGCGGCATCGACAGCGCGACCAGGATGCCGAGCGGGATCTCGATCGCCAGGATGATCGCGGAGAAGGCGAGATTGCGCCAGAGCGAGTCGTAGAAGCGCGAGCCGAGATCGCTCTTGGGGTCGAGCAATTCGGCGAACCAGCCGACGCCGTTCCAGAAGAACTGGTTGTTGCCGAAGGAATCCTGGACGGAATAGTTCACCACCGTCATCAGCGGGATCACCGCCGAGAAGGCGACGATCAGCAGCACCGGCAGGACAAGCAGCCAGGCCTTCTGGTTGACCGGCTTCATGGCTGGCCTCCCGGCAGCGCTTCACCCTTCACCAAATGACCGTCATTGTAGATGTGGATCTGGCCAGGCTGCAGTGCGAGCGCGGCCTGATCGCCATCGAAGCTCGCGCCTTCCGGCACGCTCGCGGCTAGCTTGAGGCCGTCGAGCTCGACACGGGCGATGCGGGCGCGGCCGATATCGTCGATCCTGGCGATCCTGACCGGCAGGCCGGCACCGCGCGGCGCGAGCGTCGCATATTCCGGCCGGATGCCAAGCTCGATCTTGCCGGCGAGCGCCGGATAGTGCCTGGTCAGCGCGATCTCCTGCCCGGCGAGGCTCGCCTGTGCGCCTTCGACCTTGCAGGGCAGCACGTTCATGCCGGGCGAGCCGATGAAATGGCCGACGAAGGTGTGCGCCGGGTGCTGGAACAGCTCCTCGGGCGTGCCGGTCTGCACCACCCCACCATCATGCATCACCACCACCGTGTCGGCGAAGGTCAGCGCCTCCGTCTGGTCGTGGGTGACGTAGATCATGGTGAGGTCGAGCTTGCGGTGCAGCTCCTTCAGCATCGAGCGCAACTGCCATTTCAGATGCGGGTCGATGACGGTTAGCGGCTCGTCGAACAGGATCGCGGCGACGTCGGGCCGGACCAACCCGCGCCCGAGCGAGATCTTCTGCTTGGCGTCGGCGCCGAGCCGGCTCGCCTTGCGGTCGAGCGCCGAGGTCAGATCGAGCAGGCCGGCGATCTCGGCGACGCGAGCCTCGATCTGCGCCTTCGGAACGCCGCGGTTCTTCAGGGGGAAGGCGAGGTTCTCGCGCACCGTCATGGTGTCATAGACGACCGGGAACTGGAAGACCTGGGCGATGTTGCGCGCCTCGGTCGGCAACTGCGTCACATCCTTGTCGTCGAACAGAATGCGCCCGCGCGTCGGCACGACCAGGCCGGAGATGATGTTGAGCAGCGTGGTCTTGCCGCAGCCGGACGGGCCGAGCAGCGCATAGGCGCCGCCCTGGCGCCAGACATGGTCGACCTCGCGCAGGGCATAGTCCTGCGGCCCCTGCGGGTCGCTCTTGTAGGAGTGGGCCAACTTGTCGAGCGTGATCCTGGCCATCTCACGCCGCCTTTGCCGGAGCTGCCGCCGCCAGCCTGCCGGCAGCGTCGAACAGGAAGATGCGGGCGGGATCGAGCCAGGCCGTAACGGCGGCACCTGGCTCCAGGCGGCGCACGCCCGGCACCAGCGCGACCAGGCGATGTTCGCCGACATCGAGATGGACATAGGATTCCGAGCCGGTGATCTCGGAGACGGAGACGTTCGCCGGCAGCTCGATCGCCGGTGCCGGCAGCGCGTCGAGCGCGAGATGATGGGCGCGGAAGCCGATCGTGTAGGCGCCATCGGGGACGCTGGCGAAGGCGCCAGTGGCAGGAATCCTCTGGCCGGTGGAGAGCTTGACCTCTCCACCCTGTTTGACCCCTGAGAGCGTATTGAGCGGCGGATCTGAGAAGACCTGCGCGGTGACGAGGTCATCGGGCTGGCGATAGACCTGCGCGGTCGGGCCGAACTGTGTCACCCTGCCCTGGAACAGCGTCGCGGTATTGCCGCCGAGCAGCAGCGCCTCGCTCGGCTCGGTGGTGGCGTAGACGAAGATCGCGCCGGATTCGGCGAAGATGCGCGGCAATTCCTCGCGCAGCTCCTCGCGCAATTTGTAGTCGAGATTGGCGAGCGGCTCGTCGAGCAGCACGAGTTCGGCCCGCTTCACCAGCGCGCGGGCGATCGCGGTGCGCTGCTGCTGACCGCCAGAGAGCTCGAGCGGCTTGCGCTGGAGATAGGGCTCCAGCCGCAGCAATGCGGCGGCGCTCTTCACCCGGGTCTCGATCTCGCTCGCCGGCAGGCCGGCGACGCGCAGCGGCGAGGCGATGTTCTCGTAGACCGACAGCGCCGGGTAGTTGATGAACTGCTGGTAGACCATCGCGACATTGCGCTTCTGCACCGGCAGCCCGGTGACGTCGCGGCCTTCGATCAGGACCTTGCCGCTGCTGGGTGCATCGAGCCCGGCCATCAGGCGCATCAGCGAGGTCTTGCCGGCGAGCGTGGCGCCGAGCAGCACGTTGAGCGAGCCCTTCTCCAGCGTCAGCGAGATGTCGGCGAGCAGGGTCTCGGCGCCGCGCATCAGGCCGATACTGTCCAGCGTCAGGCTCATCCGCGCGCCTCCATCCTGATGGAAGCGGGTGGCGAGGTCTTTGCGGCCATATAGTCGTCGAGCGCCCGGCGCTGCTCGGGCAAAAAGCGCAGGCCGAGCTTGCTGCGCCGGAACAGCACGTCCTCGGCGCTCACAGCCCATTCCTGGTTCATCAGCCAGGCGACCTCGCGCTCGGTCAGATCGGCGCCGAAGACGCGGCCGAGATCGGCCATCGCCTTGGCGCCTTCGAGCAGGGTTTCCGCACGGGTTCCGTAAGCGCGGGCGAGCCGGCGCGCCAGCTTGCGCTCAAGCCAGGGCCGGGCGGCGCAGATGCGCTCGACCAGTGCCTCGAAGCCCTCGACCGGGAAATCGCCGCCGGGCAGATGCGCCGCGGCGGTCCAGGACGGCGCGCGCAACGCCGGAACGGCTGCAGAGAGCTTCTCGACCGCCGCCTCGGCAAGCCGGCGCGCCGTGGTGATCTTGCCACCGAAGACCGAGAGCAGCGGTGCCGAGCCGGCCGGCTCGTCCAGCGTCAGCACATAGTCGCGCGTCGCTTCCTGCGCCTTGCTGGCGCCGTCGTCATAGAGCGGGCGCACGCCAGAATAGGTCCAGACCACGTCCTCACGCTTGATCGGCTTGCGGAAATATTCGCTCGCCGCGGCGCAGAGATAAGCGATCTCATCCTCGCTGGCGGCGACCTTGGCCGGATCGCCGTCATAGTCCTTGTCGGTGGTGCCGATCAGGGTCAGGTCGCCCTCATAGGGGATCGCGAAAATGATGCGGCCGTCGGCGTTCTGGAAGATGTAGCAGCGCTCGTGCTCGAACAGGCGCGGCACGACGATATGGCTGCCCTGGACCAGCCGCACCGAGGCCGGGCGGTTGCTGGCGACGATGCCGTTCAGCACATCCGCAACCCAGGGGCCGGCTGCGTTGACGAGCACGCGCGCGCTGGTCTCGGCCCGGACGCCGTCGGGCCCCTCGGTCGCGACCACCCAGAGATCGCCCTGGCGGCGGGCACCGATCACCTTGGTGCGCGGCAGGATCCTGGCGCCGTGCTCAGCCGCATCGCGGGCGTTGAGCACGACGAGGCGGGCATCCTCGACCCAGCAATCGGAGTATTCGAATGCGCGGTCGAAACGCGGCTGCAGCGGCTCGCCGGCCGCGTCACGCCGAAGGTCGAGCGAGCGCGTCGCCGGCAAGAGCTTCCGGCCGCCGAGATGGTCGTAGAGGAAGAGGCCGAGCCGCAGCATCCACCAGGGCCGCAGGCCCGCATGATGTGGCAGCACGAAGCGCAGGGGCCGGATGATGTGCGGTGCGGCGCGCCACATCACTTCGCGCTCGGTCAATGCCTCGCGCACCAGCCGGAATTCGTAATGCTCGAGATAGCGCAGCCCGCCATGAATCAGCTTGGTCGAGGCCGAGGAGGTGGCGCTGGCGAGGTCTGATTGCTCGAACAGCACGACCGAGGCTCCGCGCCCCGCCGCATCGCGCGCAATGCCGCAGCCGTTCACGCCGCCGCCGATGATGGCGATGTCGAACACTGGAGCCGTCACGCATTCCTCCCGCGGGCGCCCCTGTGGGTGCCCTCTCAACGCACGGTAGAGCGTGGTTTTTTTGCGCGCAATGGCAAAACGAAAGTGAAAGCGAAAATTCTAGGTTTCGTTTTGGCTGTATGCAGCATGCGAGATCAGCGTTTCGGTTTCGACTACCTTGATGCCCTCGCTGCGGCAGAGCTCGCGCAGCGGCGGCGGGCCGAGCCGATCGGTGACGAAGACGTCGACATCGCGCAGATGACCGATGCGCACTGGGGCGGAGCGCTCGAACTTGGTGCTGTCGGCGACGAGCAGGCACTGCCTGGCGTTCTCGATGATCGCCTGCGAGACGCGAACCTCGCGATAGTCGAAATCGAGCAGCGCCCCCTCCTCGTCGATGGCAGAGGTACCGATCACCGCATAATCGACCTTGAACTGGCGGATCAGGTCGACGGCGGCGGCACCGATCACGCCGCCATCCGAGCGCCGGACCGGCCCGCCGGCGACGATCACCTCGATGTTCTGATGCGGGTAGAGCAGCATCGCGACATGCAGGTTGTTGGTGATCACCAGCAGCCCGTGATGGTCCGACAGGGCGCGCGCCACCTCCTCGGTGGTCGTGCCGATATTGATGAAGAGCGAGGCGTCGTTCGGGATCAGTTCCGCCGCGGCCCGGCCGATCGCCGCCTTCTCGTCGCGGGCGATGAAGCGGCGCGCCTCATAGGCGAGGTTCTCGACGCCGGACGCCACCACGGCCCCGCCATGCACCCGTGACATGATGCGTTGATCGCAAAGCTGGTTCAGGTCCTTGCGGATGGTCTGGGCGCTGACCTCGTAGCGCGCTGCCAGTTCCTCGACATTGACGCGTCCCTGTGCCCTGGCCAGCGCCACGATCTCGCGCTGGCGTGGCGTGATGCTCTCCATGTCGGGCTCCTCGTGACGTGGCGCCAAGCTGACCGCGCCGGCCTGCAGCGTCAACCTCAGACAATTCGACGGCTAATGATTTTCGATGCTTTGGGCCCGTCGAGCGGCTGACGACAAGCGACCTGTCAAAAGACATGCGCGTTTGACAGACAACGCGCTAGCGGTCGAACTGTATCGTCTTCACTCCCGACTCGAAGGCCCGCCTGTGCCGACACAGCTCGACAAGGATGCTCGCTTCCTGCGCGCCGTACTGGCGGCGTCGGACGACTGCATCAAGGTGATCGGCCTCGATGGCACGCTGGAGTTCATGAGCGAGGGCGGCCAGCGTGTGATGGAGGTCCAGGATTTCGAGGCGATCCGCGGCTGTCCGTGGATGCAGTTCTGGGAGGGGGCGGCGAAGGCCGAGGTCGAGGCCGCGCTCGTCGCGGCGCGGGCTGGTCACAGCTACCGTTTTCAGGGGCAAGCCAACACCGCCGCCGGCAATCCGCGCTATTGGGATGTGCAGGTCTCGCCCATCCTCGCGCCTGACGGCAAGCCCGAGGCGATCCTCTCGGTCTCGCGCGACATCACGCAGATGCATGCCGGCGAGGAGCGCTATCGCCTGCTGGCGGGCGAGTTGAACCATCGCATCAAGAACCTGCTCGCCATGGTTTCGGGCATCGTCAACCAGTCGCTGCGCGGCTCCAACGAGCCGCTCGACATGGTGAAACGGCGCCTGTCCGACCGTTTGCAGGCATTGGCGGCGGCGCAGGACGTCTTGATGATGGCGAGCCGCCACGGCGCCGATCTCAGGCAACTGGTCGAGGTCGTGCTGTCGCCGCACCGCTCCGGCGAGCGCCTCGCCGTCGACGGCCCCTCGGTGACGCTCTCGTCGAAATGCGCGCTGGCAATGGCGCTCGCTTTGCACGAACTCGGCACCAATGCAGTGAAATACGGCGCACTGTCGCGGGATGGCGGCCATGTCGACGTCTCCTGGAGCAACCAGGGCGGCGAGTTCCATTTCCGCTGGCAGGAAAGCGGCGGGCCGCCGGTGACAGCGCCGCAGCGGCGCGGCTTCGGCTCGCAGATGATCGAGAAGGTGCTCGGCAGCTATCTCGGCGGCACGGCGCAGCTCGATTTCGCGCCTGATGGCATCGTGCTCCTCCTCGACGCGCCGACTGTGGCGCTGGCGGAAGGCTAGCTGCCGACATCCGGCCACTGTATGGCGGCGCGAAACCGGCTAGTCTTGCCGGCAGGTTCCGGCAGGAGGTCGACACGCTGATGTTGAGGAGGTCGCGCCGCGCCGCCATCCTCGTAGCGGGCCTCGTCGCGTTCGGGCTCGCCTGCGCCGCCTATTCGCTGAATCGGCGCAGTCATGACGCCGCCGCGCTGGAGGAGGCCGGGCGGACCCTGCACCGCCTGATCTCGCAGCGGGTCGATCAGCACGATGCCCATCTGACCAGCCTGTCGGCGCTGGTTCAGGCCGCCGAGCCGGCGCCGGTCGCGACCGTCGAGCAGGTCGCGGCCAGCATCATCCGCTTCTATCCGCGCATCGTCGGCATCGATGTCGTCGACCTCGCCCTGAGCCCGCCGCGCTCATTGCTCGACGTGGCCGACCCCGCTGTCGTCGCAGAGGAGGCGCGGCAGGCCGTCGGCTCGAACCTGCGCACGCGTGCCCTCGACGGCGGCAGCAGATTGCTGCTGGTCAAGCGGGCGCTCACCGACGGTGTCGGCCACTATGCACTCGCCCTGATCATCGACATGAACCGGCTCTCGGCGAGCGATACGCCGCTGCCGGACGATGCGCAGGTTCATCTGCGGCTGATTGCGCCGGGCGAGCCAGGCGACCAGCCGCCGGGCGCCTTCAGCGCCGAGATCGCCAGCCGCACCCAGCCCTTGCGCCTGACGCTGACGACCAGCGCGCCGAGCTGGCCGCTGCCACCGCCGGGCTTTCTGGCGCTCGCGGGCCTGCTCGTCGCCCTCGCCACGTTCCTGGTCGACCGTCTGCTTGAAGCCCGCAGTGCCGCGAAGGAGGCGGCGCGCAAGGCCGTTCTCGCCGAGCAGGATGCGCGTCTCGCCCATGCCGGGCGGGTCAATGCGATGGGCGAGCTCGCTTCCGGCATCGCCCATGAACTGACCCAGCCTCTGACCGCGATCCTTGGCCAGGCCCAGGCGGGGCGGCGGCTGCTGGCGCAGCCAGAGGCGGATCAGGCGGTGCTGGCCGGCGCCTTTGAGGCGATTGCGCGCAATGCCCGCCGCGCCGGCGACATCCTTGGGCGGCTGCGCGCCTGGATCAGCAAATCCGAGCCTGTGGTCGAGAACGTCGACCTGACCGAGCTCGCCGGCGAGGTCGTCCACCTCCTTGCGGCGAACGCTCAGAGTGCCGGTGCAACGCTACGGGTCGGCGGCGACGGCAGTCGGCCGCTGGTGCGGGCCGACCGGGTCCAGCTCGAACAGGTCGTCTTCAACCTTGCCCGCAACGGGCTGGAAGCGGTCGAGGGGCAGGACGGCGAGCGCAGTGTCACCATCGAGGTCGGTACGCAAGGCAGCGATGCCGTCCTCGCGGTTCGCGACAGCGGTCCCGGCTTGTCGCCGGAGGCGCAGGCGCGGCTGTTCGAACCCTTCTTCACCACCAAGCCGGCCGGGCTCGGCCTCGGCCTCGCGCTTTGCGTCCGCTTGGTCGAGCGCTTCGACGGAACGCTCGCCGCCGAGAACGCCGCCGGGGGTGGTGCGGTCTTCAGTGTCCGCCTGCCGCGCGCTGCTGCTGAGGCCCGCAAGGAGGCGGCCGAATGAGCCGGCAGCTCGTCCATCTCATCGACGATGATTGGGAGGTGCGCGAGGCGCTGAGCTTCCTGCTGCGCACTGTCGGGCTCGAGGTCCAGCCGCACGCCGACGGCGCCGCCTTCCTGGAGGCGCTGCCTAACCTGCGACCGGGCTGCATCGTCACCGATATCCGCATGCCGCGCCTGACCGGGCTTAAGCTGCAGGAGCGCCTTGCGGCCGCGCGCTGCCGCTGGCCGGTCGTCGTCATCACCGGCCATGGCGATGTCGAGGCCTGCCGTGCCGCCTTCCGCAACGGCGCCGCCGACTTCCTGACCAAGCCGGTCGACGAGCAGGTACTGATCGACACCGTGCAGGCGGCGCTGGCGACGCTCGACGGCATGCTCGCCGCCGAGAGCGGCACGGCCTCGCTCCGGGAACGGCTCGAGCGCCTGTCTCAGCGCGAGGCCGAGATTCTCGCTCTGATCGCCGAGGGGCGCTCGACCAAGGAGATCGCCCGCGTGCTTGCGATCTCGCCGCGCACCGTCGACACGCACCGTGCCCATATCGCCGAGAAGCTGGAGACGACCTCCGTCGCCGATATGGTCCGGCTGCATCTCGTCGGGGTCGATCGGTAGAACTACGTAGGTTCTGCGCGGATCGCCCGGATGCACGCGCCAGACCGGGCTCGGCATTGTTCCCTCACACCAAAACGGTGGTCACCAGAGGGATCGTCATGTCGTTCGCCCGTCTCGCCATCATGTCTGCCGCCATCGCCCTGCCGACGCTCGCCCAGGCCCAGGTTGCGCAGGTCCGCGCTCTGCCGACCGCGCTTGCCGTCGAACTCGCCCAGGCGACCGTCGCCGCCTGCGCCGCCAAGAATTTCAACGTCGCCGCGACCGTGGTCGACCGCGGCGGCGTCGTGCTGACCACCATCCGCGCCGACCGCGCCGGCCCGCACACCATCGACGCCAGCCGCGCCAAGGCTTTCACCTCGGTTTCGGCCAAGAACAACACCGGCGCCATGGCCGAAACTGCCGCCAACAATGCCGGCGCCCGCAACCTCGTCCATATCCAAGGCTTCCTGCTGCTCGGCGGCGGCGTGCCGGTGAAGGTCGGTGACGAGGTCATCGCCGCAGTCGGCGTCGGCGGCGCTCCGGGTGGCCACCTCGATGAAGAATGCGCCAATGCCGGCCTGCAGGCGATCGCCGCCAAGCTGAAGTGACCGGTCTTCAGTGAGGGGGGGGCGTCAGGGCCGCTGCCGCGAGGCAGCGGCCCTGACCGTTTCAGGCGGCAGGCTTCGCCGTCACGGCGCGCGTCGCCTCGACCGGCATCGCCTTCAGCGTCGCGGCCCAGAAGATGAGCGCGACCGCAGCGATCGCCGCGCCGAGCAGGCTGACGCCGGTCCAGCCGGCCTGGGCGTAGACCAGCGTCGAGCTCGATGAGCCCAGCGCGCTGCCGATCGAATAGAACACCATGTACCCGGCGGTCAGCCGGCTCTGCGCCTCCGGTCGGACCCGGTAGATCATCGCCTGATTGGTGACGTGCACCGCCTGCAGGCCGAAATCGAGGATCAGCACGCCGGCGATCAGAAAAAGGATCGACTGCGGCAGCAGCCCGATCGGCAGCCAGGCGAACAGCATCAGCGCGAGCGCGATGCCGGTGAGGCGCTGGCCGTGGCCGCGATCGGTCCAGGCACCGGCCCGCGTCGCGCCGAGAGCGCCCGCCGCCCCGGCGAGGCCGAACAGGCCGATCGCCGTATGCGACAGCGAGAAGGGCGGAGCCGCGAGCGGCAACACCAGCGGCGTCAGCAGCGTGGTGACGTCGGCGAAGATCAGCATCGCGATCACGGCACGGATCCGCAGCACCTTCTCATCGCGGAACAGAGTGAAGAGCGAGCCGATCAAGCTGGGATAGGAGAGCTGCGCCGGCGGCTTGCGCTCGGCCGGCAAGTTCCAGAACAGGACCGCGGCGATGATCAGCGTCGCTCCCGCCGAAAGCAGGTAGACCGTCCGCCAGCCCGAGAGATCGGCCATCGTGCCAGCAACAGCACGGGCGAGCAGGATGCCGAGCACGATCCCGCTGGTGACCGAGCCGACGACCTGGCCGCGCTCCTCCGGCTTTGCCAGGCTGGCGGCATAGGCGACGAAGGCTTGCGTCACCACGGCGAGGAAACCCATGGCCGCCATCGCGGCGAGGAGCATCGCACCCGAAACCGAGAGGGCGACGCAGATCAGCGCGGCGACCGAGAGCAGCGATTGCAGCACGACGAGCTTGCGGCGGTCGACGAGATCGCCGAGCGGCACCAGCAGGATCAGCCCGAGTCCGTAGCCGAGCTGCGTCGCACCGACGACGAGGCCGACCGTCGCCCGCGACAGCCCGAGGTCGTCGGCGATGATGTCGAGCAGGGGGTGGGCGAAATAGGCGTTGGCGACGGCGAGCCCACTCGCCACCGCGAAGAGCAGGATCATGCCGGCTGAGAGCGGCGTTGCCGAGGCAGGCGATAGGCGTGCGTCGGCGCTCACGGCGCCGGTTGGCGCCGCCTCAAGGTCCAGTCGCATGGGCAGGTCTCCGCTAGATGAGTTTCATCATGAAACTCATTGCGGTGTAGCGGTGTCGGTTTTATCTTGCAACTGAAAGTTCAATCACGGAGCCTTGAGGAGAACGCCGCAGCGATGGTCAAGCGCCGCAGCCTGGTCAGCGATTATTGCCCGAGCGCGCGGGCGCTGGACGCGATCGGCGACTGGTGGTCGATGCTGATCGTGCGCGACGCCTTCGACGGCATGACCCGTTTCAGCGAATTCCAGAAAAGCCTCGGCATCGCCCGCAACATCCTCTCCGAGCGGCTGCGCACGCTGACCGCGCGCGGCATCCTCGAAGCCGTCCCGGCTGCGACCGGCGGGGCGCGCCAGGAGTATCGGCTGACCGCCAAGGGCCGCGATCTCTTCCCGGTGATGGTGGCGCTCAGGCAATGGGGCGAGCAGCACCTGTTCGCCCCGGGCGAGCAGCATTCCTCGCTGATCGAGCGCGACAGCGGCCGCAAGGTCACTTTGACCGTGCAGACCGACGACGGCAGGCCGATCAATGCCGACGGCGCGATGATCCTGAAAGTGCCGGAGACCGACGCTTAAGGGCTAGTCGAGCGAGGCCGGCTCCGCCTTGGGCAGCTTGGCGCGATAGAGCAGGCGCCAGGCATCGGCGCCGAGCGCGAAGCCCTTGCATTTGAGGTCGGCGAGCTGGCGGCCATCGCGTGCGACGAGGATGCCGTCGCGCTCGCCCTGCCCTTTCACGATGATCGAATAGAGCGTGTAGCGCGTAGCGCCGCGGCTGAAGCGGACGATGTCGCCGGCAAAGCCGGCATCGCCGACAACTGCCGTGCTGAAGGCCTGGTCCGGCGGCACCGGAGCTTCCGGATGGGTCAATTCGAGCGCGCCCTTACGGCCGAAGCGATAGGTCAGCCTGCCCTGGCCGGGACCGATGTCGCCGGAGGCGCAGAGCGAGGCGATCTTGCCGCCGATCGCACAGGAGAAGATTGCCGTCTCGCCGGGCTGGCATAGAGAGGGCCGCGTATCGGCCACGGCTGGTCCACAGGCGAGAGCGGCGGCAATGGCGGCCAGGCAGCGCAGCTTCGTCATTTCAGCCATAGTCTCAGCGGGATCTTTCCGGCCTTGCCGCAATCGGCGAAGGCGACGCCGTCTTCGGCCAACGTGCCAGCAACCGCACAGCTTTCCTCGCCGATCACCAGCATCGCGGCATAGCGCTGCCCGTCGCGCCGCAGGTTGAGCGTGCCGGACTTCTCCGCCACCTCGCCCGGCCCGCACAGTGCTAGATGTTTCAGGCTGACCGGCCCGGCGAAATCACGCTTGCGCTTGGAGATGGCCGGTTCCGCCTCGGCGAGCGTCGCCGTCACCGCCCATTCGCTGGCATAGCCGTAGCGGCCGGTGAGCTCGAGCGCCTCAGCCGTCATCGGCATTACGAGCAGGGGCAGGAGCAAATGCGCGCGCATGGATCCTCGCAGCGGAGGAGGCCATGCTAGCCGCAAGTCCACGGCGCGGCCAATGCCGGGCTGCGCTCACTTCGCGGCGGCCCTGCGTCCCCGACTCTGGCGCATGACGGGCCCGCGCTCTATCCTTCGACATTCCCCACGCACAGGACGGGCATAGTGCCGATGGACAAGCGGGTCGAGACGCCGCCGGCGCAGGCGGCGCTTTCCCATGCCGATATCCGGTCGATCCTGACCGGGACCATGCTCGCCATGTTCCTGGCGGCGCTCGACCAGACCATCGTCGCGACCGCAATGCCGACGATCGGCCGCGAGCTCGGCGACGTCGCTCATCTGCCCTGGGTGGTCACCGCCTATCTGCTCGCCTCGACCGCGGTGACGCCGCTCTATGGCAAGTTCGCCGATATCCACGGCCGGCGCGTCACCATGCTCGGCGGCATCGCGATCTTCGTGGTCGGCTCCGCCGCCTGCGCGCTCGCGCCCTCGCTCTGGCTGCTGGTCGCCGCCCGCTTCGTGCAGGGGCTCGGCGGCGGCGGGCTGATCGCGATGGCGCAGACCATCGTCGGCGACATGGTCCCACCGAGAGAGCGCGGCAAGTACCAGGTCTATTTCGCCAGCGTCTTCTTCACCTCCTCGCTGCTCGGGCCCGTGCTCGGCGGCCTGATCTCCGAGGCGCTGCACTGGTCGGTGATCTTCTGGATCAACCTGCCGCTCGGGCTCGGCGCCTACTGGATGACCGACAAGGCCCTGCAGCGCCTGCCGCGACATGAACGGCCGCACAAGCTCGACGTGCTCGGCGCGCTGCTGATGACCAGCGCGACCATGACCCTGCTTCTGGCTCTGTCCTGGGGCGGCACGCATTATCCGTGGAAATCCCCGCAGATCTTCGGCCTCGTCGCCGGTTCGGCCCTGCTCTGGCTTTGCTTCGCCTGGCGCCTGCGCAGCGCCGAAGAGCCGCTGATCCCGCTCACCGTCCTGGCCAATCCGGTTGTCCGCAACGGCACGATCGCCGCCGGCTTCGGCATGGGCACTTTCATCGGCCTGACCATCTATCTGCCGCTCTATTTCGAGACGGTGGCGGGCCTGTCGGCGGCCAATTCCGGGCTCGGCCTGATCCCGCTGACCTGCGGCACCGTCCTCGGCGCGACCTCTTCGGGCCGGGCGATGGGCAAGTTGACCCACTACAAGCGTGTACCGGTCGCCGGGCTCGCCGTCGCGCTTGCCGGCACCGCCGTGCTGATCGCCTATGGCGACCAGCTGCCACTCTGGGCGTTCGGGCTCGTGCTGGCCTTTATCAGCGTCGGCTTCGGCACGCTGCTGCCGGTCGCGACCGTCTCGATCCAGAACGCGGTACCGATGCATCAGCTCGGCACCGCCACGGGCACGGCCAACTTCTTCCGCCAGATCGGCGGGGCCCTGATCGTCGCCATCTTCGGCGCGATCGTGCTCGGCGGCCTCGGCGCCAGCGGCGCCGGGCTATCGGCCGAGACGCTGAAGGCCGGCGGCGTCGACCGCGCGACCATGGTCGGGCTGTTCCGCTATGTCTTCGCCGCAAGTTTCGCGGGATTCGCCCTGGCGCTGCTCTTCCTGCTACGCATGCAGGAGCTGCCGCTGCGCGGCTCGGCGCTCGCTGCCGCGAAGGAGGTGGCGGGGGAGTAGCGGAACGCTCGCACCTGTCGCGCGTTTGCCGCAAGCCCGTCACAGAGCGGCGGCAGCTTGACCCGTCGTGTCAGAGGAGTGCGCCATGTCCGATCTCGTCGTCATCGTCTATCCGACCGAGGCCAAGGCCGAGGAAATGCGGCAGAAGATCATCGGCCTGCAGAAGGAATACCTGATCCAGATCAGCGACGCCGCGATCGCGGTGATGCACGAGGGCGGCAAGATCAAGCTCAACCAGCTGCTCAACACCACGGCGCTCGGCGCCGCCTCGGGCGGTTTCTGGGGCCTGCTGATCGGCGCGATCTTCCTGATGCCGGTCTTCGGCGCAGCGATCGGCGCGGCCTCCGGCGCGCTCGGCGGGGCGCTCACCGACTACGGCGTCAATGACGGCTTCATGAAGGAACTCGCCGCCAATCTGCAGCCGGGCAATGCCGCACTCTTCGTGCTGATCCAGAAGATGACGGCCGACAAGGTGCTCGAGGCGATCACGGGCACCGGCGGCGTCGTGCTCAAGACCTCGCTCGATCATTCGCAGGAGCAGAAGCTGCGCGACGCGCTCGCCGCCTCGCCAGCGGCCCAGCGCCAGGAACTGCCGTCCGCTTCGACCGAGCCGACCCCGAATCCGATCCCCGGCGCCTGAGGCTAGGCTCGGCTTCCGCTATCGCCGCTTGAAGCTCTGCTTGGCGATGGTGAGCGTGACGGTGCGGCCGGTCTCGGCCGACCCTTCCATGCTGTGGGCCTTGAGCTCTGCGCCGACGCCGGTGAGCCGCAGCCCGGCCGGATCGTCGGGCAGGCTCCAGCTCTGCGTGTCGGCATGGAAGGTCAATGGCAGGTCGAAGCGCCCGCTGGCGCCGGCCAGGAAGGCGTTGATCTGGCCGACCGTGCCGGCCTTGGTCTGGTCGAGCCTGACGCGATAGAGCGCGCGCCGGCCGATCAGATCGAGCTCGACACCGACGACGAGATGCTCGGCCGGATGGCGGGTGAAGATGCTGGTCGAGGAGACGCTGCGGCGGTCGATCGTGGCTTCAGCGCTCATGCGCGCGACGCCGCCGGCATCGGTCGACAGGCGCTGGCCTGCGTCCGGGGCGCTGGCTTCGGCCTCAGAGCCGATCGCAACCCTGACAGCATGGCCGGCGAGCGGCTTGCCGGCCTCGTCGACGAGCTTCAGGGTGAGCTTGACCGGCTCGGCCCGCACCGTCGCTGCCGTCAGGGAGAACAGGGCGAAGGCGGCGGCGCTCAGGGCAATCTTCATCACCCGGCGTTTCAGTCGCGCAGCAATTCGTTGATGCCGGTCTTGGCGCGGGTCTGGGCGTCGACCGTCTTGACGATCACGGCGCAATAGAGCGAGGGGCCAGGCGTGCCGTCGTTCAGCGGCTTGCCGGGCAGCGAGCCGGCGACGACTACCGAATAGGGCGGCACCTTGCCGACATGGACCTGGCCGGTGGCGCGATCGACGATCTTGGTCGTGGCCGAGATGAACACGCCCATGGCCAGCACCGAGCCCTCGCCGACGACGACGCCCTCGACCACCTCGGAGCGGGCGCCGATGAAGCAATTGTCCTCGATGATCGTCGGGTTGGCCTGCAGCGGCTCGAGCACGCCACCGATGCCGACGCCGCCGGAAAGGTGCACGTTCTTGCCGATCTGGGCGCAGGAGCCGACCGTCGCCCAGGTGTCGACCATGGTGCCGGAATCGACATAGGCACCGATGTTGACGAAGGACGGCATCAGGATGACGTTCGGCCCGAGATAGGAGCCCTTGCGCGCCGCAGCCGGCGGCACGATGCGGAAGCCGGCGGCGCGGAAGCGGTTCTCGCCCCAGCCGGCGAACTTCGAGGGCACCTTGTCCCAGAACACGCCCTCGCCGGGGCCGTGCGCCATGATCTCGTTGTCGGCGAGGCGGAAGGAGAGCAGCACCGCCTTTTTCAGCCATTGATGCGTGACCCATTCGCCGCCGATCTTCTCGGCAACGCGCGCCTGCCCGGAATCGAGCAATTCGATCGCCTGCTCGACCGCCTCGCGGACCGCGCCCTTGGTGCTGATGCCGATCTCGGCCCGGTTCTCCCAGGCGGCGTCGATGGTGGCGGCGAGATCGGTCAGGGACATGGGCGGCTCTCTCGTCACGGTCGGCCTTGTGCCGACTATCCACGTCTTGCGGCGTGGATGAAAAGGGGAAGATGTGGGTGCCCGGGACGGGCCCGTGCATGACGAGGGTGAGCGATGGCGGAAGCCTGCGGCTCCGTCAAGGCAAAGCGGAACGCGAGCGGCCCAGGCATGTTACAATGCTGAGTGGCTAACCGTACTGGAGGCGAAGATGACCCGGATCCTGATCGCTCTTCTCGCCCTCATCCTGATGGGAACCGCGCTCGCCCAGGCACGGCCGCAATCGCCAGCGCGCAGTTGCGCCGCCAATCGCCAGAGCGTCATCGCCAATGGCGCGATCGTGCTCGGCACCGGCGGCTATACCTATGACCGCTTCGTGGCCCATCGCGGCTTCTGCCAGTTCGATGAAATTGCCGATCCGGCCTGGGTGCCCGCGCGCGATACGCCGCAATGCTTCGTCGGCTATCGCTGCAAGAACGCCTCGCCTTGGGACGACTGAGACGGGTTCAAAAGCCCGTGCGCTGACGGATCGCCGCCGCCAGCGTGCCATCGTCGAGATAGTCAAGCTCGCCGCCAACCGGCACACCGTGGGCGAGCTTGGTCACCTTGACCTCGAGATGCGCCAGGAGGTCGGTGATGAAATGCGCCGTGGTCTGGCCTTCGACCGTGGCGTTGAGCGCGAGGATGACTTCCTTGATCGCCGGATCGGAGGCACGCGCGACCAGCGCATCGAGCGAGAGGTTCTCGGGCCTTATGCCGTCGAGCGCCGAGAGCACGCCGCCGAGCACATGATAGCGCCCGCCGACCGCGCCGGAGCGCTCCAGCGCCCAGAGATCGGCGATATCGGCGACGACGACGATCAGGCTCTCGTCGCGGCGCGGATCGCGGCAGAGCCCGCACGGGTCGCTGGTATCGACATTGCCGCAGGTCGAGCAGACGACGATGCGTTCGCGCGCCACCGCCATCGCTTCGGCCAGCGGGCCGAGCAATTGCTCGCGCTTCTTGACGAGGTGGAGCGCGGCGCGCCGGGCCGAGCGCGGACCCAGGCCCGGCAGCTTGGCCAGGAGCTGGATCAGGCGCTCGATCTCGGGGCCGGCGATGGTTTTCGACATGGCTCTATAGGGCGTCATGGCCAGCCTCGGGCCGACCATCTCGGGACAAGAGGGTTCGTCTGCGAGAGATGCTCGGGTCAAGCCCGAGCATGACGGTGCTACCGGCTCAGAACAGCTTCATGCCGGGCGGGATCGGCAGGCCGCGGGTGACCTCGGCCATCCGCTCCTGCACCGAACGCTCGGCCTTGTTGCGAGCGTCGTTGCTGGCGGAGATGACGAGGTCCTCGAGGATCTCCTCCTCGCCCTGAACCATCAGGCTCGGGTCGATCTTCACCGATTTCAGCACGTTCTTGGCGGTCATCACCACCTTGACCAGCCCGCCGCCGGCCGAGCCCTCGAATTCGAGTGTCTCGAGCTGGGCCTGCATCTCGGCCATCTTCTTCTGCATGTCCTGCGCCTGCTTCATCAGGCCCATCATGTCGCGCATGGCGGCGCTCCCTTATCAGTTGTCGGTCCAGAATTCGACGCCGTCGAAATCGGGCTCGCTGTCGTCGAAAAGCGGCTCGATTTCGGGCAGGTCATCGTCACCGCCTGCGGCCGCTGCAGGCGCTTCAGCCTCCGCCGCGCGCGGATCGCGGACGTCGATGATGCGCGCGCCCGGGAAGCGCTCCATCACGGCGCGCACGGCCGGATGGTTGGCGGCGTCGTTCTCGCGCTTGTCGCGTGCTGCCGCCGCCTGCTCGCGCAGGGTCGCCGTACCCTCGGCGTTGACGACGGCGACCAACCAGGTCTGGCCGGTCCACTCCTTCAGCCGCTTCGACAGATCGTTGGCGAGCATGCGGTTGCCGTGCTCGGCGAGCGCGAACTCGATCCGTCCCTGCTCGAAGCGCACCAGGCGGACATCGCGCTCGAGCGCCAGCTTCATGGTGATGTCGCGCTGGCGCGAGGCGAGTGCGACGACCTCTTCGAAGCTCTGCGGCTGCGGCAGGGCGCTGGCGCGCGTCTGCGCGACAGGCGCCGCGGCGAGCATCGGATTAGCGCTGGCGAGCACGGGGCGGGCCGCCAGCGCGGTCGCGCCGCCGCCAGAGGGCGGGCGCGGCGCGGCGGAGCCGTTTCCACCGACGGCCCCGCTGCCGTCGCGCAGCATCCTGAGCGCCTCGTCGGGCGTCGGCAGGTCGGCGGCATGGGCGAGACGCACCAGCGCCATCTCGGCCGCCATCACCGGCCGATCGGCCTGGCGGACCTCACTGACCGCCTTCAGCAGCATCTGCCAGGCCCGCGCCAGCACGCGGACCGACAGGCGCTGGGCAAAGTCGGCGCCGCGCACGCGTTCGGCCTGCGAGAGGCTGTTGTCCCTGGCGGCCTCAGGCACGAGCTTGAGGCGGGTCACCAGATGGCTGAACTCGGCGAGATCGGAAAGCACGACGGCGGGGTCGGCGCCGGCATCGTATTGCGCCCGAAGCTCGGTCAGCGCTCCGGCGATGTCGCCCTTCATCACCAGTTCGAACAGATCGATGACGCGCGCCCGGTCGGAGAGGCCGAGCATGTTGCGGACTTCGTCCAACGTGATCCTGCCGCCGGCATGGGCGATCGCCTGGTCGAGGATCGAGAGCGAATCGCGCACCGAGCCCTCGGCGGCCCGCGCCACCGCGGCGAGCGCCTCCTCCTCGGCCTCGATGCCCTCCGCCCGGCAGATCCTGTCGAGATGCCCGACCAGGAGCGCCGCATCGACGCGGCGCAGGTCGAAGCGCTGGCAGCGCGACAGTACCGTGACCGGAACCTTGCGGATCTCGGTGGTGGCGAAGATGAACTTGGCGTGCGGTGGCGGCTCCTCCAGTGTCTTCAGGAAGGCGTTGAAGGCGCCTCCCGAAAGCATGTGGACCTCGTCGATGATGTAGACCTTGTAGCGCGCGCTGGTCGGCGCGTAGCGCACCGCGTCATTGATCTGGCGGACATTGTCGACGCCGTTGTTCGAGGCGGCGTCGATCTCCATCACGTCGATGTGGCGGCCCTCGACGATCGCCTGGCAATGCACGCCGAAATTCGTGAGATCGGTGGTCGGCGCGCCGCTGCCGTCGGGGTTCTGGAAATTCAGGGCCCGGGCCAGGATGCGCGCCGTCGTGGTCTTGCCGACGCCGCGCACGCCGGTCAGCATCCAGGCCTGCGGGATGCGGCCGGCCGCGAAGGCATTGGTCAGCGTCCGGACCATGGCGTCCTGGCCGATCAGGTCGCCAAAATGCGCCGGCCGGTACTTGCGCGCCAGGACGCGATAGCCGGCGGGTGCTGCGGCCGGGGCTGGCGCCGGAGCCATGCCGGGGAAACCCGGCTCGTCGGCGGGGACGGTCTCGTCGGTCATGCCCCTGCTTTCGCCAATCGCGGCGCGGCGGTCAACGCCGCATCTGCCGCAGGCGGCGCGAACACGTCAGCAATGTGAGAATAAGGCGCTTCGCGAGCGGCGCTGAAGTAGGAGGTTGGACGAAGACCCGTTCGGTCTCGTTACGGCTGCTTCCTTCCGGACCTGACCGGGTTGGCGAGTGAGACGTCCCTCGCCAACCTCCCGAGCGCTATATCGTCGCTTTGGCGGGCGAGCGCAAGTCCGCGGCAAAATGCGCCGCTGCGACGGCGCGGCGCAGGCGTTTCGGCATTGACTTGGGCTGTCCCATCCGCCATAAGCCCGCGACCTGCGCTGCCTACCGGGCTGCGCGGACCCTTTTTGCATGACAGGCCTGGCTGGCATCGGCTTTCCTGCGAAAGCTGTGCTCGCCCTGCCGATCAAGGCCCCGGAGACGGACCGTGAAGAGAACCTATCAACCCAGCAAGCTGGTGCGTAAGCGCCGCCACGGCTACCGCGCCCGCATGGCGACCAAGGGCGGCCGCAAGGTCATTGCCGCCCGTCGCGCCCACGGCCGCAAGCGTCTGTCGGCCTGATGAGCTCAAGGCGCGCGGTCAAGGCGCGCCCGTTCCGGAAGACTGGCCAACCGCCATGCGCCTCGCCCGTCTGACGCAACGCAAGGACTTTCTCGCGGCGGCCGAGCACGGCCGCCGTTTTCGTTCGTCCGCCTTCACCGCGCAAGTCCTCGACAAGCCGGAGCAGGAAAGCCTGCGCCTCGGGCTGACCGCCTCGCGCAAGACCGGCAACGCCGTGGTGCGCAACCGCATCCGCCGGCGCCTGCGCGCTGCCGCCGCGCTCGCTTTGGCGGAGCAGACCGGCAAGCCCTGCGACCTCGTGATCGTCGCGCGGCCCGAGACCGTGAACGCAGCATTCGCGGTCATGGTCGACGACATTGCGGTCGCGCTCGACCGTGCCCGCCCGAGCAGCGGCAAGCGCCGCCCCGATCGGCGCTCATCTCCGCGCCAAGCCTCATAAGGCCCGCCAGGGCCGCCAGCGAGACCGTTTTCAGACGATGATGAAAGAAGACAACCGCAACCTGCTGCTGGCGATCACGCTCTCGGTCGTCGTGCTGCTCGGCTGGCAGTATTTCTACGGCCTGCCGCAGGCCGAGAAGCAGAAGCAGATCGCCCAGCAGAACCAGCAGACGCAGAGCCAGCAGGCGACGCAGCCCTCCGGGGCGCCGACCGCCTCCGGCGCCGCTCCGGCGCCCGGCACTGCGCCGGCGCAGCCCGGCCAGGCTCCGGTCACGGCGGCCCCTGCCGCCGCGACCCGCGAGGCGGCGCTCGCCGCCGGTCCGCGCCTCAAGATCGACACGGGGAAGATCGCCGGCTCGCTCTCGCTGACCGGCGCGCGCATCGACGACATCTCGCTCAAGGCCTATCACGAGACGGTCGACCCGAAGAGCCCGATCATCGTGCTGCTCTCGCCGGCCGGCGGCCCGAACGCCTACTATTCCGATTTCGGCTGGGTCGCCGGGCCGGGCGCCAATGTCCCGCTTCCGAACGCCAATACGGTCTGGAGCGCCGACAGCGATGTCCTGACCTCGGCCAAGCCGGTGACACTCACCTGGGACAACGGCCAGGGCCTCACGTTCAAGCGCACCATCGCGGTCGACGACAACGCCATGTTCTCGATCCGCGACGAGGTCGAGAACAAGGGCACGAACCCGGTCTCGCTCTATCCCTATGGCCAGGTCGTGCGCGTCGGCAAGCCGGCGACGCTCGGCTACTACGTGCTGCATGAGGGCATGATCGGCTCGCTCGGCGAGCAGGGCCTGCAGGAATACACCTACGACGCCATCGACAAGGAGCCGGCGCTCGGCTCGGCGACGCATGGCAAGGCCTGGAAGGATGTCGTCGGCGGCTTCGTCGGCATCACCGACAAGTACTGGGCCGCCGCCGCGATCCCGGACCAGGGCAAGAAGTACGAAGGCCGCTATTCCTCGGTGCAGACCGGCTCGGTGCGCACCTACCAGGCCGATTTCCTCGGCGAAGCCGTCAATGTCGCGCCGGGTGCTTCGGCCAGCGCCTCCTCGCGCCTGTTCGCCGGCGCCAAGGAAGTCGCGGCGATCGACGGCTACGAGAAGAACCAGGGCATCAAGCGCTTCGAGCTGATGATCGACTGGGGCTGGTTCTATTTCATCACGAAGCCGATGTTCTACGTGATGGACTGGGTCTACAAGCATGTCGGGAATTTCGGCATCGCGATCCTGGTCGTGACCGTCCTGCTGAAGGGCCTGTTCTTCCCGCTCGCCAACAAGTCCTACGCCTCGATGGCGAAGATGAAGGCGGTTCAGCCGGAGATGATGGCGATCCGCGAGCGCTATGCTGACGACAAGATGAAGCAGCAGCAGGCGCTGATGGAGCTGTACAAGACGCAGAAGATCAACCCGCTCGCCGGCTGCTGGCCGGTGCTGGTGCAGATCCCGGTCTTCTTCGCGCTCTACAAGATCCTGTTCATCACCATCGAGATGCGGCACGCGCCGTTCTACGGCTGGATCAAGGACCTCGCCGCGCCCGATCCGACCAATCTCTTCAATCTGTTCGGCGCCCTGCCGTTCACGCCGCCGGCCATGCTGCATCTCGGCATCTGGCCGATCCTGATGGGCATCACGATGTTCGTGCAGATGAAGATGAACCCGGAGCCGCCGGATCCGGTCCAGAAGATGATGTTCACCTGGATGCCGGTGTTCTTCACCTTCCTGCTCGGTTCGTTCCCGGCCGGCCTGGTGATCTACTGGACCTGGAACAACCTGCTATCGGTGACGCAGCAAGGCTTCATCATGAAGAAGCACGGCGTCAAGATCGAGCTCTGGGACAACATCAAGGCCATGTTCGGCAAGAAGCCGGCCGCGGCTGGCGCCGTAACCGCGCCCAAGCCGGCGAACAGCAACAAGAAGTGAGGTGGCGGGGCGAGAGCCCCGACCGCACGACATGAAACGCCGGATCCCTCCTGGGCTCCGGCGTTTTGCGTTTGCTGCCAGGCTTGCGCCGCCTCGCGGCTTGTCCCTGATGATGGCGATGTGCTTAGTGCCGGGCCATGCCTCTTCCCGACCCGAAAACACGCCATCCGATCGCCGGCTGGAAGGGCACGGCCTTCCTCAAGGCCGTCGTCGACCATCCGCTCGTCGAGGTCGGCGACTACTCCTACTATGACGACTCGCGCGGCCCGGAGCATTTCCTCGCCCGCTGCGTGCGCTATCATTTCGACTTCATCGGCGACCGGCTGATCATCGGTAAATTCGTCGCCATCGCCCAGGCGGCGCAATTCATCATGAACGGCGCCAACCATCCGATGGGCGGCTTCTCGACCTATCCGTTCGGCATGTTCGGCTTCGAGAACGTGCCCGACTTCACCCGCGACGGCCTGGCCCTGCGCGGCGACACCGTGATCGGCAACGATGTCTGGATCGGCCGCGAGGCGGTGATCATGCCCGGCGTCAGCATCGGCGACGGCGCGATCATCGGCACCCGCGCCCAGGTTTCGCGCGACGTGCCGCCCTATGCCGTGGTGGTCGGCAATCCCGGCCGCGTCATGAAGCTACGCTTCCCGCCGGATGTCATCGCAGCACTGCTCGAGATCCGCTGGTGGGACTGGGAGGCGGAAAAGATCGCGCGCAACCTGCCCTTGATCGCCGGCGCGGACATCGACGCGCTGCGCGCCGCCGTGTAGGCAAAGGCGATGACCTCAGATCAGACCACGCCCTTCAGCGACGACGAACTCGAATCCGCCCGAAAACTGTTCGAGGGCCCATGGGACTTCGTCTGGGCCTCGACCCGGATCGACGACCTGCCGCCCATGGTCGGGCAGGAGATCGCCTTCGCCGGCCGTTCCAATGTCGGCAAGTCGAGCCTGATCAATGCGCTCACCCGCCGCAACGCGCTGGCGCGGACCTCCCACACGCCGGGCCGCACCCAGCAGCTCAACTTCTTCCGCCAGGTCGGCCATGACGAGCGGCTGACCATCGTCGACATGCCCGGCTATGGCTATGCCGCCGTCGGCAAGGAGAAGGTCGCGGCCTGGACGAAGCTGATCCACGATTATCTGCGCGGCCGCGCCAATCTGATGCGCGTCTACGTGCTGATCGACGCCCGCCACGGAATCAAGGATGTCGACGGGGACGTGCTGGAAACGCTCGACAAGGCCGCCGTCTCCTATCAGGTGATCCTGACCAAGGGCGATGCGCTCAAGAAGTCCGAGCAGGAGGCGGTGATCGAGGCGACCGCCGCGACGATCAAGCGCCGGCCCGCTGCCTTCCCTGAGGTGCTGCTGACCTCCAGTGAGAAAGGTCTCGGCATCCCCGAGTTCCGGGCGGCGATCGCAAGGGCGCTGGCCGAGCGGGCATAGCTATCCGCCGATCCCCACTGATTTCGGAGGAGGATATCCTGAAGGCGGTGACAGACAGCGCGGCAGCGGCAGATGGCGGCTCGCTCGCCTTGTTCGTCGAGCATGCGGACGGGACGGCCGAGACCTTCGTCATCAATCGCTCGATCGCGAGCCGCGGAACGGCCTCCTACAACAAGGTGTCGTCGAACCTGCGTGTTCTCACTCCGGCCGATTGCCTGGGTATCGCGGTCGCACTCGAAGCGCTGTTGCACGAAACACCGGACATTCACCCGGTCGGCGAATTCATCGGCGCATTGAGGGCGATGGGACGAGCGGAGTAGAGCCCGGACCGCTTCAAGGCAGGTTCTCGCGCAGCACGATCTCGATGCCGGGCCGGGCCGTGCCCTCCGCCGCCGGCCGGCCGGCGCGTAAGTTTGCGAAGATCGCAACGCAGCTCATCAGCGTCGCCAGCGGCTGCTGGGTGATCACCGCGTCCATGGTGCCGTCGACGAGCAGGCCGCGCGTCTCCGGCGTCAGGCCATGGCCGACGAAGACCACGTCCTGCCGCCCGGCTTCCTTCAGCGCCCGGGCAATGCCCTCCGGCCCGCCGCCGATATTGTAGATGCCGGCCAGGTCCGGATGCTGGCCGAGCAGGGTCTTGGTCTGGCGGTAGTTCTTGGCCTCGTCGTCATGGCCTTCGCGCAAGCCGACGACCTCGATGTCCGGATAGAGTTCCTCGAACAGGTGCAGGAAGCCCATCTCGCGCTCCTCGTGGGCGCGATAGCTCAGGCTGCCGGCGATCATCGCGACTTTCGCCCGGCGCGGGCCGATGAAGCGGGCGATGAGCTGGCCGGCGGTGCGCCCGGCAGCGCGGTTGTCGAGGCCGACATAGGCGGCGCGGGCGGTGTTGGCGATGTCCGAGATCAAGGTGACACTCGGCACGCCGCGCTCGGCGAGGGCATCGACCGCCTCGCGCACGGTTGGGTGCTCCAGCGCCATGAAGGCGATGCCGTCGACCTCGCGGCCGATGCGCCGGAGCTCATGGGCGAGCAGTTCCGGCTTGAAGCTCTCGATATGCTCGACCCGGGCCCGCATGTTGAACGAGGCCAGCTGGTCCTGCGACCCCGCGATCAGCCGGCCGAGCAGGCCGAGGAAGCGATTGTTTCCGGCCGGCAGCAGGAAGGCGAGCCGCAAGGGGCGGAGCGCGCTCGCCGGCAGCGTGCCCTCCATGACATAGCCGAGCTCGCCCGCCGCCTTCAGTACGCGCTGGACGGTCGCAGGCCGCACGCCCGGGCGCTGGTTCAGCACCCGGTCGACGGTCGCAGTCGAGACCCCGGCGAGGCGCGCGACATCCTCGACCCGCGCCATCTGGCGGCGGCGGGGGAGCGCGTTCTCCTCGTCAGGATTGCGGATCGGCGCATTCATTCAATCAAAAACCATCAGAAAATGAGCTTGAAGACCATCAGACGCGATTTCTATGCTGGGCGTCAAGCACTCAAGAGCGATCAACTCGCATCAGCCGTCCAGGGAGGACATCATGACCGGACCGAGCCGCCGCACGCTCATCAAGGGCCTCGCCGCCGCCCCCGCCGCATCGCTGATCGGCATGCCGATGATCGCGCGGGCCGCCGAGATCGAGCTGAAATACGGCAACAACCTGCCGCTCAGCCATCCGCTCAACATCCGCGCCCAGCAGGCGGCCGAGCGCGTCGCCAAGGAGACGAACGGGCGGGTCGAGATCAAGATCTTCCCGAACAACCAGCTCGGCGGCGACACCGACATGCTGAGCCAGGTCCGCAATGGCGGGATCACCTTCTTCACCCCGTCGGCGCTGGTGATCGCGACGCTGGTGCCGGTCGCGGCGATCAACGCGGTCGGCTTCGCCTTCGCCGATTACGACCAGGTCTGGAAGGCGATGGACGGGCCGGTCGGCGCGCATGTCCGCGCCGCGATCGAGAAGGTCAATCTCTATGCCTTCGAGAAGATGTGGGACAACGGCTTCCGCCAGATGACCACCTCGGGCAAGGCGATCGAGCAGGCGGCCGACATGGCCTCGCTCAAGATCCGCGTGCCGGTCTCGCCGCTCTCGATCTCGATGTTCAAGGCGCTCGGCGCTGCCCCGGCCAGCCTGCAGTTCTCCGAGGTCTATTCGGCGCTGCAGACCAAGGTGGTCGATGCACAGGAGAACCCGCTGCCGATCATCCAGGTCGCCAAGCTCTATGAAGTCCAGAAGAGCTGCGCGGTCTCGAACCATATCTGGGACGGCTTCTGGTTCATCGCCAATGGCCGCGCCTGGAAGGGCCTGCCGGCGGACATCCAGAAGATCGTGGCGTCCGCGATCAACGACGCCGGCGTCGCCCAGCGCGGCGACATCAAGAGCCTCAACGATACCGTGCAGGCTGATCTGCAGTCGAAGGGGCTTGCCTTCAACAAGACCAACCCCGACAGCTTCCGGGCCAAGCTCCGCGACGGCGGGTTCTACAAGGAATGGCAGGAGCGCTTCGGCGCCGAGGCCTGGAGCCTGCTCGAGGGAGCGGTCGGCAAGCTCGCCTGAGGCTTGCCGGAACCGACATCCCGGGGAAACACCATGGACGCTCACGCCGCCACTTTGCCGCCGCCGGCCGCGCCGGCGACCGGCCTCGGTCGCCTCGCGGACAGGCTCGACCGCGCCGTCGGCACGGTGGTCGAGCTCGTCGCGGCTGTGCTGGTCCTCGCCGAGATCATCATCCTCGGAGCGGGCGTCACCGCCCGCTACGCCTTCCACGCCCCTTTGGTCTGGTCGGACGAGCTCGCTTCGATCCTGTTTCTCTGGCTCTCCATGCTCGGCGCGGTCGTGGCCCTGCGCCGCGGCGAGCATATGCGCATGACCGGGCTCGTCACCCGCGTCGGCCCGCAGGCGCGCCTCCTGCTCGAAGCACTCGCGATCACCGCGGCGATCGCCTTTCTGGTGATGATCCTGCCGGATGCGCTGGACTACGCCGAGGACGAGCGTTTCATCGTCACCCCCGCGCTGGAGATCGCCAATTCCTGGCGCGCCGCCGCGCTGCCGATCGGCATCGTGCTGATGCTGTTCGCCGCCTTCTGCCGGCTGCTGCGCTTCGGCGCCTGGAAGACGGTCGCGCTGGCGATCGGCACCACCGTGGCCCTCATCATCCTGTTCTGGCTCCTCGGGCCAGTGCTTAAGCCGCTCGGCAAGCTCAACCTTGTGATCTTCTTCGTCGGCGTCGTCGCGGCGAACGTCTTCGCGGGGGTGCCGATCGCCTTCTCCTTCGCGCTCGCCACCTTCGGCTACCTCTCGCTGACGACCTCGACGCCGATGGTGGTGATGGTCGGCCGACTCGACGAGGGCATGAGCCATCTCATCCTGCTCGCCGTGCCGCTGTTCATCTTCCTCGGCGCGCTGATCGAGATGACCGGCATGGCCCGCGCCATGATCCAGTTCCTGGCCTCTCTGCTCGGCCATGTCCGCGGCGGCCTGTCCTATGTGCTGGTCGGCGCGATGTACCTGGTCTCGGGCATCTCAGGCTCGAAGATCGCCGACATGGCCGCGATCGCGCCGGTGCTGTTCCCGGAGATGCAGAAGCGCGGCGCCAAGCCCGGCGACCTCGTCGCGCTGCTCTCGGCGACCGGCGCGCAGACCGAGACGATCCCACCCTCGATCGTGCTGATCACCATCGGCTCGGTCACCGGCGTCTCGATCGCGGCGCTCTTCACCGGCGGCATGCTGCCGGCCGTCGTGCTCGGCATCGCGCTCTGCTTCGTCGTCTGGTGGCGCAACAGGGGCGAAGATCTCAGCCACGTCACCAAGTACTCGAAACGCGAGATCGGCAGGCTCTGTCTAATCGCGGCGCCGGCGATCGCGCTGCCCTTCGTCATCCGCGCCGCCGTCGTCGAGGGGGTCGCCACCGCGACCGAGGTCTCGACCATCGGCATCGCCTATGCGGTGCTGGCGGGCATCCTGATCTACCGGCAATTCGACTGGCGCCGGCTCAAGCGCATGCTGGTCGACACGGCATCGCTCACCGGCGCGATCATCTTCATCATCGGCTGTGCCACCGCTATGGCCTGGGGCCTGACGCAATCGGGTTTCTCGCAGGACCTCGCCAAGGTCATGGCGGCAGTTCCCGGCGGCACCTGGGGCTTCCTCGCCATCTCGATCGTCGCCTTCGTCATCCTCGGCAGCGTGCTCGAAGGCATCCCGGCGATCGTGCTGTTTGGGCCGCTGCTCTTCCCGATCGCCAAGCAGATCGGCGTGCACGAGGTGCATTATTCGATGGTCGTGATCTTCGCGATGGGCATCGGGCTTTTCGCTCCGCCCTTCGGCGTCGGCTATTACGGCGCCTGCGCGATCTCGAAGATCAATCCCGACGAGGGGCTGAAATACATCTGGGCCTATGTCGCGGCCCTGCTGGTCGGCCTCGTCATCGTCGCCGCCGTGCCGTGGTTCTCCATCGGCTTCCTCTAGGCATTTTCGCAGGAAAGCACCCATGAGCCGTCATTTTGGCCAGATCCGTCAGGCCGGCTATGTCGTCCCCGATATCGAGGCGGCAATGGACTATTGGAGCCGGGTGCTCGGCGTCGGGCCGTTCTTCTACAATCCCAAGGTTCCGATCAGGAACTACCGCTACAAGGGTGAGGCCTATGAGCCGCACAACTCGGTGGCGCTCGCCAATTCCGGCCCGCTGCAGATCGAATTGATCCAGTGCCGCAATGCAGTGCCGTCGATGTACAAGGACTTCACCGATGCCGGCCATAGTGGCCTGCAGCATGTCGCCTACTGGACTTCGGACTATGACGCCGACCTGGAGCGGCTGCTGGCCGAGGGCTTCCAGCCGGTGATGTCGGGCGAGGTCGGCGAGCGCGGCCGCTTCATCTATTTCGACACGCATTACCACCCCGGCACGGTGATCGAGCTCTCTGAGGTCGCCGGCCCCAAGGGCGAGATGTTCCGGCTGATCCGCGAGGCGGCCGAGAGCTGGGATGGCAAAGATCCGGTGCGGCCGTTCCCCGACCTCAGCAAGCTCTGAGCGATCATGGCGCCCTCCCGTCATTGCGAGGAGGCGAAGCCGACGAAGCAATCCAGAAGGATTGCGCGAGACCTCCTGGATTGCTTCGCTACGCTCGCAATGACGGGGGCGGCGACTTCGGAACATGACCATGTCTGCTGAACGGTTCGACGCCACCTATCTGATCGAGACGCCGCTCGATCCGCGCAAGGTCGCGGACGTCATGGCCGGCGAGCAGTCGAGCGGGACCTTCACCCGCGTCGCCGGCGAGACCGACGAACTGCGCGACCGCACCCGCGCCGCCGTCGTCGCGGTCGAGGAACTCGATAGCGCAGCCGAGCCAAGCCTGCCCAATGCCTGGCTGGTGCGGAAGGGCGTAGAAGGTCCGTGGCGCCGCGCCAGGATCACGCTCTCCTTCCCGGTCGACAATGTCGGGGCCAACCTGCCGACGCTGGCCTCGATCGTCGCCGGCAACCTGTTCGATCTCGGCGAGGTCACAGGCCTCAGGCTCGAGAGCATGGCTCTGCCCGCCGCCTATCGCCGCCTCTTCCCGCTGCCGACCCGCGGCATCGCCGGCACCCGTCGGGCGACCGGCGTGATTGATGGCCCGATGATCGGCTCGATCATCAAGCCCAATGTCGGCCTGCGCCCCTATGAGACTGCAGAATTGGTCGGCCGGCTCTGCGCCGCCGGGCTCGACTTCATCAAGGATGACGAGATCTCGGCCGATCCGGTGCATGCGCCACTGGCCCAGCGGGTGCCTGCGGTGATGGCCGCGGTGCGCCGCCATCAGGACCGCACCGGCAAGGCGGTGATGGTCGCCTTCAATATCACGGCCGAGACCGACCAGATGCGCCGCCATGCCGAGCTGGTCGAGCGTGAGGGCGGCTCCTGCGTCATGGTCAGCCTGAACTGGTGCGGTTTTTCGGCGGTCGAGACCCTGCGCCGCTCGACCAGCCTTGCCCTGCACGGCCACCGCAACGGTTTTGGCGCGCTATCGCGCCATCCGCTGCTCGGCATCGGCTTCCAGGCTTACCAGACGCTGTGGCGACTGACCGGCGTCGACCACATGCATGTCCATGGTTTGCAGGGCAAATTCGCGCAGGAGGACGAGGAGGTGGTGACCTCCGCCAGGGATTGCGTGACGCCACTGACTGACGGAATCGACGACCGCGTCCTGCCAGCCTTCTCCTCCGGGCAATGGGCCGGCACGGCGCAAACGACCTGGGACGCGATCGGCCATGACGACCTCCTGTTCATGGCCGGCGGCGGCATCCTCGCCCACCCCGCCGGGCCGGCGGCCGGCGTCGCCAGCATCCGCCAGGCCTGGCAGGCGGTCGCGGCCGGCGTGCCGCTGAGCGCGGCAGCGAAGGAGCACGACGAGCTCGCGCAGGCGCTCGCCTTCTTCGGCAAGGGCAGCGGCTGAACATGGCGAATGAGGCGCCCCGCTACGGCTGGTATGGCGACGACTTCACCGGCGCGACCGATACGCTCGCCACGCTGGCGGAAGCCGGACAGCGCGCTCTGCTCTTCCTGCGCATCCCGACGCCCGAGCAACTCGCCAGTGCCGGAGCGCTGGACGCGGTCGGGATCGCCGGGGCGACGCGGGCGATGGCGCCCGACGCCATGGCACTGGAGCTGGACGAAGCCGGGCGCTTCTTCGCCAGGCTCGGCATCGACCTGCTGCACTATAAATGCTGCTCGACCTTCGACAGCGCGCCCGAGGTCGGCAGTCTCGGTGCGGCGGCGCGCGCCTTGCGGCCGCATTTCCCCAATCCGCTGCTGCCGGTGATCGGCGGCCAGCCCAATCTCGGGCGCTATTGCCTGTTCGGCACTCTCTTCGCCGCGGCGGGAGCGGGCGGTGCCGTCCACCGCATCGACCGCCACCCGACCATGAGCGTCCACCCGGTGACGCCGATGGGCGAGGCCGATCTGCGGCGGCATCTTGCAGCGCAAGGACTGGAGCGCGTCGCGCTCGTCGACTATCGCAGCCATGAGACCGATGGAGCCGGGCAGACCCTTGATGCCGCCTTGGCGTCGCGGCCCGAGGCCGTACTCTTCGACGTGTCGCGCCCGTCGGATCTCATCGCGATCAGCGCGCTGCTGCACGAGCGAATGAGCGCAGGGCCGATGCTCGCAATCGGCGCGAGCTCGGTGGCACAGGCCTTCGCTGGCTTCCCGCAAGCTGCAAAAGCCGAGATGCCGAAGCTGGCGCGCAGCGAGTCGGGCGGGAACCTGCTCGCTCTGGTCGGCAGCCTGTCGCCGGTGACCCGCGCCCAGGTCGAGCTTGCGGAGGGCTATGAGCGGATCACGATCGATCCGGCGCGACTGACCGGCGAGCCCGCCTATCTCGAGGCGTTACGCTGCGAGGCGCTCACCCGCCTGGCCGAGCGCAATGTCATGCTGATCACCGACCGACCGGCCGGCGCTCCCGCCGACACCAGCAAGGTCGCGGCCGCGACCGGAGCACTGCTGCGCGCGATCATGAGCGAAGCGCGGATCGCGCGGCTGGTCGTCGCTGGCGGCGACACCTCGACGCTGGCGATCCGCTCGCTCGATCTCTGGGGCCTGTCCTACCGCTCGCCCTGCACGCCGGGCGCGCCGCTCTGCCGCGCCCATAGCGACGATGCCAGGCTCGATGGCCTCGACATCGTGCTGAAGGGCGGCCAGATGGGCACGCCCGACTTCTTCAACCGCGTCGCCGAGACAGCTTGAGCCGGTCCGCGCTCACGGGCAGACGAAGCCGCCCTGATTGTCGGGCACGCAGCGCGAGCCGTTCGGCAGGTTGAGCGCGCCGGAGCGGTCACGCCGGACATAGGCGCCATTGGGCAGGCTGAAGCCGCCGCTCTGGTCAGTCTGCACGCGCGTTCCATCCGGCAATTGCAGGCCGCCGGCGCCGTCGCTGACGATTCGCTTGGTCATCACGGTGGCGCCGGGCGCAGGGCTTGGCGCCAGGCCGGGAGGCGGGGCGCCGAAGCGCTGCGGCTGGGAGCAACCTGCCACAATACCGGCGAGGCCGATAGCTCCGGCCACGATGAATGCGCGTCTCATACCAATCCGCCTCCTCAATATGCCTTCATCAAATCCGCAGTCTCTGACAGGTCCGGACTGCGGTCCAGCGCACCGCCGCGTGCGCAGAGGCAGGATCGACCAGTGATTGTGCCACTTTCATGACGAGTAGGTCGGCTTCCGACGCATGGCCAGGAGGATTGCCTAGCCGCACCGATATCCGCGACAGTTCCATCCGGGACGGACGCCGGAGAATAAAAGGGCATGGTCGACTGGACGAAGGGGCGGGCCGAGGCACAGGCGATCGCCGAACCCTGGACGCGACAGGGCGGGCCGGGCGGCGCCATCGTGCTGTTCGACCGCGACGGCGTGCGCGAGAGTGCGAGTGGCGGCTTTGCCGTGATCGAGCATCGCCTGCCCTTCACCGCCGACACGCAGAACCGGCTGGCCTCGATCAGCAAGCATATCTGCGCTTCCGTGCTGCTGATAGAGGGCGTGCCGCTGGAGGAAACACTCGGCAGCTTCATCCCAGAGCTGCCGGACGCGCTCGGCGCGGTGCCGCTCGGCCGGGCGCTCGACATGACCGGCGCGCTGCCGGACATGATGGAGGCGCTCTGGCAGCAGGGCACGCCGTTCACCGCGAGCCTCAGCGCCGCCGAGATCTTCGCCTCCGCCTGCCGCCTGCCCGGGCTCAATGCCGAGCCCGGCACGGAGATGGCGTACTCCAACACCGGCTGGCGCCTGGCCCAGGCGATCCTCGAGCGCCGGACCGGCAAAAGCGCAGCGCAGCTGGTGGAAGAGCTGATGGCGCCAGCCTCACTGCCGATCCGCTTCGTCTCCGACGAGAGCGAGGTCGTCCCCGGGCTCGCCACCGGCTACTGGCATGACGGGCAGGCGTGGCGGCGCGGCTTCTATGGCTTCAACTTCTCGGCCTCCGGCGGCATGGCCGGCAGCGCGGCGGGGCTGGCGCGCTGGGCTGCCGGCCTGATGGCCGGGCGCGGCTCTCAAGCCGGGCTGCTCGACCAGCTCACTGCTCCACGCCAGTTCAGCGATGGCAGCCAGAGCCTCTACCGGCTGGGCCTGGTCGCGACCGAGCTCGGCGGAACCTGGATCATCGGCCATGGCGGCTCGCTGACCGGCTATCGCAACCACATGCTGATGGCCCCGGAGCAGGGCGTCGGCGTCGTCGTCCTGACCAATCGCGAGGAGGATGCGCTCTGGCCGGCCCTGCGCGTGCTGGCGGCGCTGACCGACGAGGCCTTGCCGGGCGATCCTGAGCATATTCCCAACGGACTCTACGCCACAGAGGACGGGCCGTTCTGGGCCGAATTCGCTGGCGGCGCCATCAGCGTCATGGGCGGCTATGAGAAGCTCGTCTCGGATGGCGAAGGCGGTCTGCGCAGCCTGCCAGCCTATCTCGATATTCGGCTGAAGGAAGAGACCGACGGCGCGCTGACAGGCAGGATCGGCGGGGTATCGCGCCGGCTGCTGCCGGTGCCGGCCGAAGCAGAACTTGACCTGCGCCTCATCGGGCGCTGGCGCGACAACCAGCTCGGCGTCGAGATCACGATCCGCGCTGACGGCACGGCGTCCTGGCCCTGGGCCGGGACGATCGGCCGTGAGACCCGGCTGACGCCGTTGCCCGGCGGGCGGGCGCTGGCCGATCTCATGCATGGCCCGTGGCGACACCGGCCTTGCCTCTGGCTGCAGCCGGACGGAAGCTTGCGGCTCGCCGGCCATCGTTCGCGCATCCTGCATTTCCAACGCATCGAGGAAGGCCAATCATGATCCGTTCCCGTCTTGCCGCGACACTCATCGGCACGACCGCGCTGCTGCTCGCCGCCGGCGTGCAGGCCCAGCCGGCACCGAAGAATGTGCTGCGGGTCGCGCCGCACGCCGATCTCAAGACGCTGGACCCGGTCGCAGCCTCGATCGTCATCACCCGCATGCACGGGCTGATGATCTACGAGACGCTGTTCGCCTGGGACGCCAACCTCCAGCCCAAGCCGCAGATGGTCGAGAGCTTCTCGACCTCGGACGACAAGCTGAGCTGGACATTCACCTTGCGGCCGGGCCTGAAATTCCATGACGGCCAGCCGGTGACGACGCGCGATGTCATCGCCTCGCTGACACGCTGGATGAAGCGCGACACGATCGGCGGCAAGCTCGGCGAATACACCGAAGGGATGGAGGCGAAGGACGACAAGACCTTCGTGCTCAGGCTGAAGAAGCCGATGGCGCTGGTGCCCTTCGCGCTCGGCTCGGCCGTCGGCCAGATCCCGGTGATCATGCGCGAGGCCGATGCGACCACCGACCCGATGAAGCCGGTGACCGAGACGATCGGCTCCGGCCCGTTCAAATTCAACCGCGCGGAATGGCGCAGCGGCGCCAAGGTCATCTACGACAAGAATACCGACTATGTGCCGCGCGCCGAGCCGGCCGACGGGCTTGCCGGCGGGCGCGTCGTCAAGGTCGACCGGGTCGAGTGGCTGATCATGCCGGACGCGGCGACAGCCGCAGCCGCGCTGCAGACCGGTGAGATCGACATCTGGGAGCAGCCGAGCCAGGACCTGATCCCGGTGGTCGCAGCGGCAAAAGACGTCAAGGTCGAGCGCTATTCCAACCTCGCCAACCAGGTGATGCTGCGGCCGAACAGCCTGCATCCGCCCTTTGACAACCCGAAGGCGCGGCTCGCCCTCGCCTATGCCACCGACCAGGCCGAGTTCCTGGCCGGCGGCTTCGGCGACGAGGAATGGTGGAAGCGCTGCGCCGCCTACTTCATCTGTGGTGCGCCCAACGGCACGCAGGCTGGCACGGAAGCTTACGCCAAGCCCGATCTGGAGAAGGCGAAGCAGTTGCTGGCGGAGGCCGGCTACAAGGGCGAGAAGCTGGTGCTGACCACCAGCAACGACATCGCCGCGATCGGCCGGATGGCCGAGGTCGCTGCCGCCCAGCTGAAGAAGGCCGGCGTCAATGTCGACGTCCAGTTTTCCGACTGGGGCACCGTCACCACGCGCCAGCAGAACAAGAGCCCGCCGGACCAGGGCGGCTGGAACCTGTTCGTGACCTATGCCTCGGGCGCGACCATGCAGTCGCCGATGACCAATATCGGCACCAACATGGCCTGCGAGAAGGCCTGGGCCGGCTGGCCCTGCGATGCCGAAGCCGAGAAGCTGCGCGGCGCCGTGGTCGATGCGCCCGACGACGCGGCCCGCAAGGCGGCAGTCGAAGCGCTGCACAAGCGGCTCGCCGACATGCAGCCCTATCGCGTGCTCGGCCAGTTTGACCAACCCTATGCCCGGCGCGCCACTGTCTCGGGCGTGCTGGCAGCACCGGTGATGCTGTTCTGGAACGTCGAGAAGAAATGAGGCCGAGGCGGCGTTAACCGGTTCCTGACCGATTGCGGACGAGACTCAGGCGGAACGATTCGCCTTCTTAGTCTCGTGAGAGCGTAATGGGTCAGGTCCTGATGGGTCAGGTGTTGCAGTTCCGTTTGAAGCCGCCCGCCGTCGAACACGACGGCGAGGCGCTCGATCTCATGTCGGCGATCGACTTCGCCCTGCGCGACCTCGCCGACATCACTCCGCACATCCTGCACGAGCCCAGCCGCGAGCAGGCCCGGCAATGCCGGCAAATGCTGCAGGACGCCTTCGACGCGGCGCTGCGCGTCGGCTGAACTCAGTCGCGCCTGACGTCGACGACATAGCCCTCGTCATTGATGACGACGCGGATGTCTTCGCCCTCATCGTCGGTGCCCGAGACAATCCAGAGGCCGCGACGGCGACCGACGTTCTCGACATCGACGACGCCGCGACGGCGGGCAATGCGGACAGCATCGCGTCGGCTGATGCCGTAGTCATCGTCCTCGTCATAGGTCGGCGCCGGCCCCCGGGGCGGGCGCGGCGGCGCGATAGGCACCTCGGGCGGCGGAACCTCGATCGGTGGCGGAACGGCGCGTGGCGGCGCGCCAACCCCGCCGCTTAACGCCTGCGCAAGCGCCGGCGCGGCGGGAACGAGGCCGAGGCAGGCGGTCAGGACGAAACGACGGGTCAGCATGGCCGATCTCCAGCGGAGGTTCGCCTTTGCGTAGGCAGAGATTGGGTCAGAATCTGGTCGGGATTGCGGGCGAACCTTGCCTGTGACAGGCATCGCTCGGGGCGAGAGGAGATGCGTTGCATGCAGCCAGCCTGGGCGATCGGCCTGATGACCGGAACGGTCCTCGATGGCAATATCGACATCGCCGCCATCCGGACCGATGGCACGGCGGTCGCCGAATTCGGGCCGTGGCGGCTCTCGCCCTATCGCCAGGAGGTTCGCGATTTGCTGGCGGAGGCCGTGCAGGCGGCGCTCGGCTGGCGTTTCGAGGGACCGGAGCCCGCGATCTTCGCCGAGGCCGAACGTGCCCTGACACTGGCGCAAGGCGAGGCCGTCGCCGAATTCCTCGCCGCTGAAGGAATCGCGGCCAGCGATGTCGCGGCCATCGGCTTCCATGGGCAGACGGTGCTGCATCGCGCCCCGACCAGGGAACGCCAGGGCGACACCCGCCAGCTCGGTGACGGCGCGCTGATGGCCGGGCAACTCGGCATCGATGTCGTCTATGATTTCCGCACCGCCGATGTCTGCGCCGGCGGCCAGGGCGCGCCGCTGGTCGCGAGCTATCACGCCGCGTTGATGCGCAGCCTCGGGGCCGGGCAGGAGACCGCCGTGCTCAATCTCGGTGGCGTTGGCAATCTCAGCGCCTTCGCCGACACGACCCAGGTGCTCGCCTTCGACACCGGGCCGGGCAACGCGCCGCTCAATGACTGGATCAAGCAACACGGCAAGGGCGAAATGGATCGCGACGGCGCCTTCTCGCTTGCCGGCAGCGTCGATGAAGAGAGGCTCGCGCGGCTGCTCGAGCACCGCTACCTCTTCGCGCCTTATCCGAAATCGCTCGATCGCCATGATTTCACGGCCGCAATGGCCGAGGGCCTCTCCTTCGCCGACGGGGCGGCGACGCTGACCGCCTTCACCGCCGGCGCGGTCGGACGCGGGCTCGATCTGCTCCCGATCAGACCGCAAAGGCTGATCGTCTGCGGCGGCGGCCGGCGCAATCCAGCGATCATGACGGCGCTCAATGCGCGCACCGGCACCGAGGCCATTCCGGCAGAAGCTGTCGGCTGGCGTGGCGATGCGATCGAGGCGGAATGCTTCGCCTTCCTCGCCATGCGTCGCAAGGCCGGCCTGCCGATCTCCTTCCCGCTGACCACCGGCGTGCCAGCGCCGATGACAGGAGGGAAAATTGCCCACGCGGATTGACAGCAATGTCATCCCCGACGTTTAGAGAGGGCCATGAGCAAGTTCGCCTTCGAGCCCCTCGCCATCCCTGCCGTCGTGCTGATCAGGCCGAAGAAGTTCGGCGATGCGCGCGGCTACTTCATGGAGACCTATAGCTCCGAGGCCTTCGCGGCGGCCGGCATCGATGCCGTCTTCGCCCAGGACAACCAGTCGCTCTCGGCATCGCGCGGCGTGGTGCGCGGCCTGCATTTCCAGAAGCCGCCGGCGGCGCAGGCCAAGCTCGTCCGGGTGCTGAAGGGCGCGATCTTCGATGTTGCCGTCGATATCCGCCTGGGATCGCCGAGCTATGGCAGATGGTGCGCAGCGACGCTCACGGCCGAGGGCGCCGAGCAGCTCTTCGTTCCCCGCGGCTTCGCCCATGGCTTCTGCACGCTCGAGCCCGGCACCGAGGTCACCTACAAGGTCGATGGCCCCTACGCGCCCGAGACCGAGGGCGGCATCGCCTGGAACGACCCGGAGCTTGCGATCGACTGGCCGGTCGCGACGGCCGAGGCGCAGCTCTCCGGCAAGGACGCCGTCCTGCCCGGCTTCGCCGGCTTCGCCAGCCCATTCCGCTGCGAGGCCCAGCCATGAAGCGCTATCTCGTCACCGGCGGCGCCGGCTTCATCGGCTCGGCCGTGGTGCGCCATCTCATCCGGCAGACGCCGCATCAGGTGCTGGTCGTCGACAAGCTGACCTATGCCGGCAATCGCGACAATCTCAGCTCCGTCTCGAACGATCCGCGTCTCGCCTTCCTGCAGGCCGATATCGGCGATGCCACGGCGATGCGGCAGGCCTTCGCCGAGTTCAGGCCCGACATCGTCATGCATCTCGCCGCCGAGAGCCATGTCGACCGCTCGATCGACGGGCCGGCCGCCTTCATCGAGACCAACATCGTCGGCTCCTTCGTGCTGCTGCAGGAGGGGTTGCGGCACTGGCGCTCTCTTGCGCCGGCGGAGCAGGCGGGCTTTCGCTTCCACCAGATCTCGACTGACGAGGTCTTCGGCTCACTCGGCGAGGACGGGCTGTTCAGCGAAACCTCGCCCTATCAGCCGAACTCGCCCTATTCGGCCTCGAAGGCAGCCTCGGACCATCTCGCGCGCGCCTGGCACCACACCTATGGGCTGCCGGTCGTGCTCTCGAACTGCTCGAACAATTACGGGCCCTATCACTTCCCCGAGAAGCTGATCCCGCTGATGATCCTCAACGCGCTCGAGGGCAAGGCATTACCGGTCTATGGCTCGGGCGCCCAGGTCCGCGACTGGCTGCATGTCGAGGACCATGCCCGCGCGCTCGCTGTGATCGCCGAGCGCGGCCGGATCGGCGAGAGCTACAATGTCGGCGGCTGCGCCGAGCGCAGCAATCTCGAAGTTGTGCAGGCGATCTGCGCGCTGATGGATGAGCTCGCGCCCGATGCCGCGCTCGGCCCGCGCGAGCGCCTGATCCGCTTCGTCGCCGACCGGCCGGGCCATGACCAGCGCTATGCGATCGATGCCAGCAAGATCGAGCGCGAGCTCGGCTGGCGGCCGCAGGAGAGCTTCGACAGCGGTCTCAGGAAGACGGTCGCCTGGTATCTGGAGAACCGCGACTGGTGGAGCCGGATCCGCTCCGGCGTCTATCGCGGCGAGCGCCTCGGGGCCGGCTGACTGCTCCGAGGCCTGCGACCTCGCGCCGCTATCACCCGCTTGTCATTGGCTTTTCTCGACGGAAGCGGGCATCTGATCGACATGACCGCGACGAGCCTTCCGCGCCGGACCGCATTCCGGCTGTTGCAGTGCGCCTCATTGGCGCTGGCCCTGCTGGCGCCTGCGTCGCTGCTCGCCGCCGAATCCGCCGCCGTGACCTCGGCGCGCGTCAACGCCACGCTGCTGTCGAGCCGCGACGCCGTCGCCCCGGGCGAGCGCTTTCAGGTCGCCCTCACCCAGAAGCTGGCGCCGGGCTGGCACAGCTACTGGCAGAACCCCGGCGATTCCGGCGAGGCGACGCGGATCGAGTGGACGCTGCCGGACGGTGTGAGCGCCGGCGCGATCCAGTGGCCGGCACCGAAGGCGATCCGGGTCGAGCCTCTCGTCAATTTCGGCTTCGAGGACAATGTCCTGCTGCCGGTCGAGATTTCCGTCCCAGCCAATGCCAAGCCGGGCGAGACGCTGACGCTCTCGGCCAAGGCGACCTGGCTGGTCTGCGAGAAGATCTGCATTCCCGAGGAAGGCGCCTTCACCCTCGATCTACCGATCGCGCCGGCTGGCATTGTCGACACGGCTGCCGAGGCGCGGATCGATGAGGCGCGCGCTGCCCTGCCGAAGCCAGCCGGCTTCACCGCCAGGCTGACGGCGAAGGGCGGGGACAAGCTCGCGCTCGCTTTGCCGGGCCTGCCGGCTGGCGCCAGCGATGTCCGCTTCTTCCCGATCCTTGATACGCTGATCGAGCATGCGGCCGAGCAGCCGCTCGCGAACGGCGCACTCACCCTCACACGCTCGACGGCCTTCAAGGTCGGCACGCCGACGACAGAAGGCGTCCTCACCTTCGACGATAGCGGCACCAGGCGCGCGCTGGCGCTCAACGCCGAGGTCGAGCCAGCTCTGCTGCAGATGGTCGCCGCCCCGGCGCAGGCGCCGGCGAAGGTCGTTCTGCCGCCGCCTCCGGCCGAGGATCTCTCACTCCTTCTGGCGTTGGCCTTCGCTTTCGCCGGTGGCCTGATCCTCAACCTGATGCCCTGCGTGCTGCCGGTGCTGTTCATCAAGGCGCTCGGCTTCGCCCAGGTCGCGCAGGCGAGCCGCAGTGAAGTGCGCCAGCAGGGCCTGCTCTTCCTCACCGGCGTGCTTGCGACCTTCTTCGTGCTGGCGTCGCTGGTGATCGCGCTCGGCGCCGGCTGGGGCTTCCAGCTGCAGTCACCGCCGCTGGTCATCCTGCTCGCCGTGCTGATGACGCTGATCGGCTTCAACCTGATCGGCGCCTTCGAGATCGGCGGCCGCCTGCAGGGTGTCGGCGACGGGCTCGCCAGCCGCAGTGGCCCGGTCGGCGCCTTCATGACCGGCGCGCTCGCTGTGGTGGTGGCGACGCCTTGCACTGCCCCGTTTATGGGCGCGGCGATGGGCTATGCGCTGACCCAGCCGCCGGCCGCGGCGCTGTCGATCTTCATGGCGCTGGCGCTCGGCTTCGCCGCGCCGGTGGTGGCGCTCTCCTTCGCGCCCGGGCTGCTGCGACTGCTGCCGAAGCCCGGCCGCTGGATGCTCATCCTGAAGCAGGCCTTCGCCTTCCCGATGTTCGCGACCGCGATCTGGCTGGTCTGGGTCGCGACCATGCAGGCCGGCGCCGATGGTGCGCTCGCCGCGCTCGTCGCAATCCTGGTCGCCGGCTTCGCGCTCTGGCTGGTCGGCGTCACCCGCGGCAGCGGTCGTGGCGTGCGCGCCGTCGCGGCGGCGGCGGCCATCCTGCTCGTCGGTGCGACTTCGGCCTTCGTCATCGAAAGCGCGACACCGTCTCCGCAGCCGACCGCGCAGGCCGGGACAGATGCGCCGGGCGTCTGGTCGCCGGTGCGGGTTGCTGAATTACAGGCGCAAGGCAAGCCGGTCTTCGTCAACTTCACCGCGGCCTGGTGCATCACCTGCCTCGCCAATGACCGGGTCGCGCTGTCGCGGCAGGAGGTGAAGGACGCCTTCACCAAGCTCGGCGTCACCTATCTCAAGGCCGACTGGACCAATCGCGACGCGACCATCGCCGCGACGTTGGCGGAGTATGGCCGCGCCGGCGTGCCGCTCTACCTGTTCTATCCGGGAACGAAGGGCGCGCAGGCGGAGGTGCTGCCGCAATTGCTGACACCCGAAACCGTGGTGAGCGCGGCCCAGCGTGCCGCTGGCCGCGAGGTGAAGACCGCGTCCAGCCAATAGTGAGGCCGAGCCCCGACATTTCAACCTCAGCAGGGAGACTGAAGATGAAAGCCGTGAGCAGACAGACCTTCATCGCCGGCATTGCCGCCACCGCACTGGCGCTCGCCTCCGGCGCCGCCTTCGCCCAGAGCGCGGCCAAGCCCGGCGCCAAGGCGCCCGATTTCTCCGCCGTCGACGTCGACGGCAAGCTGCAGAAGCTCTCGGACTATGCCGGCAAGACGGTGATCCTCGAATGGACCAACCATGACTGCCCCTATGTCCGCAAGCACTACAACAGTGCGACCATGCAGACCCTGCAGAAGGACATGGCCAAGGACGGCATCGTCTGGCTCTCGGTGATCTCTTCGCCGGTGGGCGAGCAGGGCCATGTCGACGCCGCCAAGGCCAAGGACCTCGGCAGGACGCGCGACGCCGCGCCGGCCTCGATCCTGCTCGACCCGAAGAGCCAGCTGGCGCGTGCCTATGGCGCCCAGACGACGCCGCACATGTACATCATCGATCCCAAGGGCACGCTCGCCTATGCCGGCGCGATCGACGACAAGCCCTCGTCGAGCGCCTCGAGCCTCAGCGGTGCGAAGAGCTATGTCCGCCAGGCAGTGGCCGAGCTCAAAGCCGGCAAGGCGGTCTCCGAGCCGGCGACCAAGGCCTATGGCTGCGTGGTGAAATACGCGCCGGTGAGCTGAGTCTTCCCTTCTCCCCTTGCGGGAGAAGGTGGCGCGCAGCGCCGGATGAGGGGGCGCACTGCCGTTTCCAGCATCGCCGCTTGCCAATCCTGAGACGTCGCGAGACCCCTCACCCCAACCCTCTCCTGCAAGGGGAGAGGGGGCAGGTCGCGGCTCCTCGCGCTCAAGCCTTCCCGAGCCGAACGCCGCTCTCCGCGTCGAAGACATGGACCTTGTCGGGGTCGACCGAGATCCAGAGCCGGCCCGCCTGGGCCGCGACCTCCCCGGTCGCCGCCTGCATGACGAAGGGCTTGCCGGCGAGCTGGCCGTGGAAGAGCTGGGTCGCGCCGAGCTCCTCGATGAACTCGACGTCGAAGGGCAGCGAGCCGGCCGCACCTTCCGAAGCGATCTCGATGTCCTCAGGCCGCAGGCCGACCTCGACCGCGGTGCCAACAGGCAGATCCTCGCGCAGATCGCGCGCCTGCAGCAGGGCATCGCCGAGCGCGATGATGCCGTGCCCGTCGACCTTGGCCGGCAGCAGGTTCATCGGCGGCGAGCCGATGAAGGTGGCGACGAAGCGGCTCGCCGGCTTGCGATAGACCTCGGCCGGCACGCCGATCTGCTCGACCTGGCCGCCATTCATCACCACCAGCTTGTCGGAGAGCGTCATCGCCTCGACCTGGTCATGGGTGACGTAGATCGCGGTGACGCCAAGCGCGCGCTGCAGTTTCTTGATCTCGACGCGCATCTGCACGCGCAGCTTGGCGTCGAGATTGGAAAGCGGCTCATCGAACAGGAAGACCTGCGGCTTGCGCACGATGGCGCGGCCCATGGCGACGCGCTGGCGCTGGCCGCCGGAGAGCTGGCGCGGGCGACGCTGCAGGAAGGGCTCGATGGCGAGGATGCGGGCGGCCTCGGCGACGCGCTTCTCGATCTCGTCCTTGGGCGTGCCGCGATTGCGCAGGCCATAGGCCATGTTGTCGTAGACGCTCATATGCGGATAGAGCGCGTAGTTCTGGAAGACCATGGCGATGTCGCGGTCGGCCGGCTCGACCTGGTTGACGACACGGCTGCCGATCGCGACCTCGCCGGCCGAGATCGTCTCGAGCCCCGCGACCATGCGCAGCAAGGTCGACTTGCCGCAGCCGGACGGGCCGACGAGGACGCAGAAGCCGCCATCGGGAATGTCGAAGGAGACGCCCTTCACCGCCTCGACGCCGCCGGCATAGATCTTCTTGACGTTGTTGAGCGTGACCTGAGCCATTGGCGGGCTACTTCTCTGTCTCGACGAGGCCCTTCACGAAGAGCCTCTGCATGGCGATGACGACGAGGACCGGGGGCAGCATGGCGAGCATGGCGGTGGCCATGGCGAGCTGCCATTCGGTCAGGGCGTCGGAGGTGGTGATCATCTTGCGGATGCCGATCACGATGGTCTGCATCGAGTCCTTGGTCGTGATCAGCAGCGGCCAGAGATACTGGTTCCAGCCATAGATGAACTGGATGACGAAGAGCGCCGCGATCGTGGTCAGCGAGAGCGGCAGCACCGTGTCCTTGAAGAACTTGAACGGGCCGGCGCCATCGATCTTCGAGGCCTCCAGCAATTCGTCCGGAATGGTCATGAAGAATTGCCGGAACAGCAAGGTGCCGGTCGCCGAGGCGATCAGCGGCACGGCCAGGCCCTGATAGCTGTCGAGCATGCCGAGATCGGAGACGACCTTGAAGGTCGGGAAGATGCGGACCTCGACCGGGAGCATCAACGTGACGAAGATGATCCAGAACGCCGCCATCCGGAACGGGAAGCGGTAATAGACGATGGCGTAGGCCGAGAGCACCGAGATGAAGATCTTACCCAGCGCGATCGTCATCGCCATGATGAAGGAGTTCAGCATCATGCTCGCCACCGGCTCGCGGGTGGAGCCCGAAGTGCCGACGAAGAGGATGCGGTAGTAGTTCTCCAGGAAGTGCGGGCCGGGATAGAGCGGCAACTGCCCGTTGATGATGGTGGCGTTGTCCCAGGTCGAGGCGACGAAGGTCAGCCAGACCGGAAAGGCGCAGATGAGCACGCCGATCGTCAGGATGATGTAGGCGATCGCATCGCCCAAGCGGCGGTCCTCGACCATCAGCCTTGCCCTCCGCGCTCACTCAGAAGCTTCGCCAACGCATCTGCCGAAGCGTCGAGGAAGGCCTTGCCCTTTTCCGGCGTGGCCTTGCGGGCATCGCCGATCACACCGGTTCCGGTCATCTCGCGGAACGGCTTGTACTGGCCGACGGTCGGCCGGGTCAGCGCGGTCAGGTCGGCACCCAGCATGCCGAACGCTTCCGGGAGACGGTCCTGCCGCACCGTCTCCGGCGCCAGCACCATCATCATCGAGGTCTCGACCTCGCAGGCATGCAGCACGCTGACCTGATCGTCCATGAAGGGCGCCATCGCTTCCTGCGCCAGCAGGAAATAGGTGGTGGCGCGGATCTGGAGCGAGGTCTCCCTGGCGAAGTCCGGCAGGAAGGCGGCGAGCGCGGCGATGTTGCCGCCATGGCCGTTGACGATGACGACACGGTGGAACCCGTGGCGTTCCAGGCTCTTGAGGAGCGCGAGCAGAACAGCGCGATAGGTCGGGATGTCGAAGGTGAAGGTGCCGCCAAAGGCCATGTGGTGCTCGGCCATGCCGCACCAGAGCGTCGGAGCGACGACGACCTCGACATCCCCGGCGCGCTCGGCCGCAAGCTTGCAGACGCCGCTGCACAGGATGGTGTCGACGCCAACCGGCAGATGCGGGCCGTGCTGCTCCATCGAGGCGACCGGCAGCACGACGACGGCATCCTTCGCCGCCTTCTCGCGCAATTCCTCGGCGGTGAGCTCCTGCCAGAGTACGGACGCCATCAGTAGTTCACCTTCCGCTCGATGAAGCGGAACTGGAAGGCGGTCATGCCGATGACCATGATCAGCAGGATCACCGACTGCGCTGCCGAGCCGCCGAGATTGGTGCCGCCCTTGCCGTCGGAATAGACCTTGTAGACCAGCGTCTCGGTCGCACCCGACGGACCGCCGCCGCTGATGGTATCGATGATGCCGAAGGTGTCGAAGAAGACGTAGACGAGGTTGACGACCAGCAGGAAGAAGGTCGTCGGCGAGAGCAGCGGAAAGACGATGGTCCAGAAGCGCCGCATCGGCCGGGCGCCGTCGATCACCGCTGCCTCGATCACGCTCTTGGGGATCGACTGCAGGCCGGCGAGGAAGAACAGGAAGTTGTAGGAGATCTGCTTCCAGGTCGCGGCCAGGATGACCAGCGTCATCGCATCATTGCCGTTGAGGCGCGGATTCCAGGCGACGCCAAGGCTCTGCAGCCCCCGCGCCAGCATGCCGAGCGAGGGATCGAACATGAAGATCCAGAGCACGCCGGCGATGGCCGGCGCGACGGCATAGGGCCAGATCAGCAGCGTCTTGTAGATCTCTGCGCCGCGGATCTGCCGATCCGCCATCACCGCGAAGAGCAGCGCCAGCGAGAGCGAGAGCAGCGCGACGAAGACCGAAAAGATGCCGGTGTTGATCAGCGCCTTGTAGTATTCGGGCTTGGCGAACAGGTCGCGATAGTTCTCGAACCAGACGAACTCGGTCGAGATGCCGAAGGCGTCCTGCAGCAGGAAGCTCTGCCAGACGGCCTGGCTCGCCGGCCAGTAGAAGAAGACGAGCGTGATCGCGAGCTGCGGCAGGAGCAGCAGCAGCGGGATCGTCAGCCCCTTGAAGTGAGCATATTTCTGCATCGGCCAGCCCGGCGGCAAGGAAGGCCGGGATTATGGTCCCGGCCTCCGATCAGTCTTGTCTTACTTGGCGGTACGCTCGAACTGGCGCAGCGCCTGGTTGCCACGCTCATTAGCCGCATCGAGTGCCGCCTTCGGCGTCTTCTGGCCGTTCAGGGCCGCCTCGATCTCCTCCGACCAGATGTCACGGATCTGGACGAGGCCGCCGAAACGGACGCCGCGCGAGTTGTCGGTCGGCTCCTTGTTGTTGAGTTCGAGCAGCGGCGTCTCGAGATAGGGGTTCTGCTTGTAGAAGCCCGACGCCTTGACCTTCTCATAGGCCGCCTTGGTGATCGGCAGATAGCCGGACTCGGTGTGCAGCTTCACCTGCCGGTCGACGTCCGAGAGGAAGGTGAAGAACTTGGCGACGCCCTTGTACTCGTCGGCCTTCTTGCCGCCCATGACCCAGAGCGAAGCGCCGCCGATGATCGAGTTCTGCGGGGCGCCGGCGACATCCGGATAATACGGCATCGGCGCATTCGACCAGTCGAACTTGGCGTTGGCCTTGACGTTGCCGAAGAAGGCCGAGGAGGTCAGGAACAGCGGGCATTCGCCCGAGGTGAAACGGCCTTCGCCGGTGTTGGTGCGGCCGGAATAGGAGAACACGCCTTCCTTCTGCAGATTGGCGAGGTTGGTCAGATGCTTGACGAAGAGGTCGCCGTTGATCTTGAACTCGGTGTCGAAGCCGTCGAAGCCGTTGGCCTTGGTGCCGACCGGCACGTTGTGCCAGGCACCGAGCTGCTCGATATTGGCCCAGGTCGTCCAGGCGGTGGAAATGCCGCACTTGTCCCAGCCGGCGGCCTTCAATTTCCTGGCGGCTTCGAACGCTTCCGGCCAGGTCTTCGGCGGGGCCTCCGGCAGGCCGGCCTTCTTCAGCGCGTCCTTGTTGTACCACATCACCATCGAGGACGAGTTGAACGGGAAGGAGAGCATCTCGCCCTTCGTCGTCGAATAGTAACCGGTGATCGCCGGCAGGTAGCTCTTCGGATCGAACTTCTCGCCCGCGTCCTTCATCACGTCGGCGACCGGCTTGATCGCGCCCTTGGCCGACATCATCGTCGCGGTGCCGACCTCGAACACCTGCATGATGTGCGGCGCGTTGCCGGCGCGGAAGGCGGCGATGCCGGCGTTCAGCGTGTCGGGATAGGAACCCTTGTAGGCGACGACGACCTTGTAGTCCTTCTGCGAGGCGTTGAACTCCTCGGCCAGCTTGACGACGACGTCGTTGTTGGCGCCGGTCATGGCGTGCCACCACTGGATTTCGGTCTGCGCCATAGCCGGCGAAGCAGCGGCGAGTGCGAACACGCCGGCCGCGGTCAGGGTCTTGAATTTGAAGGTCATGATCAGCTCCCTCTCAGCCCCCGGTATGCGCGGGCGTTCTTGTCGTTGGTGCGCAAGCTAGCATGAAGCCGGGGCGACAGTTCAATGACAAAACGATGACATTTCCGCCCCGCTGTGGACGCGCATCCGCGCACTTGCGATTTCCTGCGGAAGCGGCTGTTCTTCCCACCCGTCTTGTACACTGCACACAACCTGGATCAGCCATGGCCTCGCTTTCGCTCACGCCCGCCAACACTTTGCCGGCCGATGCCGACCGCGCCGCGCTGGCCGGCCGGGTCTGGCGGCCGGATCTCGCCGGGCCGTCGGTGGTCAAGCTCCAGGGCGACACGGTGATCGACATCACCGCGACCTTCCCGACCATGCGCGACCTCTGCGAGACCGCCGATCCGGCAACGGCACTGCGCGCCGCTGATGGCGAGAATCTCGGCTCGCTCGCCGATCTCCTCGCCAACAGCTCTGCCGCCACGCGCAATGACGGCAAGCCCTGGCTGCTCGCCCCGGTCGACCTGCAGGCGGTCAAGGCCGCCGGCGTCACCTTCGCCGTCTCGATGCTGGAGCGCGTCATCGAGGAGAAGGCGCGCGGCAACCCGGCCGCTGCCGCCGCGATCCGCACCGAGATCGGCAAGCTGATCGGCGACGACCTCTCCAAGCTCAAGCCCGGCTCGCCCGAGGCGATGAAGCTCAAGGAGGTGCTGATCGCCCAGAACAGCTGGAGCCAGTATCTCGAGGTCGGCATCGGGCCGGACGCCGAGATCTTCACCAAGGCGCCGCCGATGTCGGCGGTCGGCACCGGCGCCGATGCGGGCCTGCATCCGGCATCGAGCTGGAACAATCCGGAACCCGAGATCGTCCTGGTCGTCGCCTCGGACGGCCGCATCGTCGGCGCCAGCCTCGGCAATGACGTCAACCTGCGCGATGTCGAGGGGCGTTCGGCGCTGCTGCTCGGCAAGGCCAAGGACAACAATGCGGCCGCCGCGATCGGCCCGTTCATCCGCTTCTTCGACGGCGATTTCTCGCTCGACCATGTCCGCAGGACGACGGTGAGCCTGACCGTCGCGGGCGAGGACGGGTTCACGCTCGAAGGCTCGTCCTCGATCGCGAGGATCAGCCGCGACCCGGCCGACCTCGCGGCGCAGATGATCGGCCCGCACCACCAGTATCCGGACGGGGCGGTGCTCTATCTCGGCACCATGTTCGCGCCGATCAAGGATCGCGACGCGCCGGGCGGCGGCTTCACCCACAAATACGGCGACGTCGTCACCATCTCGGCGCCCGAGCTCGGCGCGCTGGTCAACCGGATGCGTCGCACCGACGAATGCGAGCCCTGGCGTTTCGGCGCCTCGCATCTGATGCGCAACCTCGCCAAGCGCGGGCTGCTGTGACGGGCAGGGGCGTCCTCGTCTATGGCGAGGCGCTCGTCGATATTGTACCCGGCCGTGCCGGGCACAAGCGCGAGGCCGTGCTCGGCGGCTCTGGCTTCAACACGGCCCTGGCGCTGGCTCGCTGCGGCGCGCCGGTAGCCTACAATGCAAGCCTCTCACAGGACACGCTCGGCCGGTTTTTCCTCCGACGCCTGACAGAGGAAGGCATCGATCAGCGTTTCGTCGGAATCTGCGATGCACCGACGCCCTCCGCCACGGTCACCTCGCTCGACGCAGACAGTGCCGCGACCTATCGCTTCTCGCTGAACGGCACGGCCTTCGATACCGCGCCGCCCGCGCCGGCGGATCTCGACGATTTCGCGCATCTGCACGTCACCTCCTTCGGCGCGACGCTCGGCGTCTCGGGCCAGGCGGCGCTGGCGCTGATGCGGCGTGCACGTGAAGCCGGCCTCAGCGTCAGCTATGATCTCAATGTCAGGCCGGCCGTGCCGCCGGCGCTTCCGGAGACGCGCCGTGCCATCGAGGAGCGAGCCTCTCTGTGTGACCTGATCAAACTCAGCTCGGACGACGCCGTTACCGTCTTCGACATCGGCTATGGCAAGGTCTTCAAGCGATGGTTCGCCGGGGGCTTGCCGCTGGTGCTGGAGACCGAAGGCGATCACGGCGCGAATCTCCACCATCCGTCGGGCAGAATGATCTCGGGGTTCGTGCCAGCCCCGGACATCGTCGATACGATTGGAGCCGGTGATAGTTTCATGGGCGCCTTCCTCGCTTCGCTCTGGCAAAACGGCGGCCTCGGACCGACACTGCGCGACCTGCCGGAGGAACTCTCGGCCTCAGCGATGGACTTCGCTTGCGCCATCGCGGCCGAAACCTGCGGCGAGAGGGGCTGCAATCCGCCACGGGGCAAGCCGCCGATGGCTTATGATTGACGGGATGCCCATGCGCCTGAGCTATATCGACTACCACACCTGCGGCGAGCCGGTGCGCATCGTCACATCAGGCTATCCAGAGCTCACCGGCGCAAGCATTCTCGACAAGCGCCGGCAGGCCCGCGAGCAGCATGACAGCTTGCGTCGTGCGATGATGCTGGAGCCGCGCGGCCATGACGGCATGTACGGTGTCATCCCGGTCAGGCCGAGCCATCCCGAAGCCGCCTTCGGCGTGCTGTTCACGCATAATGAGGGCTATTCGACCATGTGCGGCCACGCGACCATCGCGCTCGGCCGCTATGCGATCGAGCAGGGGCTGGTGAAGGCGAGCGAGCCGGTCACCCGCTTCGCCATCGAGGCGCCCTGCGGGCTTCTTCGCCTCGCCTGCGAAGTCGAAGGCGGCAAGGTCGGCAATGTCAGCTTCGAAAGCGTGCCGGCCTTCGTCGAGGCACGCGATCTCGTGGTTTCCGTGCCGGGTCAGGGCGATGTCGTCACCGACATCGCCTATGGCGGCGCCTATTACTGCATCCTGCCGGCCTCGCGCTTCGGGCTCGACCTGATGCAGACACCGGTCGAAGAGATCGTCGCCGCGGCGGGCGCGCTGACCGACCAGGTCCGGGCGAGCCGCGCGATCACCCATCCGACCGAACCCGACCTCGGCTTCCTCTATGGCACGATCGTCACTGACGAGGCCGGGCCGGATCAGGACAGCTTCAATCTCTGCGTCTTCGCCGAGCGCCAGATCGACCGCTCGCCGACCGGCTCAGGGGTCACCGCCCGGATGGCGCTCGACCATGCCAAGGGGCTGATCCCGATCGGCCGGAACCGCAGAATCCGCAGCATCACCGGCGGCACCTTCACCGGCAAGGTGATCGGCCCGGTCGATTTCCCTGCCGCTGGCACCGTCACCGTCGAGGTGGGCGGCCGCGGCCATCTCGCCGGCGAAGGCAGCTTCGCCATCGAGGCGGACGATCCGCTCGGCTATGGCTTTGCCCTGCCGAAGCGCTTCGCCGAGATCGCAGGCGCCTGAGCCGCCTATTCGGGCTGTCGGAAGTTCAGGACGATTTCACGCCAGCGCCGATAGAGCGCGCCGTGCCGCTTCAGCCCGTCATAGGGGGCGCAGCGGATGATGGCACGCCGCGCGCTCTCGGCCAGTCGCGCAGCACCTGTTTCCAGGGGCTGATCGAGCACGACTGGCTCGCCGACCACTGCGCCGGTGCGATCGAGCTCAAAACGGATGCGCACGATCGTGCCCGCCGGCGCTGCGCCGGGAGCAACGTTCCAGCACGAGACGACCTTGTCGTGCACATAGCGAGCGGCATCGGCGAAGGCACGATCCTCTGCCACAGCGGCAGCCGCTGCGAACAACGCCAATGCCGAGCCCAGGAGCCCGGCGGCTGGTGGCAGTCGGCGCACCGGCTGTCTTGCCATCAGGATGACCCTCGCAATCATTGCAGAGCGGGTGGCCCGGTCGAGGTAAACCCCCTTTTCATCTTGTCGGGAAGGGCCCGGTAAGATTCTTCTGCTACTTCGCGCTACGTGACGCGAGAACGGATCATGGACGCGAGCCCGGACCAGCCGGTCGCCGCAAGAGACGCGAAGGAGCTCGTCTCCACGCGTCCCTGGACTGCTCCGTCGATCTGGCTCGCGGCCTTCCTCGCCTTCGTTCTCGCCGGGCTGCTGCTGCCGCTGCGCCTGCCACTGGGACCGTATTACTGGGACACGGCGGTCTATTTCGACGCGGTCCAGCGCATCCGCGACGGTCAGGTTCCGAACATCGACTTTTTCGCGCCGGTCGGCCCGCTCGGCTATTATCTCGTCTCCGGCCTCGACCGGCTGTTTCCGGACGCGCACCCGCTGCTGACCGCGAACTGGGCCCTGCTGCCGCTCGCGCTGCCACTGCTGGCGATCCTCGTCTTCCATATCGCGCAGCGCTCGCAAGGGCTTGCGCTGGCGCTGCTGCTGCCCTTCCTGCTCTTCGCCTCGCTGCCGATCAACCTGCACGAGGTCTACCCGCTACCGGGCTTCGACGGCTACGGCCATTACAACCGGCACGTCGCGCTGCTGCTCTACATCCTGATCGCCGTGCTGATGTTCGTACGCGAGCGCGCGCTGACGATCTGGCTCGTCGCGGCACTGATGCTGACGCTGTTCCTGGTCAAGGTCACCGGTGCGGTCACCGGAGCGATGCTGATCGGCTACGCAGTGCTGACCGGGCAGATGCGCCTGCGCGACGCCTGCCTTGCCGCCGTCGCAACGATCGCAGCCCTCGCTGCCATCGATCTGGCGAGTGGTGGGCTGACCCAGGCCTATGTCGACGACATCCTGATCCTGCTCAGGCTCAATACGGGGGCATTGCTGCCGCGTTTCCTCACCGTGGCCTCGTTCAAGTTCGAGGTCATCGGGCCAACACTCGCCCTCATCGGTCTGCTCACCTATTCGTCCTGGCAGGCGAGACCGGCCGGCACCCTGTCCTGGCTGCGCGAGCTCGCCATCTCGCCAGTAGGCTGGCTCGCCATCGCCTTGCTGGCTTTGACCTTCTTCGAGACGCAGAATACCGGAAGCCTCGAATTCATCGGACTCTGGCCGATCCTGCTCGTGCTCCTGCTCGACTGGCGTCAGCGCAATGACAGGCTGCGGCCAGCGGTGCTGCTGCTGATCTGCGTCATCGCGGCGCCCTCGGCCGTGAACTTCATCGAGCGCGGCGCCCGTGCCGCCTTGGGCGCCCCGACCTATCTGCCGCTCGCGGTCGACGATGTCGGCAAGCTCGGACGCGTCAGCGTCAAACCCGAGATCGCCGAGCGGGCTCCAACCATGCTGCAGCACTATGCCAGGCATCAGCCCGCCTATGCCGATCTCGCCGCGATGGGCCAGCAGCCCTCGCTGACGCTCTATTCGGAGATCGACCATCACGCGATCTGGCTGCTCGAAGTCGAGCAGGCCATCATCGCGATCACGGCCTGGGAGCACGCCAATAAGCGCGCGCTCAACGGCCTCTTCACGCTCGATTTCGTCGACGTGCTCAACTACCTCCTCGACCGCAGGCCACCGCGCCATGTGCCGATCGGCATTGATCCGACGCGGAGCAATCCGAAGCTGGAGGCGCAGATGATCGATAGCCTGCGCCAGACCGATGCGATTCTGGCGCCGAAATGTCCGCTGACCTCGATCCGCGCAGCGATTTTCAAGCACTTCGCCAAGGCGCTCGAGGGCCGCAACAAGGTCGCTCTGGCGCCTTGCTGGGATCTGTACGTGAAGTCTTGATCAGGCGCTCGCGGCGACCCGCTCCGACAGGGCGGTCTCGACCGCCAGCCTGAGATCGCGCGCCGCAGCCAGGATATCATCGCCACCGAAAAGCGCGCCGATCACGGCAACGCCGTCGGCGCCCGCCGTGATGACCGAGCCCGCATTGCCGGCGGTGATGCCGGCAATGGCGCCGATCGGCAGAGCGCCGAGCGCGCGCGCCGCCGCCTGGCGCAAGGCGGCGAGCCCATCGACGCCGAGCGCGGTGCCGGCATTGTCCTTGTGCGCGGTCGGAAAGACGCCGCCGATGCAGGCATAGTCGATCTTCGCCGAGGCCAACTCCGGCAGCTCGCTCTCATGCTTCAGCGTCGCGCCGATGATGGCGCGCGGGCCGAGCAAGCGGCGCGCATCGACCAGCTTCATGTCGTCGGCGCCGAGATGGACGCCGTCGGCGCCGGACGCAAGCGCAACGTCGACGCGGTCGTTGATCAGCAGCGGCACATTGGTGCCGTGCAGGGCCGAGCGGATGGCGCGCGCCTCGCGCACCATCTCGCGCGTCGTCTCGGTCTTGGCGCGGAGCTGGATCAGCGTCGCGCCGCCCTCGACCGCAGCGCGCGCCATATCGGCCATGGAGCGGCCATTGGCGATCTGCGGATCGACGATGCCGTAAAGGGTGATGTCGACGCTCATCGTCCGGTTTCCATTCGTGCAGCCAGCGTCGCCGCGTCCATCGCCGCGACCGCGTCGATCAGCTCGACCTCGAAGCTGCCGGGTCCGCGGCAGCGCTCGGCCGCGATTTCGCCGGCAATGCCATAGGCGGTCAAGGCCGCCGCCGCCGCGACCGCCTTGTCGGCCTCGACGGCGCAGCAGGCCGCGATCAGCGCACCGGCAGCGCAACCGATACCGGTGACCTTCGTCATCAGCGGGTGGCCATGCGCGATGGAGAAGTTCGCCGAGCCGCTCTCGATCCGGTCGACCTTGCCGGTGGTGACGCGCGTGACACCTTGCGCGGCGGCGAGATCAAAGGAGAGCGCCGCCATCTCGGTGGCGTTGCCGCGCACCAGGATGTCGGCCAAGCGCAGCACCTGCCCGGCGATGTGCCGGCGCAGCGGCGAGAGCTCGACGAAGACCGGATCGAACACCAGGGGCTTGCCGCGATCGCGCGCCACTTCGAGCAGCTTGGGGATGGCAAGTTCGCTCTCGGCGTTGATCGTGCCGATATTGATCAGGATCGCGCCGGCGCCCTCGGCCATCGCCGCGACCTCGTCGACATGGATCGCCATCGAGGGGATCGCGCCGAAGGCCAGCAGCATGTTGGCGGTGAGGTTCTGCGCCACCGTATTGGTCAGGCACTGCACGCGCGGGCGCACCTCCGCCACGCGGGCGAGAACGGAGGCGACCTCCTGCGGCTGCAGGGTCCGCGCCAGCGTCATCTCGGTGGTGTCGCTCGTCATCTTGTCTCCATCGGGCTCGCCAGGGATATGGGGAAGAATCTAGCCCAGCGCCATCAGGGCCAGATCCCCGGCGCCACGCGCTGCAAGCCTGCCGGCGGCCCGCGCCGCCCTGATGCCGCTCCGGCAGCAGAGCACCACACGCCGGCCGTCGGTTTCATCCAGCGACAGCCGGTCGATCTCATCGACCGTCAGCCTGATCGCATCCGGAGCAGCCGGAACAGGCGCCTCATCGACGCCGCGCAGCTCGACGACGATATCGCTGGCAGAAAGCTGCGAGGGCGCGATGAAGGGGAAGGAACCGGCGAGCGGCTCCGGCGCCCCGGCGAAGGAGAATCCGCCGAAGCCGAGGCGGCGGGCATCGAAGCTGATCACGCGGCCAAGCGGTGACGGCTCGAGGCCTAGCGCCAGCAGCAGGGCCATCTGCGCCTGCAGCAGGCCGAGGGTGGCAACGGCCGGACCGAGTACGCCGGCCGTGGCGCAATCGGCGGCGCGCGCCGGCATTTCCGGAAAGACGGCACGATAGCTCGGCCCACTACCGCAGAAGGCGCCGACATAGCCGGCGGTGCCGACGATCGAAGCGCTGACCAGCGGTTTGCCGGCCTCGCGGCAAGCATCGCTCAGGGCGTAGGTCGCGGCGAAGCTGTCGGCGGCATCGATGACGATATCGGTCCGCGCCACCAGTTCCGCGACATTGTCGGGCGCGAGCCTGAGCGCCAGTGCCTCGATCCCCACGCCAGGATTATACGCAGCGAGCACCTCACGCGCCGCCTCGACCTTCAACCGCCCGACATCGCTCATCCGGTAGAGCGGCTGGCGGTGCAGGTTGCTCTCCTCGACCCGGTCCGAATCGACCAGCAGCAACCGGCCGATGCCGGCGCCGACGAGATAGGAGGATACGGGGCAACCGAGGCCACCGGCCCCGACAACGAGGATGCAGGTGCGGGCTAGCCGCGCCTGTCCCTCGGGGCCGATCTCCGGCACGACCATCTGGCGGGCATAGCGATCGGTCATTGCTCCCTCCTTGTCAGCCGAGCAGGGCCCGGCCCAGCACCGGGGTCGAGGGCGCAGCCATGTCGCGGGGCTCCATCGGTCCCGCTTCGAAGGCGAGACGCCCGGCCTCGACCGCGCGGGCAAAGGCGGCCGCCATCGCGGCGGGGTCGCCGGCCTTGGCCACCGCGGTGTTGAGCAGCACCGCATCGTAGCCGAGCTCCATCGCCGCGGCGGCATGCGAGGGCAAGCCGATGCCGGCGTCGACGACCAGCGGGATATCGGGGAAATGCGCCCGCAGCGCTCGCAGGCCGTAAGGGTTGTTCAGGCCCTTGCCGGTGCCGATCGGAGCACCCCAGGGCATCAGCACCCGGCAGCCGGCCTCGACCAGCCGTTCGGCCACGACGAGATCCTCGGTCATATAGGGGAAGACCTCGAAGCCCTCGGCGCAGAGGATGCGCGTCGCCTCGACCAGGCCGAACACATCCGGCTGCAGCGTGTCGGCCTCGCCGATCACCTCCAGCTTGATCCAGGGCGTACCGAAGACCTCGCGCGCCATCTGCGCCGTCGTCACCGCTTCCTTGACCGAGTGGCAGCCGGCGGTGTTGGGCAGCACCCTGACGCCGAGGCCGCGGATCAGGGCCCAGAAATCCTGGCCACCGCCGAGCCGGCCGGCCTCGCGGCGCAGCGAGACGGTGACGACATCGACGCCGGCCGCCTCGACCGACTTTTGCAGCACGGCCGGCGAGGGATACTGCGCCGTGCCGAGGAAGAGGCGCGAGCGCGGGGTGAAGCCGTAGAAATTCATCGACTCAGCCTCCCTGCATCGGCGCGAGGATTTCGAGCCGGTCGCCGTCCGCGAGGATCGTTTGCGCCCGCGTGCCGGCGGGCACGAAGGCTTCGTTCACGGCCGTGGCGACGACCGCGCCGGCATAGCCCAGCTCGGCCAGCGCCTCGGCCAGGACGGGGGCCGCGACCTCACGCGTGTCGCCGTTGACGATGATGCGCATCGGACAACTCCCTGGATGCGAGGAGACGATCGGCCGCCTGCCCGGCCAAAGCCGGCGAGAGCAGGAAGCCGTGGCGGAACAACCCGTTGAAGCGTAAGGTCCGGCCCTCCTCGACGATGCGGGGCAGGTTGTCGGGAAAGGCCGGGCGGACATCGGCGCGCAATTCGACGATCTCGGCCTCGCCAAAGGCCGGATGCAGCGCATAGGCGGCGCTGAGCAGTTCGATGGCCGAGCGGGCGCTGACGTCGCGGCGATCATCGCTCTCGATCATCGTCGCGCCGATCATGAAATGCCCGTCGGCGCGCGGCACGACATAGAGCGGAATGCGCGGATGCAGCAGCCGGACCGGACGGCTCAGCCTGATCTCATCGGTGCGCAGCACCAGCATCTCGCCGCGTACGCCCCGCAACCCGTCGATCCGGTCGCGGGCGGCAAGGCCACGGCAATCGACGATGCGATCGGCATCGAGCGCCGTCTCATCGGCCTCGACGCCGTAGTGGATCGGCACGCCGGCCGCCTGCAGCGCCGCGGCTAAAGCCGCCATGGCGCGGCGCGGGTCGAGATGAGCCTCCTGCGCGAAGAACAGGCCCTGTCGGAAGCGGCCGGCGAGGTCGGGCTCCAGCGCAGCGACGCCATCGCCATCGAGCCGCTCGAAGCCGCTCGTCCGCGCCGCGAACCGCGTCAGCTCGCCGGCATCGCGGGCCGGGGCGAGCACGAGCGTGCCATGGGAGAGCGTGCCGGGATGATGGCGCGGCCACCAGTCGAGGGCCTGCCGGCCCAAAGTGACGACCGCCTCTTCGGCGCTCTCGCGCTCGCACCAGGGCGCCAGCATGCCGCCGGCAGCCCAGGAGCAGGCCCGCTCGCCAAGGGCGGCACTGCGTTCGAACACTTCGACCGCGACACCCCGCTCGGCCAGCTCGAGCGCCGTCACGAGGCCGGCGACGCCGGCCCCGATCACAGCGACGCGCATGGTCCCTACTCCGCCGCCGGCAGATAGAGATTGCCGCCCTTCTTCAGGAACTCCTGCGACTTCTCCGCCATGCCCTGTGTGGCCATGGCTTCGAGCGCCGCGCGCTCATTGTCGCCCATCGCCTGCACCTCGGCGCGCAGATCCTGAGTGATCTTCATCGAGCAGAATTTGGGCCCGCACATCGAGCAGAAATGCGCGACCTTGTGGGCGTCCTTCGGCAGCGTCTCGTCGTGGAAGCTACGCGCCGTGTCGGGATCGAGCGCCAGGTTGAACTGGTCCTCCCAGCGGAAGTCGAAGCGAGCGCGGGAGAGCGCATCGTCCCTGAGTTTCGCCGCCGGATGGCCCTTGGCGAGGTCGGCGGCATGGGCGGCGATGCGGTAGGTGATGACGCCAGTCTTGACGTCGTCGCGATCGGGCAGGCCGAGATGTTCCTTCGGCGTGACGTAGCAGAGCATGGCGCAGCCGAACCAGCCGATCATCGCCGCGCCGATGCCGGAGGTGATGTGGTCATAGCCCGGCGCGATGTCGGTGGTCAGCGGTCCGAGCGTGTAGAACGGGGCTTCGCCGCATTCACGCAGCTGCTTGTCCATGTTCTCCTTGATCTTGTGCATCGGCACATGGCCGGGGCCCTCGATCATTACCTGGCAACCCTTGTCCCACGCGACCTTGGTGAGTTCGCCCAGCGTCTCCAGCTCAGCGAACTGGGCGCGGTCATTAGCATCGGCGATCGAGCCCGGACGCAGGCCATCGCCGAGCGAGAAGGAGACGTCATAGCGCCGCATGATCTCGCAAATCTCGTCGAAGCGCTCGTAGAGGAAGCTCTCCTTGTGATGTGCCAGGCACCAGCGCGCCATGATCGAGCCGCCGCGCGAGACGATGCCGGTGACGCGGCTGGCGGTCAGCGGCACGTAGGGCAGCCTGACGCCGGCGTGGATGGTGAAATAGTCGACGCCCTGCTCGGCCTGCTCGATCAGCGTGTCCTTGAACACCTCCCAGTCGAGCTTGATCGGGTCGCCGCCGACCTTCTCCAGCGCCTGGTAGATCGGCACCGTGCCGATCGGCACCGGCGAGTTTCTGAGTATCCAGGAGCGGATGTTGTGGATGTTGCGTCCGGTCGAGAGGTCCATGACCGTGTCGGCGCCCCAGCGGATCGCCCAGACCAGCTTCTCGACCTCCTCGGCGGCGCCGGAGGTGACAGCCGAATTGCCGATATTGGCGTTGATCTTGACCAGGAAATTGCGGCCGATCGCCATCGGCTCAAGCTCGGGATGGTTGATGTTGGCGGGGATGATGGCGCGCCCGCGGGCGATCTCATCGCGGACAAATTCGGGGGTGACGAATTCCGGCACGGAGGCGCCGAAACTCTCGCCGTCGGCATGGCGCTCGCGGGCACCGTCCAGCATGGCGGCGCGGCCGAGATTCTCGCGATGGGCGACATAGATCATCTCGGGGGTGACGATGCCGGCTCTGGCGAACTCGTATTGCGTCGCCATCTGACCCGACCTGGCTTCGAGGATCGGGCGCTCGGCCGGACAGGCCGGGACGAGTTGTGCTTCGCTGATATGGCCGTTGTCGGCGGCGGTAACGGCGCGGCCAGGCACAGTCTCGAAACCACGGGCATCGAGCCAGGCGCGGCGCGGCTGGATCAGGCCAGCGTTGAGGTCGATCGTCGCATCGGTCTCGGTATAGGGGCCGGAGGGGTCATAGATGCGCACCGGCGGCTCGGCATCGGTCGTCAGCGTGACCTCGCGGAAGGGCACGCGCATGTCGGGATGTTCGGGCGCCGCGACATAGATCTTGCGCGAGCCGATGATCGGGCCGGTCGTCACCGTCTGCGGTGCAGCCTTGACGCTGTTCTTCTGGGGCTTGGTGTGGGCGTTCATGTCAGGATCTCCTCCCTCTCAGGTTCAGGAGATCCGGGGCGTCTGACGGTCCAGTCGCTGTCTGCGGATGCACTTGTGGCGCAGCCGCGTTCCAGTCCCTCCGCCGGTATGACCCGGATCAGGTTCGATGGGTTCGGCCGTCAGGCCATCTCAGCTCTTATCGAGCACCCCTCGGAACGAGGCGGAGGTTAGAACTGTCGTGATCTTCACGCAACCGGCAAAGAACCGCCGGCCGACGCTGCGCCGGCATGCGCCAGCAGCATTACACGCTGGTGAGGATGGGGTTCAGGCGGTGATGTCGAGGTTGCCGCCCTGGCCGGCGGGGAGCGTGGCCTGCTGCTGCTCGGCAGCCTGCTGGAGCATGGCGACGAGCGCCTGATCGGAATCGGCGTTCTGCTTGACCATTTCGAGCTGCAGCGCTTGCTGCGTCGCAGCCGACTTCATGCTGACCAGGCTCTGGGCGATCGCGACCGACATCTCACTCATGACATGACTCCTCGCCGCCACCATAGGTGGCGAGCCTTACCTGAATCTAAACCCCAAGCGGTGGGCTCTAGCGAGTGGGGGCGATGATCGACGGTACCGGCTTCGGCATCGGGATCTCGCGGTTCGGCTCCGGCGGCGCGGAGCGATCGCGCGCCAGCTGCTCACGCTCGCGCCGCGCCTCGAGACGGTCGGAACGTGGCTCCAGCTTCTGCACTTCGCCCGCATTCGGCGCCATCGGCACGCCAGGTGCGCGCTGCTGACGCTGCGTCTGCGGGAGAGAGGATTGCGCGGCAGCAGCTTCCGCCGCCAGCAACCCCACGGCGAGCAGTCCTAGCAGGACCCACGAGTTCTTGCGCATGGCACTCCTCCAGTCCAGTCAGGCGGGCGCAAGACGGGCCCACCCGCTAGAACAACAGGGGCGGCCAGCGATTGTTCCGGCCGCCCATCGAGAAATGCGCTGCTGCTCAGGCCGAGATCACTGCTGGTTCTGACCGGTGAGCAGCGGCGTGATCCGGCGCAGCGTCACGCGACGGTTCTCGCGCGAATCGCCCTGTGTCTGGACCTTGGGATACTGCTCGCCATAGCCCTGCGTCGTCAGGTTCTCGGCCGGGATCGCGAAATCGCGGGTCAGGATTTCAGCGACAGACTGGGCCCGGCGATCCGACAGCGAGAGGTTATCGACATCGGAGCCGACCGCGTCGGTATGGCCCTCGACCATGAAGACTTCGTTCGGCGCCCGCTCGACCGCCTGGCGCACCGCCTGCGCGATCACCCTGAGGCGCCCCGCCTGATCCTGCGTGACTGTCCAGGAGCCGGAATCGAAGTTGATCGTGTCGATGTCGACGCTGCGCATATGGGCGCGCAGATCGCGCGAGTAGCGGACCTCGTCGAGCGTGTAGCGGCGCGGCACCGGGGCGACCGGCGGAGCGGTGATCGTCTCGTAGATCAATCGCTCGTCGGCGCGCTCGGCATCGACGATGTAGCGCTCGCGCGGGATGCGCAGCGGCGGCGGCGGCAACTCGACCACCTCCTCGGCGAAGCGGGCTTGCGGCCCGTCGCGGCGGACATTGTCGATGATGACGAATTCGCCGCCGTCGCGCTCGCGCCGCGAGCGGCGGATCAGCCGACCCTCGGCATCGGTTACGGTTACGATCTGCGTGCCGTCGGGGCGGTCATAGACCGTGACCGTCTCCTCGCCGCGGCGCTCGCTGCGAGTGTCGAGGCCGAGATCGCGGAAGCGCTGGGTCTCGTCGCGCCGGATGATGACGCGGTCATCGTCGCCGCGGATGATGGTGCGGCCGGGCTCGCGGATGATGGTGACGTCGCCCTCGCGACGCTCCTCGCGCCGGCTGCGGATGTCGTCGAGCCGGCTCGCGCCCTGCGTCGCCATGATGCCGCCGATCGCGGCGGCGCCGAGGCCGATCGCGGCCGCGCCGCCGAGGCCGATGCCGCCGCGGCGGCCCTGCCGGTCAGGCACGGGCTGGCCCGCCTGACCCGGAATTCCAGGTTGGGTCGGCTGCACCTGGCCGGGAACTGCGCCCGGTTGCGACAGGGCACCGGGCTGCTGGCCGGGAACCGGTGCGGGTTGCGCCGGCGCGGCTCCGGGCTGCGACAGAGCGCCGGGAGCGCGGCCGGCATTCGGAGCGGGAGCAGGCTGGGCGGGATTGGGTTGAACCCCGCCGCCGAGCGCGCCCTGGCCGGGAGCAGGCTGCGCAGGCGCGGCCTGACCCGGAGCCGGCTGGCCGGGCTGGCGCGTCAAGCCGGGCTGCGGTTGCGACGGAGCAGGCTGGGGCGGAGCCGTCCCAGGCTGCGACAGCGCCCCCGGCGCGCGGCCGGCGGGCGGCGCAGCGGAAGGCTGCCCGGGCGCCGCCTGGCCAGGCTGACGATTGAGGCCAGGCTGCTGCGACGGCGCCGTACCGGGCTGCGACAGGGCTCCTGGCGCACGGCCGGCCGGCGGCGCGGCGGAAGGCTGGCCGCTGCTGCCCGGTGCGGCCTGGCCTGGCGCTGGGCGAGCGGGCGCCGTCGGCGCCGAGGGAGCGGTGGCCGGCGGCTGGCTCGGGGCCGTCTGGGAAGGCGCCGGGCGGCGCTGGCTGTCGCCGGACGGAGCTCCCGAAGCATTGGGCTGGGCCGGCGGCGCGCTTGGCCGAGCCGGTGACGGCTGCGGGGCGATCTGACCCGGGGCCGGCCGCTGCGGCACGCCCGGAGCCGTCGAAGGAGCACCCTGGCCGGGCGCAGCGCCCGCAGGCGGCGTCGGGCGACGCGGTTGTTCGGGCTCGGCCCGGTTGGCCGGAGGGGCGGCCTGCGGCGCGGAGGGTGGGCGTGGCGCATTCGGGTTCACCCCGGCCGGACGTTCCGGCGCTGCCGGACGCGCTGCTGGTGGCTGGCCGGGTGCCGGGCGGGCGCCGGGCCGTTCCTGCCCGCCGCGATCGGGGCGCTCCTGCCCGCCGGAACCGCGCGGGCGGCGCGGATCGGGCCTGTCGTCGTCACCCGACTGGGCCTGGGCCAGCTGGAGCGATGGAGCGGCGAAACTACCCTGCGACAGCACGATGGCGGGGATGAGGGTGCCGAGCAGGAGCAGGTTTTTCGTGCGCGTCATGACATCCGTTTCCAGTTGTTCTTCCGGAGATGAACGCCCCCGCGCCCTGAATTCCGAATGAACCGAAAACGGCCGAAATCGGGCAGGGTTCCACGACCGGCCCGATTCTACGCGGGTCTCAGAGCCCCCCCTGCGCCTTCACATAGGCCGCGATCTCAGCATGCGTCGCGAACCAGACATCGCCCTTGGCCTTGGCGTGGCGCACCAGCTCCTCGAGGATCCAGAAGCGCGAGCGATAGGTGATGACATGCGGGTGCATGGTCAAAAGGAAGAGCCCGCCTTCGGCATAAGCCCCGTCAAACTCGCGCTTGAAGATGTCGAACACCGCCTCGGGCGCCGTATAGGGCCGCAGCGCCTGGAAGCGGTTCATGTTGAAATAGACCGCATCGTCGCGGATCCACTCGACCGGCAACTCGACCATGCCGGTCGGCTCGCCCTTCTCGATCAGCTCATAGGGATCGTCATCGGCGAAGAGCGAGGAATCATAGATCAGACCGAGCTCACGCTCGACGGCGAGTGTCACCTCGGAGAAATCCCAGGACGGCGTGCGCATCCCGACCGGCCTGACGCCGGTGATCTTCTCCAGCGTGTCGGCCGAGCGCAGATGCAGCTCCCGCTCCGCCTCGGGCGGCACCGCCGTGTTGACCTCGTGGATCCAGCCATGGAGGCCGATCTCATGGCCTTCCGCAACGACGCGGCGCTGCTCGTCGGGATAGAGCAGCGCGGTCACCGCCGGCACGAAGAAGCTCGCCTTGATCTCCTCGCGCGCCAGCATGGAGAGGATGCGCGGCATGCCGGCGCGGTTGCCGTACTGGCCCCAGGAGAGCCGGCCGACCGACTTGCCGCCATCGCGCAGCTCGTTTGTCTCATGGTCGACGTCGAAGGAGAGCGCCACGGCGCAGCGCGCCCCGCCCGGCCAGGTCTTCGGCTTGAGGTTGCGGCCGGCGCGGACCTGCTCGACCTTGCCGCGCCAGGTCTCCTCCGGCCATTGCCAGGGCTTGAGTTCGGTCATGGCGTCCCTCCTGTTCAGGCTGCCGCTTCGGGCAGCACCGGCACGGCTGCGAGCAGCCGCTTGGTGTAGTCATGCTGCGGGTTGTCGTAGACCTCTGCCGCCGCCCCCTCCTCGACGATGCGGCCGCGATACATCACCGCGACCCGGTCGCAGAGATGCCGGACCACCGAGAGGTCGTGCGAGATGAAGATCAGGGTCAGGCCGAGCTCGGCTCGCAAGCGCATCAGCAGGTTGATAATCTGCGCCTGGATCGAGACGTCGAGCGAGGCGACCGGCTCGTCGCAGACCACGAGGTCGGGCTGCATGGCGAGCGCGCGGGCAATGGCGACGCGCTGGCGCTGGCCGCCGGAGAACTGGTGTGGGTAGCGCTCGGCGAAGGCCGGATCGAGCCCGACCGCGGCAAGCCAGTCGCGGACGTAGTCGCGGGCGCCAGCCTTGCCGACGAGCCCATGGGCGAGCGGCCCCTCGGCGATGCCGTCGCCGATGCGCATGCGCGGATTGAGCGAGGCGAACGGGTCCTGGAAGATGGTCTGGATGCGGGTGGTGAGCTTGCGCGGCTCCTGCCCCTCGCTCATCACCGGCCAGCCCTCGAAACGAACGGTGCCCGAGGACGGCGCGTAGATGCCGGCGGCCATGCGCCCGAGCGTCGACTTGCCCGAGCCGGACTCGCCGACCAGCCCGAGCGCCTCGCCGCGCGGCACGGTCAGGCTGACCTCGTCGACGGCCATCACGGCGGGAAGCGGCCGCACGAGGCCGAGTTTCTGGCCTAGCCCGCGCAGCGCGCCGGGCCGCGATTCGAAGCGCTTGCTGACGCGATCGGCGACGAAATAGGCCGCGCCAGGCACCGGCGCAGCAACGGTCGTCGTCGGCTTGCGGGCGGGTGGAGCGGCATCGGGCACGCCGCCACCGCGCAGCAGGAATTCACCGGGCCTGGCCCGCGACGGCAGCGCGTCGAGCAGAGCGCGGGTATAGGCGTGCTGCGGGCGCGTCAGCACGTCGAGCGTTGGGCCAGCTTCGACGATCTTGCCGAGCCGCATCACCGCGACGTGCTGGGCGATCGAGGCGACGGTGGCGAGATCATGGCTGATCCAGATCAGCGCCGTGCCGAGCTCGGCGACGAGCTCCTTCATCTCGGCCAAAATCTCGGCCTGGATCGAGACGTCGAGCGCCGTCGTCGGCTCGTCGCAGATGATCAGCTTGGGATGGTGCAGCAGCGCGATCGCGATCGCGACGCGCTGGCGCATGCCGCCGGAGAGCTGGTGCGGATAGTAGTCGACCGTCGCCTCCGGGCGCGGAATCCGGACCTGGGCGAGGCCGGCGATGGCGCGCCGGCGCGCCTCGGCAGCGGAGGTGAGCTGATGCGCCTCCAAGGCCAGCCTGATCTGCTCGCCGATGGTCAAAACCGGGTTCAGCGTCATCAGCGGGTCCTGGAAGACCATCGAGACGACGCGGCCGCGCAGCTTTCGCAATTCGTCCGGCGACAGCCCGACGAGCTCGCGGCCATCGAGCTTGACCGAGCCGCCGGCGACGCGGCCGGGTGGATCGATCAGGCCGATGATCGAGAAGCCGGTGACGCTCTTCCCCGAACCGGACTCTCCGACAAGCCCCATCACCTCGCCGCGCCGAAGCGAGAAGGAGACGCCGTCGACCGCCTTGACCACGCCGGCGCGGGTGAAGAACTGCGTGGTGAGGTCCGCGACTTCAAGGAGGGGGGCGTCGGTCATGGGCGCGCCTCCCCCGTCATGCTCGGCCTTGTGCCGAGCATCCACGTCTCGGACACCACCCTCGATCGATGAAGGCGTGGATGGTCGGGACAAGCCCGACCATGACGGAGAGGGCTCGCTCCCACCCTCATCGCTTCAGCCTCGGATTGACCTGGTCGCGGATCTGGTCGCCAACCAGGTTGATCGCCACGATCAGCAGGATCAGGGCAAGGCCGGGGTAGATCGAAATCCAGTAGCGGCCCGAGAGCATGTACTGGAAGCCGTTGGCGATCAGCGAGCCCAGCGAGGGCTCGGTCACCGGCAGGCCGACGCCGAGGAAGGAGAGCGTCGCTTCCAGCGCGATCGCGTTGGCGACCTGCACGGTCGCGACCACGATCAGGGGCGGCAGGCAGTTCGGCAGGATATGGCGCCAGATCACCTGCCGCGCCGGCAGCGGCGTCGAGAGCGCCGCCTCGACATAATCCTTGCCGCGCTCGGCCGAGGCCGCGCCATGAGCAGTGCGGGCGAAATAGGCGTATTGCGCCGCGACCAACGCAGCGATTAATTGTGCCTTGCCCTGGCCGAGCAGCGCCGAGATCACCAGCGCCAGCAGGATCGCCGGGAAGGCGAGCTGCAGATCGATGACGCGCATGATGAAGGCCTCGCGCCTGCCACCAAGATAGGCGGCGGCAATGCCGAGCGTGACGCCGATGGTGAAGGCGATCGCACCGGCGACCAGCCCCATCTGCAGGGAGATGCGCAGGCCGTAGAGAATGGCCGAGAGCAGGTCGCGCCCCTGCGCGTCGGTGCCGAGCCAATGAGTGTAACCGGCGGAGCCGACATAGCCGGGCGGACGGCGGGCATCGGAGAGGACGAGATTGGCGAGGTCGTACGGGTTCTGCGGCGCGATCAGCGGGGCGAGCAGGGCGACGCCGATCATCAGCACGACGATGACAAGTGCCGCCACCGCAACCCGGCTCTCCCTGAACTCGCTCCAGAAGCGGGCGATCGGCGTTTCCGTCCGCATCACGCCCGTCCCTTCCGCAGGCGCGGGTCGAGCGCGAAATAGGTCAGGTCGACCAGGAAGTTGATCATGATGAAGACGAAGGCGACCAGCATCAGGTAGGCGACCATCACCGGCCGGTCGAGCGACTGGATGGAGTCGATGATCAACTTGCCGATGCCGGGCCAGGAGAAGATCGTCTCGGTGACCACCGCGAAGGCGAGCGTCGAGGCGAATTCGAGGCCGAAGACGGTGACGAGCGGGATCGAGATCAGGCGCAGCACATGCCGCCGCAGGATGACGCCCTCTGAGATGCCCGCGGCGCGGGCGAACTTCACGGTGTCGGTCAGCATCACCTCGCGCGTGCCGGCCCGCGCCAGGCGCGTCATCAGCGCGAGCTTGAAGAAGGCGAGGTTCAGCGCCGGCAGGAAGAGGTGCGAGAGGCCGTTGAGGGTCAGGAAGCTCCATTCGACGCCGAAGAGCCGGGCGGTCTCGCCGCGCCCCCCGGCCGGCAGCCAGGAGAGCTCGACAGCGAAGGTCATGATCAGGACGAGGCCGATCCAGAAGGTCGGCACCGAGAAGCCGAGGATGGACAGCGCCATGATCGTCTTCGAGATCAGGCTGTCCGGCCGATAGCCGGCATAGATCCCAGCGGGGATGCCGATCAGCGCCGCGCCGAACACGGCCGCGAGCGTCAGCTCCAGCGTCGCCGGCAGGCGCGACAGGATCAGCTCCAGGACAGGCATGCCGAAGACGAAGGAGCGGCCGAAATCGCCATGCAGCACGCGGCCGAGGAAGGTGAAGTACTGCTCCCAGAGCGGCTTATCGAGGCCGTAGCGGGCGATGGTGTCGAGCCTGATGTCCTGGCTGACATCGGGGCCGATCAGCACGTCGATCGGGTTGCCGATCGCATAGACGCCAACGAAGACCAGTGCCGACATGACGAGCATGACGGCGAGCGCCTGCAGGATGCGCTCGATGACATGGGTCAGCATCTATGCCGTCCCATAGGCGGGTCTCACGGCCAGCTCTCGACCATCACCGCCCGCGTTTCCTCGACACCGACAGCCCAGAGCGCCAGCATCTCTTCATCCGGGCGCTGATAGCGGCCATGGAAATTGCCGTCGCCGAGGATCTCGCGCTTCCGCTGCGGATTGGCGGCCTGGTAGAGCGCGGCGTCGAAAGGCGGCTTCACCGCGTCCGGCAGGGTCACGCCCTCGAGCCGGGTCCAGGGGAAGTTCTCCATCCAGGAGGCATGCGAAGCGGCCATGTCGACTGCCCTGACCGCCTTCTGGAAGCGCGTCCCCGCCCACCAATTGTGCATCTTGACGCTGGCGTCGGGGCGCTTGCCCATCCATTCGGTCACCGCCGTCATCACCGGCGCGTTGCCGCCATGGCCGTTGACCAGCACGATGCGGCGGAAACCGGAGCGGTAGACGCCTTCGAGCAAGTCCTCGATCAGCGCGATATAAGTGGTCATCCTGAGCGAGATCGTGCCGGGATAGGCGGTGAAGCCGGGGGTCATGCCATAGGCCAGCACCGGGAAGACCGGGATGCCGAGCGGCTCGGCCGCCTCCGCCGCAACGCGCTCGGACAGGATCGCGTCGGTGGCGAGGCTCAGATAGGCGTGCTGCTCGACACAGCCGAGCGGCAGCACGCAGCGATCATCACGCTTCGCCTGTTCCTCGATCTGCATCCAGTTCATCCGGGCGACGAGCACGGTCTGATCCTTGCGTTTCGGCGAAACCGCGTCATCCTTGACAGTCGCATCAGCGACCGTCAAGTTCCATATGGAACTAAATTGGATGTCTGAGATGGCACGCGCCCCGACTTCCTTGTCCAAGCTCGATCGGGAGCGCGAAGCGGCGCTGCGCGAGCTCGATCCGCTGACCGTCACCAAGCTCTGGGACAATCCCTGCTGGCTATCGTTCCGGCTCAATTTCATCGCCTTCCGCTTCAACGATCCGGTCTATCGCTGGATCGAGACGCGCTACGGGCTGGTGCGGCCGGAATTCGTCGCGCTTTATGCCGTCGGACTCAAGGGCGGCGTCGCGGCCAAGAACATCGTGTCCTCCTCAGGCCTGCCGAAAAACACGCTCTCGCGCGCAATCCAGAAGCTGCTGCAGCGGCGCCTGCTCAAGCGCGAGACTGATCCGGAGGACCTGCGCAGCTATGTGCTGGCGCTGACGCCCGCCGGGCGCGCCATCTTCGATGAAACCATGCCGATGATGGTGGGACAGCAGACCGCGATGCTCTCAGTGCTGACCGAGGCCGAGCAGCGGCAGCTCTGCGAGCTGATGGACAAGATGGTGATCGCCTCCCCGAGCTGGCCTGCCGATCTCGAACCTGAAGGGACCTCAACATGACCAAGCCGCTGTCGCATCGGTCCCCGCTCTGGCGGACCGCCGCCCTCGCCGCGCTCGTCGGGCTGCCGCTCTCCGGCGCAGTCTCGGCGCAGACGCTGACCATCGGCGTGCGGGCCGGGCCTGAATCGATCGACCCGCATTTCACCGCGACCGGCACCCATGCCGAGGCGCTGAAGCACGTCTTCGACACGCTGACCTGGTCGGGCGACAAGCTGCAGATCGAGCCGCGGCTTGCGACGAGCTGGAAGGCGATCGAGCCGTCCGTCTGGGAGTTCAAGCTGCGCCCGGGCGTCAAATTCCATGACGGCTCCGACTTCACCGCCGAGGACGTCAAGTTCTCGATCGAGCGCATCCCGGTCGTCGCCGGCCCGAACCCGACGACGATCTATGTCCGGCGCGTCAAGGAAGTGAAGGTCGTCGATCCGCTCACCGTCCATATCGTCACCGACGGGCCGGCGCCGAACCTGCCGAACGATTTCATCCGGCTGTTCATCGTCTCGCACAAGGCGGCTGCCGGGCTGACCAAGGACAATGCCAACGACGCCTTCAACACCGGCAAGGCGGCGATCGGCACCGGTCCCTACAAGTTCGTCTCCTGGACGCCGAAGGACCAGCTCGTGCTCGAGCGCTTCGACGGCTATTGGGGCGAGAAGGAGCCGTGGCAGCGCGTGCTGCGCAAGGAGCTGCCGAACGACGCCGCCCGCGTCGCCCAGCTCAAGGCCGGCCAGGTCGACATCATCGTCCGCGCCCCGGCCTCCGATGTTGCGACGCTGAAGCGCGACACCAAGCTCTCGGTCGCCACGATCGACACGGTCTACGTCTTCAACATGGAGCTCGACATGCGGGACAAGTCCCCGCAGGTCAGCGCCAAGGACGGTTCGGCGCTGCCGAAGAACCCGCTGCAGGACGCCAAGGTGCGCGAGGCGATCGACCTCGCCATCGACCGGCCGGCGCTGGCCGAAGTCGCGATGGAAGGGCTCGGCGCCCCGGTCAACCAGCTGGTGACGCCGGATATCGCCGGCTACAACAAGAGCCTGCCGCCGCTGAAGCCGGATCTCGCCAAGGCCAAGAAGCTGATGGAAGAGGCCGGCTATCCCAATGGCTTCAAGATCTCGTTCTCCTTCACCAATGACCGTCTGCCGGGCGACCGCCAGGTCGGCACCTCGATCGCCCAGATGCTGGCGCGCATCGGCATCGAGGTGAACGCCAATGCCCAGCCCGGTGCCGTCTTCTTCCCGGCGCGCCTGCGCGGCGAGTTCTCGATGTCGATGTCTGGCTGGGGCACGCTGACCGGCGAGGCGAACTACACGCTCTCCTCGGTGGTGCACTCGAACGACCCGGCCAAGAAGCTCGGCGCCTTCAACGTGCTCGCCTACAAGAACGCCGATCTCGACAAGCTGATCGAGGACGCAGCCATCGAGATGAACGAGGCCAAGCGCAACGACCTCTTGGCGCAGGCCAACGCCATCGTCGCCAAGGACCGGCCGCGCCTGCCGATCGTCGCGGTCGGCTCGGCTTGGGCGATGCAGAAGGCCAAGGTGACGATCCAGCCGCGCGTCGACGAGGACACGCTGGCGATGGACATCAAGCCGGCGAAGTGAGCTGAGTCAGGACCGTCGTGCTCGCCCTTGTGGCGAGCATCCACGTCTTGAACATCGGACTGCCCAGACGAAGACGTGGATGGTCGGGACAAGCCCGACCATGACGGTGCAGCGCACGCTCGCGACGACCTACCTAAAGCCAGGATAAGCACACATGACTATCGCCCTCGCCATCCATGGCGGCTGCGGCACCTTGCCCAAGGCCGAGATGACCGACGCCGAATGGGCCGAGGCCAAGGCCCATCTCGCCAAGTCGCTGCGGGCCGGCTGGGCGATCCTCGCCAAGGGCGGCAGCGCGGTCGACGCAGTCGAGGCCGCCGTGCTGGTGATGGAGGATTCCGTTCATTTCAACGCCGGCCATGGCGCTGCCTTCAATGCCGATGGCGAGCATGAGCTCGACGCCTCGATCATGGACGGCTCGACGCTCGCCGCCGGGGCGCTTTGCGCGGTCAAGCGCATCCGCAATCCGGTCAGTGCCGCCAAGGCGCTGATGCATCGCGGCGACCCGCTGCTGCTCACCGGTCCGGCCGGCGACGCCTTCGCCCAGACCGAGGGGCTCGACATCGTCGATAACGCGTATTTCTCGACCGAGCGACGCCGCAAGAACCTGGCATCGATGAAGATCCGCGAGCTCGTCGGCACGGCCGGCGAAGCGAGCGAGGCCGAGAAGCACGGCACCGTCGGCGCGGTCGCGCTCGATGCCAACGGCCATCTGGCGGCGGCGACCTCGACCGGCGGCTACACCAACAAGCCGCCGGGGCGTGTCGGCGATTCCCCGATCATCGGCGCCGGCACCTATGCCCGCGACGGGCGCTGCGCCGTTTCGGGAACGGGCAAGGGCGAGTTCTTCATCCGCTACTGCATCGGCCACGAGATCGCGTCGCTGATCGGCTATGCCGGCCTCTCGTTGAAGGACGCATCCGACCGCGCCATCGCCGAACTGACCGCGCACAAGATCGGGGCCGGACTCGTCGCCATCGGGGCCGATGGCGCGATCGTCGCGCCTTATAATTCCGAGGGCATGTATCGCGGCTGGGTGACGCCGGACGGGCTCGTCCATGTCGGAACCCATGCCGATGTCGAGGTGATGGGGCAGGCATGAGCAGCGAACCCATCCTGATCTGGGGCGCCGGCGCGATCGGCGGCACGCTCGGCGCCTATTGGGCGCGGGCCGGGGTGCCGGTGCTGCTGGTCGACATCGTTGCTGAGCATGTCGAAGCCTGCCGGACATCGGGGCTTGCGATCACCGGGCCGGTCGAAGAGTTCCGGCAGGTCGTGCCGGCGATGACGCCGCAGGAGCTGACCGGCACCTATTCGCGCATCGTGCTGGCGGTGAAAGCGGGCGCGACGGAAGCCGCCCTCGCAGCCCTGAAGCCGCATCTCGCCGAGGGCGGCTATGTGCTCTCGGCCCAGAACGGGCTCAACGAGATCACCATCGCCAAGGCGGTCGGCGCGGAGCGGACCATGGGCTGCTTCGTCAATTTCGGCGCCGACTGGCACGGGCCGGGCGAGATCCTCTACGGCAATCGCGGCGCCGTGGTCGTCGGCGAGCTCGACGGGGCGATGAGCGAGCGCGTGCGCGAGATGCACCGGCTGCTCGCGATTTTCGAGCCGGACGCGATCCTGACCGACAACATCTACGGCTACCTCTGGGGCAAGCTCGCCTATGGCGCGATGCTGTTCGGCACCGCCCTGACCAATGATTCGATGTCGGCGAATTTCGCCGATCCGGAGCGGCTGCCGGTCTGGCTGGCGCTCGGGCGCGAGGTCGGCGCGGTCGCGGCGGCGCGCGGCGTCACCTCGCTGGGCTTCGGCGCATTCGACCCGAGCGTGTTCGCGCCCGGCGCACCAGAGGGTCCGCAGGTCGAAACGATCGCCTGGCTCGCCGACTACACCTCGAAGACGGCCAAGACCCATTCCGGCATCTGGCGCGATCTTGCCGTGCGCAAGCGCAAGACCGAAGGCCAGGCGCAGATCGGCATCATCTCGACGCTCGGCCACGAGGTCGGCGTCGCCACGCCGGCGCTTGAGCTCTTGGTATCCCTGATCCAGGACATCGAGGAGGGCCGCCGCCCGATGTCCCTGGACACGCTGAAGGTCCTGATCGAGCAATGCAAATCCGCTTCGACAATCGCGTAGCTCTCGTCACCGGCGCCGCCCAGGGGATCGGCCGCGCCATCGCTGCGGCCCTGGTCGAGGCTGGCGCCCGCGTCCATATCGCCGATCTCGACGCGGAAGGCGTCACCGCCAGCGCAAATGCGCTCGGTGCGAGCGCCCATGTCGCCGATCTCGGCAGCCCGGAGACTGCGAAGGAGCTGACGGCTGCGATCCTCGCCGCCGAGGGCCGGCTCGACCTGCTGGTCAACGCCGCCGGCGGCGTGCGCGGCCAGGTCGGTCGGCCGATCGAGGAGATCTCGGAGAGCGACTGGCGTGCGGTCTTCGCCGCCAATGTCGACGCGGCCTTCTTCCTGTCGCAGGCGGCCGCGCCGGCGATGAAGCAGGCAGGGTATGGCCGCATCGTCAACATCTCATCTGGCGCCGGCCTGCGGCCGAGCCTGACCGGCATCCAGGCTTATGCCAGCGCCAAACATGCGCTTGTCGGCCTGACCAGGCAGCTCGCCTGGGAATTCGGGCCGCACGGCATCACGGTGAATTCGGTCGCCCCCGGCTTCGTCCGCTCCAACCCGGCGACCGAGCGGCAATGGGAATCCTATGGTCCCGATGGCCAGAAGCGGCTGATCGAGGGCATCCACACCCGCCGGCTCGGCACGCCCGAGGACATCGCCCATGCCAGCCTGTTCTTCCTCTCCGAGCAGGCGGGCTGGGTGACCGGGCAGATCCTTTCGGTCGACGGCGGCCGCTCTTGACAGGGCAGCGATGCACGCATTGCGTGCAGTAAGCCGGCTGCGAACCGCGCTTCGTCACAGTTCTGCATTGCAAGGGCCTTAAGCGGCCCGGATTGGACAGGCGCGAATCGACGGCGCCGGGAGGAATGTTCGTGGAGCGCAGTTTCGATCTCGCCATCGTCGGCGCCGGCATTGTCGGCCTCGCCCATGCGCTCGCAGCGGCGCGGCGCGGGCTGAAGGTGGTGGTGATCGATCGCGACGCGCAGGCGAACGGCGCCTCGATCCGCAATTTCGGCTTCATCACCGTGACAGGCCAGCAGGCCGGCGAGACCTGGCGGCGGGCGAAGCGTTCGCGCGACGTCTGGGCCGAGATCGCGCCGAAGGCCGGCATCGCCATCGCCCATGCCGGGCTCTGCACGACCTCGCGCCGGCCAGAGGCGACCGCCGTGCTCGAAGCCTTCCTCAAGACCGAGATGGGCGAGGGCTGCGAGCTGGTGAGCGGCGGCGCACTGTCACAGCGCTTCCCCTTCCTCGCCGGCCAGGAAGCGGCGCTATGGAGCCCGCACGACCTGCGCGTCGAATCGCGCGAGGCGATCCCGCTGCTCGCCAACCATCTCGAACGCGACTGGGGTGTCACCATCCTGCGCCGGACGACGGTGCGGGGCGTGACCTTGCCGGTGATCGAGACCTCGGCCGGCCCCTTGCGGGCCGATGCCGCGATCATCTGCCCGGGCGATGATTTCACCGGGCTCTATGCGGACGAGCTCAAGGCCGCCTATCCCGCATTGACCCGCTGCAAGCTGCAGATGCTGCGCGTGCGGACCGCCTCCTCCGGCCCGGACCTGCCATGCGCCGTGATGTCCGATCTCTCTTTGGTGCGCTATCTCGGCTATGCCGAACTGCCGGAAGCCGCAGCCTTGCGCGCCCGGCTCGAGCGCGAGCAGCCGCAGCAGCTCGCCAACGGCATCCACCTGATCACCGTCGCTTCGGCCGACGGCACCCGCGTCGTCGGCGATTCCCATCACTACGCCGCGACGCCCGACCCCTTCGGCGACACCCAGGTCGATGAGCTGATCCTCGACGAATACGAGGCGGTGTTCGGCGCCCGGCCAGTGGTCGAGGCACGCTGGCTCGGCACCTATGCCAGCCTGCCCGACCGGCCGATGCTGCGCGAATGGGTCGCCGACCGCGTCGGCCTGGTCATCGTCACCTCGGGGACGGGTGCGTCCACCTCCTTCGCCATCGGCGAAGAGACCATTGCGGAGATGTTCGGATGAGCGCGCTGTCCCTGCTTCCCTTCCAGACCGTCAGGGCCGTGGTGCTCGACTGGGCGGGCACCGTCGTCGATTTCGGTTCGCGTGCGCCGATGGGCGCCTTCGTCGAGGTCTTCGCCCGCTTCGGGGTCACCATCTCGATCGCCCAGGCGCGTGGCCCGATGGGCCTGCCGAAACGCGCCCATATCGCGGCGCTGATGGCGGAGCCCGCAATCGCGCAGGCCTGGCGCGCCGCTCATGGCGAAACGCCGGGTGAAGCGGCGATCGACGCCGTCTACGAGCAGTTCGTGCCGCTCAACGCCGCCGTCGTCACCGACTATGCCGATCTCATCCCGGGCGCGGCCGACAGCATCGCCAACCTGCGCCGCCGTGGCCTCAAGATCGGCTCGACCACGGGCTATACCCGCGAGATCATGGAGCGGCTGCTGCCGGTCGCAGCAGCGCAGGGCTATCAGCCCGACAATCTCGTCTGCGCCGGCGATCTCGCCGAAGGCCGCCCGGGCCCGCTGATGATGTATCGCTGCTTTGCCGATCTCGGCGTCTATCCGCCCTCCAGCGTGATCAAGGTCGACGATACCGAGCCGGGAATCGCCGAGGGCGTCGCCGCCGGCACCTGGACGGTCGGGCTCGCCATCTCCGGCAATTGCGTCGGCCTGTCCCTGGCCGAATGGAACGAATTGCCGCTGCTCGAGCAGCAGAAGCTGCGCGGCGAGGCGGCGGCGCGCTTGCGGGCTGCCGGCGCCGACTATGTCATCGACAGCATCGCCGAGCTCGTCGGCGTGGTCGAGGCGATCGAGGCGACGCTCGCGGCCCGGCAAAGCGCGAAGCAGTCCGCCTGACGAGTTTTCCGCCCGTCTTCACTGCTACCGGATGCGTCAGCCCGCGCCTAATTTTGAATGATTGACAAACAAAAATCCGCGGCTGACAATTCATACGCATACAAACGAATTTCCACCTCGACTTGGCGCCCTGCGCCCGGCCAGCCTACGGTAGGAAATCGCGCAGCGAGGGGCTGTGGATGCGTAAGGCCAGCGAGTCACGGGAGAGCCATCGAATGGACCGTCGCCAATTCGTCAGCGGAGCTGCGCTCGGCGCCGTTGCGCTGACCACGCCGTCGCTGCTGCGCGCCCAGGGCGCGCCGATCAAGATCGGCGAGATCAACAGCTACACCTCGCAGCCGGCCTTCCTGAAGCCCTATCGGCAGGGCTGGGAACTGGCGCTGGAGCAGGTCAATGCCGGCGGCGGCGTGCTCGGCCGCAAGATCGAGACCCTGTTCCGCGACGATGCCGGCAAGCCCGAGGATTCGGTGCGTCTCGCCGGCGAGTTGATCAACGCCGAGAAGGTCGACCTGCTCTCGGGCGGCTTCCTCTCCAATGTCGGCCTCGCCATCGCCGACTACGCCCTGCAGAACAAGCGGCTCTATGTCGCCTCCGAGCCGCTCTCTGACGCGATCGTCTGGGCCAAGGGCAACCGCTACACCTTCCGCCTGCGGCCCTCGACCTACATGCAGGCGGCGATGCTGGTCGAGGAAGCGGCCAAGCTCCCGGCCAAGAAATGGGCGACGGTGGCGCCGAACTACGAATACGGCCAGTCGGCGGTGAAGTGGTTCAAGGAACTACTGAAGAAGGCCAAGCCGGACGTCGAGTTCGTCGCCGAGCAGTTCCCGGCGCTCGGCCGCATCGATGCGGGGGCGACGGTGCAGGCGCTCGAGGCCGCCAAGCCCGACGCGATCTTCAACGTCACCTTCGCCGCCGACCTCTCGAACTTCGTGCGCCAGGGCAATACCCGCGGGCTCTTCGAAGGGCGCACGGTGGTCTCGATGCTGACCGGCGAGCCGGAATATCTCGACCCGCTCGGCGCCGAGACGCCGGTCGGCTGGATCGTCACCGGCTATCCGCATGCCGACCTCCAGACGCCGGATCACGTCAAGTTCCGCGACGCCTACAAGGCGAAGTACAACGACTATCCGCGTCTCGGCTCGGTCGTCGGCTTCGACACCATGAACGCCATCGCTGCCGGCATCGCCAAGGCCGGCACGACCGACAACGAGAAGCTCATCGACGCCATGAAGGGGTTGAAGTTCACCTCGGCCTTCGGCCCGGTGGAGTTCCGCGCCTCCGACCACCAGGCGACGCTCGGCGCCTATGTCGGCAAGACCGCGGTCAAGGACGGCAAGGGCGTGATGGTCGACTGGCGCTATGCCGACGGCGCCAAATACCTGCCGTCTGATGCAGAGGTGAAGACGCTTCGCCCGGCGGGCTAAGCGCCAGGCTTCGACCTGATCTAGACTATGGCTGACCCGGCCGCGGCAGAGCGCTGCGGCCGCGGGAAGACTGCGCCCTTTTTTCGGTTGTTTCGACGGAACCTCGCATGATCGATCTGATCTTCGCGCAGACGCTCAACGGCCTGGCCTCGGCCTCGTCGCTCTTCCTCGTCGCCTGCGGGCTGTCGATCATCTTCGGCGTGACGCGGATCGTGAACTTCGCGCACGGCTCCTTCTACATGCTGGGCGCCTATCTCGCCTTCACGCTGGTCTCCTATTTTGGCGGCTCCGATGCGCTCGGCTTCTGGGGTGGCGTCCTGCTCGCAGCGCTGGTCATCGCGGTGCTGGGCGCCATCGTCGAGATCGTGATCCTGCGCCGGATCTACCAGGCGCCGGAGCTGTTCCAGCTGCTCGCCACCTTCGGCCTGGTGCTGATGGTGCAGGACATCGCACTCGGCATCTGGGGGCCGGAGGACAAGCTCGGCCCGCGCGCGCCCGGCTTCAAGAGCTTCGTCGTGCTGATGGGCAGCCGCTTCCCGAGCTACGAGCTCTTCCTGATCGTGGTCGGGCCGATCATGCTCGGCCTGCTCTGGTTCCTGTTCCAAAAGACGCGCTGGGGCACGCTGGTGCGTGCCGCGACGCAGGATCGCGAGATGGTCGGCGCGCTCGGCGTCAACCAGCGCCTGCTCTTCACCTCGGTCTTCGCCTTCGGTGCCGGCCTTGCCGCGCTCGGCGGGGCGCTGCAGCTCCCGCGCGAGGCGGTGAACCTGCATATGGACCTCTCGATGATCTCGGAGGCCTTCGTCGTCGTGGTCGTCGGCGGGCTCGGCAGCGTCACCGGCGCCTATCTCGCCGCCGTGCTGATCGGCATCATCCACGCCTTCGGCATCCTGATCTTTCCGAAGATCACGCTGGTGCTGGTCTTCCTGGTGATGGCCGTCGTGCTCGTGATCAAGCCCTACGGGCTGATGGGCAAGCGCCCGGTCGGCAGCGCCCATGCGCACGGCCCGGTCGAGCCGCTGCTGCTGCCGGCCAGCGCCAACGTCAAGCTGATCGGCCTCGCGGCGCTCGCCGTGCTGCTGCTCGCGCCTTTCATCATTGCCGATCACTGGCTGCTGACGCTGACCGAGCTCTCGATCTTCGCGCTGTTCGCGGCGTCGCTGCACTTCATGATGGGCCCGGGCGGCATGGCTTCCTTCGGCCACGCCGCCTATTTCGGACTCGGTGCCTATGGCGCGGCGCTGGCGGTAAAATGGCTGGGCATGCCAATGCTGCCGGCGCTCGCTTTCGCGCCCTTCCTCGCCGGCATCGCCGGTTTCGTCTTCGGCTGGTTCTGCGTGCGGCTGTCGGGCGTCTATCTGGCCATGCTGACGCTCGCCTTCGCCCAGATCGCCTGGGCGACCGCCTTCCAATGGGTCGATGTCACCGGCGGCGACAACGGCATTCTCGGCGTCTGGCCGGCAGCCTGGGCGAGCTCGAAGCTGGTCTATTACTATCTGGCACTGGCGATCTGCGTCGCCGCGATCATCTGCCTTCGCGTCGTCGTCTTCGCGCCCTTCGGCTATGCATTGCGGGCCGGACGCGACAGCCCGCTCCGGGCCGAGGCAATCGGCCTGCCGGTGATGCGGATCCAGTGGATCGCCTTCATCATCGCGGCCTTCGCCGCCGGCATCGCCGGCGCCCTGTTCGCCTTCTTCAAGGGCTCGGTCTTCCCGACCTATATGGCGATCCCGCGTTCGGTCGACGGCCTGCTGATGGTGCTGCTGGGCGGCGTCCAGACCGTCTCTGGCCCGATCGTCGGCGCCTTCGCCTATATGGGCCTGCAGGAGCAATTGATGAAGGCGACGATGTACTGGCGCTTCGTGCTCGGCGCCTCGATCGTCCTGCTGGTCATTCTGTTCCCGCGCGGCCTCGTCGGCACTGCCCTTGCCTTCTCCGAACGGCGTCGCGAGGCCGAGCCCGCTCCGCCCGTCACAGCCACGCTGGAGCCCGCCCGATGAGCCCGGTCCTCGAAGTCCGCAATCTCGGCAAATCCTTCGGCGGGGTACGCGCCGTCGACGATGTCAGCTTCTCGGTCGAGGCCGGCAAGCTGCTGGCGCTGATCGGCCCGAACGGCGCCGGCAAGACCACCTGCTTCAACATGCTGAACGGCCAGCTGCCCTCCGACCGCGGCGAGGTGATCTTCGACGGCCGGACGATCACCGGCCTGAAACCCCGCGAGGTCTGGCGGCTCGGCGTCGGCCGCACCTTCCAGATCACCGCGACCTTCGCCTCGATGAGCGTGCGCGAGAACGTGCAGATGGCGCTGATCTCGCATGCCGGCGAGACCTGGACCCTGTTCGGCCGGGCCAAGGACCGCCATGTCGCCGAGGCCGACGCCTTGCTGAAACAGGTCGGCATGCTCGACCAGGCCGAGCGCGCCTGCGGCGTGCTCGCCTATGGCGACCTGAAGCGGGTCGAGCTCGCGGTCGCGATCGCCAATAAGCCAAAACTCCTGCTGATGGACGAGCCGACCGCCGGCATGGCGCCGCGCGAGCGCATCGCCCTGATGGCATTGACCGCCGAGATCGCCCGGGAACGCGGCATCGCCGTGCTGTTCACCGAGCACGACATGGACGTGGTCTTCGCCCATTCCGATGCGATCCTGGTGCTCGACCGCGGCAAGCTGATCGCCAAGGGCCGGGCCGAGGAGGTCCGCAACGATCCGGCCGTGCGTGCGGTCTATCTCGGTTCCGGCGCGACCTCGGGAGGGCACTGATGCTCGAGATCGAAGGCCTCAACGCTTATTACGGCCGCGCCCATATCCTGCACGGCGTCGGCTTCTCGATGGGGCGCGGCGAGGTGCTGGCCCTGATGGGCCGTAACGGCGCCGGCAAGTCGACGACGATGAAGGCGGTGATGGGCCTGGTGCCGCCGCAGGCCGGCCGCATCACCTTCGAGGGGCAGATGATCGTCGGGCGCGAGCCGTTCGAGATCGCCCGCCTCGGCATCGGCTATGTCCCGGAGGAGCGCCGCGTCTTCTCCGAGCTCAGCGTGATGGAGAACCTCTCCGTGGCGCAGCGGCCGAAGCGCGAGGGCGCGCCGCACTGGACGCCGGAGCGGCTGTTCCAGCTCTTCCCCAATCTCGGCCGCATGCGCGACCGGCCGGGCGGAGCGATGTCGGGCGGCGAGCAGCAGATGCTGACCATCGCCCGCACGCTGATGGGCAATCCCAAGCTCGTCCTGCTCGACGAGCCCTCGGAAGGGCTTGCTCCCGTGATTGTCGAGGAGATGGCCAAGACCATCCTGGCGCTGAAGGACGAAGGGCTCTCGGTGCTGATCTCCGAGCAGAACCTGCACTTCGCCGGCTCTGTCGCCGACCGCGCCACCATCATCGAGAAGGGCCTGATCCGCTTCACCGGCACGATGGACGAGCTCAAGGCCGACGACGCCGTGCGGGCGCAGTATCTGTCGGTGTGATCCGCTTACCGTCATTGCGAGGAGCGTTAGCGACGAAGCAATCCAGGAGCGGCAGAGCGAACCCTCCTGGATTGCTTCGCTTGCGCTCGCAATGACGGCAGCGCTTGAGCCAACCGGAAAACTAAAAACCCCGGAAGCTTGCGCTTCCGGGGCAGGTGCCCGACCAGGACCGTCCAGCCGGGAGGGAGGAACGTTACCAGCCGGCGAGGACAGAGCCCTTGAAGCGCTCGGCGACGAAGGCCTTGATCTCGGGGGTGTGATAGGAGGCGAGCAGCGCCTTGACCCAGGGCTTGTCCTTGTCGGCCTCGCGCACGGCGATCAGGTTGACATAGGGGCCCTTCGGATCCTCGCGCAGGATCGCCGAGGTCGGCTCGATCTTGGCGTCGACCGCATAGTTGGTGTTGATCGCGGCGGCGGCGACGTCGGCCAGCGAACGCGGCGTCTGGGCGGCCTCGATCTCGATGATCTTCAGCTTCTTCGGGTTGCTGACGATGTCGGCGACGGTCGGCTTGAAGCCGACGCCGTCCTTGAGCTTGATCGCGCCCTTGTCCTGCAGCAGCAGCAGCGAGCGGCCGCCATTGGTCGGATCGTTCTGGATCGCGACGGTGGCGCCATCAGGCACCTCGGCCCAGCTCTTGTACTTCGAGGAGTAGATGCCAAGCGGGAAGTTCACGGTCAGGCCGACGCTGACCAGCTTGAAGCCGCGATCCTTCACTTGGTTGTCGAGATAGGGCTGGTTCTGGAAGGAGTTCGCCTCGAGCTCGCCGGCGGCCAGCGCCTGGTTCGGCACGACATAGTCGGAGAACTCGATGATCTTAAGGTCGAGGCCGTTCTTGGCGGCGATCGGCTTCACCTTCTCGAGGATCTCGGCATGCGGGCCGGGCGAGGCGCCGATGCGGACGACCTGGTTCTGCTGGGCGAGTGCGGGGGCAACGAGGACGAGCGAGGCGGCAAAGCCGAGCGCGAAGCGACGGCTGAAGAGAATGGACATGATGACTCCTTAGTGAACTGAACGGGTGTTGGAAACGGAAAGGGCTCAGGCGTGGCGCAGGCGCTTGTTGAGGCGGCGCGAGAGACGGTCGCCGACGCTCTGCACGGTCTGGACGAGAACGATCAGCACGGCGACGACGATCGCCATCACATCCGGCATGAAGCGCTGATAGCCGTAGCGGATGCCGAGATCGCCAAGTCCGCCGCCGCCGACTGCGCCGACCATGGCGGAGAAGCCGAGCAGGCTGACGAGAGCCAGCGTCAGGCCGAGCACGATCGCCGGCAGCGCCTCGGGCACCAGCACCTTGCGGACGATCTGCAGCGGGGTGGCGCCCATCGAGCGGGCGGCCTCGACCAGACCCTGGTCGACCTCGCGTATGGCGCCCTCGATCAGGCGGGCGATGAAGGGCGTCGCCGCCACGGTCAGCGGCACGGTCGCGGCGAAGGTGCCGATCGAGGTGCCGGCGATCAGCCGGGTGAAGGGGATGATCGCGACGACCAGGATGATGAAGGGCGTCGAGCGGGTGGCGTTGACCAGCGCGCCGAGCACCGCGTTCACCGCGGGTGCGGCGAAGAGCTCGCCTTTCTTGCTGGTGGCGAGGAAGACGCCGAGCGGCAGGCCGAGCGCGGTGCCCAGCCCGGCCGCGATCGCGACCATCAGCAGCGTGTCGCCGGTCGCCTCGATGATCAGACGGATGAGTTCAGGAGACATGGCCGACCAGCTCCGCCTTGAGATCGAGGGATTTCAGCGCGCCGAAGACGGCGGCGAGCTCGGGTTCGCTCGCCGGCACCGAGACCAGCAGACTGCCGAAGGGCTTGTCGCCGATCGCGTCGATGCGGCCGGCGAGGATGTTGACGTCGACGCCGATCACGGCGCTGAGGCGGCTGATCACCGGCGTCGTCGCATTCTCGCCGGTGAAGGCGATGCGCAGCACGGCGCTGTCGCCGGCCAGCGCCTGCTTATGGATGCGGCCGGCGAGATAGTCCGGCACCTCGACGCCGGTCACCGCCTCGACGAAGCTCGCCGTGGTCGGATGGCGCGGCCGGGTCATCACCTCGAAGGTCTCGCCCTCCTCGACGATGTGGCCGCCCTCGATCACGGCGACGCGGTCGCAGATCTCCTTGATCACCGGGATCTCGTGAGTGATCAAAAGGATGGTGATGCCGAGCTCGCGGTTGACCTGCTTGAGCAAAGCGAGGATCGCGCGGGTCGTCTCGGGATCGAGCGCCGAGGTCGCCTCGTCGCAGAGCAATACCTTCGGCTCGGTCGCCAAGGCACGGGCGATGCCGACGCGCTGCTTCTGGCCACCGGAGAGCTCGGCCGGATAGCGCTCGCGCTTGTCGGCGAGCCCGACCAGAGCGAGCAGGCGAGAGACCTGCGCCTCGATCTTCGCCTTGGGCACGCCGGCGATCTCCAGCGGCAGCGCGACATTGTCGAACACCGTGCGCGACGACAGCAGGTTGAAGTGCTGGAAGATCATGCCGGTGGCACGGCGGCGCTCGCGCCAGCCGGCCTCGGTCAGATTGGTGACATCCTCGCCCTCGATCAGGATGCGGCCGGAGGTGGCGCGCTCCAGCCCGTTTACCAGGCGGATCAGCGTCGACTTGCCGGCACCGGAACGGCCGATCACGCCGACGATGCTGCCGCGCGGCACAACGAGATCGATGCCGGCGAGCGCCGTCACCGGCTCCTGGCTGTCACGGCCGGCGAAGGTCTTTCCGACCGCCTCGAAGCGAATGATCGCGTCAAGCGGCGGCACTGGAAGGAGGGCCTCGACGCGAAAGGCGTCGGGCTTCACGGGGGCGTTCATCATGACCTCAGAAATGCGTGTGGCACGACCAGTGCGCAATGCCCAATTGCTCGAGCGTGACCTCGCGGATCGAGCGGCGTCGCTCCTCGGCGCCAAGCTCCGCGAGGGAGCGCTCCAGCCAGCGCGGCTCGCCAGCTTCGGCGAGCACGGCCCGCTCGAACCAGGACGCGAATGCCGCGCGCAATGTCTCGAACAAAGTCACCGGCCCGCTTTCAGGCTGCCAGCCGCAGGCCGGGACGCGAGCGGACGAGCTGGCGCGCCGCGAGCTCCGCCGCGACCGGCGTGGCGAAACGCTGGCCCTCGAGCCGGTCGAAGGCCGCCGAGGCGGAGATGAAGGTGAAGAAGCGCTCATCGGCGCCGCGGGCAACGAGGCCCGCCTGGGTTTCGCCGATCTCGATGACATAGGCCTGGCGGGCCGGCGGGCTGGAAATGACCTGGGACTGGAACGACATGATGATCTTCGCCGCGTTGCGGCGCCCTGTATTGCGGTGATGTCGGAGGTGATGCCGCGGAACGGCGTCAGCGCTGGCTCAGCGGCGACAACAACACATCATCGAACGGACGATCGGTTCGACAGGGCGGAGAACGGAGCCGGTCATGTTCATCTCCTCAAGCTGGGGAGCCCACGACCACGTCGTGGCGCTTTAGCGTTTGGTGACGCGGCGCAAGCTGCTCGCTCAAATCTCCGCGGCCATCGGTGACCCGACGACATCCGCAATCTAGGAAATCCCGTTCTGCATGTCAATCCAAACGTTCTTTTAAAGGTACGCGCCGATCAGGAAGAGCTTTCCGCCGAACGGGCGGAGAAGGAAATTTTCTTTTCCGGCGCAGCCCATTCCTCCCTCGGCGTAGAACAACATGCCATTCTGGCGTCGCCGGCCCGACCTGCTATCGTCCGCACCGACTCAACGTGGGGATGGGATGAACGACAGGACGGACAGCGCCAGCATCGTGGACGGGCGGATGACACTGCCGGGCGTGGCCGGCGCCTTCGTTCAGGACGTCGCGAAGCCGCTCGCCTTCACGGCGGACGGGCTCGTCGCGATCGCCGGGCATGAGTGGCGCGATGGCGCGCTGCACGACGCCACCCGGATCGAGGGCCATGCCCGGCCCGATGGCGCGACGCTCGCGCGGATCAACCAGCCGGACCCGGCGCAGGAGCTGTCGCTGACGATCCGCTCCTTCCCAGGCGAGAGCGCGCCGCTGCTGCGGCTCAGCTTTCCCGCGGGGGCACAGGGCGATCTCGACGACCGGCTCGCCGCCGAGCTCTTCCTGCCGCAACCACTGTTCGCGAGCCTGCAGCAGGACCTTGCCGAGGGCCGCGCCGGCAGCCTCTCCTTAACCGCGACGACCAATCTCTGGCTGCGCGAAGGAGTCGTCGATGAAGAACCGCCGGTCTTCCATCTCGCGCCAGAGGCCGATGGCCGGCCGGCGCAGGCGCATGGCCGGGTGCAGAGCATCAGTTGGCGGCCGGCGGAGCCAACTGCCGAGGGTTTGCTCGCGCCCGGCCAATCCGATCAGGACGTCGAAGAGCCGGAAGACCCGGTCGCCGAGCAGCTCCGGCGGATCAACTGGAGCCTGAAGCAGGTCCTGATCATCCTCGTCTTCCTGATGCTGATCATCGCGCTGAAATAGCGCTCACTCCTCCGGCGAGCGCCGGTTCGCTTGCGTCTCGTAGACCTGCTCGTTCTCGATCCATTTGCCGTCGAGGCCACGACCGCGGTTGAGCTGCGTCTTGTCGCGGTTGGAGAGCACCTTGTGATCGGGCAGCGAGGCCGGCCGCGTGCTCGTCGCGCCGGTGCCGTCGCCCTTGCCCTTGATGCTCGGACCGAGCTTCCCGCCAGCATTGGCCATCATCGTCTCCTTTGCGTGCGTTGAGCCCCCACTCTCAAGCCAACGCCTCGCTCCGGAGATGGTTCGCCTGCGAACTTCGTCCGCAGGGCTGCGTTGTTCCAATTGCAAAGCCAGGAGCCCGCCATGCTCGACATCCTCCCCGCGCCCGACCATGTCGCGGCCTTCCGCATCACCGGCACGCTCGACGAGCCCGATTTCGACAGGCTGATCGCCGAGATCGAGGGCAAGCTCGAGCGGCATGAGAAGCTCGGTATTCTCGCCGACCTCACCGGCTTCGAGGACATGACCTTCCGCGCCGGCCTCAAGGATGCGCGCTACGGCTTCGGCAAGATCCTGCAATGGCACCGTTTCCCGCGCGAGGCTGTCGTCACCGACAAGGGCTGGATCGAGACGCTGGTCGCGGTCGCGAGCCCGCTCGTGCCGTTCGTCGAGGTCAGGAGCTTCAAGCCAGACGCCTTCGACGCGGCATTGGCCTGGGCGAGCGAGATCGAAGGCGGGCCGAACGCCTGAGCACAGCGAAGATGAACGCCGGCGAACAATTTCGTTCAGGCGGAGTTCCGGACAGGACCGCTTTTATCGCGGCAACCAAAGGAGATGCCCTATGCGACACCTTCTCATCGCCGCAGCGATCGCGCTCGGCGCCGCCGTGACCCCGGCGGCCGCCAGCGAGAGCTTCAGCGGCGCGGCCGCCCTCGACAAGGTCGAGGCGACCTATGTCCGCCACAACCGCGAGCACCGGATGTGGGAGATCCAGCGCAATATGGAGCGCCAGCAGCGCTACGGCTATCGCGATCGCGGCTATGACCGCGGCTATGGCTATCGCCGCCACCATGGCGGCCCGCCGCCCTGGGCCCCGGCCCATGGCCGCCGCTATCACGACCGTTACGACCGCTTCTGAGCGGTCGCCGCGCCCTTCGCCTCCCTGTCCCCCAGGGCGAAGGGCGCGGGAGTTTTTCAGCCTCCTTCTCCCCTCGGGGGAGAAGGTCCGGCAGGGGATGAGGGCGGGACGACCGGGTGAGACGTCAGTCTCTCGCCCTGCATAACGGGCCCTCATCCGTCAGCGCTGCGCGCTGCCACCTTCTCCCCCGAGGGGAGAAGGAAAGCGCCCAAGCTTTTCCCCGCCCGCAGGCTCACCCTGCGGGCGTTGTCGTATCTGAGGGGCAGCGGAGCGCCGCGAGGCGCTGGTTTGGTATCCGCTTCCGTGAGCTACGGACGCGGCGCGGATGGATTGAGCCACCATCCGCACGCCCCGTGGCGCTCCGCCGGGCGGCGATTTGAAAACTCCGGGCCGCGCTTCTGTCACGCCGGTGTGAGCCGGCGCGGTCTAGCGAGCTCCTCGCGCAGGGATCGTAGTGTCCCCAGGTCGGTTCCCGAAGCCTCCCGGGAGCGAGGCGCAACCCTCGCCCGCAGGCGCCGCACCCACCCCGCCAAACGACATGCCTCCAGTCGGCCGCCCCTCGGGGATGGGATGCACGGCATTATACGGGAGGTTCGGAGGGTGGGGATTGTTCAGACGCTTATCCCCGCATTCACCCAGCCCGTCATGGTCGGGCTTGTCCCGACCATCCACGTCTTTACACCCGAGCGACCGGGCACCGCGCCGGCCAGCATGCCATCAGCGCCGCAAGACGTGGATGGGCGCCACAAGGGCGACCATGACGGGAGCGGCGTCGGCGCTCTTGCCGGTAGCTGGACCGCCCGCCATCCTGCCGGCATGAGGCGCAAGGGTGGCTGGGTCTACATCATGACCAACCGGCCGAACGGCACGCTCTATCTCGGCGTGACGAGCGATCTGGCGCGTCGCGTCCACGAGCATCGCGAAGGGCTGCTCGCCGGGTTCACCAGGACGCACGGCCTCAAGCGGCTCGTCTGGTACGAATGGCACGATGAGATCGCGGCTGCGATCCAGCGCGAGACCTCGATGAAGCGCTGGTACCGGGCCTGGAAGACCCGCACGATCATGGCATGCAATCCGGACTGGAACGACCTCTACGACGAGCTGGCGTGAGCGCGCGCCCGTCATGGTCGGGCTTGTCCCGACCATCCACGTATTACACCAGTTACGCTTGGCTAGGCCGCCGCCAGAACCGCGTCATGGTCGGGCCTGTCCCGACCATCCACGTCTTTGCTCGATAGCGATCAGCCGCGATGCCCGCAGCGAAGAGCCCGTCATCAGCGCCGCAAGACGTGGATGCTCGGCACAAGGCCGAGCATGACGGTGGAGGCACTGAAATTTCGCCCCTTTGGGCAATCGCGACGACACTCGTATCCCTCTTGCGAATCGTCGATGCACAACTCTAAATTTAAATGACGTAGAGGGAGAATATGAACTGTGGCGATTCATAAAAAGAACCTCCGCAATTTTCTTCAGCTATTTTATGCCCCCGAACGGCTTAGGCTACGGCTGCTCCGTGACGACGTAAAGCAGGAGATCAAGAAGGCAGAAGGAAGTGGCGGCGGAGGGCCGTTCTTTTACGGGCCATTCTGGGCGGACGCCAAGGACCATGCTGCTGGCCTGAAGGATTTGGCGACTGAAACAGAGCTAAGAATTGCAGATAGCAAATCTAGGCGGAAAACTTATCCGCTTTTACGAGATGGTTTTCTTCAATGGTGGAATGAAAAACGGCGCTGGCGAAACGAGCCATTTGAAATTATTCCCTATACCATACCGGTGCAAGCAGCCATCCACGAAAGCGGCTGCGTTGTAAAAATCGAAAATATGTTCAGCGTTAAAATCGATGAGAATAATAGGCGCCTAATATATCCTTATTTTTCAGAAATTCCTTCGATATCGACTGAAGCTGCTAGGCTTGGAATATCCATCATCGGACAGGCAATGCCACGGAAGAGGTGCGCATCTTAGATGTCAGGCGAGGCATTGCCTATGGTACGATAGACGCTCCTCTTAAAGGTGACGAGCGGCAGTTATTCTTATCATATTACAGGTGTGCCTTAGCAGATTGGGAAAAGATCAAAAAAGAGCTGGGATAGATTACCTCCGCCTCCCCCTTCTCTCCCCCGCCCCTTTCGGCCGCGCCTCCGGCACCGGGCCCATCTCGTCCAGTGTCGGCTTGCGCGGCCTCGCGACGCTCGCCTTCGGCCGCCCCTCGCCCCCACCCCAGTTGTGCGGGCCCATGTCGGCGTCGGTCGGCTTGCGGGCGCGGGTCGGCAGGTTGGCTGAGGCGCCATAGCTGCGCTCGCCCCGGTATTTGCCGGCCGAGGACTCGACATCGCTCTGGCGGGCGAGCGGATCGTCGGCGATGGCGAGCTCGGTCGCCTGCAGGCGCTTGATCTCGTCGCGCAGGCGGGCGGCGGTCTCGAATTCGAGGTCGGCGGCAGCCTCGCGCATGCGCTTTTCGAGATCGGCGATCGCGGCCTTGAGGTTGTGGCCGGCGACCGGCCCCTCGACCAGCCCCTTGTCGACGGTGACATGGTCGCGCTCGTAGACCGAGCCGAGGATGTCGCCGATGGCGCGCTTGATCGTCTGCGGCGTGATGCCGTGCTCGGCGTTGTAAGCCTCCTGTTTCTCGCGCCGGCGATTGGTCTCGGCCATCGCCCGCTCCATCGAGCCGGTGATGTGGTCGGCATAGAGCACGACCTTGCCGTCGACATTGCGGGCGGCGCGGCCGATGGTCTGGATCAGCGAGGTCTCGGAGCGCAGAAAACCCTCCTTGTCGGCGTCCAAGATGGCGACGAAGCCGCATTCGGGGATGTCGAGGCCCTCGCGCAGCAGATTGATGCCGACGAGGACATCGAAGGCGCCAAGGCGCAGATCGCGCAGGATCTCGATGCGCTCGATCGTGTCGATGTCGGAGTGCATGTAGCGCACGCGCACGCCGTTCTCGTGCAGGTATTCGGTCAAATCCTCGGCCATGCGCTTGGTCAGCACGGTGACGAGGGTGCGATAGCCCTTGTCGGTGACCTCCTTGACCTCGTCGAGGAGGTCGGCGACCTGGTGCTTGGCCGGGCGGATCTCGACCGGCGGGTCGATCAGCCCGGTCGGGCGGATGACCTGCTCGGTGAAGACGCCGCCGGTCTGATCCATCTCCCAGCCGCCGGGCGTGGCCGAGACATGGATCGAGGACGGGCGCATCGCATCCCATTCCTCGAAACGCAGCGGCCGGTTGTCCATGCAGGAGGGCAGGCGGAAGCCGTATTCGGCGAGCGTCGCCTTGCGGCGGAAGTCGCCTTTGTACATCGCGCCGATCTGCGGCACGGTGACATGGCTCTCATCGGTGAAGACGAGGGCGTTGTCGGGCAGGTATTCGAACAGGGTCGGCGGCGGCTCGCCCGGCTTGCGGCCGGTGAGATAGCGCGAATAGTTCTCGATGCCGTTGCAGGAGCCGGTCGCCTCGATCATCTCGATGTCGAAGGTGCAGCGCTGGTCGAGCCGCTGCGCCTCGAGATAGCGGCCCATGCGGTTGAGCTCGTCGAGGCGGCCCTTCAGCTCCTCCTTGATCGACTTGACTGCCTGGTTCAGCGTCGGGCGCGGCGTGGTGTAGTGCGAATTGCCGTAGACTTTGATGAATTCGAGCTCGCCGGTCTTCTGGCCGGTGAGCGGGTCGAACTCCGAGATCGACTCGACCTCGTCGCCGAACAGGCCGATGCGCCAGGCGCGGTCCTCATAGTGGGCCGGAAAGAGCTCGACCGTGTCGCCACGCACGCGGAAGGAGCCGCGCGAAAAGTCGTGCTGGGTGCGCTTGTATTGCAGCGCGACGAGGTCGGCGATCAGCTGGCGCTGCTCGATGCGCTCGCCGAGCTTCAGCGAGAAGGTCATCGCCGTATAGGTCTCGACCGAGCCGATACCGTAGATGCATGAGACCGAGGCGACGATGATGACGTCGTCGCGTTCGAGCAGCGAGCGCGTCGCCGAATGGCGCATGCGGTCGATCTGCTCGTTGATCGAGGATTCCTTCTCGATATAGGTGTCCGAGCGCGGGACGTAGGCCTCCGGCTGGTAATAGTCGTAATAGGAGACGAAGTACTCGACCGCGTTGTCGGGGAAGAAGCTCTTGAACTCGCCGTAGAGCTGGGCCGCCAGCGTCTTGTTCGGGGCGAGGATCAGCGCCGGGCGCTGCGTCTCCTCGATCACCTTGGCCATGGTGAAGGTTTTGCCCGAACCGGTGACGCCGAGCAGGACCTGGTCACGCTCCTGCCGGCGGACGCCATCGACGAGATCGCCGATCGCAGTCGGCTGGTCGCCTGACGGAGAGAACTCCGACTTCATCTGGAAGCGCACGCCGCCTTCCGATTTCTCGGGGCGCTCGGGCCGGTGCGGCGTCCAGGGCTTGCCCGGCTCGATGAAGGGGCTGCCGGTCTCCAGCAGAGCCTGCAGCGACTTCGCCGTCAGCGAGGCGGCGCTGTCGCTGTCGGGGTCGAAGGCCGAGTCGGCCTTCTTCGAGAGTTTGCGCGGCTTCGCCTCGCCGGCATCGCCCGGCCGCACCTCATAGCCGGCCTGCGGCGTGTCGCTGAAGCCGGAAGCGCCGCCCGGCACCGCCTTGCCGCGGTTGATCGCCGGGTTGAGCAGGTCGGCGAGATAGCCGTCGAGCGGCTTGAGCTCGGGCTTGCTCGCCTTGGAGTTCGGCGTGCGGGTCGCGGCGGACTTCTTCGCCGCCTTGGGCTTGGCGGAGGTCGTGTCGGGCGTCTTTGGCATGGCCGCAATATGGGCGCGATTTGCGGCGGATGCGAGAGGGTGCAGCGCTGGCAATGGCGCGTTGGTGACAGGAGTTGACAGGAGAAATGATTTCAACTTTAACGTGAGTCTGCCATATAATACACTCGAAAGAAGTGAACATGGTGGGGGACCGGAGCTCGCCCGATGCGACGGAGGTCGACGCCTTCATCGCGCGCTGGCGCATGTCGGAAGGGGCGGAACGGGCATCGTTCCCGTCCTTCATCAACGAACTCTGCATCCTATTGCGGATGGAACGCCCGCAGCCGCCGACCAGTGATCCCGAGGCGGTGACCTATCGCTTCGAATACCCGGTCCGGCAGTTCGGGCCTGACGGCTCAGCGACGACCGGCTGGATCGATCTCTACCGGAAGAGCTGCTTCGTCGCCGAGGCCAAGCAGCTACGGCTGAAAGGCCAACCCAAGGAAATCCTGCCGGCCGGCAGCGGGGATGACGTGCCGACCAATGCGCCACGTGGACGCCGCGGCGCGGATCGCGGCCTCGACGTGATGATGCTGAACGCCAAGCGCCAAGCGGAACAATACTGCCGCGCTTTGCCCGCCTCGCATGGCTGGCCGCCCTTCATCATCCTCTGCGATGTCGGTCACTGCTTCGAGTTCTATGCGGACTTTTCCGGACAGGGGAAGAACTACGCCCAGTTCCCGGACAGGCACCGCTTTCGCATCTATCTCGAGGACCTGCGCGATCCCGCCATCCGCGCCTGGATCGCACGCATCTGGAGCGATCCTGCCTCGCTCGACCCGTCCCGCCAGGCCGCCCTGGCGACGCGCCAGATCGCCCAGCGCCTCGCTCTGGTCTCCAAGGCCCTGGAGCGCCGGCACGATCCGGAGGACGTGGCGCTGTTCCTGATGCGCTGCGTCTTCACCATGTTCGCCGAGGATGTCCGGCTGATCCCGGCCGACAGCTTCAAGCGGCTGCTGCGCGAGTGCCTGGAGGCGCCGAAGAGTTTCAAGCCGCTGGTCGAGGACCTCTGGCGCGCCATGGATCTCGGCCGCTATTCCTCCGCTGTCCGCGCCGAGCTGAAGCGCTTCAACGGCCGCATGTTCGCCGAGCCGCAGGTGTTCGCGCTCGGCAGGGGCGGCATCGCCGAACTGCTCGTAGCGGCAGAGCATGACTGGAGCCTGGTCGACCCCGCCATCTTCGGCACCTTGCTCGAACAGGCGCTGGAGCCGGCCGAGCGGGCCCGGCTGGGCGCACACTATACGCCGCGCGCCTATGTCGAGCGCCTGGTGGTGGAGACGGTGATCGCCCCCCTGCGCGACGACTGGCGGAACGTCCTGGCAGCGGCACAGCAGGCACGCGACGGCGGCAGTCTTAAAAGCGCGCTCGCACTGGTCCAGGCCTTCCACGAAACGCTTTGCGCGACACGCGTTCTTGACCCGGCCTGTGGAACCGGAAACTTCCTGCACGTCGCGCAGGACCTGATGAAGCGGTTGGAGGGCGAGGTCCTCGAGGCCGCTGCCGAGCTCGGGGCAGCAGAGCAGCTCGGCGGCTTCGGCGCGCGCGGCGTCGGGCCCTGGCAGTTCTTCGGCATCGACGCCAATCGCCGGGCGGTGGCTATCGCCGACCTCATGCTCTGGATCGGCTATCTGCAATGGCATCTGCGCACCCGTGCCTTTGCACCGAGCGAGCCGATCCTGGAAGAGCTGACGCACGTCTTATCGGGCGATGCGCTGCTCGTCTGGGACGACTGGCCAGTGCCGCTCGTCGAAGGCGGGCGCGAGGTCACACCACGCAATCCGCGCCGGCCCGACTGGCCGCAGGTCGAGTTCATCGTCGGCAATCCGCCCTTCATCGGTGGCAAGGATCTGCGCGGCCGGCTGGGCGATGGCTATGTCGGGGCGCTGCGCGCCGCCTATCCGCAGATGAACGAAAGCGCCGATCTGGTGATGTACTGGTGGGACCGGGCGGCTGAGCTGTTCGCCCTGCCCGGGACGAAGCTCCGGCGCTTCGGCTTCGTCACCACCAATTCGATCACGCAATTGTTCCAGCGCCGCGTAGTCGAGCGGCATCTCAACGCGAAGAAGCCGGTCTCGCTGCTATTGGCGATCGCCGATCATCCCTGGACCAAGGCTGGCAAGGATACGGCCGCAGTGCGGATCGCGATGACGGTCGCGGAAACCGGCCGGCAGGAAGGGCGCCTGCTCGAGGTGATCGCGGAATCCGGGCTCGATACCGACCAGCCGCGCGTGGAGGTGCGCGAGCGGCAGGGGGTGATCAATTCCGATCTCAGCATCGGCGTCGACGTCACCCGGACCACGCGCCTGCTCGCGAACGAGGGTCTATGCTCGCCGGGCGTGAAGCTGCACGGCGCCGGCTTCATCGTCACGCCGGCCGAAGCCGAGACGCTCGGGCTCGGCCAGCGGCCGGGGCTCGACGATCATATCCGCCGCTATCGCAATGGCCGCGACCTCACTGCGCGCTCGCGCGATGTCCTGGCGATCGACCTGTTCGGGCTCTCCGCCGCCGAGGTGCGCGAGCGCTTTCCGGAGGTCTACCAGCATCTGCGCCTGACCGTCGAGAAGGACCGCCAAGCTCAGTTCGAGCGTTCGCCGACCGTCGACGCCCGCTCCTATCTTGCCAATTGGTGGCTGTTCGGAAAGCCGCGTCAGGAACTCCGTCCGGCTCTCGACGGCCTTCAGCGCTACATTGCGACCGTCGAGACAACCAAGCACCGGGTCTTCCAATTCCTCGACGCCGGCATCCTGCCCGACAACATGCTGGTCGCCGTCGCATTGTCGGACGCCTTCCATCTCGGCGTGCTGTCGTCGCGCATCCATTGCGTCTGGGCCTTGCAGTCCGGCGGCTGGCTCGGCATCGGCAACGACCCGCGCTACTCCAAATCGCGCTGCTTCGATCCCTTCCCCTTCCCCGAGGTCGCGGAGACACAGAAGCAGGCGATCCGCGAGGCCGCCGAGGCGCTCGACGCGCTGCGCAAGGAGGTGCTGGGGCGGCATCCGGACCTGACGCTGACAAGGCTCTACAATGTGCGCGAGGCGACCCTCGCCGGCCGGCCGCTCTCAGCCGCCGAGGCCGATATCCGCGATCGCGGGCTGGTGCTGATCCTGAACGAGCATCATGAGGCGATCGACGCTGCGGTCGCGGCGGCCTACGGGCTCCCGGCCGATGCGGGAGACGAGACGATCCTGGCGATGCTGGTGGCGCTCAACCGCGACCGGACCCGCGAGGAAGAGCGCGGGACGGCGCGCTGGCTGCGGCCGGACTATCAGCGGCCGCGCTTCGGGCGGGAGGCTGCGGTCGGCGAGCAGATCGAGGCTGCCGAGCTGCTGTCGCTGCCGGCTCCGGGCGGGGCAAAGCCCGTCTTCCCGACGCAGCCGGTCGAGCGGGTGGCGGCCGTGCTCGCGATCCTGGCGACCTCGCATATGCCGCTCGGCGCAGATGCGGTCGCGTTGCGCTTCAGCCAGGGCCTCAGGGTCAGGTCGTCAGTGCGCGCAATTCTGATATCGCTTGCCCGCGTCGGCGAAGCCTCGACCAGGGATGGCGGGGCGAGCTTCGCACGCCGCTTCCTCGCGACCGGCTGACAGGCTCACGCCCGCCTGCGCTCGGCCAGCCCGGCGATCTCGTCCAGCTTGCGCTGGGCCCAGTCGCGGCCTTCATCGCCGCCCCAGAGCAGCCAGGCGATGTAGCCGGCAGACGGCTCCTTGCTGTCGCCGAAGCCCTTGGCCTGCTTGTCGACGGCGTGGCGGGCGAAGTAGCTGACCATACGCTCGACCGTCTCGGCACTGAGCTTGCGGCGGTTGCTGAGGTCGCGGGCGCGGGCGACGCCGATCACGGTGCCACCGCGGCTGAATTCCCGGCGCAGACGCAGGCCCTTGCCGGCGTTCTCGGCGACACGGTGCGGCGGGGTCAGGTCGAGATGGGCGATGTTCATTGCTCTTCCTCGAGTTCGCTGTGCGATTTCAGCGCGTAGCCGCCGCGTGGTTGCGTCACCAGATAGGCCGGGTTTTCTGACGAGGCCTGACGGCGGACTTCCGTGCCCTTGATCGTGCGGGTCACCGGTTCGGTGAAGACCTGCTCGACGCGGCCCCTGGCGGTATGGGCGCCCCAGCGCCAGGTCACCCTGGTGCCGGTCCTGAATGTCGTCGTCACGTTGCAGCTCCGTGCTCTGCTGGTGGAAACGCCGGGGCCGTGCTTTGGTTTCGATTGGAAGCGGGGAGGATGGAATGCGCGGCGGTTTTGTCGGCAGCGCTCTGGCGCTGCTTCTCTCGTTCGGAACGGCGCAGGCGGTCGGTCCGGACTGGACCCATCTCGACGAAGATCCCGATTACCGCCAGGCAAGACGCTGGATCGAGGAGAAGAACTACGAGCCGGCGATCGAGAAGCTGATGACCCTGCTGAAGCATCAGCCGGATTCGCCGGTGCTGCTCAACTGGATCGCCTTCTCGCAGCGCAAACTGAAGAACTACCCGGTCTCGAAACAGTTCTACGACGCCGCGCTGCTGCGCGACCCGACCTATCTGCCGGCGCTGGAATACCAGGGCGAATGGTTCATCGAGACCGGCGACATGGCCTCGGCCAGGACCAATCTCGACAAGCTCGCCAGGCTCTGCGGGCGCTGCCATGAATGGCAGGATCTCGATGAGGCGATCCGCAAGGCAGAGGGCAAGTAGCACCGTCACGCAAGCGTCACGCGGCTGTCGCGCGACTGCAAACTCCGGACGCGAAGCGGGACCGTCCCGCTCTTCCCTGAACCGGAGTGTCCCATGCGTCTGCGCCTCGCCGCCGCCCTGCTTCTGTCGTCCACCATGCTCGCCGGCGCGCAGGATGCGCCCAAGGAATTCCCGGCCAAGCTGGTCGGCCATGCCCTGCTGCCGGCCAACACCATCATCCCGGCCCCGGCCGATGCTCCGGCCGACCTCAAGGTCTCCGGCAAGTTCACCACGCCGGGCAAGCGCGTCGAGCAGGTCGGCTCGGTGATGGGCACCTCGGGCGGGCGCCCGACCGGCCTGTCCACCCCCTTCGCCGGCCAGCCGGTGCAGGGCTTCTCCGGCATCCGATCGCTCGGCAATGGCGAGTTCCTGGTGCTGACCGACAACGGCTTCGGCGCCAAGGCGAACTCGCCGGACGCGATGCTGTTCTTCCACCGTCTCAAGGCCGATTTCGAGGGCGGCAAGATCGAGCGCACCGCGACGACTTTCCTGCACGATCCCGACAAGAAGGTGCCGTTCCGCATCGCCAATGAAGGCACCGAGAAGCGCTACCTGACCGGCGCCGATTTCGACCCCGAGTCGATCCAGCCGATCGGCGGCAAGTACTGGATCGGCGACGAGTTCGGCCCTTACCTGATCCGCGTCGACGCCAACGGCAAGGTCGAGGCCGTCTTCGAGACCACGGTCGACGGCAAGCCGGCCCGCTCGCCCGACCATTATGCCGTGACCACGCCGGCTGCGCCCAACCTGCCGGTCGAGTTCAATGTCCGCCGCTCCAAGGGCTATGAGGGCATGGCGCAGTCGCCGGACGGCCGCTTCCTCTACCCGCTGCTGGAAGGCCCGCTCTGGAACGCCGAGACCAAGGGCAATGAAGAGGTCGACGGCAAGGAAGTGCTGCGCATCCTCGAATTCGACGTGCAGGCCGAGAAGTGGACCGGCCGCTCCTGGTTCTTCCCGCTCGAGCAGAAGGGCCTCGCCATCGGCGATTTCAACATGATCGACGCCACGACCGCGCTGATCATCGAAAGGGATAACGGCGAAGGCACCGCCGACCGCGCCTGCGCCGCCGGCCAGAAGGGCCCGGACTGCTTCCACGACCTCGCCAAGTTCAAGCGCATCGTGAAGATCGAGATGACCGACGCCAATGTCGGCAAGCCCGTGCGCAAGGTCGGCTATATCGACCTGATGAAGATCGCCGATCCCGACAAGAAGGCCAAGCAGGGCGCGATCGACGGCGTGCTGCCCTTCCCATTCTTCACCATCGAGAACGTCGACGTGGTCGATCTCGCCAACGGCATCATCGTCGTCGGCAACGACAACAACCTGCCGTTCTCCTCGTCGCGCGATCCGAAGAAAGCCGATGACAACGAGCTGGTGCTGCTGCAGGTCAAGGAGCTGCTCGCGGCGAAGTGAGCCGCCGGCTCACCGAAGTCACGCGAAGTCGAATCTCGGCTACGCCAAGTTGTCAGGTGTCATCATGGCCGGCTCACGCCGGCCATGTCCGTTTTTCGGCCAGTTCTTGAGCGGTTTCGACTACAGGCGTATAATGATCGCGACCAAGCGCCTCGTGCGCGAGGCGCCGTGGTTGGATGATCTTCACCGATGGAGGTGATCATGTTGACCGCGAATATGAGTGGAAAACGGCCGCAGGACTGGCTCAACCTGATCCTCGGCGCGCTCCTGTTCATCTCGCCCTGGATGATAGGCTTCCTGGCCGACACCATGCCGACCCGCAATGCCTGGCTGGTCGGGGCCGTGCTCGCCCTGATCGCGATCGCGGCGCTCACCGCCTTCGCCGAATGGGAGGAATGGGTGAACCTTGCGCTCGGCCTCTGGCTGATCGCCGCGCCCTGGGTGCTCGGCTTCACCGGCAATACCGGCGCCTTCCGGACGCATCTGGTCCTTGGCCTGCTGACGGCGTTCGTCTCGGCCTGGGCGGTCTGGAACTACCGGCACGAGCCGCACGCCACGGCCTGAACGGCTGGCCGGGTCCGCCGGACCGGCGGGCCCGGCCGCAAGACGGCGCTAGCGGCAAAGTGCGCTACGCAGGGCCGGCAGGCGCAGCACCTCGGCTGCGGTTCCGGTCCGTTGCCAGCTGGCCGAGGCGCTGTCCTCGGCCGGTGGATCGACCCGAAGGAAGACCGAGCTGCGGTCCGTCAGCCGGCAAATGAACTCGCGCTGGACCTCTGCCGTCATCGGCCCTTCTGGAGTCGCGCCATCCTCGTTCGAGGCGACGATCAGCGGACTTCCCGGCAGGGTTATCGTGACAGTGCGCAGCCGGGTCGGCAGAGCCGCCTGGCCGACGAAGAGATGGAACTGCAGGGCGGCCGTCTGCTGGTAGCGCCCTTCCGCAACCGAGAGCGCCAGCCGCAAGGTGCCGCCCCGGTGCGGGCCGAGCTCGACCGAGCCGATCGGGGTCGCCGGCGCAACCAGCGTCGCCGGAAGCACCGGCGCCGCGTTGAGGCTCGCCGGCGCTGCCGGCGCCAGTCCCGACCGCAGGCTGGAGAAGGCGAGCGAGGCCGAACCGAGCTCGGTCGCGATCGTAGTCGCCAGCATCTCCTCGGGCTTGAGGTAGCGCATGGTGTCGGCCGGCGTCGACACGGTCACCTCGATGAAGGAGCGATCGAGCCCCATGGCGTCGAGATAGCGCCTCATCTTGGCGTCGATTTCGCCGGTCGCCTGCTCCTGCTTGACTGTCCGCGTCTCGGTTCTCTCGTCGACCAGTTCCCGGCGCCCGCGCACGATCCTGTAATCGCGCACCGTCGTCGTCTCGGTCTCGACAATGGTCTGCTGGTGCACGCCGATGCGCGATTGCGACGGGATGATCCGGCGCTGCCCTCCGGCGAGGAAGAGCGTGCAGGCCGAGGCGCAAAGCGGGCTGCGTTCGTCGATGGTGCCGATGGCAGGGTCGCGCTGGCTGAAAGCGGTGCGGGCGACGGCGATATCGAGGCCGCTCTTACGGGCGAGTTCGCCCATGGTGATCGCAGCCTCGACCGTGCCGCCGGTCGAATAGACCAACAGCGGCACTTTGCGCCCGCTCAGCTCGGTGAGCGCCCGGCGCAGTTCGGCCGGCGTGTCCTTGGTGATCGCGCCCTGGGCGGCGAGCCATTCGCGGCAATCGCGTTCGCACGGCTCGGCGCTGCGCGTCAGCACGATGCGCATAGGCTCCGGCGCAGGCGCAGCGGCGGGCTTGTCCTGCGCCGCCACCGGCCATGCAGCCAGGGAGAGAATGAACGCCAGAAAAAGGGCGATGCGCATCACGAGGCCAGCGATCTCCGCCGCGTTTGCGCAAGGGAAACCCAGGCGCAGGGATTTGACAACAGCTTCCCTGCCCCGTCGCGAGGGCAGGGAGACAAGGTTAATGCTTTCGCTGTGCCGTTGGGCGTCTTTGAGGCGCTCTCGCGGCGGATTTCAGCGCGTGATCGCGTCGATCTCGGCCAGCTCCTCGGAGGTCAGCGCCCAGTCAGCCGCCTTGACGTTGGCGGCGATCTGTTCGGGCTTCGTTGCACCCGCGATGACACTGGAAACCACCGGTTGCGCGGCGAGCCAGGAGAAGGCGAGTTCCAGCAGCGTCTTGCCGCGCGCCTCGCAGAAGGCGGCGAGCTTCTCGGTCTTGGCCCAGTTCGCCTCGGTGAGCACCTCGCCGGCGCGCTGCGCCTCGCGGGTCATGCGCGCGCCCTCCGGCATCGGGGCGCCACGCTGGTACTTGCCGGTGAGCAGGCCGTTGGCGAGCGGGAAATAGGGCAGCAGCCCCATGCCGAAATGGTTGAGGGCCGGGATCAGCTCCTTCTCGGCACCGCGGACCAGCAGGCTGTACTCGTCCTGGGCCGAGGCGAAGCTCTCGATGCCCAGCGTCCTGGCCGTCCAGTGGGCGTCGGCGACCTGCCAGGACGGCAGGTTCGAGCAGCCGATATAGCGGATCTTGCCCTGGCGGATCAGGTCCTCGAGCGCGCGCAGCGTCTCGGCGATCGGGGTCAGCGGATCGGGCCGGTGGATCTGGTAGAGGTCGATCCAGTCGGTCTTCATCCGCTTCAGCGAGGCCTCGACCGCCTCGATGATATAGCGCCGCGAGCCGCCCTTCTTCACGCCCTCCTCGTCCATGTTCATGCCGAACTTGCTGGCGAGCACGATGTCCTTGCGGCGGGCGCCGAGCAGTTCGCCGAGCGCGAGCTCCGAGCCGCCGCGATTGCCGTAGATGTCGGCGGTGTCGAACAGGGTGATGCCGTGCTCGATCGCGGCGTCGACGACCTTGCGCGCTGCCTCCAGATCGATCCTGCCACCGAAATTATTGCAGCCGAGGCCGACGAGCGAGACGCGCAGGCCGGAGTGGCCGAGATTGCGGAACTGCATGGTGACTTCCTTCCCCTCTATAGCGGAGCGCAAGGGAGCAGAGCCGCAAGCGAGAGACAATGGCGCTTGCTGCAGGGCGGGCCCGCGATGATCGAACAGCCTGACCTTGGCGGTCAGGAGACCGGCAGCCAACCGGCCTTGCCGAGCACTTCGCAGGCCAGCTCCTGCGGGGACCGGCCGTCAGTCTCGACGGCCAGGAACGCCGCGGCATCCTCACTCGCCATGCGCTTCGCCTGGCGCAGCGAGCGCTCGACCTGCGCGTCGCGGCCGGCTCCCGCCTCGCGGCGGTCGATGCGTTCGAGCAGGCTCGCGTCACCGGCGCGCAGGCGCACCACGGTGATGCGGGCTTCGGGGATCGCGGCGAGGATCCAGCTCTTGTCGAAGCCGACATGGAGCATCACGCCCGACATGATCAGCCGGCTGTGGCCAAGCGCGCGATAGGTGCCCCAGAGCGCGGCGAGATTGAGCTGGCTGACATCGCGGGCGCCGGGCGCCAGCGGAGCCAGCTCCGCCACGCCGGGCTTGGGGAAGACGCGGTCGAGCTCGTCGCTCTCGATCGCGACATGGGCGATGCCAGCGTCAGCCAGCACCGCACTCATCTCCCAGCACAAGGTCGACTTGCCGACCCCGGCCGGACCGGTGATCAACAGGATCTCGACCGGGGCGATCAAGGCCGTGCTCAGGCGACCTCGGCCTTCTGCTTCTGCGAGCGCTTGCGCTCGTTCGGGTCGAGGATACCCTTGCGCAGGCGGATCGACTTCGGGGTGACCTCGACCAGCTCGTCGTCGTCGATCCAGGCGAGCGAGCGCTCCAGCGTCATCCGGATCGGCGGAGTGAGGCGAACGGCCTCGTCCTTCGAGGTCGTGCGGATATTGGTGAGCTTCTTGCCCTTGAGCACGTTCACCTCGAGATCGTTCTCGCGGGTGTGCTCGCCGACGATCATGCCCTGATAGACCTTCCAGCCGGGCTCGATCATCATCGGGCCGCGATCCTCGAGGTTCCAGAGCGCATAGGCGACAGCCTCGCCGGTCTCCATCGCGATCAGCACGCCGTTGCGGCGGCCGCCGATCTCGCCCTTATAGGGCAGGTAGTCGTGGAAGAGCCGGTTCATGATCGCGGTGCCGCGCGTATCGGTGAGCAGCTCGCCCTGATAGCCGATCAGGCCGCGGGTCGGGGCGTGGAAGACGAGGCGCAGGCGATTGCCGCCGGAGGGACGCATCTCCAGCATGTCGGCCTTGCGCTCGGACATCTTCTGCACGACGACGCCGGAATGCTCCTCGTCGACGTCGATCACGACCTCTTCGATCGGCTCGAGCAGCTGGCCGGCCTCATCACGCTTCAGCACGACGCGCGGACGCGAGACGCCGAGCTCGAAGCCCTCGCGGCGCATCGTCTCGATCAGGATGGCGAGCTGCAATTCGCCGCGGCCGGAGACGATGTAGCTGTCCTTGTCGGAGGCTTCCTCGATCTTCAGCGCGACATTGCCCTCGGCCTCCTTGAACAGGCGGTCGCGGATGACGCGGGTGGTGACCTTGTCGCCTTCGGTGCCGGCGAGCGGCGAGTCATTGACCATGAAGGTCATCGACACGGTCGGCGGATCGATCGGCTGGGCCGTGATCGGCGTCTCGACCGACGGATCGCAGAAGGTGTCGGCGACGGTGCCCTTCACCAGGCCCGCGATCGAGACGATGTCGCCGGCGACCGCTTCCTCGATCGGCTGGCGCTCGAGGCCGCGGAAGGCGAGGATCTTGGTGATGCGGCCGGTCTCGACGGTGGAGCCGTCGCCGGAGAGCACCTTGACGGTCTGGTTCGGCTTGGCGCTGCCCGAGGTGACGCGGCCGGTGATGATGCGGCCGAGATAGGGGTTGGCTTCCAGCAGCGTGCCGATCATGCGGAACGGGCCGTCCTCGACGGTCGGCGCTGGCACGTGCTTCAGGATGAGGTCGTACATCGGTGCCAGGCCCTGGTCCTGCGGGCCTTCCGGCGAGGGCGCCATCCAGCCCTGCTTGCCCGAGCCGTAGAGGATCGGGAAGTCGAGCTGCTCATCGGTGGCGTCGAGCGCGGCGAAAAGGTCGAAGACCTCGTTGATCACCTCGGTGACGCGGGCGTCGGGCTTGTCGACCTTGTTGATCGCGACGATCGGGCGAAGGCCGAGCTTCAGCGCCTTGGAGACCACGAACTTGGTCTGCGGCATCGGGCCCTCGGCGGCGTCGACCAGCACGATCGCGCTATCGACCATGTTGAGGATGCGCTCGACCTCGCCGCCGAAATCAGCGTGGCCGGGGGTGTCGACGATGTTGATGCGCGTGTCCTTCCAGACCACCGAGGTGGCCTTGGCCAGGATGGTGATGCCGCGCTCCTTTTCGAGGTCGTTCGAGTCCATCACCCGCTCGGCGACGCGCTGGTTCTCGCGGAAGGCGCCGGACTGCTGCAGCAGCTTGTCGACCAGCGTGGTCTTGCCATGGTCGACGTGGGCGATGATGGCGATGTTGCGCATGGACATGCGGAAAGGGCCTTGTGTCATGACCGGAAGCCGGCAGGGAAACCCCGGCCGGCTCAGCCTGTGCCTTGAGTGAATCTGGAATTCGTTGCGCTGCACATAAACGCTTGATGGCGTTTGGGCAACCGCAACGCCGCTTCAGCTCGCTCTATTCTCTCGCCAGAGCCACCAGGAATAGGCCGTGCTCGCCGTGACCAGAAGGGCCAGACCACCCAGAGTGGCGGTGGCGAGCATGACAGGCGGCGCCGCGGTGAGGGCGAGCACGACGAGGCTCAGCCCGAGAGCGACGGAGGCCCGGCCATAGAGCCTGTGGGTCTTCCGCCAGACTCCCTCGTCGGCCAGCGTCCAGGGAGTCCGCACGCCGAAGAACAGCATCGGCCGCGTCTTGCCTGCGACATTGCCGGTGGCCACCAGGACCAGTCCGAGCAATGCGGTCATGAAGCCGGGCACCTCCCGGACGAGGCCGAGCGCATGGCCGATGAGAAGCGCGTGACAGGCGGCCAAGAGCAGGATGACAGCCCGCCAGGTCGCCGCATAGGCCACGCGGGAGCGGGCGAGGTTTTCGGCGAACGGCTCCAGCCTCGGCAGAAAGGCGAAGAGCGCGCTCATCGCCATGGCGACGGCCGGCATGGCCAAGAAGGCGGTCACGGGATCGGCGAAACCATCGGGCTGGCCGGTGACATCGAAATGGATTGCGATGCGCGCATCGGGCGGAACCTGTCCGAGCGCAACGATGGACGCCGCAAGCATCGCGCCGACGACGATGCCGCTTTCGAGCAGCGAGGGGCGGATCACGACTGGCCCTCCACGGATTTGGTTGAGCGCGAACGGGCTTCCAGCGAGAAGCCGAAATGGTCGAGGAAGAGGCACATCGCCTCCTCGAGCACGGAGAGGTTCAGGCTGTAGGTGATGGTCGTGGCGTGCTTGCCGCTCTGGACCAGGTCGGCTTCCCGCAGCACCGCGAAATGGCCGGACAGGGTCGGCTTGGCGAGATTGAAACGCTCCGCGATCTCCCCGGCCGTCATGTCCTTCTCCCGCAGCAGCCGCAGGATTTCCCGGCGAGTCGGATCGGAGAGGGCTTTGAAGACCTGGTTCATATTTGTTAATTAGGAAATTACCGAAATAAAGTCAACCGCCGATGACGATGCTCGTTTGTTCGATTGGCGCTGGCGATCTGCCGCGCGCATGGCGGCTCGGGTTGACAGGCGTCCTATCATGTAACATGTAAAGTTACATGAAACAGGACAGCCGCCTCTCAGCCACCCTGCACGTGCTGCTGCACATGGCCGATCGCGGCACACCGATGACCTCGGAAGAGCTCGCCGCCTGCCTCGGCACCAATCCGGTCGTGATCCGCCGTACCATGGCGGGCCTCAGGGAAACCGGGCTGGTGCGCTCCGAGAAAGGTCATGGCGGCGGTTGGACGCTGGCGCGCGCGCTCGATGCGATCACGCTCGGTGACGTCCACCGCGCGCTGGGCGAGCCCGCCTTGATCGCGCTCGGCCATCGCAGCGAGAACCCGCAATGCCTGGTGGAGCAGGCGGTCAATGCGGCGCTGGGCGAGGCCTTCGCCGAAGCCGAGGCGCTGCTCGCCGGTCATTTCGACCGGGTGCGATTGTCCGATCTCGCGGCGGATTTCAGCCGCCGCTTCGACGAACGGAGACAGATCCATGGCAAGCACCAAGCCTTATGACGCGATCATCGTCGGAGGCAGTTTCGCCGGCCTCTCGGCCGGCCTGCAGCTGGCGCGGGCGCGCCGCCACATCCTGGTGATCGACGAGGGCCAGCGGCGCAACCGCTTCTCCAGCCATTCGCATGGCTTCCTCGGCCAGGACGGGCGCGAGCCGGCGGCGATCGTCGCCGAAGCCAAGGCGCAGTTGCTCGCCTATCCGACTGTTGCGTGGCGGGATGCCAGGGCGAGTGACGCTCAAGCCGCAGCCGGCGGTTTCAGCGTTGCCGACTCCGGTGGAGAGCAACATCGAGCGAAACGCATCTTGCTCGCGACCGGGGTGCGCGACGAACTGCCCGCGATCCCCGGCCTGAGGGAACGCTGGGGCAAGAGCGTGCTGCACTGCCCCTATTGCGACGGCTACGAGCTCGGTGGTGGCAAGCTCGGCGTGCTGGCGAGCGGCTCATTCTCGGCCCTGAAGGCGGCGCTCGTCGCCGACTGGGGCGAGGTCACGCTGTTCCTCAACGGCGAGGCCGAGCCGGAAGCCGAGGCGACCGCCCTGCTGGAGCGGCGCGGCGTTGCGGTCGAGCGTGCCCGGATCGTGGCGGCCGAGGGCGAAGGCACTGCAATGGCGGGCCTGCGCCTCGCCGACGGCCGGCTGGCACCGGTCAAGGCGCTGTTCGTCGCCGCCGGCATCTGCCCGGCGAGTCCGCTGGCGGAAGAGCTCGGCTGCGCCTTCGATGACGGCCCCTTCGGTCCGCTGCTGCGCGTCGACGGCATGAAGCAGACGAGCATTGCCGGCGTCTATGCAGCGGGCGATGCCGCAACGGCCCGGCACAGCGTCGCGCTCGCCGTCGCCGACGGTGTCGTCGCCGGGGCCGGCCTGCACATGTCCCTGCTCTAGAGCCGGGTCACGACTTCCGGCAGGCATAGGGCATGAAGGTCGAGGACACCCCGGCATTCATGCCCGCCATCACCATGACGTTGGCGAAGTTGAGCTCCTCGGCGCTGCGCGGGCAGACATCGGGCGGATTCTGGCAGCCGGAGGCGATGAAGGCTTCGTTGCCGGCGATGAACTCCTGTCCGAGCCCTTTCCTGCCGAAGCGCTTGAGCGCCTCGTCATAGGCGCTGCGCCAGCGCTCGCATTTCACTTGCGGCCAGTTTTCAGGCGCTTGGGCCCGGAGCGGCACGGTAGCGGAGAGCGTCAGCAGCGTCCCCAAGGCGAGCGAGGCAAAGGCGGAGGTCATGAGGAGGTCTCGAAGCTGTCGGTGCGGCCGCGCCACCCGCATGAACGCGCTTTGCGGCAGGAATAAAGCTGATCACTCGGCTTCCGCTTCGGCCAGGACGATGCGCCGCTCGGTCGCCGCGCGGCCGAGCTGGTCCATGGCGAAGCGATAGGCGCCGATCCCGCCAGAATCGATGTCGCCACGCGCATAATTCGCCAGCACGCCGGCGAGGATGGCATCGGCCTCGCGCTCCATCGCCGCCAGATCCGGCTCGTCCTCCGCGGTTCGCATCGCGCCGAGCAGGACGACGAGGCGGCTCAGATCCGCCATCGCCCGCTTGCGCCGCGCCGCGCTCTCGACGCCGAACAGGCCGGCAGCACCGGAGCCGACCAGCGAGAGCACCATCACGCCGAGATAGAACCAGTCGCCATAGCGCTCGAAGAAACTCTCCTGCTCGCCATCGATGAAGGCGGCAGCGCCGGTATGCACCGCGAGCGGCGCATCCTTGTCGGTCTCGGGCGTCTCCAGCCCCTGGATCGCCGGAAGATCGGCGGCGAGGGTGACGCGCAGCGACAGGATCGCGCCGACGAGCTCGCCGACCCTGGCATCGTCGAGCGACTGCGCCGCCATCAGACGCGAGGTGATCGAGATGCTCGGCAGGTTCTCGGCCGGCAGCGGCGGGTCGCCGCCGAGCGCGCCGCGGACGATCTCGCCGCTCTCGATGGCGCGGTTGCGGGCGGCGAGCGCATCGGCCTCGCGGATCGGAATGATGGTCGGATTCTCGCCGAAAGCCCGATGGAGGCGCGTGCCGACCTCGGTGACGACGCGGGCATTGAGTACGTTGACGGCGAAGAGCACGTCGATATGGCCATCGGCGATGGCGGCAGCGACGTCCTCCGGCCCGAGCGGAACGATCGTCACCGCCTCCGGCGAGACCTCGTATTGCGAGAGCACGAGCTTCAGGAGGTCGAGATTGCCCGATGGCGCCCGCACCACGCCGATGCGCTTGCCGCGCAAGCCCGAAATCCGGTCGGTGCCGAGATCCTTGGAGCCGATGAAGAAGGGGAAAGAGCGGCGGGTGATCAACGCCGTATCGGCCTTGGCCGGCAGCGCGACATCGGGGCGGACGATGGCGAGGTCGACCTTGCCGGCGTCGATCTTGCGGGCGCTCTCGGCCGAGCCCTCGGTCAGAACGAGGCGCAGGCGCACCGGCTTCTTCTCGCGACTGAGACCCTGGACCAAAGCCGCGGCGAGCCTGGCGTCGTCCGAGCCGAGCGGGCCGACCGCGAGCTTCAGCGTCCGCGGCTGGCTCCACATGTAGACGCCGAGCGCAACGAGGCCGGCCATCAGCAGAAACGCCGCCAGACCTGCAAAGAAACGCCGCCCCATTCCTCGCCCGCTCTCGCCCTATGCTGCCGACCTCGGCAATCATCATGTCACGAGTGCGGCGGGAAGGGCTATGTGCTAGAGCGCCCGCATGACACATGGCGACGCCTTCCCGATCAAGATCTGCGGCCTCTCGACTCCGGAGACGCTGGAAGCGGCGCTCGCCGCCGGCGCGGAGATGATCGGCCTCAACTTCCATCCGAAGAGCCCGCGCTACGTCACGCCTGCGCAGGCCGCCGAGCTCGCCGACCAGGCACGCGACAGGACGCAGATCGTGGCGCTGGTCGTCGACTACGCGCCGGAGCAGGCGGCCGAGCTCGCGCGGATCGTCCGGCCGGACTGGATGCAGTTGCACGGCAAGGAAACGCCGGAGCTGGTCGCCGCGATCAAGACCGCGACTGGTCTGCCGGTGATGAAGGCGCTCGGCGTCGCCAGCGCCGCCGATCTCGACCAGGTCGCGCTCTATCACGGCGTCGCCGACCGTATCCTGCTCGACGCCAAGCCGCCGAAGGATGCCGCCTATCCCGGCGGGCATGGCAGACCCTTCGACTGGGGCCTGCTGGCCGGCCTCGACCCGGCTTTCCGCTTCATGCTATCGGGCGGGCTCGATCCGGCGAATGTCGCGGAGGCCATCCGTATCGCAAGGCCGGACGGCGTCGACGTCTCCTCGGGAGTCGAAAGCGCGCCCGGCATCAAGGATGCCAGGAAGATCGCGGAATTCGTCAGGGCTGCCCGTTCGGCGGCTCCACAGTTGAAGAAGGCAGGCCAGGCATGAACGCGCCGCACGCACCGAACAGCTTCCGGAACGGCCCGGACGAGAATGGCCGTTTCGGCCAGTTCGGCGGCCGCTTCGTCGCCGAGACGCTGATGCCGCTGATCCTCGAGCTGGAGCAGGCCTACAACGCCGCCAAGGCCGACCCGGCGTATCACGCCGAGATGGCGAGCGGGCTGAAGCACTATGTCGGCCGGCCCTCGCCGCTCTATCTCGCCGAACGCCTGACCGAGCATTTCGGCGGCGCCAAGGTCTACCTGAAGCGCGAGGAACTGAACCACACCGGCTCGCACAAGGTGAACAATGTGCTCGGCCAGATCCTGCTCGCCCGGCGCATGGGCAAGAAAAGGATCATCGCCGAGACCGGCGCCGGCCAGCACGGCGTCGCCACCGCGACGCTCTGCGCCCGCTACGGCCTCGAATGCATCGTCTACATGGGCGCGGTCGACGTCGCCCGGCAGGCGCCGAACGTCTTCCGGATGCAGATGCTGGGCGCGACCGTCGTGCCGGTCGAATCCGGCACCAAGACGCTGAAGGACGCGATGAACGAGGCGCTGCGCGACTGGGTGACCAATGTCGCGTCGACCTTCTACTGCATCGGCACGGTTGCAGGTCCCCATCCCTACCCGGCGATGGTGCGCGACTTCCAATGCGTCATCGGCAACGAGACGCGCGTGCAGATGCAGGAACTTGAGGGCCGCCTGCCGGATTCGCTGGTCGCCTGCATCGGCGGCGGCTCCAACGCGATGGGGCTGTTCCACCCCTTCCTCGACGACAAGAGCGTCGAGATCTACGGCGTCGAAGCGGCCGGCCACGGCATCCCGTCCGGCCTGCACGCGGCCTCACTGACCGGCGGGCGCCCCGGCGTGCTGCACGGCAACCGCACCTATCTGCTGATGAACGAGGACGGGCAGATCAACGACGCCCATTCGATCTCGGCCGGGCTCGACTATCCCGGCATCGGCCCGGAGCATTCCTGGCTGCACGATATCGGCCGCGCCACCTATCTCTCGGCGACGGACGAGGAGGCGCTCGAGGCCTTCCAGCTGATCTCCAAGCTCGAAGGCATCATCCCGGCGCTGGAATCGGCGCATGCACTGGCGCGCGTCGCCGAGCTCGCCCCGAAAAAGCCGAAGGACCATCTGATGGTCGTCAACCTCTCAGGCCGCGGCGACAAGGATATTCCGCAGGTCGCGGAGATTCTGGCGGGGCGCTGATCGGGGCGCCGGATCGGTTGGGGGTCTCGATGAAGCGTCTGCTTGCGCTTGCGTTCCTGTGCGTCTTCGCGGGCCCCGGCTTCGCGCAAACGAACGAAACCTCCAAGCAAGGTATCTTCATCAATTCCGAAGGCATCGTGCGGCTGCGGCCGGAGATCGCAATCATCCACGCGGGCGTCGTGACCGAAGGCAAAACGGCCGATGAAGCTCTCTCGAAGAACCGGCCGGCGATCAATCGCGTCATTGAGATCGTGCGGAAGTACGGAATCGCGTCCGGCGATGTCACGACATCGCAGCTCAGGATCAACCCCAAATATACCCAGCCCGCGCTGAACCCGGGCGCGCCGCGTGCAGCGCCGACAATCGACGGCTATGAGGCTCGCACCGAGCTGGAAATCATCGTGAGGGACCTGACAAAACCGGGCCCCCTCGTGGACGACCTCGTCAAATCCGGGTCCAACTCCATTTCGAGCCTGACCTTCGCTTTGACCGAACCGAGCAAGGCCAAGAACGAGGCTCGGCGCAAGGCAACCCAAGCGGCGAAGGAGAGGGCCTCCCTCTATGCCGAGGCGCTGGGTCTGCAACTAGGCGATCTAGTCTCAATTACGGAAACCGAATATTCCCAAGCCGAAGGAGGCTTGGCGGATATGCCTAGCCGGCGAGCCGCCCCGCTCGTGACCCCGTTGATGGTCGAGCCCGGCGAGATCGAGGTGAAGGCTTCAGTCCAGACCGTGTGGCAGATCAAGAAGTAAGCGTCCTCGCCAGCCCGCACTCGAAAAGCCGACGCGCTGACACGCATCGTCCTGATGCTGCCCCAATAGGTTGTGAATGGTCTGATCGCAGGAGCGGTTCCCGCTTCTGCGGACTATTCCCCAGCGAAGGACGATCATGTCGAAGACCAAGAAGGCCCTGCTCATCGCCGCGCTCGCGGCGCTCGCCGCCCCGGTCCAGGCGCAAGCCCCCGGCCCACTCGCCCCGGCGGAAGGCATCGTGATCCAGACCACGGGTGAGGTCCGGGTGAAGCCCGATCTCGCCACCGTCCACGCCGGCGTGGTCAGCGAGGGCAAGACCGCCGCCGAAGCGCTGTCGAAGAACACCCCGGCGCTGGCCAGGCTGATCGAGGCGGTCAAGGCCGCCGGCGTCGTCCAGGGCGACCTCTCGACCTCGCAGATCGCGCTGACGCCGCGGATGACGCAGCCTTCCGCTTCGTCCTCGCCGCAGGCGCGAGCGCCGAAGATCGATGGCTATGAGGCGCGCACCGGCATCACCGTGATCGTGCGCGATCTCGCCAAGGCCGGCCCGCTGATCGATGCGCTGGTCGCCGCCGGCGCCAACGACATGTCCGGCATCAGCTTTGGCCTCGCCGACGAGGACAAGGCCAAGGACCAGGCCCGCGACAAGGCGGCTGAAGCGGCGCGCACCCGGGCCGAGATCTATGCCAAGCGCCTCGGCGTGAAGGTGGGCGAGCTTGTTTCGATCGTCGAGGCGGAGGCCGAGCCGCCGGCCCGGCCGATGGGCGATGTCAGGGCCTATCGCATGGCAGCCGGCGCCGCGCCGGTGCAGGTCGAGCCGGGCGAGGTCACCGTCAGCGCCGCGCTGCGCACGGTCTGGCGGATCGAGAAGTAAATCAGCCTCCCTCCGGGCGGAGGGCGGCAAATGGTGCGGTCCGGATTTCGGACCGCACCGGCATCCAACTCATGCTAGGCTGGCGCCATGACCAGCTATGGCCAGTTCTGCGCGATGGCGCGCGCCCATGAGACGCTCGGCGGGCGCTGGACCCTGCTGATCGTGCGCGAGATCCTCTGCGGTGCGAGCCGCTTCAACGACATCCGGCGCGGCATTCCGCGCATCTCCAAGACGATGCTGTCGGAGCGTTTGCAGGCGCTGGTTCAGGTCGGCGCGCTCCGCCGCAGCGAAGGCGCCGCCGGCCCTGACTACGCACTGACCGAAGCGGGGCAGGAACTCGCCGAACTGGTCAAGGCGATGGGCGTCTGGGGCCAGCGCTGGCTGCTGCGCCATGCCGAGCAGGAAGACCTCGACCTCGAGCCGCTGCTGGTGGACATGCAGCGGCGCGTGCGCTTCGCGGCGCTGCCGGACGAACCATTGGTCATCCGCTTCGAGATCACCGGCCATCCCGTGCGATTTCTGCTGCTCAAATCCTCGGAAGTCTCGTTCTGCAGCCAGAATCCGGGCTTTCCCGAGACGCTCACCTTGCGCGGCCCGCTGCCAGCGCTGGTCGCCTGGTGGCGCGGCGATGTCAGCTTCGCCGGAAGCAGCCGGCTCGGCCTGTCACTCTCGGGGCCGCGCGAGCTGATGCGGGCGTTTCCGGGCTGGTTCGAGCTCTACCTCTTCGCCGGCGTCGCACCGGCGCGCCGCGATGAAAGGGCAAGCGCATGAGCGTCCGTATCGTCCGTCTCGGCACGGAGCGTGATCCCGGTGAGGGCACGCGCATCGGCACGGTCCGGCGCGTGCCGCGCGGCGTGACGAAGGAGCGTTATGCCAGCGAGAACTGGTTCGACGTCTGGTTTCCGGTGCTGTCGCCGACGCCCGAATTGATGGCGCAGGCCAAGGCCGCCGAGAGCGAGAAGGACTGGGCCGGCTTCACGCGCGCCTTCAAGGCCGAGATGGCCGAGCCGGCGCCGCGCCATGCGCTCGATCTGCTCGCGACCCTGTCACATGGCGGCGACTTCTCGGTCGGCTGCTATTGCGAGGACGAGGCGCATTGCCACCGCTCGGTGCTGCGGGCGCTGTTGACCGAGCGCGGCGCCAAGTTCGCCTAAGCGCGGTCCGGATTTCGGACCTGACCAGCTAAGGCTTTCGGGCGAGAAGGCGGACAGCCCCTCGCCTCGAAGGATCGCCGCATGACTCAACCCACCATTCTGGACCGCATCGGCAAGACCGCGCTCGTCCAGCTGCGTCACATCGCGCCGGCCAATGGCGCCCGCATCCTGCTCAAGCTCGAGAGCGAGAATCCGACCGGCAGCATGAAGGATCGGATGGCGCTCGCAATGGTCGAGGCCGCCGAGGCGGATGGACGATTGCAGCCTGGCGGCGCAGTGGTCGAATACACTGGCGGCAGCACCGGTGTATCGCTGGCGCTGGTCTGCGCAGTGAAGCGCCACCCGCTGCACATCGTCACCTCCGACGCCTTTAGCCGCGAAAAACTCGACCATATGGCGATCCTCGGCGCGAAGCTGACGGTGATCGAAAGCGAGAGCGGCAAGATGACGGAGAAGCTGACCCGCGACATGATCGCGACCGCCGGTGTGATCGCCGGGGAAACCGGCGCCTTCTGGACCGACCAAATGAAGAACCGCGACCAGCTCTCCGCCTATGAGGCGATGGCGGCGGAGATCTGGGAGCAGACGGGCGGACACATCGACGGCTTCGTCCAGAGCGTCGGCACCGCCGCCTCGCTCGTCGGCATCGCCGCCGGCCTGCGGAACCGAAATCGGACGATCCACATCACCGCGGTCGAGCCGGCGGAATCGCCGGTGCTTTCCGGCGGCGCCCCGGGCGCACACAAGATCGACGGCATCGGCGCCGGCTTCGTCGTGCCGCTCTGGCAGGACGATGCTGCCGACGCGATCGAGTGTGTCTCGACTGAAGACGCGCGCGCCATGGCGCTCAGGCTGGCGCGCGAGGAAGGCCTGTTCACCGGGCTCTCCACCGGCGCCAACGTCATCGCCGCCCTGCGGCTCGCCGAGAGCCTGCAGCCGGATGCGACGGTCGTCAGCGTGATGTGCGATACCGGCATGAAATACTTCGGCAGCTACCGCGCTGCGCTCGCCGGCTGAACGGCCTCTCGCCAGCCGGGCGCGGCCATGCTAACCGCTCCGGCATGACCGAGACTGGACAAGCCCGTATCCAAGCCCGCTTTGCCGCCTGTGCTGCGGCGGGCCGCGCCGCGCTGGTGACCTATGTCACCGCCGGCGATCCTGATTTCGACACCGGCAGCGCGATCCTCAACGCCTTGCCGGCGGCCGGAGCCGATATCATTGAGCTCGGCGTGCCCTTCACCGACCCGATGGCCGACGGCGTGCCGGTCCAGCTCGCCGGGCAGCGCGCCCTCAAGGCCGGGCAGACGCTGAAGAAGACGCTCGCCATGGTCGCGGCCTTCCGCAAGGCCGGCCACGACACGCCGATCGTGCTGATGGGCTATTACAACCCGATCTGGGCCTATGGCGTCGACGCCTTCCTCAAGGACGCCCGCGCCGCCGGGATCGACGGGCTGATCGTCGTCGACCTGCCGCCAGAGGAGGACGAGGAGCTCTGCCTGCCGGCGCTGGCCGCGGGTGTGAGCTTCATCCGCCTGGCGACGCCGACCACCGACGACAAGCGCCTGCCGCGCGTGCTGCAGAACACCTCCGGCTTCGTCTACTACGTCTCGATGACCGGCGTGACCGGCGGCGCGATCGCCAATTACGACGCGGTCGGTGCCGCGGTCGCCCGGATCAAGCAGCACACCACCTTGCCGGTCGCCGTCGGCTTCGGCGTCAAGACGCCGGCCGATGCGATCGCGATCGCCAGGGGCGCCGACGGCGTCGTCGTCGGCTCGGCCCTGGTCGACCGCGTGCGGCTCTCGCTCGATGCCGAAGGCAAGGCCACGGAAAAGACGGTTTCGGCTGTCACCTCGCTGGTCGCCGAACTCGCGGCCGGCGTCCGCTCGGTCGCCAAGGCTGCGGCTTGAGCCGTTCGCGGCTCACGTAATTCAAGGATGATCCGATGAACTGGATTTCCGAAGTCGTCCGTCCGCGCATCAAGACGCTGTTCAAGCGCGAGACCCCCGAGAATCTCTGGATCAAGTGCCCGGATTCCGGGCAAATGGTCTTCCACAAGGATGTCGAGGCCAATGGCTTCGTCATTCCCGGCTCCGACCATCATATGCGCGTCACCGCGCAGGACCGCCTGCGGCTGACCTTCGACGAAGGCAAGTGGATCGACGTCGCCCTGCCGGAGGCGGTTGCCGATCCGCTGAAGTTCCGCGACGAGAAGCGCTACACCGATCGGATCAAGGACGCCCGCGCCAAGACCGGCGCTGCCGACGCCTTCAAGGTCGGCTATGGCCGCGTCCAGGGCCTGCCGATGACGATCGCGGTGCAGGACTTCCACTTCATGGGCGGCTCGCTCGGCATGGCCGCCGGCGAAGCCTTCATCAAGGGCGCCGAGACGGCGCTGGAGAAGAAGACCCCTTACGTCGTCTTCGCCGCCTCCGGCGGCGCGCGCATGCAGGAAGGCATCCTCTCGCTGATGCAATTGCCGCGCACCACGGTCGCGACCCGCATGCTGCGCAAGGCCGGCCTGCCCTATTTCGTCGTGCTGACCAACCCGACCACCGGCGGCGTCACCGCCTCCTACGCCATGCTGGGCGATGTCCATATCGCCGAGCCGGGCGCGCTGATCGGCTTTGCCGGGCCGCGCGTGATCGAGCAGACGATCCGCGAGAAGCTGCCCGAGGGCTTCCAGCGCTCGGAATATCTCAAAGATCACGGCATGGTCGACATGGTCGTGCACCGCCACCAGATCCCGGCGACTTTGGCGCGGCTCGGCCGGCTCCTGACCAAGCAGCCGCTCCCGGCCGTCAACGCACCGACGCCGGAACCGCTGCCGGCCGCGGCGGTCTGATCATCTCCACCCCGGCCGGGAGGCCGGTGTCCGCATGAGCACATCCGACCTCTTGCTGGCGCGCTTCCTCGCGCTGCATCCCAAGCTAATCGACCTCTCGCTCGGGCGCATCTTGCGCCTGCTCGAGCGGCTGGGCGACCCGCAGAAGAAACTGCCGCCGGTGATCCATGTCGCCGGCACCAACGGCAAGGGCTCGACCATCGCCTTCATGCGGGCGATCCTCGAAGCGGCCGGCCTCTCAGTCCATGTCTACACCTCGCCGCACCTGGTGCGCTTCCATGAGCGCATCCGGCTGGGCCGGCCGGGCGGCGGGCGTTTCGTCGACGAAGCGCTGCTGGTCGACGCGCTGGAGCGCTGCGAGAAGGCCAATGCCGGCGATCCCATCACCTTCTTCGAGATCACCAACGCCGCCGCCTTCCTGCTCTTCTCCGAGCACAAGGCCGATGTCGTGCTGCTCGAGGTCGGGCTCGGCGGGCGCTTCGACGCGACCAATGTGATCGACCATCCGGCCTGCGCGGTGGTGACGCCGGTCTCGCTCGACCACTCCGAATATCTCGGCGACACCGTTACCAAGATCGCCGGCGAGAAGGCCGGCATCTTCAAGCGCGGCGCCCCGGCGGTGATCGCACCGCAGGAGCCGGAGCCGACAGCGGTGCTGGAAGCCGCAGCCGAACGCGTCGGCGCCTCCAAGATCCTGGTCGGGATGCAGGACTTCAACGTCCACGAGGATGGCGGGCGGCTGGTCTATGAGGACGGCGACGGCCTGCTCGACCTGCCGCTGCCACGCCTCGCTGGGCGCCACCAGCACACCAATGCCGGCACCGCGATCGCGGCCCTGCGCGCCGCCGGCTATGGCGGCCTGCCAGCTTCCGCCTTCGAGCGTGGCATGACCGAGGCCGAGTGGCCGGCGCGCCTGCAAAGGCTGGCGCGCGGCAAGCTCGCCGAGCTCGCGCCTGCCGGCGCCGAGCTCTGGCTCGATGGCGGCCACAACCCAGATGGCGGGCGCGTGCTCGCCCAGGCCATGGCCGATCTCGAGGAGAAGAACCCGGCGCCGCTGGTGATGATCGCCGGCCTGCTCGCGACCAAGGATGCGCGGGCGACGCTCGGCCATTTCAAGGGGCTGGCGCAGGGGCTGTTCGCGGTCTCGATCCAGAACCAGCTCGCGGCGCGCTCGGCGGAAGAGGTCGCGACGCTGGCGCGCGAGGCAGGCCTCAAGGCCGAAGTCGCAGGCTCGGTCGAGCAGGCGCTGATGGAGATCGCCCGGCGCGACTGGAAGGCGCCGCCGCGCATCCTGATCTGCGGCTCGCTCTATCTCGCCGGCGAGGTGCTGGCGGCCAACGGCACGCCGCCGGTGTGACCGGCCGGCTCAACGAGGGCTACGATGCCGTTCTCCGAATTGACGACGCTCGGCCTCATCCTGCTCTGTGGGGCGCTTGGCGGCTGCGTGACGCCGGGCGAGAGACCTTCTGACGGTATCGACCGGGTCGCCGCGGGCGAGCCGACCTTCATGCAGCAGACCTACATGACCATGGACAAGCGTTGCCGGCAGGTGAAGCGACCGACCGCGGTGCTGACCCAGAAGCCGCAGCACGGGACGGTCAGGATGCTGACGCGCAAGGCCACCGCGGTCTATGGACCCGGGCCCTATGAGCATTGCAACGGCAAGGTCGGCAATGCGCTCGCCTTCGAATACACCTCCGCGCCGGATTATCGCGGCCGCGACAGCTTCGAGATTCGCGTGCGCTACTCCGATGGCGAGATCCGGAATGGCCGCTACGAGGTCGAGGTCCGCTGAAGCAGCGGTCAGCGGCGGCCGATGAAGCCGACCGCCGCGAGGAAGCCGTCGACCTTGCCCCGCCATTGGTCGATCGCGCGGATATAGCGATGCCCATCCTCGCCGAATGGCGGCGCGGCGACGAATTCGGCCCGGCCACCCGCCTCCTGGAAGGCGCGGTGGAGCCGGCCGGCGATCTCCGGCCCGAAGAAGCGGTCATTGCTGCTGTAGAGCCAGAGCTGCGGCGCGCCTGAGCCGCTGCCAAAACGCGCGGCGGCTGAGACCAGCGCATCCGGAGAACAGACCTCGCCGGCCTTCAGCGAGCCGCGGCCGCCAGCGAAATTGACGACGCCGAGCAGGCCGGGGACGGATTGCGAGGCCGCGGCGATCGAGCCCCAGCCGCCAGCCGAGACTCCCATCAGCACGACACGACGACGATCGGCATCAGGCCGCGACAGGACAGCATCGACGGCTGCACGAACATCGCGGGCACTGTTCAATCCGGCGCTGTAGAAATCGGCGCGATCGCAGGCGCCGTACCCTTCCGCCCAGGCACCGCCCTCGGCGCCATAGCCGCGCCGGATCGGCACCGCGACCATCACGCCACGCGCAGTGAAATGACGCGCGACCGCGGCAAGCGTGCCCTTGCCGAATTCCGCGCGTCCCGCCGCATCGCGCGGGCTGCCATGGGACAGCACCAGAACCGGGAAAGGTCCAGCGCCCTGCGGCCGATGGACGTAGACCGCGATCGGCCGGTCATCGATACGGGCCTGCAAAGCCTCGACCGTCTCCGCCGCAGCGGTGACGGCCGCAAGCATGACGGCTAGGCCGGCCGAAGCCAGTGCCGCAACAGTCCTGCGCATGATCAGCTCCCCAGCCGCAAAGCCCCTATTGGATGGCGGCTTCGTCGCCCGATGGCAAGGAGGCTCGCCGCCATGGCCTTGCCTGAGGAGCGTCGCTAAGGTCATGGGCATGACGACACGAGTTTTTGGAAATGGCGGTCCAGCCGTCTCGCGGATCGGCCAGGGCACCTGGAACATCGAGCGCGCGCCCCGCGGCGAGGCGATCGCGGCGCTGCGGCGCGGGCTCGATCTCGGCCTCTCCCATATCGACACCGCCGAGATGTATGGCGATGGCCTGGCCGAAGAGATCACCGGCGAGGCGCTCGTGGGACGGCGCGACGCGGTCTTCCTGGTCTCGAAGGTGCTGCCGCACAACGCCTCGAAGGCCGGAACGCGCAAGGCCTGCGAGCAATCGCTGCGCCGGCTCAGGACCGATCGGCTCGACTGCTATCTGCTGCACTGGCGCGGCTCGTACGCTTTGGCCGAGACCTTCGCAGCCTTCGAGGAGCTCAGGACCGAGGGCAAGATCTCGTCCTGGGGCGTCAGCAATTTCGACGTCGCCGATCTCAACGAGGCGCTGCGCGTCGCCGGGCCCGGCAGGATCGCCTGCAACCAGGTGCTCTACCACCTGCGCGAGCGGGCGATCGAGCATGCGGTGATCCCGTGGTGCGAGCGCAACGGCGTCGCCGTCACCGCCTACAGCCCGTTCGGACAGGACGATTTCCCGGAAGAGCGCTCGGCACAAGGCAAGCTGCTGGCCGAGATCGCCAGCGCCCATGGCGCGAGCCCGCGCCAGGTCGCGCTTGCCTTCCTGACGCGCAATTCGTCGGTCGTCGCGATTCCGAAGGCCGCCAAGGCCAGCCATGCGCAGGACAATGCCGGCGCGCTCGGGCTTACGCTCGACAATGACGATATCGCCCGGCTCGACGCCGCCTTCCCGCGCGGACCGAAGCCGCGCGGTCTGCCGATGCTCTAGGCCACCAGGCTCTTCGGCAGCATGCAGTGGATGCCCTTGGAGCCGTTGACCGTCTGGGTCACCCTGAGGTCCGCCGCGAGGCTGCAGAGCATATAGGCCTCGTCCCGCGTCAGCTTCGTGCGCGCAGTGATCAGGCCGATCATCTCGCGCAAGGCGTTCTGGGCACAGATATCGAGATCGGGATCGATCCCCATGGTGATGTGGTGGCTCTTCGTCTCGGCGCGCGGCATCGCATAGGATAGATCCTCGCGCAGATGGAACTCGAAAGTGCCTTCGAGTGCCGTCTCGATCGCGGTGATGCAGACCTCGCCATCGCCCTGCGCGCCATGGCCGTCACCGCAAGAGAACAGGGCGCCCTCGACGAAAACCGGCAAATAGAGTGTCGCGCCGGCACCGAGTTCCTTGTTGTCGATATTGCCGCCGAAGGCGCGCGGGATCAGCGAGGTCACCCGGCCCCAATGCGCCGGCGGCGCCGTACCCATAACGCCGAAGAAGGGCGCAAGCGGCAATTCCATGCCCCAGGGCAGGTTGGCGACGTTCCGCTCGCGGTCGAGATGGATATAGCGGAAGGCGTGATAATCGAACTCGTCCGGCAGCGTGCCGCCGAGCGGCCGGAACATGGTGTAGCCGAAATCGGTGCGCGGCCTGACGCTCCTGATCTGCACCTCCAGCACCTGGCCGGGTTTGGCGCCCTTCACAGCGATCGGCCCGGTGAGGATGTGGCCGGGCACCATGCGCTCGGCCTTTTCATGGATCTCGTGGATCTCCGGCGGGATCGTCGCATTACCGTCAGGCAGATGGGCGGGACCGCCGGTGACGGTGCGGATGGTGACGCTGTCGCCGCTCTCGATCTCCAGCACCGGCTTCAGCCCGGCGTCGAAATAGCCCCAATGGCAAGTGGCGAGCGAAGCGTCGAGCTGGTGATGCGCCATGGTCGGGTCTCGTTCGTCGGTCAGGGCGGAGAGGAGAGGTCGGAGCCCGGGCGGCCGCGGGCGTTGCGGCGCATGGTGTAGAGCGTCGCGCCGATGACGATGGCGGCGCCGGCGAGCGTCGTCAGCGACGGCACCTCGGCGAAGAAGACGAAGCCGGTGAAAACGGACAGGATCAGGCGGCTGAAATCGAGCGGCGCCAGAGCCGCGGCCTCGCCGACCTGATAGGCCTTGGTGATCAGCCATTGCCCGGCGGTGCCGAACAGGCTGAGCAGCACCAGCCAAAACCACTGCTCCTGCGTCGGCCAGACCCAGAGCGCCCAGGCCGGCCAGGCGAGGACGACCATCAGCACCAGGCCCTGATAGATCAGGATCGTCTCGGTGCGCTCGCTGGTGCCGAGGATGCGCACGCTGATGGTGATGCCGGCGCCGAAGACCGCGCCACCGAGCGACATCAACGCCCAGAAGTTCAAGCCCTCGCCCGAGGGGTTGAGCATGATCAGCACGCCGACGAAGCCGAGGATGGTCGCGACCCAGCGCGCCGTGTCGACGCGCTCCTTCAGGATCAGCACAGCGGCGACGGTGACGAACAGCACCTGGCTGAAGCTGATCGAGGTCGCCTGGGCGAGCGGGATATGGATGAGGGCGCTGAAGCCGCAGAGCATCGAGGCGAGCGTGATCAGGCCGCGGAAGATCTGCAGGCCGGGCCGATCCGTTTTCAGCGCCAGGGGCAGGCTGCTACCGGCGATGGCGACGACCACCGCGCTCATGATGATCTGGCGGATCATCAGCGTCTGGACCAGCGGGATCGCCGTGCCGAGATGTTTGAAGGCGCCGACCATCACCGCGTAAACCAGGAGCGCGGTGATCATGTAGACGGTGCCGCGCAGATTCGGGCTTGCCCGGCGCCACCACAGGTGGGCGCTATTGCGGCGCGCGGCAACCCAACTCTCGCGAGAGGGGGCGGACAGAACCGGCGGCAGTGGCCGTTCCGGCCGGCGCGATTCGGGAGGTTCCGCCGGACTGCCGTCCTCATCGGCCGAAACCGGCAGCGCTTCGGCCAGGCCGATGCCTTCGCTGCCGCGACCGGTCGCTTCCGAAAGGCGGTCTTCGCTCATGGCTGCCTCGAGCCGGGCGGAAGACGCCGACGGCCTATCAGATATCTGCAGGACTCGACTGTCACCGATTTTCCGCCCGTTCGTCAGTGGCTTGCGAGCATGGCTGGGTTGTTGTGACGGCCGTTCGCTCCGCCGCGAGGGCAGAGGCGGCATGCCGACAAAGCCCTGTCATCGCCATGCGAATGGCGTATAGCAGCGCCGTGGCGCTGCCATCGACATGCGTCCAGGGAGGTGATCGGGGCGATGCGGGATCTGCTGAGGGATGCGGTCAATGGCGTGCGTGAATTGTCGCCGCGACGCTTTCCCTGGCGCCGTTTCCTGTTCGCCCTCGCGCTCGGCACGATCGGGGGCTGGCTCTTCGCGCATTACCGCCTGCCACTGCCCTGGATGCTCGGCTCGATGGTGTTCTGCACCGCCGCCGCGATCGCCCGCACCCCGGTGGCCGCCCCGCCGGTGATCCGTCCGCCCATGTCGGCGGTGATCGGGGTGATGCTCGGCTCCGGCTTCAAGCCGGAGATCATCGCGCAGATGCCGAACTGGCTGCCGACCATCGGCGGGCTGGTGCTGTTCATGGTGGCCTGCGGCCTGTGCTGCGTCACTTACTTTCGCCGCGTCGCCGGCTACGACCCGGTGACCGCCTTCTTCTCCGGCATGCCCGGCGGGCTCGTCGAGATGGTGATCACCGGCGAGGAGAAGGGTGGCGATGCCCGCACCATCGCGCTGATCCATTCCGCCCGCATCCTCTTGGTGGTGATGACGCTGCCTTTCATCGTGCAATGGCTCGAAGGCGTCTCGCTCGGCATCAACCGCAACCAGGGCCCGTCGATGTTCCAGACATCGGCGCTGGGCTGGTTCTGGCTGGCCGCCAGTGCGATCGCCGGGGTGATGCTGGCCCATGCACTGCGCCTGCCGGCCAAGCAGTTGCTGGGGCCGATGCTGGTCTCAGCCATCGTGCATCTCGTCGGGCTCAGCGATTCCGTGCCGCCCTACGAGATCGTCAATGTCGCCCAGCTCATCCTCGGCGTGACCATCGGCTGCCGCTTCGTCGGCACGCCGCCGCAGGCGATCCTGCGCATCCTCTTGCTCTCGCTCGGCTCGACCGTGATCCTGGTGGTGCTGACGCTGGTCTTCGCCTTTGCAGTCGCGCATGTCTCCAGCCACAAGCCGGTGCCGCTGATCCTGGCCTATTCGCCGGGGGGACTTGCCGAGATGAGCCTGATCGCGCTGGCGCTGCACACCGAGGTCGCCTTCGTCGCGGCCCACCACATCATCAGGGTCTTCCTGGTGATGATCGGCGCTGGCCCGCTCTTCGGTTTCATCGTCGGGAAGAAGCCTTAGTGTCGGACCGAAAAGTGGAGTCCACTTTTCGGTCCGACGCGCCAAGGAATTAGGCGCCGTCAGGCGCTCCGCCCTGCCAGCTTCTGGTGCAGCACCCGCATGAGGAAGGCGGGGTTGCCGACGACATAGCGCCGCCAGAGCCGGCGCGGCTCGAGCCAAAGGCGATAGACCCATTCGATCCGCAGGGCGCGGAAGGTCTCCGGCGCCCGCGCCACCTCGCCGGCAAGGAAGTCAAACAGCGCGCCGATGCCGGCTGCGACCGCGCAGTGGCGCGCATCGATCCTGTCGGCGATCCACTGCTCCTGCCGCGGATTGCCGAAGGCGACCAGCAGCAGATCGGGCCGTTCATGCGCGAGCCGCGCCAGCAGGGCCGACTCCTCTGCCGGTTCGAAATAGCCATGGCTCAGCACCGAAAAGCGATGCTGGGGATGGTCGGTGCGCAACCTCGCCGCGGCGCGCTCGGCGACACCCGGCCGGCCGCCGAGCAGCATCACGCGAAGTGGCCGCTTGCGGGCGGAAAGGATGGCCGGCGTGAAATCGGTACCGTTGAGATTGGCCGGGAAGGCCGCGCCGTAGAGCAGGCGCGAGCCGATATCGACGCCGATCCCGTCAGGCAGGATCAGGAAATCGGCAAGGCGTTCACGCAGGCCCGGATCGCGCGCGGCGATGTTGACGAGGTTGGCGTTGCAGTAGGCCAGGCGCAGGTGGCCGCCGCCGTCGAAGGCGTGGTCGATCAGCGCGAGCGCGTCCTCGCGCGTCAGCGCTGCGACCGGGACGCCGGCGATGACGCGGCGCGGCGGTTCGGGCGGGGCGGAAAGCGCAGTCCGTCGCTGCGAAGTCTGGAAGAGAACGACGTTCATCTCGATCGCTGCTGGCGCACGTCGCCCATGCTGACGGCGCAGGTTATTGTCTTCATTGCGTTTCCTGCGCGGGTCAAGCGGAACCCCGTCATAGGATGAACGCGGCCTTTCCCTGATCCGATAGCGCGCCTTATCGCTCCGCCAGCCCCCTGTCCGACGGGCTGTCCCGTAATGGGACACGCCCTGCCCGCGCTGCGTCCCGCCCCGGTTCAGCTGGGCCGAATCCGGCGCATTTTCCGCGAAATCGACCGCATGCCTCTGCGGCATCGCCCTTGCCACCTCGGCAGCCGAGGCGGCTGTCGGCGCATCCCCTGTGCCGATTCCAGACCGCCCGCGACCGGCTTTGCCGGTCTTGGAAGCGAGCGCGGCATGATGAGTGTCAACGACCTGAACTACGAAGTCGCCACGGCAGCCGACCAGCGCGCCAATGCGCTGCGTCACTGGATCGGGCTGATCACCGCGGCGGTCGATGCGATGACCGTGCTGATCGTCGTCGGCGGCACCTCGATCGCCTATCACTTCGTCGCCTACCGCCATCTCGGCAACGACAAGGTCACCGTCGAGCTCGCCTCGATGATCGCCGCGATCTTCGTCTTCACCAATCTGATGCGCGGCCGCTACCGGCTGGAGAACTACCTCTCGACCAAGGGCCAGATCGCCTCGGCCTTCACGGTCTGGAACCTGACGATGATCGCCTTCGTCGCGATCGTGTTCATGGCCAAGGTCAACGACCAGTTCTCACGCGCCGTCGTCCTCGCCACCTATGTCGCCGGCGTCCCGCTGATCGCACTCGCCCGTTCGGCGATCGTGCGCACCATCTCCATGGCCTCGAAGACCGGGCGGATCACCTCCGAGCGCGTCTTCCTGATCGGCCGCGAGAGCGAGGTGATGTCCTTCGTCTCGCGCCACCAGCCCTGGAACATCGGCTTCTCGATCGTCGACGTCGCCTTCCTGCGCAGCAACGATCCGCGCCGGATCAACGATCCGCAGGCGGCGCTCGCCGCCGATCTCGCCACGGCCTCCGCCCGCGCCCGCGACCTCAAGCCGGATGCCGTCTTCATCGCCCTGCCCTGGTCGGACCAGGAGACGATCGATGCCTGCATCGACGCCTTCATGAACCTGCCGGTGGCGATCCATCTGACGCCGGAGCGCGTCATGGACCGGTTCGACAATCCCCATATCGTGCGCATCGGCTCGCTCGCCTCGCTGCGGCTGACGCGCCCGGCCCTGTCCTTCGCGCAGATCATGTTCAAGCGCGTCTTCGATGTCCTCGCCGCGAGCGCAATCCTGATCGCGAGCCTGCCGGTGCTGCTGCTCGTCGCGATCGCGATCAAGTTCGACTCGAAGGGCCCGGTGCTGTTCCTGCAGCGCCGCTACGGCTTCAACCAGGAGCCCTTCCGCATCTTCAAGTTCCGCACCATGACGACGACGGATGATGGTGAGGTGGTCAAGCAGGCGACGCGCAACGATCCGCGCATCACCCGGATCGGCGGCTTCCTGCGGCGCTACAATCTCGACGAGCTGCCGCAGCTGCTCAACGTCATCGCCGGCCAGATGTCGCTGGTCGGGCCGCGCCCGCATGCGCTCGCCCATGACCGCGAGTTCCAGCGCAAGATCGCGCTCTATGCCAGGCGCCACAACGTCAAGCCCGGCATCACGGGCTGGGCCCAGGTCAACGGCCTGCGCGGCGAAACCGATACCGACGACAAGATGGCAAGGCGCATCGCCTATGACCACTGGTACATCGACAACTGGTCGTTCTGGTTGGACATCGGCATCATCTTGCGCACCGCGTTCAGCCCGCGCGCCTTCCGCAATGCCCGCTGAGCGGCGGCAGACCCTGTCGTCAGGATAGCTCCGGGCGCTGCAAAGCTAGGGGATGGTCACGACGACGTTGCCAATCGTCCCGCGCTCGACCGCCTCATGCGCCGCGGCGGTTTCGGCGAGTGTGAAGGTCGGCCCGATGCGGCTGGTCATCCGTCCCTGCTCCAGCGCATCCGTGACCCCGGCGACAGCAAGATCGCGCTGCTCCGCGTCGAGCTGATAGATCAGGAAGAAACGCAGCGTGACGGAATTGACGAGACAGGCGAAGGCCGGGATCGTCGCCTCTGCATCGGTGCCGTAGACGATGACGCGGCCTTTTGGCCGCAGCGCAGCCGCTATCAATCCGGCGTTCGCGGACAGGTTCATCTCGATGATCGCATCGACGCCGTGCCCACCTGTGATCTCGGCGATACGCCCTCCGACGTCCTCGTGCCTGTAGTCGATGCAATGATCGGCGCCGGCCTCGCGTGCGACCATAGCCTTGTCCGGCGAGGATATCGTGGTGATGACGGTCGCGCCCCGCGATTTGGCGACCTGGATAGCGTATTGGCTCACCGAACCCGCGCCGCCCGACACGAGCAAGGTCGCGCCGCTTTCAGCGCCTGCCAGTTCGACGGCATGAAAGGCAGTCAGCGCGGGTATTCCGAGCGTGGCCCCGTCCTGAAAGCCGATATTATCGGGCAGACGCACCGCTTGCCGGGCGGGCAGCACGATTTGCTCGGCTGCCGTTCCGAACGGGCGCTGCCATTGCCCGTTCCAGACCCAGACGCGCTCGCCGACCCGCGATTTCGGGACCCCCTCGCCGACCGCCTCGATTTCGCCGGCCCCGTCGCTGTGGGGGATCACGCGCGGAAAGGCCAGCTTGCGGTGCCCGCGGCTCTTCACATCCGACGGGTTGACTCCCGATGCCTGCAGCCGCACCCGCACTTCACCGGAACCGGGCTCGGGCGTCGGCACCTCGCCCACCTGCAATACATCCCGCGCAGGCCCGTTGGCTTCATAGAAGACGGCGCGCATGTTGGCCGGCCTTCCGCTGTCAGGAGACTGCCGGCAGGATAGCGCAGCAGGACCATCCTGACGAGTTCCCCGGCAGGTGGCGTAGCCGCTATCTGAAGCTGTGCCGCCCCCGGGGGGCTGGCAGCAAGCGAAGATGACCATCGCATCGCATGCTCGGCCCGTCGCTTCCCGCATCGGAGTGAACGCAACACGCTCATGTAAAATGAGGTGTTCGTCGCCGCAGCCTTTCGGTTAGGCTTCCCGGACCTCGGAGGGGCATCTTTCAATGAACCAAATCGATTTAAAGGATCGCGTCGCCATCGTCACCGGCGGTGCGCAGGGGATTGGGCGCGCCGTGGCCGAGCGCCTCGCGGCCAGCGGCGCCAAGGTCGCGATCTGGGATCTCGACGGCAAGCTCGCCAGTGAGGCGGCAGCGGCGATCGGGCCGGCCGCGAGCGGGCTCGCCATCGACGTGACCGATGCCAAAGCGGTCAACGCGGCCGCGGCCGAGCTCGAGCAGCGCCATGGCAGCGTCGACATCCTCGTCACCAGCGCCGGCATCGCCGGACCCAACCTGAAGACCTGGGAGTACCCGCTCGACGAATGGGCCAGGATCATGCGCCTCAATGTCGACGGCACCTTGCATTGCTGCCAGGCGGTGATCCCCGGCATGATCAAGCGCAATTACGGCCGGCTCGTGCTGGTCGCCTCGATCGCCGGCAAGGAGGGCAACCCCAACGCCTCGGCCTATTCGGCCTCGAAGGCGGCGGTGATCGCGCTGACCAAATCGCTCGGCAAGGAGCTGGCGCAGCAGGATATCGCAGTGAACTGCATCACCCCGGCCGCCGCCCGCACCCGCATCTTCGACCAGATGAGCGAGGAGCATATCGGCTACATGCTGGCCAAGATCCCGCGCGGACGCTTCCTGCAGCCCGACGAGGTCGCGTCGATGGTCGCCTTCCTCGCCTCGGCCGAGAACAGCTTCACGACCGGCGCGGTCTTCGACCTGTCGGGCGGGCGCGCGACCTACTGACAGCCAAATCGATCCTGCCGCGCTAAAGCGGGCTGGCCATGCCCATGGCCGGCCCGCTAGGTTGATCCCATGACCACGACCCTGCCTTCTCCCGCCGTCCTCGGCGCCCGCGCCTTCGCCGCTCTTGCCGGCCTCAACCGGTTCAGCGACGAACCGGGCAAGCTGACGCGGCTCTATCTTTCGCCTTCTCACCGGCAGGGGGCGGAATACGTCAAGGGCGCGATGGAGGTGTCGGGGCTGACCGCCTTCATCGATGCCGCCGGCTCGGTGCAGGGACGGCGCGAGGGCGCGAGCCCCGGCCTGCCAGCGGTGCTGATCGGCTCGCATATCGACACGGTCCGCGATGGCGGCCGCTTCGACGGCAATCTCGGTGTCGTCGCCGGCATCCTGGCGGCGCAGGCGATCCGCGACGCCGGCATCACCCTGCCTTTCGCACTCGAGGTCATCGCCTTCGGCGACGAGGAGACGGTGCGCTTCCCGACCTCGCTCTCGACCTCTTCGGCGCTGATCGGCCATTACGACCCGGCCTGGCTCGATTCGCGCGACGCCGACGGCGTTGTGCTGCGCGACGCGCTCATCGCCTTTGGCGGCGATCCGGCGGGAATTACGGCGCTTGCCCGCAAACCGGGCTCGGTCAAGGCCTATCTCGAAGTCCATATCGAGCAAGGCCCGGTGCTCGAGGTCGAGAACGAGTCGGTCGGCATCGTCACTGCGATCAATGCCCAGAGCCGCGCCGCCGTGCGCGTCAGCGGCGAGGCCGGCCATGCCGGCACCGTGCCGATGACCCTGCGCAAGGATGCACTCACCGCCGCCGCCGAAATGGCGCTCGCGCTGGAGGAGATCGCCGGTGCGCACGCTCAGGCCGTCGGCACGGTCGGTGTGTTCCGGCCCGATCCCGGTGCCACCAATGTCGTGCCCGGCGCGGCCGAGTTCACCATCGATTATCGCGCGCCTCTGGCTGAGACCGTCGCGAGCATGGAGCGTCAGATCCAGCAGCGCTTTGGCGAGATCGCGGCCCGGCGTGGCGTCGGCCTCTCGATCACGCCCTATTCGCGCGAGGATGCGACGCCGATGGCGGCCGAGCTGCAGGACGCGCTCGCCACCGGCATCGCCCGCACCGGCTCCAATCTCTCGGCTCGGCGGCTGCCCTCCGGCGCCGGCCACGATGCCATGGCGATGGCGCGGCTCTGCCCCTCGGCCATGCTGTTCGTGCGCTGCGAGAAGGGCATCAGCCATTCGCCGCTGGAGAACATGACCGAGCTCGATGCCGGCATCGCCATCCGCGTGCTGATCGAGACCATCCTGGAGCTGGCGCGGCGCGAGGGCTGAGCCTCAGCCGCCGGCGGCCTCGGAGGCCATCGCCGGGCGACGCTGACGCCGCTCCGGCCTCGGTGCCGGCTTGCGGAAGAGATGCAGGACCGCGAGCGCGAGCCCGACAGCTGCAACCCAGTGCCCGGGACGCAGCGCCGTCCAGTCCTGGTAGACGACGATGTCGGCATTGGCCTGGAAGATCAGCCAGGCCGAGGCGCCGGTGGCGAAGGCATACCAGGCCGTCTCGGCCAGCGCGGTGGCGAGGCCCGTCGCCAGGGCGGTCAACGCCAGCGAGGTGAAGCTCAAGGACATGCCGAGGCGGTTGAGGCCACGATAAGCCATCAGCAGCGCGAACAGGCCGGTCAGCAGCACCGGCTGGGTGACGTCGATCTTCGACTGCAGCGCGAAATGGAACAGGCCGAGGCAGGCGATCAGGTAAACGATATTGTGCAGGCGCTGCCAGCGGCCTGAGCCGAGCCGGCGGATCATGCCGTCGGTCGAGGTGGCGCCGAGCACGACGAGCCCGATCAGAGCGGTGATGCCGACGACGAGATAGAAGCGCTTGACGATCTCGGAGAGGATCAGGCCCCAGTCGAAGGCGAGGTCGATGCAGTAGAGTGTGAGATGGCCGAGTGCGTAGGCCATGGCCGAGAGCCCGAGCATGCGGCGGATGCCGATCAGCTTGTTCCAGTCGAGGATGCGACGCAGCGGCGTGACGGCGAGGGTGATGACGAGGATGCGCAGGGCCCAGGTGCCGGTATCGTGTACCGCCTGCGTCCACGGTTTCGAGCCGAGCTGATGGCTCCAGGCCTGCCAGGCGAGGATCAGCGCGGGGACGAGCACGAGCGCGAAACAGCCGGCGCGCAGGGCGGAGAAGCGTCCCTGCCGGTCATTCCACGGCCAATAGCTGCCTGTTGCTGCGAAAGCCATTCGTCACCTTGATTGTCGATCCCAGAGCATTTCCGCGTTCCTTCGGATCGCGGAAATGCTCTCGCTCCCGGCTGGTCGCATTTTCTTTACGCGAACCGGTATCCACTTCGCTCGAAAATGCTCCAACGCGAATACGCCAGAATCGCTGTGAAAGTTACGCTCGCTCGCGCACAAGGACGTGAGCCGCGCGATCCCATCGCTGCGAACTGGAATGGAGAAGCCTGTCGTGCCTGAGAATCGCAAGGTCGTATTCGATGTCGGCAATGTCCTGCTGCGCTGGGATCCGTTCCATCTCTACCGCAGCCTGATCCCGGACGACGCCAAGCGTGACTGGTTCCTCAGGAATGTCTGCACCGCCGCCTGGAATATCGAGCAGGATCGCGGTCGGCCCTGGTCGGAAGCCGTCGCGCTGCTGGTCGCAGAGCATCCCGAATGGGAGGTTGAGATCAAGGCTTTCGACGAGCGCTGGCACGAGACGGTGCCTTCGACGATTGAAGACAGCGTCTCTGTACTCGCCGATCTCAAGGCGAAGGGCGAAGAAGTCTACGCGATCACCAATTTCTCGCGCGAGAAATGGGCCGAGTGCCTGATCCGCTTTCCCTTCCTGCAGAGCTTCGACGGCGTGATCGTCTCGGCGCATGAGCGGCTGCTCAAGCCCGATCCGGCGATCTACAACGTGCTGCTGGAGCGCTACGGGCTGAACGCCGGCGAGTGCATCTTCGTCGACGACAGCGCCAAAAACATCGAGGCCGCCCGCGCGGTCGGCATGCAGGCGATCCATTTCGTCGAGCCGATCGACCTACGGGCTAAACTGCGCGGCCTCGGCGCCAATCTCTGACACCTGACAGCGTCCTGCACGTGCAAGAGCCCCTGCAGGACGCTCAGGCGGTCGCCGAGCGCTACCAGTAGTAACGCCGGCGATAATAGTAGCGTGGCCGGTAATAGCGGCGGCGGTAATAGTAGCGGGGCCTGTAATAATAGCGGCGCCGCCAATAGCGCCTGCGCCAGCGCCGCCGACGACGACGGCGGTAGTAGTAGTGGGCGTAGTCCGCGTCGGCCTTGTCGAGGGCTTCCGGGTCGACCTGCGGCGTCTCGTCAGGCCGGCGAGGCTCTATTGCCGGCTTCGGCTGCGGCGCGGCGATCGCCGCCGTACCGAGGCCGCTGGCAGCCGCCAGGCCGCCGATCAGACTTGCGAGGAAAGAGCGTCTGTCCACGATGCAATCCTCCTTCGAGTGAAGGCTGGAGGATCAACATCGTGTCAGGCGGGATGGTTCCCTGAACCCGTGGGCAATGCAGCTGAGCGCTCGCTCAGTCGTCCATCTTCAGCGCGGCGATGAAGGCTTCCTGCGGAATCTCGACGCGGCCGAACTGCCGCATCTTCTTCTTGCCTTCCTTCTGCTTGTCCAGGAGCTTGCGCTTGCGCGAGGCGTCGCCGCCATAGCACTTGGCGGTCACGTCCTTGCGCAGGGCCCGGATCGTCTCGCGGGCGATAATCTTGCCCCCGATGGCGGCCTGGACAGGAATCTGGAACATATGCGGCGGGATCAGCTCCTTGAGCTTCTCGCACATTGCCCGGCCGCGTGCGTCGGCGCGCGAGCGGTGGACCAGCATGGAGAGCGCGTCGACCGGCTCGGCGTTGACCAGGATCGACATGCGCACGAGGTCGCCCTCGCGATAGTCGGTAATGTTGTAGTCGAAGGAGGCATAGCCCTTCGAGATCGACTTCAGCCGGTCGTAGAAATCGAACACCACCTCGTTCAGCGGCAGGTCATAGACGACCTTGGCACGCGAGCCGACATAGTTGAGATCGATCTGCAGGCCGCGCCGGTCCTGGCAGAGCTTCAGCACCGAGCCGAGATACTCGTCCGGGGTGAAAATCGTGGCGCGGATCCACGGCTCCTCGATGAACTCGATCTTCATCACGTCCGGCATGTCGGCCGGGTTGTGCAGTTCGAGCGTCGTGCCGTCGCGCAACTTGAGATGATAGACGACCGAAGGCGCGGTCGAGATCAGGTTGAGGTTGAACTCTCGCTCGAGCCGCTCCTGGATGATCTCCAGATGCAGCAGGCCAAGGAAGCCGCAGCGGAAGCCGAAGCCGAGCGCCGCCGAGGTCTCCATCTCATAGGAGAACGAGGCATCGTTCAGGCGCAGCCGCGACATGGCGCTGCGCAATACCTCGAAATCGGCGGCGTCGACCGGGAAGATGCCGCAGAACACCACCGGCTGCACCGGCTTGAAGCCCGGCAGCGGCTCGGCGATCGGCTTCTTGTCATCGGTGATGGTGTCGCCGACGGCGGTGTCGGCAACTTCCTTGATCGAGGCAGTGAAGAAGCCGACCTCGCCGGGTCCGAGTTCCTTCACTTCGAGCATCTTCGGCTTGAACACGCCGACGCGGTCGACGCCGTAGCTGGCGTTGGCGCGCATCATCCGGATGGTCATACCCTTCTTCAGCACGCCGTCGATGATGCGCACGAGCACGACGACGCCGAGATAGGCGTCATACCAGCTGTCGACCAGCAGGGCCTTGAGCGGCGCCTCGGCGTCGCCCTTCGGGGCCGGCAGCTTCTGGACGATCGCCTCGAGCACGCCCTCGATGTTGAGGCCGGTCTTGGCCGAGATCGGTACGGCTTCCGAGGCGTCGAGGCCGATCACGTCCTCGATCTGCTGCTTGATCCGCTCCGGCTCGGCCGCCGGCAGGTCGATCTTGTTGAGGACGGTGACGATCTCGTGGTTGGCATCGAGCGCCTGGTAGACATTGGCGAGCGTCTGCGCCTCGACACCCTGCGAGGCGTCGACGACGAGGAGCGAACCCTCGCAGGCCGCCAGCGAGCGCGAGACCTCGTAGGCGAAGTCGACGTGCCCGGGCGTGTCCATCAGGTTGAGGATGTAGCTCTTGCCGTCCTGCGCCTGGTAGTCCAGCCGGACGGTCTGCGCCTTGATGGTGATGCCGCGCTCCTTCTCGATATCCATCGAGTCGAGGATCTGCTCGCTCATGTCGCGCGCCGCGACCGTGCCGGTCTGCTGGATCAGCCGGTCGGCAAGCGTCGACTTGCCGTGGTCGATATGCGCCACGATCGAGAAATTGCGGATGTTGTCGAAACTGCGGGTGCTCATGCGCGCGCCATAGCAGTGCGCGACCCTTGCGCCAAGGGTGTGGGGCAGATCGAGTGCCGCTTCACTCTGCCGCGAGCAGGCGTTCCTGTGCCCAGTTCAGCGCCTTGTAGTCGAAGCCGGCCTCCAATGTTGGCTTCACCACCGAAAAATAGGGCGAGATGTCGAAGTCACGCGGCATGTAGAGTGAATGGTGCCGGATATGCAGGATTTCCTGGAAATCCTCCTCGCCCATCGCCTGCGCGTATTCGACCGTCGGCAGGACGGGGTAGCGCGCTGCCTCGAAGGCCTGCGCGATCAGGGTCGAGCAGATCGCCCGCGTCGGGTCGCCGGAGCCAAGCGCGATCATGCGCCGGCGGAAACCGGCCGGCGCCCATGGAATCGGGACCAGCCAGCGCGCCAGGTCGAGAATGTTCTTGAGGTCGTACTGGGTTCCGAGCCGGTCGAGCACGTAGTCGACCGCAATCTGGCGACCCTCGCGGTCGAGCGCCTGCGGCCGGCAGATGCGGGTGCCGAAAGCGCCGTATTTCGACAGGGGCGAGAGCACGCAGCCGACATCCATCTCGACTTCGGCCAGCACCAGCGGCTCACCCTCGGGGCTGAACCGGCCGGTCTCGCCGACATAGAGCGCTGCGTGCGACCAGGTCGACTGCGTCAGGTACTTGATCGCCGCCGAGACCTTCATGTGGCCTTCGACCAGCAGCACGTCGCCGGGTCTCAGCGCGGCCTCAAGTCTCGCAAGGGCCTTGCGATCGACCGGCCCGCTTTGCGGCTTGCCGCGCGTGATGAAGCGGACCACCGACCGGCCGACATATTCCAGCCCTCTGTTCATCGACGCCTCCCCTTGCGCCGGCGCCGTTTCCGGCGTCTTCCGGCCCTCAGCAAAACGCGAGCCCGTGACTTTTTCGGAAATCACCTGCCGGATTTGCGCCGGCGAGACCGGAATTCGCCGAACGTCGTAAAATCCAGGTTGACGGCGGGTCGAGGCGTCCTTGTTCCGCGCTATCTACTATGCTGGAATTAATCTTGCATAATGGATCGCGTCGCCGGATAGCGGTGCGAGGAGACAGATCATGACGAGGCCGGACAGCGTGACCATCGAACAGCTCGACGGGGATGGGGCCCGGGCAGCGCTACCGGCGCTGACGGAGATCTTGCGTGATTCCGTGGCGAACGGCGCCTCGGTCGGCTTCATGGATTGGAACACATCAGCCGAACTCGAAAGCTTCTGGCACGGCATCGCGGCGGAGGTCGCTGGCGGGCGGATCCTGCTCTTCATCGCGCGCGACGAGAGCGGCATCGTCGGCACGGCGCAGCTTCACCCGGTCGGGAAGCCGAATCAGCCGCACCGTGCCGAGATCGCGAAGGTGCTGGTGCATTCGCGGGCACGCCGCCGCGGCATCGGCGAAGCGCTGATGCGCGCGGCCGAGGCCGCCGCACTGGCGCTCGGGCGCGACCTGCTGGTGCTCGACACCGACGAGGCGGGCGCGGCGCGACGCCTCTACAACCGGCTCGGCTGGACCGAGGTCGGGACCGTCCCGCGCTATGCTCTGATGCCCGACGGGCGCGATTGCGGCTCGACCTTCTTCTACAAGGCACTTTCCCGATAAACATGCTAGCCCTGGTTGCGTATCTCTAGCTCTGGTTGCGACTCTGCAGAAAGGAGACTGATTTGCCATTCGGCGATGGATTCGAGGCGCTGATCGACGGTCTCTACGAGGCTGCCGTCATTCCGGAGCGCTGGCAGGGTTGGCTTGCCGGGCTGGCACAGGACTGCGGCGCGACCGCTGCACTCTGCTCGCGGATCAGCGAGACGCGGGTCTCGGTCATCAGTACGAGCGCTGCCTTCCAGGAGATGTGGGACGAGATCTGGCTCACGCAGGGCGGGGCGCAGAACGAGCGCACCAAACGGGCCATCGCCTTCCGGCACGCCGGCTTCGTCACCGATGGCGACGTTTTCGCGCCCGGCGAGGCCGAGGCGCTGCCGCTCTACCGCGACTTCCTGATCCCGCGGGGCTACGGCTCCGGCGCCGCCACCGCGATCGCCATCCCCTCGGGCGATTTTGCGATGCTCAATGTCGAGAAGCCCTATGCGGAAGGGCCCTTCCCCCGGGCGATCGTCGACGCGCTCGATCGCGTCCGGCCCCATCTCGCCCGCTCCGCCCTGATCGCCAACCACCTGGAGGTCGAGCGCGCACGCAGCGCGGCCGCAGCGCTGGAACTCATGAAGCTGGCAGCGGCCGTCCTCGGCAAGGGCGGTCGAATCCTCGCAGCCAACAGCCTGCTGACGCGGCTGATGCCGTCCGCCGTCGAAGACCTGCCGTCGCGGCTGAAACTCACTGACCCTGGTGCCGACGCTCTCTTTACGGCCGCACTCGAAGCGCTCGGGCGAGGTGGACACATGGCTGCGGTCCGCTCGATCCCGATGCGGGCGCGTGGCGATCTGCCGCCGATCATCTTCCATCTGGTGCCGGTCAGAGGCGCGGCGCATGACCTGTTCACCCAGGCGAGTGCGATCCTCGTCGCGACGCCGCTGGTGCAGGCCGCGGCTCTCTCTCCCGATCTCGTCGCCGGCCTGTTCGACCTCACCCCGTCGGAAGCGCGTCTCGCCGCGCTGATCGCCGGCGGCCATCCGCCACGCGAGGCGGCGACCGCGCTCGGCTGGACGGAGGGGACGGCCCGCTCCACCCTCAGGCAGGTGTTCGCCAAGACGGGCGTGACCCGGCAGGCCGAGCTGGTCGGGCTGCTGCGCGGCGCCGTGCCGAGCTGAGGCCGGACGGTCGGTCCGGTGCAGGCAGACCGAACCGTCAGCCGAGTTCGGCGCTGCGCGAGAGCGCACCGACGATGCGGCGCAGGCCCGACAGCAGCGCCTCGCGCTCGGTGTCGGAAAAGCCGGCCAAAGCGCGCGCATTGACGCCCTTGGCGGCGGCGAGTGCCGGCTCCTGCAACGCCCGGGCGCGCGGCGCGAGCTGTATGCGGCGGACGCGGGCATCGGCCTGATCGGGCCGGCGCTCGATCAACCCGTCGCGCTCCATCCGGGCCAGCGTCGCCGCCATGGTCGCCTGCTCGACATCGAGCCGGCCGACCAGATCCTTCTGCGTCAGCCCCTCCTCGCGCCAGAGCTCCAGCAGCACCATGAACTGCGCCGGGGCGAGCCCGAGCGGGCGCACTGCCTCGGCGAGCTCGCGCGCGAACAGGCGGGCGACATGGTTGGCGAGATAGCCGGCGGAGCTGGTCTTGAAGCTGGTCATGCAGGGCTCGATCCGGCGAGATTGCAATTGAACAGCATGCTGTGCAATGATACATAGCATGCTGTTCAATACGAGGAAGCGACCATGCCTGACTCAAGTCTCGCTACGACCAGGCAGCAAAGCAGTGTTACCGCCACGGGCCTCGTCGCGCTGATCCTGGCGACCTTGTTCGCCGGCGCCGCGATCTACATCCTCGTCGCCGAACAGCCAGCGCGGCTCGCACTCGCTGATGCTCCACTCCTGCAGCAATGGCAGGAGAGCTATCCGCGTGCGGCGCGGATGCAGGCCGGGCTCGCTGTGCTGGCGAGCTTTGCTGGCGCAATCGCCTTCTGGCGAGCGCGGAATCCGCTCTGGCTCATCGGCGCCGCACTGATGCTTGCCAACCTGCCATTCACGCTGCTGGTAATCGCGCCGGTGAACGATGCGCTCTTGGCGCTTAGTGCCGAGCAGGCGGGAGCGGCGAGCCGGGCGCTGATCGAGCGCTGGGGATCGCTCCACGCCGTGCGCGCCGGACTATCGGTGCTGACGACCGCCGCCTTCGCGCTGGCGATCGCCCGTGGCAGGCCTCACTCGGCGTTGCGGAAATAGGGCTCGACCGCACCCTTGAGCTTCACCGTCATCGGGTTGCCGTGGCGGTCCTTGGCATTGCCGGCGGTAAGGCGGACCCAGCCCTCGCTGATGCAGTATTCCTCGACATTGGTCTTCTCGACGCCCTTGAAGCGGACGCCGATATCCTTCGCCAGCAGCTCTTCGTTGTAGAAGGGGCTGTTGGGGTTGGAGGACAGGCGGTCGGGGAGGGTGTCGGTCATGGCGCTACTCGTCTGCAGAGGTGATTTGCCGGACAGGTAGCAGGCCATGGCGCGTTCGGCAAAAGCGCAAGGCGGACCGTGAATGCAGAATGGCCGGCCTGAAGATACAGGCCGGCCATTCTGAATGATCTACGCCGGATCTCAGCGCTCGGCGAAAGCCTTCTCGATGACGTAGTCGCCGGCCTCGCCGTGATTGCCTTCCTCGAGGCCACGCTCCTCGAAGATCTGCTTGAGATCGACCAGCATCTGCGGGCTGCCGCAGAGCATGAAGCGGTCGCTGGCCGGATCGAACGGGCCCAGGCCGGTATCGCTGAAGAGCTGGCCGGAGGTGATGAGGTCGGTGATGCGGCCGCGATTCCGGAACGGCTCGCGCGTCACGGTCGGGTAGTAGATCAGCTGCTCGCGGATCATCTCGCCCAAAAACTCGTCGTTCGGCAGTTCCTTCTGGATGCGCTCGCCATAGGCGAGTTCCGAGACCTGGCGGCAGCCATGCATGAGCACGACCTTCTCGTAGCGCTCATAGGTCTCCGGGTCGCGGATCAGCGACAGGAAGGGGGCAAGGCCTGTGCCGGTGCCGAGCAGGAACAGGCGCTTGCCGTCCTTGAGGTTGTCGAGCACCAGCGTGCCCGTCGCCTTCTTGCCGATGATGATGGGGTCGCCGACCTGCAGGTTCTGCAGGCGCGAGGTCAGCGGGCCATCCGGCACCTTGATCGAGAAGAACTCGAGGTTCTCGTCGTAATTGGTGCTGGCGACGCTGTAGGCGCGCAGCAGCGGCTTCTCGCCGACCTTGAGCCCGATCATCGTGAACTGGCCGTTCTTGAAGCGGAAGGTCGTGTCGCGGGTCGTCGTGAAGCTGAAGAGCGTATCGGTCCAGTGATGGACGGAGAGGACGCGCTCCTCGTAGAAATTGCTCATCTCGTCGATCCTCAGATAGTCTAGCGATTTAGCAGATTATCGGATGCAGGCCACTCAATATCATAGTGCCGGACGTTCGGAAAGCAGGTCGATCTTGTCCGGTATTCCCTTCCAGTCGTCGGCATCGGCCGGCGGCTCGCTCTTCTGCGTGATGTTCGGCCAGAGCGGCGCCAGCCTTGCGTTCAGCGCCAGCCATTGCTCGGCGCCGTCGGCGCTGTCGGCGATGATCGCCTCGGCCGGGCATTCCGGCTCGCAGACGCCGCAGTCGATGCACTCGTCGGGATGGATGGCGAGCATGTTCTCGCCCTCATAGAAGCAGTCGACCGGACAGACCTCGACGCAATCCATGTACTTGCAACGGATGCAGGCGCTGGTGACGGCGTAAGGCATGCGCGATCCTTGCTGCTTGACAGCCGGGTCCGGACGGGGCAGAAATTCATTCGTATACAAACAATATGTCGCGTCCCACCGCGCTTGTCAATCGGGCTTGTGGCGATGAGGATGGCGGCAGGTTTCAGACAACGACGACAGGGCGGATACGATGGCTGAACAGCAGGCGACGACGGTCAGCAGCACCCACAAGCTGGTGGTGAAGAATATCGGCCTGATGCTCTCCGGCGACATCGAGCGTCCGATCCTCGAAGCCGACACGCTCGTCGCGATCGGCGGCCGGATCGCTGCGGTCGGCCGATTCAAGGATCTCGACACAGACCAGGCCGACACCGTCATCGACGCCAACGGCACGGTGCTCTCGCCCGGGCTGATCGACAGCCATGTCCACCCGGTCGCCGGCGACTGGACGCCGCGCCAGAACCAGCTCGGCTGGATCGACTCGACCATGCATGGCGGCGTCACCACCATGATCTCGGCTGGCGAGGTGCATACGCCCGGCCGGCCCAAGGACATCGTCGGCCTGAAAGCCATGGCGATCTACGCGCAGCGCGCCTTCACCGCCTTCCGCCCTGGCGGCGTCAAGGTCCATGCCGGCGCGCCGGTGATCGAGCCCGGCATGGTCGAGCAGGACTTCAAGGATCTGGCCGATGCCGGCGTGAAGCTGCTCGGCGAGGTCGGTCTCGGTGGCGTCAAGGACGGCGCGCGCGCCCGGGAGATGGTGGCCTGGGCCCGCAAATACGGGATCCAGTCGACCATCCACACCGGCGGCCCCTCGATCCCCGGCTCCGGACTGATCGGCGCCGACGTGGTGCTGGAAGCCGATACCGACGTGGTCGGCCACATCAATGGCGGCCACACTGCCTTGCCGGACAAGGAAATCCGCTGCATCTGCGAGGGCTGCAAGCGCGGCCTCGAACTGGTGCATAACGGCAATGAGCGTGCCGCGCTCTATACGCTGCGCGTCGCCCGCGAGATGGGCGATCTCAAGCGCGTCATCCTCGGTACCGACGGGCCGGCGGGCTCGGGCGTGCAACCGCTCGGCATCGTCCGCATGGTCTCGATGCTATCCTCGCTCGGCGATGTCCCCGCCGAAATCGCGTTCTGCTTCGCTACCGGTAATACCGCCCGGATGCGCAGCCTCGATTGCGGGCTGATCGAGGTCGGCCGCGCCGCCGATTTCGTCTTCATGGACAAGGCCCAGCACTCGGCCGGCAGGAACTTCCTCGACTCGATCCAGCTTGGCGACCTGCCCGGCATCGGCATGATCGTGATCGACGGCATCGTCCGCAGCGGCATCAGCCGCAACACCCCACCGGCGGAGAAGATCCCGTCTGTGGGGCATTGAGCGGCTGTTCCCCGCACCTCCCCGTCATGGTCGGGCTTGTCCCGACCATCCCTGTCTTCCCTCGCCAGACGCGGCGTTCAAGACGTGGATGCTCGCCACAAGGGCGAGCATGACGGCAGTATGCCTTGGCGCCCGAAATCCCGCTTGCAGCCCACTCCGATTTGTCATTATTCTCATTCGTATACGAACGATCTCGGTGGCCGTGACGATCAGAACGATCAGGCGCGCCTCGCCCCGCTCGGGCGAGCCATGAGGACGACGAAGCGCTTCACGCTTCGCGTCAACGGCGCGAGCCATGAGGTCGAGGGCGAAGCCCAGACGCCGCTATTGTTCTTCCTGCGCAACGACCTCGCGCTCAACAGCCCGAAATTCGGTTGCGGCCTCGGCGAATGCGGTGCCTGCACCGTGCTGGTCGACGGTCAGGCGGCGCGCGCTTGTGCTCTGCCGCTCAGGCTGGCGGAAGACCGCGAGATCGTCACGCTCGAAGGGCTCGGCAGCGTGGAAGCGCCGCACCTAATCCAGCAGGCCTTCATCGACGCGCAGGCGGCGCAATGCGGCTACTGCATCGCCGGCATGGTGATGACCGCGAAGGCCTTCCTCGACGTCCAGCCCGATCCAAGCGAGGCGGAGGTGCGCGAGGCGCTGCGCCATAATCTTTGCCGCTGCGGCACCCATGTCGAGATCGTCAAAGCGGTGCTGCTCGCCGCCGAGCGCGGCCGGCAGGATGTGACGGCGCCATGAGCGAGCCCCTCTCACGCAAGACACTACTGAAGCGCGCTGGCGTGATCGGCGTGGTCGCACCGCGCAAGGGCGCGGCCGCCGACACCGCACCCGAGGACGGGCTCGATTTGCATGTCTGCCTGACGGCGGAAGGCCGCGTCCTCGCTTTCAACGGCCATGTCGACCTCGGCACCGGCATCCGCACGGCCCTCGCCCAGATGGTGGCGGAGGAGCTCGATTTCCCGTTCGAGGCGATCGAGATGGTGCTCGGTGACACCGCCGAGACGCCCGATCAGGGCCCGACCATCGCCAGCGAGACGATCCAGGTCACCTCGCTGGCGATACGGATCGCGGCGACGCAGATCCGCGCCAGGCTGATCACCCTCGCAGCTGCCGCGCTCAGTTGCAGCGAGGACGAGATTGCGCTGAGCGACGGCGTGATCTCGCGCAGGGGCGAGACCACGCCTGCGATAACCCTCGATATGCTGCTCGCCAATGAGCGCATCCTGTTGCCGCTGGCCGAAAGCGCTGAGTTCAAGCAGGTCGACCGGCACAAGCTGGTCGGCCGCTCGGTCGCCCGCATCGACATCCCCGCCAAGGTCACCGGCAGCTTCACTTACGTCCACGATGTCCGCGTGGCCGGGGTGCTGCATGGCCGGGTGGTGCGCCCGCCCTATGCCGGCATGGATGCCGGCGACTTCGTCGGCAGGAGCCTGATCGCGGTCGATCATGACTCGATCGCCGACGTGCCCGGCATCCGCGCTTTAGTGGTCGAGGGCGACTTCATCGGCATCGTCGCCGAGCGTGAGGAATGGGCGGCCGAGGCCGCCTCGAAGCTCCGGACGCAATGGCGCGAGTTCACGCCGCCGGATCTCTCCGATCTCGGCCAGGCGCTGCGCACGCACCCCTCGACGCCGCGCCTGCTCGCCGAGGAGGGCGATGTCGACGCCGCGCTGGAGAACCTCGAGACCCGCCTCGACCGCACCTATGTCTGGCCCTACCACATGCACGGCTCGATCGGCCCGTCCTGTGCCGTCGCCGATGTGCGCGCGGACGGCATCACCGTCTGGACCGGCAGCCAGAACCCCTATCCGCTGCAGAACGACCTGGCCGTGCTGACTGGCCTGCCGAAGGAGCGGATCGACGTCATCCGCTTCGAGGCCGCCGGCTGCTATGGCCGCAACTGCGCCGACGATGTCGTCGCCGATGCGGTGCTGCTCTCGCGTGCGGTCGGCGCGCCGGTGCGGGTCCAGCTCACCCGCGAGCAAGAGCATCTTTGGGAACCGAAGGGCGCGGCCCAGCTGATCGACATCAAGGGCGGGCTCGGGCCGGGCGGCTCGCTGAAAGCCTACGACTTCCACACCTGGTATCCGTCCAACGCCGCACCGACCCTGGCGCTACTGCTGACCGGACGCATCCCGAACCAGCCGGCGACGCTGCGGATGGGCGACCGCACCGCGGTGCCGTCCTACAACTACGAAAACATGCGGCTGACGGCCTATGACATGCCGCCGATCGTTCGCGCATCCTGGCTGCGCGGCGTCTCGGCGATGCCGAACGTCTTCGCCCATGAGAGCTATATCGACGAGCTCGCGCATGAGGCCGGGGTCGATCCCGTCGAGTTCCGCCTGCGCCACATCAATGACGAGCGCGCCACCGAATTGACCCGCGCCACCGCCGAGCGGGCGAACTGGCAGCCGCATGTCGGCCCGCGCATGGAGCAGGACGGCGATATCCTGCGCGGGCGCGGCTTCGCCCAGGCGCGCTATGTCCATGGCAGCTGGCCGGGCGTCGGCGCCGCCTGGGCCGCCTGGGTCGCCGATGTCGCGGTCAACCGCACCACCGGCGAAGTCACCGTCTCTCGCGTCACCGTCGGCCAGGACACCGGCATGATGGTCAACCCTGCCGGGGTGACGCACCAGATCCATGGCAACGTCCTGCAATCGACCAGCCGGGTGCTGCGCGAGGAGGTGACGTTCTCGCAGACCACCGCCGTCGCCAGCCGCGACTGGGGCTCCTATTCGGTGCTGACCTTCCCGGAGTTGCCGGCGATCGACGTCATGCTGATGGATCGCCAGCATCTGCCGCCGATGGGCGCGGGCGAATCCGCCTCCGTCCCGAGCGCGGCGGCGATCGTCAACGCGGTCTTCGATGCGACCGGCGTGCGCTTTCGCGAGTTGCCGCTGACGCCGGAGCGCGTGCTTGCCGGCCTCAACGGCACGCAATTGTTGAAGCCGCCACCGCGCGAGCCGGCAAAACGCCTGCCCTGGTGGAGCAAGCTCGGCGCCGCCGTGGCCGGCGCCGCTACTTTTGCTGCCGTCTCGCTTGCCTTCGCCCCCTCGATCGCCCCGATCGCGCGGCCGGATCCGTCGACCTGGTCGGCGGCGACGATCGAGCGCGGCCGCCAGCTCGCCGCGCTCGGCGCCTGCGCCGTCTGCCACACGGCTAAGGACGGCGTCCTCTATGCCGGCGGACTCGCTTTGCCGACGCCCTTCGGCACGGTGATGACCACCAACATCACGCCCGATGTCGAGACCGGTATCGGCAACTGGTCCTATGCCGCCTTCGAGCGGGCGATGCGCGCCGGCCTGCATCGCGACGGCCGGCAGCTCTACCCCGCCTTCCCCTATCCGAGCTTCGCCAAAGCGAGCGAGGCCGACCTGCAGGCGCTCTATGCCTTCCTGATGTCGCAGCCGGCGGTGCGGCAGGAGAACGAGCCGAGCCGGCTGACCTTCCCCTTCAACCTGCGCCCGCTTCTGGCCGGCTGGAACCTGCTGTTCAACCGGGGCGGCGAGCTGAAGCCCGATCCGGCGCGCTCGGCTGAATGGAACCGCGGGCGTTATCTCGTCGACGGGCTCGGCCATTGCGGCGCCTGTCACACACCGCGCAACGTGCTCGGCGCCGAGAAGGGCGGCAGTGCCTATCTCGCTGGCGGCGAGGCGGAGGGCTGGGAGGCACCGGCGCTGACCAAGCTCTCCGCCGGGCCGATTCCGTGGAGCGAGGCGCAGCTTTACGCCTATCTGAAGACCGGCACCTCGCAGCATCACGGCGCAGCCGCAGGCCCGATGGCGCCGGTGATCGCCGAGCTCAGGGAGTTGCCCGACACCGATATCCGGGCGATGGCGACCTATCTCGCGTCCCTGAACGAAACGCTACCCGCAGCTGAAGCCGAAGCGCTGGCGGCGCGGATCGAGCAACAGACCGCGCGGGCCAACAATCCCGCGACCTCACCTATCGCACGGCTCTATGAGGGCGCCTGCGCCGCTTGCCACGAGACCGGCCGCGCCGCGCCGCTCGTCAATGCCGGGCCGGCACTCGGACTGTCGTCGAAGCTGCATGCGGGAACGCCGGCCAATCTCGTCAACATGCTGCTCGAAGGCGGCCAGCACGGCATCGGCTCGATGCCCTCCTTCGCCACGGCGCTCGACGATCGACAGCTTACGGAGCTCACGGCCTATCTGCGTGGGCGGTTTGCGCCCGAGAAGCCGGGCTGGGAGGGGATCGAGGCGGCGGTGGCAAGGGCGCGGAAGGCTGGGCACTGAGCGCCTATCCGTCATGGTCGGGCTTGTCCCGACCATCCACGCCTTCGCGTCACTAATCCCGTGTGGTGTTCAAGACGTGGATGCTCGCCACAAGGGCGAGCATGACGTGGAGATTCGAGCGCGACCGCCTCTACCGCAGCCCGTCCTCGCCCTTGGCCTCCGCATGGGTGAGCCCGCCGACGCGTGGCAGCGGCCGGCCACCGCTGGTCAGGGCGACCGCGACGACGATCTCGCCGGCGCGCGGCGCATCGGAGATGCGCACTTCCATGCCGTCGAAATGGCTGCGGACATAGGCCGCCGCCTTGTGGCCGAGCGGCACGTCGAGGACAACGCCGAGCGAGCCGCGCTTCTTCGAGGAGGGGATCAGCGCCGGTGCCTTGCCGAGAAGCTTGCGCAGCGGCGCGCCGAGCTTGGGATGCAGGATCGCGGCGGCGTGCTCCAATTCGCCATCCTCACCGACGGCGGCGGCCTTGCCATAGCCCTGGACCGCCTCACCCTCGATGCCGAGGGCGGCGAGCGCATGGCGGCCGAGCAGGTCGCCGAGCTCTTCGCCGATATCGATCAGTTCGGACAGGTCGTCCTGATAGGTGCCGGCGAAGGGGTTGGCGATCACGGCGACAGCCGCGGCACGCTTGATCGGTGGCGAGACGGGCCGGCCAAGCTCACTATGGGTCTCGTCGAGAACGGTGACGATCTTGCGGATCCTGGCTTTCATCGCAGGCCGTCCTCACCCTTGATCTCGCTCGCCTTGAGGCCACCGACACGGGCGTGGATGCGCGAACCGGTGGTCATCACCAGCGCGAACAGCAACTCATCGGCCCGAGGCGCATCGGTGATGCCGATCTCGAAGGAGTCGAAATGGCTGCGGACATAGGATGCGTTGACGTGGGTGACGGGAATGTCGAGCCGCGTGCCGGGGCCGCCGACCTTCTTGGTCGAGGGCACGATCGCCTTGGCATCCCCCAGCAGTTCGCGCATGGCGTAGCCGCCCGGCACATGCCAGAGCGCGCCGTGCTCGAGCTCTCCGGCAGCGCCGACAATGGCGCCCTTGCCATAGCCCTCGATCGCCTTGGCATCGCCGCCCATCGCGGCGAGCAGGCGCTGCGCCATCGCAAGGCCGAAGGGCTTGAGATCATCCATGAAGCCCTGGATGTCCTCGACATAGCGGCCGGCATAGGGGTTGGCGATCACCGCCAGCGCCGCGCCGCGCTTCAGCGGCACCGCGGCGGCCGGGCCGCCCTCGTGATGGATCTCCTCGACGGTCACGGCATATTTACGGACGGCGATCTCAGGCACGGGCAAGTCTCCTCTCGGGGTCTTCTTGAACGATCATAGGGGTGGCAAGCGTGCGGCTCACGCCCTTGAGATGCATGGCGGCCGAGACGATCAGGCCTGCCTGACGCAGGCGCTCAGCCTCGGCAAGGCCGGCGGCGAGCGTGGTCTCGATCTCCGAGGTGGTCAGCGGGCCGACATTGCGGGTCACAAGGCGCTCGCCGAGGTCGCTATCACTCTGAATGGAATTGGCCGGGAGGCGTTCGACCGCGGGATGGCCGGGCAAATCGATCGCGTTGGCGATCACCGTCGCGGCGGCGTCGGCCATCGCGGCAGTCGGGGCGATAACCGTCACCGCCTCGGCGATCCCCAGCGAGAAGCTGCGGCCGGGATAGCCCGAAGTCGCGATGCCGGCGACGCCATCCTCAGGCCGGATCGTCGCGGTGGCGAAGAACTCTGGCCGATCGGGCCGCTTCACCAGCCCGATGCGGAACTGCTCGCCGGCGGCGAGGTGCAGGGCAATGTCGCCGCCATTGTTGACATAGGCGCGCTGCAGCGGCGCGGCCTGGCACATGACGCCGAGGATCTCCTGCGCGACAGAGCCGGCGACGGCAGCCATCGGCGTGATGAAGCTCCGCTCGGCGAAGGGTCTGACCGCCGCATGCATGCGCCAAGCGACCGGCCCGAGCGGCAGCGGGCTCGTCCGGCTCACCGCCGTGCGCAGCAGCTTCAACTCGTCGCAGAGTTCGGCGAGAAGGCCATCGAAGCGGAGAATAGCAGCCTCATGCGCGGCCTTGACCTCGCTTTGCTCGCCAACCGCCTCGATGACGAGATCGATCGGCCCCTGCTGCAGGAGCAGGCGCCTGCCATCCGGCAGGATACGCGCGGAGGGCTTCTCCCACATCGCCCTACCCCAGCGAGCGGCGCGGCTGCTCCGGCGCCAACGGCCAGGGATTGTCCGGGCGCTGCGGCAGGCGCAGGCGGCTGCCGCCCTTGAGCGAAGCGAGCGGCTGGATCGCGTCCATATGGCCGCCGAGCGCTTCGTAATCGGTCAGGCTCATGGTGAATTCGAGCGGCGCGACCAGCGCCGGTGTCGGCACATAGCCGAAGGCGTTCTCGGGCAGGCGGGTGACGTCGACCATGAAGGTGATGCCGCCGCCCGGCCAGATATAGACCGGGGCGCCGCCGCAGGTGACATAGGTCAGCGCATCCTTGACCGAGCGGGTCAGGCGAACCGGATTCTCGGTGACGCCAGCGCGCAGCGAACCGCCGGCGCCGCCGATGAAGAGGACCGTGGAGAGCGCCGGCTCGCAATTCTCCGCGATGCGCTCGACCGGCTCGACCAGCGGCTGCGGCATCTCTCTCTCGACCGGAACGAGGTTCTCGTCGAGCTCGTAATAGGCTGCGTGCTCGCCGGTGGTCGAGACCATCAGCAGGCGCAGGCCGGGATAGGCGACCTTGGGATCGAACGGCCCGAGAATGGTCAGGGGATCGCTGATATTGGTGCCGCCCCAGCCGGTGCCGGGCTGCGCCACCTGGAAGTAGCGGCCGGGCGTCGAGCGGCGGCCCTTCAGCTTGATGCCGGTGCCGGCCATGCCGAGCAGCTTGCCGGCCTGGTGCTCGGAAAGCACGCCGGTGATGTGATCGTCGACGACGACGACCTCGTCGACCTTGCCGTGCCATTGCTTGGCGAAGATGCCGATCGTCGCCGAGCCGCAGCCGACGCGCATTCGGCTCTCCTGGATGCCGTTGACGATCGGCGGCTTGCCGGCCTGGACGATCACGCTCTCGCCATCGTCGATGGTGAGCTCGACCGCCTTGCCGTTGCTGAGCTGGAGCAGCGCGTCGCAGGTGACGCGCCCCTCCTTCTTCGAGCCGCCGGTGAGGTGATGGACGCCGCCGAGCGACAGCATCTGCGAGCCGTATTCGCCGGTGGTGACGTGGCCGATCGCCTCGCCCTCGACGCGCACCGTCGCCTGTTCCGGACCGAGGAAGCGGTCGGTGTCGATCTTCACCTTCACACCGCAATAGCTGAAGATGCCCTCGGTCACGACGGTGACCATGTCGACGCCGTCGACCTCGGAGGAGACGATGAACGGGGCGGGTTTGTAGTCGGGATAGGTGGTGCCGGCGCCGATCGCCGTGATGAAGGTGCCCTGCTGGTGGACGATCTCGCCGTCCCACTCGCGCGATCCGGCGAAGGGAACGATTTCGCCGCCATGCTCCAGCGTGCGCTCGAGCACGATATGCGGCTCCATCCGCACCAACTCGCCATCGACATTGCCGTAGCGATCGCAGGCGCCGACGGCGCCCGGCTTGATGAAGCACATCACCGGGCAGGCATCGCAGCGGATCTTGTCGTCCGCGACCGGGCTCGCTTCGTCCAGCGCCATGCTTGATCCTCCCGCAGAGCGGGTCTTAAGGATTTTGTTTGTGTACAAACGATACTGGCGCGCCTCTTGGACCAAGTCAAGACAGCGGCAAGGCACGGGACGGCCGCGCATTCTACGCCCGATCCCGGGATTGGCACACAGCTCCAGCCGCCACGGCCGAACTCGTTCTGTTTTGTCGATGAGAGGAGGGCCCAGCCTTCAAATCTTGCATACAAGATCATTTACGGCGCCGCCGAGCGAGGTTTGTAGCCGGCGGACATGACCTCCGCATGACGCGATTGCTTGTTGCACGGACGGCACCGATGGCGCATTGACAGCCAAATTTTTCCGCTGCTATTGTTTGCATACAAACATGTTTGAGCGGCAGTGCCGCGGGAGAGAGGACCCTTCCATGTATGACGTCTTCGCCACGGACCGCCTGATCGACCACTGGCTTGTCGAGGACATCGGCGCCTGCGACCTCACCGTCCAGGTGATGATCGAACCGGGCGAGACCGGCAAGTTCCACATGAACGCCCGCGAGCCGATGATCGTCGCTGGCGTCGAGGTCGCGGCGCGGGTGTTCAAGCGCTACGATCCCGAGCTCAAGGTGACCCTCTTGGTCAAGGATGGCGACAAGGTCGAGAAGGGCGCGATCCTGGTCGAGATCGAAGGCTCCGCCCGCAGCGTGCTTACCGCCGAGCGAACCGCGCTCAACATCGCCCAGCGCCTCTCCGGCATCGCCAACGAGACCGCCCGCTATGCAGCGGCCATGGCCGGCAGCAAGGCGCGCCTGATCGACACCCGCAAGACCACGCCCGGCCTGCGCATGATGGAAAAGCACGCCGTGACCTGCGGCGGCGGCCTGAACCACCGCCTCGGCCTCGATAACGGCGTGATGATCAAGGACAACCACATCGCCGTCTGCGGCAGCATCACCGCCGCCGTCGAGCGCGCCCGCAAGAAGCTGCCGGTGCTGACCAAGCTCGAGGTCGAGTGCGACCGGCTCGAGCAGGTCGAGGAGGCCGCCAAGGCCGGCGCCGACGTGATCATGCTCGACAACATGTCGGTCGCCGACATGACCAAGGCGGTTGAGCTGATCGCCGGTCGCGCCAAGGTCGAGGCCTCCGGCGGCATCAACATCGACACGATCGGCCCAATCTCCAGGACCGGCGTCGACTATATCTCGACCAGCAAGATCACCCAGTCGGCGCCGGCGGTGGATATCGGCCTCGACGAAGCCTGAGCAACTAATGCGGCAAGGCACCTTCTTCCTCGTCGTCGGCCCGAGCGGGGCCGGCAAGGACTCGCTGATCGACGGCGCCCGCACCCTGCTGGAGCCGACCGGCCGTTATGTCTTCGCGCGCCGCATCGTCACTCGCCCGGCGGGATCGCCGGGGGAGGACCATGAAGCGGCCACGGACGAGGCTTTCGACGCGCGCGAGGCCAGGGGCGATTTCCTGATCACCTGGGGCGCCCACGGCCTGCGCTACGGGCTGCCGGCCGAGTTGAAGCGGCTGGTCGAGGCCGGCCGCAACGTCATCGCCAATGGCTCGCGCGCGACGATCGCGGCGCTCGCCGCCCGGCTGCCGCGCTTCGTCGTGGTCGAGGTCACCGCGCCGCCCGAAGTGCTCGCCGCCCGCATCGCCGGGCGCGGCCGCGAGAGCGGCGAAGCCATCGAGAAGCGCCTGTCGCGCACGGTCGAGCCGCGCCCGGAGGGCATCAGGGCGGCGACGATCTGCAATGATCAGAGCGTGGAGATCGGGATCGAGCGCTTCGTCGCCGCGGTCGAGGCGGCCGCCAACACGATGCGCCTGCGCCGCCTGCCGCTCTTCGCGGGACGGGCGCATTGCGCCTATCTCCCGGCCAAGGGCGAGATCGTCAACGGCTTCGACTATCTCGGCCCGGGCCGGATCGAGATTTCGGGTATCGGCGCCAGCATCCGCTCTGGCGTGCAGGTGGTCGACTCGCCCGCTTTGCTCGGCGGCGACGAGATCGGCCTCTCGGCCGAGGCCTTCGACGAGCTTAGTCTGCTGGAAGGCAGCGAGGTCACTATCAGGCGGACACCCTCACCGGAGAGCCGGGCAGCGCTGACCCGCAAGATCCAGGGCGGCGAGCTCACTGAGGCGCAGTACCACACGCTGATCCGCGACATCGTCGAGGCCCGCTATCCCGATGGCGAGGTCGCGGCTTTCCTGGTCGCGGCGACGCAGAAGCTCTCCGACGACGAGGTCATCGCACTGGCGCGGGTGCGCACCCGCTTCGCCCAAAAGATCACCTGGCCCGACAGCATCGTCGTCGACAAGCATTCGATGGGTGGGATTCCCGGCAGCCGGATCACCCTGATCGTCGTGCCGATCGTCGCGGCCCATGGCGCCTTCCTGATGCCGAAGACCTCGTCGCGCGCCATCACCTCGGCGGCGGGCACGGCCGATGCGATGGAGGCGCTCGCCCGCGTCGAGCTCAACCCGGCCGAGTTGCGTGCTTGCGTGGAAAAAGCCCGCGGCTGCATCGCCTGGAACGGGCGGCTCAACCATTCCGTGGTCGACGACGTGATGAACGCAATCACACGGCCGCTCGGCATCGATTCGAATCGCTGGTCGGTCGCCTCGATCCTGTCGAAGAAGCTCACGGCCGGCTCGACCCATGTCATCGTCGACCTGCCCTATGGCCCGCGCGCCAAGCTGAAGAGCGAGGCCGAGGCCGCCGAGCTGGCACAGTTGTTCGAGACGGTAGGCAGCGGGCTCGGCCTTGTCGTCAACGCCTTCCCGACCGATGGCAGCCGCCCGATCGGGCGTGGCATCGGCCCCGCGCTGGAATGCCGCGATGTCGGCTGGGTGCTCGACAACGATCCACAGGCGCCAGCCGATCTGGTCGAGAAGGCGCTGTTCTTCGCCAGCCGCATCCTGGCCTGGGATCCGGCGCTCGGCTCGGTCGCGGCCGGACGGGCACGGGCGGAGGAGTTGCTGCGCTCAGGCGCGGCACGGGCCACCTTCGAGCGGATCATCGATGCGCAGGGGCGGCGCGAGCCGCCGGTGGCGCCGGGGCTGCTGGTCCATACCGTGCGCTCGCCCAAGGCCGGGGTGGTCAGCGAGATCGACGGTTGGGCGGTCGCGGGAATCGCACGGCGCGCCGGTGCGCCCTTCGACAAGGCGGCCGGCATCGATCTGCGCCGCCATGTCGGCGACCGCGTTGCAGCGGGCGATCCGCTCTTCGCCATCCACGCCAGCGCCTCGAGCGATCTCGACGAGGCCAAGGCGATGGCGGACAGCTGCGATTGCTACGTGATCGGCTAGTGGCATCAGCCCTCGTCATTGCGAGGAGCAAAGCGACGAAGCAATCTAGAAGGGCTCGCTCTACGTCCCCTGGATTGCTTCGCTACGCTCGCAATGACGGAAACCTCAGCGCAGCTGCTTCAACAGCGCGACCAGCGTCGCCCGCTGGTTGGTCGCGAGCGGCGCCAGCGTCACCTTGGTCACCGTCTCCGCCTTGGGCAGCAATTCACGGGTGTAGTCGACGCCGGCCGGGCTGAGCTCGACGATGAGCCGGCGGCCATCCTCCGGATCGGGCTTGGTCTGGACCAGCTTGCGCTTGAGCAGGCGGTCGACCACGCCCTTGATCGTGGCGGCGTCCATCGCGGTCTGGCGTCCCAGCAGGTTCTGCGAGGAGCCGCCATCCTGATAGAGCCGCGCCAGCACCGCCCATTGCGTCGGCGTCAGGTCGCTGCCCATGATCTCGTTGAAGATCGAGACATGGCGCTGCGCCGCCTGGCGCATGATGAAGCCGACCTGCTCGGCGAGATCATAGATCTCTTCCGTGGGTTCGGGCGTCTCGGCCGCACTGCTCGGTCGCGCCATCACTGATCCTCGTTCGTATACGAACGATATTCCTAGCGCGCTTTCCTGGCGATCGGAACCGGCTGGATCGCCGAGAATCACGCTTCGTCCACGACATCAGCGAAGCAGGTCCTCAGACTGTCGTCCAGCGTCCCTCCCTGACACTCCTGGCGGCGGCATCGACCGTGCACTCGATGCGCAGGCCGGCCTCGAAATCGAGGAGATGCGCGGGCGCGCCGGCGATGGCACGCAGCAATTCGTGGCATTCGATGATCTTGAGCTCGTTGAAGCCGAGACCGTGGCCGGGCGCCGGGATGAAGCGGCCATAGGGCTCATGTGCCGGGGCGGTCAGGATGCGGCGGAAGCCCTGGAGATCGCTGGCGCCCTCGGCAGTGTAGAGCTCGATCTCGTTCATCCGCTCCTGGTCATAGGCGATCGTGCCCTTCGCGCCAAAGACCTGCAGCGCGATCCGGCCCTTGCGGCCCCAGGCCGAGCGGTTGAGCGCGACGAGTCCGGAGGCCCCGGAAGACAGGCGCAGCAGCAGGGTGGCGATGTCGTGCGTCTCGACCGCGCGGCTGCCGCCGGCCGCGAGCGGACGCTCGGCATAGGGTTTGGCCATGTCGGCCATGACCGCGTCGACCTCGCCGATCAGCACCTTGATCAGCGAGAAGGCGTGCACACCGAAATCGTCGAGCGCGCCATGACCGGACGCTGCCTCGCTCTTCCAGGAGAACGGCGCGCCGGCATCGGCCATGAAGTCCTCGTCCATCTCGACGCGGACGTGGTTGACCGGCCCGATCGTGCCCTCGGCGATCAGGCGCTGCGCCAGCCGGATCGCCGGGTTCTGGATGTAGTTGTAGCCGAGCGCGGCGATCGTGCCGGCCGCCTTCGCCGCCGCCAGCATCGCCTGTGCATCGCCAAGGCTCGTCGCCATCGGCTTCTCGCACCAGACATGTTTGCCGGCGGCAAGCGCCGCGATCGCCATCTGCGCATGGAAGGCATTAGGCGTGGTGATCGAGACGACGTCGACATCGGGATGGGCGATGAGCGCCTTCCAGTCGGCAGTCGACTCAGTGAAGCCGAACTCGCCGGCGCGCTGCGCCGCCAGGGCTTCGTCGACCTCGCAAAGCACCGCGAGCTTAGGACGGGGCACGTCGCCGAAGACGGGCGCGACCGCATTCCAGGCCAGGGCATGGCACTTGCCCATATAGCCGGTGCCGATCAGGCCGACGCCGAGCGCGCGCATGAGCAATCTCCGTAGCGAAGAGGAAGGAAGGACCGGATAATCGCCAGCCGTTAGACCGTGCCGCCGAGCTCCTCGGAGACCGCCTGCAATTCCTTGCCGCCGGCCATCAGGTTCTGCAGCTCGTCCATGGCGATCCCCGACTTGGCGTAGGTGCCGAGCGTCTTGCCACGGTTGAGCACGGTGAAGCGGTCGCCGACGGCATAGGCGTGGCGGACATTATGGGTGATGAAGATCACGCCCAACCCCTTGGCGCGGACGAGGTTGATGTATTTCAGCACCATCGAGGTCTGGGCGACGCCGAGCGCCGAGGTCGGTTCGTCCAGGATCAGCACCTTGGCGCCGAAATAGACGGCGCGGGCGATGGCGACGCATTGGCGCTCGCCACCCGATAGCGTGCCGACCGCCTGATGCGGATCGCGGATATCGATGCCGATCCTGTGCATCTCGTCGCGCGTCACCGCATGGGCGAGGTCGAAATCGATCCATTTCAGCGGGCCGAAGCCGCGGATCGGCTCGCGGCCCATGAAGAAATTCCGCGTGATCGACATCAGCGGGATCATCGCCAGGTCCTGGTAGACGGTGGCGATGCCGGCATCGAGCGCGTCGCGCGGGCTGGAGAAGGCGACCGGCCGGCCCTCGACCAGGAACTCGCCCGAGCTCGGCCGGTGGCAGCCGGAAAGCGTCTTGATCAGCGTCGACTTGCCGGCGCCGTTGTCGCCGAGCAGGCAGAGCACCTCGCCGGCGGAGACCTTGAGCGAGACGCCCGAGAGCGCGATCACCGAGCCGAAATGCTTGACGATATCGCGGACCTCGATGAGGGGCGTCTGTTCCGGAGCTGTCGTCATGTTCAGCGCTCCCCTGTCGCCTTGCGGCGGATGAAGTTGTTGAACAGCACGGCGAGCAGCAGCATCCCGCCAAGGAAGACCTGGAACCAGTCGCTGTCGAAGCTGGTGTAGGTCAGGCCGATCGAGACCATCCCGAAGATGATCGCGCCGAAGAAAGCACCGACCGCCGAGCCATAGCCGCCGGTGAGCAGGCAGCCGCCGATCACTGCGGCAATGATCGCCTCGAACTCCTTCTGGAAGCCGCGGCGGGCATCGGTCGAGCCGGCGTCGAGCACGGTCAGGATGGCGACGAGGGTGGCGGCGCAGGCGGTCAGCACGAACAGGGTCGTCTTGACCATGTTCACCGGCACGCCGGAATTGCGGGCCGCATTGGGGTCGCCGCCCGCGGCGAAGATCCAGTTGCCAAAGCGGGTGCGCAGCAGGACATAGGTCGCGAGCGCCGCGATGGCGAGGAACCAGAGGACTCCGACGGGAACGCCGGTCACGGTCGGCGTGCCGTTCGGGAACTTGGCGATCCAGTTGGCCTGCGCCAGCCAGGCGAACAGCCCCTCCAGCGCCTGGCCGGAGAAGAGCTCGCGCACCACGCCTGTGCCCGCTTTCTCGCCGATGCCGCGCAACTGCGTCGAGCCGCCGGTCGCCCATTTCAGCCCGACCAGCGAAAGCCCGCGCAGGATGAACAGGAAGGCGAGGGTGACGATGAAGGAGGGCAGGCGCGTCCGGATGACGATCTGCCCGTTCACCGCGCCCATCAGCCCGGCGAAGAGAAAAGTCGCGACGATCGCCGCCAGCAGCGGCAGGTCGCCGACTACGATCAGCGCGCCGAAGACGAGGCCGGCGAAGGCGATCATCGAGCCGATCGAGAGGTCGAACTCGCCGCCGATCATCAGCAGCGCCGCCGCAATGGCGAGGATGCCGAGCTGGGCCGCCGGCGAGAGCACGGTCATCACCCCGGCGAGGGTGAACATCGCCGGGTTGGCGGTGAGGCCGAAGAAGACGGTGACCAGGACGAGGCCGGCGACCGCCCCCAATTCTGGCCGGCGCATCAATCGGGCGATCAGCGAGACGCGGCGCAAACGTTCGTCGCGGGCCTCTGCGGCCGGGTCGGTGGAACGGGACGCGCCCGCGGCGAGATCGGCGGTCGACGTGGCCATGGCGCGCACCTTCAGCTTCTGAACGATCCGGAAGGAAGGGCGGCGCGGGTCAGCGCCGCCCATGCAGCCTCAGCGGATGCCCTTGGCCGAGAGGTCGACGACCTGGGCCGCCTTCTCCTTGGTGACGAGGTTCGGGCCGGACGGAACATTGCCACCGGGAACGAGCCCGTATTCGGCGTTGAGCGCCAGGAAGGCGACCGGCAGATAGCCCTGCAGGAACTGCTGCTGGTCGATGCCGAAGGCTGCCTCGCCCGCCACGATCGCCTTGAGGAAATTGGCCGAGAGATCGAAGGTCGCGACGCGAACCGAGCTGATCTTGCCGGCTTCCTTGACGCCCGCCAGGGTCGGCTCGCCGCCGAGCGAGGCGCTCAGCGCCATCACCGTGTCGACGCTGGCGTCGGAGAGCGCCGCCTTGACCTTGGAGCGGATCTCGGAGGGATCGTTCGAGACCGGCAGGACGGTGACCTTGCCCTTGAAGCCCTCGGCAAAACCCTTGCAGCGCAGATCGAGCGCGACATTGCCGACCTCGTGGTTGACGCAGACGCCGACCTTGCCGCCCATGCTGGCGAGCTTCTCGCCGGCGGCCTTGCCGGCGTCGAACTCGTCCTGGCCGACATGCAGGAGGGCGCCGAGCTTCTTCGAGACATCGGAGCCGGAATTCATCGAGATCACCGGGATGCCGGCGGCGACCGCCTTCTGGATCGACGGGCCGAGCGCCGAGGCGTCGGGGATCGAGACGACAAGGCCGGCCGGCTTCTGGTTCACCGCGGCGTCGATCAACTGGCTCATCGCGACCATGTCGAAGGTCTCGGGCGCGCGGTAGTCGACCGCGACTTTCAGGTCGGCAGCTGCCTTGGCGACGCCGTTCTTGACCACCGACCAGAACGGGTCGGCGGCCTGGCCATGGCTGACGACGATGATCCTGGTCTGCTGCGCGACGCTCGGCGTCGCTCCTGCGACCGCGATGGCGGCGGCAGCAATCATCCCTGCGAGAAAACGCTTCATCTCATCCTCCCTTGCGGGGATGTTCCCCGCATTCGTTATCGGTCCGATCGGGTGCGATCGGCCGGTTTTCGGGCGATTTGGCGGGCCGCGAAGCGTCGCGGACCGCCCGGGATGGCGAAGGAAGGAGGACGCGCCAGGCGCGACCGCCGACTCTGCGCTTCATTCAAAACGAAACAAAAAAACCGTTTTCAATATTCAATGGAACAATCATTCCATTGCGCATGCACACCTGTCAAGCGCCTTCTGCGTCACTGACATACCGGCACGTGCCCCTGTCCGTGCCACCCGGACCGGAGAAACCCATCACCAATATCGATTTGCCAGAAGCCAGTTGCGGCCTCGATTGTCGGTGATCGAAGCGGCGCCATCAGCGCCGGAGATTGGGGGAATTCATGAGCCTGCCAGCGACCGCGCGCATCGACATCGGGCGCTTCTGGACGACGATCGAGCGCTCAGGCGAGATCGGCATCGGTCGGCCGGGTGGGCTTTCGCGGCTGGCGCTGGGCGATTCCGACAAAGAGGCGCGCGACGTCTTCATCGACTGGTGCCGGCAGGCGGGCCTGAGCGTGCGTATCGACGGCATCGGCAACATCTTCGCGCGCCGGGCCGGACAGGACGACAGCCTGCCGCCGGTGGTGATGGGCAGCCATCTCGACACGCAGGTGAATGGCGGGCGCTTTGACGGCATCGCCGGCGTGCTGGGCGGGCTCGAGGTCTGCCGGACGCTCGACCAACTCGGCCATCGCACCAAGCGGCCGATCGAGGTCGTCAACTGGACCAATGAGGAGGGCGGGCGCTTCTCACCGCCGATGGTCGGCTCGGGCTGCTTCACCGGCGCCTATACGCTGGAGTGGGCGCTGGGCCGACGCGACGATGACGGCAGGACCATCGGCGAGGAGCTCGACCGCATCGGCTATCGCGGTGAGATGGAGCAGGCGCCCCACCCCTTCGACGCCTATGTCGAGTTCCATATCGAGCAGGGCCCGATCCTCGACCGCGAGGGCATGCAGGTCGGCGTCGTCACTGGCGGTTTTGCCAGCACCGGCATGCTGGTCGAATTCAAGGGCGAGACCGCCCATACCGGCCCCTGGCCGATGGAGCGGCGCAGGAATGCGCTGATTGCCGGCGCGCGCCTGCTGGTCGCGGTCGATGATCTCGGCTGGGAGCATGCCGGCAGCGGCGGCAAGGCGACCGCCTCGCGACTCGTAGCCTGGCCGAACAAGCCCGGTATCCTCTCCGACTGGGCACAGGCGACCTGCGACGTCCGCCATGCCGATCCGGAAGCGACCGCGGTGATGGCCGAGCGCGTGCGCCGCGCTGTCCATGAGGCGGCGGCGCGGGCCGATTGCACCGCCGAGATCCTCGATGTCTGGAACTGGGGCGGCAAGGTTTTCGCCGAGGAGCTGATCGAGCAGGTCCGGTCCACCTCGCTGGGCCTCGGCTACCGCACGCGCGATATCCTGAGTCAGGCCGGGCACGACGCCTATTTCGTCGCCCGCCACGCGCCGGCGACGATGATCTTCGCGCCCTGCAAGGGCGGAATCACCCACAACAATCAGGAGCTGTGCACGCCCGACGACCTGGAACCCGGTCTCAACGTGCTGCTGCACACGGTGGTGGCGCGGGCGGATCGCTAAGCGTCAGCCGATCGCGGCGACGCATTCGATCTCGATGTCGAAGGGCAATGGCCAGGGCCGGATCGCGGCGCTGGTCCGCGCCGGGAAGCCGTCGCTGAAATAGCTCCTGTAGATCGCATTGACGCCGGCCATCAGCGCGGGATCGGTGACGAAAATAGTCGCTTTGACGACCGCATCGAGCGAGGAGCCGCCATGGCGCAGGGTCACGGCAAGTGCTTCCATGACGGCGCGGGTCTGGGTCTCGATATCGCCGCTGACGATCTCGCCGGTCGTAACGTCGATCGGCGGCATGCCGCAGGTGAAGAGCAGGTCGCCAACGCGGGCCAGCGCCGAGGTCGGCGCACCGAGCCGGCGGATCGCCTCGGAGATGACGGGGACTTCGATGATCTCGCGGCGCATGATCTGATCCACTTTCCCTTATCCGCCTGAATTGGCCGGCTCAGCGGCTCCGCAGCAGGCCGTCGATGCCGGCGGCACAGAAGCTGGTCAGGCGCTGCAGCAATTGTTCGGCATTCTCGGCCACCGGGACGGACTCGCGCTGCTGGTCGAGCCGCATGGCACGGTCGCCGGCAGCCATCGTCGTAACGAGAGCCCCGACCATGAAGAGATAGGCGTCGACCAACGCGCCCTCCGGCGCTTGCGGATAGACCTTGCCCAGCGCAGCGACGAACTGCCGTGCGGTCGGATCGAAATGCTCGGACACGACGCCGCGCGCGGCTTCGCGCGGGTCGACGGCCTCGCGGGCGGTCATCATGGCGAACGCCGCGCCCTGCACCCCTTCGCTGAAGCGCTGGCGAACTGAGGGGCCAATTAGGGCAGCGACGATCTCGCGGACGTCGAGGGCCGGCCGGGCCATGGCCTCGCCGAGCGCCTGGGCACGCGCCAGCGCCAGGGCATGGGCCCGGCGAGCGAAGACGGCGCGATAGAGCGCCTCCTTCGAACCGAAATGGTAGCTGAGCTGCGAGAGACGCACCCCGGCAGCAGCTGCGAGGTCACGCATCGAGGCGCCGTCGGCGCCGCCGCGCTCGGCAAAGAGCCGCTCGGCAGCGTCGAGAATGCGGTCGCGCGTCGGCATCGCGGACATCAGGCCCCTCCAGAATCCAGCGATTCCCCTCTTACCAGAAACATGACGTCCTGCTATAGGTCGGACGTTCGTCCAAATTCGAACCGCAGAGAACACATCCTCAAGGGAGGACATACCGGCATGCTGCCAGGCCGCCTCGTCGATCTGTCGATTCCGCTCGAGAACGACGTTCCTGCCGATCCGCCCTTCCAGAAGGTCAGAATCGACTATCGCACGCATCAGGCGACAGCGACGGACATCGCTGCGGCCTTTCCGGGCCTCAAGCCCGAGCAGCTGCCGGACGGCATGGGCTGGGCGGTCGAGCTCGCGACGATCTCGACCCATAACGGCACCCATGTCGATGCGCCCTGGCACTATCACCCGACGCAGGATGGCGGGGCGCCGGCGCTCCGGATCGACGAGTGCCCACTCGACTGGTTCCTGCGGCCGGGCGTGAAGCTGGATTTCCGCCATCTGCCCGACGGCCATGTCGTCAGCCCCGCCGAGATCGACGCCGAGCTCGCGCGCATCGGCCACAAGCTCAGCCCGCTGGAGATCGTCGTCGCCAATACGCGGGCCGGCTCACGCTATGGCGAGGCCGATTATGTCGATTCCGGCTGCGGCTTCGGCCGCGAGGCGACGCTGCATCTGGTCCGGCAGGGCATCAAGGTGGTCGGCACCGATGGCTGGAGCTGGGACGCGCCGTTCAGCCACACCGCCCGCCGCTTTGCCGAAACCGGCGACGCCTCTTTGATCTGGGAAGGCCACAAGGCCGGGCGCGAGGCCGGCTACTGCCAGATCGAGAAGCTGCACAATCTCGAAGCACTGCCGGCGACCGGCTTCACCATCAGCTGCCTGCCGGTGAAGGTCCGCAACGGCTCGGCCGGCTGGACCCGCGCCGTGGCGATCCTGCCGGCCTGATCGGAACGACGAAGGAGACTGCGATGAGCAAGGTCATCATCACCTGCGCCGTCACCGGCGGCATCCATACGCCGACCATGTCGGACCACCTCCCGATCACCCCCGACGAGATCGCCAGCCAGGCGATCGCGGCGGCGGAGGCCGGCGCGGCGATCCTGCATCTGCACGCGCGTGACCCCAGGGACGGCCGCCCCACGCCGGACCCGGCCGTGTTCATGGAATTCCTGCCGCGGATCAAGCAGGCGACCGATGCCGTCGTGAACATCACCACCGGCGGCGGCCTGACCATGACCGTCGAGGAGCGCCTCGCCGCGCCGCTCAAGGCCGCGCCGGAGATGTGCTCGCTCAACATGGGCTCGATGAATTTTGCGCTGCATCCGCTGGCGGAGAAGTACAGCGACTGGAAGCATCCCTGGGAGCAGCCTTACCTCGCCAACACCAAGGACTTCATCTTCCGCAACACCTTCGGCGACATCGAGCGCATCTACAAGCTGCTCGGCGAGGGGCACGGCACCAAGTTCGAGCATGAATGCTACGATGTCGGCCACCTCTACAATCTCGCCCATTGCCTCGATCGCGGCTGGTTCCGGCCGCCGGTCTTCCTGCAACTGATCTTCGGCATCCTCGGCGGCATCGGCGCCGATCTCGACAATCTGATGTTCATGAAGCGCACCGCCGACAAGCTCTTCGGTCGGGATTATCACTGGTCGGTGCTCGCGGCCGGGCGCCATCAGATGGCCTTCTGCACGCAAGCCGCGATGCTGGGCGGCAATGTCCGGGTCGGTCTGGAGGACAGCCTGTTCATCGGCCGGGGCAAGCTCGCGACCTCCAATGCCGAGCAGGTCGCCAAGATCCGCCGTATCGTCGAGGAGCTCGGCTACGAGATCGCGACGCCCGAGGAGGCCCGCGCGACGCTCGGCCTCAAGGGCGGCGACCGCGTGAACTTCTGATGTCGCCTCGTCCCAACCCGCTCGACGGCTTCACCATCGATCCGGCCGCCATCACTTACGTCGGCGAGGGCCTGCAGCGGCCGGAATGCATCCTCGCCGAGCGCGACGGCTCGCTCTGGAGCGCCGATGCGCGCGGCGGCGTCGTCCACATCAGGCTGGATGGCACGCAGCAGCTGATCACGCAGACGGCAAGCCGCGGCTTCGCCGAAGCGGCCGACGAGGAAGCGCGCTTCGTCTCCGGCACCTTGCCGAACGGCCTCGCCTTCGCCCGCAATGGCGATGTCCTCATCTCGAATTTCGGCACCGACCGGCTGGAGCTGATGACGCGCTCGGGCGAGACGCGCGTGCTGGTCGATACGATCGACGGGCAGGCGATCGGCAAGGTCAATTTCGTGCTGCGCGACAGCAGGGACCGGATCTGGCTGACGATCTCGACGCGGACGACAAACTGGATGCGGGCGATGAGCCCCAATGTCCGCGACGGCTATGTCGCGCTCTATGATGGCGGCCGCCTGCGCATCGTCGCGGATGGATTCGCCTTCACCAACGAGATCCGGCTCGATGCCAAGGAAGAATGGCTCTACGTCGCCGAGACCTGCGCCTGCCGGGTGACGCGGCTACGGGTCCAGCCCGATGGCAGCCTGACCGATCGCGAGACCTTCGGCCCGAGCGACCATGGCGCCTTCATCGACGGCATCGCCTTCGACGCCCATGGCAATCTCTGGGGCACGCATGTGATGCTCGACCGGGTCTTCGCGATCACGCCCGAGGGCGAGCTTTGCATCCTGCTCGACGACGACCGCGGTAGCGAAGCCGGCAAAGCGTTGATGGCCGCCTTCGCCCGCGACGAGGTGACGCCCGAATTGATGCTCGCCTGCGGCGGCACGATCGCCCCCTGGTTCGCCAGCATCACATTCGGCGGGATCGATCTGCGCACGGCCCATATCGGCAGCCTGCGCGGCAGCCGCATCCCCAGTTTCAGATCACCGGTCGCCGGCCTGCCGATGGCGCACTGGCACGACCGCTAGCAACGACGAACGACAATCAAGGGAGGAATTCACATGAAGGGTCTGGCCTCGACGCTCGCCATCGCCACCGCATTGCTCGGCACTCTACCGGCTGCAGCCGAGATCTCGGACGGCGCCGTCAAGATCGGCGTGTTGACCGACATGTCCGGCGTCTATTCCGACATCACCGGCAAGGGTTCGATCACCGCCGCCCGCATGGCGGTCGAGGACTGCCTCAAGGCCGAATGCGCGGGCATGAAGATCGAGGTCGTCTCGGCCGACCACCAGAACAAGGCCGATGTCGGCTCGGCGATCGCGCGCGAATGGATCGACCGGCAGGGCGTCGACGTCCTCGCCGACATGTCGAACGCTTCGCTGCAACTCGCCATCCCGCCGCTGCTGAAGGACAAGAACCGGGTCGGCCTCTTCCCCGGCGGCACGGCCCGCCTGACCGGCGACGCCTGCCAGCCCGACCATATCGTCCAGTGGATGTGGGACACCTATGTCCAGGTCGCCGGGATCGCCAACCACCTGACCAAGCCCGGCACCAAATGGTATCTGGTCACTGCCGACTATGCACTCGGCCATCAGCTCGAGGCCGACGCCAAGACCCTCGTCACCGCCAAGGGCGGTGTCTACTCAGGCTCGGTCCGGCACGCCTTCCCGGCGGTCGAGCTCTCCTCGCAGCTCCTGACCGCGCAAGGCTCCGGCGCCGATCTGATCGCACTCGCCAATGCCGGCGGCGACACCGTCGCCGGGATCAAGACCGCTCGCGATTTCGGCATCGGCCAGGACAAGCAGAAGCTGGTCGCCTTCTTCCTGACCGCGATGGACGTGAAGAGCGTCGGCCTCGCCTCGGCGCAAGGCACGATCCTGACCGAGGGCTTCTACTGGAATATCGACGAGCGCACCCGCGCCTTCTCCGAGCGCTTCAAGGCGGCGCATGGCGCGGTGCCCTCGGCGATCCAGGCCGGCGTCTATTCCTCGGTGCGGCACTATCTCAAGGCGGTCGTCGCAGCGAAGTCGGACGAGGCCAAGACGGTGATCGCCAAGATGCGCGAGCTCCCGATCGAGGACGAGGTCGTGCGCAACGCCAAGCTGCGCGAGGACGGGCGCATGGTGCACGACTTCTACGTCTTCCAGGTCAAGAAGGCGGCGGAATCGAAGGGCGAATGGGACCTCTATGACCTCGTCGCCACCATCCCCGGCGACCAGGCCTTCCGCCCGCTCGCCCAGAGCGCCTGCCCGGCGATCAAGCGCTAGGCTGTCAGCCTCGAAGGCCCGAGAGGCCAGTTCATCGCCGGGCTAGCCCAGGCCGAAGGCAGGATCGCCAAGGCGCGGCTGCAGATCGCGCCCGGCCTGGAAGCCCGCGTCGAGATTCACGCCTTGAGCAGGCGCGCTACGCCCGCGCCGCCTTGGCGTTTGCGTGCCAAAAGTAGAAATTGACGTCTACCGGGTACTCCCGACAAGATGTGCCGTGCTTGCCGACATGGCTCCCGAGTTTCGGGGCGCTCATCGACCGAGTTCCAGTCCGGGGCTGTTCCAGCGCATGCTGCTGGTCGCCTCCTGGCTTCTTGTCGCCAGCGCACCCGGCGCAGCCAGTGAATTCAAGCCCTGGGGTATCGAGACGGCGCCGGTGCTTGCGCTCGACCAGCTCGACGGCCCCGGCATTGCTCTGGCCGAGCTTCGCAGCAGCCCCGTCATCGTCCATTTCTTCGCGACATGGTGCGCGCCCTGCATCGAGGAGATGGCGTCGCTGAATGCGCTCGCCGTCAGGGGAACGAGCTCCCCGGCCATCCTCGCGGTCAATGTCGGCGAGGTCGACGCACGCGTGCGCAGTTTTTTCCGCGACCGCCCGGTCTCCTTTCCGATCCTGCTGGATCGCGACCGCGCCACGATGAAGGCCTGGAAGGTCGAGAGCCTGCCGACGAGCTTCGTGCTCGACCGGGATCTCAAGCCCGCGCTGAAGACCGAAGAACCGCTCGACTGGACGAGCCCGGCGGTTGCGGCAGCGCTCGCGGCTTTGCCGTCCACACAATCGAGAAGCAAGCAACGGGGAGAGGAGACATCGCAATGATCAGCCGTCGCGACATGTTGAAGACCACTGCCGCCGCTGTGGCGGCGTTGTCCGTCCCGCGCCTCGCTGCCGCACAGGATACGCCCTTCGCGCCGAGGCCTGGCGCCTGGCGCGACTTCGAGGTGGCGACCCGTCTCGACCTGTCGGCAAAGGGGAAGACCCAGGCTTGGATTCCGCTGCCGTCGCTGCGCGAAGGCGAATGGATCAAGCCCGGCAAGAACAGCTGGGAAACCAATGCGGTCTCGGTCGAGGTGGTGCGTGATCCGAAATACGGCGCCGAGCTGCTGCATGTCGTCTTCAAGGATGGTGAGACGGCGCCAAGCGTCGAGGTCCGGAGCAGCTTCTCCCTGCGCGACCGGGCCGAGGACCTCGGTACCAAGAGCGCCGTCCCGGCCCTAAGCGCCGCCGACCGCAAACTCTATCTGGAGGCGACCGAGCTGATGCCGACCGACGGCATCGTCAGGGAGACGGCGGAAAAGGCAGCTGCCGGCAAGGCGAGCGATCTCGACCGGGCGCGGGCAATCTACGAATGGGTCGTCGCCAACACCTTTCGCGACGCCAGGACCCGCGGCTGCGGCACCGGCGATGTCGCCTCGATGCTGCGCACCGGCAATCTCGGCGGCAAATGTGCCGACCTCAACGCGCTCTATGTCGCTCTGGTCCGCAGCGTCGGCATCCCGGCTCGCGACATCTACGGCATCCGCGTCGCGCCCTCGAAGTTCGGCTACAAGAGCCTCGGGACCGGTTCGGACGTCATCACCAAGGCGCAGCATTGCCGGGCCGAGATCTGGCTCGACGGCCATGGCTGGGTCGCGACCGACCCGGCCGATGTCCGCAAGGTCGTGCTGGAGGAGCCGCCCGGCAACAACGCGGTCGACAATCCCAAGGTCATCGCGGCGCGGCAGGTGTTGTTCGGCGCCTGGGAAGGCAACTGGCTCGGCTACAATGTCGCGCACGACCTCATCCTGCCGGGCTCGAAGCACAAGGTCGGCTTCCTGATGTATCCGCAGGCGGAGGTCGCCGGAGCGCTGCTCGACTGCCTCGATCCCGACACGTTCCGGTACGCCATCAGATCGGCCGAACGGACAGCCTGAGTGCGATGTCGGGGCGAAGGCGATACCTTCGCCCCGTTCTTGCGAGGACTTGCGATGCGGCCAGTCTATCTCGACTACAACGCCACGACGCCGGTCGCGCCCGAGGTCCTCGCGGCGATGATGCCGTTCCTGATCGGCGCCTTCGGCAATCCATCGTCCAGCCATGCGCTCGGTCGCCAGGCGCATGCGGCGGTCGAGCGCGCGCGGGCCGAGGTTGCCGGGCTGATCGGCGCGGAGCCGGACGAAATCCTGTTCACCGGCGGCGGCACGGAGGCGAACAATCTCGCAATCCGAGGCTCGCTCGCCCCGGGTGATGGCCGAGCCATCGTCACCACCGCGATCGAGCATCCGGCAACCGAGGAGTGCTGCCGCTTGCACGAGGCCGCCGGGCGCATCGTCCGGCGTGTCACTGCCGGTCCCGACGGCATCGTCAGCACTGCCGACATGGCGAAGGCGATCAATCAGGGTGCCGGGCTCGTCACGGTCATCCTTGCGCAGAACGAGATCGGCACCTTGCAGCCGGTCGCCGACATCTCCGCCCTCGCCCGCTCCGCCGGCGCGCTGGTCCACACCGATGCGGCGCAGGCGGTCGGCAAGCTGCCTGTCGATGTGCGTGAGCTCGGCGTCGATCTCCTGTCGATCGCCGGCCACAAGCTCAATGCCCCGAAAGGCATCGGAGCGCTGTTCCTGCGCCGGAGCGTCGTCCTCAGGCCTGTGCTCGTCGGTGGCGGGCAGGAACGCGGCATCCGGCCCGGCACCGAGAACGTCCCCTACATCGTCGGTCTCGGCGCTGCCTGCGCCCTGGCCGGCGAGCGTCTGAAGTACCGGCGCACTACGCTTGCGGCCTTGTGCCAGCGCCTGCTGACCGGCCTGCGCGAGGCCGTGCCCGGGCTGATGCTGGTCGGCGACCCAGAACACCGGCTGCCGAACACGCTGAACGTCCTGTTCCCCGGCGTGTCCGGGCGGCGCCTCCTCGAGACATGTCCCGGGGTCCAGGCTTCGGTCGGTTCAGCCTGCCATGCCGATAGCGAGGAGCCATCCGCCATCCTGACCGCGCTCGGTTTCGGGCGCGAGGCGGCGCTCGGCGCGGTCAGGCTTTCGCTCGGCTGGGACAGTACGTCAGAGGATATCGACACCGCGATCGCGGAGCTGGCCGGCGCCTGGCGCTCGCTGGCATCGGCGCGCCAGAGCGCTGCTTGATGGAGACCAAAGAGATGAGCGACACAATCGAGCTCGAAGCCCCGCCGCGCGCCGCAATGCCGCGCCTGACCAGCCTGGCGCATGGCGGCGGTTGCGGCTGCAAGCTCGCACCCTCCGTGCTGCAGCAATTGCTGGCCGACCATCCGGCTGCCGGCCCCTACCGCCAGCTCCTCGTCGGCACGGAAACCGGCGACGACGCCGCCGTCTGGCAGATCGACGACGAGACCTGCGTGGTCGCGACCACGGATTTCTTCATGCCGATGGTCGACGACCCCCATGATTTCGGCCGCATCGCCGCGACCAACGCGATCTCCGACATCTATGCCATGGGTGGCACGCCAATCATGGCGCTCGCCATCCTCGGCATGCCGCTCGACAAGCTGCCGATCGAGGTGACCCGCGAGATCCTGAAGGGCGGCGCCTCGATCTGTGCCGAGGCGGGCATCCCCGTCGCCGGCGGCCATTCGATCGACGCGCCCGAGCCGATCTATGGCCTTGCGGTGATCGGCCTGCTGAAGCCGCAGAATCTGCGCCGCAACAGCGGAGCGAAGCCGGGCGACGCGCTGATCCTGACCAAGGCGCTCGGCGTCGGCATCTATTCGGCCGCCTTCAAGAAGGAGCAATTGTCGCCCGAGGCCTATGACGAGATGATCTCGTCCGTGACCCTGCTCAACCGTGTCGGCACCAAACTCGCCAGGGACGCCGACGTGCATGCGATCACCGACGTGACCGGCTTCGGCATTCTTGGCCACGGACTCGAAATGGCGCGCGGCTCGCAGGCGACGCTGAAGCTGCGGCTTGCCGATCTCCCGTTCCTGTCCCAGGCCGAGACGCTGGCGCGCGAAGGCCGCGTCACCGGCGCTTCGCACCGCAACTGGGCGAGCTATGGCGAGGGCGTCGATCTGCCCGCTGGACTTCCAGACTGGCAACGGCATCTCCTGACCGATCCGCAGACCTCGGGCGGATTGCTGGTCTCCTGCGCGGCGGGGCGGGCGGAGATGCTGCTGGCGAGTATCCAGGCAGCCGGCTACCCGTCGGCGCGGGTCATCGGCACGGTCGAAGCCGGCCCGCCACGCGTGGTCGTGGCCTGACTTCGAGCGGCGGCTGATGTCGCCGGAATAGTCGTCAGGCCTCCGCCACTTGCAGCCGGCGGCCCCAGACGTCGAAGAACTCGCCCTTGTTGAGCACGAGCCGGTCCTGATCCAGCGCCGCCCCGAGCTCACGCAGCCGGACGCGCGCGAGCTCGTCGGGCACCAGCCCGCCATCCTCGCGGGTCGGGAAGAAGGCCGCGCCGTCCCAGCTCACGCCGGCGCCGCGCAGCAGCATGACGATGTCGCCCCAGTCGAGCTCGTCGCCGACGACATGGACGAAGGTCGAGCGCAACGGCTCCAGCTTCGGCGCGGCGATCCTGACGAGCACGATCAGCGCGGTGAAGGGGCCCTTGCGGAGCATCTTCGCGAGCCAGCGTTCGAAATCGGTGCCCAGCCCTCTAGAAGTCGACACGTGGCGTATCCGGAATATGGCGCTCGAACAGGTCATAGAACTCGGTACCCGTCTCAGCGCGGTACCAGGCTTCGAAGGCGCGCAAGGCATCCTGCGAGGCGTCGCCGGGTACGCCTTCAGTCATCTCGCCCCGCATAACCTCGAACACCGGCATGAGCCGGTCGAGCACCAGCGCCTGCCGCGGGCCGATCTCGCTCCAGCCGAGCGCATCAGCGACGGCAAGACGGGCACGCGGCATTGCCGCTTCCGGCTCGCCGGTATCGGCGATGGCAGCCGCGGCGGTACGCACCAGGTTGAGCCGGCGGAACGCGTTTGCCCGCTCGCGCGCCAGTGCATCGATCCGCGTCGCCGCCTCGCGGCGATAAGCGTTCTCGGCCTGGCGCGCATCCTCGGCAGCCTGCTCGAAGCTCGCGATCAGGTCGAGGGCGGGCGCTCTTGTTTGCGTCATGGCGCCCTCAGGGAACTGGCGGAAGAGAATGGGAGTCGAACCCACCAGAGACCGTTTGACGGCCCCTCCCGGATTTGAAGTCCGGACGCCCCACCGGGGACGCTTCTCCTCCAGCTGGCGCATCCGGCTGCGGGCCGAACAGATCGAGCCGTTGCCGATTGATGCGCCTGAGATCGCCGCGGCGGATGGTGACACCGTGGCGATCGAAGAATTCCAGGATCTGGATCGCGACCTTGCGGCCATTGTCGAGCCTGTCGCGGAACTGCGCGGCGTTGAAGCCGACGGCAGCAGCGGCAGCGAGTTCGGCCGCGATCCCGATCATTTCGGAAACCGTAGCGCGCAGGAAGAAGTGGTCAAGCGCGACCTCGTGCACGTCGCCGCGCCGGCCGGCGAGGCGGAAGAGGCGGCGAATGTCGTCCTCGCGGCGGCCGAGCATCTGGCCGATATCGCGCACGCGCGGCGGCCGGAAGCGCTCGCCGCCACCGATCAATGGCGCGACGCTGCTCCAGAGCGCCTCGTCCTCCGGCGTCAGCCTGATCTCGTGCTCGGGTCGCCTGATCCAGGAACCAATCACGACCAACTCGCCGGCCGCCGCCAGTTGCGCGAGAGTCGTGCGGAACAAGGCGGCGGGCAGCCGGGGCTGGAGCGAAGGCCGAAGCCGCTCCAGCCCCATGCCCTGCTGGTCGGGGTTTTCGACGTGATAGGCCTTCAGCGCCTCGACCAGCGCCCTGGAGAAGCGCTGCCAGATAGCCGGCAACATCACCGTCGCACCGATCCGCACCAGCCCGAGCTGCGCGGCCAGCGCTTCGGTTTGTCCAGAGGCAAGCGAGCGGTCGCGGGCGAAGGCATCGAGATCGACGTGATGCGGCGCCGCCTCGAGCAGGTCGCGCAACGCCTCGGCATGGTCGCTCCTGGCGCGAGCGTTGAGCTGCGCCTGGCGCTCCGGACTGCGACGCTTTCGCTCCGGCGCGCGCAGGTCGAGGAAGCGGCCGCCGCCGAGCGTCCGCGCGGCGCTGGTGTCGCGCAGCACGAAGCGGTCGAGCGCCGCAGCCGCGATCGGCCTCTCGAGGACGAGCTGGACCAGCGAGGTCGTGCCGGGGGCGATCTCGCTGCCGAGCAGGACGATGCGGGCGCCGGTTTCGCTCGAGCCATGATGCAGCCGTACCGGCTGCCACATCGCGAGCGCCTTCTTCTCGGAGGCAAGGACCGTCAGCTCGGCATCGATCCGTGTCGTCGGCAGGTGCAGGAGCGGCGACACGATCATGTCGCCGCGCCCGATCGCATCCTTCGACACATCGGGGCCGGCGAGATTGAGCGCGCAGCGATCGCCCGCGACGCCGCTTTCGGCCGGGCGGTTCTGGGCGTGGATCGAGCGCACGCGTGCGGCGATGCCGGAGGGCGAGACCGTGACGCTATCGCCTGCCGAGACCTTGCCGGACAGCACCGTGCCGGTCACGACCGTACCGGCGCCGGGCAAGGTGAAACAGCGATCGACGGCGAGCCGGAAGGCACCATCGCTACGGCGCATCTGCGCAGTCCGGGCAAGCTCACGCAACAGCTGCGCGAGCGCATCGACGCCGGCGCCCGTGACTGTCGAAACCGGCAGGATCAGCGCTTCGGCAAAAGGCGTCCCGGCCAGCAGCGCCGCGATTTCTGCCTGCGCCTCGACGAGGCGATCGCCCTCGACCAGGTCCGACTTCGTCAAAGCCACCACCGCCTGCCCGATCCCGAGCAGGCGAGCGATGTCGACATGCTCGCGCGTCTGCGGCATCACCCCGTCATCGGCCGCGACGACCAGCAGCAGGAGGTCGATGCCGGAGGCACCCGCGAGCATGGTGTGGACCAATTTCTCATGGCCGGGCACGTCGATGAAGCCGACGACACGGCCATCCGGCTGGGGCCAGTAGGCAAAGCCGAGCGCGATGGTGATGCCGCGCTCCTTCTCCTCCTTCAAACGGTCGGTATCGACGCCGGTCAACCGCCGCACCAGCGAGGTCTTGCCGTGGTCGATATGGCCGGCCGTACCGATGATCACCGCCTAGGCCTCCGCTGGGGAGACGGCCGCGCGCGCGGCCTTGACGAAGGGCGCGGCGAGCAGGCTGCCATTGCGTTCGGCCTCGAGCAGCAGAGCGAGCGCGCGGGTCGGATCCTTCTCGAGCCCCTGGCCCAGCAGCGTAGCGGCGCCGAGCATAGCCATCGCGTCGGCATCGCCGGCCTCGGAGCCGCGCCGCCACCAATGCGCAGCCAAGCCGGCATCGCGCTCCACGCCGAGCGCATCGTGATGGATCATGCCGAGCCGGGTCATGCTGGTGGCGACGCCGGCCTCGGCCGCCGCCTTCGCCCAGCGCAGCGCCTCGGGCCGATCGGCCTCCAGCCCGGTTTCGAGCAGCATCCAGGAGAGCATGTCCTGGGCGGCCGCATCGCCCTGCTCGGCGGCGAGGCGATAGAGCCGCATCGCCTCGCTATTGTCCTGCTCGGTGCCCTCGCCCTTGAAATGCAGTGTCGCGAGATTGCGCTGGCCGACCGGGTCGCCGTTCTGCGCCGCCAGTGTGAGCCAGCGCAAGGCAAGGGCGGGATCGCGCTCAACGCCGATCCCCTCGGCGAAGCAGGCGCCGATATTGTTCTGGGCGCGCCCGACACCGGCATGGGCAAGCGGCCCCCAGATCGCCAGCGCGGCGCCATGGTCGCCACGCTCGACCGCTGCGGTCGCCGTGGCCATCGCCGTGCCGATATCGGTCTGCGCCGCTTCGTTCCTGCCGAGCAGGCGGTCAAGCCAGCGCATGGTCCGCTCGCGGCTTCAACTGACTCAGCTGGCTCGTGAAGGTGGCCTCGTCCTCCAGGCAGCGCAGATCGAACAACAGCGCGCCCTGGAAAATGCGGCCGATCACCGGCAGAGGCAAGGCACGGAAAGCCGCAGCGAGCCCCTCGATTGCGGAGCCGGACGCCTTGGCGGCAGGCTTCAGCGCCAGCCCCGCGCTCGGCAGCGTCTCCAATGGCAGAGCGCCGGAACCGATCTGGCTGGAGCAATCGACGATCTCGACCGTCCAGCCCGGCCCCACCGCGCTAGAGAGCACCGGCAGCAGCTGCTCGGCCAAGGCCTGCAGCTCGGCGGCGGGGCGGGTGAACAGGCGCAATGTCGGCAGGCGCTGCGCCAGCCTATCGGGATCGCGATAGAGCTTCAGGGTCGCCTCGAGCGCTGCCAGCCTGAGCTTGTCGAGCCTGAGCGCCCGCTTCAGCGGATTCTTGGCGAGCTTTGCGACGAGGTCCTTCCGGCCGGCGACGATACCGGCCTGCGGGCCACCGAGCAGCTTGTCGCCGGAGAAGGTGACGAGGTCGGCGCCGCCCTTCAGCGCGTCCTGCACGGTCTTCTCGTGGCGCAGGCCCCAACGCGCCAGATCGACCAGCGTGCCGGAGCCGAGATCGTCGACGAAGGGGATGCCGTGGTCGCGGCCGAGCTTGGCGAGTTCGGCAGGCGACACCTCGGCGGTGAAACCCTGAACCAGATAGTTGGAGGTGTGAACTTTCATCAGCAGCCCGGTCTGCGGACCGATCGCCTCGGCATAATCGCGCAGATGGGTGCGGTTAGTGGTGCCGACCTCGCGCAGCACCGCCCCGGCGCGCGCCATGATATCTGGCATGCGGAAGGCGCCGCCGATCTCGATCAATTCGCCGCGCGAGACGATCGCCTCCCGCTCCCTGGCGAGGGTGTTGAGCACGAGCAGCACGGCCGAGGCGTTGTTGTTGACGAGGACGGCATCCTCGGCCCCGGTCAATTCGCGGATCAGGTCGCGCACATGCGCATCGCGCTCGCCGCGCTGACCGGCGGCGATCTCGTATTCGAGATTGGTCGGAGCCCGCATCGCAGCGACGACGGCCTCGATGGCTTCTTCCGCCAGGAGCGCACGGCCGAGATTGGTGTGCAGCACGGTACCGGTGAGGTTGATGACAGGGCGCTGTGACGGGCGCTCCCGGTCCTCCAGGCTCGCCAGCGCCCGTTCCGCGATGGCCTCGACCGGGATGGCTGCCACGCCTTCGTCCCGGCGTAGGCGCTCCAGCACCTGCCGGACGGCGCCCGTCGCAGCCTGCCGGCCATGGCGGGCGATCGCCAGCTCGCAATGCGGGCTGCGCAGCACCTCGTCGACCGATGGCGGGCGGAAGCGTTCGGGTCTGTTCATCAGCTCCCTCCGGGAGACAGAATGGTCAATAACCGAGCAGGAACGGGTTCACGCCGGCGCGCCGCCAGCCGGCTTCGGAAACGAGGATGTCGAGCCCCAGGCTCGCGACGTCGTCGGCCGCCGCCTCGAGCTCGGGATCCTTTCGCTGGTTCAGGATCTTCACATAGGTTTTGCACTCGTCACAGGTCTCGGCCTTGATCGTGTCGGCGATGCCCTCGATCGCCTGGTAGTTGATGCCTTTGGTCGAGCCGCAGGAGACGCATTTCACCCGGACATGGTTCCATTGCACCGCGCAGAGCGAGCACTGGACATAGCGCACGCCGTCGAGGTCCACCGTGGCGACGATGGCGCTCGTCACCGGCGGGCCGCCGCAACAAGGGCAGACGCCGTCGGCGACCGGCTGCGGCAGCAGGGCATCGAGCCCGGCCGTGCGCTTGGCCGCGGCGACCTGAAGCGCCGCCGCCGCGAAGATATGGTCGGCGACGGTCTCGGCGGGCACCGCATCGCTGAGCACGGCCGCGAACATGACGCGCCGGCCCTCCTCGTCCATGGCCCTGACGCGGCCGAGCGCTTCGCGCGCGAGCTCGGGCATCGCGACCTCGTTCATCAATGCGGTCAGCTTCATGAAGCAAGCGGCAGCGGTCTCATCCTCGGCCAGATCCTCGCGCGGCACGGGCGGCATCGCATTGGCGGCGCGGCGGCGCTGCTCGTCGAGCGAAGGCAGCGCAGGCATATCGACCTCGCCCGCCAGCCTGTCCTGCGCTTGCGACAATGCGGCCAGGAAACGAAGATAAGGTTCGAGCTGATGACCGGGTGCGAGCGCATTGAAGCGCATCGCGCGCAGGCCGAAGAGCGATCGCGGTTCGGGCAGGCGCAAGAAGGGCGGCTTGTCACGCTCGGCGATGCCGACATCCTCGAATGTCGCAAAGCCCTGATCTTCACTCATCAGGCACAGACCTTCCGAACCACACGGGTCACGTCGGGGACCGAGGCGGCCCTGGCCGCCTCGGCATTGCTCTACTCTGCCGGGCGCGCGTTATGCCGACGTGGCGGCGTCTGGCGCTCGTCGATCACGCCTTCGCGCGCCTCGCCGCGCAGCCAGAGCCGATGATGGCGATAGGCCCAGCCGCCGGTGACCTTGCCTTCGGTCATCGCACTGATCGTGCCGCGCACGTAGAAGCCGGCATAGATGTGGACGATCACGACGAGCAGCATCGCCACCGCCGCCAGCGCATGGACGATATGGCCGAAGCGCTGCTGTTCGATGGTGAAACTGGTGCCGAAATACTCGTACCAGATCACGATCCCGCTCACGAACAGGACGATGATCAGCAGCGCCATCAGCCAGAAGATGATCTTCTGCGCGCCGTTGTACTTGCCGATCTCGGGCAGATTCTCCTCACGCCCGGACATCACCTCGCCGATATGCCCCATCCATTTCGTATCGGCCTTGGTCCAGAAATTGTACCGGACCATCTGGATGAACAGGATGGTGAAGCTCGCCAGCAATACGATGCCGAGCCAGGGATGGAGCCAGCGGGTGTTCGAGCCGCCGCCAAAGAAGCTGCTCAGAAAGAACAGCGAGGGGTGGAACAGCGCTGCGCCGCTGAGCGCGAGCAGGATCAGCGAGATCGCGGTAACCCAGTGATTGACGCGCACGCGGCCGGGATAGCGGTCGACGGTCGTGCGCTCTTCCTCACGCCTGACGGCCACGGGCGGCCTCCTCGTCGATCAGATGCTCGGCCTCGCGGTCTTCCGCGCGGCTGACGTCGTTGCGCCTGGCCACGGTGGCGTGGACGAAGGCGAAAGCGGCGGCAAAGCCGACTGCCGCCATGCCGGCGTATTTGGTCAGCCCCTTCCACAGCTCGACGACCTGGCTGATCCGCGGATTCTGCGGCAGGCCGGCGTAGAGCTGCGGCTGATCGGCATGTTGCAGCACATACATCACATGGGTCCCGCCGACGCCGGGCGGATCGTAGATGCCGGCGTTCTTGAAGCCACGCGATCTGAGGTCGGTGAGCCGGGTTTGCGCGTAGTCCAGCATGGCCTGCTTGGTGCCGAACACGATCGCGCCGGTCGGGCAGGCCTTGGCGCAGGCCGGCGCCTGGCCGACCGAGACGCGGTCGGAGCAGAGCGTGCATTTGTAGGCCTTGTGGTCGGCCTGGCTGATGCGCGGGATATTGAAGGGGCAGCCCTTCACGCAGTAGCCGCAGCCGATGCAGTGCTCCGAGACGAAATCGACGATGCCGTTGTTGTACTGGACGATGGCGCCGGGCGAAGGGCAGGCCTTGAGGCAGCCCGGATCGGCGCAATGCATGCAGCCGTCCTTGCGGATCAGCCATTCGAGATTACCGCTCTGCGGGTTCTCCCATTCGGTGAACCGCATCAGCGTCCAGGTGTTCGGCGTCAGATCGTGCGGGTTGTCATAGACACCCCGGTTGATCCCGACCTCCTCGCGCAGATTGTTCCATTCGAGGCAAGCCGACTGACAGGCCTTGCAGCCGATGCATTTGGAGACGTCGATGAGCTTCGCCACCTCAAAATCGTGGCGTATGTCCGGCGGCCGGAAATTGGTGGCCGAGATGCGGGCGAAGTCCTGACTTTGCAATCCTGCCATCACCGCCTCCCTAGCTGACCGCCGGTCCGTTGCTCGGTTCGACATTCACCAGGAACGCCTTGAATTCGGGCGTCTCGATGTTGGCGTCGCCGACGAACGGGGTGAGGCTGTTGGGGCCGAAGCCCTTCCTGGCCGCACCGGTGAAGCCCCAGTGGAGCGGGATGCCGACGACATGGACGGTCTTGCCGTCGCAGATCAGCGGCTTGATGCGCTTCGTCACCACCGCCTTGGCGTGGACCACGCCGCGGGCCGAGGAGACCTTGACCCAGCCGCCGGGCTGGATGTTCTTCTCCTTCGCGAGCTGCTCGCTGATCTCGACGAAGAACTCCGGCTGCAGCACCGCATTGACCCAGACGTGCTTCGTCCAGAAATGGAAGTGCTCGGTGAGCCGATAGGAGGTCGCCGCATAGGGGAACTTGTCCGAAGTCCCGAGCGCCGCCAGATCGTCCTTGAAGATGCGCGCGGCCGGGTTGCCGCGGATCTTGGGAGCCAGGACGTTGACGACGGGGCTCTCGAACGGCTCGTAATGCGCCGGGAAGGGGCCGTCCTTCATCATACCGCGCGAGAACAGCCGCGCCGTGCCCTCCGGGTTCATGATGAACGGGCCGACATCGCGCGGTTTCGCGGTCGGCGCGATGTCCGGCACGTCGTAGCCGGACCAATTGGTGCCGTTCCACTCGATCAGCTTGCGCTTGGGATCCCAGGGCTTGCCATCGATATCTGCCGAGGCGCGGTTGTAGAGGATGCGCCGGTTGGCCGGCCAGGAGAAGGCCCAGTTGGAATAGGCGCCGGTGTTGCCGGGGTCGCTGGTGTCGCGCCGGGCCATCATGTTGCCGCGCTCGGTCCAGCAACCGGCGTAGATCCAGCAGCCGCAGGCGGTCGAGCCGTCGTCGCGCAGCTGGCCGAAGGTGTCGACCTGCTTGCCCTTCTCCAGCACGATCTTGGTCGGATCGACCGGATCGTTGACGGTCGAGACGACGTAGCCGTTCAGCTCCTTGGCCATCTCGTCCGGCTGCGGATCGTCCGGATCGCGATAGGCCCAGTGGAGATTGACGATCGGGTCCGGGAAGGCTCCGCCCTCCTTCTGGTAGAGCGCGCGCAGACGCTGATACAGCTGCGCCATGATCCAGGTGTCGGTCTTCGCCTCGCCCGGAGGCTCCTGGCCCGGCCAATGCCATTGCAGCCAGCGGCCGGAATTGACCAGCGAGCCCTCGTCCTCGGCGAAGCAGGTCGTCGGCAGCTCGAAGACCTCGGTCCGGATGCTCTCGGGCTTGACGTCGTTATGGACGCCCTCGTCCTTCCAGAACCGTGCCGTCTCGGTCTGCAGCGGGTCCATCGAGACCAGGAATTTCAGCTTCGACAGCGCCTGCGTGACCTTGCCGCGGTTCGACAGCGAGAGCAGCGGGTTGAAGCCCTGGCAGAAATAGCCGTTGACCTTGCCCTGATGCATCATGTCGAAATAGCGCAGCATATCGTAGCCGGGCACGTCGAGCTTGGGCAGCCACTGATAGGCGAAGTCGTTCTCCGCCGTCGCCGCCTTGCCCCACATCGCCTTCAGGAAGCTCACCATGAACTTCCTGTAGTTCTGCCAGTAGCTCATCTGGTTCGGCCGCAGCGGCTTGAAGCCGCGCGTCGACATGTAGGTCGAGAAATCGACCTCCTTGTCGGTCCCCAGCGTCAGATATCCGGGGATCAGGTTCGACATCAGGCCGATATCGGTGAGACCCTGGATATTCGAGTGGCCGCGCAAGGCGTTCATGCCGCCGCCGCGCACGCCGATATTGCCGAGCAGCAGCTGCAGCATCGCCATGGAGCGGATGTTCTGCGAGCCCTTGGAATGCTGCGTCCAGCCGAGCGCGTACATCGAGGTCATGACCTTGTCGCGCGCAGAGGTCTCCGAGATCATCTTGCAGATCGCCAGGAACTTGTCCTTGGGCGTGCCGCAGATGCGCTCGACCATCTCCGGCGTATAGGCCGCGATGTGCCGCTTCAGGAGCTGATAGACGCAACGCGGATGCTGCAGCGTCTCGTCGACCTGGACATAGCCGTCCGGACCGAGCTCGTACTCCCAGCTCGAGCGGTCATAGTCGCGCTTGGCCTCGTCATAGCCGGTGAACAGACCGTCCTGATAGCCGAAGCCTTCCTTCACGATATAGGGCGCGTTGGTGAAGGCGCGCACATAGTCGTGCTGGATCTTGTCGTTATCGATGCAGTACTTCATCGCCCCGAGCAGGAAGGCGATGTCGGTGCCCTGCCGGATCGGCGCATAGAAATCGGCGACGGCGGCCGAGCGCGTGAAGCGCGGATCGACGACGATCAGCTTGGCGCCACGCTGGGCTTTCGCCTCGGTGACCCACTTGAAGCCGCACGGATGCGCTTCAGCGGCGTTGCCGCCCATGATGACGACGAGGTCGGTGTTCTTGATGTCCGTCCAGGAGTTGGTCATCGCACCGCGACCGAATGTTGGGGCCAGACTGGCCACCGTCGGTCCGTGTCAAACGCGCGCCTGGTTGTCGAACGCCAAGACCCCGAGGCTTCGGACCACCTTGTAGGTCAGGAAGGCGGTCTCGTTGGTCGTGGCCGAGGCCGCCAGGAAACCGGTGGTCAGCCAGCGGTTGACTGTCACCCCGTCCTGGTTGGTCGCGACGAAGTTCTTGTCGCGATCGTCCTTCATCAATCGGGCGATGCGATCGAGCGCCTCGTTCCAGCTGATGCGGCGGAACTCACGCTCGCCGGGGCCGCGGTATTGCGGGAATTTGGTGCGCGTCTCGGAATGGACGAAGTCGAGCAAGGCCGCGCCCTTGGGGCAGAGCGTGCCGCGATTGGTCGGGTGGTCCGGATCGCCTTCGATATGGACGACGGCGGAATGGGCGTTCTTGGACTTGTCGCCCAGGCTGTACATGATGACGCCGCAGGCGACGGAGCAGTACGGGCAGGTGTTCCGCGTCTCGGTGGTCTGAGCCAGCTTGAACGGGCGGACTGCCTGGGCGAGTGCCTCTTCCGGCCCGCCGAAGCCGAGTGCAGCGATGGCCGAGCCAGCTAGTCCGGCTCCTCCCCCTGCTAAAAATTGGCGGCGTGATAGCTCTTTCAGCATCTCATACCTCCCAGAGGGCGCATGTCGCCATTCTCTTAGTTTGGAATAGTGAAACTCTAGGAGTCCGGCGTCAAGACAACACTTTGGTCGATACTACGGATCCACGTACGGGGTGCGCTCCAACGCCGCAGCCGTAATATTGCACTGCAACAGAAAATGTATTGCCGGGCACGTGGCCTTGGCAGGTAGACCTCGCAGTCTTGGTGCAGCGCGCCCAGTGCTGAAAAGGATCAGCGAATATTCGACCCAGCGTAGGGTTATATCCGGAAGCGCCTGCCGAAATATCGACCTCGCATTGCTACAGGCGGGATCGGCGATCAATTCTCGGCTACACTCATGACGCGACTGGCGCGCTCGACACATCACATTGCGGGTCTTCGCGCCGCTTCCGGCGACCCGGCCGCAGGCACCTAGCATTGCAGCGACGTGCTGAACTCCGGGCGCCACACATCCGTGGCTTGCATGAGCCCCGGGGCGGACGGGCGTGAAGCGGTCAGCGCTCGAGCTTTTGCCTACGTCTTTCGGATGAGACGGATTCGCGGTGTCGAGCGGCGAGCCCGTTTCAGGGGCACTTGCGCGGCAATGCCGGGCCTTTCACCGCGCAGCCGCGCTTCCTGCATGCCCCCCATGTGACGAATGCAGATTGCCATCACCATCAGAACTACTACCGTCTCCTACAACTTATGCGCTATTTCGGCTAATTTTTCCCTAAAATGATTATTATCTCGCTCTTGGCGAAGTATAAACTCGCCGTACTTGGCAACATATAAACACTCTTACTACGAATCCGCCGAACCCCTGTGAGGAGACCGACATCATGGCTACGAAGTACGGGACTGAGCAGGCAGATATTCTTTTCGCCGATGAAGAGTTCGCCGATGTCTCGGGCTTGGGCGGCGATGATCAGATCTTCGGCAATGCACAGGCCAATGTCCTGTCGGGCGATGACGGGGCCGACCTGCTCGATGGCGGCGCTGGTGACGACACACTGATCGGCGGCACCGGCAACGACATCTATGTGGTCGACAGCGCCGCGGATACCGTCGTCGAGGCAGCAGCTGAGGGCGTCGATGAGGTCCGCACCAACCTTGCCGCCTATACGCTCGCGGCCAATGTCGAAAACCTGAGCTATACCGGCGCGGGCAGCTTCACCGCGACAGGCAACGACGCCAACAACGTCATCATCGCAGGTGCGGGCAACGATACGCTGATCGGCGGCGCCGGGGCGGACACGCTCGACGGCGGTGAGGGGAACGATACCGCGAGCTATGCAACCAGCGCGGCGGCCGTCGCGGTCAACCTGGCGACTGGTGTCAACACCGGCGGCGATGCCCAGGGCGACACGTTGATCAGCATCGAGAACGTCACCGGTTCGGCCTTCGACGACAGCCTGACCGGCGATGCCGGCACGAACGTCCTGACGGGCGGCGCCGGCGCCGACACGCTCGATGGCGGCGCTGGCGACGACACGCTGATCGGCGGAACGGGCGATGATGTCTATGTGGTCGACAGTGCTGCCGACGCGGTTGTCGAAGCGGCTGATGAAGGCGCGGATGAGGTCCGCACCAGCCTGAGCGCCTACACCCTCGGCGCCAATATCGAGAACCTGACCTATACCGGGACGGCCAACTTCACCGGCACCGGCAACAGCGCCAACAACGTCATCGTCGGTGGCAGTGGCGACGATGTCCTGACCGGCGGTGCCGGGGCGGACACGCTCGACGGCCGCGGTGGGAGCGACACCGCGAGCTATGCCGCCAGCGCGGCGGCCGTCACGGTCAATCTCGCGACGGGCCTCAATACCGGCGGCGATGCCGAAGGTGACACGCTGATCAGCATCGAGAACGTCACCGGCTCGGCCTTTGACGACAGCCTGACCGGCGATGCCGGCGCCAACGTCCTGACAGGCGGCGCCGGCGCCGACACGCTCGATGGCGGGGCTGGCAACGACACGCTGATCGGCGGCACGGGCAACGACCTCTATATCGTCGACAGCGCGTCGGATGCCGTCGTTGAGGCTGCGGGTGAAGGCACGGACGAGGTCCGCACCAATCTGGCGACCTACACCCTGTCGGCCAATGTCGAGAACCTGACCTATACCGGTGGCGGCAACTTCACCGGCAACGGCAATGCCGACGCCAACACGATCATCGGCGGATCGGGCAACGATACGCTCGATGGCGGAGGCGGAGCCGACACGCTCATCGGTGGCGCCGGCGACGATCTCTACATCGTCGACAACAGTTCGGACGTCGTGACGGAGCTGGCGGGCGAAGGCACGGACGAGGTCCGCACCAGCCTGAGCGCCTACACCCTCGGCGCGAACGTCGAGAACCTGACCTATACCGGCAGCGGCAACTTCACCGGCACAGGCAATGCCGGCGCCAACACGATCATCGGCGGATCGGGCAACGATACGCTGAGCGGCGGCGGCGGAGCGGACACGCTCGACGGCCGCGGCGGGAGCGACACCGCGAGCTATGCGGCGAGCGCAGTGGCCGTCACGGTCAACCTCGCGACGGGCGTCAACACCGGCGGCGATGCCGAAGGCGACACGCTGATCAGCATCGAGAACGTCACCGGTTCGGCCTTCGACGACAGCCTGACCGGCGATGCCGGCACGAACGTCCTGACGGGTGGGGCCGGCAACGATACGCTCGACGGCGGCGCCGGGGCCGACACGCTCATCGGCGGCGCCGGCAATGACCTCTATATCGTCGACGACGCCTCCGACGTCGTGACGGAGCTCGCGAACGAAGGCACGGATGAGGTCCGCACCAATCTGGCGACCTATACCCTGTCGGCCAATGTCGAGAACCTGACCTATACCGGCAGCGGCAACTTCACCGGAACCGGCAATGCCGGCGCCAACACGATCATTGGCGGCTCGGGCAACGATACGCTGAGCGGGGGCGCGGGCGCCGATACGCTCGACGGCGGTTCAGGCTCCGACACGGCGAGCTATGCGACCAGCAATCAGGCCGTGACGGTCAACCTGGCGACCGGCGTCAACACCGGCGGGCACGCCGCCGGCGACACGCTGATCGGCATCGAGAACGTCACTGGCTCGAACTTCGCCGATACGCTCACCGGCGATGGCGCCGCCAATGTGCTGAGCGGCGGCGGCGGCAACGACGTGCTGATCGGCGGGGCGGGCGCCGATACGCTCGATGGCGGCGCCAACACCGATACGGCGAGCTATGCCGCAAGCGCCGCTGGCGTCTCGGTCGATCTCGCGACCAATCTCAACACCGGCGGCGATGCCCAGGGCGATACGCTGACCGCGATCGAGAACGTGATCGGCTCGGCCTTCGCCGACACGCTGCGCGGCAATGGCTCGGCGAACGTCCTGACGGGTGGTGCCGGCAACGATACGCTCGACGGCGGAGGCGGAGCCGACGCGCTCATCGGTGGCGCCGGCGACGATCTCTACATCGTCGACAACAGTTCGGACGTCGTGACGGAGCTGGCGGGCGAAGGCACCGACGAGGTCCGTGCGAATGTGGCCGCCTATACCCTGTCGGCCAATGTCGAGAACCTGACCTATACCGGCAGCGGCAACTTCACCGGCACCGGCAACGCGCTCGACAACATCATCGTCGGCGGAGCGGGGAACGACACGCTGATCGGCGGTGCTGGCGCCGACACGCTCGATGGCGCCGGCGGCAACGATACCGCGAGCTATGCGACGAGCGCGACGGCCGTCACGGTCAACCTGGCGACCGGCGTCAACACCGGCGGTGACGCCCAGGGCGATACGCTGATCAGTATCGAGAACCTCACCGGTTCGAACTTCAACGACAGCCTGACCGGCGACAGCCAGAACAACATCCTGAATGGCGGCGGCGGCGACGACGTTCTGATCGGCGGCGCCGGCAATGACCGGCTCGATGGCGGGGCGGGCGACGACAGTTTGACCGGCGGTGAAGGCGACGACGTCTACATCGTCGACAGCGGTGCCGACACCATCGTCGAAGCGGCAGGCGAAGGCGTCGACGAGGTCCGCACCAACCTCGGCTCCTATACGCTCGCGGCCGCGCTCGAGAACCTGAGCTATACCGGCACCGGCAACTTCACCGGCACCGGCAACAGCGCTGCCAACGTCATCACCGGCGGCATCGGCAATGACAGGCTGATCGGCCTCGGCGGCGCCGACACGCTGAACGGCGGCTCCGGCTCGGATACGGCCGACTACTCGGCTTCGGGCGCGGCGGTGACGGTCAACCTCGCCAGCGGCGTCGGCTCGGGCGGCGATGCCGCCGGCGACACGCTGGTCAGCATCGAGAACCTGATCGGCACGGCTTTCGTCGACAGCCTCACCGGAAATGGCGCGGATAACGTCCTGACCGGCGGCGCCGGAGCCGACGTGATCGACGGCGCCGGCGGCTCGGACACGGCGAGCTATGCGACAAGCGCGGCGGCCGTGACCGTGAACCTCCTCACGGGCGTCCATAGCGGCGGCGACGCCCAGGGCGACACGCTGACCTCGATCGAGAACCTGATCGGCTCGGACCTCGCCGACAATCTGCGCGGCGACGGCAATGCCAACACCATCGAAGGCCGCGCCGGCGCCGACGCGATCGACGGCGGCAACGGCTCGGATACGGCAAGCTATGTCTCGAGCAACGCGGGGGTGAACGTCAATCTGGGTGTGACGACGCAATCAGGCGGCCACGCGCAAGGCGATACTCTGACCTCGATCGAGAATTTAATCGGCTCAGATTTTGATGACGGGCTTACCGGCAGTGTCGACAACAACATCATCACCGGCGGCGCCGGCAATGACAGCCTGCGCGGCATGGAGGGTGTCGACACGCTCAATGGCGGCAGCGGGCG
>NZ_JBSHMO010000005.1:0-365573 GCF_053645455.1 Allobosea sp. NPDC055332 | reverse complement strand
TGTGGAGCCGGCAACGACCTCTACATCTTCAACGACCTCAATGGCAGCGTGACCGAGCTCGCCGGAGAGGGCACCGACGAGGTCCGCACCAGCGTCGCGAACTACACGCTCTCGGCCAATGTCGAGATCCTGACCTATACCGGCACCGGCAGCTTCGGCGGTACCGGCAGTGTCGACAACAACATCATCACCGGCGGCGCCGGCAATGACAGCCTGCGCGGCATGGAGGGTGTCGACACGCTCAATGGCGGCAGCGGCAACGACACGCTGGACGGGGGCCTTGGCGCCGATATCCTCAATGGCGGCGACGGCATCGACGCGGCCAGATATCTCAACGCCGCGAGCGCGGTGGTGGTGAACCTGAAGACCGGCGTCCATGGCGGCGAGGCGCAAGGTGACGTCTACAACAGCATCGAGATCATCGAGGGCTCGCTGTACAACGACACGCTGACTGGCGATGCCGGCGACAACATCATCAAGGGCTATGGCGGCAGCGACGTCATCGAGGGCGGCGCCGGCGCCGACACCCTCGACGGCTGGGCCGATAATCCGGGCCAGTTCGACACAGTGAGCTATGCCGGGAGCAGTGCCGCGGTCTCGATGAACTTCGTGACGGGTGTGCACACCGGCGGTGACGCGGCCGGCGACGTGCTGACCGAGTTCGAGATCATCGCCGGCTCGGCCTTCGGCGACACCTTCGTGGCCAATGCCGGTACCGAGATCACCTCCTATCGCGGTGGAGCCGGCAACGACCTCTACATCTTCAACGACCTCAATGGCAGCGTGACCGAGCTCGCCGGAGAGGGCACCGACGAGGTCCGCACCAGCGTCAACTACATCCTCTCGGCCAATGTTGAGAACCTGACCTATACCGGCACCGGCAACTTCAGCGGCGGTGGCAATGCCGACAACAACATCATCACCGGTGGCACTGGCAACGACAGCCTGAGCGGCAATGGCGGCAACGACACGCTGATCGGCGGCGACGGCAATGATCTGCTGCAAGGCGGCACCGGAGCCGACCTCCTGATCGGCGGAAGCGGCACGGATACGGCCTACTATGTCAACGCTGCCACCGGGGTGACCGTGAACCTGGCGACCGGGGTCCATACCGGTGAAGCCCAGGGCGATGTCTACGACAGCATTGAGATCATTACAGGCTCGAACTTTGGCGACATACTGATCGGCGATGCCGGGGATAATCGTCTCAACGGCAGTCTGGGCTCCGACCTGATCGAGGGCGGGGCCGGGGCCGATATCCTGGACGGCTTTGCGAACGCGGCGGGCGACGTCGACACCGTCACCTATGCCAACAGCACGGCCATCTCGATGAACTTCGTGACGGGCGTGCATACTGGCGGCCATGCGGCAGGCGACGTGCTGAGCGGCTTCGAGGTCCTGGTCGGTTCGGCCTTCTCCGACACCTTCGTCACCAGCGCTGCGGGCGCCACGGCCAGCGGCATCACGCTCTTCAAGGGCGGGGCCGGCAACGACGTTTATATCTTCAACGATCTGAATGGCAGTGTGACAGAGCTCGCCGGAGAGGGCACCGACGAGGTCCGCACCAGCTTCTCCAGCCATACCCTCTCGGCCAATGTCGAGAACCTGACCTATACCGGCAGCAGCAACTTCTCCGGCTATGGCAACAACGACGTCAACGTCATCACCGGCGGTGCCGGCAGCGATACCCTCGTCGGCTATGCAGGTTCCGATACATTGATTGGCGGAGCGGGCAACGACACGCTGACCGGCGGGACCGAAAGCGACGTCTTCGTCTTCGCCTCCGGCTTCGGCAAGGACACGATCACGGACTTCGTCGCCGGCTCAGGCACGGCCGACGTGATCCAGATCGACGATGCGGTGTTCGCCGATCTGTCGGCGGTGCTGGCGGCGGCGACCCAGGTGGGCGCCGATACAGTGATCACCTATGACGCCAACAACACGATCACCCTGAAGAACGTCACCAAGACCAACCTCCATGTCGACGATTTCCAGTTCGTCTGAGGCTGATCAACCGATGGCTAGCGGGCTTGAATCCCGCTAGCCTGACTTCCCCTTATGCGTGAGTTCCTGCGTTGAGCCGTCCCGTTTCGCCTTCCGGTCCGACCCAGGCCGTCTCGTCGGCACTGGCGTCGTGCCGCGGCCCGTTTACGGTCGTCGGCATCTTCTCCGGCATCATCAACCTGTTGATGCTGTCCGGCTCGCTCTACATGCTGCAAGTCTTCGACCGGGTGCTGAGCTCGCGCAGCATCCAGACGCTGATCGGCCTGTCGCTGCTGCTGCTCGCCGCCTACGCGCTGCAAGGCTTCCTCGACGGCATCCGCGTCAGGCTGCTCGCCCGCATCGGCGCGCGCTTCGACGAGCAGGTCTCGCCCGCCGCCTTCGCCGCGGCCCAGAAACTGCCCCTGCTCGGTTTTCGCGCCGAGCAGGCGCTGCAGCCGATCCGCGATCTCGACCAGGTCCGGGGCTTCCTGTCGTCGCTGGGCCCGACGGCACTGCTCGACATGCCCTGGCTGCCGCTCTTCCTCGTCGGCGCCTTTGCCTTACATCCCTGGCTCGGTTGGCTGGTCCTCACCGGGGGTCTCGTCATCGTCCTCCTGACCGTCCTGGCCGAGATCAGGAGCCGCGAGGCGACCAAGGCGCAATTCGCAAGCGGCTCGGCCCGTCAAGCAATCGCCGAGGCGAGCCGGCGCAATGCCGAGGCGCTGGCAGCGATGGGCATGGCGCCCACCTTCCAGCGCAAATGGCGCGAGCTCAATGAACGCCATGTCCGCGACTGGCTCGCCGGCTCGGACGCAACCAGCGGCATCGGCGCCTTCGCCAAGGTGTTTCGCATGGTGCTGCAATCGGCAGTGCTGGGCCTGGGTGCCTATCTTGCCATGCTGGGCGAGATCTCGGGCGGAGCGATGATCGCCGCCTCGATCATGGCCTCGCGGGCACTGGCGCCGATCGAGATCGCCGTCGCCCATTGGAAGGGCTTCGTCTCCGCGCGCCAGGGCCTGAAGCGACTGCGCCAGGTGCTGGACTCACCGGCCTTTGCGGATGCCGAACGCACCAGCCTGCCGGCGCCGCACCGTGAACTCACCGCAGACGGGCTGATCGTGGCCGCACCCGGCAGGCAGGCGCCTATCCTGCAGGGCGCCTCGCTCGCCCTCAAGGCCGGCCAGGGCCTCGGCATCATCGGGCCGAGCGCCTCGGGCAAGTCGACGCTGGTTCGGGCGCTGGTCGGGGTCTGGCGCCCGCTCAAGGGCGAGGTCCGGCTCGACGGCGCCGCGCTCGGCCAATGGGAGCCGGGCGAGCTCGGTCGCCATATCGGTTATCTCCCGCAGGACATCGAGCTGTTCGAAGGGACGGTGGCGCAGAACATCGCCCGTTTCGATCCGGATGCCGGGGACGAGGCGATCGTCGCGGCCGCGCAAGCCGCCGGCGCCCACGACCTGATCCTGCACCTCGAGCAGGGCTACGGTACCCGCATCGGCGAGGCCGGAGCGGCCCTGTCCGGCGGCCAGCGCCAGCGCATCGGCCTGGCGCGGGCGCTCTATGGCGAGCCTTTCCTCGTTGTGCTCGACGAGCCCAACTCCAATCTCGACCATGATGGCGACGAGGCGCTGACCCGGGCGATCCGCGGGGTCCGCGAGCGCGGCGGCATCGTCATTATCGTGACCCACCGGCAGACCGCGATCGCCGGCGTCGACCAGGTCGCGATCATGGCGGAGGGCCGCATCCAGGCCTTCGGCCCGAAGGAGGAGGTCCTGCAGAAGGTGCTGAAGCAAGGCAGGCTGCCAATGGCGCAGCGCCAGCCGGCAGTGGCGTCATGAGCGAGGCGGCTTCTCAGGAACCGCACGGCTTCGGGCGCTCGCTGCGGAGGCTCGCACTTGCCGGCTGCGTCGGCCTTGCCCTGTTCGCAGGGACGATCGGGGTCTGGGCGGTGGCGACGACCCTGTCCGGCGCGGTCATCGCCACCGGCCAGTTCGTCGTCGACGGCAACGTCAAGAAGGTCCAGCACGCCACCGGCGGCATCGTCGGCGAGCTCAAGGTCCGCGAGGGTGAGCGGGTCGAGCAGGATCAGGTGGTGATCCGCCTCGACGACACTGTCACCCGCGCCAATCTCCAGGTCGTGGTGAAGCAGCTCGACGAGCTCTCCGCCCGGCGCGGCCGGGTCGAGGCCGAGCGCTCGGGCAAGAACGCGATCGCCTTCGTCGCCGAACTCACCGCCCGGCGGCACGAGCCGGAGATCGCCGAGCTGATCGGCGCGGAGGAGAGCCTGTTCGAAGCAAGACGTGCTGCCCGCGACGGCCAGAAGGCGCAGCTTTCCGCGCGAATCGCCCAACTCGGTGACGAGATCACTGGCCTGAAGGCTCAGCAGAAGGCGCGCGACAATCAGGCTGTGCTGATCGAGGAGGAGCTCAAGGCCATCCGCTGGCTCTATGCCAGGAACCTTGTCGCGCTCAACCGCCGGACCGCGCTCGAGCGCGAGGCTGCCAGCCTGGAGGGCCAGAGAGGCCAACTCATCGCCGGCCTGGCCCAGGCCGAAGGCAAGATCGCCGAGACGCGGCTGCAGATCATCCAGATCGACGCCGCCCTGCGCGAGGAGGTGATGAAGGAGCTGCGCGAGATTCAAGCGCGCAGCGCCGAGCTGGTCGAGCGCCGCATCGCCGCCGAGGACCAGATGAAGCGGATCGAGATCCGCAGCCCCAGCCCGGGCTTCGTCCATCAGCTCGCCGTCCACACGGTCGGCGGCGTGATCAGCCCGGCCGAACCGGCCATGCTGATCGTGCCGACGGAAGACGCCCTGCAGGTCGAGGCGCGGATCAACCCGCCCAATATCGACCAGATCGCGCTCGGCCGGGAGGCCCGGGTCAAGATTCACGCCTTCAACCAGCGCACCACGCCCGAACTCTCGGGACAGGTCTCACGCATCTCCGCCGACACCAGCCGCGACCAGCAGACGGGTGCGATCTTCTACACCATCCGCGTCTCGCTTCCTGCCAGCGAGATCGCCCGCCTCGGCCAGAACCGCATCACCGCCGGCATGCAGGCCGAGGTATTCGTGCGGACCGAGGATCGCACCCCGCTCGAATACATCGTCAAACCCCTCAAGGATCAGATCGCCAAAGCCTTCAGGGAGCGCTGATCGACGATGCCGGGCTCTTTGCAATGAGGCCCTGAGGCGACGGCCGGGAGCAAGGGGCGGACTTCCAACGCCCGATCGCCTACGGCTCGCCGGCTGCTGCCACGTTGCCGCAGGATGCCGCATCGCTCAGGTTGGCATGCGGCATATGCGACATGCGCCTGCCCCGCGCGCCAACGCGCTGCAATCGAACGATACTGGGAGATCAACAACCTGGGAGGATTTGGTGGAGCCAGGCGGAATCGAACCGCCGACCTCTTGAATGCCATTCAAGCGCTCTCCCAACTGAGCTATGGCCCCACTCTGCCGACCTTCTTGGGGAAAGGCCGGAAAATCGTCGCGGTCCGAAGGCTCCTTGGAGCCTGTCCGCGCCCGCCGCCGCAGCGGCGAAGCGCTCTATAGGCAAGCTTGCGCCAAGACACAAGCACTGATGTCACGTTCTTGTCGCGCTTTTTTCGGGAGCGCGATTTTGACGCGGCTCAAGCGTCCTCGTCACCCTCGATGTCGCCATCGATCAGGTCGGACACGTCGTCGTCGCCTTCCTCGTCCTCTTCCAGGAAGGTGTCGTCGTCATCGCTGGCGACGCCATCATCCTCGATCTCGATGTCGTCGTCGCTGGTGACCACTGGCTCCTTCTCGGCAGCCTCGGCATCGGCGTCGTCCAGCGAGACGAGCTCGACCGCGCCTTCGGCGGCCTCCGTCTCATCCTCGTCATCCGCCGGCTTGGGCGCGGGGGCGGCAGCCTTGGCCTGCGGCTCGAACAGCGAGCGCGGATAGGACTGGCCGGTATAGGGCGAGACGATCGGATCCTTGTCGAGATCGTAGAATTTGCGGCCCGTGACCGGGCAAACGCGCTTGGTACCAAGTTCCGGTTTCGCCACGGCGTCGGACCTTCAAGTTCGTACGGGGTTCGTAAAAAGCAGGGGCGTCCGTTAGTCGGGCAAAGCGCCGCTGTCAAATACTGATTTAGCCATGGCGCAAGCCTGCGACGCCAGCTGCAAAACCGCTTCGCATCAGCGCACCCGGTGCATTAGAAGTTTGCCTCGACTTGAGCGCTGACGAAAGACGAGATCCGTGCCCGCAACCCAGCCGACAGCCTCCCCGAGCCAGAGGGCAAACCGGCTGGTGATCGCCGTCGACGGGCCGGCGGCCTCCGGCAAGGGCACGCTGGCGCGCCGGCTCGCCGCCCATTACGGCCTGCCCTATCTCGACACCGGCCTGCTCTACCGCATGGTCGCCCGCACCATGCTCGATGCCGACGAATCACTCGACGACGCCGAGGCCGCCGCCGCAAGCGCGGCGAGCTTCGACGATACCGCCATTGATGAAGCGCGGCTGCGCGGCCGCGAGATCGGCGAGGCCGCCTCGGTGGTGGCGGCGATTCCCGCAGTCCGGCGGGCCCTGATCGATCGGCAGCGCCGCTTCGCCGCGGCCGGGACCGGGGCCGTGCTCGACGGGCGCGACATCGGCACGGTGATCTGCCCGGACGCAACGGTGAAACTCTTCGTCACTGCGACTCCCGAAGTCCGCGCCGCGCGCCGGCACAAGGAACTGGCGGGGCGGGGCGAGGCGGCAACACTGGACGGCATCCTCGCCGATATCCGTCGCCGCGACGCCAGGGATTCAGGCCGCGGCGACGCGCCGCTGAAGGCGGCGGAGGATGCGGTGCAACTCGACACCTCGGCGCTCGGCGTCGAGGAGGCCTTCCAGGCGGCGCTCGCCATCGTCGAGGATCGCCGGCGCGGATAACCCCTTCAGGGTACCGGCTTGTGCAGGCCGATGCCCATTTTTCCGGCTTGCACTCGCGTTTTCGTGCTTTGCGCGAATCGAAACCAAGCGCAGACTTCAATGACATTCGTTTGAAGCCTGCCTTCGCCCGAAACCCGTCTCCTTTCGGCGTCACGCTTCGACGACAGATGACGGAGGTTTCGATGCGGCCCTGGCTGTTCGGTCTCTTGAGTCTCGCGGCTGCCGGGCTGTGGCCCGCCTCGGCGCCCGATGCACAGCAGGCGACTGCCCCCCCGGAGGAGGTCGACGTCGCCCTCGTCCTGGCTGTCGACGTCTCCTATTCGATGGATCTCGACGAGCTCGCCTTGCAGCGCAACGGCTATATCGAGGCCTTCCGCTCCAAGCTGCTGCACGAGGCCATCGCCAAGGGCGCGATCGGCAAGATCGCCGTCACCTATTTCGAATGGGCGGGCGGCGACTTCCAGCACATCGTCAGGCCCTGGACGATCATCGAGACCCCGCAATCGGCGATCGCCTTCGCCGAGGAACTCGGCGAGGCGCCGACCCGGCGCGGCCGGCGTACCTCGATCTCAGGCGCAATCGACCTCGCCGTCTCCCTGCTCGAGGCGAGCAACGTCACGCCGATGCGCCGCGTCATCGACATCTCCGGCGACGGCGCCAACAATGACGGGCGCCCGGTAACGGCCGCACGCGATGCCGCACGCGACAAGGGCATCTCCATCAACGGTCTGCCGGTGATGCTGAAACAGGCGAGCTATTTCGACATCGACAATCTCGACGTCTACTACGAGGACTGCGTCGTCACCGGCGTCGGCGCCTTCGTCATCCCGATCCGCGAGCGCCATCAGTTCGTCGATGCGACCCGCACCAAGCTGGTGCGTGAGATCGCCGAGCTGCCGGGCGGGCCGGAGGCCCTGATCCAGAAGGCGCAAGCCAAGGCGCCGCGCGTCTCCTGCATGCAGGGCGAGCGGCAATGGCGCGACCGGATGGGTAACTGAGCGGAGCCGTCAGGTCTTGCCGGCGCGAATTGCCCTGCTGGCGTGGAAGAGGACGAGCGTCGCCACGCCGATCACCGACATCACGATCGGCATCGGCAGCGCACCGCCCTTGAGCAGATGGCCGACGAGCAGGCCGACGCAAGCCGCGAGCAGCATCTGGCACAGCCCCGTCAGAGACGAGGCCGCACCGGCCCGGTCCGGGAACGGCATCATCGCCGAGGCCTGCGCCTGCGGCATGGTCAGGCCGACGCCGCAGGCATAGAGCGCCATTGGTGCGACCACGCCAATCGGGCCGCCGAAGCCGGTGGCGACACCCGCCAGCATGGTCAGCCCGCCAGCCGCGAGGCAGACGACGCCGAGTGCAATGACGCCGTCGAGGCCACGGCGACCGACCAGGCGCTGCGCGATGATCGTCCCCAGGATGAAGCCGAGCACCGCGCAGCCGAAGGACAGGCCATAGGCTGGCGCCGACAGCCCGTAGACCCCCATCAGCACGAAGGACGAGCCGGAGATGAAGGCGAAGAGGCCGGCATAGGCGAGCGAGGTCAGGGCGACATAGACGCGGTAGGCGCGGTTGCGCAGCAGCAGCCGATAGCCGCGCAGGATCCCCGGCAGGGACAGGCCATCCGGAGAGCGCTGGCGCAACGTCTCCGGCATGATCGTCGCGATGATCGCGAGCATGGCGAGCGCGAAGACGAGCGAGGCCAGGAAGGTCGAGCGCCAGCCGAAGGCGTTCTGCAACAGGCCGCCGAGCACCGGCGCGATCGCCGGCACCAGCCCCATGATCATGCCCATGCGGGCGAGCTCGCGGCCGGCGCGCGGCCCCTCATAGAGATCGCGGACCATGGCTCGGCCGAGCACGATCGGCCCGGAGGCGCCGAGCGCCTGGGCGAAGCGGGCGCCGATCAGCGCCTCGATCGAAGGCGCGAAGGCGCAGGCGAGCGTGGTCGCGATGAACAGGCCAAGGCCGATCATCAGCACCGGCCGGCGGCCGAGCCGGTCCGAGAGCGGACCCCAGATGATCTGGCCGGCGGCATAGCCGAACAGGAAGGCCGAAAGCGTCGCCTGCGCGCCGGCGAAATCCGTGCCCATCACCCGCGCGATCTCGGGCAGCGAGGGCAGATAGAAATCGGTCGAGAGCGGGCCGAGCGCCGTCAGCATGGCGAGGACGGCGGTCATCGCCAGCGTGTCGGGGCGCAGTCGCATCGGCTCTTCCTTCGAATGCCGCCCGTTTAGGCGCGCGCCCGGCTCCTGTCCATGCGCCGCCGGAGGCGTCAGCGGAAGAAGATCAGCGTCTGCAGCAGGAAGAGCGGGATCAGGATCGCGCCCGACCAGAGCATGTAGCCGAAGAAGCTCGGCATCGCGACTTTCCGGTCCTTGGCGATGGCGTAGACCATGAAGTTCGGGGCGTTGCCGATATAGGAGTTGGCACCCATGAACACGGCGCCGGCCGAGATCGCGGTCAGCGTCAGCGCCCCGGTCGTCATCAGCATTTTGGGGTCGCCGCCGGCGAGCTCGAAGAAGACGAGATAGGTCGGGGCGTTGTCGAGGAAGGAGGACAGGCCGCCGGCCAACCAGAAATAGGCGGCGTTGTTGGCGCTGCCATCGGCATTGCTGACGAGGGCGACGAGGGGAGCGAAGGCACCGTTTCGGCCGGCCTGCAGCATGGCGAGCACCGGGATGATGCATGTGAAGATGCCGGCGAAAAGCTTGGCGACCTCCTTGATTGGCCCCCAGCTGAACTCGTTACCGGCGCGCACCGGCTTCGGCGTCAGGGCGAGCGACAGGCCGGCCAGCGCCAGCAGAAGGAAATCGCGCGCCAGGTTCTGCCCTTCGATGGCGATGCCATGGATCGTGAAGGCGACTCCCGGCTTCCAGCTCGCCGACATCAGGATGGCGAGGATGACGCCGCCGAGCAGGAGGATGTTGACCTTGCCGAACAGCTTGATGGCGCGGTCCGGCGTCGGATCGCGCAGCGGCGGGAAATTCTCTTCCTTGCGGAAGAACCAGCTGTCGAGCGCGTAGAACACGGCGAGCAGGATCACGACCGCGGTCAGCGTCTCCGACAGGAGATGCGTCGTCGTCCAGAAGAAGGAGACGCCGCGCAGGAAGCCGAGGAAGAGCGGCGGGTCGCCGAGCGGCGTCAACGATCCCCCGATGTTCGAGACCAGGAAGATGAAGAAGACGACGACGTGGACGTTGAAGCGCCGGTCGTCATTCGCCCGCAGGACCGGGCGGATCATGATGATCGAGGCGCCGGTGGTGCCGACGAAGCTCGCCATCAGCGTGCCGATCGCGAGCAGCGCAGTGTTCGTCGCCGGGGTGCCATGCAGATTGCCGGTGATCAGGATGCCACCGGCGATGGTGAATAGCGCAAAGAGCAGGATGATGAACGGGATGTAGTCGAGCAGCGCGGTGTGCAGGAGTGCACCGAGCGCCGGATCGACGCCGCGGAAGAGGACGAGCGGCACCACCACCAGTACGGCCCAGAACGCGGCGAACTTGCCGTAGTTCAACTCCCAGAAATGCGGGAACAGCACCGGCCCGAGCGCGATCGAGAGCAGCATCCCGGCAAAAGGCAGAGCCCAGGCGACACCCATGCTCGCGCCGCCGATATCACCGGCGGCATAGGCAGCCTGGGGAAGGAGAACAAGCAGGAGCGCCGTGCCGGCGAGCTTCGTCAGCATGAATATCGGCCCCTTCACCCGTCCGCTTGCCGCGGAACGTCGCTGCCACCCCGTCACTGCGACGGTTATATCAAGGCTATACCGCTCGCAACGACACCGGCCCCTTGGCTGCACGGCCATCCCCACCAAGGCCGCGCAGAAGCGGGGCCGGCCGCCATGCAGAGATGAATCGTTATGCCGGCATTCATTCTCGTGGAATAATTATCTCCTGCGGCGTCCCGCCCGCGCCTGATTCGGGACCACCATGTGCCGTTTCCTCGCCTATGCCGGCGCCCCGGTCTTCCTCGAGGACTTCATCGCCTCGCCCTGCCATTCGCTGATCCACCAGTCGCTCCACGCCGAGGAGGCCAAGACCGGCACCAATGGCGACGGCTTCGGTGTCGGCTGGTATGGCGAGCGGGCCGAGCCCGGCCAGTATCGCGAGATCAGGCCGGCCTGGTCCGACGAGAACCTGCTCTCGATCGCCCGCCTGGTGCGTTCGCATCTGTTCTTCGCGCATGTGCGCGCCGCCACCGGCACCGCCTCGACGCGGGCGAACTGCCACCCCTTCGTCCATGGCCGGCACCTGTTCATGCACAACGGCCAGATCGGCGGCTACGCCGTGATCAAGCGCCGGCTCGAGAGCCTGATCCCCGATACGCTCTATGACGCACGCGTCGGCACCACCGATTCCGAAGCGCTGTTCCTGCTGGCGCTGGCGCGCATTGCCGAGGGGGCTGCGCCCGGCGATGCTCTGGCGGGCGCGCTCGGCGATGCGCTCGCGCTGATGCAAGAGGCCGGCGTGCAGGAGCCGCTGCGCTGCGCCGCTGCACTCGCTGACGGCGAGACGATCCATGCCGTGCGCTGGTCCTCCGACACCAAGCCGCCGACGCTCTATGTCTGCAATCGCGGCGATGCGGTGGTGATCGCCTCCGAGCCGGTCGATGCCGCCCGCGACTGCTGGCAGGCTCTACCCTGCAACACGCTGGTCTCCGTGAAAGCCGGCACCGTCAGCATGGCGCCGTTCGAGGTCGGACTGCAGCAAGCCGCCTGAGCCGACTTGCACCACGCTGCTACCTGCGCCACATCGCAGGCGCATGCGCGCCTTCGACACAGCCCTCCCGATCGACGCGGTTCTCGGCGCCCTCGCCAGCTCCCTGCGCGAGAAGCCGAACGCCGTGCTCGTCGCCCCGCCCGGCGCCGGCAAGACCACGCGGGTGCCGCTCGCGCTGCTCGACGAGCCCTGGGCCAAAAGCAGCGAGAAGGGCGGCGGCAAGCTGATCGTGCTGGAGCCGCGGCGCCTCGCAGCCCGCGGCGCGGCCGATCGCATGGCCCAAACGCTTGGCGAGCGCGTCGGCGAGACGGTCGGCCTGCGCGTCCGGCTCGGCTCGAAGATCAGCCCGAAGACGCGGATCGAGGTCGTCACCGAAGGTGTCTTCGCAAGGATGATCCTCGACGATCCCGCGCTCGACGGCATCGCTGCCGTACTGTTCGACGAATTCCACGAGCGCTCGCTCGACGCCGATTTCGGGCTGGCACTGGCGCTCGATGCGCAGGCCGGCCTGCGCGAGGACCTGCGTATCCTGGTGATGTCGGCGACGCTGGACGGCGCGCGCGTCGCAAGACTGCTCGGCGATGCCGAGGTGATCGAGAGCGAGGGCCGCGCCCATCCGGTCGAGACACGCTATCTCGGCCGCGACCCGCTGAAGCGGATCGAGGATCAGGTCACCGAGGCGGTGCTGCAGGCGCTGAACGAGCAGGCCGGCTCGCTGCTCGTCTTCCTGCCCGGCCAGGGCGAGATCCGGCGTGTCGAGGAGCGGCTGCGCGAGAAAATCCGTGATGCCACGATCGAGATCGCGCCGCTCTATGGCGCGCTCGATCAGGCAGAGCAGGACCGCGCCGTGCTGCCGGCGCCCAAGGGCAAGCGCAAGGTCGTGCTGGCGACATCGATCGCCGAGACCTCGCTGACGATCGAGGGCGTGCGCGTCGTGATCGATTCCGGCCTCGCCCGCGTGCCGCTCTACGAACCCGATATCGGCGTCACCCGCCTCGTCACCCAGCGCGCCAGCCGGGCAGCCTGCGACCAGCGCCGCGGCCGCGCCGGCCGCACCGAGCCCGGCATCTGCTATCGGCTCTGGGAGGAAGCGGCGAATGGTGCGCTCGAAGCCTTCGCCCGACCGGAAATCCTCTCGGCCGACCTCGCTCCGCTGCTACTCGACTGCGCTGCCTGGGGCGTCTCCGATCCGACCAGCCTCGCCTTCCTCGATCCGCCGCCGGCGCCGGCGCTGAAGGAGGCACGGGCGCTGCTGGGCGACCTCGACGCTCTCGATCCGGACGGCCGCATCACCGAGGACGGCAAGGCGCTGCAAGTCCTGCCATTGCCGCCGCGGCTGGCGCATATGGTCGTCGGCGCGGCGCATCACCGCCAAAGCGAGCCGGCCGCCTTGCTGGCGGCCTTGCTGGTCGAGCGCGGGCTCGGCGGCGATGCGATCGACCTTGCCGAGCGGCTTGAGCGCTTTACCCGCGAACGCGGCGGTCGTGCCGCCGACATGCGCCGCCTCGCCGAGGGCTGGGCGAGGCAGGCAGCGAGCAAGGTGAAGGCCGGCGCGGAGCAGCCGCTCTCGCCCGGCTTCCTGCTGGGGCTCGCTTTCCCCGACCGCGTCGCCAAGGCACGCCAACCCGGCTCCGGGCAGTATCTGCTCGCCAATGGCCGCGGCGCGATGCTCGAACCCGGTCAGAGGCTGGCGCGCGAGCCTTATCTCGTCGTCGGCGAGATGACCGGAAGCGCCCAGCAGGCCCGCATCCTCAGCGCCGTCGCGATCAGCGAGACCGAGATCGCCGCACTCGCCGCCTCCGGCCTGATCCGGATCGGATTGTCGGAGCGCAACGAGACCGTGTTCGATCGACAGGCCCGGGCGCTGCGGGCCCGAGCGGCCCGCAAATATGGGGCGCTGGTGCTGGCCGAACGACCGCTGCCGGTCGAGGCCTCACCGGAGAATGCCGAAGTGCTGGCGCGGGGCATCGCTGCGCTCGGCATCGAGACGCTGCCCTGGAGCAAAGGGCAGGCGCAATTGCGCGAGCGTGTCGCTTTCCTGCGCACAGCGGAGGGCGAGGATGCCGGCTGGCCCGATCTGTCCGACACTGGCCTTGCCGGGACAGCGGCGGACTGGCTCGCGCCACACATCGTCGGGCGGAGTTCTCTTTCCGCCATCACGCCGGGCGATCTCGACGCGGCGCTGTCGACCTTGCTGCCCTGGGAGCTGAAGCGGCGGCTCGACGCGCAAGCTCCGACGCATTTTGCGGCGCCGACCGGCTCGCAGCTCGCGGTCGACTACGGCGCCGAGGCCGGACCGACCATCTCGGTCCGGGTGCAGGAGCTCTATGGGCTGGCGCAGCACCCTTCGCTCGCCGGGGGACGCGTGCCGCTCGTGCTGGAGCTCTTGTCCCCCGCCCATCGGCCGATCCAGGTCACACGCGACCTGCCGGGCTTCTGGCGCGGTTCCTGGGCCAGCGTGAAGGCGGAGATGAAAGGGCGCTATCCGCGCCATCCCTGGCCGGACGATCCCGCGACGGCGGCGGCGACGACCCGCGCCAAGCCGCGCGGGACGTAAGACGTCAGCCGCCGAACAGGCGCTCGAAGAAGTTCTTCTCCTGCGGCGCAGGCGGCGTCCAGGCGCGGTCGCCTGAGGCGGCCTGCTGGGTCCGCGCCGGCGGCGCGACGCCGGCGACCGGCTCACCCGTATCGAAGATCGACTTCGGCGCCGACTGCCAGAGCCCGCCCGGCAACTGTATCGGCTGCTGGCCGGCATGGGCCGTCTTCATGTACTTGCCCCAGATCTCCGCCGGCAGGCCGGCACCGGTGACGCGCTTCATCGTCGAGTTGTCGTCGTTGCCGACCCAGACGGCGGTGACGAGCCGCCCGGTGAAGCCGACGAACCAGGCGTCGCGGTAATCCTGCGTCGTGCCCGACTTGCCGCCGACCTCCCAGCCGGGAATGTTGACCTTGCTGCCGGTGCCGCCGGTCATCACCGCGTGGAACATCGAATTCATCATCGAGAGCGTCTGCGGCTGGATCACCGGGCCGAAACTGTTGGCCTTGCGGGCGTAGACGACCTTTCCGCTGGTCGATTTGACCTCGCGGATCACATAGGGGAGCACCGACTGGCCGCCATTGGCGAAGCTTGCATAGGCGGCGGTCATCTCCAGCGGCGTCACCTCCGAGGTGCCGAGCGACAGCGACGGATTGGCCTGCAGGGACGAATTGATACCCAGGCGCTGGGCCGTGCGCACGACCTCGCGCGGCGTCACCTCCTGGATCAGGCGCGCCACGACCGTGTTGAGCGAATGGGCGAAGGCGGTCTGCAGCGTGACCGGGCCGCGGAAGGTGCGCGAATAGTTCTCCGGCTCCCAGCCCTTGATCGAAACCGGGGAATCGTCGCGGATCGTATCCGGCGTCATGCCCTTCTCGATCGCGGTGAGGTAGACGAAGGGCTTGAAGGACGAGCCCGGCTGGCGATGCGCCGCTGTGGCGCGGTTGAACTGGCTCTTGGTGTAGTCGCGTCCGCCGATCAAAGCGCGGATCGCCCCATCCGGCGCCAGCGAGACCACAGCGCCCTGCGAGGCGTTGAGCTTGGCTCCCTGCGCCGAGAGCGCTTCGACCAGGATCGTCTCAGCCGAGCTTTGCAGCTTTGTATCGATCGACGTCAGTACGGTGACGTCGCCCTCGATCGCGCCGATGAAGTCGTCGAGCACGTCCATGACGTAGTCGGCGGCGTAGTTGACCGAGCCGGCGCCGACGCGCTCTGGCACCTCGGCCGGCGCGCCGAGCGCGGTCTTGGCCGTGGCCTGCGAGATCAGACCCTGCTCGGCCATCGCCGAGATGACCAGCTGGGCGCGCTTCTCGGCTGCGTCGGGATTGCGGTTCGGCGCGAGGCGCGAGGGGGCCTGGACGAGGCCGGCGAGCATCGCCGCCTCGGCGACCGAGACCGAGCGTGCCGACTTGTTGAAATAGCGCTGCGCCGCCGCCTCGACGCCATAGGCGCCCGAGCCGAAATAGACGCGGTTGAGATAGAGCTCGAGGATCTGGTCCTTGGTGTAGGTCCGCTCCAGCCAGAGCGAGAGGATCGCTTCCTGGATCTTGCGCGCCGCCGTGCGCTCCTGGGTCAGGAACAGGTTTTTGGCGAGCTGCTGCGTCAGGGTCGAGCCGCCCTGCACGCCGCCGCGCTTGGTCAGGTTGTTGACGATGGCGCGGCCGAGCCCGATCGGGTCGATGCCGAAATGCTCGTAGAAGCGCCGGTCCTCGATCGCGACGAAGGCTTTCGGCAGATAGGGCGGCACTTCGCCGATGGTGATGGTGCGCCCGCCAGTCTCGCCGCGATTGGCGAGCAGCGTGCCGTCGGCCGCGAGGATGGCGATGTTGGGTGGCCGTTTCGGCACGGTGAGCTGGTCGATCGGCGGCAATTGCGCGGCGTGATAGGCGACGACGCCACCGACGGCGAGCACCGCCCAGAGCCCCATGACGACGCCCCAATAGAAGATGCGGCCAAGGAAGGAGCCGCGCCTGCGGCGCTGCTTGCGGCCTCCCTTGCTGCGCTCGTTCTGCTGGCGGCGCGGTTGCTGGCGCGGTGCCACCGGATTCCTTCCTCCGCGATAGGGGCGGTCCTCGGCGGAGAGGCGCAAATCGCCGTCGTCGCGCTCGTAATCGTCGCGCGCACGCTCGAATGACGGCTCACGCCGCTCACCGCCTCGTTTCGACCGGTCGTTCATCCCGCCCCGTTCAGGCCCCGCCACCACGCTGCGATCCGCAGCCCGGCGATTTCCAGACAGGATTCAAACATGGCGCTTTTAAGGGGTGGTTAAGCCCGATTCCGGCGAATTTTCCGCAATGGTGAACGAGGCCGCCGCTGTTGCGGATTTGCCGCGTAACGATTTTGCTGCACTGCAAACGAAAACGTGACTTGATCGACCTTGCTTGCACAGAGACAAGCGCATCGCGACGAGGAAGAGTTCTTCGCCAGCAAACCCAATCACTTAGCAAATTAATCCAATTCGAAACCGGACGGAAGGCAACCGCCCATGCAGGCTCTCAACTCCCTGACCCGCTACGCGCCGCAGGCGCTCGGACTGCTGCGCATCGCGACGGCGCTGATCTTCATCGCCCATGGAACACAGAAGCTGTTCGGTTTCCCGGCTCCGCCGGCCAGCGGCCTGCCGGCGATGTTCACGCTGTTCTGGTTCGGCGCAGTCCTCGAAACCTTCGGCGGCCTGCTGATCCTCATCGGCCTGTGGACCCGCCCCGTCGCCTTCATCCTCTCGGGCGAGATGGCCTATGCCTACTGGATGTTCCATGCGCCGCGGAACGTCTATCCGCTGCTGAACAATGGCGACGCCGCGATCCTCTACTGCTTCATCTTCTTCTATCTGGTCTTCGCCGGCGCCGGCGCCTTCGCGCTCGACAACCGCTCGAAGTGACCAGAGCGACGAGTTGAAACGAAGAAGGCCCGCCCTCAGCGAGGGCGGGCCTTCTTGATTCCACGTCCGCGAGATCAGACCGCGGCCGAGATCCAGCGGGACAGATCGCTCTTGGGGGCAGCGCCGACCTTCTGCGAGGCCAGCTTGCCGTCCTTGAACAGCATCAGCGTCGGGATCGAGCGGATGCCGAACTGGGCCGGGATCTGCTGGTTCTCATCGACGTTCATCTTGACGATCTTGACCTTGCCGTCGAGCTCGCCTGCGATCTCCTCGAGCGCCGGGCCGATCATCCGGCAGGGGCCGCACCACTCGGCCCAGAAATCCACCACCACCGGCTCGCTCGACTTCAGCACATCGGCCTCGAAGCTCGCATCGGTCACTTTGGTCGTCGCCATGGCTCATCGCCTTTCGATTCGCATGCGGCAACAACGCCGCTATTCGTCGCTGAAGCTATGAACGGGCGGCCGCAGGGTCAAGGCTGGCTCACCTTCCGGTGAAGCGGGGCTGATCCACCATATTCGCCAGGGTGGCGTCGAGCAGCTCCGGCGACGGCTCCAGCGGCTTCAGGCTCGCTGTGTAGATCGCGACCGCCCGCACCCGACGGCCGGGATAGATCGCGCCGACGAGCCGGCGATAGACCGCGAGCTGCGCCAGCGTCGAGGCCGGCAGCGCAGCCGCATTTTCGGGTGGGCGCGCCGCGGTCTTGAAATCGGCGATCAGGACCTCGTCATCGCTAACGGCGAGCCGGTCGATCCGGCCCTGCACCGGCCGCCTGCTGCCATCCGTCAGGGCGATCTCGCCAGCGAGCGGCACTTCGGCGAGGCTGCCCGGGCCGAACAACCCGCCGAACTCCGGCGCAACGATCAGTGCCAGCGCGTCCTCAACGATTGCAGCGCGGCGCTCCTCCGGCAGCGAACCGCCACGCGCCTCCGCCAGCGCGCGGGCCGTACCAGTGCGCCGTTCCGGCGGCACTTCCGGTAGGACCTGCAACAGAAGATGTGCGAGCCGGCCGGCCGCGGCGGCATTGGCGAGAAAGGGCCCGTCATGTGGACGCTCCTGCGCATCGGCCGCGGACAGCGCGCTCGACGGGCGCAAAGGCGGCGCCGGCTCGGCTTCCTCGGGTGCGGAGCGCGTCAGCCAGTCAGGTGCCGAAGTCGAGGCCAGCGCGGCGGCACTCTCCTCGGCTGCGATGTCTCCCGGCTGCGAGACCATGAAGCGGCGGACTTCGCCGTCGCCGTCGGGAGCCGACACGTCGCGCAGCCAGGGCTCGGAGCCGGCGAGGCCGAGTTCGGCCATGGCGTACCAGGATCCCTCAGGCGCCTCGCCTTTGGCCTGCACGCCGCAAAGGATCAGCCGCTCCTCGGCGCGGGTCAGCGCGACATAGAGCAGGCGATGATGCTCCTCGACCATCTGGGCGACGATCGCATCCTTGGCGCGCCGCATCGCGGCTGGATCATCGGCGCGCCTGCTCGGCCAGACCGGCACCTGCGTGCCGCGCGGCGGCTCGACCGCCATCAGCTTCGGCAGGCGGCGTTCGCCCGGCGCGATGCCGAGATCGGCGAGGATGACGACCGGCGCCTCCAGCCCCTTCGAGCCGTGCACGGTCATCACCCGGACCTCGCCGGCGCTGGCCGAGAGATCGCGCTTCACCTGCGTCGCCACTGCGCCGATATGGTGCAGGAAGCCGGCGAGCGAAGGGCCGTAGCGCCGCTCATGATCGAGCGCGGCGCTGAGGAAGGCGTCGAGCGCATCGCCCGCTTCCGGACCGAGCCGTGCCAGCGCCAGATTGCGGCCACCGCCGGGCCCGAGCAGGCCGGCGTAGAAGCGGAACGGACCGCAGCGCCCGACCTCCTCGGCGAGCTCGGTCAGGCGCGTCTCGATCGCGGCATAGCGCGGCTCGGTCTGCGCCGCCTGGCGGAAGGCATCGCGCAGCGAGCCTTTCCGCTCCGGCGCAAGGCGCATCAGATCGTCATCGTCGAGGCCGAAGAGCGGCGTCTTCAGCGTGATAGCCAGCGAGAGATCGTCCTGCGGCAGCAGGATGGCGCGGCCTAGCGCAACGAGGTCCTCGACCGCCGGATGGTCGGCGAGCGTGAGGCGATCGCGGCCGGCGACGGGCACGCCGCGATCCTTCAGCGCTTTGACGATCGCCTCGAACAGCGCGCCGCGCTGGCGCAGCAGGATCATCACGTCGCCCGGCCTGAACGGCCGGCCGATATCGTCGCGGCCGGCCTCGCTCCAGCGCTTCAGCACATCGGCGATGCGAGCCGCGAGCTTGACCAGGCCCGAGCGCCGCTCGGGCGCATCGACCGGCGCGGTCCAGGCATCGGGCTTCTCGCTGGCATCGTCGGCCGAGACCGGCCAGAGATCGACCGCGCCGATCGAGGCCCGCCTGACCGTGTCGTGACGCTCCGGCCCGGCACCGCCATCGAAGACGAGACCGCGCCAGTGCTCCTTGGGCGCAAACACCGCATCAACGGCGCGCATGATGTCGGGGGCCGAGCGGAAGGAGGTGGTCAGGCTGATCGGCTCGAAGCGCTGGCCGGCCTCCTGGAGGCGCCCGCCGAGCAAACGCCGCTCCTCGCTGAAATGGGCGGGCGCCGCGCCCTGGAAGCCGTAGATCGACTGCTTCTCGTCGCCGACGACGAAGACGGTGCGTGGCCTGATCAGCTCGCGCGCGCCCTCGCCGGCCGAAAACTCCTCGGCAAGGCGACGCAGGATCGCCCATTGCGCCTCGCTGGTGTCCTGGGCTTCGTCGAGCAGGATGTGGTCGATGCCGGCGTCGAGCTTGTAGAGCGCCCAGGCCGGATCGATCCGGTCGAGCAGCGAGCGGGCCTTGGCGATCAGGTCGTCATAGTCGAGCAGCGAGCGCTGCGCCTTCAGGCGGCGATAGGCGGCGAGGATATGGGTCACCAGCACGGCGAGCGCCGCGCTGCGCTCGCGCACGGCGATGGCGTTGAGCTGCTCGATAGCTTCGCCCAGGCAGGCTGCGACGGCGTCGAGCGCCGCATCGAGGTCGGCTGGCAGGGCGCTGTTGCCCTTGCCGCGGACATGCTGGGCGACATTGCCCTCGGCCGTGAGCAGGCCAGCACGGCAGGCTGCGACCGGATCGATGCCGGGCACATCCGAAAGTGCGAGCCTGATCGCCGCCGCCGCCTTGGCACGCGTCGCACTGCCGGCCTCGAAGGCAGCGACCAGCCGTTCGAGATCGGGCACATCAGTCAGGTCGCGCTGGAAGTGCTCGCGCACCTCATCCGCCGTCAGCTCCGGCGCGATGCCAAGGAAGGCGCTGAGCCCTGAAACGATCTCCTCAGGCCGGCGCGCCCGGCCTTCTGTATCGCTGAACACGGCGCGCTGGTGCAGCGCCTCGCGCATGATCTGGTCGAACGTGTCCTGCGCCGCATGCTCGGCCATGAAGCGCAGCGCCCGCGCCTGCGGCCCATCGGGAGCGGCTTCTGCAGCGGCTAGCAGGTCGCGCCGGGCATCGCGCATCAATTCGTCCTGGGCGAGGTCGTCGGCGACCTCGAAGCGCGGCGGGACATTGGCCTCGAAGGGCGCGCTCTGCAGCACGCGGGTGCAGAAGGCGTGGATCGTCTCGATCTTGAGCCCGCCCGGCGTCTCCAGCGCCTGCGCGAACAATCGCCGCGCCCGGCTGATGTCGCTCGCAGCCGGGAGCTTTCCCGTCAACGCCGACAGTGCCGCCCACAGCACCGAATCGGACGCCACCGCCCAGACCGACAGCGCCCGGAAGACCCGGTTCGACATATTGGCGGCAGCGGCCTTGGTATAGGTGATGCAGAGCATCCGGCCGGGCGCGACGCCGTCGAGCAGCAGGCGCAGCACGCGGTTGACCAGCACATGGGTCTTGCCCGAGCCGGCATTGGCCGAGACCCAGGCGCTGAGATCGGGCTCGGCCGCCAGCGCCTGATTGCGGCGCGTCTGCTCGGGGATGGTCCAGCCGGCCGGCGTCATGCCTCGTCTCCGGCATCGCCGCCGAGATCGGGCGCCGCCGACCATTCCTTGACCCGCGCGAGCTGGTCATAGGGACTGGCGTATTTGATGTAGGCCGGAGCGCGGCGCGACAGCCAGGGCTCGCGGCCGGCGCGCAAAACAGCAAGATGGTCGAGCAATTGCGCGAGATGGCGGGCGGTGACGTCGGCCTGCGCCTCGTCCTTGAACGACAGCTTCTTGTCCTTCTCCCAGCTCTTCGGGTCGTGGTTGAGCCTGAGATAGAGCAGCGCCTCGACCGGGCCGGGCAGGATGTCCGGCGAGAAGCCGTGGCGCAAAGCGAGCTCGGCCTCCAGCGTCAGTTGCGGGGCGAAGCCGAGGCGAACCTGCTCCTCGCTCGGCGGCGCGCCGGTCTTGAAATCGATGATGCGCAAGGCGCCTTCGCGCGTGACCTCGACGCGGTCGGCCCGGCCCGTCAGCAGGATCGAGGAACCGTCGATCAGCGGGAATTCGGCCTGCGTGTCGCGCTCGACGGCGACGCGGGCGAGCCCCGGCCGGCGCCGCTCCTCCCAGCCGAGGAAGTTCTGCGCGATCAGCAGGAAGCGCGGCCACCAGAAAGCGCGGACCTCCGGCGTCTCGTCATAGGCGCGGAAGAGGCGTTCGCCGATCTCGATCAGGCTGCCATAGGCGCCAGCCGGCACCTGCTCGGGATAGGTCTCGGCGAAAGTGCCTACGATGTCGTGCAGCAGCGAGCCGCGATCGGTCGCGCCGGGATCCTCGACGAGGTCCGGCAGGGCGTCGAGCCGGAGGATCTTGCGGGCATAGACGGCATAGGGGTCGCGATAGAGCGTCTCGACCTCGGTGACGCTGAACCGCTTCGGCTGCAGATGCGGCGCCGGATAGGGCTTTGGCCGCGGCACCGGCAGCAGATCGGCCGGCTTGCCGAGCAGCGCGGCCCAGGCGGTCAGCTCGCGCCCGCGCATCTCGGCCGCCGCCCAGGCTTCGGTGGGCGCCACCGCCTTGAGCCGCTGCCAGAAGCGCGAGGGAATCGTCTCAGCCTCGCCGGCTTTGCGAGCGCGGGTCAGCGTCACCTTGCCGGCGAGCGCCGCCGCGACGAAGTCGTGCGCGGTCTGGCCGATGCGCCGTTCCGGCGGCGAGAGGCCGAGCTCCGCCCGCATCGGCCGGTTGATGAAGGAATCCGTTTCGGTCGCCGGCGGCCAGACGCTCTCGATCAAGCCGCCAAGCACGACATGCTCAGCTTCGAGCAGGCGGGCTTCGAGCAGGCCCCAGATCTTGACGCGAGGATGGCCGGGATCGCGGCGCTGTACGACGCGCTCGCCGATCAGCCCTTCGAGGATCGCAATCCAGTCGCGGGCGCGGCCCTCGCCGGGCGCCTCCGGTAGCGCCGCGTCGAGATCGTCGAAGAGCTTGGCGAGCGCTTCGCCATCCGGGCCGCGCCAGGCGAGGACGGCGCCGGCCTCGTCGCCGCTAAGCTTTTCGACCGCCCGGCGGGCCTGCGCCGCAATCTCGCGCAGTTCGGGTGCGGGGCCGGCCAAGGCCGCGACGAGCGGAGCGAGTGCCTCTTCCAGCGCCGCCAGCACCTGTTCGGCCGCGCCGACATCCTCGTCTGTCAGCTTACGGCGCGGGCGCGGTGCGTAGGTCGCCTCGCGCAGCTCCGGCATCGCCTCGAAGGCGCGGCGCAGGCCGGGAAAGCCCGAACTGACAGCCTCGCCGCGCCAGCAGCCGATCTCCAGCGTCGCTGCGCCTTGCCGGAGGCGGGCTTCCGGCAGGCCGAGGCGGCAGTGCGGATGCGCCAGCAGCGCCACGAGGCTCGCCGGCGAGAGATCACTATCGACCGCATCGAGCGCCAGCCTAAGCAGAGCGCCGGTCGGCCAGCGGCCGAGCGGCAGGCCGGCGGAATCATCGGCCTGGATGCCCCAGCGCCTGAGCTCGACGGCGACGCGCTCGGCGAGGCCGCGATCGGGCGTGATCAGCGCAGCACGAGCGTTTGGCTCTTCCAAAGCCTCGCGCAGGGCCAAGGCTGCGACCAGCGCCTCCTCGCGCTCATCCGCCGCTTCGACGATGCGCAAGCCGTCGAGCGCCCCGATGGGTATGGGCGCAGCGCCGGCCCAGTCATCAGTAATGGAGGCCGGCAGCAAAGCGCGGCGCAACAGGTCGCGGCGCGCTTCCAGGCCCGGCGAAGGCTCGGCCAGGATGATGACCTCGTCGCGGCCCGCGCCGATCTCGTCGAGCAGGCGATGCAGCGCTGCCTGCGGATGCGAGGGCGCCGGCTCCTGGACGATAGCGCGCCAGCCCTGTTCGGAGAGCGCCTCGTCGAGATCGGGCAGCACGACGGCGCCGTTCGGCGCGCGGGCGAGCGCGGCGAGCAGCCGGGCCGTGGCCGGCACCGTGCCGGTCGAGCCGGCCGCGATCACCGGCCCGTGGAAATCGCCTGCGAGCAGGCGCTCGCGCTCGGCCGCCAGCATACGGTTGCGGAACTCGGCCGGATCGCATTCGCCCCGCTGTTCCAGGATCGCTGGCCAGGCTTCGGCGATGATGTCGAGGAAGCGGGCGTTGAACTGCCAGATCTCGTCGAAGCGGGCGGCGTCGAGCCCCTTCAATCGCGCCGGCGAGACGCCTTCGGTCTGGAGCTGGTCGAGCAGATGGGCGAGGTCGCCGGCGAGCCCCCAGGCCTCGGCCAGGGTCGCCGGCATCAGCGAGGGCTCGGCCGGGTCGAGCTTGAGATGTTGGCGGTTGGCGGTGCGGCCCCAGGCCGAGATCAGCGTCGTCAGGATGAAGCGACGGCGCAGGGGATCGATCGGCGCGACCCGCCCAAGCGCGAGGGCATCGCCCGCGCCGGCGATCAGTGCCGTCTCGGCTTCGTCGACATCACCGAGCGGGACGATGCGCGGGAGCAGTAGCGGCCGCCCGCCGAGCTTTTCCGATAGGATCGTGCCGAAGGCCCGCGCCGCGCGCTGCGTCGGCAGATAGAGCGTGGTGCGCGAGAGCGCGGCGGGATCGCCAGAGTCGAAGGCCCGGCCGAAGCGGCCTGCGATCAGCTGCTCTGCCAGGACGGAGAGGAAGGGCGCGCCGGCCGGGATGCTGAACAGGTTGAGCCCGGCCATCGCGGCTCACCCGCCCTGATGAGCGGCGTAGGCCTCTTCCGCCAGCGGAATCGCCTCGGGCGTGCCGACATGCAGCCAGCGGCCATCGAGCAGGTGGCCGAACAGGGTTCCCTTGGCGATGCAACGGTCGAACAGCAGGTTCAGCGAGAACGGCCCGTCAGGCGTATCCGCAAACAGCTCCGGCTTGATGATCGCGACACCGGCATAGACGTAAGGCGCGCTCGCAGCCTGCCCACGCCGCACCAGCCGGCCGGCCTCGTCGCGGAAGAAGTCGCCGGCACCGTCGAAGCCGACACTGCTCTCGCGCTCGGCGAGCAGGAGCAGCATGTCCATGCGCGCCGCATCCCAGGCAGCGGCCATGGCGGCGACATTAGGCGCGCCCCGCTCGCTCCAGAGCGAATCGGAATTGACATGGAAGAACGGCTCGGCGCCGAGCAGCGGCAACGCCTTCTTCACGCCGCCGCCGGTTTCGAGCAGGACGTCGCGCTCGTCGGAGATCGTGATCTTCGGGCGGGAGCGCCCAGCGACGCGGGCTTCGATCTGCTCGGCGAGGTAATGGACATTGACCACAGCGTCCGCAACGCCGGCTTCCGCCAGGCGGTCGAGCGCGTGGTCGAGCATGGTCTTGCCGGCGATCGCGACCAGCGGCTTCGGCATGGTGTCGGTGATCGGGCGCATGCGCTTGCCGAGCCCGGCGGCGAGCACCATGGCCCGGCGGATCGGCGGCGAACTGGTCTGCATGACGTGAACGAATCTCCCGCCGGCCAAGACTGCTACATCAGCCATGGCCGGCACGATTGCTCAAGTGCGGCGGCAGCTCAGAGGAAGCTGGCGATCTCCTCCAGTGGCTTCTTGCCAATCGCCGGGACGACGCAGCCTTCGGCGGGATAGCCGACGACGAGCAGGATCAACGCCTTCTCGTTGTCGGGCCGGCCGCAGAGTTCGTTTAGGAAATTCATCGGCGCCGGCGTATGCGTCAGCGTGGCCAGGCCCGCCTGGTGCAGCGAGGCGATCAGGAAGCCGGCGGCGATGCCGACCGACTCAGGCACGTAGTAATGCTTCACCTTGCGCCCCTGCGCATCATAGCCCCAGCGCTGGGCGAAGATCGCGATCAGCCAGGGCGCGGTATCGAGGAAAGGCTTGTGCTCGTCGGTGCCGAGATGCTCGAGCGCATCGAGCCATTCCTCGCCGGCGCGGCCGGCATAGAAGGCGCGCTCCTCTTCCTCGGCGCCTTCGCGGATTTTCTTCTTGATCTCAGGATCGGAGATGCAGACGAAGGTCCAGGGCTGCTGGTTGGCGCCGGATGGCGCGGTGCCGGCGGTCGCGACCGCCGCCTCGATGATCTCGCGCGGCACAGGCCTATCGGAATAGTCGCGCACGGTGCGGCGCTTCTTCATCGTCTCCAGGAATTTGAGCGCCTGCGCCTTCATCTCCTCCTCGGGCAGGCCCTGGAAGGCGAGCGGCATGGTGACATAGGCGTTCATCGATTTCCTCCTGACAGCTTCTTGCGGGCACTGCTGCTTGCACAATAGACCATCCCGGCGCGCAGCCCTATGGTCCCGGCCATGACGAACGACAGCTCCCAGCTCAAGCCCGGCGACCACCTCTTCCTGGTCGATGGCTCGAACTTCATCTTCCGTGCCTATTTCCAGTCGATCAACCAGGACCGGAAATACAATGCCCGCTCTGATGGGCTGCCGTCCGGCGCGGTCCGCCTGTTCGCGACGAAGCTGTTCCAGTTCGTGCGCGAGGGCGTGCTCGGGGTGAAGCCGACCCATCTCGCCATCGTCTTCGACAAGAGCGAGAACTCCTTCCGCAAGGAGATCTACCCGGCCTACAAGGGCAATCGCTCCGATCCGCCGCCGGATCTGATCCCGCAATTCCCGCTGATGCGCGATGCGGTACGCGCTTTCGGGCTGATCCCGGTCGAGCAGGACGTCTACGAGGCCGACGACCTGATCGCGACCTATGCGAGGCAGGCCAGCGAGGCCGGCGCCGACGTGCTGATCGTCTCGGCCGACAAGGACCTGATGCAGCTCGTGCGGCCGGGCGTCGCCATGTACGACCCGGCCTCCGGCGACGCCAAGAAGGGCGCGGGCTTCCGGCCGGAGCGGCGCATCGGCGAGCCCGAGGTGGTCGAGTATTTCGGGGTCACGCCGGACAAGGTCACCGATGTCCAGGCTCTCGCCGGCGATGCGACCGACAATGTCCCCGGCGCCCCTGGCATCGGCATCAAGACCGCGGCGCAGCTGATCGGCGAGTATGGCGATCTCGAAACGCTCCTCGCCCGCGCTGGCGAGATCAAGCAGCCCAAGCGCCGGGAGACGCTGACCAATCCCGAAGTGGTCGAGAAGGTCCGCATCTCGCACAAGCTGGTCACGCTGGTCGACGATGTGAAGGTCGAGACGCCGCTCGGCGAGCTCACCCTGAACCAGCCCGATCCGGCAAAACTCATCGCCTTCCTCAAGGCGATGGAGTTCACCACCATCACCAAGCGCGCCGCCGAAGCCTATGAGGCCGATGTCGGCGCGATCGACGCTGATCCCGACCTCGCGCCAGGCGGTGCTCGCGCCGCCGCGCTCAAGGCGCTCTATGCCGAGACCGACCTGCCTGTCGTCGGAGCGGCCGTCGCGGTCGCGACCGATGGCGAGACGACCGTGGTCGCCGCCGCGGTGGTCGAGGGCAAGGCCGCGCCCGCGGCCGATGGCTGGCTACGCCCGGCCGATCTTGCCGCCGCGCGCAAGGACGCGGCGATCACCGTCAAGATCGACCATGCGGCGTACGAATGCGTGCGCACAATCGCCGATCTCTCGCGCTGGATCGGCTGGGCCTATGAGGCCGGCCAGGTCGCGCTCGACACCGAGACCAACTCGCTCGACGTAATGCAGGCCGATCTGATCGGCATCTCGCTCGCGGTCGCGCCGGGCAAGGCCTGCTATATCCCGCTGCAGCACCGCGCCGGCGACGGGCTGTTCGATTCCGGCCTGCTCGACGGCCAGATCCCGCTCGATCAGGCGCTGGCCGAACTGAAGCCGCTGCTCGCCGATCCCGGCGTGCTCAAGATCGGGCAGAACCTCAAATACGACATCGCCGTGTTCAACCGGCACGGCGTCGAGGTCGGCCCCATCGACGACACCATGCTGATTTCCTACGCGCTCGATGCCGGCCATGGCGGACAGGGCATGGACCGGCTCTCGGAGGTTCATCTCGGCCACAAGCCGATTCCCTATTCGGAGGTCGCCGGCACCGGCAAGAGCCAGGTCACCTTCGACAAGGTGCCGCTCGACAAGGCGACCGCCTATGCCGCCGAGGATGCCGATGTGACCTTGCGGCTCTGGCTGGCGCTGAAGCCGCGGCTCGTGCCGGAGCGCAAGACCACGGTCTACGAGACGATGGAACGCCCGCTCGTGCCGGTTCTGGTGCGGATGGAGCGGCGCGGCATCGCGATCGACCGCCAGATCCTGTCGCGTCTGTCGGGCGAATTCGCGCAGTCGCTGGCGCGGCTGGAGGACGAGATCCACACGCTTGCCGGCGAGAAATTCACCATCGGCAGCCCCAAGCAGCTCGGCGACATCCTGTTCGGCAAGATGGGCCTGCCCGGCGCCAAGAAGACCGCGACCGGGCAATGGGCGACCGGCGCCGGCGTGCTCGAGGATCTCGCCGAGCAGGGCAATGAACTGCCCGCCCGCATCCTCGACTGGCGCCAGCTCGCCAAGCTGAAATCGACCTATACCGACTCGCTGCCGACCTATGTGAATCCGCAGACCCACCGGGTCCATACGTCTTACGCCCTGGCTGCGACCACCACCGGCCGGCTCTCCTCCTCCGAGCCGAACCTGCAGAACATCCCGATCCGCACCGAGGCCGGCCGCAAGATCAGGACCGCCTTCGTCGCCGAGAAGGGCCACAAGCTGGTCTCGGCCGACTACAGCCAGATCGAACTACGCATCCTCGCCCATATCGCCGAGATCCCGCAGCTCCGGCAGGCCTTCGCCGATGGCGTCGACATCCATGCGATGACGGCGTCCGAAATGTTCGGCGTGCCGGTCGAAGGCATGCCGAGCGAGGTGCGCCGCCGAGCCAAGGCGATCAATTTCGGCATCATCTACGGCATCTCGGCCTTCGGCCTCGCCAACCAGCTCGGCATCTCCCGCGAGGAGGCCAGCGCCTATATCCGCAAATACTTCGAGCGCTTCCCCGGCATCCGCGACTATATGGACCAGGCCCGCACCACCGTGCGCGCCAAGGGCGCGGTCGAGACGATCTTCGGCCGCGTCTGCCATTTCCCGGCGGTCGCCTCGAAGAATCCGTCCGAGCGTGCTTTCGTCGAGCGCCAGGCGATCAACGCGCCGATCCAGGGCTCGGCTTCCGACATCATCCGCCGCGCCATGATCCGCATGGAGGACGCGCTCGCCGCCGTCAGGCTCGACGCGCGCATGCTGCTGCAGGTGCATGACGAGCTCGTCTTCGAAGTGCCGGAGGCGCAGGTCGAGGCGGTGCTGCCGGTGATCCGCAAGGTCATGGTCGAGGCGCCGCAGCCGGCGGTGCAGCTCAAGGTGCCGCTGGTCGTCGACGCGCGCGCCGCCGACAACTGGGACGAGGCGCACTGAGAGCCGGCTCCGGACCGCCGGAACCTTCGCCGCAACAGCCGCGTTGAGCAGCCGAGGTGCGCCGGGGGGCGCAATAGCGCGCTGGATGGTCAAACATGCTCAACGCCTCGGCCTGGAGTCCCTTTCCTCGCTACATGGCGGAACCGGAGGACGATACGCCCTCCAGCGAAATCACGCCCCAGGACCATGACCTGATCGTCCGTTATGCGATCGTCGGCATCTTCGTCATCCTCGCCACCGCTTCGCTCTACCTGACGCGTGTCATCGCGCTGCCGATAACCGCGGGCGTGATCTTCGGTCTGGTGCTCGGGCCCCCGGTCGACGCGATGGTGCGGCGCGGCGTACCGCAGCACCTTGCCGCGGCGCTGGTGGTTCTCTTCGGGGCGACCCTGCTGCTGCTGCTGATCGGCACGCTGACCGTCCCGATCGCCGCCTGGAGCGATCAGTTCCCGAAGATGGTGACCGCGCTGAAGTTCAAGCTCGTCGGCGTTCTCGCCTTCATGGAGGACTTCAAGAAGTTCGCCGAGAATTTCTCCACAAGCGACGGCGCCAAGGTCAGCGTCTCCGACGGCAACCCGCTGGTTTCGATCGCAGTCTCCTCGACCGCGGCCGCGGGCGGACTCCTGATTTTCGTCGCGACCGTCTATTTCTGGCTGGCGACAAGGCGCCATCTCAAGGCCCGCACGCTTCGGCTCTGCCTCGGCCGCGGCGCGCGCAAATCGGCAGGCAGCTTCTTCCAGGAAATCGAGACCCGCACGGCCCGCTATTTCGGCCTGGTAACGCTGATCAATCTCGGCATGGGCGTTATCTCGATGGCGATCGCCTGGTGGGCGGGGCTGCCCTATCCGGTGTTCTGGGGGGCGCTCGCCTTCTTCCTCAACTACCTCGCCTTCATCGGGCCGATCATGGTCACGGTCGCGTTCTTCGCAGCCGGCCTGCTGTCGCCATCCTCACTGCTCGTCGCGGCCTGGCCGGCAGTGGCCTATTTCATCGTCCATCTGATCGAGGGCAATGCGGTGACGCCGATCGTCGTCGGCCGCCGCCTGACGATCTCGCCCTTCCTCGTCTTCATCTCCTTCATCTTCTGGCTCTGGCTGTGGGGGCCGGTCGGGGCGGTGCTCTCGACCCCGATCCTGCTCGTCGCCCTCGTCGCCCGCGAAGAGGTCGCCAATTACCGCAAGGCGCTTCAGGAGGCCGAAGAAGCCGCGAGCGAAGCGTCCCCCGCCAGCGATGCCCCGTCAGGAACCGCTCCGGCGCTGGTGCGTTGAGCTTTGCGCCACGTCACCGCGCGTGGCATCGTCGTCGAATCCAGCATCATGGGAGCCGTTGATGGCCGCAACCAGCACCACCGCCAAGCGACAGGCCGCGGCCTCGGCCAAACGCGCCAGGGACGAGGTGGCAGACGCTGCTTCCGATACGACCGAGCGCGCTCGCAGCGCCGGCCGCCGTGTGAAGGATGAAGCGGACGAGATCGAGGCCAGCCTGACGCGTGGAGCCGAGGATCTCGCCGCGACGGTCAGCGAGAAGCTGAGATCGGTCGGAGTCGATACCGACCGCATGGCCGCCGTCGCGCGCGAGCAGGCCGGCGATCTGGAAGAGCTGATCATCCGCGAGATCCGCGAGCGGCCCCTGCGGGCGCTCGGCCTGGCAGCCGCGGTTGGATTGTTCGTCGGCTTCCTGTCGGCGCGCTGACCATGTTGGGGGGGCTGACCGGTCTGGTCACGCGCGAGGTCGGCGGCGTCGTGCGCCGCAACGTCACGGTTCTCGTGCTCTATCTGCTGGCAGGGTTGCTGGCGGCCGGTGCCGTCGGCTACGGCCTCGACGCGCTGCACACCGTCCTGACGCTGCATTACGGGGCGATCATCGCCAGCCTGGCGATCGCGGGCGGGCTGCTCGTCACTGCGCTGCTCGTGCTCGGCATCGCGCTCTATGTGAAGAACCGGCCGCGCCCGGACCGGCGCCTGGCTGCTGCGGTCGCCGCCGCTCCGATCGCGGCCTCGCTGGTCGGCAACCGCAAGCTCGGCTGGCGTGCCGGGCTGGTCGGCGGCGTCGTGCTGCTCGGGCTCATCCTCGGGCGCCAGTTCGCGCAAGGCGATGACGACGCTGAAAAATAAGGCAGACCTTCCCTGAGTCGATCGACTTTCGGCAGTCGGTTCGCACGGACCTGTCTTTTTACCTTGGGCGATCGGGTTTCAGCGTCTATTCAAGGCGACGATGAACGCCCAGCTGAAGCTTCGTCCACGCTGGCTGTTGCCGGGACTACCCCTGCTCGGTACGCGCCTTTACACCGCCTCCTCGGCGGCGATCGCGATCGTCATCGTCGCGGCCGCCGTCCTCATCGCCGGCTGGATCAACATCCAGGCGGATGAGGCATCGCGGCTGGTCTCGCGATCGATCGACATACGCGAGCGCAGCGAGCGCTTCCTCAGCAACCTGCTCGACGCGGAAACCGGACAGCGCGGCTTCCTGCTCACCGGCGACGAGCATTATCTCGAACCGTACAACGAGCGGCGGGCAGAGCTCATCCCGAGCCTGGACCAGATCGAGCTTCTGACCGCCTACAGCCCGACGCAGACCGAGCGCGTACAACACGCCCGGGCCATCACGATCCGCAAGCTCGCCGAGATGGCCGAGACCATCGCGCTGATGCGCGCCGGCAAGCGCGACGACGTCACCACGCTGGTGGCCCAGGGCACGGGCAACCGGCTCACCCAGCAGCTGCGCGACATCGTCAGCACGATCCAGCTCGAGGAGAATCATCGCCTGACCGCCAGCAGCCGCCGCGAGGCGCGCCGCCGCGTGCTCGCCAGCGTCGGCATCCTCGTCGCCCTCGCCGGCCTGTGCTTCGCGGCCTGGCTGCAATTGCGGGTTCGACACCGCCGGACGGTCTCGTTGTCGAGCTCCAATGCCGAGCTGGAACGGAAGGTGGCCGAGCGCACGCTCCAGCTTGAGAACGAGCGTTTGCGCATCGAGGCGCTGCTGCGTGACGTCAACCATCGTGTCGGCAACAATCTGGCGATGGTCTCCGCCCTGCTCAATGTCCAGACCCGGCAGACGCGTGAGCCGGCGGTCAAGCAGGCGCTCGCCCAGGCGCAGTCGCGCATCCAGGCGATCGCAGCCGGGCAACGCCGCCTGCGACTCGATATCGAGGCCGACGAGATCGAGGCCCGGCCCTATCTGGAAGACCTCCTGGCCGAGATCGGCAAGGCAGCGGAGGGGCGGCCGATCGAGATCGCGCTGGCGATGGACGCGATCCGCCTGCCCGGACGGGATGCCGTCTCCTTCGTCGTCGTCATCAACGAACTGGTGACCAACGCGATCAAGCACGCATTCCCCGACCACGCCCCCGGCAGGATCACGATCCGCCTTGCCCGCACGCCCGAGGAGAATCTCGTCCTCTCGGTCGAGGATGACGGCATCGGGATGCCGGAAGACCAGCCGACAGCCGGACTGGGCAAATCCGTGATCAACGCCCTGCTGCGCAGCATGCGGGCCGATATGGAGATCACGCCGCTATCGCCCGGCACCGCGCGGCCGGGCACGCGTGTCGCCGTCACTTTTCCGAAACGGGAGCAGCCGGCCGAAGAGGAAGCGGCGGAATAAGCCGTTCTTCAGCGCTTGTTCACGGCCTTGGAGACGAAGCGGCCGAGCTCGTCGGCAGAGAAGGGCTTGCGCACGAAGCGCACGTCGCGCAATTCGGGCGGCACCTCGCTCGGCGCCGACCCGGAGACGAAGACCAGCGGGGTTCCCTTGGCGCGCAGACTGGCGGCGATGGCGAAGGTCTTGCCGCCGACGACATCGATGTCGAGCAGGGCGCAATCGAGCGGCTCATCGGCGGCGCGTCGCGCCTGCGACACCGATTCGACCACGATCAATTCGGCAGCGTCGCCGAGCTCTTCGCTCACCGCGCTCTCGATATCCATCGCAATAAAGGGGTCGTCCTCGACGATGAGGACCCGAATACCGGACATGAGCCCCAGATCACCTTCCAACTTCACGACATGCCCCAAGTCAGTTGCCTGCTTGTAGAGCCTGTTGAACGCCCGCTTGGTCGGCCTTGTTCCGTTCTGAGGCGGATTGTCTGCCCCGATCCCTTCAAATTCAACTCAAATTGGCTGGATATGGTTAGGAAAGCGTAAGTATCCGCTGGTCAGCGCTTGCGCGGCGCGCGGAGGAGATTGAGCTCGAAGTCGGTGACGCCGAGGGCGACATTGGCGCCACGCTGCAGCGGCAGGGCTCGCGGTACCAGTCGCACGTCGCCGTCATGGCTGCCGGTCAGGGCGACCTCGCCCTGCTTGCGGGCATAGGCTCCGCTGAGAACGCCAAGGGGCGCACGCGCATAGGGACCATAAACCCGCCAGGCGAGCAGGCTGCGCCCGACCGTCTTGGCATCGAGCGCAAAGCCGCGAATCACACCCGAATAATTTTGCAGCGGTCCGCGGCGCGGCCGAAAGCGGCAGTCGAGCGGCCTCTGGGTCGCGACGGCCTGAGCAAGGCCCGCGCCGATCGTACAGGTCAGGCGTCCGGCCGGCGCGCCGCTCTGCGCCAGGGCTGGAGCAGCGGACAGGCTAGGCCCGGCCATCAGGAGGATCATTGCGATCAGACGTCTCATTCGCGCTCTCCTGCACCCTGCCCCGGAAACATCCGATCTCCACCCAGCCCGGAACCTTCTACCATCCAAGCCGCCTCGAAACCGCACCAAAGCGCCGCAATCGTTCCATAGTTCCCAAATAATCCGGAACCTCAATCCGGTGCTCGCGTTAACGGGAACAGACCAGTGGGCGCGCAAATGCCAAAGCAAGGACGGACTGACCCGGTGCGGATATTCCCAACCCCTACGCTGGCGCGTGATCTTCCGCCATTCTGGGAGCTCGAACAACTTCTGCGCGAGGGTTTCGACCATGATTCCGCGCTGGCCGAGCTCGCCCGCCGGCGCGAGAGCTGGTCGTGTGGACGGCGCATGCCGCCAACGGCCGCGCAGTCCGACACTCCGGACGGTATCTTCACGATCGTGTCATAGGACTGTGCCGGGCTCATCTGGTAGAGATCACTGGCAGAAGCGGCTCGAAGCCGCGCGGCGCTGCTGAATATCGACATGGAGATGGTTGGCGTGAGCTGCGTCCGACCCGGGACCGAGCACGGTCATGAAGGCGCCGCAGGCCGATTGGCGCACAGCATCGAGAAAACGTATCTGCTCCAGGCCGCTGGGCCGCTCGACTGATACGGCCGTTCCGCCCTGTTTCTCATCACCGAGTTCGAAGGCGAAAATGTCAAGCGCCCGTCCTGTGGCGTGCTCGCTGAGCTGCCCTTGCGTCTGACGGTTACGCCGGCGGCATTCATGCCCGCCGCCGACGCGAAGCGCCGTCAGCTCACGGCCGAAAGCCCCGCGGGCCAAAGGCTGCAGGCTCGTGTCGAGCCAGAGCGAAACCGAGCGCGCCAGATCGCAGCTGATCGTCGGAGGCGGGATCAATCCGACCTGTCCCGGACCTGAAGCCGTGCGAACCGCCAGAGCCTCGACAACGACTGGATCGACCACCCGGCATTCCTCCGAATCAGGCTTCACCGCGGTCCCAGCGGGACGAATCCTGTTCCCCGGCACGCTGGTCAGAACCCGGATACAGGCGCTGACTTCAGCTGTCGCGCCGGGCTCCACCACGACCGGCGCGGCCGGCCGCACGGGAGCCGGAGCAGGAGCCGGCAAGGAGGCGGGGCGGGACGGGGGCAGCGTCGTGGTCGCCGGCCGGGTCTCGCGGCTCCATGCGGAACTGCCGATGGTAAGCCCAACCGCTGCGATCGCTGCCGGCCAGAGAGGCGAGAGGCGCGACATGCTGTCAGCCAACGGCCGTGAACAGGACCGTCAGAGAAGCTGCGACGATTAACGCCGCCAGCAAAGCCATGGACATGACCGATCTCCCTCGCATCGCCCGGGCCGGGGCAACGCGAGGGGCGGCCGGTTTGTTCCCGGTCACCTCGACGCGGAAAGTCAGGCGGCCTTGCGGCCGGCGCGGCGGTCGAAGAACAGCGCCTGGCTGATCGCGGCCTTCACGGCTTCCGGCTGGAAAGGCTTGGTGATCAGGAAGGCGGGCTCGGGCCGGTCACCGGTGAGCAGCCGCTCCGGATAGGCGGTGATGAAGATCACCGGCACCTCGATGGCGCTGAGGATCTCGTTGACCGCCTCCAGGCCGGAGCTGCCGTCCGCCAGCTGGATATCGGCGAGCACCAGGCCGGGCCGCTTCTTGGCAACCAGCGCGATCGCCTCACGATGCGTCCTGGCCACACCGGTGACCCTGTGGCCGAGCTCCTCGACCATGGTCTCGATGTCGAGGGCGATGATCGGCTCGTCCTCGATGATCAGCACGTCGGTGGCGACCTGCTCGGCGATCTCCTGGCCGGCGGTCTGCACGAGGCCGGTTGCGTCGCTGGTGGAGATGTTCATGATCTGCGCGACCTCCTCGATGGAGAAACCTTCGACCGTCCGCAGCAGGAAGGCCTGGCGCGAGCGCGGCGTCAGCGCATCGAGATTGCGCTCGGCAGCGGAGCGTTCGGCTTCCGGCGCCGATGCCTGGGTGTTGAGCCCGACGGACGACCACATCTGCAGGAACAGCCGGTAAAGGCCAACGCGCGGGCCAAACTCGCGCGGGAAGGTGCCGGGGTCGGCGATCAACGCTTCCAGCGTCGCGACGACATAGGCGTCGCCGCCGGCCTGCGTGCCGCTCAGCGCCCGGGCGAACCGACGCAGATACGGCAGGTGCGGCGCGATTTCAGTGGCGATCGACATCTTGCTATCCCCCAGAGAACCCTGATCGATCATCTTGCGGTGCAAGCCGATCGGACCGGGCTCCATCCAAATGGAGAGACGGATTCACCGGTCGGGCTGCTTCAACCCGATCGGATCCGGCTCTGGACAAAGTTGCTGGAGAAGAGCACCCAAGTCACTGTTATGACAAGAAAAATATTTTTTGTTCCCGGCGGAACCTTTTGCCTTCGGCCTCGTTATTGGGCCGAATGAAGGTGCGTTTCGGGGCAGTCGCGCGTAGGCGTGTCAACGAGCGTGCGACACGTGGTTTGGTGTGACCGGCGGAATGGCGGCGCGCCGATGGAGCGAGGGATCATGAATCTGATGAATGTCGATCCGCCCAAAGCGGCCCGAGCCGAGCCGGACGACGAGATGGCACTCGACCCGAGGGTGCAGGAGTCGATCGGCCGGTCCCTCAAGGCGCACTATGACGACCTCGTCAATGCGCCGATCCCCGATCGCTTCCTGGTGCTGCTGGCCCAGCTCGAAGATACCGAACGGCGGCTGAAGGCCGAGGGCGGTGCCGATGAGCGCAGCTGATTTCAAGGATGGGCTGATCGCCGAGATTCCGAACCTGCGCGCCTTCGCGGCGTCGCTGTCGGGGTCGATGCAGCTCGCCGACGACCTGGTCCAGGATACCCTGCTCAAGGCCTGGGGCAATGCCGACAAGTTCCAGCCCGGAACCAGCCTGCGCGCCTGGCTCTTCACCATCCTGCGCAACACCTATTACTCGCTCTACCGCAAGCGCGGGCGCGAGGTGCAGGACAGCGAAGGCACCTATGCCGACCGGCTCGCCACCCATGGCAACCAGGAGAGCCACCTCGACCTCGCCGATTTCCGCAGAGCGTTGGCGAAGCTTCCCGAGGAGCAGCGCGAAGTGCTGATCATGGTCGGCGCCACCGGGTTGTCCTATGAGGAGACTGCCGAGATCTGCGGCGTCGCGATCGGCACGATCAAGAGCCGCGTCAACCGGGCGCGATCCAAGCTGGCGGAATTGCTGTCCATCGGCGGCATCGACGATCTCGGTCCTGATCATCGGATCACCGCGGCCGTCCAGCGCGCCGGACCCGAAACAGTCGGCAGCTGATGGCGCTCTCGCTGTTCAGGACGGTCCGCGGACGCCTCCTGGCACTGATGGTCGTGATCGTCCTGCCGATCGCCTGCCTCACGGCAGCCGCGGCGGTCGCGACCTATCGGACCGTCTACGAGGCGATCGAAACGGCGCAGACGCGCGCGGCGGATGATTTCGCCGTTCGCACGCGCGTCTGGTATCGCGGCGCGCTGCGCTCACTTGTCGCCAGCGCCGCGACCATCCGGGCGATATCGCCGCCATCCGACATGTGTGACCGTGTCGCCGAGAAGGCGATCGCTGCGGTCTCGGGCTATGAAGCGCTGTTGCTGCGGGTGTCCGGCCGGCCGGACTGCATCGGCGGGCTCGACGCCAGCATCCCGCCCGGCGAGCTCGCCGCAGTGGCTGGCCGGCTCGCGACACGCCCACCGATCAGGCTCTGGGGCGGCACGGAGTTCACCAAGGCCCGCTACGATCAGGTCACGATCGCAGGGCGTTCCTATCTGGCTGTCTACAGCGAGTTCGACGAGGGCGATGCCCTCCTGCTGACCAAGCCGGACCCGCTCGACGACACCTTCGACCTCGGCGGCAGCGACAAGGGCATGATGGCGGCGCTGCTGCGCAGAGGTGGCGACGTCGTGGTCGCACGTGGTGGTGCGCAGGCCGACGCATCATGGCTTCCCAAGGTCGAGGTCGTACCCGAACAGATGGCGCACTGGGCCGCCGACAGCCGGGCCGGGCCGGGCCGGACCTACGCTGCCCGCATGGTGGCGGAACCGGATCTTTATGTCGTGGTGAGCTTCGACGGTACAGCGGAGCAGGCAGCGAAGACCCAGTTCTATACGCTTTTGCTCGCTCCGCTGCTGACGCTGACCCTGCTCGGACTGGTCTATATGAAGGCGATCGACCAGCACTGCGTACGCTGGCTGCGCGGCATCGAGAAAACCGCCCGGGAACGGTCCAGTTCGGCCAGCGCCCGCGTCGCGCTCTCGGACGAGATGCCGCGCGACATCCGCAGCGTCGCCGAGGCGTTCAACACGATGGTCGACGAGCAGGAGGTGCGCCAGAGCAAGCTCAGGCTTGCGCTCGACGACAACCGCTTCCTCGTCCGCGAGCTGCACCATCGGGTCAAGAACAGTCTCCAGGTGGTGCAGAGCTATATCGGCCTCACCAAGCGCGACCATCAGGGCGAAGCGCGCATGGCCCTGTCGGACGCGGAGTGCCGCGTTCATGTGTTGTCGGCCGCCTATCGCTTCACCCTTGCCGATGGCGAAATGCAGCCGGTACGCATCGATCTCTTCCTCGACGACGTCGTCGCGATGATCTCGAACCTGATCCTTGCCCGGACCCAGCGGTTCGAGAGCCGCGTCGAGACGCAGGCCGCGCTGCCGATCGACCGGATCATTCCGCTCGGTTTCCTGATCGTCGACGTCGTCAGCCGGGCGCTGCGGGCAGCGCCCGGTATCGGCATTACGCTCGCCGTGACGAATGCCGGCGACGAGATCATCGACGTCGCCATCACCACGGACCGCGACACCGCCCAGATCGCACCGCCGCGCCTGTTCGCAGGGCTGCTGATGCAGATAGAAGCGGTCGAAATCAGCCCGCCGCAGGGCCGCAACCTCGGCGTCTGGCGCCTCGGCCATGCCGTCAGGCGCAAAGGTGACGAGGCTCAGCCCAGCCCGTCGGCCGGCGTGATCTCGACGCCGACGCTGAGCCCGATGAAGGCGCCGGTCGGACCGATATAGCTGCCCGAGATCGGCGAAGCGTCTGCAGGCACCCGCGCCACCGCGACGCGCAGCAATTGCCGGTCGGCGACGAGGTTGTTGGTCGGATCGAACTCGACCCAGCCATCATTGGGGATGAAGACCTCGGCCCAGGCATGGGTCAGGCCGACGACAGACCTCGTTCCCCCGGCCTCCGGCGAGCGGTCATGGATATAGCCTGTGACGAAGCGTGCGGCGAAACCGAGCCGGCGCGCCAGCTCGATGAACAGCCAGGCGTAGTCGCGGCAGGAGCCCATCCGGATCTGCAGCGTATCGAGCGGGTGCTGGGTGCCCTCGTCGTAGCGGACCGCATAGGTCAGGCCCATGCTGATCTCGCGCGCCAGCGCCCGCAGGAGATGGCCGCCGTTCAGCCGTGCCCTGAACTCCTGCAACCAGATATCGAGTGCTCCGGCAGGGTCGGCGGCGGCAAGGTCGAGATAAGGCTGGAGCACGGCACGCTCGGCCGGCGTGTAGCTGATCTCCGAGATCTCGATGTCCGGCTCCACCCGCGTGCGGGGGAGGGCCGAACCGAAGCGCTGGACGATGAGCTCGCTGACAATGTCGAGCGTATCGGCGGTGCCCGCGAACGCCGCCATGGCAACCGGGTTGCCATAGGCATCGTGCATCCAGCGCAAATTGGCCTGCGGCGAGATCGCGATCGCAGTGTCGAGCACGCGCAGATCGAAGGAATCGCGCGGTCGCAGCATCAGACGGTGCGGACCGAACTGCACCGGCTGCGCATAGCGATAGGTCGTCGCGTGGCGAATACGCAGGTACATGGTCGTCCCCAGCCGCTCGTTCTCGAACTTCACCGTCACGGCAAAAAGCCGCCTCGCGGCGGCTTTGCTGGTCAGGCACATCAATTACGCGCGAGTGACGGATCGGTTCCGCCGCCGGCCCGGCTCAGCGCAGGACGGTGTTGCCCCTGAGGCTGGCCTCGCGCTGCGAGGTCGGAACGACCCGGTGGGCGAGATCGCGGCGAACTTCCGCCGGATTGACCGCCGCGAACTGGACATCGGCCGGAACACCGCGCTGGAGCTTGGCCTGAGCCACCGCTTCCGAGCTCTCGCCGAAACCGTTCTGGATCGAGGCACCCATGGTGAGCGCCGTCACGACCAACGCCATACCGCCGAAGAAAGTGGCAGCGCGCTTGAGGGGGGCAAGGCTGGCGGTGGTCATCTTCGCTCTCCCGTTCGTGTGATCGCCCTTGAAGGCGGGGTCGGCTTCTCAACCCGTTCGGCCAGGATTTGTTCCGGTTTGCCGGGAATTCGCAGCGATCCGGATTCTTTTTCAGGCGTCGGGCCGATCGTTGGCGGCCTCGCGGCGGCGGAACAGCCGCCAGAGCGATTTGCTGAGGCGCTTCGACGTCAGGTGCGCGCCGGCCTCGCGCTTCTCGAAGGTGATCTTGCGCTCGTGGAAATCCTCGAGGGCCGGGCGGTGTCCCACGCTGATGACCGTCGCATAGGAGAGTTCGCTCTCGATCAGGCCGAGCAGCGAGTCCTGGCTGGCTTCGTCGAGCGCCGAGGTCGCCTCGTCCATGATGATGATGTCGGGTTTCTGGATCAGCAGCCGGGCGAAAGCGACGCGCTGACGCTCGCCGCCCGAAAGAGTCTGATCCCAACGCTCTTCTTCATCGAGCCTGCGGCCGAGATAAGCGAGGCCGCAACGCTGCAGTGCCTCCGTCACGACCGTGTCCTCAACCCGGCTTTCAGCCTCCGGGTAGAGCAGCGCGTTGCGCAACGTGCCGATCGGAAGATACGGCTTCTGCGGCACGAAGGCGACACGCTTGCCCGGCGGCAGCGCGATCGAACCCGAGCCCCAGGGCCAGAGCCCGGCGATCGCCCGGATCAGGGTGCTCTTGCCCGTCCCGCTTTCACCGGCGATCAGCACCTTTTCGCCGGCGGCAACCACCACCGACGCGTCGGCGATGACGATCCGCCCGTTGCTGTGGGCGATCGAAAGATCGGCGATGTGGATGCCGCCATCGTCGCTCTCGCCCAGTTCGATCTGGGTTTCGCCTTCCATGATCGTGCCGACATCGAGCGCCTCCAGTGCTTCCGCCAGCTCGTCGACGCGCGTCACCGAGGCGAACCACTCCGCCAGCCGGACAAAATTGTCGACGAACCAGATCAGGGCCGCCTGCACCGCGCTGAAGGCGGCGACGACCTGCATGACCGCGCCGAGCGTGATCTCGCCCGACAGGTATTTCGGCGCGATCAGCAGCAGCGGCACGATCGGGAACAGCGCGCCGTTGGTGTTGAGCACGATGGCGATGACGCCCTGCTGCCGGATCACCTTCAGCCAGGCGGCAACGACCCGGCCATAGTTCTCGCCGACGGAATCGCGCTCGTCGGCATCGCCCTTGATCAGGGCGATGCTCTCGGCATTCTCGCGCAGACGCGTCATCTCGGCACGGAACTGAGCCTCGGCCTCGTTCTTGGCGGCGATGCGCGGCACCAGAGGCCGCCCAGCGAAATAGGCAGCGAGCGAGGCGACGACCGCATAGACGATCGCCGCGAGCGCCATATAGCTCGGGATCACGATCTGCGTTCCGCCGAGCGTGAAATGCGCCGCCCCCGCGACCTGCCAGAGAATCGCGGCGAAAGTCACCGCCGTGACGAAGGCGCTGAGCAAACCGATGGCGAACTCGACCAGGGGCTCGATGGCGAGACGGACATCCTCGGCGATGCGGTATTCCGGCGCGCTCTGGTCGGGCGCGACGAACTGCATCCGGTAATAGCGCTGGTCGGCGATCCACCAGCCGGCGAGGCGGTGCGTCAACCATTCGCGCCAGCGCAGCTGCAGCAGCATCCGGCTGATCACCAGGCAGGACAGCGATGCCGCCGAAGCCGCGATGATCAGCGGCAGCCAGGCGACCGTGGCCCAGACCTTGTCGAGGTCACGCTTTTCGAGTGCATCAAAGAAGAACCGGTTCCAGGCGTTGACGCCGACCGCCGCGCCGAGCTGGGCGGCGACGAACAGTAGCACGACAACCGTGAGCCCCCAGGCACGCAGCCGGCTCTGCCCGGTCCAGAAGCGCCGGGCCACGCGAAAGAACTGGCGCAGGCGCGAACGCCGCAACCCGGAGGCGGATGGTTTCATGCGGCGGCCTCCAGAGCCAATCTGCTAAGCTCAGACAGAGCGCGATTGCTAAGCGGCAAGTTTCGCGCCACAGAGAAAACGCAAGCTTTCGCCGCGAGTTCCGGGCGGATGAGGGAGCAGTGCGTGATCGTCGCATCGAGCAATCACCGCAATCACCGCAGCCCGTCCTGCCTTGCCTGTCCTTTGCGGCTGATGCCGGCCTTCAAGGACAAGTCCGACGAGGAGATCCGCTTCATTCAGGGGATGAAGCTCGATCATCGGCAATTGCAGGCCGGTAGCGACATCATCCATCCCGGCCAGGAAGATGCCGAGCTCTACACGCTCTTCTCCGGCTGGGCCTTCCGCTACAAATCGCTGCCGGACGGGCGCCGTCAGATCCTCAACTTCCTCCTGCCCGGCGACCTCGTCGGCCTGCAGGCCTCGCTGCTCAGTGCCGCCCAGCACGGCATCGAGGCGTTGACCGAGGTCGAGCTCTGCGTCTTCCCGCGCCGGCGCACCTATGAACTGTTCGGGCGGATGCCGGCGCTGGCCTATGAGCTCGCCTGGCTCGGCTCGCGCGAAGAGAGCCTGATCGACGAGAACCTGACCTCGGTCGGCCAGCGCAGCGCGCAGGAACGGATCGCGGCGCTGGTGATCTCGCTCTATCGCAGGGCAGAAACGCTCGGCCTCGTCACACAGAACAGCTTCGCCTTCCCGCTGACGCAGCAGCAGCTCGCCGACGCGCTCGGCCTGTCGCTCGTCCACACCAGCAAGACCTGGGCCCGCCTGCGCAAGGCCGGCATGTTCACGCTGGAGCGGGGACGTCTCACCATCCATAATCCGCGCCTGACCGAACGCATGGCCCTGCTCTTCGACAGCGAGCGCCACCCGCGCCCGCTGATCTGACCGGCGACACTCCGACACGCGCAAGAAATCGCTGGATTCGCCCCGCTCTTGACCCCATATGACAGCGGCGTAACGTCACAGCATTGTCATGTCGCTTCGACGCGGGCCATCGCCCTCGCCGCATTGAGGTTCTGGATGGCCCATTCCGCTTCCGGTCAGCGCCTGCGCGCCCCCCGCTTCGGACGCTCGTCCGTCGCAGCACGGCTGGAGCATGAGGTGCGGCTGACCGCGGCGGATTTCGCCGACAGCGTCGCGGAGGCTAGGCTTCGGGTCGCCGCCGCGCGCTACAAGGTCGAGGACGAGGTCCGCAACACCGCCGGCAAGCTCAAATCGCATGTGCGCAAGGCGGCTGACGAGGCCAAGGCGCGCTTCGGCGACGATGCCCGCTTCCTCAAATCCTGGATCGATTCGCCCGGGCGCACCGGCGCGGTTGCACCATCGAGCCCGTTCCTGGCCAAGCGCATGGCCTCTTACGTCGATCCGCAGGCCGAGGGGCCGGTGGTCGAGATCGGCCCTGGCACCGGCCCGGTCACCGAGGCGCTGATCGCGCGCGGGATCGACGAATCCCGGCTGATCCTGGTCGAGTACAGCCCGGAATTCTGCGAGCTTTTACGCCGCCGCTTCCCGCAGGCCACCGTCATCGAGGGCGATGCCTATGCGCTCTCGACCACGCTCGCGGGGCACCTGACCGAAAAGGCGAGTGCGGTGGTGTCCTCCCTGCCGCTGTTCAACAAGCCCCCGGTGGAGCGCACGGCGCTGGTGCAGGACGCCTTCGCGAAGGTGCTGCGCCCCGACGCACCCTTCATCCAGTTCACCTATGCGGTGATCTCGCCGGTGCCGCGCAAGGGCGCAGGCCTCAAGGCGCAGGTTTCCGACTGGGTGCTGCGCAACATTCCGCCAGCACGCGTCTGGGTCTATCGCCGCGCCAAGCCATGACGGCGCGGGCTTGACGGGAGCCCTGCATCGCTGACATCGCGAGCTGAGAAGCCGGGCTGCTCGCTCCGGCTGCCTGTCGGAGTGACCATGCCAAAAATCCTCGTCTTCGCCGGCTCCTGGCGCCCGGGCTCGATGAATGCCCGGCTCGCGACTCTCATCGCCAAGAACCTGGAAGATGCGGGCGCGCAGGTGACGCAGATCTCGCTCGGCGACTACCCGCTGCCGCTGATCGACGCCCGCGCCTTTGACAACGATCCGCCTGGCGAAGCGAAGGCGCTGGCGGCGCTGGTCGACGCCCATGACGGGCTCTTCATCGCCAGCCCCGAATATAATTCCGGCTATCCGCCGGCGCTGAAGAATGCGCTCGACTGGATCAGCATCGTCCGTTCCGGCGGGCCCGGCCTGCGCGAGAAGGTCGTCGCGATCGGCGGCGCCTCGGCCGGCAATCTCGGTACCTATCGCTGCCTCACGCAATTGCGGACCGTGCTCGAGCTCGGCTTCGGTGCGCTGCTGGTGCCGGAGATGCTTGCCGTCAATGGCGCCGACAAGGCCTATGGCGAAGACGGCGACTTCGCCGAGAAGCGCCTCAGGGGCATGCGCGACAAGATGGTGGCGCGGCTGGTCAAGGTGGCGGCGTTGCACCCTTAGAGCGCGGTCACTCCATCCCGCACGGCCCGCTCGCCGGCGACAGGCGCCAGAGCCCGTCATCCGGCTTCGCCGGGATACGAACCGCGCCGTCGGCGATCTCCTCGGCATCGTAGGGGTTGGGATTGGCGGTGATGCCGGCGTTGCGGATGTCGAGCGCCCCGTTCGGGCCGCGCTCGACGCGCCAGCTGCCGGCTTCCCATTCCGGCACGCAGCGCATGCCCTGCCCGGCTGCCTTGCAGATGCCGCCGAGCTGATAGTCGAAGCTCTGATCGGCCTTCACCCGCTGCCGCAGGTTGAAATAGAGCGCGACATAGAAGCCACCCTGCCCGGCTTCGGGCCAGTTCTCCGGCAGATGGACCAGGCGGATCCGCGCGACCTTCTGCTGCGGGTGGGCGGCGAGATGGCCGGCATCATAGACCCGCTCCCAGCAGGCGGCCCGCGTCGGCGGTAGCTCGCGCTCGAGCGGCCGGGCCTGTGAAAGGGCAGCAAGGCAGCAGATGGCGGCAATCAGGGGCAGGCGCATCGCAGCTCTCCTTGCCGTAAGGTGATCCACACGTCACAGCCGATCAAGCCAGCTTGCGCGAACCGGGGACGGAATCGCGCAATGGCTGGCCATGACCTCGCGAATCCGGCACATCCGGCGGATGTCGTCGCCCCGCGAATCAGAAGCCCGCGCGATCCTGAAGTCGGTCTTCGGCTATGACGATTTCCGCCCCGGACAATGGGAGGTGATCGAGGCCGCGCTTTCCGGCCGCGACGTCTTCGCGGTGATGCCGACCGGCTCGGGCAAGTCGATGTGCTATCAGCTGCCCGCTCTGGTCGCGGGCGGACTGACACTGGTCGTCTCGCCGCTGATCGCCCTGATGCGCGACCAGGTCGGCCAATTGGTGCGGGCCGGTGTGCAGGCCGCCTCTCTCAACTCGATGAACAGCGAAGCCGAAGCGGCGCAGGCCTGGGACAGGCTGAACGCCGGCGAGCTGCGCCTGCTCTTCGTCTCGCCAGAGCGGCTGGCAGGAGAAGGGCTGGTTGCGCGCCTGCGCCGGCTCGGCGTCACCCGCCTCGCCATCGACGAGGCCCACTGCGTCTCGCAATGGGGCCACGACTTCCGGCCAGAATACAGGCTGCTCTCCAAGGTACGCGAGGCGCTCGGCGATGTCCCGGTGACGGCGCTGACCGCGACGGCCGACCGCCAGACCCGCGACGACATCGCCCAGCAGCTCTTCCCGGCACCGCCGCACCTCGTCGTCCATTCCTTCGACCGGCCGAACCTGAAGCTTTCCTTCGCCCCCAAGGAGCAGCCGCGCCGGCAGATCGACGATTTCCTGAAAGTGCATCGCGGCGGCTCGGGCATCGTCTACTGCTCCTCTCGGAGCCGTACCGAGCGTCTCGCCGAGGGCCTGCGTGAGAAGGGCTGGAAGGCCTATGCCTATCATGCCGGGCTGGAACAGGCCGAGCGCAACCGCAACCAGGACATCTTCCTGCAGGAGGATGGTGTCGTCGTCTGCGCCACGATCGCCTTCGGCATGGGCATCAACAAGCCCGACGTCCGCTTCGTCGTCCATGCCGATATGCCGGGCTCGATCGAGGGCTATTACCAGGAGATCGGCCGTGCCGGGCGCGACGGGCTGCCGGCGGATACGCTGACCCTCTACGGCATCGACGACATGGCGCTGCGCCGGCGCCAGATCGACGAGAAGCAGGTCGACGACGAACGCCGGCGCATCGAGCATAAGCGTCTCAACGCGATGATCGACCTGTGCGAATCGGCGCTCTGCCGGCGCTCGGCGCTCTTGTCCTATTTCGGCGAGCAGGTGCCGCCTTGCCGGCATGGTCAGGCGGAATTCCGCTGCGATCTCTGCGGCCCGGCCGCGCCCGAGCTGAGCGATGCCACGCTCGATGCGCGCAAGCTGCTCTCGGCGGTGATCCGCTCCGGCCAGCGCTACGGTGCCGGCCATCTCGCCGATATCCTGACTGGCACGGCGACCGAAGCGATCCGCCGCCAGAACCATGACGGGCTGAAGACCTTCGGCGTCGGCAACGACAAGCCCAAGGGCGCCTGGATGGCGCTGACGCGCAAGCTCTTCGCCGCCGGAGCGCTCGCGGAAGCCAGTGTCGAGCATGGCGGCTTCTGCCTGACCGAGAGGGGCGAGGAGATCCTGTTCGGGCGCGAGCCGATCGCGCTGCGGGTCGACCCGCTGGCCGAGCGCCGCTCGCGTCGCGGCCAGCGCGAGGCGGCGCGTGCCGACGGACTCGACGGCGACACCGCCGCGCTGTTCGAGCATCTGCGCCAGCTGCGCCTTACCCTCGCCCGCGAGGAAGGGGTCGCCGCCTACATCATCTTCACTGACCGGACGCTGATCGCGATGGCGCGCGAGCGCCCGCTCGGCCTCGACCAGATGCGTGGCATCGAAGGCGTCGGCGAACGCAAGCTCGCGCAGTACGGCGAGGTTTTCCTGGATGCGATCGCGACGTTTTCGGGGTAGAAGACCCCCTCTCTCGCGTACGCGTGCGGGCGCACGTGAAAAAGCCATCCTGAGGGCTTATATTCACAAGCCGAATCAAGATCATCCGCGGGCGCCAGCTCGCCCGCCGAAGGACCCTCTTTCATGACAGACGTCACCAGCGGCGCCGAAGACTACGGCGCCGACTCGATCAAGGTGCTCAAGGGCCTCGACGCGGTCCGCAAGCGCCCGGGCATGTATATCGGCGACACCGATGACGGCTCGGGCCTGCACCACATGGTCTATGAGGTGGTCGACAATGCCATCGACGAGGCCCTCGCCGGCCATGCCGACCTCGTCACGGTGACGCTGAACGCCGAGGGCTCGGTCACGGTCAGCGACAATGGCCGCGGCATCCCGACCGACATCCACAGCGAGGAAGGCATCTCGGCGGCCGAGGTCATCATGACCCAGCTCCATGCCGGCGGTAAGTTCGACCAGAACTCCTACAAGGTCTCGGGCGGCCTGCACGGCGTCGGCGTCTCCGTCGTCAACGCGCTCTCGGTCTCGCTGAAACTGCGGATCTGGCGCGGCGGTAACGAGCATTTCATGGAGTTCCGCCATGGCGATGCGGTTGCCCCGCTCGCGGTCGTCGGCCCGGCCGGCGACAAGCGCGGCACCGAGGTGACCTTCCTGCCATCGCAGGAAACCTTCACCATGGTCGAGTTCGACTACAAGACGCTGGAGCATCGCCTGCGCGAGCTCGCCTTCCTGAACTCGGGCGTGCGCATCGTCCTGACCGATGCCCGCCATGCCGAGGTCGTGCGCGAAGAGCTGATGTACGAAGGCGGCGTCGAGGCCTTCGTGCGCTATCTCGACCGCGCCAAGACGCCGATCATCTCGAAGCCGGTAATGCTCTCGAACGAGAAGGACGGCATCACCGTCGACGTCGCGCTGTGGTGGAACGACAGCTACCACGAGAACGTGCTCTGCTTCACCAACAACATCCCGCAGCGCGACGGCGGCACCCATCTCGCCGGCTTCCGTGCCGCGCTGACGCGACAGGTCACCGGCTATGCCGAGACCTCCGGCATCTCGAAGAAGGAGAAGGTCTCGCTCACCGGCGACGATTGCCGCGAGGGCCTGACCGCGATTGTCTCGGTCAAGGTGCCCGACCCGAAGTTCTCCTCGCAGACCAAGGACAAGCTGGTCTCCTCGGAAGTCCGCCCGGTTGTGGAGAACGTCGTCAACCAGGCGCTCTCGACCTGGCTCGAAGAGCATCCGAACGAGGCCAAGACCATCGTCGGCAAGGTCGCCGAGGCGGCCGCAGCCCGCGAGGCGGCGCGCAAGGCCCGCGACCTCACCCGCCGCAAGGGTGCGCTCGACATCGCTTCGCTCCCGGGCAAGCTCGCCGACTGCCAGGAGCGCGATCCCGCCAAGTCCGAGCTGTTCATCGTCGAGGGTGACTCGGCCGGCGGCTCGGCCAAGCAGGGCCGCGCCCGCGAGTATCAGGCCGTGCTGCCTCTGCGCGGCAAGATCCTCAACGTCGAGCGGGCGCGCTTCGACAAGATGCTGTCTTCCGACCAGGTCGGCACGCTGATCACCGCGCTCGGCACCGGCATCGGCCGCGACGAGAAGGATTCGGGCGCCTTCACCATCGAGAAGCTGCGCTACCACAAGATCATCATCATGACCGACGCGGACGTGGACGGCGCCCATATCCGCACCTTGCTGCTGACCTTCTTCTACCGGCAGATGCCGGAGCTGATCGAGCGCGGCCACCTCTTCATCGCCCAGCCGCCGCTCTACAAGGCGGCGCGCGGCAAGTCGCAGACCTATCTCAAGGACGAGCGCGCCCTCGAAGACTACCTGGTCGATTCGGCACTCGACGGCGCCGTGTTCCGCACCGGCGAGGGAGCTGAGCGCGGCGGCACCGATCTGCGCGCCCTGATCGAGGAAGCCCGCAGCATCCGCCACACACTGTCGCAGCTGCATTCGCGATATGACCGGCGCGTCGTCGAGCAGACCGCGATCGCCGGTGCGCTGCGTCCACATGGCGAACGCAGCGAAGCCGAACTTACGGAGGCGGCCGCTTACGTCGCGCGCCGGCTCGACGCGATCTCGGACGAGATCGAGCGCGGCTGGGAAGGCAAGGCAGCCGATGGCGGCTTCACCTTCTCGCGGCTGGTGCGTGGCGTGAAGCAGGTCGTCCTGCTTGATTCCGGGCTGCTCGCCAGCGCCGAGGCCCGCAAGCTCGATGCGGCAGGCTCGTCGCTGCAGGAGGCCTATGCCAAGCCGGGCGTGCTCAGCCGCAAGGGCGACGACCATATCGTCAACGGCCCGAGCGACCTGTTCGACGCGGTCAACGCCATCGGCAAGAAGGGCGTTTCGTTGCAGCGCTACAAAGGTCTCGGCGAGATGAATCCCGACCAGCTCTGGGAGACGACGCTCGACCGCGACGTGCGCTCGCTGCTGCGCGTCAAGAACGACCAGAACGACGAGGCCGACGACCTCTTCGTCAAGCTGATGGGCGACGTGGTCGAGCCGCGCCGCGAATTCATCCAGACCAACGCGCTGAATGCGACGGTCGACACCTGAGCGACACTGGAGCGCGCGTTACGCTCCCGGTTCGTCATGCTCGCCCTTGTGGCGAGCATCCGCGTCTTGAACAGCGCTCCCGACGAAGGAAGACGTGGATGGTCGGGACAGGCCCGACCATGACGTAGAAGATGCTGTTCACAGACGGAGAAGCGCGACCTCAGAAGCCCGCTGGCAGAGTGCCACCACCATAAAGCTCGCCTGAGCGAGGCGAGCTGGTGACGCCGGAGCGGACGTAGGCCGGTCCGCCCTCGCGGGCCGGCGGCAGTCCGAGATCGAGATTGCCGCGATCCGCTGGCGGCGCCGTTCGCACCACCCGCGTCCGCGCCGGAGCAGGCTCCGTGGTCGCGATCGGCTCCTCGCGCGAGACGCAGCCGCCCAGCAGGACGACGAGAACGGCGGCAGCGCCGGAGCGATAGAGGTTCATGGTTTTTCCAGTGCGAGGCGCAGTCCGCGGCGGGCGGAACGAGTCCGCCGCAACCTGCATGACTGCCACGATCCGCGCAAGCTATGGAAACGAGCTCTAGCGGTGCGTCAGGCGCCGGTCGAAGCGCATCATCAGGGTGTTGCAGGTGACCGCGAAGACGGTCAGCAACAGGGCGATCGCCATGATCGTGTCGATCTGGCCGATATTGATCGCACTGGTCAGCAGGAAGCCGAGGCCCCGCTGCGAAGCGAACATCTCGCCGATCAGCACGCCGAGCAGCGTCAGCGAGAAGCCGAGCCGGACGCCCGAGATGATTTCGGGCAGGATCGCCGGCATGATCACGGTGAAGGCACTCTGCGACGGCGAGAGCCGCATCACCTGCGAGGTCCGGCGATAGACCGGCTTCATCTGGCGGATCGCGTTCATCGAGAACAGCGTGATCGGGATCAGCCCGTGCATCACGCCGAAGGCGATCTTGGCGGATATGCCGAGGCCGAAGCAGAGCAACACCAGGGGATAGAGCACGACCTTGGGGATCGAATAGAGCGTCGTCAGGATCGGTTCGGCGACATTGCCGGCGAGCTTGCGTACGCCGAGCACGATGCCGAGCGCGATGCCGCCGAAGAGCGAGATCGCGAAGGCAGCGACGAAGGCCCGCATCGTCTCGGAGACGTTGAGCCAGAACTCGCCGGTCGCGAGCAGGGAGGCGAGCTTGCTGACCGTCTGCATCGGCGAAGCCAGCGAGGAGGCGCCGACCAGCAGATGCAGACCCTGCCAGAGCACGATGATGGCGAGGAGGACGAGCAGGGTGCCGGCCGAGCGTGGCATGAGGCTCGTTGTCGTGAGGCGCGTCATGGCGTCACCGCTGCCGGCGCGCCTGGAGGCGCCGATCGATCATGTTGAGGAAGGTGTTGACGACTGTGACGACGATCAGGACGAGCAGCATCAGCGCGTACATGTGCCCGTTCTCGAACAGGTTGTAGGCATAGGCGATGGCGTAGCCGACACCAGCACCGGAAAGGATGAACTCGGACGCGATGACGCCGATGAAGGAATAGGCGACCGAGAGCTTCACCCCGGTGAAGAGGTAGGGCGTCGCCGCCGGCAATTCGATCAGGAGCGCGGTCTTGACCCGCGACATCCGGTAGATCTGGCCGGTCTTGCGCAGCACGCGCGGGATGCGGTCGAGCCCGTTCAGCGTCGCCGTGATCATCGAGACAATGGCGAGCAGCACGGCGATGGCGATGATCGAGGCCGAGCCGACGCCGAAGAGGGTGATGAAGATCGGATAGAAGACGAAGGTCGGGACGGCGTAATAGCTCGCCAGCAGCGGCTCGATCGCGTCGCGCAGGCTCGGCATCGAATAGATGATCACGCCGGCGGCGAAACCGAGCAGGACCGAGAGCACGGTCGAGATCGCGATATTGGTGAAGGTGATCGTGATATCGGCCGAGAACTGCCCGGAGGCGAGGATTTTGCCGAGCTCGACGACCATCTCGGACGGCGCGATCATCACCATGCGCGGGATGACGCCGATGCGGCAGAGCGCCTCGACCAGCAGGATCATCGCGGTGACGACCGCAACGCGCAGCCATTTCTCGGACATGGCTTAGGCCTTTCCGGCCGACATGATCTTCAGCGCTTCGATGCGCAGCTTTTCCCAGAGTCGGGCGGTGATGTCGCCGAAATGCGGGGTCGAGACGACGCGGCTGTCGCGGTCCCGTTCCCAGCCGGTCTCGACGAAATCGATGAAGGTGCCCGGCCTGGTCGACATCACGCCGACGCGGTCCGACAGCATCGCCGCCTCGTCGAGCGCGTGGGTGATGAGCAGCACGGTGGCGGAGGTCTCGCGCCAGAGCCGCAGTAACTCATCGCCCATCAACAGGCGGGTCTGCTGATCGAGCGCGCCGAAGGGCTCGTCGAGCAGGATCAATCGCGGCTGCAGGACCAGAGTCCGCGCGATGCAGACGCGCTGGCGCATGCCACCGGAGAGTTGCGCCGGATAGGAGCCGGCGAAGTCCTTCAACCCCATGAAGCCGACGGCGTAATCGACCCGGCGGGTGATCTCGGCCGGATCGACGCCGGCGCGGCGCAGGCCGAAGGCGACATTGTCGCGGACATTCAGCCAGGGGAACGAAGCGTCTTCCTGGAAGACGACGCCGACACCGTCGGGCACGCCGTCGACCGGCTTGCCTTCGAACTCGGCGGTGCCCGATTGCGGCGCGCTCAGGCCGGCGAGAATGTCAAGCAGGGTCGACTTGCCGCAGCCGGACGGGCCGACCACCGAGAAGAACTCGCCCTTCGCCAGATCGAGATCGACCGGGCCGAGCGCGTGCAGCGTGGATTTCGGCAGCTGGAAGACCCGGGTGACGCCGCGCAGCCTGGCATGAGCCGGGGCGGCGGCGGGCTGGGGCGCGAGCGGCACGACCTTGGCCCCCGACACCGCGCTCATTGCTTCGCCTGGAGGTCGGCAGGCAGGTAGGACTTGTCGAGCACGGTCGACCAGTCGACGTCGCTCTTGACCTCGCCGATCAGCTTCAAGCCCTCGACCATGCGGTTGAGCTCGGCGACGTTGAACTCGCCTTCGCTCCACATCTTCGGCGGGATCATGTTGTCGACCGCTTCCTTGGCGATCGGCGCATCGAGCTTGTAGAGCTTCTCGATGATCTTGGCGGTCTCGGCCGGGTCCTTGTAGATCGCCTGCACTCCGGCGCGGCGGCCGGCGATGATCGCCTTGAGCTTCTCCGGGTTCTCCTGCGCGAATTTGCGCGTGGTGATGCCGACCGAGGTCGTCATCGGCTTCAGCACGTCGCCGGCCTTGTAGAGCGTGCGGTACTTGTCCTTGCGGATGATCGAGAGCGGCTCGATCAGCACCGAGCCGACGACCGCGTTCTGCTCGAGCATGGTCAGCGCCGGGACGTAGCCGCCCGCCGCGACACGCTGAACCTTGCCCTGGTCGACGCCCTTCTCGCGCAATACCATCAGCAGCAGCATTTCGGAGACCGATTTCGGCGAGGTGATCGCCACCTTCTTGCCGGCGAGATCCTCGACGCTCTTGAGCTCGGAGTTCGGCATGACGACCATCGAGGCCTCGGCAACGCTGCGCGTGCCGGTGTTGACGATGATCAGGTCGAGCCCCTGCGCCTTGGCGGCGAGCGCGGCCGAGACGGCAACCTCGCCATAGGGCGTCGCGCTGGCAAGAATGTTGCGCACCGTGGTGCCGCCGCCGCCCGAGCCGATGATGCCGGTGATGTCGATGCCGGCCTGCTTGAACAGGCCCTTTTCCATCGCCACCGCATAGGGCGCGCCGTACATGCTGGCGCCCCATTGAGTGACGGAAATCTCCTCGGCGCGTGCCGGCGCCTGCAAAGTGAGCACGGCCGCAGCGGCGATGGCCGCGAGACGATTGAACGAATTCAGGCCAAGCCAAGCGGTCATGTCACTCTCCCATTGAGGCACGCCGCCGATCGTTATCGTTGCAGCAAGCCGGACGCTCACGTCCAAATTTCATTTGTATGCAAACAACGATCTCAATGGATTTCAAGCTTGTCAAGCGATTTGAGATCGACGACTTGCAAACTGCCGGCAGCAGCGAGGAAGCGAGACTATCGCGCGGAAAACCGTTCGCAACCGCGAAATGAAACGGGCCACGAACAGGGCCCTGACGCGCAGATTCGCCGCAAAAGCTTGTATTTCGGGAAAGCATCGCCCTTCCGGCCTCGAACCGTCGGAGCCAAGGCGGGCCCGTCGACGCGAACTGCCGCCGACGCGCGAGCAGCGCTCGTCTCGCGCAGGCACTCACGCCTCATTTGTATACAAATGACTATTGATGCATCTTCCACCAGTTGCTCACCGCCCGCCATCGCAGCGCGCATGAGCAGCGTGCCGTGCGCCATCCGACTTCCGTCCAACTCGACTCCGACCTGACGATCAGCAACCATAAGTTGCCGCGAGTTGCAGGGCCGTCAGCTGCGGTTGGGGGGTGGGATGAGGGCTCGAGCTTGGCCGCAAGCCGGTACAGACCGGGCTCTTCCGCTCGGCCTGCCTGCCGAGATCGCCTTTCTGGCCGATCACGGCGTGGCCCCTGCGCAATTGCGAGAGGCAGCTCTGGTTTCGGAGCGGATCGGCGTCCCACCAAGCCGGCAGGTCATCGCTTCCGGCCTCGTCACGGAAGAGCAACTCTACCGTGCGCTGGCGGCCGAGCTCGACCTGCGCTTCCAGCCGCGCCCGCCGCCCCTGCAGCCGGGCGGGGACATCTCCGCGATCCTGCGCGAGGGCGTAGCGGTCACGAGCGCCCGCCCGGACAGCCCGGTCCGCTTCGCTGTCGCGCCGCCGCCCGGGCGGGCGCTGCGCCGTTTCCTCGCAGCGAAGCCCGATGCCCGACGAGATCTGGTGATGCTGACGCCATCGACGCTGGCGGCCGAGCTGCGGCGCAGCAATGCCGGACCGCTCGCGCGCGAGGCGGCCTGGATGGATGAAGCGGGGCTTCAGCGCTTCAGCGCCCGAACCGGCACAAACTGGCTTCAGAAGCTCGTCGCCTTTCTCCTCGTCGGCCTCTTTTCGGTGATCGGCACGCTGGCACCGGTGACGACACTGACCGGCATCGCCCTCGCTTTGGGCCCGCTCTTCTTCGCCACCATCATCCTGCGGCTCGCAGCCTTGATGGAGAAACCGCAGGTCGACCTCTGGCGCGACCATCGCTGGCAGATCGACGACAGCCGGCTGCCGGTCTACACCGTCGCTGTCCCGATCTTCGGCGAGGAGAACGTCCTCGATCAGTTGATCGAGGCCCTGTCTGCGATCGACTATCCCGTCGCCAAGCTCGACATCCGCATTCTCGTCGAGGAGATCGACTGGGGTCTGCGCCGCCTCCTTGCGGCGCGCGAACTTCCCCCGTTCATGCAGGTCATGATCGTTCCGCGTGGACTACCGCAGACCAAACCGCGCGCGCTCAACATCGCACTGGCGGAGGCACGCGGCGAGCTGTTCACCATTTTCGACGCCGAGGACATTCCCGATCCGCGCCAGCTTCGCCTGGCAGCGGCGCGCTTCCTGCGCTCCGATGGCGACCTTGCCTGCCTGCAGGCCCATCTCGTCATCGACAACACCGAGGACAGCTGGCTCAGCGGCTGCTTCGCGCTGGAATATGCCGGGCTGTTCGACGTGCTCAATCCCGGCCTGCTGCAAGCCGGCCTGCCGATCATGCTCGGCGGCACCTCGAACCATTTCCGAACCGAGGCGCTGCGGCGCATCGGTGGCTGGGATCCTTGGAACGTCACGGAGGACGCCGATATCGGCTTCCGGCTCGTCCGCGCCGGCGGCTATATGGCCGACCTGCCTTGCCATACCCTGGAGGAAGCGCCGGCCACGCTGCGCGGCTGGCTCAAGCAGCGCACGCGCTGGCACAAAGGCTACCTGCAGACCCTGATCAGCCATCTCCTGTCGCCGTGGCAACTGCTGCGCGAAGCCGGGATTGCGGCGACGCTGACCCTGCTTGCGCTGTTGTTCGGCACGCTCCTCGGCATGCTCGGCTATCCGTTCTTCATCATGGCAGCCATCGCGATCTGGCTGGAAGGCTCGCTGTTCACGACCGAACAGCCGCTCGAGATGCTGGTGTCCTCGCTCGCTCTGGTGCTCACCGTGAGCGGGATCTGCGTGCTCTTCCTGGTGCCTGCGCTCGGCGCCTGGCGACGCGGCGCACCCGGGCTATGGCGCTGGCTGCCGCTGTTGCCGGTCTATCATCTGTTGATCTCGCTCGCAGCCTGGCTGGCCTTGTACGACTACCTCGACCGTCGCTTCGTCTGGAACAAGACCGCGCATGGACTGGCTCGCTCCTCGCGCTATCGCAATTCCGCCCAGCCCGCTCCCGGCACGGCTACAGATGCCGCAACCACTCCTGCGCCGCCTCCGCCGGTGGACGCTCGATATTGAAGGCTCCGACGAAGCCGCCGTTCTTATCCATCAGATAGACCAGGGCGGTATGGTCCATGGTGTAGTCGCCGTCCTTGAGCGGCACCTTGCGGGCATAGGCGCGATAGGCCTTGATCGTGGCGTCAACCGCCGCGCGGTCGCCGGTCAGCCCGACGATGCGGGGATCGAAGGAGCCGAGATAGCTCTTCATCGTCTCGGCCGTGTCGCGCTCGGGATCGACCGTGATGAACAGCGCCCTGAGCTTGTCGCCCTTCGCACCAGCCGCGCGCAACACTTCCGAGATCTCGAACAGCTTGGTCGGGCAGATGTCGGGGCAATGGGTGAAGCCGAAGAAGACCAGGAAGGGCGCGCCGCGCAGATCCTTGTCGGTCAGGGCCTTGCCCTCGCCGCTGGTGAGCGTGAACGGCCCGCCGACGCTCGAGGCGAGATTCTGCCCGCCCTGACGTGATCCGGGCGCGAAGGTGATGAAAGCGGCGGCAGCGAGCGCGGTGGCGCCGAGCACGAAGACCAGCAGGGGGAGGAGCAGGCGGCGGTTCACGGGGAATTCCTCGAAGGCGGACGAAACGCCGCTCAGAAGCAGGCCAGAAGCGCTGCGATCAACCCATCGGTGAACAGGCGATCGCCTTCGCGCCACCAGAGCAGCAGGCCAGCCGCCAGCAGCAGGCCGAAGCCACCGGCGAGAAGCCAGAGGCCGAGCCGGGACGCCGGTGCCGCACCTTCAGTCTCGATCTGCGGGGTTGCGCTCATGGCGGCAATCTAGCGCCGCCGGCGGCTGGCCGGAAGCGGCGTTCATGCCGCAGGGATCCCCGAAAGAAGCAGAAGATCCGATGTTCGAATGATTGGAGCGGGCGATCGGGATCGAACCGACGACATTCAGCTTGGGAAGCTGACGTTCTACCACTGAACTACGCCCGCGCTGTAGCCCGTATAGCCGGGCGGAGCGGCCGGCCGCAAGCCGGTCGAGAAGAGATTTCGTCGCGAATGAAGAGAACCGCGCCGGGCCCCTGTCGCCCGGCGCGGCCCGGTTCAGGCGCTGCCTGCCTTACCAGCAGCCGTAATAGCCGCAGCCATAATAGCCATAGTGACGGCGGGACGAAGCGGCGATGACCGCACCGCCGACAGCGCCGGCGACGACGCCCGCCGCGACCGCATTGCTGGCCTGGGCGTTGGAGCGGCGGAAGCTCTGGAACACGTCGCTGCGGCAGCGCTCGAAGGCGCGGGTGCCGGGCCTGTGGCCGGCATCGATGCAGACCGTGTCGGCTTCAGCGGCCGATTGCTCGACGGTCTGGCAGCCGCCGAGGGCGGCGGCGAGAACGCCGGCGATGATGAGGGCGCGCATGAGAAATCCTTTCCCTGTAGACATTTGGCCACGAAAGCCATGAAGCGGAAGGCGGCAACGGCCTCCCGCCGGTGACACAAGCTTGAACACGCCGCAGGCCAATGGCCGGCAACGCCATCGGCGCTTGCTGCCATCTGACACGGAATCGCCATTTTGTCGCCCCGAAGGTTGCCGTGAGGGCAACTTTTGAGCGCCGGTTCCGATTTGCGGCTAACGAAGGGTTGAGCCGGCCGCTCGGGAAATCGACCTCTTCCAGACCCCGCAGGCGCCATTGAAAAGAGCGCTTTTCGATTTGAAAGCAAGGGCCGGAGAGAGCTCTGCTGCGCGGGTTCCTATGCTCGCCCAACACTCAACTTCGAGGGTTGGAACGATGAAAGAGATCATCCGCTTTGCATGGGGGATCAGCTCCCTCGGCGACTTCCTGGTCGCGATCTCCGACAGAGGGATCGTCGCCGTCGAATTCAGCTCCGATCATGCGGCGATGGAAGGCGCGCTGCAGGCCCGCTTTCCGGACGCCGTTCCGGAGCATAGCCAGGATGGGCTGGAGGAGGTTGTCGCAACCGTCGCGCGCGTGATCGATGACCCGACGACCGCCTGCGATCTGCCGCTCGATCTGCGCGGCACGCCCTATGAAGCGCAGGTCTGGCAGATGCTCCGGGAGATCCCGCCGGGCGAGACCACGAGCTATGGCGTGCTGGCGTCCAAGTTCGGCACGCGAGACCCGCGCGACGTGACGCAGGCGATCGCCAACAACGCTATCGCTGTCATCGTTCCCTGCCACCGCGTCATCAAGAAGGACGGCTCGATCTCGGGCTATCGCTGGGGTGTCCGGCGCAAGCGGGCGCTGCTCTCGCGTGAGCGGAGATCGCAGACGCAGTGATGGGGCTCGCCGGGCTTGATTGACCGGCGCAGCGAACGCTTCGAAGCCGACACGCGAAGCCCCGGCGGTCCAATCGCCGGGGCTCCTTGTACTGACGATCACATCGAATAAGCCGATGCGCGTCGTCAGCGCGCATCATGAAAGATGATGCCGACGGTGTGGCGCCTGCCGGAGCGGACGCGGCTGACGCCATGGCGCAGATTGACGCGATAATTCCCCTTAGAGCCCTGCACCGGCCGGTTATGGACGGCAAAAGCGACGGCATCGCCCTGGCGCAGCGGCACGACCTCGACACGGCTTTGCATGCGCGGCCGCTGCTCGGTCAGGGCGAACTCACCGCCCGTGAAGTCACGCCCCGGCTCCGACAGCAGGATCGCCACCTGGATCGGAAAGGCGAGGTCGCCATAAAGGTCCTGGTGCAGACAGTTGAAGTCGCCCGGGACGTATTGCAGCAGCAGCGGCGTCGGGCGTGCCTGGCCAGCCTCGTGGCACTGCTTCAGGAAGCTGGCATGGACGTCCGGATAACGCTCCTCGATCCCCATCCGGGCGTTCCAGGCATTGGCGACGCCGGCGAGATGCGGATAGAGCGCCGTCCGCAAGCCGCCGATCAGGTCGGGGAGCGGGTATCTGAAGTAGCGGTACTCGCCCTTGCCGAAGCCGTGGCGCGCCATGACGATATGGCTGCGGAAATGGCTCTCGTCGGGATAGAGCGCCGCGACCCCGCGGCATTCCTCCGGCGTCAGCAGCCCAGGCAGGACGGCGCAGCCGAAGCCGTCGAGCTCGGCGGCGAGCGCCGTCCAGTCGTAAGCGGCGACCCGCGCCATGTCCGGGGTGATCATGAGGTTCATCGTCGCGGCTCCATGCTGAGGTCGTCCTGATCGAAAACTAGGTACGGCAGCGGGCTCCCGAACTCCGATCCTTGCGCTCAAACCGAAACGCTGCAGGTGCGGAGAGGTGCCGGACGAACGCGCCCGATCCATGGACCCCGGCTCGGGTCTCCGCCGGGCGGGTTTTCTCAGGCGAGCCGCAGGATCGTCGTTTCCGCCAGCAGATAGGTCTCGCCGGAGACGAAGCGGACTTCGATCTCGCCATTGTCGAGCTTCTCCCAGACGGCGAAGCCATTCGCGACGAGCTGGCCGATATGGGCCATGACCAGCGCCTTGTCGGGATTGTCGCGAGCGAGCGCGACGAGCTCGGCGATGGCCGCTTGCGTTCCAGGCAGACTGCGTCGGCTCGTCTTTGCGCCGAACCCGCCGCGCGAGAACATGATCGCGGTGTCCCTTTCAGCCGTTGCGCGCTTCCCGGTCGAGCAGGGTCCGCTTGCGATCGACGCCCCAGGCATAGCCCGAGAGCGCGCCGTCATTGCGGACCACGCGATGGCAGGGAATGGCCACGGCGAGCGTGTTCGCCGCGCAGGCTCCCGCCACGGCGCGCACCGAAGCCGGCGAGCCGATGCGGCGGGCGATCTCGGAATAGGATACGCGCTCGCCGACCGGGATCGCCTGCAGCGCCTGCCAGACGCGGCGCTGGAAGGCGCTGCCGCGCACGTCGAGCGGCAGGTCCAGGCCGACAGCGGGATTCTCGACGAAGCCGATGACGCGGGCAACCAGCGCCTCGTAGTCCCGATCGGCACCGATCAGGCGTGCCTTCGGAAAACGGTCCTGGAGATTGCGGACAAGGGCTTCGGGGTCGTCGCCGAGCAGGATCGAGGCGACGCCCTTTGTGCTCGACGCGACCAGGACGGCGCCGAGAAAGGTCTGGCCGACCGCGAACCTGATCTCTTCATCGGCGCCGCCGTCGCGATACCGTGTCGGCGTCATGCCGAGCATGCCGGTCGACTTCTCGTAGAAGCGGCCGCTGGAATTGAAGCCGGCGTCGTAGATCGCCGCGGTGACGCTGCTGCCGGCATCCAGGCCCTCGCGGACCTTCCTCGCCCGCTCGCCCGCCGCGTAATCCTTCGGCGTCAGGCCGGTCGCCGCCTTGAAGACGCGATGGAAATAGCTCGGACTGCGGCCGACCGCCTCAGCCAGGGCCTCCAGGGCGGGCTCTTCCTCGCTCTCCTCGATGATCCGACAAGCCCTGGCGACCAGGCTCGCGTTCTCGCAGTCGAGCGAGGGGCCGTCCGGATTGCAGCGCCGGCAGGGCCGGAAACCCGTCGTCCGCGCGCTCTTCAGCGTGTCGTGCAGCGTGACATTCCTGGGGTTGGCCATGCGTGACGGACAGGACGGGCGGCAATAGACCTGGGTTGTAGCAACGGAATACCAGAACTCGCCGTCAGCGCTCTTGTCGCGGGCGACGATGCGGGCCCAGCGCGGATCGTCCGCGACGGACCGGATTGGCATTCTGGCCCCCACTGCGGGCCTTGTCGTGATCGTCATCGTCGTCATCTCGCATCGTCCTCGTTCGACCGTGCCTGCGACCAACGCCCGTCACACTCCGATCCTTGCTCGCGAATTCGAACGCCGGCCACCCGATTTCCGCTCGGTCGGAGGGCAAACAAGAAAGGGGCCGCGCCGGAAGCGCGACCCCTTGCCCAGCTCTGGACCCGCTTGCCGCTCAGGCGGCCTTGACGAGGCCAAGCTGGGTCATCGCCGTCAGGCCGTCGTCAAGGCCGATCTCCTCGACGATCCTGCCGCCGATCACCTTCAGGACCGTCGTGCCGGTGAAATGCATCCTGCGGCCGGACGCAGCGGGGAGGGCATCATAGCCGGGCAGGACATCGTCGAAAGCCGCGCCCGTATGCGTGCCGCCGCCTTCCCACTGCCCGACGACATAGTCGCCCTCGGCGATCAGATCCGCCGTTCCCCAGAAATTAAGATCGGGGAACGCCGCCCGAAAGTCGGTCATGAACGCCTTGATGTCGTCATGGCCCCGGCGCGGCTCGTGCAGGGAGTATTTGAGCAGCATGTCGGGAGCGGCGATCTCGTCGACGACTGCGAGATCGACTTCCTTGCCCCAGAATTCGGTGAACCAGCGCACCACAACGGCTTTGTTGTCGTCTTCCTTGCTCATTGGACCGGGCCCTCTCATCGATCTGACGGTCATCGAAACCGCTCGACGACCTTGATCGAAGGGTAGGGAGGCGCCGTTCCGGCCAAACTCCGTTTCTTGCCGTCGAACCGGAAACGCCGTCCGGTGGGCACTCGACGAAAAACGGTTCTTGGGGGCCGCGATGCTCCGAGGCTAGCTGCGGAAATGCTTGGAGAGCTTCAGCGCCTGTCCCTGGTAATTGGAGGTCCCGATCGCGCCATAGAGCGCGTCCGGCTCGGCCGCCATACGCTCGAAGGCAAGGCGCCCGACCACCTGTCCGTCCTCGAGCAGGAAGGGCACCTCATGGCTCCTGACCTCGAGCACGCCGCGGCTGCCGGGCACTCCGTCCGAGCCGACACCGAAGCCCGGATCGAAGAAGCCTGCATAGTGGACGCGGAACTCGCCCATGGCCGGGTCGATCGGCGCCATCTCAGCGGCGAAGGCCGGCGGGATATGCAGCCGCTCCTTGGAGGCCAGGATGTAGAACTGGTGCGGGTCAAGGATCAGCCGCTTGCGCTTGGCCGGGATCGGTGTCCAGAAATCGTCGATCTCGTAGCCGGCGACCCGGTCGACATCGATGACGTCTGTGAAGCGCTGGGCCTGGTAGCCGATGATCTCGCCCTCGGCGTCGCCGAGATGGATGCTGAACAGCAGGCCGTTGCGGATCGTCGCGGGGCCGTCGACCAGGGCGGTGTGGCGATGGACCTCGCGCAGCTCGCGGTCGGAAACGCGGAACCCCTCCGCCTCCTCCTGGCCGGAGCCGCGCCGGCGGAAGCGCAACTGGTTGAGACGGCTGCCTTTGCGCACCTTGATCGAGAAACTCGACGGTGAGATCTCGGCATAGAGCTTACCGGAATAGCCGCCGGCGACGCTGTCGAAGGCTTCGCTGCGGTCGGCTATCAGACGGGTGAAGACGTCAAGCCGGCCGGTCGAGCTCTTCGGATTGGCGAAGGCCGAGATCGTCGCCGGCAGTTCGTGCAGCGACTCCATCAGCTCGACGACATAGACGCAGTTCTTCTCGAGGATCGCGCCCTCCTCAAGCGAGACCTCGTCCTGGGTCAGATCGGCGAGCATCTGGGCGACGCTCTTGTTAGGCCCTGGCAGAAAGCTGGCGCGGACGCGATAAGCCTTGTGACCGAGCCGAAGGTCGAGGCTCGCCGGCTGGTACTGGCTCTCGGCGAAGGCGCCGGAGGTCGAGCGAACCATGCCGCGATGGACGAGCTTGCGGATGTCCTGGCGCGGCAGCACGCCGGAGGGGCCGGCGAGCGATGCCGGCGCGGTCGCGATCTCGGCCAGCATGTCGGGCGATGTCGCCATGGCGCTATCAGACCACCTTGTGAAGCGCGGCGCAAAGCCAGCCTACCGCGAGATTGATCGTTCTTCCTGCCGCACCGGGGAGCCGCTGGCGAGTCCGGCGCCACGTTTTCCACATGCCCGCGCAACCGCTGATCATCGGGTCTACAGCCGATTGGCGGCATTGACGCTGCGCCGTCCCAAGGCATAACAAGGCCTTCCCGCCGCCCCGGCGTGAGCCGCATGGAGGCGGCACGGAGCCGCGATGATGTACCAGGCCGAAACGCATGGCGTGCGTGTCACCGCCTCGCCCAAGTTCATGGACAGCGAATCCACGCCGGACCAGAGCCGCTATTTCTGGGCCTATACGATCGAGATCGAGAACCTGTCGCCCCGCACCATGCAGTTGATGACGCGTCACTGGGTCATCACTGACGGGCGCGGCGAGGTGCACGAGGTCCGCGGCGACGGCGTGATCGGCCAGCAGCCAGTGCTGCAGCCGGGCGGGCGCTTCAGCTATACCTCCGGCTGCCCGCTGATGACGCCCGACGGCAGCATGCGCGGGGTCTATGCCATGCTCGGCGAGGATGGTGCGCTCTTCGATGTCGAGGTGCCGCTCTTCCCGCTCGACTCGCCCTATGTGAAGAAGGTCCTGCATTGACTACTGCAACACCGACCGGGCAGCGCTACCAGCCGCTCGACATGCTCGCCCGCCTCGTCGCCTTCGACACGGTGAGCCACAAATCCAATCTCGACCTGATCGCCTTCGTCGAGGACTATCTTCACGGCTGGGGCGTGCCGTCCGTGCGCTTTCCCAATGCGACCGGCGACAAGGCGGCGCTGTTCGCCACGATCGGCCCGCAGGACAAGGGCGGCATCGTCCTCTCCGGCCATACCGATGTCGTGCCGGTCGAGGGCCAGGCCTGGTCGCGCGACCCGTTCACCCTGCATGTCGAGGACGGAAAGGCCTATGGCCGCGGCTCGGTCGACATGAAGGGCTTCGTCGCGCTGGCACTTTCGCTGGTGCCGGATTTTCTCGCAGCAGACCTCAAGACGCCGATCCACCTGTTCTTCTCCTATGACGAGGAGGTGACCTGCCTCGGCGTCATCGACGGTATCGCCGCGCTGGGCAAGACCCTGCCGAAGCCGCGCGCCGTCATCGTCGGCGAGCCGACCTCGCTCGAACTCGCCGACGCGCATAAGGGCATCCGCACCTTCTTCACCGCGATCACCGGCTTCGCCGCGCATTCCTCCAAGCCGCATCTCGGCGCGAGCGCGGTCCACGCCGGCACGCGCCTCGCCGCCGGCCTCGTCGCCATGGCCGATGAGCGCGAAGGCCGGATCGACGAGAGCGGCCGCTTCGATCCGCCCTATGACACCGTCCATATCGGCAAGTTCCATGGCGGCATCGCCCGCAACATCCTGGCCGACCGCTGCGATCTCGCCTGGGAGGTGCGCACGCTGCCGGGTTCCGACCCGGAAGAGGTGTCGGCCCGCTTCGCCAAGCTGTCGGACGAGGTGCTGGCGCGGATGCGCAAGACCGCGCCCTCGGCAGCCATCGAGACGGTGATGAGCTCGGACGTTCCAGGCCTTGCGCCCGATCCGGGCTCGGAGGCCGAGACGCTGGTGATGCGCCTCGCCGGGCGCAACCGCACCATCGCCGTCGCCTACGCCACCGAGGCCGGGCATTTCCAGCGCGCCGGCCTGCCGACCATCGTCTGCGGCCCCGGCTCGATCGACCAGGCGCATCAGCCGGACGAATACATCACGCTGGAGCAGTTCGCCGCAGGCGAAGCCTTTATGCGCCGGCTGATGGCGGAGTGCCGGGCGTAGCTCCCTGCCTTCTCCCCTTGCGGGAGAAGGTGGCAGCGCGCAGCGCTGACGGTTGAGGGGTGGCGCACCCCTCTCCGCACTTCACGCTTCACAGGCGCAAGATAGGCAATCGTCGCGAGACCCCTCATCCGGCGCTTCGCGCCACCTTCTCCCGCAAGGGGAGAAGGGAGAGAGCCCTCTACTCTCCCGCCGAGATCTCGACCTCGACCTCGGCCGGATCGAACTCGTAGCGGCGCGAGCAGAATTCGCAGGTGACGCCGAGCGTGCCGTCATCGGCGATCATCGCCTTGCGGTCGTCGGCCGAAAAACCCTTGAGCATGCCGAGCACGCGCTCGCGCGAGCAGCGGCAGGCCTCGTGCACCGCGACGGGCTCGAAGACATGGGCGCCGCGCTCATGGAAGAGCCGGTAGAGCAGCTGCTCGCTTTCCAGCAGCGGATCGAGCAGTTCGTGATGCTCGATCGTCTCGACCAGCGAGCGCGCCTCGGTCCAGGCGTCGTCGCTGACGCCGTCATCGTCGCCGGCGGCGAGGATCTCATGGCCCTCCGGCGCATCTCCGGGATGGAGGTCGGCGGCGCGCATGCGCTCGGGCGAGTTCGGCATGAACTGCACGATCAGCCCGCCGGCGCGCCAGGCAAGGCCGGCGCCGGTCAGGACCGTGCCGACGCCCAGACGGATGCGGCTCGGGATCTGCTCGGACTGGCGGAAATACTGATGACCGGCCTGCTCGAGCCCTTGGCCGTCAAGCGCGACGATGCCCTGATAGCGCGTGGCTTCCGAGCCCTGGTCGACGGTCATGGCGAGATGACCCTTGCCGAGCAGTTCGCCGGTCGAGGCTGCATCGGCCTCGATCGCCGCCGCCAGCCGATCGGCGTCATAGCGCGCCATGGCCCGGTAGTTGTCGGGGGCGTTGAAATCGACGACCAGCATCGAGATCGGGCCGTCGCTCTTGGTCTGGAGCTGGAAGCGGCCCTCGCCCTTGAGCGTGGTGCCGAGCATGACGGTCAGCGCCGCGGCCTCGGCCAGGACGCGCGAAACGGGTTCAGGGTAGTGATGCCGCGCGATGACCTGATCGAGCGAGGGGCCGAGCCTGACGACCCGGCCGCGCACGTCGAGCGCCGGCACTGCGAAGGGCAGCACCCGATCGTCGGGTGCTGCCGCTGTCACGGTCTCGGCCATCAGGCAGCCACTCCGCCGAAGCACCAGGCCAGGATGCCTTTCTGGGCATGCAGCCGGTTCTCGGCCTCATCGAACACAGCCGATTGCGGGCCGTCCATGACCTGATCGGTCACTTCCTCGCCGCGCGAGGCCGGCAGGCAATGCATGAAGATCGCATCCTTTTCGGCGCGGCCGAGCAGGCGCTCATCGACCTGATAGGGCCGCAGCAGGTTGTGGCGCGTGCCTTCCTCGTCACCCATCGAGACCCAGCAATCGGTGATGACGCAGTCGGCGCCCTCGACCGCCGCCTCGGGCCGGGTGGTCAGGTGCAGTTTCGCACCCTGCTTACGGGCCCAGTCGAGCAGCGCCGGCGGCGGCGCGAGCTCCTCGGGCGTCGCGATGGCGAGCTCGAAATCGAGCCGGCCGGCGGCGTGGACCCAGGAGGTCAGGACATTGTTGGTGTCGCCGGTCCAGGCAATGCGCTTGCCCTTGATCGAGCCCTTGCGCTCCTCGAAGGTCATGACATCGGCCATGACCTGGCAGGGATGCTGGCGCTTGGTCAGGCCGTTGATCACCGGCACCGTGGCGTATTTCGCCATCTCGACCACGGCGTCATGGTCGAGCATGCGGATCATGATCGCATCGACATAGCGCGACAGCACACGGGCGGTGTCGGCGATGGTCTCGCGCTCGCCGAGTTCGATCTCCTGGCCGGTCACCATCATCGGCGAGCCGCCGAGCTCGCGGATGCCGACGTCGAAGGAGACGCGGGTCCGTAGCGAGGGCTGCTCGAAGATCATGGCGATGACCTTGCCTTCGAGCAGGCGGTCGCCGGCGGCAGCCGGCGTGCGCCGGCGGGTCTTGATCTCCTCGCCGGCCTTGAGGATGGCGCGGAGCTCCCCGGCGGAGAAATCCGAGAGATCGAGAAAGTGACGCACTGGAGACCCCATGCTCATTCCGCCGCCGGCCGGGCGAGCTCGGCCTCGACCGCCCCAGCCGCCTTGTCCAGCCGCGCCACCGCTTCGGCCACCTCGCTCTCGCCGATGATCAGCGGCGGCAGCAGGCGCACGACATTGTCGCCGGCCGCGACCACGAGCAGGCCGGCGGCCCGCGCCTGCGCGACGAAATCGGTGTTCGGGGTCTTGAGCTTGAGGCCGAGCATCAGCCCCTCGCCGCGGATCTCCTCGATCACCTGGGGATGCTGATCCTTGAGCTGAGCCAGCGACTGGCGCAGGCGCAAGGCCGTCTTCTGGACATGGTCGAGGAAGCCCGGCGCCAGGATGACGTCAAGCACGGCGTTGCCGACCGCCATGGCGAGCGGGTTGCCGCCGAAGGTGGTGCCGTGGGTACCGAGCGTCATGCCGGAGGCCGCCTCCTCGGTGGCGAGGCAGGCGCCCATCGGGAAGCCGCCGCCAATGCCCTTGGCGATCGACATGATGTCGGGGGCGACACCGTAATGCTCATAGGCGAAGAACTTGCCGGTGCGGCCGACGCCGGTCTGGATCTCGTCGAAGATCAGCATCAGCCCGTGCTCGTCACAGAGCTCGCGGAGTTGCTTGAGAACACGCATCGGCACCGAGCGCAGGCCGCCCTCGCCCTGGATCGGCTCGATCATCAGCGCGGCGGTCTCCGGCCCGATCGCGGCCTTCAGCGCCACCTCGTCGTCGAAGGGCACCTGGTCGAAGCCGTCGACCTTCGGGCCGAAGCCGTCGATATATTTCTGCTGACCGCCGGCGGCGATGGTCGCGAGCGTGCGGCCATGGAAGGCGCCCTCGAAGGTGACGATCCGGAAGCGCTCGGGGTGGCCCTTCGCGGCGTGGCACTTGCGCGCCATCTTGATCGCGCACTCGTTCGCCTCGGCGCCCGAATTGGTGAAGAACACGCGTTCGGCGAAGGTCGCCTCGCAGAGCCGGCGGGCGAGCTTCTCACCCTCAGGCATCGTGTAGAGGTTGGAGGTGTGCCAGATGCGCTGGGCCTGGGCAGTCAAGGCCTCGACCAGATGCGGATGGGCATGGCCAAGCGAGTTGACGGCGATGCCGGCGCCGAAATCGAGATAGCGCGTACCATCGGCGGTGATCGCCCAGGCACCTTCGCCACGCTCGAGGGCGATCGGGGCACGGGCATAGGTCGGCAGGAGAACGGAGGAAGCGGTGCTCATGGAGCGATATCCTTGCGGCGAGACAGGGAGGAAGCGCGGAATCTCAGGCCGGGAACGGCAGGGTGGGACGCAAGCGGCAGCATGCCGGCATGATGCGACCCGCCGGCGACATTATCGTCGCTGGCCGTTCCCGCCGTCTCGTCGCGCGTCAAGCCGCATCGAAGGAAAATCCCGATCGCTCAAAAACATAAGCGCCGCCCTTGGGGGCGGCTGCGTGATGCGACTATGCAAAACCGGCCCCGCCCTGTCAATTGCGCCTGCCCTCGCGGCAGCGTTGCCAATTAGACTCACCGGCCGGCCGTCTGCAGCGATTGGCTGGGGAAAAGCCGAATTAGGATTCGGCGACTCTTGTGGCTGAGTCAGGCCATCTTGTATGGTCTTTCTCGTCAGATACGACATCTCGTGCGGCGTCTCCAGTATCGTCAGTTCCGGGCGTAACGGCTTCCGTTTAGCGACGGGCGCTGCCGGTATCGGATTCCGCCATGATCTCTCCCTATGCCGCGCCGGCTTGCTGGCGGGGCATAACGAAGACAGGTGCAATTCCATGACCGAAGCCGGAGCCTGGACCGACGAACGCGTCGAACTGCTCAAGAAGCTCTGGAATGACGGCCTGAGCGCGAGCCAGATCGCCGCCGAGCTCGGCAATGTCACGCGCAATGCCGTTATCGGCAAGGTGCATCGCCTTGGCCTCTCCGGCCGGGCCAAGAGCCCGGGGTCGGCCACGCCACGCCCGCGCAAGCCCGCTGCCCGTCCGCCGAGCCACCCGGCCGGTCATCACAGCAATGGCGGCGCCGGGCTGACCCGTGGCAACACGGCGCTCGCCCCGCAATTTTCGCCCGAGATCGAAGCCGAGGCGCAGGTCGCGCGCGCGCCAGCCCCATCCGAGGACGTGGTCGTGCCGTTCTCCGAGCGGGTCACCATCATGGAGCTGCGCGAATACATGTGCCGCTGGCCGATGGGCGACCCGACCTCGCCGGAGTTCCGCTTCTGCGGCGGCCGCAGCGCGACCGGCCTGCCCTATTGCGCCTATCACGCCCGTATCGCCTACCAGCCGGCGGCCGACCGCCGCCGCGACCGCAAGGCCATCCGCGCGTAACGACGCCTCTCGATAAAAAGGTTACAGAAGCCGGCCTTTGGGCCGGCTTTTTTGTCGTCGGACAGGCTTGATGCATGAGGCATCCATGGACACCGCCGCCGCTCACCCGATCGAGTATGCATGTGCCCTGCCGATCAAGGAGGGGCTGCTCCTGCTGGGACTGAGATCGCCACATCGCCGGAACCGGCCGTCCTGCTGGGACACGGTCGGCGGTCACGTCGAGCCGGGCGAGACCGCCGAGGCGGCCCTAGTCCGCGAACTCCAAGAGGAAATCGGCATCACACCGACGGGTTTCCGCCACTTCGAGACCATCGAGACGACCGAGACGGACGGCATCACACCCGCGCTCTGGCACCTGTTCACGGTGAGCCAGTGGACCGGCCGTGCGCCTGAGATCACCAATGACGAGCACAGCGAAATCCGCTGGTTCTGCTTCGATGAGGCCCAATCGCTGACACCGCTGGCATCGGAGGCCTATCGTCCGGCGTTCGCCCGGCTGGCCGAGGCCTTCGGGCCAGGCTGGTAATCGGACAGGCGCGCATGACGACATTCGCGATCTATCTCGGCGCGGCGCTGGCGGAGATCGCCGGCTGCTTCGCCTTCTGGGCCTGGCTGAAGCTGGACAAACCGGTCTGGTGGCTGCTGCCGGGCCTGATCCTGCTCGCGATCTTCGCCTGGCTGCTGACCCTGGTCGACAGCCCCGCCGCCGGGCGCGCTTTCGCCGCCTATGGCGGCGTCTACATCGTGGCGTCGCTGGCCTGGATGACGCTGGTCGAGAAGGTCCCGCCGGACCGCTACGATCTGGCTGGCGCAGCGCTCTGCCTCGCCGGCGCAGCGATCATCGTCGCCGCACCGCGCTGACGAAAACCGTCAGCCGCGCGCAAAAGTCTCGTCGAAGGCATAGCCGGCGCCACGCACGGTGCGCAGCGGATCCTTGGAATTGGCCGGGGTGATCGCCTTGCGCAGCCGCCCGACATGGACGTCGACGGTGCGCTCGTCGATGTAGACGTCGCGCCCCCAGACGGCGTCCAGCAGTTGCGCCCGCGAATAGACCCGGCCCGGCGCCTGCATCAGGAATTCGAGCAGGCGGAACTCGGTCGGGCCGAGATGCAATTCGGCGCCGGCGCGGCGGACGCGCCGCGTCGTGCGGTCGAGTTCGAGATCGCCGGCGGCGAGCAGGCCGGCGACATGGCCGGGCTTGGCGCGGCGCAGCAGCGCCTGGATGCGGGCGATCAGCTCGGGCAGCGAGAACGGCTTGACGACATAATCGTCGGCACCGGTGGCGAGGCCGCGCACACGTTCGGTCTCCTCGCCGCGGGCGGTCAGCATGATGATCGGCACGCGCTCTGTGTCACGGCGCGTGCGCAGGCGCCGGCAGAGCTCGATGCCGGAAAGGCCGGGCAACATCCAGTCGAGCAGGACGAGATCCGGCGTATGGTCGCGCAGATGCAATTCGGCGTCATCTCCGCGCGCCACGCTATCGACCTCGAAGCCCTCGGCCTCGAGATTGTAGCGCAGGAGCAGGGTGAGCGGCTCCTCGTCCTCGACGATCAGGATGCGTGCGGGCATGTCAGCGTCCGTTCAAGCGCCCGCCGGTTCAGCCATTGGCTGCCGGCAGGTCGACGAGGATGTTGGTGGTGTCGAGCTTCGGCCGGCTTTCATCCATGGACTGGCCGGTGACGAGGTAATGGATGGTCTCGGCGATATTGGTGGTGTGGTCGCCGATGCGCTCGACATTCTTGGCGCAGAACAGCAAGTGCGTGCAGAAGGTGATGTTACGCGGATCTTCCATCATATAGGTCAGAAGCTCGCGGAACAGCGAGGTGTAGAGCGCGTCGATCTCGTCGTCGCGGCGCCAGACTTCCATCGCCTTCTGCTCGTTGCTGGCGGCATAGGCGTCGAGCACGTCCTTGAGCTGGGCCTGGACCAGGCGGCTCATATGCTCGAGGCCGACGACAGCGCGATGCGGCGGCGAGAACTGTCCGGAGATCGCGACGGCGCGCTTGGCGATGTTCTTGGCGAGGTCGCCGACGCGCTCGATGTCGGCGGCGATGCGGATCGCCGAGATCAGCTCGCGCAGATCGTTCGCCAGCGGCTGACGCCGGGCGATGGTCAGGACGGCCTTCTCCTCGACCTCGCGCTGGAGGTTGTCGAGACGCTGGTCGGCACTGATGATCTTCTGGGCAAGCGCGGTGTCACGGCGGACCAGCGCGACGGTGGAGTCGCCGAGCATGCGCTCGGACATGCCGCCCATCTCGGCGAGGCTGCGGCGCAGGCCTTCGAGATCGGCGTCGTAGGAGCGGACGATATGGTCGGACATCGGGGCGTATCCTTTGGAGCTGGCCGACGCTGAGGACTCAGCCGAAGCGGCCGGTGACGTAGTCCTGCGTCTGCTTCTTGTGCGGGTTCATGAAGATGGTGTTGGTCGCGTCGAACTCGATGACCTCACCGAGATACATGAAGGCGGTGTACTGCGAGATGCGCGCCGCCTGCTGCATGTTGTGGGTGACGATGACGATGGTGAAGTCGCTCTTCAGCTGCTCGAGCAGGTCCTCGATCTTGCCGGTCGAGATCGGGTCGAGCGCCGAGGTCGGCTCGTCGAACAGGATGACCTCGGGCTTCTGGGCGATGGTGCGGGCGATGCAGAGGCGCTGCTGCTGGCCGCCGGAGAGGCCCATGCCGGAACTCTTCAGCTTGTCCTTGACCTCGTCCCAGAGCGCGGCGCGGCGCAGCGCGCCCTCGACGCGGTCGTCGAGCTCCGACTTCGGCGGCTTCTCGTAGAGGCGGATGCCGAAGGCGACATTGTCGTAGATCGACATCGGGAAGGGCGTCGGCTTCTGGAAGACCATGCCGATGCGCGAGCGCAGCTCGTTCACGTCGACATTGTTGGAGATGATGTTGCGGCCGTCGAGCAGGATCTCGCCGGTCGCCTTCTGCTCGGGATAGAGCGAGTAGATCCGGTTGAAGATGCGCAGCAGGGTCGACTTGCCGCAGCCGGACGGGCCGATCAGCGCGGTGACGTGCCGGTCGCGGAAATCGAGGTTGATGTTCTTCAGCGCCTTGTGCTCGCCGTAGTAGAAATCGAGGTTCTTGACGGCGATGCGGACCGGCGCTTCGGCGTCCAGCGTCTGCGGGCTCAGTTCCAGGGTCGAGAGCATCTGCATGGTCCTTCCGATCGGACGCTGATCACTTGCCGCCGCGCACGATGCGCCGGGCGACGATGGAAAGCACGAGGATTGAGACGGTGATGATCAGCGAACCCGCCCAGGCGAGCTGCTGCCAGTTCTCGTACGGGGCGGAGGCGAACTGGTAGATCGTCACCGGCAGGTTGGAGACGCCGCCGACGAGGTTCGGCGAGAACCAGAAATTGTTGTTGAGCGCGGTGAAGATCAGCGGCGCGGTCTCGCCGGCGATGCGGGCGAGCGCCAGCAGGATGCCGGTGACCATGCCCGACTTCGCCGCCCGCCAGGTCACCGAGGTGATGACGACCGAAGGCGGGGCACCGAGCGCGGCGCCGGCTTCGCGCAGCGAGCCCGGCACGAGGCGCAGCATGTCCTCGGTGGTGCGCACGATCACCGGGATCGCGATGATGCCGAGGGCGACGCCGCCGGCCCAGCCGGAATAGCCGCGGAACGGCTCGACCATGATCACGTAGACGAACAGGCCGATCAGGATCGAGGGCGCCGAGAGCAGGATGTCGTTGATGAAGCGGATGAGGTCGGCGAGCTTCGAGGCCTTGCCGTATTCGGCGAGATAGGTGCCGGCGAGCACGCCAATCGGCGTCGCCACGGCGATGCCGAGGAAGGTCAGCACGATCGAGCCGACGATGGCGTTGGCGAGGCCGCCGCCCTCCGTGCCGGGACCGGGCGTGATCTGGGTGAAGGTCGCGGCGGAGAGCCCGCCCAGCCCCTTCACGATCAGCATGCCGAGGATCCAGAACAGCACGACGATCGCGATCAGGGTGAAGCTCGTCGCGATGATCTTCATCAGCCGGTCGGCGGTGCGGCGCGAGGAGCGCACGCGGCCCCATTCGACATGCGGCGTGGTCATGGTCTTTGCGGGTGTCGCCATGGTCATTGTCGAAGCTCCCGCTCAGTAGCGCTTGACGCGCGCAACCAGGAGGCGCGCGATCACGAGGACGACGAAGGTGACGAAGAACAGGATGCAGCCGAGCGCGATCAGCGAGTTGAGCTGCAGGCCGAGCGCCTCGTTGAACTCGTTGGCGATGCGCGAGGCGATGGTCGAGCCGGGGTCCATGATCGAGGAGGACAGCCGGTTGGCGTTGCCGACGACGAAGGTGACCGCCATGGTCTCGCCGAGCGCGCGGCCGAGGCCGAGCATGACCGCGCCGATGATCGAGACGCCGGCCTGCGGCACCAGGACGTGGCGAACGACCTCCCAGGTGGTCGCGCCGATGCCATAGGCGCTTTCGCGCAGCACCGAGGGGATCTGGTCGAGCATGTCACGGGTGATCGAGGCGATGAACGGGATGATCATGAAGGCCAGGATGATCCCGGCGGTCAGGATGCCCAGCCCCGAGGGCGACCGCGAATACAGGATCGTGCCGACGATCGGCATGCCCTCGACGATGTTCGAGAGCGGGATCTGGACATAGGCGGCAAAGAGCGGCGCGAAGACGAACAGCCCCCACATGCCGTAGATGATCGAGGGTACGGCGGCGAGCAGCTCGATCGCGGTCGAGACCGGCTGCTTGAACCAGGGCGGTGCCAGCTGGGTCAGGAAGACGGCGATGCCGAGCGAGAGCGGGACGCCGACGACGAGCGCGATCAGCGCGGTCGAGAGGGTGCCGACGATCGCCGGCCAGGCGCCATATTGCTCGTTCTGGGTGTCCCAGACGCTCGAGGTCAGGAAGCCGAAGCCGAACTCGCGGAAGGCCGGCCAGCCGCCAATGACCATCGAGACCATGATGCCGGCGAGCAGCACCAGCACAAACAGGGCCGCCAGGAAGCTGGCGTTGCGGAAGATGAGATCGAAGGTCCCCATCGGGGTCTTGCGCACCGGCGCGCTCGGTGCGGCGAACTGATCGGTCACGGCAGACATCCGTGGTTACTCCGGTCTCGTAAGGCGACTATCGGGGCGAAACGATACTCTGGTCGTCGCGAAGCGGGGGCCGTAGCCGGCCCCCGCCCCGTATTCTCGTCGCGGGAGCGATCAGAAGATCGGCTTGCCCGCCGGATCGGTGACGCCCTTCCAGGCGTTGCGGACCTGATCCTTGACGTTGGCCGGCAGCGGCACGTAGTCGAGGTCGAGGGCGAGCTGGTCGCCGCTCTTATAGGCCCAGTCGACGAACTTCAGCGCGGCCTGCACCTCTTCCGGCTTCTCCGGCTTGGCGTGCACGAGCAGGAAGGTGGCGGAGGTGATCGGCCAGGCCTGGGCGCCCTTCTGGTTGTTCAGCGAGATGCCGAAGCCGGGAGCCTCGTTCCAGTTGGCGTTGGCGGCAGCGGCCTGGAAGGCCTTGTCGTCCGGCGCCGGGAAGTTGCCGTCGGCGTTCTTGACGAGGGCGTGGGCCAGCTTGTTCTGCTTGGCATAGGCGTATTCGACATAGCCGATCGAGTTGGCGACCTGCTTGACCGAGGCCGAGACGCCTTCATTGCCCTTGCCGCCGATGCCGACCGGCCACTGCACGGCCGTGTTGGTGCCGATCTTCGACTTCCAGTCGGCCGAGACCTTGGAGAGGTAGTCGGTGAACACGAAGGTCGTGCCCGAGCCGTCCGAACGGTAGACCGGGTTGATGTTGGCGTCGGGCAGCTTGAGGTCGCCGTTCAGCGCAACGATCTTCGGGTCGTTCCACTTCTTGATGTTGCCGAGATAGATCTCGGCGATCAGCTCGCCCGAGAGCTTGAGCTTGCCCGGCTCGACGCCGGCGATGTTGATCGCGGGGACGACACCGCCCATCACGGTCGGGAACTGGATCAGGCCGTCCTTGGTCAGCTCCTCGCCCTTGAGCGGGGCGTCGGTGGCGCCGAAGGCGACGGTCTTGGCCTTGATCTGGCGGATGCCGCCACCCGAGCCGATCGACTGGTAGTTCAGGCCGACGCCGCTCTCCTTCTTGTAGGCCTCAGCCCACTTCGAATAGATCGGGAAGGGGAAGGTCGCGCCGGCGCCGGTGATGTCGGCGGCCTGGGCAGCGCCCGTCAGGCCGATCGCAGCGGCCGTGAGAATGAGAAGTTTGCGCATCAGATGTCCTCTTTCGGATCGCAAGTGCAGCGGCCCTGCTAGAACACCGGCTATATGACAGCTGGATGACACACAGTCATGAAAGCGCAGCAGCGGTCGTCACAAATCGTTAACGGACCGGCTCGGGCAGACGCGGCAGGATCGCCCGGAAGGTCGCGCCTTGGCCGACGACGCTCTCGATCGTCAGCCGGCCGCGATGGCGCAGGACGATGTGCTTGACGATCGCAAGGCCAAGGCCGGTGCCGCCGGCCTCGCGGCTCGCGGCCGTGTCGACGCGATAGAAGCGCTCGGTCAGGCGCGGTAGATGCTCGGGCGCGATGCCTGGGCCGTCGTCGCGCACGCTGAGGCTGGCCTCGTCGCCGGACACCCCAATGGTGATGTCGACCTCGCCGCCGCGCTGGCCGTATTTGATCGCGTTCTCGACCAGGTTCTCCATCAGCCGCAGCAATTCGTCGCGGTCGCCGGCGACGGTGACGGGCTGCTGCGGTACGGCGAGCTTCAGCGTCACCTCGCGCTCGCGCGCCATCAGCACAAGCGAGTCCAGGATCTCGCGGGCGATGCTGGAGAGGTCGACCGGCGTCTCCGGCGCGAGATGGGCGCGCAATTCGATGCGCGAGAGCGAGAGCAGATCGTCGACGAGGCGCGCCATGCGCAGGCCCTGCTCGCGCATGATCGCCAGAAAGCGGTCGCGCGCGGCGGCGTCATTGCGGGCCGGCCCCTGCAGCGTCTCGATGAAGCCGAGCACGGAGGCGAGCGGCGTGCGCAATTCATGGCTGGCATTGGCGACGAAGTCGACGCGCATGCGCTCGGTCATGCGCTGCTCGCTGAGGTCCTCGAAGGTCAACAGCACGGCCCGGCGCCAGCCGCTGCCGGCCAGCGCCGCGATATGGATGCGGAAGGTGCGCTCGACCGGCACGCGCTCGATCAGTTCGACCGCGCGGCGGCCGCCATGGCGCGAGACCTGCTCGATCGCGTCGATCAGATCAGGATCGCGCATCACCAGAGCGAGCGGCTTGCCCTTGGCGAGCGCCGGGACCAGGGCCGGAGCGGTCGGGCTCAGCGCCTGGATCACGCCCTGCGGGTCGAGCAGCACGGCGGGAACGCCGATGGCCTCGATCAGCGCCGCCGTGACCGGCGCCTTTGGGTCGACCAAAGCGTGCATGCGGCTCCTGCCTTCCGATACGTGATCTGCGGCGAGGCCTCTTAGGCCGGAGCGATGCCGCAACGCAATTCCCTTCCTGCATCGCAGGCTTTAGCCTCGGGGTCGATGAAGGGGACGAATGCGATGGCGAAGAAGGCTTCGGGCGGCATCAAGGCGGGCAAGAACGGCAAGGCGAGCCACGGCAAGCTCGCCTTCGACATCGAAGCCGAGGCGCTTCCCAAGGAGATCGACGAGAAGGCCTTCGCCAGCGGCGGCTTCCCCTATCACCGGAAATACAAGCGCAAGCTCTACGAGAAGGAGCTCGAGCCGCTGCAGATCGAATTGCTGAAGCTGCTCGCCTGGGCGCGCGACAAGGGCGAGCGCATCGTCATCGTCTTCGAGGGACGGGACGGGGCCGGCAAAGGCGGCGCGATCGCCCGCTTCACGCAGCATCTCAACCCGCGCCAGGCCCGGATCGTCGCCCTGTCGAAGCCGTCCGACACCGAGAAGGGGCAATGGTATTTCCAGCGCTATGCCGCGCAGATGCCGACGGCCGGCGAAATCGTGTTCTTCGACCGCTCCTGGTACAACCGCGCCGGCGTCGAGCGCGTCATGGGCTTCTGCTCGCCCGGGCAGGCAAAGGACTTCCTGCGCGAGGCACCGGCCTTCGAGAGCATGCTGACCCATGACGGCGTCAGGATGGTCAAGCTGTTCCTGACCATCGGCCAGGAAATGCAGATGAGCCGGTTGCATGCGCGCTGGCACGATCCGCTCAAGCGCTGGAAGCTGTCGCCGATCGACTTCGAGGCACTCCCGCGCTTCGACGACTATTCGGACGCCTTCGAGGACATGCTGGCGCAGAGCTCGACCGAGCACGCGCCGTGGACCATCATCCGCGCCAACGACAAGTTCCGCGCAAGGCTGAACGCGATCCGCCATGTGCTCCATGCCGTGCCCTACAAGGGCAAGGACGAAGAGGCGATCGGCGAGACCGACCGCAAGATCGTGCTGACGGCGAAGGAATATCTCGCCAATGGCGGCGAGAGCTGACAGCTGATCTAGCGTTCGTGCCGCCGGATGCGCCGGATCATCTCGTTGAGTGCCAATAGCACCAGCGCCAGGATGAAGGGCAGGATGTAGTAGATGATCCTGAAAAGCAGCAATGCGCCGAGCACTTGCTCGAAGGGCAGGCGGCTCAGGGCGATCAGCATGGTCGCCTCGAAAACGCCGAGCCCGCCCGGCGCATGGCTGGCGATGCCGATCAGGCAGGCGAAGATGTAAGCCGCCAGGAAGCTCTCATAGGGCAGGTTGTGCCCGCCCGGCAGCAGCACATAGAGCACGGCGGCGGCGGCGCAGACCTCGGCGGCGCCGAGCAGCATCTGAGTCAGCGTGACGCCGAGGCCGGGCAGCGGCAGGTTCCAGCCGCTGACCCGCAAGGTCCGCTCGCCGCTCGCGACCCAGAAGAGATAGCCGAGCGTGCCGAGCGCCACGGCCGCGCCAACGGCCTGCACCACCAGCGGCGAGGTGCGCGCCAGCTGCGCCACCGACTCCGTTGCGTAGAACAGGCTGGCGCAGAGGATCATGCCGAGGCCGAGCCAGAAGGTCAGGCCGGCGATGACGGTGAGGCTCGCGACTTCCGAGGCCCGGACGCCCTTGGCCGAATAGATCCAGTAGCGCACGGTGCCGCCGGTCACGATCGGGAAACCGAGCGTGAAGGCGACTGAGTAGCTGGTGAAGGAGGCGAGCGCCGTCGTGCGATAGGGAATCGACAGGCCGAGCCGGCGCAGCGCCACCGCGTCGTAGCCGGTGAGCAGCAGGTAGCTCAGCGCAGTGAAGCCGAGCGCCAGCAGCAGCTGGCGCTGGCTGGCATTGGCGAAGGCGCGGGCGAGCTCGCCTGGCTCGATCTCGCGGACGATGTAGTAGAGCACCACCAGCGAGGCGATGAAGATCACCGAGGAGGCGAGCGGGCCGAGCCACCACCAGCGGCTGCGCTTGCGCAGCGGCATTCCTGGCTCGTGCGGGCCAAACGACATCAGCACTCTTGTCGGGTTGCGCCCGCACGCAGGACGCGACGGGCAAGGCGGGTTGCTGGCGGCTGGCCTGGCGGCCGGACCCGAGAGATAGCGCCTTCGCCGCGATGCACAAGACGGGACAGCGCGGCGAATGCGCGCCATGAGGCCGGCGCAGGACGCGCCGGCCTCATGGCTCTACCGTGACTAGGGTGATCAGCCCTTTGCTTCCATCGCCTCCTGGAAGAAGGCCTCGGGATCGTCGACCTCGACCAACCGCCGCTTGTCGATCCGCCAGAAGCGGTTGCCGACGGCCCGGACGAAGCTGCGATCATGCGAGACCAGGAGGCAGCTGGTCTCGCCAGCGGCGAGCTCGGCTTCCAATGCTTCCTGCCCATCGATATCGAGGTGGTTGGTCGGCTCGTCGAGCAGGTAGAAATTGGGCCTGGCGAGACGCAAAGCGAGCATGGCGAGCCGCGCCCGCTGCCCGCCTGAAAGCGCACCGATCGGGCCGGTCTGACGATCGATGACGATGCCGGCGCCCGCGAGCAGACCGCGAGCGGGCTGGTCGCCGACATCGAAGCGTCGACTGATCAGGTCATGCGGGGTGTCGTCATCGGGCAGCTCGGCGAGACTCTGGCTGGCATGGCCGAGCACCAGCGAAGGCGTCGCCCTGATACCGGGCTGGTCCTCGCCTACAATCGCCTCGTGGAGCATGGCGATGAAGCGCGACTTGCCGGCGCCGTTGAGGCCGAGCAGCACGATGCGGTCGCCAGGGCTGATCCAGCGCTTGCCGGTCCGGAACAGCAGCCGCCCGTCCGGAGTCTCCACCGTGACGTCGTCGAGCTCGACCAGCGCGCGCACATGGGTCGCGCTGCCGGCGAGCCTGATCGCCCCGGCGGAACGCTCACGATGGGCGGGACGCGCCGTCGCTTCCAGCTCATCGGCCCGGCGCTTGAGCTGCTTGGTCTTGCTCAGCAGGAGATCGCTGCCGGAATTGATGCCGAGATTGTTCAGCTTCGCCGCCTGCCGCCGCATCTGCTGGACGGCCTTGAGGTCGCGCTCGTGCTGGCGCGCCGTCGCGGCATCGGTCTCCTCGAGCGCCGCGCGCGCCGGCGAATAGGGCAGCGCGAACAGTTGCGAGCGCTCCTGGCGCAGGAACAGGGTCCGATTGGTGACCGCGTCGAGGAAGGCGCGGTCATGGCTCGACAGGATGACGGCGACATCGCGGGGCAAGCCGGCGAGCCAGCTTTCCAGCAGGCCGATGCGCGCGAGATCAAGATGGTTGGTCGGCTCGTCGAGCAGCAACAGGTCCGGCTCGGCAATGCCGGCGCGCGCGAGAAGGACGAGCCTCTGCCAGCCGCCGCTCAACTGCCCGAGCGGGCGCCGGCGCAGCTCCGTGGGCACGGACAATGTGTCGAGCGCGACCTCGACGCGCCAATGCTCGCTCTCGTGCTGCTCCGCCGGCAGCTGATCGAGCAGCAGCTCATCGACCGGGCGATCCAGCAATTGCGCGGGAGCATCCTGCTCGACATTGCCGATGCGCAGGCCCCGCGAACGGGTGATCTCGCCAGCAGACAGCTCAAGGGCGCCGGCGAGGCAGCGCAGCAGGGTCGACTTGCCGCGGCCATTGGCGGCGACGAGGCCGAGGCGGTCGCCGGCCACGAGGGAGAAGGAAAGGTCGGAAAAGAGCGGAGCGCCCAGCGTGACGCCGAGATTGCGCAAGGTGATCAGGGTCATGGTCTGTCTCTGGAACTGCCCGAGCCGCGCGCCATCATTCGGCCGGGGTCCTTGCCCCGGAGCATCACGAATGCGGAACGCCTGGCTCGATGAGAGGATGAGCGCAGCTGACCGAGCACTGAGCTCGAAAACGCTACGCCCTCACGAAGGGCAGACCTGGACGAGAACCTAAGGGATCGCCTGTACGGTCAGCCCTGCAAGCCGGCTTGCAGGGCCTGAACGGGGCCGCGCTGACGATGGTGACGAAAGAACGTGATCACGCAGCCCTCCTTGGTTTCGAGTGGATCGACGGGCGAGAGCTAACGCCAATCGCGGCGATGCACAAGCCGGCGCATTAGGCGCGCCGGCCGACGATCAGCGCCAGCAGCCCGAAGACGGCCGCAGCCCCACAGCTGCCGAGCCAGCCGCCCCAAGCCCAGCTCGGGCCAGCCAGCGCCGAGCCGAGGGCGCCGCCAAGGAAGAAGATGCCGACGAACAGCCCGTTCAGCCTGGCGCGCGCCTCCGCCTGCAGCAGGTTGACCGCGCGGCGACCGAGCGTCTGGTCGCCGGTGACGCCGACATCGAGAAGGAAGATACCGAGGCCGAGCCCGGCAAGGGCGAGTGGCATTGCGAGATGTCCGCTCGTCCCGGCCCAGCCCAGCAGTGCCAACGCCCCTAGCAGCAGGAGATGGCTCGTCAGGGTCGCTGGCCGTGTCCAGCCGCGGTCGCCCAGGCGCCCGAAGAGCGGCGTCGCCAATGCCCCACCTGCTCCGACCAGGGCGAACAGGGCGATACCACGCTGGCCGAGCAGAAAGGGCGGCTGGACCAGTCGCAGCGCGACGACCGTCCAGATGAGGCTGAAGCTCGCCATCACCAGCGCCGCTGACAGCGCACGCTGGCGCAGCACCGGCTCCTGCCGCAGCAGATGCCCGAGCGAAGCGAGGAGAGCGGGGTAGCTCACCCGCGCCTCCGGCTGGCGGCGCGGCAGATTGCCCGCCAGGACGAGCGTCAACAGCGCCATGGCGCCCGCGCTGACGGCAAAGAAGCCGCGCCAGCCCCAGGCATCGGTGACGAGGCTGGCGAGCGGCCGCGCCAGCAGGATACCGGCCATCAGACCGCTCATCACATCGCCGATCACAGCGCCGCGCCTGGCGGGCGTCACCATCGCGGCCGCAATCGGCACCAGGATCTGAATGGCGGAGCAAGCGGCGCCGAGGACGACCATCAGGATAAGCAGCGCCGGCAGCCCCGGCGCGACAGCAGCCAGCGCGGCAGCAAGGATCGCACAGAGCAGCATGCGCAGGACCAGCGCGCGGTTCTCGATGAGATCGGCAAGCGGCACCAGCAGAAGCAGGCCGGCGGCGTAGCCCAACAGCGGCGCCATCGCGACGAGGCCGCTCGCCGCCTCCGGCAGGCCGAAGTTCGCCCCAATCGGCCCGACCAGCGTCTGCGGCGCGAACAGATTGGTGACGATGACGCCGACCGCGACGGCGAACAGCAGGGTCAGCGTGGCCGACAGACCGTGGTCCTCGGGCGTCTTCGGCAGGGAGGGGCAGAGGGCCTGATCTTGGGCAGACACGATGACAGCTCCGACATAGGGACTCGCATATCGTCGGAGAACTTTATTCGCCTTGAGTATTATGCTACAAATCGATTGTCACTATAATGATTATGCGAGTCTGATATGAACCTGCGCGATCTGGAGGCCTATCTCGCGGTCGTCGAGACCGGCTCGATTATCGGCGCCTCTGCCAGGCTCAACCTGACGCAACCCGGCGTCACCCGGCGGATCCAGAACCTGGAAGACGGTCTCGGCGCAGTCCTGCTCGATCGCCAGTCGAAGCCCCTGCGGCCGACCAATGCCGGGCGCGAGGCCTATGAGCAGGGCCTGCGCGTGCTGCGCTCGGTCGCCGATCTGAAGGCCGGCGTCGCGCCAGACGGCCAGCTTCGCGGCGAATTCCGGCTCGGGATCATGCCCTATCTGTCGGAGGCCGCGTTGGCGGTGCCGCTCGACCGACTGCGCGCCGCCTTTCCTGAACTGACGCTGCGCATCACCATGGGCTGGTCGCCGCAGCTGCTCGAACAGACCCTGCGCAACGAGCTCGACGCGACCGCGCTGTGCCTCGCCGACGGGCTCGCTCCGCCGGATGGCCTGGCCTGCGACGATCTCGGCCCACAGGAGGTGCTATTGGTGGCGGCGCCGTCGTTGCAGGTGCCCCGGCCGGCCGATCTCGCGATGTTGGCGGGTTACGCCTGGGTGATGAACGCCAATGGCTGCGGCTTTCGCGCCTTCATCCGCCAGCAGTTCGAGGCCGCGCATCTCCACTTCCAGGTCGGCGTCGAGGCGCTCAGCGCCGATCTGCGCCTGTCGCTGGTCGCGCGCGGCCACGGCATCGGCGTCGTCACGCCGGCCGCGCTCCAGGACAGCCCATGGCGCAACGCGGTCGAGATCATCGATGCGCCTGATTTCCGGCCGCGCGTGCGCTCCTGGCTGCTGCATCGCCCGCCGGCCGGACGGCTGGCGCAGCCGATCGCCCTGTTTCGGCAGGCGCTGCTCGACGGGCTGCGCCCCGGGCTCGGGCTGCTCGCCTGATCAGGCAGTCTTGCGGAAGACGCGCAGCGTCTTGAACTCGCCGATTTCCTCGACGCCGCGCGACTTCGCCCAGTCCGCGATGATGGGCTTGGCGCTCTCATAGGCGAAGGAGCCGGTGTAGAACAGGATATAGCCGCCCGCATCGGTCTGGTCGGTGAAGAGCTGCATCACCTCGAGATCGGTCAGCGCGCCATAGGCGTCGTTCTTCTCGCTGCGGAACTCGCAGGAGTGGAACAGAGTGACGATGTCGAAGCGCGGCAAAAGCCGGGCATTGCTGGTGTAGATGTCGCCGAAATAGGCCGAATAGGTCTTGGTGATCGTCGGATTGTCGATCGCGAGCTTGACAAAGGCCTCGTATTCCTTCGGCGAGGCGGTGATCCCCAGCACCGTGCTGTTCAGCTCCGGCTCGGCGCAGCGTATGCCGACATAGTGATGACCGCCAGTGCCGAAATGATAGATGCGCTTCTCGGTCAGGCCCTGTTCTTCCAGCCATTCGACGAAATGCACGTCGCAGGGGCACTGCTCGACGCGCAGGCCCCAATAGACGTCCCAGATATTCAACATGCGATGGCTCCGTTCGTGAAAAGGGCCGGTCGAACCGGCGCTGAATGAATGGGTCGAGGATTGCGCCGGAGCATCAGCTCCCGCCGGCTTCGGCCAGCGTGGCCGGGCGCGGCATATCGGATGAGGCGATGCGGGCGACGCCGCCGGCGCGGCGCATGGTGAGGTGGTGATTGGCGGCCTCGGCGAAGCCGGGGCTCTGGCCGATCAGCAGCATCACTGCCTGCGGCCGCGCCGCCCTGAGCCGTGAGAGCAGTTCGAGCGCCGCTTCGGTTTCGAGCCCACTCGTCGCCTCGTCGAGCACGAGGATGTCGGGCTTTGCCAATTCGGTCCGGGCCAGGGCGAGGCGCTGGCGGTCGCCGGTGGTCAGCGCCTTGTCCCAGTCGCGCGCCAGATCCAGCTGCGGCACGAGGCCGGAAAGGCCGTAATGCCGCAACGCCGCGGACGCCTCTTCGTCGCTATGGCCTCCGATCGGGTCGAGCGCGGCGCGCAGGCCGCCTTCCGAGAGATGCAGATGCTGCGGCAGCACGGCGATGCGCGCACCATCCGGCAGCGCCACCGCGCCGCGCCCCCAGGGCCAGAGGCCCGCCACCGCCTGGATCAAGGCGGCCTTGCCATGGCCGAGCTCGCCGGCGACATGCAGTGTTGCGCCGGCTGGCAGGGTCGTCGAGACATCCGCGAGCAAGGTGCGGCCGTCGCGATCGGTCAGGGTGAGCTCGTCCAGCCGCAGGCCGCCGTCTTCGCTGGCGAGCACGGCAATGTCGCTCTCCGCCGCGCCGGCCTCGATCGCATGAAGCGCGACGGCAAGCTCGTTGACGCGCCGCGCCGAGGCCAGCCATTCGGCGATGCGCATGAAGTTGTCGAGCACCCAGTTGAAGGCGTTCTGCACGGCGACGAAGGCGGCGGCGACCTGGACGACGTCACCGAGCGACATCTCGCCCGAGAGGTATTTCGGCGCCGCCAGCAGCAGCGGCACCACCGGGACCAGCGCGCCACTGCCATTGGTGATCCAGGTCAAACGACCACGCTGGCGGATCATGGCGAGCCAGCGCGTCACCAGCGTGTCATAGGTCGCGGCGACGGCGCGGCGCTCGCCGGTCTCGGCCCGCGACAGCGCGATCGTCTCGCCATGGTCGCGGATGCGCATCAGCGAGAAGCGCAGCCGCGCCTCACCCTCGTTGCGGGCGGCGACCAGGCGCGGCAAGGGCCGGCCGACCCAGGTGATCAGGCCGGAGACCAGCACCGCATAGATGATCGCCGCCAGCACCATATAGGCGGGGATCTCGAAGGGGACGCCATGCGCCTCGACGCTGAGCGAGCCGCCGATCGACCAGAGGATGCCGATGAAGGTGATCGCGGTGATGACCGCCGAAAGCAGGCCGATGGCGAAATCGACCACCGGCTCGGTCGCCCAGCGGACATCATCGGCGATGCGGTATTCCGGGTTTGCCGGCTCGTAACCAGAAAGGCCGAGTCGGTAGAACCGGCGCTCGCCAATCCAGCCATCGGCGAGCTTGGCAGTGACATAGGCGCGCCAATGGACCTGGAAGGTCTCGCGCGAGATCAGGATGATGACGCCGAGGCCGGCGGCGATCAGCACCAGCACCGGGAAGACCGCCATGGCGATCAATGCGCTCTCGCCATCCTTCTTCTCGAGCGCATCGAAGAACCAGCCGTTCCAGCGGTTGACGGTGACGTTGGCGAAGACCGAGAGGATGATCGCGCTCGCCAGCGTCAGCGACCAGAGCCAGGCCCTGCCGGCGGTGCCACCGCGCCAGAAGCCGCCGGTCAAGCGGGCGAAGCTCTTGGTGACCTGCCAATCGGATGGCGGGCCGGCAGGCACGGTGTTCGGATCGACGGCCTTCAGCACAGTCGAGAGATCCCCCCGGATCGCGACATCGGAGGCGGCATCCGCCGGGTCTTCCCGGTTCGGATGCCGCCACCATGCCGGTTAACCGGCCGGGGATGAACTGTGGCTGAATGGAGTTGGCACACCACTCAGCCCGTGGGAGGCCTCAAGCGGCCGCGTTAGCGGGCTCGCCGAGCAGCTTCGCCAGCGCTTCCAGCAATTCGCGCGAGCCCTCCTCGCGATGGACGGGAGCGTCCTTGCCATCGAGATAGGCGCCCTGCTCGGTGAAGACGAATCTGGTGCCGCTCCCCTCGGGCACGAATTCCATGGTCAGCAGCGAGCCAGAGATCGGCGCGCCATCGACCGTCATGGCGTAGGCGAGGATGATGCGCTCGTTCGGCTGGATCACCTGGTAGACGCTGTCATTGGTGATCGGCGGGCCGCCCTGGAAGCGGAAGCGGCTGCGCTCATGGCCGCCGACGCGGAAATCGACGTCGAACTGCTCGACCTCCCAGCCCTCGCCCTCGGCGAACCAGCGGCGCTTCTGCTTGGGATCGGAAAAGGCGGCGAAGACGCGGGCGGGCGAGGCGGCATAGCTGCGCTCGATGGTGAAGCTGGCATGGACGACGGGGTTGGCAGTCATGATCGTTTCCTTTGGACGGTAGTGAGGGGTGACGAAACCGGACTAGCGGGAGAGCCCGGCATCACCTGGATTGCGCGGGAAGTACTCGAAATAGGGCTCGGCCTCGGCCAGAGCGCGGGCATAGGACGGCCGCGTGCGCAGCCGATTGAAATAGGCCCAGAGCCGCGGATGGCTGTCGCGGAAGGACAGCGCCCGCTCGGCATAGAACAGCGCCGGCGCGGCCGAGCAGTCGGCCAGGCTGAATGCGTCGCCGAGCGCCCATTGCCGCTCGCCGATTTCCGCTTCGAGCACGTCATAGGCCGAAGCGAGCGTTGCCTTGGCCTCGGCGACGCCGACCGGGTCATTGCTGCCTTCCGGGCGTAACCGGTCGAGCACCACCTTCTGCATGGGGATGGCGACATAGAGATCGAAGAGCCGGTCGAGCCGCCGGACCTCGAGCGCCGCGACCGGATTCTCCGGCAGCAATGCAACCGGGCCGGGATAGTGCAGAGCGAGATACTCGATGATCAGGCTGGTCTCCGGGACCAACCTTCCATTGCTGTCGTCGCGCAGCAGCGGGAACTTGCCGATCGGCCAGAGCTTCAGGAAATCAGCACGCTCGGTGGCGTCTCCGAAATTGACGAGCTGCGGCGTGAATGGCGTCTGGTTCTCGTAGAGCGCAACCAGCGTCTTCTGGCAGAAGCCCGAGAGCGGGTGGAAATATAGCGTCAGGGACATGGCTGTGCATTCCTGCTTCTGGAAAAGCGGGTTGAAACGGAGTTGGTTGAAGATTGGCGCGGTTCAGGCGGGCGCCTGCTCCTGCGCGAGATAGTCGGCCAGCCTGTCGAAGCCGATGCGCGAGCCCTGTTCGCGCCATTCGGGCCTATCATGGCCGTCGAGGAAGGCAGCTTGTTCGGTGAAGCGGAGCCTCGTGCCGGTGCCGTCGCGATGGAACTCGATCGTCGCCAGCGAGATCGACAGGCGAATATCGTCGCGCAGCAATTCGTAGCTGTAGATGATGCGCTGCTCCGGCACGATCTCCGCGAAGGTCGCGTTCATCGCAAAGACGCCGCTTTCCGCCGGAGCACCCCGCATGGTCTCGCGGCCGCCCTCGCGGAAATCGAGTGTGTGTTCACCGAGCCCGCCCGCGTCATGGCAAGCCGACCAGCGCCGCTTTGCCACCGGATCGGCGAAGGCGGCGAAGACGCGGGCCGGGCTCGCATCGTAATGGCGCTCGATGGTGAAATCGGCGTGGATGACGGTCCGTTCGGTCATTGTCCGTCTCAGTCCTTCAAATCCTGGTCCTGCTCGGCAAGGAAGGCGCCTAGCCGGTCGAAGCGTCGCTCCCAGAGGGCGCGGCGCTCGCTGATCCAGCGCTCTGCCGCGCGCAGTGCCTGCGTGTCGAGCTGGCAGGTACGGACCCGCCCGATCTTCTGCGTACGCACCAGCCCTGCTCCCTCGAGAACCGCGAGATGCTGCACCACCGCCGACAGCGTCATCTGCAGTGGTTGGGCAAGCTCGCTGACGCTCGCCGGCCCCTCGCAAAGCCGTTGCACCATCTGCCGGCGGTTCGGATCCGCCAGCGCCTGGAACATGAGATCGAGCAGATCCGGTTGGTGAAGCATGCGCTTAAGTATCCTCACTCAGATGCCCTGTCCAGCAGAAACTTTAGAGACTGCTAAAGTTTCTTTCACCGGGAACTCCGACCGCACCCCACGCATTGCCCCCAAGGGTTCGAGCGGCTATGAATCCCGGCACGCTCCCTCACGCCGCGTGCGCTTTTCGACCGTCTGCGCCAGCCGCCGGAGCTTTGATCATGCGCATCGAGAACGATCCGAAACTCGACTTCCGCGACGTGCTGATCCGCCCGAAGCGCTCGACGCTCGGCAGCCGCGCCGAGGTCGACGTCAACCGGAGCTTCCGTTTCGCGCATACCGGCCGCGAATGGAGCGGTTTCCCACTCATCGCCGCGAACATGGACGTGGTCGGCACCATGGCGATGGCGCGCGCCCTCTTGAAGCACGGCGCCATGGTCGCGCTGCACAAGCATTACGACGCCGACGAGCTGATCGCCTTCTTCAGGGAAGAGGGCTCGGCCAACGCCTTCTATTCGCTGGGGACCATCGATTCCGACCATGACAAGCTGAAAGCGGTGCACGCCAAGGCGCCGATCGACAAGATCTGCCTCGACGTCGCCAATGGCTACACCGAAAAGTTCGTCGACACGGTCAAGGCGACGCGCGAGGCCTTCCCGAACGCAGCGATCATGGCCGGCAACGTCGTCACCGGCGACATGACCGAGGCGCTGATCCTGGCCGGCGCTGATATCGTCAAGGTCGGCATCGGGCCGGGCTCGGTCTGCACCACCCGCAAGATGACCGGCGTCGGCTATCCGCAGCTCTCGGCGATCATCGAATGCGCCGACGCGGCCCATGGCCTGAAGGGGCTGGTCTGCGGCGATGGCGGCCTGACTGTGCCGGGCGACGTCGCCAAGGCCTATGGCGGCGGCTCCGACTTCGTGATGATGGGCGGCATGCTCGCCGGCCATGACGAATGCGAGGGCGAGATCCGCTACGAGACCCGCGATGGTGAGAAAGTGCCGGTCGCGATGGTCTTCTACGGCATGTCCTCGGACACGGCGATGAAGCGGTATTCCGGCGGCGTCGCCAAATACCGGGCCTCCGAGGGCAAGACCGTCGAGGTGCCCTATCGCGGCCCGGTCGAGGGCACGATGCAGGAGATCATGGGCGGGGTGCGCTCGGCGATGACCTATATCGGCGCAGTCCGGCTCAAGGAGATGCCGAAGCGCACCACCTTCATCATGGTCGGCAGCCAATTGAACACCGTGTTCGGCAATTGAGCGGACCGGACGTCGCCATCATCGGCGCCGGCCCGGCCGGGCTGATCGCGGCCGAGCGGCTGGCTGAGGCCGGCCACACCGTCGCGATCTACGAGCGGATGGCCTCGCCGGCGCGCAAATTCCTGCTCGCCGGCCGCGGCGGGCTCAACCTGACGCATTCGGAATCGCTCGACGCCCTGCTCGGGCGCTATGGCGAAGCGCGGACCTGGCTGGAGCCAGCGATTCGCGCCTTCCCGCCGCAGGCGCTGCGCAACTGGGCCGACGGGCTAGGCGCGGAGAGCTTCGTCGGCTCGAGCGGGCGCGTCTTCCCCAAGGCGATGAAGGCCTCGCCTTTGCTGCGAGCCTGGCTGGCGCGGCTCGACGGACTTGGCGTCGCGCTGCATGCGGGACGGCTCTGGACGGGTTGGGATGAGAACGGGGCGCTACGCTTTACGGTTCGCGATGGCTCGCTCGAAACCGTCCGCCCTCGCGCGACGCTTCTGGCACTCGGCGGGGCGAGCTGGCCGCGGCTCGGCGCGGATGGGTCCTGGGCCGGGCTGCTGGGAGAGAAAGGCATCGCGATCGCGCCCTTGCGCCCCGCCAATGCTGGCTTCGCCATCGCCTGGTCACCGTTGATGCGCGATAAATTTGCCGGCTTACCATTGAAGCGCATTGCCCTGAGCTTCGCTGGACGGCGCGCCCTTGGCGAGGCGATGATCGATGCCAGCGGTATCGAGGGTGGTGCGGTGTATGCCCTGTCGGGGCTGCTACGCGAGGCGATCGCTCGCGACGGCCGGGCGATCCTGACGATCGACTTGCGCCCAGACCTCAGCGAGCCGGAGCTCGCAACCCGATTGGCCAGGCGCCGTCCGGGCGAGACGCTGAGCAACCATCTGCGCAAGGCGGCGGGGCTTTCGCCGGTGGCGGCGGCCGTGCTGCGCGAAGCTGCGGGCGGACCATTGCCGGCAGAGCCTGAAGCGCTCGCGCACTTAATCAAAGCCGCGCCCTTGCGTCTCACCGGCATGGCCTCGCTCGCCCGTGCCATCTCGACTGCTGGCGGTATCCGGGCCGACGAAATCGACCCGGACTTCATGCTGAAGTGCTTGCCCGACATCTTTGTAGCCGGCGAAATGATCGATTGGGAGGGACCGACCGGCGGCTATCTGCTGCAGGCCTGCTTCGCCACGGGAGTCGCGGCGGCGGAAGGGATCGGGCGCAGACTCAGTTCAGCCGCTTGAGCTTGTAGAGCGCCTCCAGCGCCTCGCGCGGCGTCATCTCGTCGGGGTCGAACCCAGCCAACGCATTGCGCAATTCATCGGGGCCAGCGACCCACGCTGCGGCCGGTGCGGGCTTGCGCATCTGCACCGCGAACAGCGGGAGATCGTCGACCAGGGCCGCGACCGGCTTCTCGCGCTCGCTCTTCTCCAATTCGGAAAGGATGGCGCGGGCACGCTCGACCACCGCCGGCGGCAGGCCGGCAAGCTTGGCGACCTGAATGCCGTAGGAACGGTCGGCCGCACCCGGCACGACCTCGTGCAGGAAGACGACCTCGCCGTCCCATTCGGTCACACGGACGGTGGCGTTGGCGACGCGGTCGAGCCGCTCGGCCAGCGCCGTCAGCTCATGGTAATGCGTCGCGAACAACGCCCGGCAGCGATTGGCCTCATGCAGATGCTCGATCGCGGCCCAGGCGATCGAAAGGCCGTCGAAGGTCGCGGTGCCCCGGCCGATCTCGTCGAGGATGACGAGGGCGCGCGGCCCGGCCTGGTTGAGGATCGCGGCGGTCTCGACCATCTCGACCATGAAGGTCGAGCGGCCGCGGGCGAGATCGTCGGCGGCGCCGACGCGCGAGAACAGCCGGTCGACCACGCCGATATGGGCATTCTGCGCTGGCACGAAGGAGCCCATCTGGGCAAGCACCGCGATCAGCGCGTTCTGGCGCAGGAAGGTCGACTTACCCGCCATATTCGGGCCGGTGATCAGGCAGATGCGGCCGTCGCGGCTTTTGCCTGACGCGGACAGCTCGCTGTCATTGGCAACGAAGGGCTGGCCCTGGCGCTTCAGCGCCGCCTCGACCACGGGATGACGGCCGGCCCTGATGGTGAAAGCGGCGCCGTCATCGACCTGAGGCCTCGTCCAGCCGCCGTCGATGGCGAGCTCGGCGAGGGCGGCGGCAACATCGATCACCGCCAAGGCCTGCGCCGTCGCCTTGATCGGCTCGGCCTGTGCCAGCACCGCCTCAGTCAACGCCGCGAACACCGAGAGTTCGAGCTTCAGCGCCCGGTCGGCGGCGGAGGCGATCTTGGCCTCGAGCTCGCCGAGCTCAACCGAGGAGAAGCGCATCGCATCCGACATGGTCTGGCGATGCACGAAGACCGCGCGCCAGGGCTCCCTCAGGAAAGTCTCGCCGACGGCCTGCGGCACCTCAACGAAATAGCCGAGCATGGAATTGTGCTTGATGCGGAGCGTCCTGCAATCGGTCTCGGCGGCATAGCGCGCCTGCAATTGCGCGATCACCTTGCGCGAGTCGACCTGGAGCAGGCGCAGTTCGTCGAGCGCCGCATCGAAGCCCTCGCGCACGAAACGGCCATCGCGCTTCAGCAACGGCAATTCGTCGGCGAGCGTGTTGGCGAGGCGTGTCGCAAGATCGGGATCGGTGCGCCCCAATGCCAGCGCCGCCTCGCGCAATTCGTCCGGCAGATCGCCCTGGCGCAGCAGCGCCGCGGCGACGCCGCGCGCCGCGTCCAGCCCGGCGCCGAGCGCGGCGAGATCGCGCGGTCCGCCGCGGTCGAGCGAGAGCCGCGCCAGCGCCCGGGCGATATCGGGCACGCGGGCGAGATCGCTCCGCAGCGCCTCGCGCAGCGAGGGCGTCTCGACCAGCAGCGCGACGGCATCGTGCCGCCTGCCGATGGCGGCTGAATCGGTCAACGGCCCAGCCAAACGCTCGGCGAGCAGGCGGCTGCCACCCGGCGTTTCTGTGCGGTCAATGGTGGCGAGCAGGCTGCCCGAGCGTTCACCCGCGAGCGTCCGGGTCAGTTCGAGGTTGGCGCGGGTCGCCGCGTCGATCAGCATGGTCGCGCTCATCCCCTCGCGGACGGGCGGCGACAGAGGCGGGCGGGCGCCGAGCTGGGTGCGCTCGACATAGGCGAGCGCGGCCGCAGCGGCGGCAATCTCGGCACGGCTGAAGGCGCCGAACGCATCGAGCGTGGCGACGCCGAAGAACTCCTTCAACCGACGTTCGCCGGAGGCGGGATCGAGCCCCTCGCGCGCCAATGGCGTAACGGGAGCCGCAACTTCGCGCCAGAATTCCCTGAGCTCGGGATCGTCATGGATAGCGTCCGGGCAGACGATCTCGCGCGGCTCCAGTCGAGCAAGCTCCACGGCAAGGCCGCGCTGGTCGGTTTCGAGCACGGCAAAGCGGCCGGTCGAGATGTCGAGCGCGGCAATGCCATAAGCAAAGACCTCGTCCGAGAGCCGGCGCCGCGCCACAGCGACGAGCAGGCTCGCCCGGCCGGGGTCGAGCAGGCGCTCCTCGGTGATGGTGCCGGGGGTGACGAGACGGACCACGTCGCGCTTCACCACCGATTTGGCACCGCGCTTCTTGGCCTCGGCCGGGTCCTCGGTCTGTTCGCAAACGGCGACGCGATGGCCGGCGGCAATCAGCTTCTGCAGGTAGTCGTCGGCACGTTCGACCGGGACGCCGCACATGGCGATGTCCTCGCCGAGATGCTTGCCCCGCTTGGTGAGCACGATGCCGAGCGTGCGCGAGGCGATCTCGGCGTCCTGGAAGAACAATTCGTAGAAATCGCCCATCCGGTAGAACAGCAGGCAGTCCGGATTATTGGCCTTGATCTCGACGTACTGCGCCATCATCGGCGTGACGCGGCCGGCATCGGCCGCAGGGGCGGGTTTGGCTTCCGCGATGTCGTCTGGCGTGGTGAGGCGCATGGGTCGCGCACGCTAGCAAATCGCGCCGGCAAGACCATCCGTTAGGACTGCTTTCAACAAATTTAAGCAGGGTCGATGCGCCGTCCCCGGCCAAGGGCCCGTCATGTCGCTGTTCATCAATCTGATCGAGAGCCTGTCCTTCCTGCTGTTGGCGGCCCTGATCCTGACGGCGATCGCCAGCTGGATCGATCAGCGCCCGCTGCTGCGCCAGCTCGCCGTCGGCATCCTGTTCGCCGCCGGCGCGCTGTGCAGCATGGCCAATCCCTTCGTCATCCAACCCGGGCTTGTCGTCGATTCCCGCAACACTTTCGCGATCCTGGCCGGACCGATCGGCGGACCGATCGCGGCCCTCCTGACTGCTGTCCCGTTGGTTGTGGCGCGCTACAATCTCGGCGGCGTCGGCATGCCGACCGGGATCGCCGGGATTGCCCTGCACGCTGTCGCCGGCGTGATCTACGCCGCCTGGCTCGGCCGGCAGAAGCGCTCACTGAGCTTGCGCGACCTTGCCTGGCTCAGCCTGATCAGCGCCGCCTGCCTGATCGCTTCAAACATCTTCATGCCGAACTGGGCCGCGGCCGGGCGCTTTCTCTCAGAGGCAGTGCCGATCATGATCGTGGTCAGCACGATCGGAACCATCCTGGTCGGGCTCGTCCTCAGCAACGACCGCGAGCGGCGCGAGACCGCCTATCGCCTGCGCACACTGATCCGGCGCGCGCCCGGCACGCTCTATCAGCGCGTGGTCTCCCCGGATGGTACGCTGCGTTACCAGTTCGCCTCCTTCGCCATCGGTCACCTGCTCGGTGTCAGCAAGGAGGAGGTCGAGCGCGACCCGGAAGCCTGGCTCGGCAAGATGCTGCCAGAGGATCGTCAGCGCTTCGAGAGCGCCCGCAAGGCTCAGCAGGAATCGGGCGATACCTGGCGCTTCGAGGCGCGCTATCGCGGCCCCGAGGGCGACATCGTCTGGCTACGCAGCGAGGCGACCATGCGCCGGCTGGGAGATGGCACGCTGATCTGGGACGGCATCCTGCTCGACATCACGAGCGAAAAAACGCTGGAGAACCGGCGCGACGAGAGCGAGGCGCTGCGCAAGGCAGCCCTGGGAGAACTCGCAGCCGATCTCGAGATCACCGTCGGAAAGGCATTGCATCAGGTCGGCGAATCGGCCCGTGGCATGCTCGAGGCCGCGCGCGGCATGGCCGACAACGCCGACCGCACCACGATGCGCGCCAGCGAGGCGACGCAGCAAGCCGAACTCGCCTCGCAACGCGTCGGCAGCGTCGCCCAGGCCGCCGAGGAAATCGACGCCTCGATCCGGGAACTGAACCGGCAGACCCGGCTGGCTGCCGATACCGCCCTGGAGGCGGCGAGCCATGTCCGCTCGACGCGACGCGATGTCAACGGCCTGGCCGGGGCGGCCGACAAGGTCGGCCAGGTGCTCGGTTTCATCGAAGAGATCGCGGCCCGCACCAACCTGCTCGCGCTCAACGCGACCATCGAAGCCGCGCGCGCCGGCCCCGCCGGGCGCGGCTTCGCCGTCGTCGCCGGCGAGGTCAAGAACCTCGCCGAGCAGACGCAGCAGGCGACGCGCGACATCGCGGCGACCCTGCAGGATATCCGTGTCGCCGCGGATGCGGCTGCTGACGCGGTCGGCCAGATCGAAGGCACGATGAACACGATCGAGACGACCTCGGGCGCGATCGCCCAGGTCGTCAGCGGCCAGGGCGCGATCGCGTCGGGCATCGCAATGGACGCGCAGGCGGTCGCCTCTTCGGCAGCGACGGTCACCGGCAATGTCGCAGCCGTCGGCAGCGAGGCGCGCGCGACCGGCGACACGGCCGCGCATGTGGTGAAAGCGGCTGCGCGCGTCACGGAACAGGCCGCCGAGCTCGATCGCTATGTCGGCGATTTCGTTGCGCGGGTACGCGGCCGCCTCTGACGGAACTGGCCGGGGCAACAGCCGGATCGGGTATGCCCGGCACGTCCACGACCCGAGTCGGGCGCCGGCCCGCAATCGCGCCTTGTCGAGGAAAGCGGCGCTGCCCTATGGTCGTTTCCCCCTGAGGAAACGCCTGTGAAGAAGAACAAGCGCATGAACGACCGCTCCCCGCCCAAGCGCACCCGTCCGACCTTCACCGATCAGGAGGCGCTGCTCTTCCACTCGCAAGGGCGGCCGGGCAAGCTCGAGATCGTCCCGACCAAGCCGATGGCGACCCAGCGCGACCTGTCGCTGGCCTATTCGCCTGGTGTCGCCGTGCCGGTGCTGGCGATCGCCGAGGATCCGAGCCGCGCCTATGACTACACCACGCGCTCGAACCTGGTCGCTGTGATCTCGAACGGCACAGCCATCCTCGGCCTCGGCAATCTCGGCGCGCTCGCATCCAAGCCGGTGATGGAAGGCAAGTCGGTGCTGTTCAAACGCTTCGCCGACGTCGATTCGATCGACCTCGAGGTCGACACCGAGGATGCTGACAAGTTCATCGAGGCGGTGCGCTATCTCGGCCCCTCCTTCGGCGGCATCAATCTCGAGGACATCAAGGCGCCGGAATGCTTCATCATCGAGCAGCGCCTGCGCGAGTTGATGGACATCCCGGTCTTCCATGACGACCAGCACGGCACCGCGATCATCGCCGCCGCCGGCCTGATCAACGCGCTCGACCTGACCGGCCGCGACATCCAGACGACCCGGCTCGTCGTCAACGGCGCCGGCGCCGCCGCGATCGCCTGCACCGAGCTGCTCAAGGCGATGGGCTTCAAGCCCGACAACGTCATCCTCTGCGACACCAAGGGCGTGATCTACCAGGGCCGCACCGAGGGCATGAACCAGTGGAAGTCGGCCCATGCGGCGGTGACCGACCGGCGCACGCTGGCGCAGGCGCTGGAAGGGGCGGACGCCTTCTTCGGCCTGTCGCAGAAGGGCGCGGTGACGCCGGAGATGGTCGCTTCCATGGCGCCGAACCCGATCATCTTCGCCATGGCCAATCCCGATCCGGAGATCACGCCGGAGGAAGTCCACGCCATCCGCGACGACGCGATCATGGCAACCGGGCGTTCGGACTATCCGAACCAGGTCAACAACGTGCTCGGCTTCCCCTTCATCTTCCGCGGCGCGCTCGACGTGCGTGCGACCACGATCAACATGGAGATGAAGATCGCCGCGGCCGAATCGCTGGCCATGCTGGCGCGCGAGGACGTGCCGGACGAGGTCGCCGCCGCCTATCAGGGCGCGCGCCCGCGCTACGGCAAGGACTACATCATCCCGGTACCGTTCGATCCGCGGCTGATCCATGTCGTGCCGATGGCGGTCGCCAAGGCGGCGATGGATACCGGCGTCGCCGGCAAGCCGATCGTCGATACCGGCGCCTACAAGGCGCAGCTCTCGGCGAGGCGCGATCCCGTAACCGGCACGCTCAACCGCATCTTCGAGCGCGTGCGGCGCTACCCCAAGCGCGTCGTCTTCGCCGAAGGCGAGGAGGAGCAGGTCATCCGCGCCGCGGCCTCCTTCGTCAACCAGGAGCTCGGCAAGGCGATCCTGGTCGGGCGCGAGGAGCGCATCAACGAGACCGCGGAGCATCTCGGCGTCGACCTCGCGGCCAAGGGCATCGAGGTCCAGAACGCCAGGCTCTCGCATCGCAATGCGGCCTATGCGCAGTATCTCTACGAGCGGCTGCAGCGGCACGGCTATCTCTTCCGCGACTGCCAGCGCCTGATCAACCAGGACCGCAACCATTTCGCCGCCGCAATGGTCGCGCTCGGCGATGCCGATGCGATGGTCACCGGCGTCACCCGCAACTACTCGATCGCGCTGGAGGAGGTCCGCCGCGTCATCGACGACCGGCCGGGCCACCGGCTGATCGGCGTCTCGATCGCGATCACCCGTGGGCGCACCGTGCTCGTCGCCGACACCGCGATCACCGAGATGCCGACGGCACAGGAGCTGTCGGAGATCGCGATGGAAGCGGCCGGTGTCGCCCGCCGGCTCGGCTACGAGCCCAAGGTCGCCATGCTCGCCTTCTCGACCTTCGGCCATCCCGCCGGCGAGCGCTCGGAGAAGGTGCGCGATGCCGTGACGATCCTCGACGGCCAGCGCGTCGATTTCGAGTATGACGGCGAGATGGCGGCCGATGTCGCGCTCAACCGCGACTTGATGGCGCAATATCCGTTCTGCCGCCTGACCGGGCCGGCGAACGTGCTGGTGATGCCGGCGTTCCACTCGGCCTCGATCTCGACCAAGATGCTGCAGGAGCTCGGCGGTGCGACCGTGATCGGCCCGCTGCTCGTCGGCCTCGACAAGCCGGTGCAGATCGTCCCACTCGGCGCCAAGGATTCCGACATCGTCAACATGGCTGCGCTGGCGGCGTTCAATATCGGCGGGTGAGGCCTACCTTGTCATTCCCGGGCGGGCCGAAGGCCCAAGCCGGAAATCCATGAACACCATGCCAAAGCGTAAGGGCGGCAGTGATGCCGCCCTTTTTTTGCAGGTCATGCGGATATGGGTTCCGGGCTCGCCGCTGTGCGGTGCCTCGGAAAGACGGTGGTTGTCAGTTCGTCCGCGGGCCGAGATCGCGCGGAGCCGTGTTGACAGTGACGATCTGGCCGTTGCGCAGTTCGAGCACGGCAAGGCCACGCTCGTTCAGCCCGTCCGGACGGAAGCGGAAGACGCCGTCGGCGCCGGCGAAACCAGACGGATTGGTCAGAACACTTTCGGAGAAGCGCTGGCTGCCTTGCGTACGGGCGAGCGCCGCGGCCAGCGAAACCGCGTCATAGGACAGCGTCGCGGTACGGGTCGGGGCACTGTTGAAGCGCTTCTGATAGCGGCCGGAGAAGGCGTTGAAACCGGCGGTGTCGGGCGAGGCGAACCAGCCGCCCTGGATCGCCGGGACGCGCGCGACATTGGCATCGTTCCAGACGCCGGTGCCGAGCGGCTTGACCTTGGCGGGATCATAGCCGGCCTGCTGCAGGACGAGGCCGAGCGTCGGCATCGCCGCGGCGTCGGCCGGCACGAACAGCGCATCCGCCTGCTGCAGCGCCGGCACCAGCCGGGTGGTGGCGGCGCGCATGCTGTTCTGGTCGGAACCGAAGCGCTCGATCACCACGACGCGCGCGCCCTGATTGGCGACGGCCTGCTGGAAGGCGCCCTCGACGACCTTGCCATAGGCGGTCTCGGGCACCAGCGCGGCGAAGGATTTGCGCCCTTGCGCAGAGGCGTAGGCGATGACGCGGTTGACGTCGTTCTCCGGCGGAAAGGAGAGCAGATAAATGCCGCGCGAGGCGACGTTGCTGTCGCTGGAGAAGGCCATGACCGGCTTGCCGGCACCGCGGGCGACCTGTCCGACGGCCTGCACCGAGGGTGCAAAGAGCGGGCCGATGATCAATTCGGCTCCCTCGCGCAGCGCCTCCTGTGCTGCCGCCTGCGCTCCGTCCGGCGTGCCGCGATCATCCTTGACCAGCAGCGTGAGGTCGGCGCCGGGGAACTCGGCAAGCGCCATCTCGGCGGCGTTCTTGAGCGAATTGCCGACGGTCGCACCCGAGCCCTCGGCGGTCAGCGGCAGGATCAGACCGACCTTGACCGAGCCGGTGCCGATGGTCGGGCCGCTGGGCTGGGCACCGCCGCCCTGTGACGCCGTCTGGCTGTCGAAGCCGGGCAGGCCGCCGGTGCCGCCGCTGCAGGCCGCGAGCACTGCGCCGACACCGGACAGCAGGATCAGTCGGCGGCTCGGCGGGACAAGGAGCTTCAAGTGACGCGACACGGTTTTCGTCTCCAGTCCTCGGCGAGGCGCAAGGCAAGCTCACACCAGCTGAATGTCTTGTCCTGAACCGTGAACAAGTCCTGCCAGTCAGCGAAGCTATTTTCAAGTTGTTAACTCTAGGTTGCTGGGCCAGCGGTGGCGTCTTGGCGATCGCTGTGGCAGTTTCGCCGCCATGTCCGGCCCTGTCTCCGCTCCGCCCGCCACCGCTCGCGCCCCGAGCTATGCGGCCTTCGGGCTCCGGGCCGAGGCCGAACCGCTCGCGCCGGGCCTGCACATCGTCGCGACGCCGATCGGCAACCTCAAGGACATCTCGTTCCGGGCGCTGTCGACGCTCGCCGCCGCCGATGCCGTGCTGGCAGAGGACACCCGGACGTCGAAGACGCTGCTGGCACATTACGGCATCGCGACGCCGCTGCTGCCCTATCACGAGCACAATGCGGCGCAGATGCGCCCGAGGATCCTGGACAGGCTGCGCCAGGGCGGCAAGCTCGCGCTGATCTCGGATGCCGGCACGCCCTTGGTCTCCGACCCCGGCTACAAGCTTGTCGCCGAGGTCGTGGCGGAAGGTTTGCCGGTCACCGGCATTCCCGGCCCCTCCGCCGTGCTGGCGGCGCTGGTGCTGGCGGGGCTGCCGACCGACCGTTTCTTCTTCGAGGGCTTCCTGCCGCCGAAGAGCGCCGCACGAAAGGCGCGCCTCACCGAGCTTTCCGCCATTCCCGGCACGCTCGTCCTCTTCGAATCGCCGCGGCGGCTGGCCGAGATGCTGAGCGACGCCGCCGCCGTGCTGGGCGCCCGCTCGGGCGCTGTCGCACGCGAACTGACCAAATATTACGAGAACGTCCGCCGCGGCCCCTTGCCGGAGCTCGCCGCCCACTATGCCGAGGCCGAGGAGGCGCGCGGCGAGATCGTCGTGGTGATCGGCCCGCCCGACGCGTCCGCTGCGGTGGCGCAAGGCGACACGCTCGACGAGGCGCTGCGCATCGCGCTCGCAAAAGTCTCGCTGAAGGAGGCGGTGGCGCAGGTCACGGCCGCGAGCGGCCAGCCCCGGCGCGTCGTCTATGCCCGCGCCCTCGAACTGACGCGGGCACCATGAGCGAGGCGCTGCGCAGCCGGCGCGCGCGCCGCTCCGGCCTATCCGGCCGCCGCGGCGAATGGCTCGCCGTCGCCTTCCTCACCATCAAGGGCTATCGCCTGCTGCAGCGCCGCTTCGGCGGCAAGGGCGGCGAGATCGACCTGATCATGGCGCGCGGCGACGACATCGTCTTCGTCGAGGTCAAGGCGCGCGCCGCGCTCGGCGATGCGGCGAGCGCGATCACGCCTGACAAGCGCCGGCTGATCGAAGCCCGCATCCGGCAATGGCTGGCGCGCAATCCCTGGGCGATGCAGCGCAATCTTCGGGCCGACGCGGTCTTTCTTGCGCCCTGGCGCCTGCCCCGCCATGTTCCCCGCGTGTTCGAGCTCGTGCTCTGACGCAGGGCGGAGGCCCTTGCGCTGCCGCTGTGGCGCAGCCGATATAACGGCCGCAACCGGAGCTTTTGCCCATGCCGCTGAACGTCGCCATCCAGATGGACCCGATCGAGAAGGTCCGCATCGCCGGCGACACCGGCTTCGCCCTGATGCTGGAAGCGCAGGCGCGCGGCCACAGGCTCTTCACCTATACGCCGGAGAAGCTGACCCTGCGCGACGGCAAGGTCACCGCCGTGATCAGCCCGGTCGAAGTGCGGGACGTGGAAGGCGACCACTATACGCTCGGCCAGCCCGAGCGGACCGACCTCTCGACGCTGGATGTGGTGCTGCTGCGCCAGGATCCGCCCTTCGACATGGCCTATGTCTCCTCGACGCATATGCTCGAGCGCATCCATCCGAAGACGCTGGTGGTCAACGATCCCACCGAGGTCCGCAACGCGCCCGAAAAACTCTTCGTCACGCATTTCCCCGAGCTGATGCCGCCGACGCTGATCACGCGCGATCGCGCCGAGATCGAGGCCTTCCGCGAGGAGTTCGGCGAGATCGTGATGAAGCCGCTCTACGGCCATGGCGGCGCGACCGTGTTCAAGACCGGCAAGGGCGACCCGAATTTCGGCTCGCTCTACGACCTGTTCTCCAACCTCTTCCGCGAGCCCTGGGTGGTCCAGGCCTTCCTCAAGGAGGTCACTGAGGGCGACAAGCGCATCATCCTGATCGACGGCAAGGCGGCAGGCGCGGTCAACCGGGTGCCGGCAGTCGGCGACCTGCGCGCGAATATGGTGCGCGGCGGCGCGGCCAGGCCGACCGACCTGTCGAAGCGCGAGCTCGAGATCTGCGAGCGCATCGGCCCGGCGCTCAGGGAGCGCGGCCTCCTGCTCGTCGGCATCGACGTGATCGGCGGGCGACTGACCGAGATCAACGTCACCGCCCCGACCGGCGTGCGCGCCATCAAGAAGCTCGGCGGGCCGGATCTGGCAGCCCAGCTCTTCGATGTGATCGAGGCCAAGCGGGCGGCGAAATAGCTCAGGCGGCGACGCCGGCTGCGGTCCCGTTCAGCGGATTGTCCGGATCCCAGCCGTATTTCATCGTCTCGAAGCGCATCGCCATCGCGTCGACGAGCAGGAGCTTGCCGACCAGCGGCTCGCCGAAGCCGGTGATCGCGCGGATCACCTCCAGCGCCATCATCGAGCCCATCACACCGGCGAGCGCGCCGAGCACGCCCGCCTCGGCGCAGGGTGCGACCGTGCCCGGCGGCGGCTCCTGCGGGAACAGGCAGCGATAGGTCGGATTGGGCTGTCCCTCGGCGCTGGTCTCATGCGCGCGGATCGTGGTCAGCGAACCATCGAAACGGCCGAGCGCCGCCGTCACCAGCGGCTTCTTCTCGTGAAAACAGGCGTCGGAGACGGCGTAGCGCGTGGCGAAATTGTCGGAGCCATCGGCGACGACGTCGTAGAACGCGACCAGCGCCCGCGCATTGTGCGGGTCGATCCGCGTGACGTATTCCTCGATCTCGACCCGCGGGTTGAGCCGCGTGACGAAGTTCGCAGCCGCGACCACCTTGCGCGCCCCGATATCCTCCGCCCCGAAGATGATCTGCCGCTGCAGGTTCGAGAGCGAGACGTGGTCGTCGTCGACGATGCCGATCGTACCGACGCCGGCGGCCGCGAGATAGGGGATCAGCGGAGCGCCAAGGCCGCCCGCGCCGATCACCAGCACGCGGGCCCGCTTGAGCTTCGCCTGGCCGGGGCCGCCGATCTCCGGCAGCACCAGATGGCGGGCATAGCGCTCGATCTCGGCATCGTTCAGCGTCATGACCGGCAAGCTAGGCCGATCCGGCTCCGCCAGCAATCGGGCGCCATGCCGTGACAGGAAGCGGGTGTCCGCAGCGGCCGCCCGCTGCGATCAGCCGGGCCGCATTCCCTGAACAAGGAGCAGGACATGACGGCACTGAAGGACAAGGTCGCGATCATCACCGGCGCGAGCTCCGGCATCGGCCGGGCGGCGGCAAAGCTCTTCGCAGCCGAGGGCGCCAGGCTGGTCGTCACCGCGCGGCGGCAGAGCGAGCTCGACACGCTCGTCGGCGAGATCAGAGCGGAGGGCGGCGAAGCGATCGCCGTCGCCGGCGACATCCGCGAGGAGGCACTGGCGCAGCGCCTGGTCGAAACCGCGACCGGGAGCTTCGGCGGGCTCGACATCGGCTTCAACAATGCCGGCATCGTCGGCGAGCTCGGCCCGATCGGCCAGATGACCAGCGCAAGCTGGCGCGGGCTGATCGAGACCAACCTGACCAGCGCCTTCCTCGGCGCGCGCTATCAGGCGCCGGCGCTGGAGGCGCGCGGCGGCGGCTCGCTGATCTTCACCGCGAGCTTCGTCGGCTACACTGCCGGCCTCGCCGGCATGTCGGCCTATGCTGCCAGCAAGGCCGGGCAGATCGGCCTCGTAAAGGCGCTCGCGGCCGAGCTCGGCGGCAAGCGCATCCGCGTCAACGCGCTGCTGCCGGGCGGCACCGACACGCCGGCGAGCATCACCAACGATCCGGCCTCGGGCCCCGAGGTCACCGCCTTCGTCGAGGGCATCCATGCGCTGAAGCGGATGGCGCAGCCGGAGGAGATCGCCCGCGCCGCGCTGTTCCTCGCCTCGGATGCGTCGAGCTTCGTTACCGGCACGGCCTTCCTCGCCGATGGCGGCGTCTCGATCCAGCGCGGCTGAGGCGACTGTTCATATATGACATATATCGCCGAGCGGGCCTCGAAGCCCGCTTGGCCCCGTCCGCAAGCCGTGCCATCGTGATCGCAGGCAGGGATGGCGCAACCATTCCGCGTGTGACAGGGGAACGGCTCAATGCGTTTGAAATCTCTCGCGCTCGCTCTGGCGGGCGTCGCCCTCTCGGCCATGACGGCCATGGCCCAGACCGCGATCAAGCCGGCGATCGTCTATGACAAGGGCGGCAAGTTCGACAAATCCTTCAATGAGGGCGTCTTCGCCGGCGCCGAGAAGTTCAAAGCCGAGACCGGTGTCGAGTTCCGCGATTTCGAGCCGACCAACGATGCTCAGATCGAGCAGGCGCTGCGCCGCTTCGCCCGTGACGGCCATTCCCCCATCATCGCCGTCGGCTTCTCGCAGGCGACCGCGCTGCAGAAGGTCGCGGCCGAGTTCCCCAATCTCAAGTTCACCATCATCGACATGGTGGTCGAGCTGCCGAACGTGCAGTCGGTGGTGTTCAAGGAGCATGAGGCCTCCTATCTCGTCGGCCTCATCGCCAGCCTCGCCTCGAAGACCGGCAAGGTCGGCTTCGTCGGCGGCATGGACATCCCGCTGATCCGCAAATTCGCCTGCGGCTATGTCCAGGGCGTCAAGGCCGGCAAGAAGGACGCCGAGATCTTCCAGAACATGACCGGCTCGACGCCGGCCGCCTGGAACGACCCGGTCAAGGGCGGCGAGCTCGCCAAGTCGCAGATCGACCGCGGCGCCGACGTGATCTACCACGCCGCCGGCGGCACCGGCATCGGCGTGCTGCGCGCCGCAGCCGACGCCGGCAAGCTCGGCATCGGCGTCGATTCCAACCAGAACATGCTGCATCCCGGCAAGGTGCTGACCTCGATGCTGAAGCGCGTCGACGTCGCCGCCTACAGCTCGTTCAAGGCCGCCCGCGACGGCAACTGGGCAGCCGGCGTCTCCGCGCTCGGGCTCAAGGAGGACGGCGTCGGCTGGGCGCTTGACGACAACAACAAGGCGCTGATCACGCCCGAGATGAAGGCGGCCGCCGACAAGGCCCGCGCCGACATCATCGCCGGCACCGTCAAGGTCCACGACTACATGTCGGATTCCAAGTGCACGATGTGAGCGCGGCCCGCCGGTGACGAGCCCGCACCCCGCCATCGAGCTCAGCGGCATCAGCAAGGCCTTCGGCCCGGTCAAGGCCAACAAGGACGTCTCGCTCACCGTCGCCGCCAGCTCGATCCACGGTATCGTCGGCGAGAACGGTGCCGGCAAATCGACGCTGATGTCGATCCTCTACGGTTTCTACGAGGCCGATTCGGGTGAAATCCGGATCGATGGAGAACCGCGCCGGATCCGTTCCTCCTCGGACGCGATCGCCGCGGGGATCGGCATGGTCCACCAGCATTTCATGCTGGTGGAGCCGCTCTCGGTGGTCGAGAACATCGTGCTCGGCGCCGAGGGCGGGGCGCTGCTCAAAGGCGGCGTCGGCAAGGCGCGAGCCGAGTTGGCGCGCCTGTCCCAGGAGTACGGCCTCGCCATCGATCCCGACGCGATCGTCGGTACGCTCTCGGTCGGCCTGCAGCAGCGCGTCGAGATCCTGAAGGCGCTCTATCGCGGCGCCGAAGTCCTGATCCTCGACGAACCGACGGCGGTGCTGACCCCGGCAGAAGCCGACCAGCTCTTCGAATTGCTGCGGGCGCTGAAGGCGCAGGGCAAGACGGTGATCCTGATCACCCACAAGCTGCGCGAGATCATGGCGGTGACTGACCGGGTCTCGGTGATGCGGCGCGGCGAGATGGTTGCCCATGTCGAGACGAACAGGACCTCGCCGGCCGAGCTCGCCGAGGCGATGGTCGGCCGCCGCGTGCTGCTGCGGGTCGAGAAAAGCCCGCGCCAGCGCGGCGCGCCGGTGCTGGAGGCGGCCGGCCTGACCGTCATCGACGAGCGTGGCTGCGAGACGCTGCGCGATGCCAGCCTGACATTGCACGAGGGCGAGATCGTCGGCATCGCCGGCGTCGCCGGCAACGGCCAGAGCGAATTGCTCGACGTGCTCGCGGGCCTGACCCAACCGGCGCGCGGCGTGATCCGGCTCGGTAGCAAGATCCTCAATGCTACCGACCGCAACCCGGCCAATCTGCGCCGGCTCGGCCTGATGCACATCCCGGAGGACCGTTTGCGGACCGGCCTCGTCACTGCCTTCGCCGCGGCCGAGAACGCGATCCTCGGCTATCATGACGATCCGGCTTTCGGGCGAGGCCCCTTCCTGTCGCCGACCCTCGTCGAGCAGCATGCCCGCGCCGGCATGCAGGATTACGATGTCCGCCCGGTCGATCCTACCCTGAAGACGGCGAAGTTCTCCGGCGGCAACCAGCAGAAGATCGTGCTCGCCCGCGAGATCGAGCGGGCGCCGAAGGTGCTGCTGGTCGGCCAGCCGACGCGCGGCGTCGATATCGGCGCGATCGAATTCATTCATCGCCGCCTGATCGCCCTACGCGATCAGGGTGTCGCGATCCTGCTCGTCTCGGTCGAGCTCGAGGAGGTGATGGCGCTCTCCGACCGCATTCTCGCGCTCTGCGGCGGCCAGATCACCGGGGAGCGCGAGGCGGTGGCGACCGACGAGCGCGATCTCGGCCTGCTGATGGCCGGCGTCAGCGAGCGCGCGGCATGAGCGCGGCCCCGATCGAACTTCCCCGCTGGGCCGATACCGCGCTGGTGCCGCTGGTCTCAGTCGCCGCGGCCCTCGTCGTCGCCGGGCTCGTCGTGCTCTCGATCGGCGAAAGCCCGCTGGAGGCGACGGCGCTCTTGCTGAAGGGCTCGCTCGGCAGCCTCGAAGGGCTCGGCTTCACGCTCTACTACACCACCAATTTCATCTTCACCGGCCTTGCCGTCGCGGTCGCCTTCCATGCCGGCCTGTTCAATATCGGCGGCGAGGGCCAGGCGACCATCGCCGGCATCTTCGCCGCGATCGCCTGCCTCTGGCTCGCGCCTTTGCCGGGCATATTGCTGGTACCGCTCGCCATTCTCGCTGCGGCTGCTGGCGGGGCGCTCTGGGCCTTCATCCCAGGCTATCTCCAGGCAACGCGCGGCAGCCATGTCGTGATCACCACGATCATGTTCAATTTCATCGCCGCGACGCTGATCGTCTATCTCCTCGTCGAGGTGATGGGGAAAGCCGGCTCGATGCAGCCGGAGACCCCGGACTTCCCGAAGCAGGCCGTGCTGACGCCGATCCACGAACTGCTCGGCGCCTTCGGGCTGAAACTGCCGTCGACGCCGCTCAACACCTCGTTCCTGCTGGCGCTGGCCTCGCTCGTCGCGGTCTGGGCGCTGATCTACCGCTCGCGGCTCGGCTATGCGATCCGCACCGTCGGCGCCAACCCGCGCGCCGCCGCCTATGCCGGCATCCCGCCGGCGCGGATCATCATGGTGGTGATGGCGATCTCCGGCGCGCTCGCCGGCGGGCTCGCGGTCAACGAAGCCATGGGCGTGCAGCACAGGCTCGTGCTCGATTTCACCGCCGGGTACGGCTTCGTCGGCATCGCCGTAGCGCTGATGGGACGGGGGCATCCGGTCGGCGTCGGCCTCGCCGCTCTGCTCTTCGGCGTGCTCTATCAGGGCGGGGCAGAGCTCTCCTTCGACAAGCCGACCATCACCCGCGACATGGTCGTGGTCATCGGCGGCATCGTTATCCTCTTCGCCGGCGCGCTCGACGGTTTGTTCCGGCGGCTCGTCGCCAGCGTGCTCACTCTCGGGCGCGGGGGCTAGGCGATGGAGATCGTCCAGACCCTCGCCGTCATCCTGGATTCGACGATCCGCCTGTCGATCCCGCTGCTCTGCGCGGCGCTGGCCGGGCTCTGGTCGGAGCGCTCGGGGGTCGTCGACATCGGCCTCGAGGGCAAGATGCTGATCGCCGCCTTCGCCTCGGCCGTGATCGCCTATCACAGCGGCTCGGCCTGGGCAGGCCTTGGCGCCGGCATCATCGCTGCGATCGCCCTGTCGCTGGTGCACGGCTTCGCCGCGATCACCTGGCGTGGCAACCAGATCGTCTCAGGCGTCGCGATCAACATGCTGGCGATCGGGCTCACCGCCATCCTCGGCAATGCCTGGTACGGCCAGGGCGGGCGGACGCCGAACCTCGAAGGGGCGGCGCGGTTCCCCGAGCTCGACCTGCCGCTGGTCGGGACGCTGAAGGAGATCCCGGTCCTCGGCCCGATCTACGACATCGCCATCTCCGGCCATGCCGCACCGGTGTACCTTGCCGTGCTCGCCCTCGTGCTGACGGCGCTGACGCTGAAGCACACCCGTTTCGGCCTGCGCCTGCGCGCCGTCGGCGAGAATCCGGCCGCGGTTGACACCGCCGGCGTCTCCGTCGCTGGGCTGCGCTATGCCGCGGTGATCATCTGTGGCGCGCTCTGCGGGCTTGGCGGCACCTATCTCGCCGTCTCGCAATCGGCCGGCTTCCTGCCGCAGATGACCGCTGGCAAGGGCTTCATCGCGCTCGCCGCGGTGATCTTCGCCAATTGGCGGCCCTGGCCGGCGCTGTTCGCCTGCCTGCTCTTCGGACTGCTAGACGCCGTCGCGATTCGGCTGCAAGGCGTCGTCCTGCCCGGCATCGGCCAGGTCCCGGTGCAGGCGATCCAGGCCCTGCCCTATGTCATGACCGTGGTGCTGCTCGCCGGCTTCATCGGCAAGGCGACGCCGCCCAAGGCCTCGGGCCTGCCCTATGTGAAAGAACGCTGAGTGTCCGCCGAACCCGATCTCGACGCCCTCTTCACCGCTGCCCGGACAGCGCAACAGCGAGCCTATGCGCCCTATTCGCGCTTCAGGGTCGGCGCCGTCATCCTCGCCGATGACGGCTCTGTCTATCCCGGCTGCAATGTCGAGAACGCCGCCTATCCCGTCGGAGCCTGCGCCGAGGCCGGCGCGATCTCGGCGATGATCGCCGGCGGGGGGCACGCCATCCGGGCGATCGTCGTCATCGGCGACGGCGCCGAGCTGGTGACGCCCTGCGGCGCCTGCCGCCAGCGCATCCGCGAATTCGCCGCGCCGGAGACGCCGATCCTGATCGCCGGGCCGGAGGGCATCCGCGCCCGCTTTTCGCTGGCCGAGCTGTTGCCAGCCTCGTTCGGACCGGCCAATTTGCCGAAGTGATTTGCGGGCTCCCACATGGCAGCCCGACGAGCGCGGGCAACGCGCCGATGGAGCAGACAACATGGCAGCGGATGCGCTTTTCGACCAAGCGGCATCGGTACTGATCGATCGTGGCATCGATGGCGGCATCGACTGCGCCATCGTGCTCGGCACCGGGCTCGGCCGGATCATCGACGACATGGTCGAGCCGATCTCGGTGCCATTCGAGGAGATTCCCGGTTTCCCGAAAGGCTCGGTCTCGGGCCATGCCAAGCGGCTCAGCTACGGCGTGCTGCACGGCAAGCGCGTACTGGTCTTCGAGGGACGCGCGCATTTCTACGAGACCGGCGATCCCGCAATCATGCGCGTGCCGCTCGGCATGCTCACCGCCTTCGGCTCGCCGCCGCTGGTGCTGACCAATGCTGCCGGCTCGCTGCGGCCGGATCTGCGGCCCGGCAGCCTGGCGCTGATCACCGACCATATCAACTATAACGGCCCCAACCCGCTTGTCGGCGATACCGGCGACGGCCGCTTCGTGCCGATGATCGACGCCTATGATCCGCATCTGCGCGCCCGCCTGAAGAAGGCAGCGGCGACCAGCGGCGCCAATATGGGCGAAGGCGTCTATATGTGGTTCTCGGGACCGAGCTTCGAGACGCCCGCCGAGATCAAGATGGCGAAGCTGCTGGGTGCCGATCTCGTGGGGATGTCGACCGTGCCGGAGGTCATCCTGGCGCGCCGCTACGGCCTGCGTGTCGCCGGTATCTCGATCGTCACCAATATGGGAGCGGGCATTTTGGGCGGCGCGCCCAGCCATGGCGAGACGCGCGACGTCGCGGCAACCGCGACCACGGCACTGCGGCGCGTGCTGCGCGGCTTCCTGAGCGAGCTCTGACCATGTCCGAGGCCGATCTCGCCCTACGTGCACTACGTCTGCTCGATCTGACGGATTTGTCCGACCAGGCGAGCGAGACCGGCGCGCTGCAACTCTGCGCCCGCGCCGTCGCGGCGCCTGGCCCGGTCGCGGCGATCTGCATCTGGCCGCAATTCGTCAAGCTCGCGCGCCAGACGCTGAAAACCTCGCCGGTCAGGATCGCGACGGTCATCAATTTCCCCACCGGCAACAGCAATTGCAGCCTGATCGGCAGCGACATCGCCGAGGCGATCGCGGATGGGGCCGACGAGATCGACCTGGTACTGCCCTGGCGCGCCTTCCTCGCCGGCGATGCCGAGATCGCGCGCGAAATGGTCGCCGAAGCACGCGGCAGCTGCGGCGACACGACGCTCAAGGTCATCCTCGAAACCGGCGAATACCCGGACCAGGCCTCGGTACGCGCGGCATCCGAACTCGCCATCGCGGCAGGGGCCGACTTCATCAAGACCTCGACCGGCAAGACGAAGAACTCGGCCACGCCGGCCGCCGCCCGCACCATGCTGGAGGCGATCAAGGCCTCGCGCAAGCCGGTCGGCCTCAAACCCTCCGGTGGCCTGCGCACGCTCGCCGACGCAAAGACTTACCTCGATCTCGCCGACGAGATCATTGGCCCGGGTTGGGCGACGGCGAAGACCTTCCGCTTTGGCGCCAGCGGCCTCTACGGCGTGCTCGCGGACATCATCGCCGGCACCGCCCCGGCCGAACGGACCGACGGAGCCTATTGATGCGCCTGCCGCAGGAGATCATCGCCGCCAAGCGCGACGGCGAGCGCCTGAGCGCCCAGGACATCCGCCAGATGATCGCGGGCCTGACCGACGGCGCGGTCAGCGAGGGCCAGGCTGCCGCCTTCGCCATGGCGATCTTCTTCCGCGACATGGATGCCGAGGAGCGCGTCGCGCTGACGCTGGCCATGCGCGATTCCGGCACGGTGCTGGACTGGCGCGACCTGCCGGGCCCTGCGCTCGACAAGCATTCGACCGGTGGCGTCGGCGACACCGTCTCGCTGCCGCTCGCCGCAGCAGTCGCGGCCTGCGGCGGCTATGTCCCGATGATCTCCGGCCGCGGCCTCGGCCATACCGGCGGCACGCTCGACAAGCTCGACGCGGTGCCGGGCTATATCACCCAGCCGGGGATCGACCTCTTCCGCCATGTCGTGCGCGAGGTCGGCTGCGCGATCATCGGCCAGACCGCCGACCTCGCCCCGGCCGACAAGCGGCTCTATGCGATCCGCGATGTCACCGGCACGGTCGAATCGATCCCGCTGATCACCGCCTCGATCCTGTCGAAGAAGCTCGCCGCCGGCCTCTCTGGCCTCGCCATGGACGTGAAGTTCGGCTCCGGCGCATTCATGCGCGATTTCGACAGAGCCGAGGCGCTGGCGCAGAGCCTGAGCGATGTCGGCAACGGCGCCGGCCTGCCGACACGAGCCCTGCTCACCGATATGAGCGAGCCGCTCGCCTCCGCCGCCGGCAATGCGCTCGAAGTCGCCTATGCGCTCGACCACCTCACCGGCCGTCGGCGCGAACCGCGCTTCCACGAGGTCACGGTGGCGCTCTCCGCCGAGATGCTGCTGCTCGGCCGGCTGGCGGCAACGCGCGAGGAGGCAGTCGCGAAGATCGAGGACGCCTTCGCCAGTGGTGCGGCGGCGGAGCGCTTCATCCATATGATCGCGGCGCTCGGCGGCCCGGCCGACCTGCTGGAGCATCCCGAACGGCACTTCCCCCGAGCGCCGATCGTGCGGCCGGTGTTTTCGGACCGTCCGGGTCTGGTCGAAGCGATCGATACGCGCGGCGTCGGCCTCGCCGTGGTCGCGCTCGGCGGCGGGCGCACCCGGCCGCAGGACGAGATCGACCATGCCGTGGGAATCACCGAACTCGCCGGGCTCGGCGATCGCGTCGGCCCCGACCGGCCACTCGGCATCATCCATGCGCGCAGCGAGGCCGGCTTCGACGCCGCCCGCATCCGCCTGAAGAGCGCCTATCGCCGCGGCGAAACCGCTGTTACGCGTGGGCCACTGCTCATCCCAGCCTAGGAAAGCTTCCGCATATGAGTCTGCTTCTGGCGATCACCGGCTGGCATGTCGAGAGCTGGCGCGAGCGCTTCGCGGCGCTGCTGCCGGACTTGCCGATCGTCACGCTCGGCGAGCCCTTCGACCGGCGCGCCGTCCATTATGTCGCGAGCTGGAAGCATCCGGAGGGCAGCCTTGCCGGGCTGCCCAATCTCGCGGCGATCTTCTCGCTCGGCGCCGGCGTCGACCATCTCTTCGCCGACAGCCGCCTGCCCGAGGTGCCGATCGCGCGGGTGGTTGATCCCGATCTGACGACGCGGATGAGCGAATATGTCGTCATGCACTGCCTGATGCAGCTACGCCAGCAGCGCCGCTACGACCGGCAGCAGCAGGAGAGGTCCTGGGATGACGACCGCCACCAACCGGCGGCACGCGAGGTCCGCGTCGGCATTATGGGGCTGGGCGAGCTCGGCCAGGATGCGGCGCGCAAGCTGCAAGTGATCGGCTTCGACGTCGCCGGCTGGAGCCGCTCGCCGAAGACGATCGAGGGGCTCGTCACCTTCGCCGGCGAGGACGGCATGGCGGCCTTCCTCGCCCGCACCGACATCCTGGTCGCCCTGCTGCCGCACACACCGGAGACGCATGGCATCCTGAACCGGCCGCTGCTCGCCGGCTTGGCACGGGATGGCCGGCTCGGCGGGCCGGCGTTGATCAATGCTGGGCGCGGCAAATTGCAGGTCGAGACGGACATATTGGCGGCGCTCGACGCCGGTGAGCTCAGGGAGGCCGTGCTCGATGTGTTCGAGACCGAGCCGCTGCCGCAGGATTCGCCGCTCTGGAACCACCCAGCCGTGACGGTGACACCGCATAATGCCGCGATGTCGGCGCCCGAGGCCGTCGCCGACCAGATCGCTGCGCAGATCAGGCGACTTGAGGCCGGCGGCGAGCTCGAGAACGTCGTCGACCCGACGCGCGGTTACTGAGCCTTCAGCCTCTTGATCGCAGTGATCGGCCCGCCATTGCGGGCGAGGATGCGGTCGCGCGCCGGGCGCAAGGGTTCGCTGATCACGCTCATGGTGAAGGCGGTGGCGTGCAGCAGCGTGTCGGGATCGGTCATGATGCCGACATGGCCCTTCCAGAAGACGAGGTCGCCGCGGCTAAGGCCATTCAGGCGATCATCGAAGGCAAGCGCCTCGCCCAGCCCTTGCTCCTGCATGTCCGAATCGCGCGGCGCCGTCCCCCCCGCCGCAGCCAGCGAGAGCTGGACAAGGGCCGAACAGTCGAGGCCGAGGCTGGTCTTGCCACCCCAGAAATAGGGAACGTTGCGGAAGCGCTCGGCGACGGCGACGAAATCCGGCTCGTGCTGGTCGCGCGGATTGAGGTGCTGCTTGAAGATGTAGCCGCCCTGCCCGGTAATGAAGAAGTCGCCGTTCTCGCCAGTGACCGCCAGCCCGGCATTGAGCGACAGCGCCTCGAGCGGCGGCAGTTTGATCGAGGGGCCGGGATAGACGAAGGTCCTGAGCGCGCAGACACGGTGCGTCGGGGCCGACGCATCACCTGCGAGGCAATCCTCGGGCAGGTAGCCGACATAGGAATCGCCGACGAGCTGGCCCCAGGCCCAGCCCTCATGCTGCTCGTAGACCCTGACCGCCTCGCCAGCGAGCGCCTCGGTGTCGAGGGGAGCATCCGGCCGCGGCTCGCGCCGCAGCGGCGCTGACGGCGTCACCACCCGCATCGGGATCGGATCCGCGAAAGCGAGCGCCTCGACCTTGCCGTCGAGATGACGGGCGGCGAGGTCCGGGCGGGCGGGGGTGAGGCGGCGGTCGAGAATCGCGGTCATGGCGGCATTCTAGCAAAGCGGCTGACATTTAGCGCCGGGTTATCGAAGCCCTTCGCCACCATCAGCAGGCCTCAGCTGCATTGCTCACCGACGAGCTTGGTATAGAAGCTCAGCTCAGTGTCGAACTCGCGATAAGCGCCGCTTCGCGTCAACTGTGGCGATCCGCATATTCGAGCGGTCGGTGCGACCCTCGTCAGAATCTCTGCGCGTGCCCGATAGGCCGCACATTTTTTTGCTCGGTCTTGATCCGGCAAAGCCGCGATCTCCTGATCCGAGGCGGTCAAGGCGGATCTGCTCTCGATGAGCCTGGTCGTGCAATCGGGGCTAGAGGAGAACCCGGGCACCAGGAACATCAAAGCGACCGCTGCAGCCACGGTCAGACCGGCGAACACCCAGTCGCGCGGTTTTATCTCCCACGACCCCATCACCTTCTCACGCGGCCCCCAGCTCGCGCGCCCGAGCCGTGACGAGATCGGCGAGGTGCTCGACCGCCAACGCGCCTGCGACCGTCCGCTGAATGACCACATTGCGCTTGTCGAACTCGTCGCGCTTGCGGCTGACCAGGCCGAGCTTGCCCATGCTGTCGAGAGCGCGGGTGATCACCGGCTTGGTGACGCCGAGGCGCGCCGCGAGGCCGCGCACGGTATGCGGCGGCAGCTCCAGATAGATGGTCAAGAGGATCGCGGTCTGGCGCACCGACAAGTCGGACTGGGTATCGCGCACCAGGTCGAGATGAACCTCGCGCCAGAGCTTGAGCGCCTGCGTCGGCTTGATCTCCAGCGCCATGCCGCCCCCGATCGTTACGGGGCCGTATCATTATCGCACCGCCGCCGCCGTGCAACCGAAGTCGCAGGGCAGGCTTAACGGGCGCCGTAGAACTGCTTGGCCAGCGCATAGGTCAGTCGCGCCGCCTGGCACTCGCCGCCTTCCGGGCGCCCCGGCTTGGTCGAGGGATTCCAGCCATAGATGTCGAAATGGGCATAGGAGCGGCTCTTCTCGACGAAGCGATTGAGGAAGAGCGCCGCCGTCACCGAGCCGGCGAAGGCGCCACCGGAGACGTTGTTGAGGTCGGCGATCTTGGAATCGAGCATCCCGTCATAGGGTGGCCAGAGCGGCATACGCCAGACCGGGTCGTTCACGACGGTGCCGAGGCGGGCGATCTCGACGGCGAGCCCGTCATCATGGGTGTAGAAGGGCGGCAGATCGGGCCCGAGCGCGACGCGCGCAGCGCCGGTCAGCGTCGCGAAATCGATCAGCAATTCGGGTGCCTCCTCGTCGGCGAGCGCCAGCGCGTCGGCGAGGATGAGCCTGCCCTCGGCGTCGGTGTTGCCGATCTCGACGGTCAAGCCTTTCCGACTCTGCAGCACGTCGCCGGGGCGGAAGGAGGAACCGGACACGGCGTTCTCCACCGCCGGCACGAGCAGGCGCAGGCGGACCTTCAGCTTGGCCTGCATGATCATGCGCGCCGCCGCGATCGCCGCCGCCGCGCCGCCCATGTCCTTCTTCATCAGCAACATGCCGGCATCGGTCTTGAGATTGAGCCCGCCGGTGTCGAAGGCGACGCCCTTGCCGACCAGGGTCAGCTTCGGATCACCTTTCGCGCCCCAGTGCAGGTCGATCAACCGCGGCGCGCGGGTCGAGGCCCGGCCGACGGCATGGATCATCGGAAAATTGGCCGCGAGCAGATCGTCACCGACGGTACTGCTGACCTCGGCTCCATAGGTCTCGCCAAGAGCGCGCACGGCCGCCTCGATCTCGGTCGGGCCGAGATCGGCGGCGGAGGTATTGACGAGGTCGCGCGCCAGTGTGCTCGCCTCAGCGAGATTGGTCAGATCGTCGCCATCGACGCCCTCGGGCAGGACGAGTCGCGCAGTGACCGGCTTCGGCTTGCGATAGCGCTCGAAGCGATAGGCGGTGAGGAGCCAGCCGAGCGCCGCGAGAGCGGGCTCGCCGATATCGCCCGCCAGAGCGTAGTCGCCAGCTGGCAAGGTCGTGGCAAGGCGCCCGGGCGCGAACAGATCGCGGCGGCGCGGCCCAGTCGGATCGACCCCGAGCAGCACGGCCGACAGGGCGCCGGAAGCGTCAGGCAGCAGGACGTGCTGGCCCGACCGGGCCTCGAAAGCTTGCGCCTGCGCGAAACTGCGCGCCATCGGCGCCAGCCCGTCGCGCAGAGCCGGCCAATCGGCCTTGGCGACACAATGGACGGGAATGGCTGATGTTCCGGCAGGCAGCAGCAACGGATGCACGATCGACGACCCTCGAATGGCGGGACCTCGAGGTCGGCATGCGGCGCCGCCCCCGATCCGCCGATTAACAGTCCGTTAGGGTTAACGTTTTATCACCGCGGATGACAGTTTTCCCGTACCGGCGAGGCTATCCGGCCGTGTCCATCCGCATCCGCGCATCCCGTTTCGGCCATCTCGCCGCGGTCTCGGCTCTCTGCCTGGCGCTCGGCGCCTGCCAGATGCGCGGCGGCCCCGGCGACGTCACCGGCTCGATCGGCGCCAAGCAGACCCAGCCGCGCACCGAAGCGCAGTGGCGCAGCGAGGAAGCGGAGTGGGCCCCCCGCTATGAGGCGAATCCCAAGGACCGCAACGCCGCCTTCTTCTACGCCCGTGCCTTGCGCGCGCTCGACAAGAATGCCCAGGCGCTCGCGGTTCTGCAGGGGGCCGTGCTGGTCCATACTGAAGATCGCGAGCTTCTCGGTGCCTATGGCCGCTCGCTCGCCGACAACGGTCGGCTGAAGCAGGCCGACGAGGTGCTGAGCAGCGCCCATCTGCCCGAAAAGCCCGATTGGCGGATCCTGTCCGCGCAAGGCACCGTCGCGGACCAGCTCGGCGAGCATGACCGCGCCCAGCAGATCTATGCGACCGCGCTGAAGCTGGCGCCGAACGAACCAACTGTGATGTCCAATCTCGGCCTGTCGCTGGCGTTGTCCAAGCAATTGCCGCAGGCCGAACGCGTCCTGCGCGAAGCCGCCGCCATTCCCGGCAGTGACGCCAGGGTGCGTCAGAACCTCGTTCTGGTGCTGGGCCTGCAAGGCCGTTTCCAGGAAGCCGAGCAGCTTGCCCGTCAGGACATGAGCCCGGCCGAGGCTTCCGCGACCATCGCCTATCTGCGCCGATCGGTCAGCCAGCCGAATAGCTGGGACATGCTGCGCGGCGGCAAGGCCAAGCCGGCAGCGCGTGCCGCAGCCCCAACCAAGACGCCGGAAGACGACACAGGGTCAGTGAAGGGCTGAAGGCGGTCAACCGCCTCCGGCTTTGCCGTTTGCCGATCGGCTTTTGTGCCCTCGGCCGGCCGATGCGACGCTTTCCCGGCGGAGATGTCCGAGCGTCGTCACGCAGCGGCAAGCGCCTGATCAGTCGGGTATCCTCGCGTCGAGGACCCCTGCTCCGAGCCGCGCATGCAGCGGATCGGGGCCCGACCGCCGCAGATCACCAGAAGACGCAGGCCGGGGTTTCAGATCGAGCTTGGCGGCAATGCCCTGTTGCTGCAGGCCATTGCTGGTCTTGGATGCATTGCCTACCTCCCGTAGCAGGCGAAGCGCGCGGGCACGGGCTACCTGCGGCGCCGCAGCGCTGGTTCCCGACAACCGGCCTATCGATCCGCTGCGGGTTCCGGCCGCGCGGATGCCGGGCAGAACCGGCGAGTGGTCGGAGGCGGCGGCGCAGGTCACCTCCTTGCCGGATGACGATCTGAGGGTACCGGCAGCGCTGTAGGGCGCCGGCAGATCCGGACCGGAGGCCGAGTGGGCAACGACACCCCCTACCACGATGACCTCCTCACGGGTCGCGAGGCCGTTCAGACTGCCGAAGCGACGAGTGAACCTGGCGTCCTGGTCATCCTGCTGCCAGCGGCCGTCCTGCCCGAACACCGGGTCTTTCGGATGGTCGAAATAACTTTGCCGCCCGTGATGCAACGGGTGGGCGATGTTGCGGTCGCGCTGAATGCGGCATGAGATGATCTTGTCCCCTGCTCGCGCATGGCGGGCGTCGATGTCGACGCGCCACAGCCCCGCCGGCGCACCGCCCGGCGTTGTCCCGGCGGTTTCCGTCGGCGCGAGGATGACCATGACGCGCCAGCGGGCTTCACGGAACTTGTCGATGCTCACCTGGCCATAGGTCCGCCCGTTGATCGCAAGCGGCCACAATGTCTGCGGTGGCGTCTGGGTCGTGCTCGCTTCGACCATGTCGGCGCACCAATGGATGCCTCCCGGTCCAGTGATGCGCGGCGGCTCGGGTATCGCGCCGGGCTTGCCCTCCACGTCGGCCGGGTACCAGATTTCGAGGTAATTGGCCGTCCGATCACTGGGCTGGATGCGCCATGGGATGCCGAAGCGATCGTCTTCCTGCAGGTTTTCGGCCGAGATTTCCGCATGCAGCGCGCTGAGAAACTGATTGCCGGAGGGCATCACCAGCTCCGTCGACGCATTCGTTTTCTGTCTGCGGGCTCGAATGAGGGCGCCGATCGCGTCCTCGAGCCGGTCATTGCCGTCATGCGGGCCGCCGGTGAAACCGAAGCTGAAGTTGATCACCAGTGGCAGCGGTCCGGTGCCGTAAGCTTCGGCGATCTTGTCGGCGCGGTCGAAGATGTAGTGGAAGGCACTGAGGATATAGGCGTCCTTGCCGAAGCCGACGGAGTCCATCACGATCGGCGCCGGCAGTTCGACGCCGATCAGACGGATACGATCCAGCTCGGCGGACGTGGCGTCCTCGCCCCAGGAACCGGCGGCCAGATGCAGCACGTGAGCGCCGTGCGCGTTCAGGCCGAGGACGGGTTGTGCCATGCCATTGCGCCGGATCGAGCCGGCCGCGCGATAGAAGGCATCCTCGTCGCCGCCCTCGCTCTCCAACAAGGCCGCGAGCGTCTCGCGCGTATGCTCGCGGCCGAAGAGAACGGTACCGCTTTCCGCCTCGCTGCTGGCGACTCCGGCCGATTGCAGCCAGCAGAACTCCATGCGCGGGTCGTTCTCCGCGTCCCGCAGTGCCGGATGAGCGTAGGCGAGACCGTCATCGATGACCGCCATGATCACCAGCGGCGCACCGTCGTGGCCGCCGCGCGCGAGTTCCGCCTTGAGGCGGGCGTTCGGCTTCAATATCGGCTCGCGTCGCTTCTGCGGATCGGTGAAGGACCGGTCGAACGTCTCCCGCGGCAGAGGTGCGTTGAACCGAAAACCATGATGGGGCTTGGGGGCGACCTCGACGGACGGCGGGATCGGAAAATTGGCGACTGCGAGCATGAACAGGCGAAGGTCGGCGAGGGCGAACGGTCGGTCGATACGGAGAGGCTCGAATATGAGCGGCAGGAAAGCAGTACCGTCCGCCGCTTCGGACGTGGCGGGACCTTGCCAGATGGTCGGGCGATGCGCGATGCCCATACCGGGAATCACGAGCGCCGTCGCTTCCTTGAAGAATGGATGAATCACCGGCAGCTCGGCGAGCGCGCTGATGAACGAGGCGCTGGCCAGCTTTCCGTCCGGGCTGGCATAGGATTGCCCCTCGCTGCCGAAGACCCAGGACTCATAGGGCCCGTCCAGCCGGGCAAGCGTGTCGTTCGGCGCCATGCTGGCCTCCTGATGCACCGCGTCGTTGGGGATCGCGTCCAGACGTTCGCAGCTAGGCCATCGCGAACTCGGCCTTGACCTCGCTCCAGAGCCACTGGAAGACCGGGCTGACATCGACCGAGAACGCCTCCCGGGTTGCGGTCAGCCCCTCGGCGACGGCCTTGGCATCATTGAGAAAGTTGGCCAGCAGGAAATCGCTGCGGGGCTGGGCGTCATAGGCATAGCGTACCGGCTTGGCCGACGGCTCGCCGCATTTCGCCAGGATGATCTGGCCGACCGCAACGCCGAGTGCCGCTCCGGCCCAGCTGTCGATCGGATAATGGACACCGGCGACGGTGCGATTGACGGCGATGCGCTCCGCCTGCTTGTGCAGCAGGGCGACGAGCTTCTCGCTGGCCGGGAAATGCTTGCTGCCGACCTCGGACCTGACCAGCCCCGACAGGACAGTCGCGACGGCGAAGGCTTCGGTGGCATGCCCGCTCGGGAAGGAGCCATGATCCGGCGTCGGCAGCATCGGCAGGACGCGCGCGCCGATATCGCCCGGCCGGCGGCAGGCGAGATGATGCTTCACGACCATCGCGGCATTGCCGGCGAGCGTGAGAGCGGTGTTCATGAGCTCCAGGGTCCGCCGATTGCGCGCGGTCAGGCCGAGGATCGAGCCGAGATAGTCGGGCGGCAGGGCAACCTGGTTCAGGATCTCGGGCGCGCGTTCGGCACGCTGGTCCATATAGTTGCGCATCAGCTCGAGCTGGTCGGCGAACACTGTCATGGCGGGGCGCTTCACGACATAGAACGGGTTCGTCCCTGCCGAGGCCCCCTCGCGCTTGCGATAGGACAGCACGACCTCGCCCCGGGCTGCTTCCGGCTCATAGGTTGCGGTCCAGTCCAGATCGCGCATGAAATCGCTGAGGTAGAGCGAAGCACGGACCCAGGGGAACCAGCGCCCCAGATTGCGCTGCGGCCCGGCCGTCAGATGATGTGATGGCTGCACCTTGCGAAGATCGAGCGGGTCGTCCGCATCGGCCGCGTGTCCAAACAGAATCTGGGCACTGAGCATCAGGCCGGTCGCCAAAGCAGGGTCTGCCGCCCCGGCTCCCGCGATGCCGCCCATGTTCCCCATATTGCCCATGTTTCCCATATTGCCGGCAGCAGCCATGTTTCCCATGTTGCCCATGTTGCCGAAAATCGCCATGTCAGCCCCCCAATGGTATTTGTGCAGCAATCAGAACCCGCTCCATTTTCCGTCCCATTTCGGAATCGGCGGAGGGGTGCGTCTTCATGTATTCGGATACGGTAAAGCCCGGCTGCCGGCGCATCAGATCTTCTGCGGCAGCGTGAAATTTTTCGCTCTTGTCAGCGTAATACGCGGCAAACAGCAGAATACGCAGCGTCGAGAGATGGCGATCGTTCTTGCGAAGTGAACGCTCGGCCAGTTCGAGAGCGCGGTCGTAGTCGCCGGTCGCAAGATAGGCGCCCGCAGTATGTGCGTCGTAGTAGTAGCCGAACGGATCGATCGGCGAGAGTGCCCGCGCTGTCTCCGCGGCCCGCACCGCCTGGTCGCCTTCATTGCGGAAAGTGTGGAGGGCGCTCTTCAGGAGCCAGCACAAGGCCTCGTTCGGATTGGACGACAGCGCCAGGTCATAGCGCTGTTCCGCGATGTCGAGGCGGCGGAACAGGTTGCTGTGGGCGAAGCCGTCGATCGTCAGGCAGAAGGCGTTGTCGGGGCTGAGATCGAGTGCTCGGGCCGAATGATCGAGTGCGAGCTGTTTCTCGCGCGGCGTGTCGCTGCTCCAGCCGTTGAAGATGCCGTGGATGTACCATTTGCTGAGCCAGGCATGGATCTCCGGCGTGCGCGGCGCCCGCCGCAATGCTTCCTCGATCAGCTCCCGCGCGCGAGCAAAATCCCGCAAAGTCGTGCGGTGCATCAGGCCGACGCCGGCGACGAGCAGGCGATGGTCGGCGATCTCGGCCGGGACATGCCCGACACTGTGGCCGATCGCCTCGTCGGCGATGGCGGCACCGACCGCCCTGACGACGACGCCGATCCCCGCCGCCGACAATCCGAGGAAATCCTGGGCTGCGTAGGCGATCTGCCGTGTGAACAGAATACGGCTCGAGCTGACGTCGACGAAATCGAGGTCCAGCACCAGCTTTCCATCGATCCGGCGCAGGCTCCCTGCCAGGCAGAAATGCGCCTGCAGCACGGATTCGACGCCGGCGAGGTCGAAGCCGGTCTTGACGAACTGGCGGCTCGACAGATGCGAGATGACCGCCAGCAGCTTCGAACGGCTGAGCGAGCGGCAGATCTCCTCGGCCAGCCAATCGCCGATAATCGCGTCATGCGGATCAGTGCCGATCGCCCTGAACGGCAGGACCGCCACCACCGGCAGCGGAGCGGGCAGGATGCTGTGGCGGCCATGCCCGAACAGGCCTTCGAGTTGCGCCGCATTCTGACGGATGCCGGCCAGCCATTGCACGAAGCCGGTCTCGCGGATGTCCAGCCCTTCGAGAAATTCGCCGATCCCCGGGGCGCCGACGAAGGAAACCACGCTGAGGTCAAGTGTTACGTCTGAGTTCGTGCTCGACAAAACCTTGCCGTAGCTGTCTCCCATCACATGCTTGATGTCAGCGAGCGCCCTGCGCAAGCTTTGCCGCCCGGTATCGTAGCAAGCGACACCCCAGAGCGTTTCCTGCAGGAAGCTACGCGTTCGCCGCCCGAAAGGCGCGGTCGCCAGCAGGGCCAGCAGAGCGCGATGTTTGCTGCCGGTGACCTCGAATGCGTCGGCACCGAGCCCCCGGATGGAGCACGCGCCAAACAGACTGATTTCGATGACCTTGCCGGACATTGTCAAACGTCGCCCATATTCCCCAGCGAAAACGTAGCATCAAACAGATTTCAGCAGAAAGTGACTTCACACTTTCTTCACGCGCCAGCGAATGCATCGCTGGTTACATTGCGTCATGAGCAAAACGAGACGCAAGGTGGCGACATGGCGCGAGCTCCGACCCGTGCAGCCGAGGTGCGCGATGTCGCAGATTTCCACCTGCGTTGGCAGGAGTTCCGGGCCACTGCCGCCCGCGTGGCCGGCAAGGCCGTTCTCACGCCGGACGAACGCTGGGTGATCGGCTGGCTCGTCGCTCTCGCCGACCGTGTCGGCGAGAGCGACGTGCGACCGCGGACAGCAGCGGCGACCGCACCGGACATCCCGCCGAAGAAGCCGGACGACGCCTGACCAAATCCGGCCAGGGCGCCGTCGCCCGCCGGGCAAAGCCCAGGCCGGTCACCGGCCTGGGCCTGCCTGCCTCACGCCTCAACCATCGAGGAGTTCCAGCGATGCCCACACCATTCCAGAACAAGCTCGCGGCAATTGCCACTGAACAGCATGTGAAGTTTCGCGATCACCACGAAACCGACCTGCCCTTGCGCAAGCAGATCAAGAAATACTGGGAGGAGATCGGCCTCGAGTTTCCCGGGGTCGGGACGGCCTGGTCGGCGGTCTTCGTGTCCTGGTGCGTCAAGAGCGCCGGCGCCAGCGCCACCGAGTTCAGCTTTTCAGCTCAGCATTCGGTCTTCGTGAATCGCGCCATCGCTCAGGCCGACGATACCGCCGCCTTGTTCAAGGGCCGCCGTATCGAGGACTATGCCCCGAAGGTCGGCGACATCCTGCAGAACAATCGCGGCGGCAACGACTTCGACTTCGCACATGCGAGCAACCACGCAAGTTATCCGTCTCATTCGGCGGTGGTGATCGAGACAGGCACAGACGCCCAGGGACGCTATCTCCTGACGATCGGCGGCAACGAGAACGACTCGGTCGGTCGCCGCATCGTCCGCCTGGCCTCGACCGGCAAGGTTCGCCAGCCGGTGCCCAACCACTTCATCAGCATCATCGAGACCCTGAAATAGCGGCTCACACCATCACGCCGGCCGACCGCGAGCGATCGCGGCCGGCGCTCACGAGAGTTTGCAGAAAAGGGGGCGGCCATGCCTGATTTCACAATCGTCAGCGACGGCAATCCGCAGACCAGGGGTACGCGCTGGCAGGCGAGCCATGACGGACCGGAACCCACAACCTTCCTGGTCGGCCAGACCGTGTCGTTCAGCGATGGCGATGGCAGCCATCGCGGCCTCTACCAGACCCGGGTTCTCGATGAGATTCCGGCGCTGCACTATGACAGGGTCGAGAGCGAGGCCGAGAACGGCCTGTGGGCCCATTTCATCTGGCCGACCGTGGTGGCCGAAAGCGCCGGCGGACATCACCTGCTGATCAACACCTATGATCGGGCCCGCTTCACCTTCGGCTTTTATCAGCTCGCGGCGCATACGCCCGGCGACAATCTGATCCTGCTGTTCCGCGAGCTGCTCACGCTGCCGGCGGCCGCCAGCTACTTCCCGGACCTGACCTTGAAAAGCGGCAAGGTGCACCGCCGGGAAGGCGGAGCGCTCAGGTCGCTCGAGGTCGTCACCAATGTGCTCAGGCCCAATGGCAGGTTCGAGGACCAGATCGTCGGCTTCATGAGCTATCTCAACCCGGACACGCTCAATGCCGGCGAGATCGAGGCGCTGAACGGCGCCAGGCTGATGCACTGGCTGTTGAACGATCCCGACGCGGTCGCGGCCTCCGTCTGGGTGGCCCTCGCCATTCTGCGACGCAAGGTCAAGGCACAGGCCAGCACGTTCAATCTGGCCGGAAAGGACCCGCGGCTGGCGATCTGGGTGTCGGACATCCGCCATCAGGGGCGCGGCAGCACGGACCAGATCAAGGCGGCGCTCGCATTGGGCACGCTGGCCGATCGGCTTGCCGGCCTCGCCGCCATTGGCGCGTCGGACAACGGGACGCGCATTGCCAGCGTGAAGAGGAGCGTCCGAACCCTGCAGGACGAAGGGCGCTTCGCCGGCGTGGTCCTCGGAGATGACCGCTTGCCCTTGTGAAGCAACCCAGACTGCCCGGAGCCGCAGCCATGACGATCTCGAACCCACTTCTCGATTTCGCGGTCGGCATGATCGCCTTCTTCCTCGTCGCGTCACTGATCGTGACCGCGCTGCAGGAAACCATCGCCCAGCGGCTCGACCTGCGTGCCAAGGACCTGCGCAAGAAGATCGACGAGATGCTGAAGGCCGGGGGCGGTGGGTCTGTCGCGACCAAAGACTTTTTCGATCATCCGCTGGTCGCGGCGCTGAACACCCGCGGCGACAAGGGCGGTCCGTCCTACATCCCGCGCGACGTCTTCACCAAGGCGGTCAAGGATCTCTATCTCGCCGGGCATGCCGGCCAGGCGGCCATCGCGGCGGCGAAGGGACTGGGCAATGACGGCTCGCAGGTCAAGCGCGCGCTGCGTCTGCTCGCGGAGCAGGCGAGCGACGATCTCGAAGCCTTCGACAAGGCCATCGGCGACTGGTTCGACGGTGTCATGGATCGGCTCTCGGGCCTCTACAAGCGCCGCGTCCAGTGGATACTTTTTCTCCTCGGGTTCGGGGTCGCGGCCCTCGGCAACCTCGACGCGCTGAAGGTCGGCGCCTTCCTGGCCGGTGAGCCCGAGGCTCGTGCCGCGCTCGCCGAGAACCTTCAGGGGCATCAGGAGAGGCTCAAGCAGACGAGCCTCGAGGACCGTGAAAAGCGCGAGGCTTTGCGTGGCGAGATGGTCAAGGAGCTCGAGCGCGCGCGAGTGCCGATCGGCTGGAGCGCCGCGGTGGCACCCAAACCGGAGCTGATGGCGCTCGTCGTCGCTGTGATGGGCTGGCTGCTCACTGCGCTCGCCGCGATCATCGGCGCGCCCTTCTGGTTCGACACGCTGAAGCGCTTCGTCAACATCCGCGCCGCCGGGCCGGTCGGGAAGGGCAGCAGCTGAACCGGACGATACGTGGCCAGGCCGGCAAATCAGTCCTGCGGGGGAAGGGAACCCGTCGCGTCCTGACATGACGGGGGATTTCGCAAAATGGGGGGTGGCATGAACAAATCTTCTTTGCCGGCGAGCGTCTCGGCGCTGGCCTTCCTGTGTGGCTGCACGGTCAGCGCCAGCCAGCAGAATTTCGGGACCGCGGCGACCACGGCCGCCGCAGCAGGGGGAGCGACTGCTTCATTCACGGCACAGGTCTATTCGGAGCAGAGATATACCAGCCTGTCCCATGATTTCCTGTCTCACAGGCCCACCGAACGGATATCGGCCAAAAGCTGCCCGACGACGGCGGAAAAGGAGGTCAAAAAGAGCCAGGACAGGAAGGAGGCCTACGACAAGATCATCGTCGCCTATGTGGAGACGCTGAATGGGTATTTGAGCGACAACATCAACTATCTCAAATACGCCGAAGAGCTGAATGGAGCTCTTGATCAGGCGAAATCCATACCGCTGGGGGCTCAGTATTCGGGCCTGATCGACGTCATCAAGCCGTTCGTGACCGTCTTCTCAAAGGCCCTCAACCAGTATCAGCTCGTGGAGGACATGAGGCGGATCACAAAGCATGCGGAAGGCGCGCACCCGAAGCTGATCGTGGTCGTCGAGGACCTCAAGCGGCGGCTCCTGTCGAGCAATGAGCAGATCAATGCGGAGATCGTTACCTGGGAAGAATGCGAGCGGAACCGGCTGCGGCTGATATACTCCGATCCTTCCGTCACCGCGGCCGAGATGAACACCTTGTTCGAAGCGTTCTTCCTCAAGCTCGAGACGCTGAAGGGCAAGCGGGGCGTCTTCGCCGCCGAACGCAAGAGCCTGGACGACCTGCTGAAGGCTCACGAGAAACTCGCCAGGGCGAAACTCAACTGGAACGACTTTCAAGCGGTGGCGAAGGACGCTGCCGCATTGGCCAAGGAATTCAAGGCCGCATTGGACGCCGCACAGAAGGCGCTTTGAGCCGCTGGAATTCCAAGCCGACGCCGCTCAACCGAGCCTGACAACGGCTGTGTTCGGAGGGGGACCACATGACATTGCCTTCGAAAGATATTCTCGAGCGCATCAAGCTCGCCTTCGGCATCGCGATAGGCGGCCTGCTCCTCGTCCTGCTGACGGCCATGCTCATCTGGCCGGGGCGCGTCGCTGGGGGCATGGCGAAACATCTGGCCGCTGCCGGCATAGAGGTTTCCAAGTTTGCGTTTCTCGGCGTCGAAGCCAAGATCATCAAGGCCGGGGAAGTCGTCGAAGAAGCTGCCGCAAAGGCGCGGTCCGAGCTGGACAAAGCCAACGCCAGGCTTGCGGAGCTGCAGCACCTGCTGCGCTGCCTGGGCGCCGGCACCTGCTCAGCCGCCGAACAGGCCAAGATTGCAGCGCTGCGGACATCAGCGGCAGACCCTTCGCCCGTTATGGAAGCCGCCCGCGAGGATCTCGACAACGTCATCAAAGTCGTCCGGCAAGCCACCGCCGTGCTCACGACGCTGGCGCCACTGGTGAGCACAGGGGAGCGCGCCTGGATTGCCATCAGCGGCGGCGACCGGGACCTCGCTGCGGCCCAGCATGAAGTCGAGAAGCTCCGGGCCGCAGGTTTCCCGGCCGGGCAGATCGGGCTCCTCCTGCAAGATGGCTGGTATCGGACGGTGCTCTACTACCCGACGAGGGAAGCCGCGAACAACGCAGCCACTGCGATCGCCAAGGCTCTGGGGCGCCAGCCCTATTTCCGTGAGTTCAACCGCTGGTGTCCGAACGCGGTCGAGGTCGAGAACAAATTCGTGCGCTGCGGAGCTGCATGATCCGCAGTCGCCACTCAATCCCGCGGCAGACTGCGGGCGGTAAAGTCGCAGGAGTGCTGAGCAATGGCCGCGACCCGTGCGGCCAACGGCGAAACATCGCCTTTGCGATGCACGGCGTAGTAGCGTAGCGGCGGGATCGGCGGCTCGGTCCTGATGACGCGCAGCCGGCCGTTCGCGATCTCCGGGCCGAAATAGCTGGCGGTCAGGAAGGTAACGCCCAACCCGGCGGCAGCGAGGCCAGCCAGCACGTTCAGGCTGTTGCACTGGACGACGCGATTGATCTCGAGCCCGTTCGCCAGGGCCCAGTCGAGCACCAGCTTCTGCAGGCCGGATCCTTGCGTCTGGGTCAGGATCGGATACTTCGCCATCTCACCGAGCGGGATCAGGTTCTCGACCGGGCCGAAGCCCGGCGCCGACACCCATTCGAGCTGGACGCTGTCGAGCGGGAGATTGGCGAACTCGAAGCGCTGCGGCGGATCGAGCCCGATGACGAGGTCCAGCTCGTTGGCCGCCAGCTTGCCGAACAGGTCGACGCTGGCCGCTACCTCCGGCACCGGCACGACATTGGGGTAGTCGCGCTTCATCGCAACGATCAGCTTCGGCAGCCAGGTCAGGGCAACAAGCTCGGTCGCGCCGAAGCGGAATGGACCCGAGAAGGTCGCAGCCCCGCCGGCGGCCTCGCGGAAGCGTGGCTCCAGCGCCAGCATCTCGGCGGCGATCGGCAGACTCGCCTCGCCGGCCCGCGTCAGGCGCAGCACATGGCTCGTGCGATCGAAGAGCGAGCCGCCGATCACGGCTTCAAGCTCGATGATGCGCTTCGACACCGTCGATTGCGCCAGATGAAGGTGCCGTGACGCCTCGGTGAAGCCGCCAAGCCTGGCGGTCCAGTAGAAGGCCTCGATCTGCCTCAGGCTTGCCGGCATCGCTCCCCCTCATCACGCCTTCAAATGAAGAAAAGCGATGGTTAGCGAGAAATATATTCGCTTTCTGTCATTAAGGCCATGTCACATAATTTTCGCAATGACGCCCTTGGGGACAGAATATTCCATGCCGCTGATCGGTCATCGCAACAACCCCAGCGGCCCAGCCGTTCCCGGCGCGGTCCTGGACGGCTTCCGGGCGGCCCCGGTCTCGATCATCTCCGATGTGATGAACCGCCTGCACGGGACGAGGGCGCTGCGGCCCTATCATCGCTCGGGCCGGCTCATCGGCACGGCCGTGACGGTCAAGACCAGGCCGGGCGACAACCAGACCCTGCACCGCGCCTATGAGGTGCTGCGTCCTGGCGACGTGCTCGTCGTCGATGGCGGCGGCGACCTGACCCAGGCGCTGGTCGGCGAGATCATGATGAGCCGGGCGCGGGCGATGGGCGTGGCCGGCTTCGTCATCGACGGCGCGATCCGCGATGTCGACGCCTTCCAGCAGGCGGACTTTCCCTGCTACGCCCGCGGCGTGACGCATCGCGGCCCCTATAAGAGCGGGCCGGGCGAGATCAACGTCCCGGTCTCGATCGACGGCATGGTGGTGATGCCGGGCGACGTCGTGGTCGGCGATGCCGACGGCGTCGTCGTCTTCGACCGCGCCGACGCGACCGAACTCCTCGAGCTGGTGCGCCAGCAGGAAGAGCGTGAGGCGAATGCGCTCGCCGCGATCGCGGATGGCAAAGTCGACAGCTTCTACATGAACGCCGGAAAGGCTGCGTCGTGACTGCCTCCGCGATCCCTCTCTCCGCCCGCGTCAGCCGGATCAAGCCCTCGCCCAGCATGATGGCGCGCCTGCGCGCCCAGGAGCTGAAGGCGCAAGGCCGCGACATCATCGACCTGACCACCGGCGAGCCCGATTTCGACACGCCCCTGCATATCCAGCAGGCGACGACCGCGGCGATGGCAGCCGGCGAGACGCGCTATGCGCCGGTCAACGGCACGATGCGCTTGCGCAAGGCGATCATCGCCAAATTCGCCCGCGAGAATGGCGTGACTTATGCCGCCGACGATATCGTGGTCGGCAGCGGCGCCAAGCAGGTGATCTTCAACGCGCTCGCGGCGACGGTCGGCGAGGGCGACGAGGTCATCGTTCCCGCGCCCTACTGGGTGTCCTATCCCGATATGGTCCTGGCCTGCGACGGCACCCCGGTGATCGTCGCCTGCGGCGAGAATGCCGGTTTCAAGCTCACCGCCGAGACGCTCGAAAGCGCGATCACCCCGCGCACGCGCTGGCTGATCCTGAACACGCCCTCCAATCCGACCGGCGCCTTCTACTCCGCCGCCGAGATGGCGGCGCTGACCGAAGTGCTGAAGCGCCACCCCCAGGTCGCGCTGATGACCGACGACATCTACGAGCATATTCGCTTCGACGGTGGCGAGCCGGTCTGCCCGGTCGCGATCGCGCCCGAGCTGCGCGAACGCACCTTGCTCGTCAACGGCGTCTCCAAGACCTATGCGATGACCGGTTTCCGGATCGGCTACGGCGCCGGGCCGAAGGGGCTGGTCAAGGCGATCAACATCATCCAGTCGCAGACGACCTCGGGCGCAGCTTCGATGTGCATGGCGGCGGCAGCGGCAGCGCTCGCGGGCGACCAGAGCTTCGTTGCCGAAGCGCGCTTCGCCTATCGCCAGCGACGCGACCGCGCGGTCGAACTGCTCGACGCCATCGACGGAATGAGCTGCCTGAGGCCCGATGGCGCCTTCTATGTCTATCCGAGCTGCGCTGGACTGATCGGCCGGCGCCGGCCGGATGGGCGGGCGCTCCAGAGCGACCTCGATGTCTCCATCTACTTCCTCGAGGAAGCCGGCGTCGCCGTCCTCGACGGCTCGGCCTATGGGCTCTCGCCCTACCTGCGCCTCTCGATCGCGACCTCGCTCGGCGCGATCGAGGAGGCCTGCGCCCGCATCAAAACGGCCTGCGACGCATTGCAACGATCATAACAACAGGGGATGACGATGAAGCTCTTTACGGTTCTCGGCCTTGCGGCCGCTCTCGCGGCCGGCATCTCCGGCACCGCCCAGGCCGACCAGCTCGCCGACATCAAGGCGCGCGGCAAGCTGATCTGCGGCACGCTCGGTACGGCCGAGCCGTTCTCCTTCCAGCATCCGCAGACCCGCCAGATCGTCGGCTACGACGTCGACATCTGCCAGAAGGTCGCCGAGGCGCTCGGCGTTTCGCTGGAGCTCAAGGGCATCGCGGTCGAGGCGCGCATCCCCGAGCTTCTGCAGGGCCGCGTCGACATCCTCGCCGCCAATCTCGGCTATACGCCGGAACGGGCCCAGCAGATCGACTTCTCCCATTCCTACTTCGTCAGCCAGCAGAAGCTCCTGACCACCAAGGACTCCGGCATCACGACACTGGAAGGGCTGGCCGGCAAGAAGGTCACCGCGATCAAGGGCTCGTCCTCCGAGCAGGGCGTGCGCCGGCTGATCCCGACCGCCGAGACGGTGACTTTCCAGGACACCTCCTCGGCCTTCCTGGCATTGGCGCAGGACAAGGTCGATGCCTTCTGCGGCTCCGAGCTCATCCTGGTGAAGCTCGCCAAACAGTCGAAGGTGCCGATGCTGGTGATCGAGAAGTCGCTCTTCGTCGAACCCTGGGGTCTCGGCCTGCGCAAGGGCGAGGCTGCCTTCAAGGAGCAGGTCAACGGCGTCCTGACCAAGCTCGTCAGCTCGGGCGAGATCGACACGATCTTCAACAAATGGCTGGGCGAGGGCACGGCCTTCAACATCAAGCGCGACTACAAGGTCGAAGAGATCAAGAGCTGATCGCCAGGCGCGAACCGGGGAGAGCCGGTCGATGGGCTATGTCTTCGATCTCGGCAGCGTGCTCAGCGGGAAATATCTCGACTGGTTCCTGATCGGCCTCGCCACCACGCTGGCGCTGACGGCAGTGGCCTGGTGCCTCGCCATGGCGATGGGGATCATCCTGACGCTCGTCCGGATGATCCCGTTCCCGCCGCTCGGCTGGTTCGTCGCGCTCTATGTCGAATACCACCGTAACGTCCCGCTGCTGGTCCAGATCTTCGTCTGGTATTTCGGCGTGCCCTCGCTGCTGCCGCGCCCGGCGCGGCAATGGATCAACGCTCATCACGGCGAATTCCTGCTGGCGGCGATCGCGCTCGGCCTCGCGGCGGCCGCCTATGTCGCCGAGGATATCCGCAGCGGCATCCGTTCGATCCCGAAGGCCCAGTACGAGGCTGCCCGCTCGATCGGCTTCGGCTATCTCGGCGCCATGGGCTACATCGTGCTGCCGCAGGCGATGCGCATCGCGGTGCCGCCGCTGATCAACCAGACCCTGCTGCTGTTCAAGAACACCAGCCTCGCCATGGCGATCGGCGTCGGCGAGCTGACCTACCGGACCCGCGAGGTCGAAAGCTACACCTTCAAGACCTTCGAGGCCTTCGCGGTCGCGACCGCGATCTACCTCGCCATCTCCTTCGCCATCATGGCGCTCGGCAGCTGGTCCGGTCAGCGCCTCAAGCTCGAGACGCGCTGATGCTCGAAATCCTCGAAAACAACTGGCTGCTCTTCCTGGTCGGACAGTACCCGCACGGACCGATCGGCGGCCTCGCCATGACGCTGTTCATGGCCTCGATCTCGCTGGCGCTGTGCTTTCCCTTCGCGATCGGCCTGGCGCTGGCGCGCCTCAGCCCCTATCGCTGGCTGCGCCTGCCCGCGACTGCGATCGTGCACACGGTGCGTGGCCTGCCGCTGATCATGTTCATCTTCTGGACCTATTTCTTCTCGCCGCTGATCATCGGCCGCGCGGTCGGCGGGGTTGAGACGCTGGTGATCGCGCTCGTCGTCTACGAAGCCGCCTATCTCTCCGAGATCATCCGCGCCGGCATCGAGGGCCTGCCCAAGGGCCAGACCGAGGCGGCGACCTCGCTCGGCCTGCGCTACTGGCCGACGACGATCAAGGTCATATTGCCGCAGGCACTGCACAACATGCTGCCGAGCATGGTCAGCCAGTTCGTCTCGACCATCAAGGAGACCTCGCTCGGCTACGTCATCAGCGCCCATGAGCTCACCTTCGCAGCAGCCCAGGTCAACAACGTCCTGCTGACCCAGCCCTTCGAAGTCTACGGCATCCTGGCGCTGACCTATTTCGCGCTCTGCTTCGCGCTGACCTCGCTGGCGCGCCTGATCGAGCGGCGCATTTCGGCCGGCCGTGGCGGCGCGCCCGGTGTCCTGGTCGCAGCGTGAGGCAGCGATGATCCGCTTCGAGAACGTCGACAAATGGTTCGGGCCGCTGCAGGTGCTGGCGGATGTCTCCGGCGAGGTCCGGCGCGGCGAGGTCAAGGTGCTGGTCGGCCCGTCCGGCTCGGGCAAGTCGACCCTGATCCGCACCGTGACGCGCCTGGAACGCATCCAGGCCGGGCGGGTGCTGGTCGACGGCGCCGATATCGCCGCCCGCGGTCTCGACATCAACCGCCTGCGCCAACGCGTCGGCTTCGTCTTCCAAGCCTACAACCTGTTCCCGCATCTCACGGCGATCGGCAACATCACGCTCGGCCTGACCAAGTTGCGGGGCATGCCCAAGGCGGCGGCGCGCGAACGCGCCATGGAGGAGCTCGCCCGCGTCGGCCTGACCGAGAAGGCGAACGAGATGCCCGGCATGCTCTCGGGTGGGCAAAGGCAGCGCGTCGCCATCGCCCGGTCGCTGGCGATGGACCCGCAGGTGATGCTGTTCGACGAGCCGACCTCGGCGCTCGATCCCGAAATGGTCGGCGAGGTACTGGTCGCGATGAAGCGACTCGCGGCAGGCGGCATGACCATGATCTGCGTCACGCACGAGATCGGCTTTGCCCGCGAGGTCGCGGACGAGATCTGGTTCATGGAAGCCGGCAGGCTGATCGAGCGCGGGAGTCCGGCGGAGTTCGCCGGCAGCGCGGCCAGCTCGCGGCTGGGAGCATTCCTGCAGAGGGCCGGCCTGAGCTGAGGGCCTGGCGACGACAGTGACTATGGCCATTTGCATCCGACCACTCGCGCGAGCGCCATGAACGGACATTGGGCGGCTGCCTGAAAGCGGACATTCGGCTTGTGTTCGCCTGCCATCCAGTGGGTCTGGAAGGAGCGTTTCAGCACTTCTGGAGGCAGGAGCAGAGGGCCGGATCGCAGTGCGCTTCCGCCCCCTGTCGTCCTTTGAGGCTAGAGCTTGGTCATCAGGCGGCAATCGCCTTTTGGACCGGCACGTGGGGCTTGTTGAGGCTCTCGGCGACCTGGGAATTTGTGATCCGGCCTCGATGCACATTCAGGCCGGCAGCAAGGTGCGGGTCCTCTTCGATCGCCTTCAGGCCGCGTGCCGCCAATGCCAGGCCGAACGGCAGCGTGGCGTTGTTCAAGGCATAACTCGATGTGAGCGGTACAGCTCCGGGCATGTTGGCGACGCAATAATGAATGACCCCTTCAATCTCGAAGGTGGGCGAAGCGTGCGTCGTCGGTCGGGAGGTTTCGAAACAGCCGCCCTGATCGATCGCAACATCGACGAGCACCGCTCCGCGTTTCATCCTCGAAAGCTGCGCGCGGGAAACCAGACGGGGGGCTGCTGCCCCCGGGATGAGGACGGCCCCGATCACCACGTCGGCCGCGAGCACCTCTTCTTCGATGGCCTGTTGGGTGGAAAAGCGCGTTCTTGCGCGGCCACCGAAATGCTCATCCAGCTGCCTGAGGCGGGGCAGGGACCGATCGAGAATGACAATGTCAGCTCCAAGCCCAGCGGCCATCCGGGCGGCGTGTGTCCCAACCACTCCACCGCCAATGATGGCAACGCGCGCGGGCGCCACGCCCGGCACGCCCCCGATCAGCATGCCTCGGCCACCCGCGTGCCGCTGCAGGCAAGACCCCGCTGCTTCGATCGAAAGTCGGCCGGCAACTTCGCTCATGGGGGCGAGCAGAGGGAGGCCGCCGAAGCGATCCGTCACCGTTTCATAGGCGACCGCGGTCACGCCGGAATTCAGCAGACCGGCCGTCTGCTCCGGATCCGGAGCCAAGTGCAGGTAGGTGAAGAGAATTTGGCCTTCGCGAAGCTGGGTCCATTCCGACGGCTGAGGCTCTTTGACCTTTACGATCATCTCGGCCTTGGCGAAAATCTCGGCCGCGGTTGCCGCGATGCGTGCGCCAGCGGCTTCGTAAGCCTGATCTGAAGCGGAGATGCCAGCACCGGCATTCGTCTCGACCAGCACCTCGTGCCCCGCAGACACATATTCTCGCGCGGCTTCCGGGGTCAGGCCGACCCGGTATTCATGAACCTTGATTTCCTTGGGAACGCCTACGCGCATTTGATCCTCCCGAAGTCTTGGAGCGGCGATAGTAGCGCATGAGCGCAAGCGAATTCCGACGAATTGCGGTGGGATCGCCGCCGGTTTTATGGGATTCAAGCGGCTATTACGGATATGATGCTGATATCGTGCGTAATCTTGGCCGTAGTCGCAGGAACACACCATGGCTCTGGATCATCTGTCGCGTGTCCTTTTGTCCGAACTCGTCGAAGATGGCCGCGCTAGCCATATCAAGCTCGCCGAGCGCATCGGCTTGTCCGCCACAGCGGTGGCCCGACGACAACGCGCCTTGGAGGAGGAGGGCGTCATCGTCGGCTATCACGCACGATTGAGCCAGAAGGTGCTTGGTCTTGGGGTGACCGTGATCGTCAGACTGGCGCTGAACAGCCAGAGTGAAGATGCCCTTTCCGCATTCGAAAAGGCCGTCGCCAAATGCCCGTCGGTTCTGAGGTGCTTCCTGATGTCCGGGGAGGACGATTATCTGCTCACTGTCGTCGCCCGGGACGTCGAGGACTTCGAGCATGTTCACAAGACGCAGTTGTCCCGGTTGCCGCACGTTGCCCGGATCCAATCGAGCTTTGCGCTCCGTCAGATCATCGAGCGGCCGGTTCTGCCTCAGTTTCGATCAGGAGAGGGGCGCCCCAGCCAAGCGGACCGATAGCGGAGGACGCCCCCGGGCAGATGATGTGATCTGCCAACAGCTCTCGAGCGCGCTGGGCTGGATCTCCAGCAGCCGGGTCTGCCGCCAACTCGCGCTGCAAAGGTTACGGTCGCGCAAGCGCCAGGAGCGGACATTGCCGCTCTGCCCGGAAGCGAACAGACGGAGCGCGCGAGGGTTTTGTCATGGATCGGGTGCTGGAGAGGCCGATGACGAAGAACTCGCCAGGCGCCTCCAGTGCGCTTTCCGACACGCAAATCCGACGCTGCAGCCATACGCTGCGCAGGCCACAGCATCGAACTTAGGCTGCCTGCCCAGGGCAAGAACGATGCGTACGCATAGCTAACCTGTCGACTCGAACCGACCGCCGGACAGAAGACCTGCCACCATCGTCGCCGAGCACCTCCGGTGCTGGTGCTAAGGCCCTTTTCGGCCCTGCTTCAGGCTTCGAGCGCCAGTACGGCGAAGCTCGCCAGCCAGTGCTCACCCATATAATCGCCGGCGATATGCGGCATGCCGGCCGTCAGATGCCGGTCCGCCGCCTCCTCGGCGACGGCGCGGCGCACATCATCTGCCGGCAGCGCCGAGGCGATCGATCGCCAGCACCAGGCACGACTGAGATTGAGGCCATCGAGATGGGCGATCTTGCCGTCGGAGCGATCGGTGACGGTCGCCGGCTGGAACAGGGTCGCCGGCTCACGCTGTGCGATGCGCGGCAGGAAGCGGTCGAACCAGGGCAGGAACTCCTCCGCCGGCAGCAGGCGGCGCATGCATTCGGCCTCGATCAGCGCCGAAGACTGGAAGTCGTCGCCACTCGGCTCGCCCCAGGCCGGGCAATCGACATCGGCGCCATACCAGCGCCGGCCGGTCTCGCCGAGCAGCGCCGCGAGCGCGTGGTCCTCGCTGACGACGGCGTAGTCCATCGCCATCCTGAGGCCGAAGGCGGTGTTGAAATGGGTGCCGACCCGCACCGGATAGGTGGCGAGCGGCAGGAAATCGCGAAAGCGCTGCGCGAAGACCTCCGCCAGCGGCCTCAGGCGATCCGACCAGCGCTTGTCGTCGTGCAAAGCGAGCTCCTCGGCCAGCTTCAGCAGCCAACCCCAGCCATAGGGGCGCTTGAAGCCGCGCGCGGTCGGGGCTGCCAGATAGGCGCACTCGACCGCGATCTTCTCGGCGACGAACTGCTCGTCGAAGAGCGCCCGGATGTCGGCCGCCGCAGGCATGTCCGGGAAGAGCCGCAGCAGCCGCGCCAGCATCCAGTAGCTGTGCACGCAGGAATGCCAGTCATAGCTGCCATAGAACACCGGATGGAGCTGGCTCGGCGTCTGGGCGTCCTGCGGGCCCGCCAAAGTGTGGTCGGGCTTGTTCGGGTATTCGCGCTGGACGTGCCCGAGCGCGATGCCGGCGAACCGTGCCGCCAGTTCGGGCGTGAGAGTCGGTTTTGACATGACTGGTCCTTTTCCGCTGGCGGCCTTCCGGCCTGCCTCAATAGCTGGCTGCTGACAAGGCTCGCCAGGCGAGCCTCAGATGCTGGCGATCAGCCCGCCATCGACGCGGACGACGCTTCCGGTGATGTAGGAGGCGCGCTCGCTGGCGAGGAAGGCGACGGTGTCGGCATATTCTTCCGGCCGGCCATAGCGCCCGAGTGGGATCGAGCCGGTGCTTTCCGCGCTCACCGCCTCGACCGATCGGCCCTCGCGCTCGGCCTTGGCCTTGTCGAGAAAGCGGATGCGATCAGTGGCGATGCGGCCGGGCAGGATGATGTTGGCGGTGACGCCGTCGCGCCCGACCTCGCGCGCCAGCGTCTTCGACCAGCCGACCAGCGACAGCCGCAACGCATTGGAGATGCCGAGATTGGGGATCGGCGCGACCACGCCGGATGAGGTGCTGGTGACGATCCGGCCCCAGCCGCGTTCCCGCATGCCGGGCAGGACCCGGTCGGTGATCGCGATGGTCGACAGCACCATGCCCTCGAAGCTGCGGCGCCAGAGCCCGGCATCCTGCCCAGCGGCGGGCGTCGGTGGCGGCCCGCCGGTATTGTTGACGAGAATGTCGACCGGGCCGAGGCGCTCCTCGATCGCGCGGACATGCGTATCGATCGCGGCGATGTCGGCGAGGTCCCAGACGATGCCCTGCGCAACGCCGCCAGCGCTTTCGACGGCCTGAACCGACGCCGCCAGGGCCGCCGCGTCGACGTCACCGAGTGCGAGTTTCGCGCCTGCTCCCGTCAGAGCGAGAGCGATGGCCCGCCCCAATCCGCCGCCGCCGCCCAGCACAAGGGCGACGCGGCCAGCAATACCGAGATCCATGATCTAGTCCTTAGAGAAAGGGAGCGGATGCCAAGGCAGCTCAGGCAGCCCGGGCAAGCGCGCGCTGGTCGAAGCGAGACAGGCGCGCGAGCAGATAGTCGACCTCGGTGCGTGCCTTCGCCGGCAGAACCGAGCCGGGCATGCGCTGGCTGTCGCTGGCGATAATGCCGCGCTTCATCAGCACATATTTGCGCACGGCGAGGCCGACGCCGGGCTGCTGCTCGTAGCGCAGCAGCGGCAGATGCGCGTCGAAGAGATCATGCGCCTCGTCGCGGCAGCCGGCCTTCTGCAGACGCACGACGTCGACCAGCATCTCAGGAAAGGCATAGCCGGTCATCGCGCCGTCGACACCGCGCTCCGTTTCGAAATCGAGGAAGAGCCCGCCATTGCCGACGAGGATCGAGATCGGGCGCAATTCGCCGCGCGCCTGGAGCGCCCGCAGGGTCGAGATCTTCTCGAGCCCCGGCCAGTCCTCATGCTTGAGCATGACGCAGGACGGATTCTCCTCGACGATCCGGCGGATCACCCCCGGCGTCATCACCACCGTGAGCGTCAGCGGATAATCCTGGATGACGAAGGGGATGTCCTCGCCGATCGCCGTGACGGCCTGGCGATAATAGCCGGTGATCTGATCATCGGTGCGCAGGGAGGGTGGTGGCGCGATCATCACGCCGGCGGCGCCCCGCTCCATGACCGAGCGCGCCAACGAGCGCATGGCGGCAAAGCCCGGCGCCGAGACACCGACGATCACCGGCAGGCCCTTCATCCCCGAGATGAAACGGGAGGCGACGGAGAGCGACTCCTCCGGCTCCAGCTTCGAGGCTTCGCCCATGATGCCTAGCACGGTGGCGCCGGTGGCGCCGGCCGTCAGATAGGTCTGGATGAGCCGGTCGATCGAGGCGTCGTCGATCCGCCCATCGGCGTGGAACGGGGTCGGCGCGATCGGAAAGACGCCTTCGGCTTCGGCAGTGAGCATGATCAGGCTTCCTGGGCTTGAGCGGATGCCGCAACAGCGGCGGACGGGGCGAGGACGAGGGCGCGGATCTCTTCGACGAGATCGCCATGCTGCTCGACCGGGATGCGGTCGATGCTCATCTGCAAGGTGCCGGGCCGGTCGACGCGGCTGTCGTCGATCGCCTGTCCGACTTCGACCGCAGCCGCCAGGAACTCGCGTTCCCTCTCGCGGGTGAAATGGCCGAGCAAGGCCGATGCGAGGTCCGGCCGCAGCGTCGCGACCGAGCCGAGCAGGCCGTACGCTCCCCAGTTCGAGACCCCGGCGACGATCAGGTGATCGCTCGGCGTCTGCGCCGCGATCAGGGGGCCGTTCGGGATGTCGTCCTTGACGATCTCGACCGGCAGCGAGCCCATGCCGATCTCGTTGCCGCCGTCGCCGATGCCGATCGTCGTCCAAGGCCGGTCCCAGCCGGCCTCGTCGAAGAGCAGATGCAGCGGCGCGGTCTCGCGCGACATGTCCCAGCCATGCTCGCGATGCGGCTTGCCGTCCGAGCCCGGCGCGACGCGCTCGATCGCGACCAGATGGGAAAGCGGCGCCTCGTCCTCCTCCAGCCGCTTGCGCAGCCGCCGGACAGCCGCCTCGCTGACATCGACGATCTCGAGCTCGACCTTGTGCGGCAAGGCATCGACCACCGCCCAGACCGCCTTGGCGCAGGGCGCGTCGGTGATCACGGTGACGCGGAACCCGGCCGCGGCGAAGCCGGCGGCGAGATGGCCCATGCCGTTCAAACCGTCGGTCTCCGGCGAAGGCGGGTTGGCGTGGCGGATGAAGAAGCCGACGACGATGCCGACATGCGGCCGCGGCGTTTCGGCGACGGAACGCGCCGCCCGGCCGAGATTGCCCTTGGCGAAATCGACCAGCCGCGAAATGTCGCGCCGGACATGCTGCCCGATCACCGCTTCGATCTTCGTTATCCGGTCACTCATCACAGAGTCTCCAATGATATATGTTACGTATATTTATTGTTTCGACACAAGCGCACCTATCACCGGCCTGCATCCGCCCAAGCGGATGTCGACCGACGGGCCGCCGCGTCGGTCTTCGGCTTCAGAACACCGAGAACTCGGCGTTGCGCCGGTCGGTAATCAGCATCGAGGCCGGCTTGTGCGTGATGCAGAACGGCAGGCCGGCCTGCTCGACGGCGAGCTGCGAGGTGACGCCGCAGGCCCAGAACAGCGGGACCTCGCCGTCATGGATCGGCACGGCGTCGCCGCCATATTCGGCCCGTGCGAGATCGGCGATGCCGATCGCAGCAGGATCGCCGAAATGGATCGGCGCGCCGTGGACCTGCGGGAAGCGGCTGGTGATCTGGATCGCCCGGATCGCCTTCGCCGGCGTGAACGGCCGCATCGTCACGACGATCGGCCCCTTGAACGGGCCTGCCGGCGCGGTCGCGATGTTGGTCGTGTACATCGGGTTGACCAGGCCGAGCTCGTTGTGGCGGATGCCGAGCCCGGCCTCCTCGATCGCCTCCTCGAATGAAAACGAGCAGCCGAGCGCGAAGGTGACGAGATCGTCGCGCCAGAGATCGGTGATGTCGTGGACGACAGCGGTCTCGCGCCCGTTCTCGACGACCCGGTAGGCCGGGACATCGCTGCGCATGTCGATGTCCTCGCCCAGGCTCGGCAAGGACGGATCGCCCGGCCGGCCCATAGCGAGCAGCGGACAGGGCTTGGGATTGCGCTGGCAGAAGGCCAGGAAATCCGCGGCATAGGCTGCGGGCAGGATCACGATATTGGCCTGCACGAAGCCGCGCGCCAGCGTGCCGGTCTGCCCACGATAAGCGCCGGAGCGGATCTGCCGGCGCGCCTCGGACAATGCTGCGGCGGGCGACGAGCGTTCATTCATCGGATGGTCTCCAGAAGCGACACTGAGCATAGCCGGTCAGATACCGAGATAAGCCTTGCGGACATTGGGATCGTCGCGCACCTCTGCCGCCGTGCCCGACAGGCTGACGCGGCCGGTCTGCAGCACATAGGCGCGGTCGGCGATCTCCAGGCTCTCGACCAGCCGCTGCTCGACGAGCAGCACGGTGACGCCGCTGTCGCGGATGGCGAGCACGGCCTGGAAGATCTCGTCGACCAGCTTGGGCATGATGCCCTGCGACGGCTCGTCGAGCATTAGGAGGCGCGGACGCGTCATCAGGGCGCGGCCGATCGCGAGCATCTGCTGCTCGCCGCCGGAGAGGGTCTCGGCCCGCTGCGGCAATCGCTCCTGCAGGCGTGGGAACAGCTTGAACACCTGTTCGAGCGGCGCTTCGCGATCGGCCTTGCTGCGATGGAGATAGCTGCCGAGGCGCAGATTGTCGGCGACCGACAGGCGCGGGAACAGGCGCTTGCTCTCCGGCACATAGGCGAGGCCACGCGCGGTGATCTCATGCGCCTTCAGCGTGTCGATGCGCTCGTCGGCGACGGTGACGCTGCCCGAGCGCGGCGCCTCCAGCCCCGCGATCGACTTGAGCAGCGTCGACTTGCCGGCGCCGTTGGCGCCAGCGACGACGACGATCTCACCCTTGGCGACCGAGATCGACACGTCGGAGATCGCGATCAGGCCACGATAGGTCGTGGTAAGGGAGCGGACATCAAGCAGCACGGTTGCGGTCTCCCAGATAGGCCGCGATGACGTTCTCGTTGCGAACGATCTCAGCCGGCAAGCCTTCGGCCAGCACACGTCCGAGATTGAGCACCACGGCCCGGTCGACCAGCGGCATGACGATCTCCATGACGTGCTCGACCATGATCACGGTGACGCCTTCGTCGCGGACGCGGCGAATGATCTCGACGCCCTTCTGCGCCTCCGACGGGGTGAGCCCCGTCATCACCTCGTCGAGCAGCAGGAGCTTGGGCTTCGTCGCCAGCGCGCGCGCCATTTCGAGGCGGCGCTTTTCCGGCGGCGTCAGCTCGCTGGCGGGCGCCGCGGCGCGGCCCTCGAGCCCGACATAGTCGAGCGTCTCGAAGGCGAGAGCCCTGGCGGCGCGGGCCGAGGCGTGGCGAGCGAAGGCGCCGACCACGACGTTCTCCAGCACGCTCATCGAGTCGAAGCTGCGCGGCACCTGATAGGTGCGGGCGATGCCGAGCCCGCAGCGTCGCGGGGCGGACAGGGCCGAGACGTCCTGGCCTTCGAACAGGATCCGGCCGGAGCTCGGCGGATAGGCGCCGGCGATCTGGTTGAACAGGGTCGACTTGCCGGCGCCGTTCGGGCCGATCAGCCCGAGGATCTCGCCGCGGCGGACCTTGAGGTCGATGTCGGCATTGGCGAGGAGCCCGCCGAAGCGGCGTGTCAGGCTGATGGTTTCGAGGATCGTGTCGCTCATGCCCGCTCCTCCGTCTTGGCCTGAGTTTTGGGCTGGCGCGTGAACAGGCCGATCAGGCCCTCCGGCTTGGCGAGCGAGACGACGATGATCAGCGCCCCGTAGATGATCAGGTCGAGGCCGCTGCCCGAGCCGCCCATATAGCTGCGCGAGATCTCGGTGAGCGGGATCAGGATCGCCGCCCCGAGCGCTGGCCCCCAGAGGGTGCCGATGCCGCCGAGGACCGCAGGCAGGGCGAACAGCAGCGAGAAGCGGAAGGTCATCACGCTTTCCGGGTCGATATAGGCGACGAAGGCCGCGTAGAAGGCTCCGCCCACGGCGGTGAAGAAGGCCGACACCGCCGCCGCCGCCATCTTCGAGCGGAAGATCTCGACGCCGAGGCTCTCGGCCGCTTCCGGATTGTCCTTGACCGCGCGCCACCAGTAGCCCCAGCGCGAGCCTTCGATCAGCCAGGTCGCGAACCAGGTCACGGCGAGGAAGCCGAGCGCGAGATAGACGTAAGGCAGCTTGTCGCGGCCGAACTGCAGGCTCGCCCAGCTGTCGGCGCCGATCGGCCACTGGATGCCGAGCGCCGCGCCGACATACTCCCAATTGTGCACGAGCAGCAGGCCGATCTCGGCGATGACGATGGTGGCGATCGAGAAGTAATGCCCCTTCAGCCGGAAGCAGGGATAGCCGAGGCCGAGCGCCAGCACGGCCGATACGGCACCTCCCACGAGCATGCCGGCCCAGGGCGTGATCCCGAACTTCACGAACAGCACCGAGGAAAAATAGGCGCCGATGCCGAAATAGAGCGCGTGCCCGAGCGAGATCTGGCCGCAATAGCCGCCAAGGATGTTCCAGCTCTGCGACAGCGCCGCGAACATCAGCGTCAGCACGAGCACGTTGAGGAGATAGATGTCGCGCAGGACGAGTGGCAGCGCGGCGATCAGCGCGAAGACGATCGCGGCGGTGACGAGATGCCGGTTTCGGCCGGCGCGATAGGCGCCGTCCAGCGCGCTGGCGGGCGAGGGTTGGACCGTTGCGTGCATCACAGTTTCCCGAACAGGCCGCTCGGCCGGATGAACACCACCGCGAGATAGAGCGAGTAGATGCCGATGGATTTCATCGCCGGCGGCAGGATCACGGCGGCCAGCGCCTCGACGACGCCGACGATCAGGCCGGCGGCCAGGGCCCCGAACACGCTGCCGAAGCCGCCGAGCGCCACCGCCACATAGGCGATCAGCCCGAACGCCCCGCCGACCTGCGGATGGATGTAGTAGAAGATCGCCAGCACCGAGCCGGCGAGACCGACCAGCGCCGCCCCGAGGCCCCAGCCCAGCGCGAACACCCTGTTGCGGTCGATGCCGACCAGCGCCACCGCGCCCTGGTCCTCGCGCGTCGCCTCGAGCGCCTTGCCAAAATCGGTACGGCTCATCAGGAAGTAGAGTCCACCGAAGGCGGCGATCGAGACCAGCCCGCCATAGATTTGCGGCAAGGGCAGGAAGACGCCGAAGAGATCGAGCGTCCGGCCGCCGAGCCAGCTATTGGTGATGCTGCGGTAATCGGGGCTGAACAGATATTGCGAGGCGCCCTGGATCAGGACGGCGAGGCCGAAGGTCGCGAAGATCTGGACCATGCCGAAATTCGCCTTCACCCGCATCGCGTGGCGAACGACCAGGACATAGGCGAGCGCGCCGAAGGCGAACATCACCGCCGTGGCGAGCGGGGCGAGGATGACGGGGTCGAGACTGGTCAGGAGCCAGAGGCCGAAGACGGCGTACATCGCCGTCGCCAGGAACTCGCCATGGGCGAAGTTCACGACGTCCATCAGTCCGAAGATGAGCGAGAGGCCGACCGCGATGAGCGCATAGAGCAAGCCCATCAGGATGCCGCTCGCAAGCACCTGAAGCAGGGCTTGCGTCGCCATGATGTAGTCCTTTCAGGAGCGTCGGAAGATCAGGAGTGCATCGGCCAGATCGCCGGGGCGATCGCGAGCGCGTCCGGGAAGATCGTGACGAATTGCCCCTTCACGTACTGGATCAGCACGGGGTCGGCGTCGTCGTTCTGCCCGTCCGGCCCGAACGCCACCTGCTTCCACGGCATGATCGTCTTCTCGCCGGGAATGCGGGTCGCCTGCAGCGCCTCGCGGATCCTCGCGCCGTCCTGGGATTTTGCCCGGTCGATGGCGTCGGCGAGGATGAGCAGGGCCATGAACTGGCGCGCTGTGTTGTCGTTGAGATCCTTGCCCGCCTTGGCCTTGTAGAGACGGTTGACCACGCCGACCGAGGGACGCTTGGCCGCCATATCGACGGAGAAACTGGCGCGCGAGATCAGCCCTTCGAGCTGGCTGCCGACCGCGTCGAACACCGCCTTCTCCGAGAAGCCGGCGGCCTGGGCAACGATGTTCCGGGGCTTGTAGCCGAGCTCTGCCATGGTCTTCACCAGCAGGATCGCATCGGTCTGGTAGCTCGACGGCAGCAGCACGTCCGGATTGGCCGATTTGAGCTGCTGCACCTCGGCGGTGAGCGAGGGCGAATTGGCGCGGTACTTGATGTCGGCCACGACCTTGTAGCCGCGCTCGGCCGCGAGCCTGCGCTGCACGCCGGATGAATCGGCGCCGAAGATCGTGTCCTCGTGGAAGATGCCGACGGTCTCGACCGGCCTGCCCTTGGTGCGCTGGGCATCGAGGAAATCGAACATGCCCTTCGTGAACATCTCGTCATGCGCGCCGGGGCGGAAGAAGAACTTCAGGCCGCGGCGATGCAGGCTCGGCGAGGATGAATCGGCCACGACATAGGGAACGCCGTAGCGTTCGCAGGTGACGCTGACCGTCGCCGATACCGAAGAATGGAAGGCGCCGATCACGGCGCAGACCTTGTCCTGCGTGATCAGGCGCTCGGCTTCCGAACGCCCCTTCTGCGGATCGCCCTGATGATCGGCATAGACCAGCCGCAGACGCGCACCGCCCAACGAGGCCAGCCCGGCGCCACGCGCGGCCGGCAGGTCGATGTCGAAATTGCCGTTCACCACCTCGGTGGCGACCTCGATCGCCTGGCGGGCGTCGACGCCGATCTGCGCGTTCGGCCCCGACATTGGGAAGATCACCCCGATCTTCACCTCCGGCGCAGCGCTCTGCGCCCGCGCCCCGAGGCTCGCCAGAACCACGCCGCCACCCAGCAGCAGCTCGCGCCGACCCAATGCCTTCATCTCACCCTCCCCTTGTCTGCGAAGCCGGCAGGCCCAGCCTCGCGGTTGAGAGTTAGATATACGTAGCATATATTTGATTCAAGCAAATTCTTCGGGCATATGGATACGGCACAGATCGAGGCGCCTTATCGCCTTGTATCGACAGAAGAATCGGCCTTCGCTCCAGCTTGGGGCGACACGCGGACGACATCGAACGAGGATGACATGAGCAAAGCGGGCAAGGCCGATGAGGCGCAGCGGGCGACCGCCGGCCGCCTCCGACAGGACAAGGTCACCTCGGCAAAGGCGGCGAAGGAACCGCAGGGCGCCAAGCCCTCGCAGACCGACGCGGCGCTCGACCTGATGCGGGCCAAGATCATCGACCTGACGCTGGAGCCCGGCAGCCGGATCGACGAGCCGCTGCTGATCAAGCAGTTCAAGCTCGGCCGCACCCCGGCGCGCGAGGCGATCAACCGTCTGGTCGCCGAAGGGCTGGTCAACATCCAGCCCAATCGCGGCGGCACTTATGTCCGCGGCCTCGACTTCCGCGAGATCGGCGAGGTCGTCGCAGCCCAGCAACTGGCGGAATCGATCCTCGCACAGCTCTGCCGCTTCGAGGACCCTACGCTGGTCGCTGATCTCGAAGCGATCCAGGAGCGCTATGTGCGCGAGGTCGAACAGCGCACCTATCTCGGCATCACCTCGCTCAACGAGGAGTTCCACCTGCGCATGCACCGTTCGATCGGCAATTCATTCTTCTTCGAATTCGCCCAGTCGACTCATCGCCATGTCCGGCGCCTGCTCGTGCTGATCTACAAGATGGAGGAGGCTGAGCAGAACGTCCTCGACGACCAATTCGAGCTGAACCTCGACGAACACCGCCAGATCATCGATGCGATCCGCGGCCGTGACCGCGCCCGGCTCAAGGAGCTCCTGCCAGCTCATGCGCGCCAGGCCCAGCAGCGCCTGCTCCGGCTGCTCAGCAGCAAGAGCATCGAGCCGCTGACGCTCGATCTGCGCCCCCTCGGCCTGTCGGACCAGCCCTGATTCTGGGAAGCCGGACGCTGGCACGAACGGCTTTCAGAAACGGTCTTGCGCTTCACAGATTTAAAATATACGCAAGGTATATCTTATCTCGGAGCATCGGCATGAACGAGCACGTCCGCGCAGCTTCCCCTGCCCCCGCATTTGGCGGCACGCCGTCGCAGTCCCTGCCGGTTCCGCCCTTCCCGGTCGAGACGCCGTGCTTTGTCATTCTGGAGGACGCCGTGCTGCACAATCTCAGGCAGACGGCGAAGGGAGCTGGAGGCATCGGCCGGCTGATGCCGCACATCAAGACGCATCGCGCGCCCTGGCTGGTCGAGGCCATGCTGGCGGAGGGCGTCGAGGCCTTCAAGGCAGCGACGGCCGCCGAGGTCGAGATCGCCGCGGCTGCCGGAGCGCCCCATGTTGTCTGGGCCTACCCGACGGTGAATCCGCTGGCGATCGCCCGGGTCGCCCGCGCCGCACGGGCCCATCCTGGCTCGCGGATTGCCGCGTTGATCGATTCCGCCGAAGGGCTGCAAGCCTGGCGCGATGAACTCGCCCGCGAGCCCGCGCCCAATCTCAGGCTCCGGCTCGACCTCGACCCCGGGCTCGGGCGGACCGGCGTTCCGATCGCGCCGTCTTCCTATGAATTGGCGCTCGCGATCCAGGCTGCAGGCCTCTTCGATGGCTGGCACGCCTATGACGGCCACATCCAGAACCCCGACCGGGGCGAGCGCGTCCGACGGGTCGAAGACCTTGGCGGCCGCCTGCGCGAATTCCTGGCCGGCGCCAGGGCGCTTGGCCTCGAGGGCGACCTGATCGCCGCCGGCAGCTATTCCTTCGATCTCTGGCCGAGCGAGCTTGCGCGCTGGGTCTCGCCGGGCAGCTGGACCTATTCAAGCTCCCAGCACGACGTCGATCTTGCCGATGTCGGCTGGCGCGTCGGCGGTTATGTCCTCGCTACCGTCCTGTCGGTGCGTGAGGGGACCGCGACCCTCGATGCCGGCTCCAAGGCGATCTCGCCCGACATCCCACTCGCCGACCGCTTCCGCGGGCCCGGCCCGATCCGCCTGATGAAGGAAGAGCATGTGGTGATCGCGACGGACGATCTACGCATCGGCCAACAGGTCCCGCTGATCCCGCGCCATGGCTGCACCGCCGCCTATCTCTATGATCGCGCTCTGGTGCAAACCCGCGATGGGCGCTGGGAATACCGGGCGCAGCTCGGCGCCTCCCGCTGAAAAGGTCTGATCGGTCCGATGTCCCAACTCCCCCACAGCGCGATCGCGCTCGGCGGCCTGCCCTTCCGGCATCGTATGGTCGCGGCGGCCGATACGCGCTTCCACATCGTCGAGGGCGGCCAGGGCGACCCGGTGATCCTCATCGCCGGCTATCCGCAGAGCTGGTACGCTTGGAGGCGCGTCATGCCCCTCCTGGCGGCGAAGCACACCGTCGTCGCCATCGACCTGCCCGGTCAGGGCGATTCCGACAAGCCGCTCGGCGGCTACGACACCCGCACGACCGGCGAGCGCATCCATGCCCTGATCGAGACATTGGGCTATGACCGCTATTTCCTGGCCGGACACGACATCGGCGCCTGGGTCTCCTATCCCTATACGGCCCGTTATCCTGAGGAAGTCAGGCGCGTCGTCCTGCTCGACGCCAATATTCCCGGCGTGACGCTGCAGCCGGCCATGAACCTCAGCCTGGAGCGTAGCTGGAAGAGCTGGCACTTCCTGTTCAATACGATTCCGGACCTGCCGGAAGCCTTGCTTCAGGGTCGCGAGCGCCTGCTGATCGAATGGTTCTTCCAGCGCAAGACCGCCAACCCGATCGGCACCTTCAGCAGGGAAGACATCGACGAATACGAGCGCGTCTACAGCAAGCTCGGCAATCTCGGCGGCATGCTCGGCTACTACCGGGCCGTGTTCGAGGACATGGAGCAGAACAGGGACCTGGCGCATACCAAACTGAAGACACCGATCCTCGCCCTCGGCGGCGACTTCGGCAGCGCACCCGATATCTTTGAGGCGATGAAGCCGTTGGGTGATCACGTCGAGGGCGGCGTGGTGCGGGACTGCGGCCACTACATGCCGGAGGAGCAGCCTGAGATCATCGCTGAAAAGATGCTGACGTTCTTCAGTCGGGACAGCCAGCGCTGATCGGGCGCAGAAATTCGCGCGCCGACGCACCTGCTCATCGCGACGGCTTCTACAAGTAGGCGCCGCTGTCGAACTCGCCGGCGTGATTGTGCGTCATAGGAGCTCCGACACCATTGCTGGCGCGCCTCACATGGTGGCGAAGACCCTGATGATCGCCGGCGTGAGGATCACCACGAACAACACCGGCAGGAAGAACAGGATCATCGGCACGGTCAGCTTCGGCGGCAGCGCCGCAGCCTTCTTCTCGGCCTCGTTCATGCGCTGGTCGCGGCTTTCCTGGGCAAGCGTGCGCAAGGCGGTGCCGAGCGGGGTACCGTAGCGCTCCGCCTGGATCAGCGCCGTACAGACCGACTTCACCGTTTCCAGTCCGGTGCGGGCCGCGAGATTCTCGTAAGCCTGGCGGCGCTCGGAAAGGTAGGAGAGCTCCGCGGTGCAGAGCGCGAACTCCTCGGCCAGCGGCACCGACTGGCTGCCGATCTCCGTCGAGACCTTACGGAAGGCCAGTTCGATCGACATGCCCGATTCAACGCAGATCAGCATCAGGTCGAGCGCGTCCGGGAAGGCGCGCCGCATCGAGAGCTGGCGCTTGCCCGTCACGTTGGAGAGATAGATTTCCGGCGCCTTGATCCCGAGATAGGCCGCGCCGAGGGCGATGCCGACCTGCATGACGAAGGGCTGGCCGAAATCATTGATCAGAGTGAGATAGAACAGCGCGAACAGGAACATGCCGATCGGCGTGACCAGCCGGAAGAACAGGAAGCCGACCTCGGCCTGCTGGCCGCGGAAACCGGCCGTCGCCAGCTGTTTCTTGGCGTTCTCGGTGCCGAGCCAATCGCCGAGCTTGAACTGCTCGACGATGTTGCGCATGAACGCCTTCGGCTCCTGACGCAGCGAGATCTTTTCCTTCTGCCGTGACATGCGCTCGCGCTCGCGCGCGCGGATCGCGTCGCGCTCGGTCGCGACGCTCTTCATGCGCTTGTTCAGGACGTTTCCTTCCAGCAGCGGCGCGGCCACCGTCATGATCGTAACGGCCACGGCAAGACCGCCAACCAGAGCAAGGAGAACCCTTATATCGGCGAGACTTTCGAACAGGAGCACAAGCATGGAAGCTCCTCAGATATCGAAATTGATCATCTTGCGCATGATCAGCACGCCGATGGTCATCCAGATGCCGCTACCAACCAGCGCCGCCCGGCCGGCATTCGTCGTCCAGAGCGCATCCATGTAGCCGGGGCTCGTGAGATAGACGAGAAGGGCGACCGCAATCGGAAGCGAACCGATGATCGCGGCGGACGCCTTCGCCTCCATCGAAACCGCCTTGACCTTGTCGCGCATCTTGCGACGCTCGCGGATCACGCGAGACAGATTGGCGAGGGTCTCAGCCAGATTGCCGCCGGTCTTCTGCTGGATCGCCAGGACGATGCCGAAGAAGTTGGCCTCGGCGCACGGCATGCGCTCGAACAGCTTGCCGGCAGAGTCCGTCAGCGACATGCCGAGGGTCTGCGCCTCGACGATCATCCGGAACTCGGTCTTCACCGGCTCCTGGGCCTCGCTGGCAATGATGCGCAGGCAGTCGTTCAGCGGCAGGCCCGATTTGACGCCGCGAACGATGACGTCGAGCGCATTCGGAAACTCGTTCGAGAAACGTAGCAGCCGCCTCTTGCCGAGATAAGCCAGGTACCAGCGCGGCAGCCCGAAGAGACCGACGAGAAAACCGACCAGCACCACGCCCTGGTTGCCCGATACGATGAGCAGCACGATGGCCAGGACCACTCCCAGCACCACACCGAGCAGCCAGTACTGCTTGCGCGACCAGGACAGCCCGGCCTGCTCGATCCGCGCCTCGATGGTGACCTTGTGACGCGCCTTCTCGCGATTCTCAATGTCCTTGAGGCTCTGGGCGACCTGGCCGCGCCGGGCCTGGCTCTGCGCTTCACGGTCGGTGACGGTGCGCATCGAGGCCGGGCCCGCGAAGTCCCGGCGCCGCCTCTCGGCCCGGGCCTGGCCACTGAGCGCCGGATAGAACAAGGCATAGGCGACGCCGCCCGCCGAGATGGCGGCGAGGATAGCGGCTGCGATCTGGCCGAGGTCCATGATCTGTCCCGTATCTGCGCCTATGCGTCGTCGCGGCTCTCGGCCTCGAGCTGGTCGAGCGCCGCAGCGAGCCGCTGGTCGTCGCCGAAATAACGCGCGCGCTCCCAGAAGCGCGGCCGGCCGATCCCCGTCGAACGATGGCGGCCGATCAGCCTGCCATTGGGATCTTCGCCGAGCACGTCGTAGAGCATCAGATCCTGCGTGATGATCACGTCGCCCTCCATGCCCATCACCTCGGTGATGTGCGTGATCCGGCGCGAACCGTCACGCATGCGCTGCGCCTGGATGATCACGTCGATCGACGAGCAGATCATCTCGCGCAAGGTCTTCGAGGGCAGGCTGAAGCCGCCCATGGTGATCATCGATTCGATACGGCTGAGGCATTCGCGCGGCGTATTGGCGTGCAGCGTACCCATCGAACCGTCATGGCCGGTGTTCATTGCCTGGAGCAGGTCGAAAGCCTCTGGTCCGCGCACCTCGCCGACGATGATGCGCTCGGGACGCATGCGCAGGCAGTTCTTGACCAGATCGCGCATCGTCACCGCGCCCGACCCTTCGAGATTGGGCGGTCGGGTTTCGAGGCGCACCACATGCGGCTGCTGCAGCTGCAGCTCGGCCGCGTCCTCGCAGGTGATCACGCGCTCGTCATGCTCGATGTAGTTGGTCAGGCAGTTGAGCAGCGTGGTCTTGCCGGAGCCGGTGCCGCCGGAGATCACGATATTGCAGCGGACCCTGCCGATGATCTTCAGAATCTCGGCGCCAGGCGGCGAGATCGCGCCGAAGCGCACGATCTGATCGAGCGTCAGCTTGTCCTTCTTGAACTTGCGGATGGTGAGGGCCGGCCCGTCGATGGCGAGCGGGGGCGCAATGACGTTGACGCGCGAGCCGTCGGCAAGGCGTGCGTCGCAGATCGGCGAGGCTTCGTCGACGCGGCGCCCGACCTGGCTGACGATGCGCTGGCAGATGTTCATCAGCTGCGCATTGTCGCGGAAGCGGATGCTGGTGAGCTGGATCTTGCCACCGGTCTCGATGAAGGTCCGGCCAGCGCCGTTGACCATGATGTCGGCGATGTCGTCGCGCGCCAGCAGCGGTTCCAGCGGCCCGTAGCCGAGGACGTCGTTACAGATGTCGTCGAGCAGCTCCTCCTGCTCCGAGATCGAGAGCACGACGTTCTTCAGCGAGATGATCTCGTTGATGATGTCGCGGATCTCCTCGCGGGCGGATTCGCCGTCAAGCTTGGCCAGTTGGGAGAGATCGATCGCTTCGATGAGAGCACCGAAGATCATACTCTTCATCTGGTAGTATTCGTCGGATTTCGGCGCCTCGGTCGGAGCCGCCGGCGGCGGCGGACGGCGCGCCTCCACGGCCGCGGGACGAAGCTCCGTCGGGCGCTGCGCCGGAGGCGGCGCTGCGCTCGGCGCGCTCGCCGGGGCCGGGGCGGTCGCCTGTCGCTTGCCGAACATGATCAGGCCTTCCGACGCATCAGCTTGGCGACCAGCGGCTCGAACAGGCTGCGCTTGCCGCGCTTTTGCTCGCCGCGCCCGGTCAGGGCCGTCGCGATCTGGGCGAAAGCCTCGGCCGCTTTGCCGCCGGACTGGATTTCAGCGATCATCTGGCCGTTGTTTGCTGCGGTCCCGAAGAGCTGAGCATCGAAGGGGATGGAGCTCAGGACCTCGATGCCGAGGGCCTTGGCGAACTCGGCGGCCTCGATCTCCGGCCGCTTGGGCAGGCCGACCTGGTTCAGGATCAGACGTGGGATCGAATCGTTCGGGCGCGCCGCCCGCAACAGATCGACCAGGTTCTTGGCGTTGCGCAACGAGGCGAGCTCGGGCGCGGCGACGATCGCCACCTCGTCGGCCCCGATCAGCGCACGCTTCGCCCAGCCAGTCCACAGATGTGGCACGTCGAGTACGATGCAGGGCACGCTACCGCGCAGAAGGTCGAGCAGAAGGTCGAACGCGTCCTCGCCGAGATCGACGGTCCGGTCCAGCATCGCCGGAGCCGCGAGCAGAGCGAGGTTCTCGCTGCAGCGCGACAGGAGCCGATCGAGCATGTTGGCGTCGAGCCGCTCCGGGGCGAACACGGCGTCGGCGATGCCCTGCGGCGGATCCTGGTTGAAATCCAGCCCGGCCGTGCCGAAAGCAATGTCGAGATCGGCGATCACCGTCGAGGCGCCGAGATTGCGCGCGATCGCCCAGGCGACATTGTGCGCAACGGTGGAAGCGCCGACACCGCCCTTTGCACCGACGATCGCCATCGTGCGCCCGAGCGCGCCGGACCCTACCCCGGCGTAGAGCTCGGACAGGGTGCGCAACAGGTCTAGGACACCGAACGGAGCGACCAGATAATCACTGACGCCGCGCCGGATCAGCTCGCGATAGAGCTGGATGTCGTTGACGTGGCCGATAACCACGACCTTGGTACCGGGGTCGCAACTCTCGGCGAGCGCATCGAGATTGGCGATCAGCGACGGCGGCTCGCTGACCGTCTCCAAGACGATCACGTTCGGCGTAGGCGCTCCCCGGAAGACCTCGACCGCCGCGGCAGGCCCCCCCATCTGGATGCGGGCCTGAACCTTGTCCATGCGCCGGTCGGCCGCGACCGCCTGCATGGCGCCAGCCACGTCCTGCGTTTCGCAGAAGGCCTGCAAGGTGATGCGCGGCAGCGGGGCGATGATCTCCTCGCTGCCGACCTCCGCGTCGAATCCGGGTGCGCCCGCCATTACTTGCCTCCGACCGCCGAACTGATCGAGGACTGCTCCTGGCGATATTGTGTCGACGGATCCTTGCCCTCGCGCAGCTTCTTGATCGCCTCCATGCGCTTCTGGGTGTCAAGCCGGCCTTCACTGCGCGCGCGCACCAGGTCGAGTGGGTCGGCGATCTGCGCGGCGAGATTGGCCTGGGTGGCGCAACCGAGATTCCAGTAGGGCTCGTTCGTCGCGTCCGTCTTGTAGCTGGAGACACCAAGATCGGTCGGCCATTGGCCGCAGGAATGCGGCAGCCCGGCCTGGAGCGAGGCATAGGTGAGGCGGATCGGCGAAGCGAGGCCGGGATCGGCGACGCGATAGGTCGAGACCGAGAGCGCCCCCGACGAAACGCCGGCGCGGGCGAGCGAACGACGGATGCCCTCGAGGGTGTCGTGGGCAGCAAGGTCTCGTCCGGTTCCGGTCGGCACCTCCGCGACGAGTCCGCCTTTGCCGCTTCGGCGATAATCCTCGCCGAAGCGGGCGACATCGTCGGCCTGGCGCGGATCGAGACCCCCGCCAACCCGGTTGACGAAGACGTCGAGCGAGCGCGGCGCATCACGCAGCACGATCGGATGGCGCTCGCGGGTATCGGTGGGGATGCCGGAGGTCGAGATGTCGCCCTTGGCGCAGGCGCCCAGCAGAAGGGTGCTGGACAATCCGAGCAGCAACGCCGCGCGGCGCGCGTGGGGCAGGTGCGGCTTCCTGGTCACGATCACGATCGTCATCCTTTTCGCAGCCCTGTCTTCAATCGGCGATGAAGCCGACCCGGCCCTTATAGGCCTGCGGAATCGGTCCACCGCTCGTCGAGCCGTACATCTTGTTCAAGCGCCCCATCAGGATGGTCTGGGCATCGTGCGCCTCGACAAAGCCGTCGTCCGGGCGCTGCAGCCCATTCGGGCCGACCGGCTTCACGATATAGGGGGTGACCGAGATCATCAGCTCGGTCTCCTCGCGCTGGTAGTCGCGCGAGCGGAACAGCGTGCCGATGATCGGAATGTTCATCAGCGCCGGCAAGCCGTTGATTGCCTGGCGTGAGACGCGCTGGATCAGACCAGCAGTGGCCAGCGTGCCGCCCGACGGCAATTCGACAGTGGTGTCCGACTTGCGGACGCGGAAGCCGGGCGCGTTGACGGCCGTGGCCTCGGTCGGGTTGAGGCGCAGCTGGTTCTCGAAATCGAGCTCGGTGACCTCGGTCGCGATCCGCATGGAGATCTTACCCTCGGACATCACGATCGGCGTGAAGTTCAGGGAGACGCCTACCGGCTTGTACTCGATGTTGAGAACGCAGCGGTTCGAGGTGTCGCAGGAATAGCCTTTCGGAATCGGAATCTCGCCGCCGGCCGTGAACTTGGCGCTTTCTCCGGAGATCGCGGTCACTGTCGGCTCGGCCAGCACGCGAGACAGCCCGGCCCGCTCGAGCGCGCGCATGGTCACATTGGTCGAGTTGCCGATGCCCGCGCCGATCGCCGTGGCGGCCAGCTGCTGCGGCTGCAGCGAGAACGGCGTGTCGATCGTCGGCGTGATGCTGAACTTGCCGAGCTTCCACTCGCCGGTCGAGTTGATGCCAAGCTGCTTGATCGCTTTGCGAGCGACCTCGGAGACCGTGACCTTGACCATGACCTGGTCACGGCCGCGGATGGTCAGCGAGTTGATGACCGCGCCCTTGGTCGTCGTCTGGACGAGGCCCTGCGTGCTCGACGAGCCCACAAAGGCATTGGCGATGTCGACGGCCTGCGTCGCCTCGGACGCGTTGGCGACCGTCCCGACCAGCAGGATCGAATCACCGGCCGGTTTGACCTGGATGTCGACGCCCGGCATCGCCGCGCGCAGCGTCTGACGCAGCACATTGAGGTCGCGGCCGACCTCGATCTCCAGCGCCGTGATCTGCCTGCCTTCGGCGTCCATCACGAACATCGACGTCGCGCCATCGGCCATGCCGATGACGAACAGCTTGCGGGCCGACCGCACCACCGCATTCGCCACCTTTGGATTGGCGACGAAGACCTCCTTGGCATCGCGCGGCAGCTCGACGATCAGCGAGCGGCCGATCGACAGATCGAGGCGGCGGGAGACCGCGTGCTCGCTGGCACCGACGTTCAAGACCGGCGCTGCACCTTTGCTTTGCGCCAGTGCCGGAGCTGCGGCGAGCGTCGCGACAAAGGGCAGGACCGCCAGGGACAGTGCCAGGGCACGGCTCATGCGGGGCGACGGCAAACAGGATTTCGGCATCGGGGTCATGGCTTCACTGCCTTGGAGACGACGCCGAAGCGCACGAGGGTGAGGCCACCCTCCGCACTTGGCGGGCTCTTGTCGCCGGCATCCTGGAGGCTGCGTAGCGCCAGCGAGAGGCTGCCGGTCTTCTGGGCCAGCGTCACGGCTTCGGCCTGCCTCGGGTCGAGCTCGAGCGTCGCGGTCTCGCCGACGACGACCTTCTCGCCGTTCTTCTCCTGGATGCTCTGGCCGATCGCCAGCACCCGGACATTGGCGATCAGGGTTTCGCTGACCGGCGGCGAGCCGTCCTTGGAGTTGCTGTCATCCCGAGTCGTGCGGATCACATCGACACGGTCGTTTGGCAGGATGAAGCCGCCGGCAGTGTTCGCACCGCGGTTGTCGGTGGTGATGGCAATGGCACGCTTGCCGGGCGGCAGGACCGCGGAGAGGAAACCCGACTCGGCCTTGAGCAATTTTTCGGGGCGGATCGGCTCGGATCCGAACAATGGCGCGCGGGCGATCTGCCCGACGAACTCGCCCTCGCCGGCCGGCAGGTCCTGGCGCCGGATGACGCCGGTGGGCAGGCTCGCCAGCGGCCAGGCCAGCCACTTCAGATCGCCAGCCGCCAGCTTGTTGCCGAGCGGGATATCGGTCGCCGCCACAAGCACCTCGACCGTCGGCGCCGGCTCATAGGTCGTCACCGACGGCGCCGTGACTTTCGGCGGCCGGCCGATCAGCAAGGCGGCACCGAGACCGGCGACGACCGCTACGGCGAGAATAATGATGCGGGCGGGACTCATGGCGCACGATCCTTGGCCGGCATGCGCCGACCCTCAGCCGGATCGTGGCCCGGGATTCGTCAACTTATGGTTAATCGGAGGTATCTTTTTGTGCGGATCGACCGTTCCGACGCAGGATCGGAGCGCTCAGACACCGACCGCGGCACGCCAGATCGCGGTGTCCGGCAAGATCACGAGAGCGCCCGCGGCGAGCGCGATGCCGTAGGGAATCCCCTTTTCCACACCATGCAGGCGCTGCGCCCACGGCCATGCCTTGGCGAGGGCCGGTAATGGCGCCGACCGCAGCTTCATGATCACGACCGTCAGGACACCGCCCGCAAGCGAGGCGACGAACAGATACGGCAGCAGCTGATCGAAACCGAGCCAGAGGGCGGTCGCCGCCGCCAGTTTCGCATCGCCGCCACCGATCCAGCCGGCGGCGAACAGCCCAAAGCAGAGAACGAGCACCGCCAGCCCGGCTACAACATGCCAGCCCGACGCCGCCCAGCCAAAACCCGCCGCGGCGGCACACAGCCCGAATGTCGCGACCAGCACCAGGCAGAGCCAGTTCGGGATCGTCATGGTGACGAGATCGCTGGCGGCAGCATAGGCCATGGCAGCGGGGAAGACGACAAGGACGGCGATCATCGGCAGCGACATGGCGTTCATCCGGAACGGCGGGCCGGCGAATCATCGGACAAAGCTCTCACCAGAGCCTTACCGCCCGCGACAACAAGTTACGTACGCGACAAGAAAAGAGCGCCCCGGAGTGATCCGGAGCGCTCGCGGCAGCATGTTGGCTGTGCTGCGATCCGCAGATCTTACTGCAGGCCGGCGAGGACCGACGCGAACTTGGCATCGAGCGCCGGGCCGATGGCGCGCCAGGTGCCGATGCAGACCACGGCGATCAGGGCGGCGATCAGACCATACTCGATAGCGGTCGCGCCGGACTCGTCCTTGGCGAAACGCGCAAGCAGATTCTTCATGGCAGCCTCCTCTACTCCACGTTTGACTGCTGCCTCAGCTCTAGATGGCTGCGATCAGCGACGGGCTCGACACTACCGAGCCCGTCTTATCGATCCGTGGAGTGCCCCAACCCAAAGCGATCTTACTGCAGGCCGGCGAGGACCGACGCGAACTTGGCGTTCAGCGCCGGGCCGATGGCGCGCCAGGTGCCGATGCAGACCACGGCGATCAGGGCGGCGATCAGGCCATACTCGATAGCGGTCGCGCCGGACTCGTCCTTGGCGAAGCGCGCAAACAGGTTCTTCATGGTAGTCTCCTTTGCACCACGTTTGACTGCTGCCTTCGCTCTAGATGGCTTCGGTCAGCGACAGGAGGGACACTACAGAGCCCGCCTTGCCGATCGGTTAAAGAGACCGAATAATTCGCCGAATTTTATAGGTCTTCCTTCGATGGTTAACATGCTTTTAGCGAGAAACCTCAGTTAACGACTGGTATAAGACTTCGTAACTTGTAAATCTACTCCACCATCGAAAGCCGCAACGTCAAATATTACGCTGCGTCATTCCGAGCGTGAGATGTGGCCACACCCACTTTTCACGCCACGCGACAGGGCTTCCATGACCAGCGGGCAAGCCCTATCGCACGCGAACATCGTCACATTAGGAATTGGTTCATCATTTTCGGCTTTGCTCGCCCTGTTCGAAACCTTGAGGCGCGGCCATGTCCATTGCGATGCCGGGATGGCGGCTCTCCCAATGCTTCCCGGCGCTCATCGCCGCCGCATTGGCGGGAGCGGGCGGGCTCGGCATGACGACTGGCTCTGCGCAAGCGCAAGCAAGGCTCATCCCCGCGCCGCCCCCGGAACACAGCGATATCGGCGGCGAAGCGAAGGGTGAGGCCGTGACGGTGACGGTCGACCACGCCAAGGTGCTGCGCCTGCCCGAGAAAGCGCAAACGGTGATCGTCGGCAATCCGGCCATCGCCGACGTGACGGTCCAGCGCAACGGCGTGATGATCGTGACCGGCAAGAGCTACGGCGTCACCAACCTGATCGCGCTCGACGCGACCGGTGCCCTGCTGGCGGAATCCTCGGTGCGCGTCGGCGCGGCGAGCGATTCGATCCTGACCGTCCAGCGCGGTCTGGAGCGCGAGAGCTATTCCTGCACGCCGGCCTGCCAACCGAGTGCCCAGCTCGGCGATTCCAAGACCTTCTTCGACAGCACCACCGGCCAGAGCGGCGCCCGTAACGCCGCTGCGACGGGCGCGGAGAGGCGGTAGCTCTCTCCGCGCCGCAGAGCAGTCCGTCAGATCGTCTGGTTGTAGGCGCCGACTTCCGGGTTCTCGCGCAGCACGCCGTCGATCGCCTTGAACATCTCGCGCATGCGCGCTTCCGAGACCGGGCTCTCGCAGACCACGACCAGCTCCGGCTTGTTCGAGGACGCCCGGATCAGGCCCCAGGTGCCGTCCTCGTTGACGACCCGAACGCCATTGACGGTGATGACGTCACGGATGGCCTGCCCGGCGATCTTGTCGCCCGCCGCCTGCATCGCCTGGATTCGCTGAGTGATCTTGTCGCTGACGCCGTACTTGATCTCATCGGCGCATTTGGCCGCCATGGTCGGCGTGCCCCAGGTCTTCGGCACCGCGGCATAGAGCTCGGCCATCGACTTGCCGGGGTTGCGGTCGAGCATGTCGATCACGGCGATGGCGGTGACGACGCCGTCGTCATAGCCGCGGCCGACCGGCGCGTTGAAGAAGAAATGGCCCGACTTCTCGAAGCCGGCGAGGGCATTGAGGTCGCGGACGCGGCGCTTGATGTAGGAGTGGCCAGTCTTCCAGTAGTCGGTCTTGACGCCGAGCTTCTGCAGTTCCGGATCGGTCGAGAACAGGCCGGTCGACTTGACGTCGACGACGAACTGCGCGCCCGGATTGAGCTTGCCGAGGTCACGCGCCAGCATCACGCCGATCTTGTCGGCGAAGATCTCCTCGCCATGATTGTCGACGACGCCGCAGCGGTCGCCATCCCCGTCGAAGCCGAGCGCGACGTCGGCGCCGTGCTGCTTCACGGCATCGGCCATGGCGTGCAGCATCTTCATGTCTTCGGGATTGGGGTTGTAGCGCGGGAAGGTGTGGTCGAGCTCGGCATCCATCGGGATGACCTCGCAGCCGAGCGCCTCCAGGATCTGCGGCGCAAAGGCGCCGGCCGTGCCGTTGCCGCAGGCAGCGATGACCTTGAGCTTGCGCGTGATCTTCGGGCGGTTGGTCAGGTCGGCGATGTAGCGTGCCGGGAAATCGGGCACGAACTGATAGGAGCCGCCACCGGGGAGGTCGAAATCGCCGGCGAGGACGATATCGCGCAGCTGCCCCATCTCGTCGGGGCCGAAGGTGACCGGACGCTGCGCGCCCATCTTGATGCCGGTCCAGCCATTGTCGTTATGCGAGGCGGTGACCATGGCGACGCAGGGCACGTCCAGCTCGAACTGGGCGAAATAGGCCATTGGTGACATGGCGAGGCCGATGTCGTGGACCTTGCAGCCGGCCGCCATCAGGCCGGTAACCAGCGCCATCTTGATCGAGGAGGAATAGCTGCGGAAATCATGGGCGGTGACGATCTCGGGCTTGACGCCCATGCGCCTGATCAGCGTGCCCAGCCCCATGCCGACGGCCTGGACGCCCATCAGGTTGAGCTCTTTCCCGAAGAACCAGCGCGCATCGTATTCGCGGAAGCCGGTCGGCTTCACCATCGGCAGCGATTCGTAGTCGAAGGTGTTCGGGAAGAGCTCGGGCAGGGGCTTCGGAAACATCGGGCCATCCATCTTCGAGGAGCGCCGGCCATGAGGCCGGCGCGGAAACCATGCAGCTGACGCGTGCGGTACGGACAGGCCACAGGCTACATGAATGCAGCCTGAGCATGACAGAGCAAGGACGCAAGGCGGGCATAGCTCATCGGTATGAGCTTGGAAATAAACGGCCCTCTCGTCAGCCGCGCAGGACCATGCGGCCACCCTGAACTTCATAGCCGCGCAGGCGGCGCAGAAAGGAGGTGCCGAGCAGGCTGACCGACAGGGCGCCAGCGGGCAGCACGATCGCTTCGACATCGCGCACCGAGATATCGCCGAGCCGCACTTCGCGCAGCATCGTCCTGGCGCCGCGAACCACGCCGTTGGCGGTGCCGAGTCCGACCGAATAGGCGGCGCGATCCGGCCTGATCCCGAGCGCGCGGGCATCGGCATCAGTCAGAGCGACCAGGCTCGCGCCGGTATCGACCATCATCTTCACCCGATAATTGTCGATCGACGGGTGGACGAGGTAGTGGCCGCGATAATCGGCATGCACGGTCAGGACACGGTCAGCATTGGCAGGCGCCCGCTCGTTCATGCCGGCACTGGCGAGGGCCGGCGCCTTGGTCGTCATCCGATCGAGGGTGCCGGCAGAGCCGAGCGCGAACAGCGCGGCAAGTCCGCCAAAGCCCAAGAACAAGACCGCTGGCCGTGCCATGATCGGCTTCCCTTTCGCACGCTGCCGGCAAGGCTGCAGGCGAAGTTGCTGACCAAGCGTAAATCGGCAGGCAGAAACGGCTGACACGAGCGAGGTTCCAGCCTCTGGAGCGATCCCAGGCTTAACCGTCGGTCAACCGGACCGATCGTGTTCTACAGGAAGCTCTTGCCGGCCAGCGCCTCGATCGCCTCGCGCCGCGGCACGCTCGGCTGGGCGCCCGCGACGGTGCAGGCGAGGGAACCGGCGGCGAGCCCGCGCTGAAGCGCGCCGGAGAAGCCGAAACCGGCCTGCAGCGCCGCGGCGAAAGCCCCGACGAAACTGTCACCGGCCGCGACGGTATCGACCGCCTCGACCGCCGGCGCCTCGAGCCGGCGCCGGACACCGCCATGCCAGCCGACCGCTCCCGCCGCACCCAGCGTGACGATGCAGGCGATGCCGCGCTCGCCATCGATGCGCTGCGCGATCGCATCGGGCCCGGTCTCGGCCCAGCCGAGGGAACCGGCGAGAATCAGCGCCTCGTGCTCGTTGACGATCAAAATGTCGGTCAGCGCCAGCAACTCCGACATCGGCTCCCCCGCCGGCGCGAGATTGAGGATCACGCGGCCGCCGCCGGCACGCACCACTTGCGCGGCGCGCAAGCATTCGTTCTCTGGCACCTCGCGCTGGAGCAGCAGCAGGTCGCCTTCGCCAGGATTCAGAATTTCCACTGCATCGGCCCTGGCCAGCGCATTGGCGCCGGCCGCGACGACGATCTGGTTGCGGCCGGCAGCATCCACGGCGATGAAGGCGGCGCCGGTCGGCGCCTCGACGCGGGCGATATGGGAAAGATCGACACCATCCTCGGCCAGCAGGCCGAGCGCGATCTCGGCGAAGCCGTCGCGGCCGACCGCTCCGACCATTGTCACCTCAGCGCCGGCACGACGGGCCGCCAGCGCCTGGTTGGCGCCCTTGCCGCCGGGATGCAGCGCATATCTCGGGCCGAGTACGGTTTCTCCCGTGCCGGGAAGGCGTTCGACCTGCGTCACCAGATCGACATTGAGCGAGCCGAAGACGGTGATCATGCCTGATTGCCCCGGGCGAGCCGCGTCACGCCGGCGACGAAGGCGTCCTCGGGCGTGGTCAGGCCATGGTCGAGCCCGGCGGCGGCGAGCGCCCGGCCATAGCTGCCAGCCAGCACGCCATCCGCTACGAGATGCAGATTGTCGAGACCGCCGAACAGGGCACGGGCGCCTTCAATCTCCTGCGCCACCAGGAGCGCGGAGAGATAGGGCCCCACCGCACCGCCCTGCATGCGCCCGCCCAGAATCTCGCTGCGGGCGTGGAAGGCCACGTTGAGCAGGCCGCCCGGCCGCTGCGCCGCGGCAAGCCCGCGCCGCATGCCCTCGGCCGCATCGCCATCCTTCGGCTCGCTCGCCAGGCGCGACAGGATCGAATGCTCGCGCAAGAGGCCGTAGATCTCGCCGGTCATGAAGCTGGCGAAGCGGGTAATGCGGCCGCCCTCCACCTGTGCCCATTTCGAATGGGTGCCGGGCAGGCAGGCGATGCCGTCGGTGAGCCCGAGGCCGACGATCAGCGTCTCCTCGCCACGCATGACGTCGAAGGCGCCCTCGTCGCAGGAGAGGCCGGGCAGGATGGTGGCGCGCGTGCTGTCGTCGAGCGTCACGGCAAGGCCGGCGGCCGCGATCTCTTCCGGCGCCGCAGGGCAGGCGACATAGGGCGCCTCGACCCAGCCATTGCGGCTGCCGACCATGCCGGCCAGCAGCACGGCGGCATCAGGATGCGCCTGGCGGAACTCGCCGGCGATCTCGGCGAAGGCGGCTGGGAAGCCACCTGACGGCACCGACTGGATGCCGCGATCGGCGCTGCGCTTGGCCAGCACCGTGCCGTCCTCGCCGATGAGGAAGGCGCGGGCGCGCGTCGTGCCCCAGTCGAGCGCGATCAGGGGTGTGGGCATGGCAGGCTCCGGCAGAATACCTGCCCCGACGTTCGTTCCAGTCGAGGCACGCGAAAGGGCCGGGAATCTCCCTAGCCGGCGCGGTCCGGTCAAGCCCGAAGCAAGGGGTCAGATGTCGAAAAAGACGGTCTCGCCTTCGCCCTGCAGGCGGATATCGAAACGGAAGACGCCGTCCGTGTCGCGCCTGGCGATCAATGTGCCGCGGCGCTCCGCCGGCACCAGCGCCAAAACCGGGTCCTGCGCATTGGCGGCCTCATCGTCGAAATAGACCCGCGTCGCCAGCCGGATCAGCAGGCCGCGGGCGAAGACCGAGACGGTCAGGTGCGGCGCCTGCTTCGTCCCGTTCGGCCCTGGCAAGGCGCCCGGCCGGATCGTCTCGATGAAGAAGGCCCCGTCTGCGGTCGTCTCAGCGCGGCCGAAGCCGGTGAAGCCGGCATTGCCGGCGGCGTGAAATCGCCCCTCGGCATCGGCCTGCCAGGTCTCGATCATCGCATCGCCGACCAACGCACCGTCGCCGTCGAAGACCGTGCCCTCGATACGGATCCGCTCGCCGGCGACGCCCTCGCCGGCGACCTGCTCGGTGGCGAGCTCCGGCCCGCCATAGGCGCGCGGCGTCAGCGCATAGGCGAAGAACGGTCCGATGGTCTGGGACGGGGTGAGACCATCGGGCTTGTCAGTGCTCATGCGGTTCCTCCGTCGGCGTCGCCTCGCGGCCGCGCAACACGATGTCGAACTGATAGCCGAGCGCCCATTCCGGCTCGGTGGTGTCGATGTCGAAGCGCGAGATCAACCGGTTGCGGGCCCGCTCATCGGTGATCGACTGGAAGATCGGGTCAAAACGGAAGAGCGGATCGCCGGGAAAATACATCTGGGTGATCACGCGCGAGAGGAAGCTCGGCCCGAACAGCGAGAAATGGATATGCGCCGGCCGCCAGGCATTGTGATGGTTGCGCCAGGGATAGGCGCCGGGCTTGATCGTGACGAAGCGATAGCGCCCTTCCGCATCGGTGACGGCGCGCCCCGCCCCGGTGAAATTGGGATCGAGCGGGGCCGGATGCTGGTCGCGGACATGGACATAGCGGCCGGCGGCATTGGCCTGCCAGATCTCGATCAGCGTGTTCGGCACCGGCCGGCCATCCTCATCGAGGACGCGGCCGGTGACGATGATGCGCTCGCCGAGCGGTTCGCCGGCATGGCGCCGCGTCAGGTCGCTATCGATGTCCGAGACCGCGATATGGCCGAAGACCGGACCGGTGGTCTCGGACAAGGTGTGCGGCAAGAGGATCAACGGCTGGGACGGCGCCCGCTTCAGGGTGCTGCGATAATCCGGCGAGTTGTTGAGCGGATGGGCTTTCAGCCCGTTGCGCGGGTAGATGAGACTCATGCCGCCACTCCTAGGGTGTTGCAGGTGCAGGCGCGGAGGACGGCGAGCCCCTCCACGGATGGTCCGGGAGTTTCCGCCAGGGCCGTGACGAAGCGCAAGGGTCGCCTGCGTAGAGTGCGCGGCGCGCCGAGCGATCGAAAGCTTCCACCATCCGGAAAGACAGAGCTCGTCACCTTGACGCATTTCCTTCAGTTGTGCGATTATCGCACATAGTTCTGTTTTTCGAACTTTTTATAGAAGCGAACCGTGCAGGGCGCAAGCATCCCAGCCACCACTCCCTCGCCCGACCATATGGCCGCGCTCGAGAAGGGTCTGGCCGTGATCGAGTGCTTCGACGCAGGCCATGACAAGCTCACTATCGCCGAGGTCGCCCGCGCCACCGACCTTTCGCGCGCTGCGGCACGCCGCTGCCTGCTGACGCTGACGCGGACCGGCTATGCCGAGTTCGACGGGAAGTTCTTCCGGTTGACGCCGCGTGTCCTGCGTCTCGGCTACGCCTGGCTGTCTTCGACCGCCCTGCCGCAGCTCGTGCAACCCTTCCTGGAGCGCCTATCGGAGGAGACGGACGAATCCTCCTCCGCCTCGCTGCTCGACGGGCATGAGATCGTCTACATCGCCCGTTCGGCACAGAAGCGGATCATGTCGGTCGGTCTCTCGGTCGGCTCGCGCCTGCCGGCCTTCTGCACCTCCATGGGGCGCGTCCTGCTGGCGGCGCGCGACCCTGGCGATGCGCGGGCGCGCATCGTCGCCGGCGCTCCCCGGGCGCTGACTCCGCAGACAGTGACCGATCCCGAGGCGCTGATGGGCCTTCTCGCCGAGGTCCGCAGCCAAGGCTATGCCATCGTCGACCGGGAGCTCGAACTCGGGCTGATCTCGGTCGCGATGCCGCTGCGCAACAGCCGCGGCGAGACCGTCGCCGCCTTCAACCTCTCGGCCCAGGTCCAGCATGCCGGTCGGGCCGAGATCGAGACGAATTTCCTGCCGCGGATGCGCGCCATGCAGAACCTGCTGCAGCCCCTGATCGCCTGAGGACCACTGGAATGCTCACGCTCTCGTCTGGCCGCTACACGGCCCGCATCGCGCCCGAGGCCGGCGGGATGATCGCTGCGCTGGACTGGCAGGGGCCGGACGGCAAGACGCATCCGCTGCTGCACGCGCCCGCCGGGCTCACACCGCAGACGCAAGCGCCCAACAAGTTCGGCGCCTGGGCGATGCTACCCTTCGCCAACCGTGCCTTCGACAGCCTGGTCGATGACGGCCATACCCGCTTCACCGTGCCGGCCAACGACCCGTCCGGCACGATCCACGGCTTCGGCTGGCAGTCCGCCTGGCAGGTGGAGCAACAGAGCGCCGGTCATACCGTGATGGTACACCGGCGGACCGCTGGACCGGACCCGTATCGCTATCTGGCGAAGCAGGAGATCCGCGTCGACGAGACTGGTATGACCGTCATGCTGTCGCTGACCAACGAGGCCGACCAGGCCCTACCGTTCGGCATGGGCCTGCACCCCTGGTTTCCCTGCGCCGCCGACACGCGCCTCGCCATGACGGCGTCCGGCGCGCTGATCTTCGGCGACAAGTTCCGCGCCACCGGCACACAAGCCTTTGCCGATGGCGGCCCCTATGCCGATGGCCCGGTCTTCGCCACCGGCGTCGAGAGCGCCTGGAGCTTTCTGGGCTGGGACGGCACGGCCCGGATCGAGACGCCCTCGACCGGCCTCGCCATCACGCTGAGCGCGAGCGAGAGCTTACGCTATCCGGTGGCCTGGGCTCCGGCCGGCGCCGACTTCCTCTGCGTCGAGCCGCAGAGCCATGCCGCCGGCGCGCCGAGCGAAAAGATTGTGCGCGAAGCCTCGCCGCTCGCCCGGCTTCAGCCGGGCGAAGCGCTGGAAGGCTGGATGCGGATCGCCGCCGAGGCGATCTAGGTCATTGTTCTAGCGTCAGATTTCTTCGAAAAGCGGATTCCACTTTTCGTCTGATGCTCTATCGCCAGCCCGGTCCCGACATCGGCTGGAAGCCGATCGCGCCGGCAGGCATGGCCGGCCTGAGCAGGATTTGCTCGCGCGCCTCGCCCCAAGCCGGGACCTGACGCTGCTGCTTGGCGGTCAGCACGGCCTTCTGACCCTTGATCTTGGCCTTGGCGATCTTGTGCTTCGAGCCGGTGGAGGCTTTGGCGAAGCGCGAGAGATTGTCGGTCGCGGCGCCGTTCAGCGCGATGCGGGTGCCGCCGGCGCCATGCTTCTTGACCAGCGCGAACAGCTTGGCGGCATTGGCAGGATGCAGGCGGATGCAGCCATGCGAGGCCGGGCGGCCGAGCGCGCCGACGGCAGTGGTGCCGTGGATGGCGTAGCCGCCGCGGAAGAACACGGCATAGGGCATCGCTCCGCCATATTTGCGCGAGTACCAGCTGCGCTCCAGCCGCGTCGGGCGATAGACGCCGTTGGGCGAGCGGAAACCCTTGCGGCCGGACGAGATCGCCCAGTTGTGGATCTCGCCGTCGCTGGTGGTGACGCTCATGCGCTGGGCGGCGATGTCGACACGGACATCGACCTTGGCCTGCGCCGAGGCGAGGCCGGCGAGCGACGCGCATAGAAAGGCCAGAATGCCGAGAAGGCGGGACATGACGCGACTCCTGAACGACGCAACCTGAGGAAAGTGGCTCTTTGGTTGCCGTCGCTCGGGCGCATGCGCCATGCGAAGTCAGCCCCGGCCTTGCCGTAAAGGAATCCCGAGGGACTGATGCTTGTAAAGCTGAAACCGCTCAAATGGTTTCCAATCGGCGCTTTGCGAAAGCCAGGGCTAGATGTCACAAGGGCCACCTTGCCCGGGGGCCTTCCACGATGCCGTCGACCTTGCTGCCCGACGGGCTTTCACCCACGATCGCGCTCCTGCTCGTTGCAGTGAGCTTTCTGACCTCGGCGATCACCGCCGCTTTCGGCATCGGCGGTGGCGTCGCGATGCTGGGTGCCCTCGCCGGCACAGTGCCACCCGGCGTGATCATCGCCGTGCACGGCCTCGTCCAGGTCGGCTCCAATCTCGGACGCACCATCGTCCAGCGTGCGCATGCTCTGTGGCCGTTGGTCGGCCGTTTCGCCGTCGGCTCGCTGGTCGGCGTGATGATCGGCGCATATATCGTCGTCGCCTTGCCCGAACGCATCCTGCTCGGCCTGCTCGGCATCTTCATCCTGGTGATGACCTATGTGCCGAAGCCGCGCATCCCCGGCCTGGCTTCCACCGGGATCGTCATCGGCGGTGGGCTCGCCAGCATCGTCACCATGTTCGTCGGCGCGACAGGCCCTTTCGTCCAAGCCTTGCTGCTGCCACTTGGGTTGGACAAGCGCCAGTTGGTGGCGACGCACGCCGCCTGCCAGACAGTGCAGCACCTGCTCAAGATCGTCGCCTTCACGACGCTGGGCTTCGCCTTCTCCGACTGGCTGCCGCTCATTGCGGCGATGATCGCGTCGGGCTTCCTCGGCACACTCGTGGGCACCAAGCTACTCGAGAGGCTGCCCGAGCGCTGGTTCCTGCTGGCGGTCAAAGCGCTGTTGACCCTGATCGCGCTGGACCTCTTGCGCCGCGCGGCGGGCTATTAATCGAAGAACACGATCCAGGCGAGCAGCGCCGCGATCAGCCAGAGCGCCCAGTTGCCCCAGCGATTGCGCGCCGCTTCCGCCCGGCCGATCGCCTGGATGCTGGCCTCGTCGAGCGAAAAGCCGTGGCGCGAGGAATCCTCGAGCTGACCGAGCACCCGCTCGGCCCGGCCGACCGTCTCCGGCAGGTTGGCGAGGCTGCCGACAAGGGTCCTGACGCTGCGTCCGGCGTCCTCGATGCGCCCGATCGGCCCGAGATTGCGCGTCAGCCAGTCGCGCACCACCGGCTCGGCCGTAGTCCACATGTCGAGATGGGGATCGAGCTTGCGGGCGACGCCCTCGACCACCACCATGGTCTTCTGCAGCATGACGAGCTCGGTGCGCGTCGCCATGTCGAACAGGCCGGTGATCTCGAACAGCAGCGTCAGCACCTTCGCCATTGAGATCTCGTCGGCGCGCTTGTCGTGGATCGGCTCGCCGACAGCACGGATCGCTTGGGCGAAATCGTCGACCGAATGGTGCGGCGGCACATAGCCGGCCTCGAAATGCACCTCGGCGACGCGGCGATAATCGCGGGTGATGAAGCCGAACAGGATCTCGGCAAGGAAGCGCCGCTCCTTGTGGCCAAGCCGGCCCATAATGCCGCCATCGACCGCGACGAGCCGGCCTTCAGCATCGACGAACAGGTTTCCGGGATGCATGTCGGCATGGAAGAAGCCGTCGCGGATCGCGTGCTTCAGGAAGGACTGGATGACGTTGCGGCCGAGCGCCGGCAGATCATGGCCGGCAGCACGCAGCGCCTCGACATCGGAGAGGCGGATGCCGTCGATCCATTCGTCGATCAGGATTTCGCGCGCGGTGAGCTGCCAATCTGGCACCGGCACGCGGAAGTCCTTGTCCTCCCTGGTATTCTCGGCGAATTCGGAGAGGGCTGCAGCCTCCAGGCGCAGGTCCATCTCCATGGCAACAGAGCGCGCCAGCGTCTCGACGATGGCGACGAAGCGCAGGCGCCGCGCTTCGGGCGAGCGGCGCTCGGCGAGCTCGGCGCCAAAGCGCATCGCGGCGAGGTCGCGGTGGAAGCGGTCGCGGATGCCGGGCCTGAGGATCTTGACCGCGACCTCGCTACCGTCTTTGCGGCGGGCGCGGTGGACCTGGGCGATCGAGGCGGCCGCGACCGGCTCGCCGAATTCGTCGAAGATCGCCTCGACCGGCTCGCCATGCGCGGCTTCGATCGCAGCGCGCGCCTGCGCCATCGGGAAAGGCGCCATCCGGTCCTGCAGCGCCGAGAGATCCTCGGCGATCTTCATGCCGACGACATCGGGCCGCGTCGCCAGGAACTGGCCGAATTTGACATAGGACGGGCCGAGCCGCGTCAGGGCCGCGGCGAGGCGGGTGGCCGAGGAGCCAGCGCCGCGCCGCTCGATCAGGCGGCCGAGCGCGATCAGGCCCCGCGCCGCCGGCGGCAGCACGGAAGGGTCGACCAGCGCGAGCGCGCCCTCGCGCGCCAGCACGAAGCCGACCCGTGCCGAGCGGGCGAGATGGGCAAGCGCAGAGATCATGCGGCAGAAGCGTCCGTCACAGCTTCCAGCCAGAATGCAGCGCCACCACCCCGCCGGTCATCGGCGTGAAGCTGGCGCGGCGGAAGCCAGCATCCGCGATCATGTTGGCGAAGATCTGCGGGCGCGGGAACTTGCGGATCGACTCGACGAGATACTGGTAGGGCTCGGCCTCGCCCGTCACCATCCGGCCCATCGGCGGGATGACGTTGAAGGAATAGGCCTCGTAGACCTTGTCGAGCAGCGGCACGTCGACATGGCTGAATTCGAGGCAAAGGAAACGCCCGCCGCGCTTCAGCACGCGATAGGCCTCGGCCAGCGCCTTCTCGATGCGCGGCACGTTCCTTATGCCGAAGGCGATGGTGTAGGCGTCGAAGCTGTTGTCCGACAGCGCCAGCTCCTCGGCATTGCCCTGGACGAAGCGGATGCGCTCATCGTCGGGAAAGCGCTTCTGGGCGCGCTCGCGGCCGACAGCGAGCATCTCGGCATTGATGTCGAGCACAGTGACCTCGGTCTGCGGTCCGCCCTCTTCCAAGACCTTGAAGGCGACGTCGCCGGTGCCGCCGGCAACGTCGAGATAGTGGAAGGCCCGGTCGCGCGGCGGCTTCAGCGCGGTCAGCAGCGCTTCCTTCCAAGCGCGGTGCAGCCCGGCCGACATCAGGTCGTTCATCAGGTCGTAGCGGCCGGCGACCTTGTGGAAGACGTCGTCGACCTTGGCCTGCTTCTCGCCGAGCGGCACGTTCTCGAAGCCGAAATGGGTGGTGTCGGAGGCTGCTGTCACGGTTGGGCCGCTCTTGTGTTCGGGTGAGGCGATGAATAGCGAAAGCATCGGGCCTTGTCGCGGGCCCTCTCGACGCATGCTGAAGAGCCGATGCCATGCCTGAACTTCCCGAGGTCGAAACCGTCCGGCGTGGCTTGGAGCCCGCCATGCTCGGCGAGCGCTTCGCGCGCGTCGAGCAGAACCGCCCCGATCTGCGCTTCCCCCTGCCCGAACGCTTCGCCGAGCGCCTGACCGGCCGGCGTATCGAGGCGCTGTCGCGACGGGCCAAGTACCTGATCGCCGATCTCGACGACGGGCAGGCGCTGGTCATGCATCTCGGCATGAGCGGGCGCTTCATCGTCGAGGCCCCCGGCACGAAGCCGACCGAGCCCGGCGCCTATTACAACGAGATCGGCCGGCACCTCGTGCACGACCATGTCGTCTTCCACCTCGGCTCCGGCGCGCGGGTCACCTATAACGACGTCCGCCGCTTCGGCTTCATGGACCTGCTGCCGCGCACCGGGCTGGAAACATCGAAGCATTTCGCCGGAATGGGCATCGAGCCGCTCGGCAACGAGCTCTCCGGCGAGTTGCTGGCGAAGCTGTTCTCCGGGAAGATCGCGCCCCTCAAGGCAGCGCTGCTCGACCAGCGCCTGATCGCCGGGCTCGGCAATATCTATGTCTGCGAGGCGCTGTTCCGTGCCGGCCTGCATCCGGAGGCCGAGGCCGGCTCGCTGGCGACGCCGACCGGCAAGCCGCGCGAGAAGGCGCACCTGCTGGCGCAAATCATCCGGGACGTGCTGGAGGAGGCGATTACTGCCGGCGGCTCGACCTTGCGCGATTTCGCCCATGCCGACGGCTCGCTCGGCTATTTCCAGCACCGCTTCAAGGTCTATGACCGCGAAAACGAGCCCTGCGTCACCCCCGGCTGCGGCCATCTGGTCAAGCGGCTGGTGCAGTCCGGACGCTCGACCTTCTATTGCGAGAGCTGCCAGAAGCGGGCGTGAGGACCATGACGCCCGACGCTCTTCGCCCGCCCGGCAAGATCATCCTGCTCAACGGCGCCTCCAGCAGCGGCAAATCCTCGCTTGCGCGCGCCGTGCAGGCCCGGATCGAGGAACCGTTCTGGCATATCTCGATCGACCATCTGCGCGATTCCGGCGTGCTGCCGACTGCGCGCATCCGCAGTGGCGAGTTCCAGTGGGCCGCGATGCGCGATGCCTTCTTCGAGGGCTTCGAGCAGTCGCTGCTCGCCTATGTCCGTTGCGGCAACAATCTGATCGTCGAGCACATCATGGAGAGCCGCGACTGGCTGCTGCGACTGGTCAAGCTGCTCGAAGGGCAGGACGTCTTCTTCGTCGGCCTGCATTGCGACCTCGCCGAGCTGGAGCGGCGCGAGGCCGCCCGCGGCGACCGGCGCATCGGCGACGCCCGCCGCGACTTCCATCAGATCCACAGCTATTGCCGCTACGATGCCGAGCTGGATTCCTCCACCCCACTTGAGATCAATTCGGAGAGGCTGATCGCCGCCTGGCGCTCGCGCACGATGCCCTCGGCCTTCCAGAGCCTGCTTGCCGAGGCCGGGCCGGCCGCCTGATCAGGCGTTTTCAATGAACTTGGCGAGGTTCTCCAGCGTCGAGCGCAAGCCGGCATCGTGATCCGCCTTGCCGATGCCAGCCGGGACGTTCTCGCAGAGGATCGTCACCTCGGTGCCGTCGCGCACTGCCTTGAAGCGCCAGGTCATCGTCATCGTGCCGGCGAAGGCCGGATCGTCCGAGACGAAGCCGACCTCCCAGACGATGCGCTCGCCGGGGTCGAGCGCGATGAAGCGGCCCTCGACGATATCGCTGTCGGCACTGGCCTTTCCGGGCGCCCCGGCTGGATCGTCATAGGTCAAGACCATGCGATAACTGCCGCCGGGATGTGGCTCGAAACGCTCGATCTTCGCCCGCATTCCCCTGGGCGGCAGCCATTTGCCGAGTGCGGCAGGATCGGCGAAGGCGTTGTAGACCGCGCCGGGCGAGGCCTTGACGAGGCGCGAGGCCGTATCGGTTCGAGTCTTGCCGGTCATGCGCACCTCCTCTTCGGCCGCCATGCCTGACCAACGCGCGAAGCGGCGCCAAGGGACCAACTGCATCCGCTAGCTTCACGCCACACTCCTGAACGCCGCCGAAAGCGCGGCGAGCGCATCGCGCGGGCGGCCGTCCCTGACCCGCGTGTGAAGCAGGATCGGCAGGCGCGGCAAGTCGGGCAGCCCGAGCCTTTGCCCGACATCGACCGCGCCGAAGGGCAGCATGCGCGGCGCCAGGGCCGCGACCCCGAGCCCGGCGGTGACGGCAGCCACAACCGCGGTAACTCCGCCTCCGACGAAGATTTCCGTCCAGGGCACGCCAGCCGCATCGAGGAGTTGCCCGGCCATCACCCGCACGCCACAGGGTTCGGCCATGGTGGCGACCGGCAGCGGCTCGCCCGGACGATGCTGCCAACTCGGCGCCGCGAACCAGCCGAATTTCTCGTCCGCAAGATGCTCACCATCGCTGCGCCCGACATGCAGGCGCACGATCACCGTGTCGAGCTCGCGCCGATCGAAGCTCTGGAGCAACTCGCTGGATGTGCCGATCCGGATCTCGATCACCAGCTGCGGGTCCTGCGCATTCATCCGCGCAATCAGCGCCGGCAGTTCAGGCCCCGCGACATGATCGCTGATGCCGATGGCCAGGCGCTCCCGGGCCGGGACGAAGGCGGACAGCGCGCGATCGTGCACCTCCAGAAGCTCACGAGCATGATCGAGGAAAGCCACGCCACGTGCCGAAAGCTCGACATGCCGCGGCGTTCTCTCGACGAGCCGGCAATCCAGCCGCTCTTCGAGGCGCTTCAGCTTCAGGCTGACGGCGGCCTGCGTCGTCCGCATCGACTCGGCCGCCCGCGTGAAGCTGCCGAGATCGGCGATGCGGACGAAAGCCTGGACGGAATCGAGGTCGAGGGGCTTCATCATTTTCATTCGTTATTACTGATATCGATTTCAATAGCATATCAAAATCACGATACGCTCTCTACCGTCGAACTTGCTCGAGCGCTTTTCGTGACGCCCGCGCCGACCGTGGGCCTGACAATGGGAGTTTGTGATGACGGTGATGACCAGGGAGTCCGCGGTGCAGGACCGCCCCCAGAGGGCAGCCACGGCCAAGCCAGTGGTCGACCGCTCATCCGTGTTGGAGTTGACCGAGGCGATCGAGAAGTATTTCGACCTCATGTACGACTGCGACACGTCCCGCTTCGAGCAGACATTCGCGCCGACGGCCCAGCTGCACGGCTTTCGCGATGGCAAGATGATGGCGTGGCCGACACAGACCTACCGCGACATCCTCGACAAGCGCCAATCGCCGAAATCGGTCAATGCGGTGCGGCAGGACGAAATCCTGCTCATCGACTTCGCCTCGGCGACCCAGGCGATGACGAAGGTGCGGCTGAGGGTCAACACGATGGGCTTCGTGGATCATCTGACCTGGCACCTCATCGACGGCACCTGGCTGATCACCGCGAAGGGATTCCACGTCGAATCGCAGGACGGCCCGCCGATCTAGCCGCTGCCGTCACGCGCCTGCTGCCGCTCTGCGCAAGGTCGAGGTTCGCCATGCCACTCCTTCACATCTCGCTGCGCGCCGGAAAATCGGAAGCCTATCGACAGGCGCTTCTCGACAATCTCCATCGCGCATTGCGCGAGGCGCTCGACGTGCCCGAGGGCGACCAGTTCATGACGATCAGCGAGCATGATGCCGCGAATTTCCGCTACGGCTCTGCCTTCGGCGTGCTCCGTAGCGAGGATCTCGTCTACATCCGGATCATCATGTTCGCCTCGCGGCCCCCCGAACAGAGGAAGGCGCTGTTCCAGCGGATTGCGGAACTGCTCGGCGAAAGCCCCGGAATTCGCCCGGAGGACGTCTTCATCGTAGTTCTCGACGCGGCGAAGGAGAACTGGTCGGTCGGCCACGGCCTGGCGCAGTTCGCCTGAGATCAGGTTGCCTGCGCCGAGGCTCGCATCGCGCCGTGCGTCCGCGCGCATGGACCACAGCCCGGGTGGCCGCTATTCGTGGCCAGGACACAGCGCATTGGGAGGCCGCCATGGCTTATGAGACCATTCTCGTCGAGGTGAAGGGCAAGGTCGGCATCATCACGCTGAACCGGCCGCAGGCCCTGAACGCGCTGAACGTCCAGCTCATCGCCGACATCAATGCGGCGCTCGACGTGTTCGAACGCGACGACGAGATCGGCTGCATCGTCATGACCGGCTCGGAGAAAGCCTTCGCCGCCGGCGCCGACATCAAGGCAATGCAGGAGCGCAGCTATCCCGGCACCTATCTCGACGACAAGTTCGCCGACTGGGACCGGATCGGCCAGCGCCGCAAGCCGATCATCGCCGCAGTCGCGGGCTTTGCACTCGGCGGCGGCTGCGAGCTTGCGATGATGGCGGACTTCATCATCGCCGCCGACAACGCCAAGTTCGGGCAGCCCGAGATCAACCTCGCCGTCATTCCCGGCGCCGGCGGCACCCAGCGCCTGACCCATGCGATCGGCAAGGCCAAGGCGATGGACCTTTGCCTCACTGGCCGCTTCATGGATGTGAACGAAGCCGAGCGCGCCGGGCTGGTCGCCCGCATCGTTCCGCTCGCCGAGCTGATGACCGAGACGCTGAAGGCGGCCGAGCAGATTGCCTCGAAGTCGCTGCCCTCGCTGTTGTCAGCCAAGGAATCGGTCAATCGCGCCTTCGAGACGACGCTGGCCGAGGGCCTGCGCTTCGAGCGCCGCGTCTTCTCGGCCCTGTTCGGCACGCACGATCAGAAAGAAGGCATGGCTGCCTTCATCGAGAAGCGGAAGCCCGAATTCAAGAACCGCTGAGGCCAGCGCGCCCCGGCGATCAGCGCCACGCATGGCCGGGGCCAATTTCTTTCACTTGAAAGGCCGGCAGCGCTGCTGACACCATGGCTGCTCACTTTAAGAGCATGCAGGATTCGCCATGACCGCCGCAGCCCGCTCCACCGACGGCATCGCACTGCCGAGCTATGCCGATGTCGAAGTCGCAGCGCAGCGCATCGCCGGAGTCGCCCACCGCACGCCGGCCTTGACCTCGCGCACCGCCAATGAGCGCACCGGCGCCAGTCTCGTCTTCAAGGCCGAGAACCTGCAGCGCATGGGCGCCTTCAAGTTCCGCGGCGGCTACAATGCCATCGCGGCGCTGACGCCGGAGCAGCGCAAGGCCGGCGTGCTGACCTATTCCTCCGGCAACCATGCCCAGGCCATCGCCTATGCCAGCAAGCTGCTCGGCGCGCCGGCGACGATCATCATGCCGCTGGATGCACCCGCAGCGAAGGTCGCGGCGACCAAGGGCTATGGCGCCGAGGTCGTGACCTATGACCGCTACACCCAGGACCGGCTCGAGCTCGGCAACCGGCTGGCGGCCGAGCGCGGGCTGACGCTGATCCCGCCCTATGATCACCCGGAGGTCATTGCCGGCCAGGGCACCGCGACGAAGGAGCTGATCGAGGAAGCCGGCGAGCTCGACGTGCTCTTGGTCTGCCTCGGCGGCGGTGGGCTCCTCGCCGGCGCGCTGCTCGCGGCAAAGGCGCTCAACCCCGGCTGCAAGGTCTATGGCGTCGAGCCCGAGGCCGGCAATGACGGCCAGCAGTCCCTGCGCAAGGGCGAGATCGTCAAGATCGACGTGCCCAAGACCATCGCCGACGGCGCCCAGACGCCCTTCCTCGGCAACTACACCTTCCCGATCATCAGCGAGCTCGTCGAGGACATCGTTACCGTGCCGGATGCGGCGCTGGTCGCGGCGATGCGCTTCTTCGCCGAGCGGATGAAGCTCGTGGTCGAGCCTACGGGTTGCCTTGCCGCGGCCGCAGCCTTCACCGGGGTGGTGCCGGTCGAAGGCAAGCGCGTCGGCGTCATTATCAGCGGCGGCAATGTCGACCTCGCCAGCTTCGCGCGCTTCGTCGGCGAAGGCGCATGAGCGACATCGAGACGATTCTCTCGCCTGATGTGCCGGCGCCGGCCGGGCATTACTCGCAGGCGGTCGCCTACAAGGATCTGGTCTTCGTCTCCGGCCAGCTCGCGCCGCGGCCCGACGGCAGCCACACTGCCGGCGAGCCCTTCGCCGTACAGGCGCGGCAGGCGCTCGACAATCTCCTGGCCGTGCTGGCCGCCGCCGGTTGCAGTCCGGCCGATGTGCTTAAGGTCACCGCCTATCTGGTCGGCGCTGCGCATTGGCCGCAGTTCAACGCGATCTATGCCGAGGCCTTCGGGCCGCACAAACCGGCGCGCGCAGTCGTTCCGGTACCGGAACTGCACCATGGCTACCTGATCGAGATCGAGGCCGTGGCGGTCCGTCGCAAGGCAGATTGAAGGCGGCTATGATTCCGGCGTTGACGCCGGGCGCAGCAGGAACTATAGGGTCGGGCCTCGCGGCGGTCTTGCTCCGGCAGGACCGTCGCTCGCATTTTCAACCGAAGGTTCGTGGTCGTGCCAGCCGGCAGATAGCCAGGCGCCTGCCACGATGAGGACGAGGACAGACCATGGCCAACACGACTTCGGCCAAGAAGGCCGCGCGCAAGATCGTGCGGCGCACCGAGGTTAACAAGGCGCGCCGCAGCCGCGTGCGCACCTTCCTGCGCAAGGTCGAGGAGGCGATTGCCTCCGGCGACAAGGCCGCTGCCGCCGCTGCGCTGCAGGCTGCCCAGCCCGAGATCATGCGGGCCGCGCAGAAGGGCGTGGTTCACAAGAACACCGCCTCTCGCAAGGTCTCGCGTCTCGCTCACCGCGTCGGTGCGCTGGCTTCCTGATCGCCGTTCACCAGAGCGGATTTCTGCGCAGTTTTCGACCCGGCCGAAAGGCCGGGTTTTTGTTTGTTCCGCTCTCCCGACAAAGGGGCGCCCGATGCGGCGGCGCAACACCCCCTGTCAACGCCGATTCCGCAATCTTTCCACTGCTTTACCGACTTGACTTCGAGATGAATTTCGGGGTCGAAACCCGTCCCGTTCGGGACTTTTGACCGCACAAAATTCCTCCATATTTTTCATGATCTTAGTGGGCAAAGCAATTCACCTAGAGGAATCACCCTCCCCCGGAAGGGGTAGGCCGCGGCCTTAGAAAAAAAAGATTCGGAGCCGGCACGAGACTCCTCCGGTAAAGAAAAGCTTAACTTCCCCAACTGATTGCGAGGCGCTTTCCGGTAGGTCAAACACCAGCCGGAATACCCCTAAGCCACGAAGCCGGCTGAGGGGGATATTGCCCCCGTTCGAGGCCGCCCTGTAAGGTCTTTTTCATCGCCGGGCGGACAGCAATGTCTGACCGGCTCTCCAGAGAATTTGTTGATCGTTTAGGCTTACAACCAGGCGGGGTTGGAAGAATGCGCTTCTATGTCTTGAAGATTTAAATGTTTTGAAATGAGACGCGGCCGCGACTGATCTTTTAAGTGCGCGCGGCACTACCCTGAAAAGCGTTGGGATGACCTCGCTTCGCGGCGTTTCGCCGACGAGGAGAGCAACGTTTTTCCTAAAACGGAAAATATGGCACAGCCAACCCCGAAACGGGGTGGTCAAGTGCGTGGCACTGAAACGGGGCAACTGGAATGTTCGAGCGGATGGAGACTGGCACCTTGACCGAGGCAACCACCACCACGGTGCTGACGGGACTTGTCCTGAGCGAACCGACGGGTGCTGCCGGGATCAAGGATCGCTGGGATAGGGTCCGTCGCCGTTTGCGTGCCGAGCTCGGCGAGGACGTCTTCTCGAGCTGGTTTGCGCGCGTCGAGATCGGTGCGGTCGTCGAGGGCGTCGCCCATCTCACCGTTCCGACCCGCTTCCTGAAGAGCTGGCTCGAAGCTCACTATGCTGAGCGCCTGCGGGCGCATTGCGTCGCGGAGCTCGATACGCCCAACGGGATTGCCCTGTCGGTGCGCCAGGTGGCGCGCGAAAGCGCCGAGCCTTGCCAGGACATGTCGGCACAGCGGTCACGCCCGGCCCAGGCCCGCGCCTCCGTTCCGGTGGCCGAAATCGCCACCACCTCGGCCGCCCAGCCCAGCGAACGCGATCCCATGGACGCCTGCGGCACGCTGCTCGACCGGCGCATGACCTTCCAGAGCTTCGTCGTCGGCAAATCGAACGCGCTCGCCTTCGCCGCTGCCGAGCGGATCTCGGCTGCTCCGGCCGGCTCGACGCCCTATAACCCGCTCTACCTCCATGCCGGCGTCGGCCTCGGCAAGACGCACCTGATCCAGGCGATCGCCCAGGATGCGCGTCAGCACGGCAAGCGCGTCGCCTATTTCACTGCCGACCGCTTCATGTACGGCTTCGTCGCCGCGCTGAAGTCGCAGACTGCCCTCGCCTTCAAGGAGAAGCTGCGCGGCATCGACCTTCTGATCGTCGACGACGTCCAGTTCATCCAGGGCCGCTCGATCCAGCAGGAGTTCGGCCACACGATCAATGCGCTGATCGACGCCGGCAAGCAGATCGTCGTCGCCGCCGACCGGCTTCCCGCTGATCTGGAGGCACTCGACGAGCGCATCCGCTCGCGCCTCGCCGGCGGTCTCGTCGTCGAGATCGGCGAGCTCGACGAGGCGCTGCGCGTCAAGATCCTCACCACCCGGTTGGACGGACTGAAGGCCGCCCACCCCAGCTTCCACGTCAACCCGGACGTGATCGCCTATGTCGCCAAGGTCGTCGCCACCAATGGCCGCGATCTCGACGGCGCCGCCAACCGCATCCTGGCGCATGCGACGCTGACCGGGGCGAGCGTGACGATGGAAACCGCCGAGGCGGCGATCCGCGACCTCGTCCGGACGCGCGAGCCGCGCCGGGTCAAGATCGAGGACATCCAGAAGCTGGTCGCGACCCGCTACAATGTCAGCCGCGCCGACATCCTGTCGGAGCGTCGCACCGCGGCGGTGGTCAAGCCGCGCCAGATCGCGATGTATCTCGCCAAGGCGCTGACGCCGCGCTCGCTGCCGGAGATCGGCCGCCGCTTCGGCGGGCGCGATCACACCACCGTGCTGCACGCCGTGCGCAAGATCGAGAAGGCGATCGTTGAGGACCGCCTCCTGCATGACGAGGTCGATCTGCTGAAGCGCATGCTGCAGGAGTGAGGCCCCGGCCTCCCTCCCTGCGTTAACTGTGCAGGCGGGCTCGCGCGCCCTTGCGCGCGGGCCGGCCGTCCGGCAATGTCGCGGGCCACCTTTCTGCCTGCCGGCTCGCCGCGGGCGCCAGCATGCCAGAAGACGCCATGAAGGTTACGGTCGAACGCTCCACGCTCCTGAAGTCGCTCGGGCATGTCCATCGTGTCGTCGAACGGCGCAACACGATCCCGATCCTGTCGAACCTGCTGCTGCGCGGCAGCGAGGACGGGCTGAAGCTGAAGGCGACCGATCTCGACATCGAGGTGGTCGAAACCGTGCCGGCCGATATCGTCGAGCCCGGCGCGACCACGGTTCCCGCCCATACCCTCTACGACATCGTCCGCAAGCTGCCCGACGGTTCGCAGGTCTCGCTGGAGACCACCGGCGAGACCGGCCAGATGCTGCTGCGCTCGGGCCGCTCGCGCTTCACCCTGCAGACCCTGCCGGAAAGCGATTTCCCGGACATCACCGCCGGCGAGATGGCACACCGCTTCGTGCTGCCGGCCGGCGAGTTCAAGCGCCTGATCGACAAGACCCAGTTTGCGATCTCGACCGAGGAGACGCGCTACTATCTCAACGGCATCTATCTGCATGCCATCGACGTGGACGGGCGCCCGGTGCTGCGCGCGGTCGCGACCGACGGCCATCGCCTCGCCCGCGTCGACACTGCCGCTCCGCAAGGCTCGCTCGGCATGCCCGGCGTGATCGTACCGCGCAAGGCCGTGGCCGAGATCCAGAAGCTGCTGGAGGATGGCGAGAGCGAGGTCCAGATCGAGCTCTCCGCCACCAAGATCCGCGTCGCCACCGCCGAGGTCGTACTGACCTCCAAGCTGATCGACGGCACCTTCCCCGACTATCAGCGCGTCATTCCGTCCGGGAACGACAAGCTGCTCACCGTCGACAGGGGCGATTTCGCGGCCAGCGTCGACCGCGTCTCGACGATCTCGTCCGAGCGTGGCCGCGCCGTGAAACTCTCCATGGCCGACGGCCGGATGACGCTCTCGGTGACCAATCCAGATTCCGGTTCGGCGACCGAGGAGATCGAGGTCGACTACGACGCCGGCCCGCTCGATATCGGCTTCAATGCGCGCTATCTGATGGACATCGCTGCCCAGCTCGATGGCGACACTGCGCTGCTCAAGCTCGCCGATCCGGGTTCGCCGACGGTGATCCAGGACCGCGAAGGCGCTTCGGCCCTCTATGTGCTGATGCCGATGCGGGTCTGATCCCGGCAGAGCGTCTTGACCGCGGTCGCCCGCCTCACGCTGCAGAATTTCCGCTCCTATCCGGCCCTCGATCTCGTGATCGAGGGCCGGCTCGTTGCGCTATGCGGCGAGAACGGCGCCGGCAAGACCAATCTGCTCGAGGCGCTCTCGCTGTTTGCGCCCGGACGCGGCCTCCGGCGCGCCGACCTCTCCGACATGGTGCGCCAGCCCGGCGATGGCGGCTTTGCCGTCTCGATCGGGCTCGCCGATGACGGGGCGAGGCTCGGCATCGGGCTGGAGGCGCCGGACGCCGAAGGACGGCGGGCGCGAATTGCCCGGATCGACGGCACCCCAGCAGGGTCAGCACTAGCTTTCAGCGACTATGTCAGGCTGGTCTGGCTGACGCCCGATCTCGACGGGCTGTTCCGCGGCGCCGCCGGCGATCGCCGGCGTTTCCTCGACCGGCTGGTGCTGGCGGTCGATCCCGGCCACGGCACGCGCTCGAACGCGCTGGAAAAGGCGCTGCGCTCGCGCAACCGCATCCTCGACGAGAGCCCGCACCAGCAGCGCTGGCTCGACGCGGTCGAACGCGAGATCGCCGAGCTCGGCGTCGCCGTCGCCGCCGCCCGCGCCGAGACGGTGGCGCGGCTTTCCGCCATCATTGCGCAGACAGCGGACGAGGCTTCGCCCTTCCCGCAGGCCGACATCGCCCTGGAAGGCGAGATCGACGCTCTGGTTGCGACCCTGCCGGCTCTCGATGCCGAGGACCGCTATCGCGAGCTGCTGCGGGAGATGCGCCCGCGCGACAAGGCGGCCGGGCGGACGCTCGCCGGGCCGCAGGCTTCCGATCTTGCCGTGCGCCATGCCGCCAAGGACATCCCGGCCGGACAGGGCTCGACCGGCGAGCAGAAGGCCTTGCTGATAGGGCTCGTGCTCGCCCATGCGCGGCTGGTGGCGACGATGAGCGATCTGCCACCGCTCGTCCTGCTCGACGAGGTCGCCGCCCATCTCGATCCGCGCCGGCGGGCGGCGCTCTATGGAACGCTGGCCGAGCTCGGCTGCCAGGTCTGGATGACCGGCGCCGACCCCGCTTTGTTCGGCGATCTTCCTGATGGAGCGCAGCGCTTCCTGGTCACGCCGGGTGAGGTCAGACCCACGCCCTAGCCAAAGCGGGCCACAGCGACGGCTCCCTGAAGTATGAAGGCGGTTAATCATTTCGCGCGACACTCCGGGCGATGCATCCGTCGCAGCCGTCCTTCACGCAGGCTGAAACCGTGATCGCCAGCCGCTTGCTGACGATCCTGGAGCCGCATTTCGACGTCTCCACCCGCAAGCTCTACGCCAAGACCTTCAAGCGCGATCTCGATCAGCTCGACGTCGCTTCCGACGAGCAGGTGAAATACCGCAAGCTGTTCAAGCTCGAGCTCGACGAGCGCTATCGGCTGGCGAAACTGCGCATCGTCGGCCGCGCCAACAACCGCGACATCCTGCTCGCCGACTATCCGCAGTTCTTCCTCGAGGACTTCTCGAACTTCCTCGCCGTCCTAGTCGCGCGCTGGAAGCGGCGCTGGGGACCGGTCGACGAGGCGCTGCGCGTGTTCTGCAAGCTCATGCTCACCGACATCTCGTTTTCGCTAGCCTGCTTCGACGATGCGCTCGAAAGCGACGTCAACGATCGTCTCGGCGCGCTCGAACAGGCCTTTCGCGACGGTATCGGCGAACGCATCTCGGCGATCGAGGCCAGCCTGGGGGATGTCGCCGGCTTCTCTGGCCAGCTCTCGACGCAGGCCGGCGCAACCTTGTCGGCATTGTCCGGCACGCAGGAGCGGCCCGAGCAGGTCGCCGCCTCCGTGGCCGAGATCGTCGCGGCGACGCGGCAATGCGAGCTCGCCAGCGGGCGCATCTCCCAGGAGACAGCGGGGTCGAGCCGCGCCACCCAGGCGGCGAACGCCGAATGCCATGCGATCAGCGACAGCGTCGCGCTGCTGCATCAGGCCAGCGACCGGATCGGCAGCCTGGTCGACCTGATCCGCAGCCTGGCCGCCCAGACCAACCTGCTGGCGCTCAACGCAACCATCGAGGCGGCTCGCGCCGGAGAAGCCGGCAAGGGCTTCGCGGTGGTCGCCGCCGAGGTCAAATCGCTCGCCGCGGCCACCAACAACGCAACGCAAACCATCCGTCACGGCGTCGGCGAGGTCGTCGATGCCGGGCGCGCCATCGGAGAGGCGGTGCGCGGACTCGGCCAGACCATGCAGACGCTGCAGGACAGCGCCGATGTCGTCGCCGAGTCGGTCGCCGGGCAGGCCAGCCATATCCGCTCGATCGCCGAGCGAGCCGAAAGTTCCTCCTCGGGCGTCGACGCCATTGCGCATCATGCCGCGCTGGTCGAAGGCCTCGCGCGCGAAGCGGCTGCGCTCGCCCAGCAGGTCGACGAGCGCGTCCGGGCGACCTCGTCGCAATCACTGGCGCTGGAACAGTCGATCGGCGATTTCTTGGGCGCGATGGCAACGGCGCGCGCCGAGAAGCGCGGACGCATCCGCCAGACTGGCTGATCCCTTCCATCACGCAAGGCGATGGGACACATCCGGTACAGGCTGCTAATCTGACCGCAACAAGCCGCCATGAGGGAGTAGCGCTCGATGGATCTCGCCGGGCTTCTGGTTTTCGCCGGTGTCTATTTCCTCGCCGTCGCCTCGCCGGGGCCGGGCATCGCCGCGATCGTGGCGCGCTCGCTCTCGACCGGGTTCCGGCGGGTGGTGCCCTTCGTGCTCGGCATCGCTGCCGGCGACCTGGTCTGGCTGACCTTCTCGGTCCTCGGCCTGTCCGTGCTGATGCAGAGCTTCCACGGCCTGTTCCTGGTCATCAAATATGCCGGCTGCGCCTATCTGATCTATCTCGCCTGGAAGCTCTGGACCGCCCCGGTGAAGAGCCTGGAGGACCAGCCGCCGATGAGTGGCGAAGGCCTGCGCCTGTTTTTCGGCGGCCTCGCGCTAACGCTCGGCAATCCCAAGGTGATGGTGTTCTTCGTCTCGATCCTGCCGCTGGTCGTCGACCTCAACGCGATCACGCCGCTGGCCTTCGCCGAGATCGTCGTCCTGACCACGCTGATCATCAACACCACCCTGCTCGGCTACGCTTTCCTGGCCGACCGGGCGCGGCGGCTGGTGTCGAGCCCGAAGACCATGCGCCGGATCAACCGCGTCACCGGCGGCGTGATGGCCGGCGCAGCAGCAGCGATCGCGACGCGCGGCTGAAATGGCGGACGAAACAACGATACTGCGCGCCATACGCCGCGAGGACTGGTCCGAGACCTCCGGCGAATGGCATGGCGAGGTGCAGGGCTTCGGCGGCGAGGTCTCGCTGATCTTTGTCCGGGCCGAGCCGGGCAAGGGACCGAGACTGCACAGCCATCCCTATCCCGAGACCTTCATCGTGCGCGCCGGGCGGGCGCTCTACACGATCGGCGACCGGGAGATCGAGGCTGGCCCCGGCGAGATTCTGGTCGTGCCGGCCGGCGTGCCGCACAAATTCCGCAGTCTCGGGCCGGAGACGCTGGAATCGATCGACATCCACGCCAGCGAGCGCTTCATCACCGACTGGCTGGAATAGAGCTCAGCGCCCGCCGGCAGCCGCGATCAACCTGGCGACCTCGCTCTGGCCGCGCTTGCGGGCATGCTGGAGCGGGCTGACGCCATCCTTATCGGCGAGGTTGGGGTCGGCGCCGGCATCGAGCACGAGCCTAGCCACCTCAAGATGGCGCGGACCACCATCGCCGAGGATCACGATCTCCAGAAGGCAGGTCCAGCCGAGATTGTTGACGTGATTCACGTCGATGCCGCTGGTCAAAAGCAGCTTGGCTGTCTCGACATGAGCACGCTCGCAGGCCGGGATCAGGGCATTGCCGCCATAGCGATTGCGGATCGTCAGATCAGGCTTGTGCGGCAGCATCGCCGCGACGATCTCGGTGCGACCGCTGGCGCCGGCCAGCAGCCAGGGCGTGTCCTGGTTCGCCGCCTGGGCGTTGGGGCTGGCGCCTGCGGCGAGCAGCGCCTTGGCTACGGCGACATGGTTGCCGGCGACAGCAAGCAGGAGCGGCGTCTGGCGCTGGCCATCGCGCTGTTCGAGATCTGCCTTGGCAGCGATCAGGCGGTTCACCCCTGCAAGATCGCCACGGCCTGCCGCTTCGAGCAGACCGGTTTGCGCCTCGCTTGCACCACCCATCAGCAGCACTCCAGCCAGGATCGCGGCGGCGAGCCGCCTCATCGCCCGCTGTCGAGCAGGCGCCCGACCACCTTGGCGGTATAGTCGACCATCGGCACGATCCGGGCATAGTTCAGCCGCGTCGGGCCGATGATACCGACGACGCCGACGATGCGCTGGCCGCCATCGCGGAAGGGCGCGGCGATGATCGAGGAGCCCGACATCGAGAACAGGTTGTTCTCCGAGCCGATGAAGATGCGCACGCCGTCGCCGGCCTCGGCGCGCGAGAGCAGATCGATCAGCTCGGTCTGCGTTTCCAGATCGGCGAAGAGCAGGCGGATGCGCTCGAGATCCTCCTGCGCCTTCAGATCCTCAAGCAGATTGGCCTGGCCACGCACGATGAGATGCCGGTCGCTGGAGGGGCCGGAACTCGTGGCGATGCCGGTCTCGACCAGCCTTGCGGTCAGCTCGTCGAGTTCGCGTTCCATCAGGGTGCGGCTGTCGGCGATCTCGCGGCGAAGCTCGTCCAGCGTCTTGCCGACGATACGGGCATTGAGGAAATTGCCGGCTTCGACCAGCGCCGACGCCGGCAGCCCCGCCGGCAGCGCCAGGATGCGGTTCTCGACGGTGCCGTCATCGGCGACGAGCACGGCGAGCGCGCGGCCGGCATCGAGCCGCACGAACTCGATATGGCGCAGGCGGGCATTGGCCTTGGTAGTGACGACGACGCCGGCGCCGCGCGACAGGCCAGACAGCAGAGCCGAAGCCTCCGTCAGCGTCTGGTCGAGCGAGCGGTTACTGGCGGCGGCCCGGATCTGCGCCTCGATGCGGGAACGCTCATCGGAGGTGAGATTGCCGACCTCCATCATGCCGTCGACGAAGAAGCGCAGGCCGCGCTCGGTCGGCAGGCGCCCGGCCGAGGTGTGCGGGGCATAGATCAGCCCGGCCGTCTCCAGATCGGTCATGACATTGCGCACCGTCGCCGGCGACAGCGCGATCGGCAACAGGCGGGCGATGTTGCGCGAGCCGACCGGCTCGCCGGTCGTGAGATAACCGTCGACGATCTGGCGAAAGATCTCGCGCGAGCGCTGGTCGATCTCGACCAGGCCGCCGGGCGACTCCGGACGGGTATGGGCGCTCATCGCCTGGTGAACAGCCTCGTGACCATGCCCTATTGTCCCCGGCGCGGCCGGCCGGATCAAGCCCTTGTGCGCCATCGCCTTGCCGCTGTCGTGCTAAGCGCCTACAAGCCGCGGACTTCAGAAGACAGGATGACATGATGAGACCCTCGAAGCGCGCAGCCGACGAGATGCGCAAGGTCACGCTGGAACGCGGCGTGGTGCGCTATGCCGAGGGCTCGTGCATGGTGACCTTCGGCGAGACCAAGGTGCTCTGCGCCGCGACCGTCGAGGAAAAGGGGCCGCCCTGGCTGCGCGGCACCGGCAAGGGCTGGGTCACCGCCGAATATTCGATGCTGCCGCGCGCCACCCATGAGCGTACCCGCCGCGAGGTCACCTCCGGCAAGCCCTCGGGCCGGACGCAGGAGATCCAGCGCCTGGTCGGGCGCTCGCTCCGTGCCGTGGTCGACCTGACCGCGATCGGCGAGCGCCAGATCGTCGTCGATTGCGACGTGCTGCAGGCCGATGGCGGCACCCGCACCGCCTCGATCACCGGCGCCTGGGTCGCGCTGCACGACGCGCTGAAATGGATGGAAGGCCGCGGGATGCTGAAAGGCGCCAACCCGCTCAAGGATCATGTCGCGGCGATCTCCTGCGGCATCGTCGCCGGCAACCCGGTGATCGATCTCGACTATGTCGAGGATTCCGGCGCGCAGACTGACGCCAATTTCGTCATCACCGGTGCGGGTGGCCTCGTCGAGGTGCAGGGCACTGCCGAGGGCGCTCCCTTCAGTGAGGACGAGCTGCTGGCGCTGCTGAAGCTCGCCAAGGGTGGCGTGAACAAGCTCGTCGCCTTGCAGAAGGCTGCGGTGGCCTGACGCCATGAGCGAAACCCGCCTCCTCACCGGCAAGGTCGTGATCGCGACCCACAACCCGGGCAAATTGCGCGAGATGCGCGAGCTGATGGCGCCCTATGGTGTCGAGCTCGTCTCGGCAGGCGAACTTAACCTGCCCGAGCCGGTCGAGGATGGCCACATGTTCGCCGAGAACGCCGCGATCAAGGCGGTCGCAGCGGCCAAGGCCTCCGGCCTGCCGGCACTCGCCGACGATTCCGGCGTCTGCATCGACGCGCTCGACGGCGCCCCCGGCCTGTTCTCGGCCAACTGGGCCGGGCCAGGCAAGGATTTCGCCCCGGCGCTGGCTAGGGTCCAGATGGAGCTCGGCAAGCGCGGTGCGACCACGCCCGAGCAGCGCAAGGCGCATTTCGTCTCGGCGCTGGTGATCGCCTGGCCGGACAGCCATCAGGAACTGTTCGAAGGCCGCGTCTTCGGCACGATCGTCGATGCCCCGCGCGGCACCTCAGGCTTCGGCTACGACCCTGTCTTCCAGCCGGCTGGCCATGCCAAGACCTTCGGCGAGATGACGGCGGAGGAGAAGCACGGCATCCCGCAGGACGGCTCACCCGGCCTGTCGCACCGGGCCCGCGCCTTCCATGTGCTCGCCGCCGCCTGCCTGAGGAAGCCCGTTTGACACCCTCAGCCGCCTTGGCTGGGCGGCCCGGCGTGCCGGCGCATCCGACCGCGGATGCCGGCTTCGCCGTCTATGTGCATTGGCCCTTCTGCCTGGCCAAATGCCCCTATTGCGACTTCAACTCCCATGTCCGGCATCAGCCGCCGGACCAGGCACGCTACATCGCCGCCTTCCGCCGAGAGATCGCCCAGCGCGCCTCACTCGCGCCGGGGCGTACGGTCTCCTCGATCTTCTTCGGCGGCGGCACGCCTTCGCTGATGGAGGGCGCGACTGTCGGCGCGATCCTCGATGCGATCGGCGAGCACTGGACCGTCGCACCCGACTGCGAGATCTCGCTGGAGGCCAACCCGACCAGCGTCGAGGCCGGGCGCTTCCGCGATTTCCGCGCGGCCGGCGTCAACCGCGTCTCGCTCGGCGTGCAGGCGCTGAACGATGCCGATCTCAAGGCGCTCGGCCGGATGCATTCGGCGCAGGAGGCGCTCGATGCGGTCGCGATCGCGCGGCGCTATTTCGAGCGCTATTCCTTCGATCTGATCTATGCCCGCTCGCCACTGCAGACGCCGGCGCTGTGGCAGGCCGAGCTCGAGCTGGCGATCAGCCATGCCGCCGAGCACCTGTCGCTCTATCAGCTCACCATCGAGTCCGGCACGGCCTTCGAGCAGCTCTACAAGGCTGGCAAGCTCGCCATCCCCGATCCTGATGCGGGCGCAGCGCTCTACGAGCTGACGCAGGAAATCACAGCCAAGCACGGCCTGCCGGTCTATGAGATCTCGAACCATGCCCGGCCGGGCGCGGAATGCCGGCACAATCTGGTCTACTGGCATTATGGCGAATATGCCGGCATCGGGCCGGGCGCCCATGGCCGGCTGGTGACCGCAGATGGCCGCTACGCGCAATCGACCGAGAAGCGGCCGGAGACCTGGTTGGAGCGGATCGAGGCCGGCAGCGACGCCCTGATCGAGAATGAGAAGCTCTCTGCTGAGTCGCAGGGCGACGAATACCTGCTGATGGGTCTGAGACTCGTCGAAGGGATCGATCTTGACGTCTTCGAGGGGCTCGCCGGCCGCAAGCTCAACGGCAACCGCATCGGCAGCCTGATCGCCGAGGGCTTCCTCGTCCGCAAGCCGAATGGTCGCCTTGCCGCGACGCCCGAAGGCGCCCTCCTGCTCGACGCGCTCGTCGCCGACCTCGCGGCCTAAGGACGGATCGCGGCACCGTCCGCCGGACTCGGTATCATTAAACCGATTTAAGTCGGTGAGAAGTCCTGTTGGGACAGGGTTCGTCATGACCGGGCGGGCGCCTTCCGCCACGTCACCGCCGCAATCGGCGCTCCCGATGGCCGGGTAAGAACGGCTTAAGTTCAACCTAGGGAGGTCAGCGATGCAGCAAAGCACAATCGATGAATCACGTCCCGCATTGTCACGCCGCCGCCTGTTGCAGGCCGCAGGGGCCGGGGCGCTCATAGCCGCCGCCGATACGGCCCTGGCACAGGCCCCTGCTGCCCGGCCCGGACCACCGAGCACGGTGACCAGCCCGCCGCGCGATTTCAGCCGCGGCGGCGCGCCGACCACCTATTTCTGGGACCCGGACGTCATTGCCGTCGATCCCGCCTTCGAGGGGCTGGCCCAGCCCAATGCCGCGATCCAGCGGCTGTGGACCGGCGCCCTCTGGGCGGAAGGCCCGGCCTGGAACGCACAGGGGCGCTATCTCGTCTGGAGCGACATCCCGAACAACCGGCAGATGCGCTGGCTCGAGGATGATGGCCGCGTCAGCGTCTTCCGCACGCCGTCGGGCAACAGCAACGGCAATAGTTTCGACTTCCAGGGCCGGCAGCTCTCCTGCGAGCATCTCAACCGCCGCGTCGTGCGCTACGAGCTCGATGGCTCGGTGACGATCCTCGCCGACAAGTTCGACGGCAAGCGACTGAACTCGCCGAACGACGTCGTCCAGCATCCCGATGGCAGCTACTGGTTCACCGATCCACCCTATGGCGGCCAACTCTATGAAGGCGCGCCCGATGCGGCCGGCGGGCCGAGCAACACCAGCGGCAAGATCAATCCCCGGCTCGGCCAGCCGCCCGAGATCGGCTCCTACAAGCGCGAACTGCCGACGAACTGCTACCGCATCGATCCGAGCGGCCGGGTCGACCTCGTCGTCACCGAACAGCAGGTGCCCGATCCGAACGGCCTGTGTTTCTCGCCGGACTTCAAGAAGCTCTACATCGCCTCGACCGGCAAGGGCCCGGGCGATACCGGCCCCGGCGGCAAGGGCGACATCCATGTCTTCGATGTCGGCGCCGACAACAAGCTCTCCAACGGCAAGCTGTTCTCGGACTGCATGGTCGACGGGGTGAAATGCGGGCCAGACGGCTTGCGCTGCGACGTGCAGGGCAATCTCTGGGCCTCCAGCAATGCCGGTCGCGCCGTCGGCTACAATGGCGTGCTCTGCTTCAACCCGGAGGGCAAGCTGATCGGCCGCATCCGGCTGCCGGAGGTCTGCGGCAATGTCTGCTTCGGTGGGCCCAAGCGCAACCGGCTGTTCATGGCGGCGAGCCAGTCGATCTATGCGGTCTATCTCGGCACGCAAGGCGCCGGGCCGGGCTAAGAAGCGCCCGGCTCAGGCCCGTCCTGCTCGGGCTCAGGCCGATCCTGCTCTGCGGGATCGGCCTTCGCTTCCGGCTCCTGCCCCGCATAGAGCTTGGGCAGATAGGTCTCGTACCACGCCTTCAGCTCGGCGAGCGCCGGCTGTTCGAGGTTGCGGCGGAGATAAGCCTCGATCCGCGGCAGGTGCTTGAGATAGCCCGGCTTGCCGTCGCGCCGGTCGAGCCGGGCGAAAATGCCGGCGATCTTGGTGTTGCGCTGCGCGCCGAGGATGGCATAGGCGCGGGCGAAGCCTGGCAGGTCGAAGCCCGGATCGGTGCCGCGACGCGCGCCGGCATAGGCCGCGAGCAGGCGCAGTTCCAGCGCCGCCGGCACGTCGACCCGGGCATCTTGGCCAAGTGCGACGAGATCATAGCCGGGGTGCCCGAGCACCGCGTCCTGGAAATCGATCAGACCGAGCCTGGCATGGCCGACGCGATCCGGCAGCCAGAGCAGGTTCGGCGAGTGATAGTCGCGCAATGTCCAGGTCGCGGGCGTCTCGAAGAGCTCGTCGAAGAGCTTGTCCCAGATGCGGCTGAACTCGGCCCGCGTCACAGCCGGCAAGCTGACGCCGGCGATATGCGGGGCATACCAGTCGAGCACCAGCTCTGTCTCGATCGCGAGCGCCTCGCGGTCATAGTCCGGCAGGACATGGTCGCGCCCTTCCGCCACCGGCAGGATCGTCGGCAAAGCGTGCCGGTGCAGTTCGGCGAGCAGGCGGGCCGCGGCCTCGTAGCGCTCCGGAATGGGGCCGTCCGCATCCACGACCGGCTCGGCGCCGAGATCCTCGGTGATCAGGAGGCCGGTGACGAGGTCCTGCGCCAGGATCTCTGGCGCGGAAAGGCCGAGCGAGCGCAAACCCTTGTCCATGGCGACGAAGGCATCGACGGTTTCCGCGAGATGGGCGATCGCGCTGTAGGGCTTGCCCTGGCGGATCGCCGGCCCGTCCGCGCGCGGCGGCGAGATCATCAGGATCGCGGTTTCGCCCGAGGGCCTGATCAGGCGCTCATAGGCGCGGCTCGAGGCGTCGCCGAGCATGAACTCGCGCCTGGCCTCGCTCCAGCCGGCCTCGTCGATCAGCCGGCGCGCCCCGATCGCGAGCGCCAATCGCTGGCGCCAGAGCACGCCCCCGGAGAGCGTCGCGATCCGGCCCTGCTCGGGATTGTCGGGGTCGACCTCGAGCACGATGTCGAGCCGCCGACCCGCCGGCAGGCGCGTGCCGGCCCGATCCGGCCATTCGACGATGGTAACGGCGAGATCGAGATCCTCGATCAGGCCGATATCGTCGAGCTCGTCGGAGTTGCGGACACGGTAGAGATCGGCATGGAGCAGGAGCCCGCGCGGGCTGTCATAGCTCTGCACCAGGGTGAAGGTCGGGCTCGGCGCCTCCAGCGCCGGGTCGTCGGCGAGGCGGCGCAGCATGGCGCGCGCCAGCAGCGACTTGCCGGCGCCGAGATGGCCGGAGAGCGCGACGATGTCGCCGGTCTTCAGGATATCGGCAATGTCCTCGGCCAGCCGTACCGTTGCGGTCTCGCTCGGCAGGATGACGACATGGGTGCCCGCCCGCGCGGCTTCGTCACTCATTCAGCGGCGTCCGAGATGCGCATGCCCTCGGGCGGAAAGACGGCCGTGACGCGCGTTCCCTGGCCCAGCGCCGAATCGAGCTCGACGCGGCCGCCATGCAGTTCGACGATCGAGCGGACCATCGACAGGCCGAGCCCGACGCCGCGATGGCGCGACCCCAGCGAATGACTCTCGAAGCGGTCGAACACCTTCTCCTTGACCTCGTCCGGGATGCCGCGGCCCTCGTCGGCGACAGTGATGCGGATCTCGCCGCCAAAGCGGCCGGCGCTGACACGGATGGTCTGGCCAGGCTGCGAGAAGCCGATCGCGTTGGAAAGCAGGTTGAACAGGATCTGGCGCAGGCGCTTGGGATCGGCGCGCAGCGGCCCGGTCTGGGGGGCGATGTCGACCTGCAGCTTGAGCTTGCTGTCGGCGAGGCGGTCCTGCAGCCCGGTCGCGGCCTGGGCGATGGTCTTGGCGACATCGACCTCCTCGAGATCGAGGGCGAGAGCGCCATTGTCGATCGAGGCGAGGTCGAGAATGTCGTTGATGATGGCGAGCAGCGCCCCGGAGGAGCGCACGATATGGCCGGCATAGTCGCGCTGCTTGTCGTTCAGCGCGCCGACCGTCTCCTCGCCGAGCAATTGCGCGAAGCCGATGATGTTGGTCAGCGGCGAGCGCAGTTCGTAGGAGACGTGGTGGACGAATTCCTCGCGCAGCCGCGAGACACGCTCCAGGGCATCGTTGCGCTCGGTCAGCGCCCGCTCGACGTTCACGCCGGCAGTGACGTCGGCGAAGGTGATCAGCGTCGCGCCGTCGGGCAGCGGTGCGGCGGTGCAGTCGAGCACCATGCCGTCGCGGCGCTCCATATGGCAGCGATAGTCCTCGCGCGCATCGCGCACGCCGGCGACGGCGCTGCGGATCTCGGTCCAGACGGCATCATCCGGGAAGAGCGGCCGGCTCAGGGTCACGACCTCGTCGATATGCGGCGACGCAGCGGCGCGCTCGGGCGAGAGCTTCCAGAGTTGGGCGAAGGCCGGATTGGAGAGCTTGAGGCGGCCATCCGAGCCGAACACGGCGACGCCTTCGCGCAGTGAGTCGAGCGTCTCGCGCTGGGTGCGCGAGAGCGCGTTGAAGCGCGATTCCAGGGTGAAGCGCTCGGTCTCGTCATCGAAGAGATAGGTGACGCCGCCCTGCGGGTTCGGGCTGGCGACGACATGGACGGTGCGCCCGTCAGGCAGATACCACCAGTCCTCGCTGGCGCGCGTCGCGGTGTAGGCGGCGTGGACCTGGGCTTTCCAGGTCCGGTAGTCGCCGAGCTCGGGCAGGCGGCGTTCGGTCCGCAGGCGATCGAGGATCTCGCCATCGCTCGGGCTCGAATCGAGGAAGCCAGGATCGAGCGACCAGAGCACCTCATAGCCGCTGTTGCGATAGACCAGGCGCTGGGAGGCGTCGAAAACGGCGACGCCGGTCTTCAGCCGGTCGAGAGTGCGCACATGCGCGTCCATCTGGCGCTGCAGATCGGCGCGGACCGCTTCGAGCTCGCTCATATCGGTGGCGATGCCGGCATAGCCCGAGGGCGTCGGCGTCTCCAGGACGTCGACGATGCGGCGCTGGCCGGCCATGACGACGGGCGCGCGCAGCTGGAAGACGCGGCCGTCCTTGCGGGCCTTGGCGGCAGCCTCGCGCTCGCTGCGGTCGAAGAGGTCGAGCCCGGCCGTGACCGCCTGCTGACCATCGGAAGCCTCGACGGCGCGGGCATAGGCGGCGTTGACCCAGGTCAAGCGGCCATCGGTAGCGCGGGTCCAGACCGGCTGTGACAGGCCGGCGAGCAATGTCGTGAGCGCGGCATGGTCGCTGGCGAGCTTGCTCAGCTCGTCTTCCAGCGCCAGCGCCCGGGCACGTTCGCCGTCGACCTCGCGCAGGCGAATCACGGCGCGGCCGGCAACCGGCCGCCCTTCTGCATCGACATAGCGGCCGGCCTTGGCCTTGAAGGTGAAGGCGAAGGCCTCGCCGTGCTCCTTGAGGGCCTCGGTCGCGAGTTCGAGCCGCTTCGCTTCGGCTGGCGGCGCCCAGCTGCCATAGGCCAGCGCCGGGGCGGAGCCGCCAATGCCGAGGAAGCCGCTGTCGCCCTCGACCATCGGGCTCGCCTTCGGCCCGTCCCAGCTCAGCACAACCTGCCGGTCGGCCGCCAGAAGAGCACCCAGCCGGTCCTGATGGCCGCGTGTCGCCTCGAGCCCGGCAGCGAGCTCGCCTTCCCGCCTTGTCCAGCGCGAGCGCTCGCGGACATAGAGGATCGAGGTCGTGGTGGCGAAGACGACGAGGCCGACGAAGATCAGGGACAGACCGCCGGTGCTGAGCCAGTCGGCCCGCATGGGAAGCAGCGCCTCGGCCTGGGCGAGAGCGGGAGCCGGCGCGGCGCCGGCAAGCCCAGGCAGGAGGAAGCGGACCGCTCCGTTCATCTCCCATCCGGCCTGCTTTGCCCGTCTCATTCTCGCGTCCATCCTGTCCCAAGCCAGCCTATGGCCGTGATCGGCAGGGTGTCGCCAACACGACAGCCGGCCATGGTTCCCCTGAAGGACCCACACCCGCAACCCCCGCAAAGCCACCGCTGCACGAAACCGGACGCCGCATGCGAAGCCTGCCGGCAGCCCGAATCAGTGCCACTGTAATCACCGCAGGACTCCGGCAGGAAGTGCTTAATCGACAGTAAAGGCCGAATGGCGACGGCCGGGCGCGGCGCCAAACGGAGTGGGGCCACAAGTTGATACCGGGCAGGCGTGAGCATCTATTAGTAGTAGCTGAAGCGGTGCCTCCCGAATGCAAAAAGAGCCCGGCACGAGGCCGGGCTCCTTGAGAGCGGGCGTGAGATCCGGAAGGATGGGGTCCGGATGACGCGATGCGGTTTCACCCGGCTCCGGCCGGGCAGAACCTGGATCAGTAGCGGTAGAGCTCCGGCTTGAACGGGCCGGTCTGCGCCACGCCGATATACTTCGCCTGGGCGTCGTTGAGCTTGGTCAGCTTGGCGCCGACCTTGGCGAGGTGGAGCGCCGCGACCTTCTCGTCGAGATGCTTGGGCAGGGTGTAGACCTTGTTCTCGTACTTGCTGTGGTGGTTCCAGAGCTCGACCTGGGCCAGCGTCTGGTTCGAGAACGAGCAGGACATCACGAAGGAGGGATGGCCGGTGGCGTTGCCGAGGTTCACCAGGCGGCCTTCCGAGAGCAGGATGATGCGCTTGCCGTCGGGGAACTCGATCTCGTCGACCTGCGGCTTGACGTTGTCCCACTTGAAGTTCTTGAGGCCGGCGACCTGAATCTCGGAGTCGAAGTGGCCGATGTTGCAGACGATGGCGCGGTGCTTCATCGCGCGCATGTGGTCGACGGTGATGACGTCGAGATTGCCGGTCGCGGTCACGAAGATGTCGGCGCGCGGGGCGGCGTCCTCCATGGTGACGACCTCGTAGCCCTCCATCGCCGCCTGCAGGGCGCAGATCGGATCGATCTCGGTGACGAGCACGCGGCAGCCAGCCTGGCGCAGCGAGGCGGCCGAGCCCTTGCCGACGTCGCCATAGCCGGCGACGACCGCGACCTTGCCCGACATCATCACGTCGGTGCCGCGGCGGATCGCGTCGACCAGCGACTCGCGGCAGCCATAGAGGTTGTCGAACTTCGACTTGGTGACGCTGTCGTTGACGTTGATCGCCGGGAACGGCAGGCGGCTCGCCTTGGCGAGCTCGTAGAGGCGATGCACGCCGGTGGTGGTCTCCTCGGAGACGCCCTTGATCGCGGCGCGGGTCTTGGTGAACCAGCCCGGATTGGCCTTCAGCTCACGCTTGATCAGCGCGAAGAAGATGGTCTCTTCCTCATTGCCCGGCTTGTCGAGGAAGGCGGCGTTGCCGGCCTCGGCCTCGGCGCCGAGGATGATCAGCATGGTCAGGTCGCCGCCATCGTCGAGGATCATGTTCGGGGTGCCGCCATCGCCCCAGGTCGCGGTGCGCAGCACGTACTCCCAGTACTCTTCCAGCGTCTCGCCCTTGATGGCGAAGACCGGGGTGCCAGTGGCGGCGATCGCCGCGGCTGCGTGGTCCTGGGTCGAGAAGATGTTGCAGGACGACCAGCGGACGTCGGCGCCGAGCTCCTTCAGGGTCTCGATCAGCACCGCGGTCTGGATGGTCATGTGCAGGCAGCCGGCGATGCGGGCGCCCTTGAGCGGGGCCTTGCCGGCGTGCTCGGCGCGGATCGCCATGAGGCCCGGCATCTCGTCCTGGGCCATGTTGATTTCCTTGCGGCCGTAGTCCGCGAGGCTGATGTCCTTGACGACGTAATCCTGCTTCGACACGGGGGCGCTCCAATCGATCGTGCTTTGAATGACGGCGCGCTCTCTAGCAGGGCCTCCGGGAGAAGGCAATCAAAGATATAAAGATGTCTTTATGTGCCCACCATATGTGACCTATGGCGACCGGCGCCAGCACCGCTCACGTATGGTGCACAGGGACATCCGCCCTCTGAACAGCAGCACGAAAAAGCAGGCCAGCATGGCCGCGGAGCCGACGGCTTTACGAAAGCCATCGCTGCGACGACAGAATCCCACCCGTTGAGCGTCTACTCGCCTTCGCCGAACCGGTCGGCGACCAACGCGCCGAGCGCCTGCAGCGCTTCCTTCGCCTCCGCGCCCTTGGCGACGACGGTGATGGTCGAGCCGATGCCGGCACCCAGCGTCAGGATACCCATGATCGAGGTCGCGCCGACCGTCTCGCCGCAGCGCGACACGGTGATGTCGGCATCGAACTGGCTGGCGCATTGCACGAATTTCGCCGTGGCGCGGGCGTGCAGGCCCTTCTTGTTGATGATCTGGAACTCGCCATAGACGGCGCCTGCCGGGATCTCGACCTCTGTGCAGTCGCAATCCTCGTCGCGGATCTCTTCGTCACGCATGCCTTGCACGCCGGACCTCATTTGCCCGCGAGCACGCGGCTGGCCACCGTGATGTATTTCCGGCCTGCATCCTGCGCGCTGCTAACGGCTTCGTCGAGGGTCTTCTCCTCGCGCACGCTGGCGAGCTTGATCAGCATCGGCAGATTGACGCCGGCGACGACGTCGATCCGGCCCGGTTCCATCACCGAGATGGCGAGATTGGAGGGCGTGCCGCCGAACATGTCGGTCAGGACGATGACGCCGCTGCCATTCTCGACCTGCTCCACCGCCGCGATGATGTCGCGTCGGCGGCCCTCCATATCGTCATCGGGCGCGATGGCGATAGTCGCGAGGTTGGCTTGAGGGCCGACGACATGTTCGAGCGCGGCGCGGAATTCCGTCGCCAGGTGCCCATGCGTGACAAGCACGAGTCCGATCATTCAGTACCACCGGAGAGCGCCCATCGGCGCCCGGACAAGGTCGCGGTTTATGCGGCAGGTGCGAAAGATAGGCAAGGCTTGTCTCGAACTCCTCGAAACCAATTCACCCCGGACCGGCGAAGAGCGCAAGCGCTGCGAGCACCAGACGTTCGTCGCCCGCCCTCGGAAACACGGATAATCGCGGCAGCGCGATCCCGGCGATGGTCTCGACCAGCGCCTCCGGCTCCGGCATGCGTTTGGGTTCTGCACCACAATCGACGACAAGTCGGATCACTGCGGTTGCAAGATGCGGTTCCGGCGTCAGTCCGAGCCCGCGCCGCTCGACCAGACCCTCGATCGGCGGCACTGGCGAAGCCAGGAGGCGGCCGGCCCGGACGGCGACTTCGGTCCGATCATCGGCGATCAACCTGGCGAAGCGGCCCTGGAGCTGTGCCAGGCCGACCAATGCCAGCGCCAGGCTCGACTTGCCGGCGCCCGATGGACCGCGGATCAGGATTCCGGCCTCGCCGATCACGACGGCACTGGCATGCAGGCGCAGCGGGGGCGGAGTGCTCATGCCGGCTGCACCGCTGCCGGCAGGCGCACGATGAAGCGGGCGCCGAGCCGCGTGTCCTCGCCTTCCGACTGCTCGGAGGCGTAGCGGTTCTCGGCCCGGATCGTGCCGCGATGGGCCTCGACGATCTGGCGCGAGATCGACAGGCCGAGCCCGGAATTCTGGCCGAAGCCGCTTTCCGGCCGGTCGGTGTAGAAGCGCTCGAAGATCCGCTCCAGCGCATGCGGCGGAATGCCGGGGCCGTCATCCTCGATGGTGATCAGCACGTCGCCGGCGACGCGCGCGAGCTTGACCCTGACCGGCTTGTCGGCCGGCGAGAAGGAACGGGCATTCTCGATCAGGTTGACGAAGACCTGGCCGAGGCGGGAATCGTGGCCAAGCACGCGGAAGGGATCGGCGCCCGGGCGCTGGCCGCGCCGGTCGACCACGAGCTCGACGACAGGCTGGCCCTCGCGGCGGATCTGGTTCTGGACCGAGACCACCGCCTCGACGAGCTGAGCGACGTCGAGCGGAGCAGCATCGTCACGGGCGAGCTCGGCATCGAGGCGCGAGGCGTCGGAGATATCGGTGATCAGCCGATCCAGCCGTTTCACATCATGGCGGATGACCGCGAGCAGGCGACCGCGCGACTCCTCGCTCTTGGCCAGCGGCAAGGTCTCGACGGCGCTACGCAGCGAGGTCAGCGGGTTCTTCAATTCATGCGCGACGTCGGCGGCGAAGCGCTCGATCGCCTCCATGCGACTGTAGAGCGCCTGGGTCATCTCGCGGAACGAGCCGGAAAGGTGGCCGATCTCGTCATGGCGGCTGGAGAAATCCGGAATCTCCTCGCGCGCCTTGACGCCGCGGCGCACGCGCTGGGCCGCGTCGGCAAGCTTGCGGATCGGCTCGGCGATGGTGCCGGCGAGCAGCACCGACAGGATGATCATTACGCCGGCAGCGACGGCGAAGACCTGGAAGATGGCGTAGCGCTCGGAGGCGATGACGGCGTCGATGTCGCCGCCCTGCGTCGAGAGCAGCAGCGCGCCGCGCACGGCCCGGAAGCGCTGCACCGGCACCGCCACCGAGACGATGGTCTCGCCGCGGGTGTTGACCCGCACCACGCTCGCCGGCGAGCCGGCGAGCGCGCGGGCGACCTCGGTATAGGACTTGCCGTTGGCGTTGGCGAAATCGTCATAGGCCGGCACGTCGGCGCGGCCGAGCCGGTTGCGGAACATGTTCCAGGTGCGCTCGAGCAGCGGCGGCTCGTCGCTCTCGCCGATGCGCGGCAAGTCGAGCCGCAGGATGTCGCCGCGCGAATAGAGATTGCGCGAATCCAGCGTCAGCATCCCGTCCTTGTCGTAGATGCGGGCGCGCGTCTTGGTCGGCGTCACCAGCCGGCGCAGCAGCGGGGCGACCTTCTCCGGGTTGATCGAGAAATCGAGCGGATCCTCGGCGATCGCGCCGCTCTCGCCCGCCTGCATCTGCAGGAGCTTGTCAGGATCGATCGCGATCGTGTCGGTTTCGACCGTGGCCGAGGCGGCAATGGCGCCGGCGATGATCTCGCCCTGTGTCAGCAGGCTCTGCACCCGCGCTTCGATCAGGCCCTCGCGGAACTGGTTGAGGTAGAGGAAGCCGACGAGGAGCGCGACGAGGCCCGCGAGGTTGAGGACGACGATGCGCCGGGTCAGGCTGGAGGCGGCCCGCCCGGAGACGGCGCGCAGCATGCGGCGGCCGAACAGGGCGGCGCGACGACGCAGCGTCAGCCCCGGCCGCGGCCCACTGGCGCGGGCCCCCTCCTGTTCGATCGTAGCCATGAGCGGCTCATACCCTGTCCCGGCGCTCACGCAAATGCCGTAACGAGCCGCGCCGGGGACGCTCCTCAGGTCTCCTTGAAGCGGTAGCCGACGCCGTAGAGCGTCTCGATCATGTCGAACTCGACATCGACCTGGTTGAACTTCTTGCGCAGGCGCTTGATGTGGCTGTCGATGGTGCGGTCGTCGACATAGACCTCGTCGTCATAAGCGGCGTCCATCAGCGCGTTGCGGCTCTTGACCACGCCTGGCCGCTGCGCCAGCGACTGCAGGATCAGGAACTCGGTGACGGTCAGCGTCACGGGCTCGCCCTTCCAGGTGCAGGTGTGGCGCTCCGGATCCATCCGCAGCAGGCCGCGCTCCAGCGCCTTGGCGTCCTCGGTGCGGACGGTCGCGGTCGCGTCGCGCGCGCCGGCCCGGCGCAGGATCGCCTTGACCCGCTCGACCAGCAGGCGCTGGGAGAAGGGTTTGCGGATAAAGTCGTCGGCGCCCATCTTCAGGCCGAAGAGCTCGTCGATCTCCTCGTCCTTCGACGTCAGGAAGATCACCGGCAGATCCGACTTCTGGCGCAGGCGGCGCAGCAGCTCCATCCCGTCCATGCGCGGCATCTTGATGTCGAAGATGGCGAGGTCGGGTGGATTCTGCTTCAGCCCATCCAAAGCCGAGGCGCCATCCGTATAGGTCTGGATGCGATAGCCCTCGGCTTCCAGTGCGATCGAAACCGAGGTCAGGATGTTGCGGTCGTCGTCGACCAGCGCAATGGTTGGCATAAGCTTTTCCGGCTCTTTGTTTCTTGGCGTTGCAATCAACAGGGTCCACTCTCGCGCGAGAACGGCCAAAGCATGGCTGCAATCTAGCCAAGCCAAGGCGGTTTCGCTACGTCTCGTGCTCGAAAACCCGTGAGGCGGCGAAAAGTGCCATGGCGAGCGATCCGATCAGGCCGACCGATGCCAGCGCACGCGGGCTCGCGCGCGGGTTGCTGCGCAGCGCGCGCTCCGGCTCTCTGGCGACGCTGACGCCGGAGGGGCACCCCTTCGCCAGCCTGACCAGCCTCGCGACTGATATCGACGGGACCCCGCTGATCCTGGTCTCCTCGCTGTCGGGACACACCGGCAACCTCGTCGCCGATCCGCGCTGCTCGCTGCTGATCGCACCCGGCGGCAAGGGCGACCCGCTCGCCCACGCGAGGATCACGCTGCTGGCCACCGCCGAAAAGGTCGAGCGCGAGACGGATTTCGGCCAGCGGGTGCGCCGACGCTTCCTGGCGCGCCAGCCGAAAGCGTCCCTTTACGTTGATTTTCCCGATTTTTCCTTCTTCGCGCTGAAGCTCCAGCGCGCCAGCCTGAACGGAGGCTTCGGCCGGGCCTATGAGCTCGAGGCTGGCGACGTGCTCAGCGACTGCTCGCAATCCGGGCTGCTGATCGATGCGGAGGAAGGCGCCGTCGCTCATATGAACGAGGACCACGCCGAGGCGATCCAGCTTTACGCGACAAGGCTGCTCGGCGGCGAAGACGGGAGCTGGCGCCTCTCGGGCGTCGATCCCGACGGCGCCGACCTGATGCTCGGCGACAAGGCGCTGCGCCTGCCTTTCGACGAGCCGGTGACCACGCCGGATGCCCTGCGCAAGGCCCTCATCGCCCTCGCCGGCAGGGCACGCGAGGCGGCCTGAACGCGGCGATTCACCACAGCCGAATTTTCAAACGATTTAAATCCGCCACGGCCATTGGCGAACTATCCTCATGACTTGAGCCGGCGTTCTCATCCGCCTAAAGAGCCCTCCACTGCACCGGCCCATCGGGCCCATAGTGGGGTCCACCCCGCTCCAATCACGGCGCCGGCTTCATCAGGCGGCGGCTTCTCGGCAGGAGGAATTGCCAGTGGAGACCATCGGTCACGTCAACCCGGCCAACGGCGCCGACAGCTTCGGCTTCCGTGGGCTCAAGGCGGTCTACTGGAATTTCGAGGCGGCGCGCCTCTATGAGGAATCCCTGCGGCGCGGCGAATCCCAACTCGCCCGCGGCGGCGCGCTCTGCGCCGACACAGGCAGCCATACCGGCCGCTCGCCCAAGGACAAGTTCGTCGTCAAGGACGCGCTGACCGAGAAGACGGTCTGGTGGGAGAACAACGGCGCGATCTCCTCGGAGCAGTTCGAGACCCTGCTCGGCGACTTCATCAAGCATGCCGAAGGCAAGGAGCTGTTCGCGCAGGACCTCTATGGCGGCGCCGATCCGGCCCACCGCGTCAAGGCGCGGGTCTTCACCGAATTCGCCTGGCACTCGCTGTTCATCCGCAACCTGCTGATCCGGCCCGAGGCCGGCGAGATCGCGGGTTACGTTCCTGAGCTGACGATCGTCGACCTGCCGAGCTTCAAGGCCGATCCGAAACGTCATGGCTGCCGCAGCGAGACCGTGATCGCGATCGACTTCTCCCGCAAGATCGTGCTGATCGGCGGCACCGCCTATGCCGGCGAGATGAAGAAATCGGTCTTCACCTATCTGAACTACACGCTGCCGGCCAAGGGCGTGGTGCCGATGCACTGCTCGGCCAATGTCGGCTCCAAGGACGATCCGGCGATCTTCTTCGGCCTCTCCGGCACCGGCAAGACCACGCTCTCGGCCGATCCCGACCGCACCCTGATCGGCGACGACGAGCATGGCTGGTCGAAGGAGGGCATCTTCAATTTCGAGGGCGGCTGCTACGCCAAGACGATCCGGCTCTCGGCCGAGGCCGAGCCGCAGATCTTCGCGGCCTCGCAGCGTTTCGGCACGGTGCTCGAGAACATCGTGATGGATGAGATCTCGCGCGACGTCGATTTCGACAACGAGACCAAGACCGAGAATACCCGCTCGGCCTATCCGCTCGACTTCATCCCGAACGCCTCGCGCTCGGGCCGCGCCGGCACGCCGAAGAACATCGTGATGCTGACTGCCGACGCCTTCGGCGTGATGCCGCCGATCGCCAAGCTGACCCCGGCCGAGGCGATGTATCACTTCCTCTCCGGCTACACCGCCAAGGTCGCCGGCACCGAGCGCGGGCTCGTCGGCGTACAGCCGGAATTCTCGACCTGCTTCGGCTCGCCCTTCCTGCCGCGCCACCCGTCGGAATACGCCAATCTGCTGCGCGACTTCATCGCCAAGCACCATGTCGATTGCTGGCTGGTGAACACCGGCTGGACCGGCGGCGGCTACGGCACCGGCCGGCGCATGCCGATCCGCGTCACCCGGCGCCTGCTGACGGCAGCACTCGACGGCTCGCTCAATCGCGCCGATTTCCGCCGGGATCCTTATTTCGGGTTCGCCGTTCCCACTTCGGTGCCCGGCGTCGAGCCGCACATCCTCTATCCCGTCAAGACCTGGCAGGACAAAGCCGCCTTCGCCGAAACCGCGAAGAAGCTCATCGGCATGTTCGCGGAGAATTTCGCGAAGTTCGAGCCGCATGTCGACGACGCCGTGAAGGCGGCCGCGCCGACGAGTTCGCTCGCCGCTTGAGCGAAAGGCACGTCTGCATGCTATGAGAGGCGGCGATGAGCCGCCTCTTTTTCGTTCTGCTGCAGATTCTGCTGACGCTTGCACTCCTCGGCGCCGCCGCCTGGGGCGTCGGGCTCCTGATCTTCCGCCTGCCCGGCGCGATCGGAATCGCTGCCGCGATCGGCTTTGGCCTCGCCGCCCTCGCCGGCGCCGTCGGGATCTGGAGCGGCGCGCCGCGCCTGCCGCTCGCCTTCGCCGTGCTCTTCGTCAGCCTGCTCGGCTGGTGGGGCAGTCTGAAGCCCTCGCATGAGCGGGCCTGGATCCCCGAACTTGCGCGCCTGCCGCAGATGAACGTGGCAGACGGGCGCCTCACCGTGACCAATCTGCGCCACTTCACCTGGCGCACCGAGGGTGACTACGACCAGCGCTGGGAAACCCGCAGCTACGACCTGTCGCGCATCCAGGGCGCCGATCTCTTCCTGTCCTACTGGTCGGGCGAGGCGATCGCGCATCTCCTGATCAGCTTCCCCTTCGAGAACAGCGACCCGCTGACGATCTCGATCGAGGTCCGGCGCGAGAAGGGCGAGGAATGGTCGGCGCTGGCCGGCTTCTTCCGCAGCTACGAGATGGCCTATGTCGTAGCCGACGAACGCGATCTGATCGGCCTGAGGACCCAGGCGCGCGGAGAGGACACCCGCCTGTTCCGGCTCAACGCCTCGCCCGCACAAGCGCGCGACTTGCTGTTGGCCTATGCCGAGGACATCAACCGGCTGGCGCAAACGCCGCGCTGGTACAATACGCTGACGACCAACTGCACCACCGTCGTCTATCACCTCGTCGGCCAGGTCGCACCTGGCTGGAAGTTCTCGCTGCCGCTCGATCCGCGCGTGCTGCTCTCGGGCTATCTTCCCGGCTATCTCCGCGACATCGGCTCGGTGCGCCAGGATCTGCCGCTCGACGAACTCGTGAAGCGGAGCCATATCGGCGAGAAGGCGCGCGGCCTCAAGCCTGATAGCCCGGACTTCTCGCGCGTCATCCGAGAAGGCGTGCCGGCCGCGCGGAACTGAGGGCCTATTTTCAGCACACGATCGGCCGATGCTCGCGGAACGCGGCGGCGAGCGTACGCAGGGCAGCGCGCGATCTGGCGTCGGTGAGGGTCGAAACCATGACGATCTCCGAAGTGGGGAGGTCGGGCAGGCCGAAACGATAGCTGACCTCGACGGTCCCTGCCGGCGCGAGCCGGCAGGAGAAGGCCGAAACGGCAAGGCCGGCGGCGACGGCCGCATCGACCGCGATCGAGCCGCCACCGATGAAAACCTCGACCCAGGGGATGCCGGCGGCGTCCAGTGCCTTGGTGGCGATGTCGCGTACGCCGCAGGATGACGAGAGCATGGCGAGCCGCAGCGGCTCGCCCTGGCGATGCTCGAAACTCGGGGCCGCGAACCAGCCGAACGACTCCGGTGCAAGAACCTCGGCCGGCCGGCGATCATCGTCGCGACGAACGATCGCGGCATCGAGCTCGCCCTTGTCGAAAGCTTCGAGCAAGGGCCGGGAATGACCGAGCTGCACCTCGATCATCAGGCCGGGATCGTGCGCGTTGAGGCGCGCCAGCAGCGTCGGCACCTCCGGCCCGAAGACATGGGCGGCAATGCCGAGACAGAAGCGGCGGCGTGCATTGCAGAGCGCCGAGAGCGCGCGGTCATGCGCAGCGAGGAAGGCGCGGGCTTCGTCGAGGAACATCGCACCCTGCGCGGACAGACGCACGAGTCGCGGCGTCCGTTCGATCAGGCGGTGGCCGAGCCGCTCCTCCAGCCGCTTCAGCCTGAGGCTCACGGCAGCCTGATGGCTGCCCAGTGCCGTCGCGGCGCGGGTGAAACTGCGCTGCTCGGCAATCGCGACGAAAGCGCGGACGGCATCGACGTCGAGGGTCATGGCATCGACCATATCAGATCATCATCACTGAAATAGCAATTCATTCGGTTCTGTAATTGCGATGCAGCAGTTAGCTTGCCCGCAACTCGACGAAGGGCCGCGTGCGCGCCCGCCGACAGGAAAGATCCGACATCATGGACGTCACCCAAGCGCTGCCGGCGTCGCGTTCGCACGGCATGCCGGCCCTCATTGCCGCCTGCCTGACGGCACTAATGTTCGGCCTCGAGATCTCCAGCGTGCCGGCGATCCTGCCGACGCTCGAAAAAGCGCTGCCGGCCAGTTTCAAGGAGATGCAGTGGATCATGAACGCCTACACCATCGCGGTGACGGGCGTGCTGATGGCCGCGGGGACGCTGGCGGACCGCTATGGCCGCAAGCGGGTCTTCCTGATCGCAATCATGGCCTTTGCCATCGCTTCGCTGGCCTGCGGCCTGGCGCCCAACGCAACGGTACTCATCGTCGCCCGCATATTTCAGGGCCTGAGTGGCGGGGCAGGTCTCATCTGCAGTGTCGCCATCCTGTCGCAGCAGTTCCGCGAACCGGCCGAACGGGCGATGGCCTTCAGCGTCTGGGGGGTCGTCTTCGGCATCGGCCTCGGCTTCGGGCCGATCATCGGCAGTGCCATCGTCGTGCTTTCGGGTTGGCAGTGGGTCTTCCTCGTCCATGCGCCGGTCGCTGTCGCGACGGCGCTTCTGGCACTGGCTTCGATCCGGGAATCACGTGACCCTGACGCGGAGCGCCTCGATATCGGCGGCATCGCAACCTTGTCGCTGTCGGTATTCTGTCTGGCCTATTTCATCACGCAGGGCCCCGATCTCGGCTTCACCAGTCCGCAGGCCCTGACCATCCTCGCGATCGCGGCGGCGAGCTTCATCGCCTTCCTCCTCGTCGAACGGGCGGTCAGCCGCCCGATGATCGATGTCTCGGTCTTCCGGATCCGCGCCTTCTCCGGCGCCATCATCGGCGCGGCCGCGATGAATGTCAGCTATTGGCCATTCATGATCTACCTGCCGATCTGGTTCGAGGCCGGGCTCGGCTATGATGGCCTCACTGCGGGGCTGGTGCTGCTCGCCTATACGCTGCCCACTTTGGTCGTGCCGCCGCTGGCCGAGCAGCTGGCCCGGCGCTACCGGGCCGGCATCGTCATCCCGGCCGGACTCTTCACCATCGGCCTCGGCTTCATCGCGATGAAGCTCGGTACCTCCGTCGCCTCGCCGAGCTGGCTGACCATGCTGCCGGGCTGCCTGCTCTCCGGCATCGGTATCGGCCTCGCCAACACACCGGTCACCAACACGTCGACAGCCTCCGTACCGGCCGAGCGCGCCGGCATGGCCTCGGGCATCGATCTCAGCGCACGGATGATCTCGCTCGCCATCAACATCGCGCTGATGGGCTTCATTCTCGTCGAAAGCGTGCGCGCTTCGCTCGCGACCAGGCTCGCAGCCGGCATCGATGCGGCGACATTGCGCAGCCTGGCGGAAAAGGTTGCGGCTGGCGCGCCCATCGCCCCCGGAACCGGCTTGTCGGCAGCGCTGGCGCGCCAGGCGCTCGCCGACGGCTTCGGAGCGGTCATGCTCTATGGCGGGATCGGCGTCTGGCTGCTCGCGGCAGCGAGTTTCGTAGTCTTCGCCGGAACGTCAGCGCCGAAGGGCGCGGTGCCCTGCCAGGCGCAATGACAGCAGGCGATCAGCCATAGCCGTGCAGACTCGCACCGTGGCGCTTGAGCCAAGCCTCAGCTTCCTCGGTGCGCGGGCAGAGCTTGTGCGTCAGCGCCCAGAAGCGGTGCGAATGGTTCATTTCCTTGAGATGCGCGACCTCGTGGGCGGCGAGATAGTCGAGCACCAGCGCCGGGGCGAGAATCAAGCGCCAGGAGAAGCTGAGATGGCCCTTCGAGGAGCATGAGCCCCAGCGACTAGTGGTGTCGCGCAGCGTGATCTTGCGGGCGGGGATGCCGAGCACGGCGGTGTGCGTGCGCACCGCCTTCTCGAGATCGGCGAGAGCCTCACGACGCAGGAAGTCGCTAACCCGGCGCGCGACATGGGCCGCCTCGCCGCAGACCGCGATGATCGGCTCGCCCTCGGTCGAGACCGTTGCCCGGGTCAGCCCGCGCACCTTGGTCCAGTGCACGATGCGATGCGGCACGCCGCGCAGGGGAACGAGGGCTCCGGCCTCGAAGGCCACGCCTTGCGGGCGCTTGGCGAGGCGCGCCGCGATCCAGCCACCATGATTCTCGGCGAAGATGCGGCCGGTCGCGAAGTCGACGCGTTCAGGCAGGGTCAGCGTGATTTCGCCGGTCGCCTGCGAGACACGCAGCGTCAGCCGGCGCGCCGTCGAGCGCCGCCTGACGGTGACCGGATAGAGCGTGCCGGCATGGGCGACCTCGATCCGGTCGGGATCGGGCTTGCGCCTGAACAGGGAGAACCGCATCCCCGCGATTGTGCGGGATTCGCAGCGGGAGCGGAAGGGGTCGGGCTTAACTCAGCCCGCGACCTTCAGCACCTTGCGGGCCGTTTCCGCGGTGTCGTTGCGGCGCTCCTTGGCCGCCTTCATGTCGAGGGTGAGCATGAAGTCGGCGATGCGCGGCGCGATCTCCGAGCGGAAGCGCGAGCCGTTGAAGACGCCGTAATGGCCGACGCCCTTCTGCAGGTATTCGACCCGCATGTCGTCGGGGATGTTGACGCACAGATCATGCGCCGCCTTGGTCTGGCCGACGCCGGAGATGTCGTCGTTCTCGCCTTCGACCGTCATCAGCGCGACGCTGCGGACCGCCTTGAGGTCGACCGGCTTGCCGCGATGCAGCATCTCGCCCTTGGGCAGGGCGTGCTTGACGAAGACGGTGTCGACCGTCTGCAGGTAGAACTCGGCGGTCAGGTCCATGACCGCGAGATACTCGTCATAGAAGTCGCGGTGCTTCTCGGCCGAATCGCCGTCGCCTTCGATCAGGTGCTTATACATGTCGTAATGGGCGGTGAGGTGGCGGTCGAAATTCATCGCCATGAAGCCGGAGAGCTGCATGAAGCCCGGATAGACTTCGCGGAAGGCGCCGAGATGCGGGAACGGCACGCGGGTGATGCAGTTGCGACGGAACCAGTCGGTGCCACGCTCCATGGCGAGCTGGTTGACCGCGGTCGGCGAGCGGCGCGTGTCGATCGGCCCGCCCATCAGCGTCATCGAGCGCGGCGAAGCCGGATCGCCCTCGGCCTCCATGCGTGCGATCGCAGCGAGCACCGGCACGGAAGGCTGGCAGACGGCCATGACATGGGTGTCGGGGCCGAGCTTCTGCAGCATGGCGATGACGTAGTCGATATAGTCGTCGAGATCGAAGCTGCCGGCGGCGAGCGGCACCAGACGGGCATCGATCCAGTCGGTGATGTAGACCTCATGATCGGGCAGGAAGGCCTCGACCGTGCCGCGCAGCAGCGTGGCGTAATGGCCCGACATCGGCGCGACCAGCAGCACCTTGGGCTGCGGCTTGCGGCGCCCTTCGATCTTGCGGTCGAAATAGATCAGGTTGCAGAAGGGGCGCTGCCAGACGATTCGCTCCTCGACTGCGACGGTGACGCCGTTCATCGTGGTGGTATCGAGGCCGAAGGCCGGCTTGCCGTAGCGGCGCGTGGTGCGCTCGAACAATTCGCAGGAGGCAGCGATCGAGCGGCCGAACGGGGTGTAGGTCAGCGGATTCGCCGGGTTCTTGAAGGCGAGCTGCATGGCATCGGACAGAGCCCGCGCCGGGCTGACCATCATGTGAACCGCCTCATAGGCGTGGTAGGCGAACGACATGGCGGCCCTTTCGCGCTTTCGCAGCGCCGCATCCCACGATGCAGCGCAACAAGGGAACGCAGCCTAAGTAGAATTTGTTCTCATTCAATCGTTCAAAGGGCTAAGATTTCCTTGTGATGCCAATTAGCCACAGCTTCCTACTCCCGATTCGCCGGGCGCTTCGCGAAGATCGCGCGCCGTGACGATCGCCGACCTCGTCCCATCCGCTCCCGGCGGCACGCCGCGCCATTTGCGGCTCGACACGCTGGTGCGCCTGCGCTGGCTGGCGATCGCCGGACAGAGCGTTGCCGTCGCCGGCGTGCATTTCGGGCTCGGCTTCTCGCTGCCCTTCGGCTGGTGTTTCCTCGCCATCGCGGTCTCGGCCTGGCTCAACATCGCCCTGCGCATCCGCTTTCCGCTCAGCCACCGGCTGCGCGAAGGTGCGGCGACCGCGCTGCTCGGCTTCGACATCCTCCAGCTCGCGGCGCTGCTCTATCTCACCGGCGGCCTGCAGAACCCGTTCGCGATCCTGTTCCTGGCGCCGGTGATGATTTCCGCGACAGCACTGCCGCCGCGGCATACGCTGGCACTGGGCCTCCTCGCCGCCGGACTGGCGACGCTGCTGGTGTTCGTGCACTGGCCCCTGCCCTGGGCCGGGAGCGACCGCCCGTTGCTGCCGCCGCAATACCAGCTCGGCAACTGGATCGCGCTTTTGCTCGGGCTCGGCTTCACCGGCATCTATGCCTGGCGCGTCGCCAAGGAAGCCCGCGATCTCTCGGAGGCGCTTGCCGCGACCGAGCTGGTGCTGGCGCGCGAGCAGCATCTCTCGCAGCTCGACGGCCTCGCAGCCGCAGCCGCGCACGAACTCGGCACACCGCTCGCCACGATCGCGCTGGTCGCCCGCGAGCTCTCTCGCCTCGCGCCGGCCGAGGGCGAGATGGCGGAGGACATCACGCTGCTGCGCGAGCAGGTCGAGCGCTGCCGCGGCATCCTCGGCAAGCTCGCCTCGCTGCAGGACGACGATGCCGGCCCGCTCGACCAGCTCTCGCTCAGCCTGCTGATCGAGGAAGCAGCCGGGCCGCAGCGGCCCTTCGGCGTGCCCTTCGAGATCGCCCTCGTCGGTGACAAGCCGGAACCGGTCTGTCGGCGCAATCCCGGCATGATCTACGGGCTGGGCAACATCGTCGACAACGCCGTCGATTTCGCGGGCTCCAAGGTGACGATCACGGCACAATGGACCGAGGGCGCGGTCGTCCTGACCATCGCCGATGACGGGCCGGGCTTCCCGCCCGAGGTGCTGTTGCGGGCGGGCGATCCCTATCTTTCGCGCTCGCATGCCAAGGAATCGCGTGCCGGTGGCGGTCTCGGCCTCGGCCTGTTCATCGCCAAGACGCTGCTGGAACGCAGCGGCGCGACGCTGGAATTCTCCAACCTGCCGCTGCCGGCGACCGGCGCCAGTATCCGCATCACCTGGCTGCGCGCCGTCTTCGAACGCGACGATCGCCTCGCGGGACCTTCAAACCCGGAGCTTTTGGCCCCATATGCGACAGAATGAGGCGTTGCGGCGTTTGAGCGCGTCGCGCAATCGATACAGCGAATATTGAGCCGGGCAGATGGCCCCGGCAGGAGATGATGGCGATGGACACGGCGCCGAGCGCAGAGGTCAGCGACAATGCCGGCAGGGACATGTCCCTGCTGCTCGTTGACGACGACAAGCCGTTCCTGACCCGACTTGCCCGCGCCATGGAAGGGCGAGGCTATTCAGTACGAACGGCCGAATCCGTCGAGGCTGGCCTTGCCGCAGTCGAGGAGGCGGCCCCGGCCTTCGCCGTTATCGACCTGCGCCTCGGCGACGGCAACGGGCTCGACGTGATCGCCCGCCTCAAGGAGAAGCGGCCCGATGCGCGCGGCGTCGTCCTCACCGGCTACGGCAACATCGCGACGGCGGTGAGCGCAGTGAAGCTCGGCGCCTTCGACTTCCTGGCCAAGCCCGCCGATGCCGACGAGATCCATTCGGCGCTGGCGGCCGGACCGAATGCCCGCCCTGTGCCGCCGGAAAACCCGATGTCGGCCGACCGGGTGCGCTGGGAGCACATCCAGCGCGTCTACGAACTCTGCAGCCGCAATGTCTCCGAAACGGCGCGCCGGCTCGGCATGCATCGGCGTACCTTGCAGCGCATCCTCGCCAAGCGCGCCCCACGATGAGCGGAGAGCCGCTCCCCGAGCGGATCACCGAAGAGCTGATCGCGGAGCTGGTCGACACCTTTTACGGCCGCGTTCGCCAGGACCCGCTGATCGGCCCGATCTTCCTCGCCAAGCTCGGCAACGATTGGGGTCCGCACCTTTCCAAGCTGCGCGATTTCTGGTCGTCGGTGACGCTGATGAGCGGGCGCTATCGCGGCAAGCCGCAGCAGGTCCACATGCCGCTCCCGCTCGAGATGCCGCATTTCGAGCGCTGGCTGTCGTTGTTCGAGGCGACGGTGTCCGAACTCTGCACCGGCCCGGCCGAATTCCTGTTCATCGACCGCGCGCGTCGTATCGCCGACAGCCTGCAGATCAGCCTGAACATCGGCCCCAAGGCACTCGACCTGCCGCAGCGGGCGGCGGGTTAGGTTCCCGGATCCTCCAGCAGGGCGAGGCGCCCGGCAGCCAGCCTGGCGAAAGCGATGGTCAGCATCTTCCTGCGCGCCGGCGCCAGTTGGTGACGCGGCGGCTCGCGCAGCATCTCGCCGCCGAAGGCATCGGCGACGATCAGGCCGACATCCTCGGGCAGGATCTCCAGCGGGAATTCGGGCGCGACGGCGAAGAGGAAGCCGTCGCAGTAGTCGCGGTAGTCAGGCCATTTGCCGTCGACCCGATAATCCTCGATCCCCGACTTGACCTCGACGACCAGCAATTCGCCCGACGGCGAGAGCGCGACGATGTCGCCGCGCCGCCCATTGGCGAAGGTCATCTCCTTGACGACGGCATAGCCGCGCTCGCGCAGATGGCGCGAGGCGCCGCGACAGACGGCACGAGTGATCTCCGGACGCGCGGGCGGCGGATTGAGGACGGAATCGGCGACGGCCATATCTGCTATGTTCTTCTTTTGTGCTCGCCGATGCAAGTGCCGCTTGCGGTGACCGCAGGCATGGCTATGGTCCGCCCGCCTTGGAACGCTTCGCTCCCCTCCTGCTGATCGCGCTCGCCGCCGGCCTCGCCTTCGTGCTGTGCCTGCTGCTGCGCCCCCTGATGATGCGCTATGCGCTGGCGCGGCCGAATGCACGCTCCAGCCATCGCGTACCGACGCCGCAAGGCGGCGGCATCGCCGTGCTTGCCGGCGCCTTCCTGGCGTTGGGACTCGCGCTGGCCTTCATTCCGATGGATGCAGGCGCCCGGCACGGCCTCGCCCTGGTCATGGTCGCCTCCGCCCTGCTGGCCGTCGTCGGCGCCTGGGACGACATCAGGCCGCTCTCGCCGGCCCTGCGCCTGCCGCTGCAATTCTTCTGCGTCGGCATCGTCATCTTCTACGCCGCGCCGGAGGTGCGCCTGCTGCCGGAGACGCTGCCGCTATGGGCCGAGCGTGGCCTCGCGCTGATCGCCGGCGCCTGGTTCGTCAACCTCGTCAACTTCATGGACGGGATCGACTGGATCACTCTCGCCGGGCTGGTGCCGCTGACCGGCGCGATCGTGCTGGCCGGCGCCAACGGCATCGTCGATCCCGCCACCGGCTTTCTCGCCGCGGCGCTGCTCGGCGGGCTGCTCGGCTTCGCACCGTTCAACAAGCCGGTCGCACGCATCTTCCTCGGCGATGTCGGCTCGCTGCCGCTCGGCCTGCTCGGAGCCTATCTGCTGTATCGCCTCGCCGGCACTGGCGCGCTGACCGCGGCGCTGATCCTGCCGCTCTACCACGTCATGGACTCGACGATCACGCTCCTGCGCCGCCTGATGCGTGGCGAGAAGGTCTGGCAGGCGCACCGCTCGCATTTCTACCAGCAGGCGACCGACAACGGCTTCAAGGTCATCGAGATCGTCACGCAGATCGGCCTGCTCAACCTTGGCCTGATCGGGCTCGCGGCGGTCAGCATCGCCGTGCCCGGGCTGTGGGCACAGCTCGGCTGCCTGCTGACGGCGCTGGTGCTGACCATCGCCGTGCTGCGCCGCTTCGCGCGCAAGCGAGCGCGGCCGTGAACGGCGAGCGGGTCCTGCTCACTGGCGCGACCGGTTTCGTCGGCCGGCATCTGCTGCATGATCTCGCCGCTCGCGGCTACCGGTTGCGGACCGCGGGCCGTAACGCAGTGCCCGCCATTCCCGGCGTTGAGCATGCCACCATCGGTGATCTCGGCGCCCCGATCGACTGGCAGCCCGTACTCGACGGCATCGATCTCGTCGTCCACAGTGCCGGGCTCGCCCATGCCGACGGTGAGATCCCCGAAGAGCGCTACCGGGCAGTCAACACCGATGCGACGCTGGCGCTGGCACGGGCTGCACAGGCAGCGGGCGTCCGGCGCTTCCTCTTCCTATCCTCGATCCGGGCACAGAGCGGTCCAATCAGCAGCGGACCTCTCAGCGAGGCCGATCCGCCGACCCCGACCGACGCCTATGGCCGCTCCAAGCTCGCGGCCGAACAGGGGCTCGCCGGGCTCGATCTCGACTGGGTCGCGCTGCGGCCGGTGCTGGTCTACGGGCCTGGGGTAAAGGCCAATATGGCGGCGCTGCTGAAGCTGGCGCGGCTGCCCCTGCCGCTGCCGCTCGGCGAACTTTCCGCAAAGCGTTCGCTGCTCGCGATCGAGAACCTCGCGGGGGCGGTCGCCTTCGCATTGACGCAAGCCTGCCCGGCACGGCGCAGCTACATCGTCGCCGATCCGGAGCCCCTCTCGGTCGCGCAGATGCTCGCCGCGATGCGCGCCGGCCTCGGGCGCGGGCCGGGGCTGATCCCGGTTCCGTCGTCCCTGCTGGCGCTGGCGGCACGGCTCGCGGGGCGCCAGGGCGCTTATGAGCGCCTGGCGAACGGACTCGTCGCCTCGTCCGCCGCCCTGATCAGCGCGGGCTGGCGACCGCCTGCGGAGACGAAGGCTGCGCTGGCGCGGCTGGCGGCGAACCCGCTTGACGCCGGCTGAAATCGGGGATCGCCGCCTCGAGCACCGCCTCGGCGCCGAGCCGGTCCTGCGCCGCCAGCGCCCGCTCGAGCTCGTCGAGCCAGCCCCGCATGCGGGCACGGCCGGCGAAGATGGGCTTGGCCGCCATGACGCCGTCGAGCCCGGTCTCGGCCATCGGCTCGTCCTTGGCGAAAAGGATCTCGTTCAGGCGCTCGCCCGGCCTGACGCCGGTCACGGCGATCTCGATATCGACGCCTGGCTCGTAGCCGGCGAGGCGAATCATGCGCTCGGCGAGGTCGATGATCTTGAGCGGCTGGCCCATCTTCAGCACGTAGACGGCGGCACGCTCGTCCTGGGCCTCGTGCTCGGGCGCATGCGAGGCCGAGGTCAGCACGAGGTCGCAGGCCTCGCGGATGGTCATGAAGTAGCGGATCATGTCCGGGCTGGTCACGGTGACCGGGCCGCCGCGCTCGATCTGTGCCTTGAACTTCGGCACCACCGAGCCGACCGAGCCGAGCACATTGCCGAAGCGGACCGCGACGAGCCGCATGCCACGATTGCCGGCGGCGAATTCGGCATCGCGGGCCTGGGCGTACATCTCGGCGAAGCGCTTGGTCGCGCCCAGCATCGAAACCGGCTCGATCGCCTTGTCGGTCGAGATCATCACGAAGATGCCGGCGCCTGCGGCGATCGCCGCCTCGACGGCGACGACCGAGCCGAAGATGTTGGTCTTGATGCCCTCGCCCCAATCGGCCTCGAGATAAGGCACGTGCTTCAGGGCGGCGGCATGGATGACGATGTCGGGCGCGAAGGCCTTGAACAGCGGACCGAGGCGCGCCTCGTCGCGGACATCGGCGAGCGCGCCGGTGACCCGCATCGGCAAGTCCTGAGCCGCCAGCGCTTCCGTGACGTGGAACAGCGCCGGCTCGGAGTTCTCGACGACGAGCAGTTCGGCAGCGCCGAAAGCGGCACAGCGCAGGCAGATTTCGGAGCCGATCGAGCCACCGCCGCCGGTGACGATCACGCGTTTGCCCTTGAGGAAGCCCTCGAGCCGCGCACGGTCGATCTTGACCGAGGGGCGCACCAGGAGGTCCTCGATCTCAAGCGGCGCCAACTCGCTGCCACGCATGCCCTCGCCGAGCGTATCGAGGCGCGAGATCGGGATAGCGAGCTTGCGGGTCTGGGCGAGCCATTTGTCCGGCTCGGCCTCCGGCGCCAGCGCGCTCGGCGTCGCGACGATGCGGCGGAACGACTCGCCACGCCCATCGGCATCGCTCGCGACCGTCTCGATCTGCGAGAGCAGGCCGAGCACCGGGACGCCCCGGATGGACTGGCCGAGATCGTCGGGGCGCGGCGTCAGGATGCCGGCGGGGCGCATCTTGCCCATCGCGCCCGATTCCATGGCGCGGATCACCATTTCGATGTCGGTGCCGCGGCCGAGCAGCAGGGCCGGCAGCGTCGCCTCGCGCGAGGCCTGATGCTTGGAACGGGAGTATTTGAAATAGCGATAGGCCAGGCGCGGACCGCCGAGCAGCGCGATCTGCACCAGCCAATAGAGGACCAGCGTGATCTTGCCGAAGTAGAAGTAGCCATAGAGGTTCGGCGAGACCAGCACGTAGTCGACGACCAGCAAGGTCAGCGTCAGGACCGTCACCGCCCGGACGATGTTGGACAGATCCGGCAGCGAGGCGAAGCGCCATTTCGAGCGATAGAGCTGGAAGAACCAGTAGACCGCGCCGGCATAGGCGACGAGGAAGGGCAGGATCGACGGCAATTGCCGCATCCGCTCGTCGAACAGCCAGCCATCGAAGCGCACGGCGAAGACGAAGACGATCGCGAGTGCGGTCATCGCCAGATCATGGACGACGACGGCGAGCTTCTTGGCGCTCTGTTTGGTGAGATTCAGCATGCGCGGCGGGGTATCCCGCTCCGCCAGCGCCTTGTCAACGCGGCTGAAAGCACATGCTCAGGTCGCGGGGCGGCTCGCACCCAACCCGGAGAGGATGAAATCGATCATCTCATCGATGCTCGGACCCGGCAATTCGGCACATTGGCCGAGCAGGAGCGGGTGACAGAAGCGCAGCATCGCCATGCGCACGCAATGGGTCGCCGTGATCGGATCGCGAGCCGTGAACTCGCCCTTGGCAATGCCGTCGGCGACGACGGCGCGCAGGATCGCATCATAGCGCTCGATATGGCCACGGATGACGTCCCAGCTTTCCTCCATGGCGCAGGCGACCATCTCGTGCAGGCGGTGATTGTCGAGATAGCGGGCTGCATTGATGCGGCAGGTGGCGGCGAGAATGTCGCGAAGACGCTCGGCGGCCGGGCGCTTCTCGGCGGCGATGGCGGCAACCGTCGCCTCGAGCTCCGTCATCGATCGCTCGGCGACGGCCTCGTTGATCGCCTTCTTGGAGTCGAAGAAACGATAGACATTCGCCGGGCTCATGCGCAGCGACTTGGCGATATCGGCGACAGTGGTCTTCTGGTAGCCGATCTGGCGGAAGAACCGCTCGGCGACGTCGATGATCTCGTGCCGTGTATCGCGCTCTATTGTGCTCATGCCAGGGCAACTTCCCGGTCTGACAACTTGTTCCCATAGGCCGTCTGCGGACGCAATCGTTGAGTATGACGAATTTCGTCAGTCGTCAACAAATTGATCGGCAAAGCTTTATTTGTGTCCTCCTGACAGTTTTTCGCCAAAAGGCTCTGCAATGTTAGGGCCGCGAGCGCGCCAGTTCGAGCAGCGCCGCGGTATCGAGATGGCGCTCCAGATGCTCAGCCAGCCGGTCGAGGGTTGCTTCGATCGCCGGCTCGTAGGCCTCTCCAGCGGGCATCGCGCCGCCGGCGAGATCTTCGAGCCAGGCGCGGCGCAACGGGTCGGAGGTGAGCACGCCATGGAGATAGGTCCCGACGACGCGGCCATCAGCGCTACGCGCGCCTTCGAGCTGGCCTTCGACGCGGAACGGTGCGCGCGCCCGGTCAGGGCCTTCACTGACGCCGAGATGGATCTCATAGGCGCGGCCGGCCGTGCCACTGCCGGGATGTTCGACCGCCACCTCCCGAACCGTCTTGCCCGGCGTGAGCTCGGTCTCGATGTCGAGCAGGCCAAGGCCCGGGGCTGCGCTGGCAGGCCCCTCCAGGCCGAGCGGATCACGCACGCTCCTGCCGAGCATCTGATAACCGCCGCAGAGGCCGAGCACATGGCCGCCACGACGATGATGGGCGAGGATGTCGATGTCCCAGCCCTCCTCACGTAGCCTGGCGAGGTCGCGCAGCGTCGTCTTCGAACCCGGCAGGATCACCAGCGCGGCATCGCCGGGCAGGGGTGTGCCGGGGCCGACGAAGACGAGCTCGACACCGGGCTCGAGCTTCAGCGGGTCGAGATCGTCGAAATTGGCGATGCCGGGCAGGACCGGGACGACGATCTTCAACGCGCCCTCGCGCGCCGGCAGGCCTCGCATCAGATCGAGCCCGTCCTCGGCCGGCAGGCGGGCGGCCTCGGCGAACCAGGGCACGACGCCGAGGCTGGGCCAGCCCGTCGCCCGGGTGATGGTGTCGAGCGCCTGCGTGAACAGGCCGACATCGCCGCGGAAGCGGTTGATGACGAAGCCGCGGATCATCGCCCGATCGTCGGCGTCGAGCACAGCATGAGTGCCGACGAGGCTGGCGATCACCCCGCCGCGGTCGATATCGCCGACGAGGATCGCCGGGACGCCGGCCGCACGCGCGAAACCGAGATTGGCGATGTCGCGGGCGCGCAGATTGGTCTCGGCCGGCGAGCCCGCCCCCTCGACCAGAATCAGGTCGGCACCATCACTCAGCCGTTCGAAGCTCTCCAGCACCTTGGGCAGGAAATCACCGCGGCGGCTGAAATCGCCCGAGGACAGATGGCCGGCGACGCGGCCCTGCAGAATGATCTGGCTGCCGCGTTCGCTTTCGGGCTTGAGCAGCACCGGGTTCATGTCGACATGCGGAGCGACCCGCGCGGCGCGCGCCTGCAGCGCCTGCGCCCTGCCGATCTCGCCCTGCGCAGTGGCAGCGGCGTTGTTCGACATGTTCTGCGGCTTGAACGGGCGGACCTTCAGGCCGCGATCGGCGAAGAGACGGCAGAGGCCGGCGACGAGCAGCGACTTGCCGACATTGGAGCCGGTGCCGAGCAGCATCAGGGCGGGGGTTTGGAGGTAGGAGCGCATGGGCCCTGCCTAGCTCGCTTCCGGCCCCAGAAAAAGCTCACCGATCCACGCCAGCGTCCCACGGCTCCAAAGGGGCGAAGAAACCGTGGAAGTGCTGTCGTGAACCGGCTGAGGGCTAGAGAATACTGACTGCTGACGAATGTCAATATTCATCACTCCGCATAATCTGCCGCTTTTTCGGGGCGATGCACACCGGCGTTGCGCGTGCTATGGCGACCTTCAAGCCTTCCCGCCCGCCTTTCCGAGCGAAGCCAGCCGCGATGAATCCGATCTTCTCCGCCCTTCCGACGACCATCTTCGAAACCATGTCGCGGCTCGCGCGCGAGCACCAGGCCGCCAATCTCGGCCAGGGCTTCCCCGATGATCCCGGCCCCGAGGATGTGCGCCGCAAGGCGGCCGAGGCCGTGGTCGACGGCTGGAACCAGTATCCGCCGATGATGGGCCTGCCCGAGCTGCGGCAGGCGACAGCCACGCATTTCCGCCATTGGCAGGGCCTCGCGCTCGATCCGGACACCGAGGTGATGGTGACCTCGGGCGCGACCGAGGCGATCGCCGGTGCGCTAATGGCGATCGTCTCGCCCGGCGACGAGGTCGTGCTGTTCGAACCGATGTACGACGCCTATCTGCCGCTGGTGCGCCGCGCCGGGGGCATTCCCAAGTTCGTGACGCTGACTCCGCCTGAGTTCGGGCTCAGCGAGGAAGCGCTGGCGCAAGCCTTCTCGCCGAAGACCAAAGCGGTGCTGTTCAACAACCCGCTCAACCCGACCGCGACCAATTTCAGCGAGGCCGACCTCGATCTGCTGGCTTCGTTCTGCGTCCGGCGCGACGCAATCGCGATCTGCGACGACGTCTGGGAGCATGTCGTCTTCGACGGCCATCGCCACAAGCCGCTGATGAGCCGTCCCGGCATGCGCGGGCGCACGGTCAAGATCTCCTCGGCCGGCAAGATCTTCTCGCTGACCGGCTGGAAGGTGGGCCTGGTGATGGCGGCGCCGGAGCTGATGCGCGTGCTGGCCAAGGCGCACCAGTACATCACCTTCACCACGCCGCCGAACCTGCAGGCGGCGGTCGCCTACGGCCTCGGCAAGGACGACGCCTATTTCGAGGGGATGCGGGCCGATTTCCAGCGCTCGCGCGACCGCTTCGCCGGCGGCCTCAGGGATCTCGGCTTCAGCGTGCTGCCGAGCGCCGGGACGTATTTCCTCAATGTCGACATCGGTCCGCTCGGCGAGGCGGACGACGTCGCCTTCTGCCAGCGGCTGGTCGCCGAGCACGGCGTCGCCGCCATTCCCGTCAGCGCCTTCTATGCCGAGGGCGCGGTGCGCAATGTCGTGCGCTTCTGCTTCGCCAAGCACGATGCGACGCTGGACAAGGCGCTGGAGCGGCTCGCCGCGCTGCGCGCCAGGGCCTGATCAGCCCTTGCGCAGCGTCTCGACAAGCGTGGCCGCCTGGCGCAGCCTCGGCTCGCGTCGCTTGGCCTCGGACGACAGGCCCAGGCCGCGCAGCGTCTCGATCGCCATGACGAGTTCGGTGGTCGCCTTCTCGGCCTCGGCGCGTTCGCGGGTACGGTCAGCCAGCTCCAGCCGCGCCTCCGCCCGGTTCGCTGCGCTCTCGGCCCAGAGCGAGGGCACGATCTCGCGGCGCCGGACCTCGAGCGCCGCATCGAAGGCGGCGATCGCCTCTTCGAGCACCACCGGCTCGCGATAATAGGTGGCGAGGCCGACGAGCGCAGCGCCGATGCGGTCCTGCACCTCGGCCCATTCGAGCGGAACGCTGTCGCGCGGCCGGTCGTCGAGCACCAGCTTGAAGCAGTTCACCGCCGCTTCGAAGGCCGACACGCCGCTGGCACGCAGGCCGAGCGCGACGTGCGCCTTGCCGAGCTCCCATTGCAGTCGCGCCCATTCGCGCGGCATGTCGGCCCGCGTCAGGCCCGAGAGCCCAGCGCGGAAGGCTGCGACGCCGTCGTCCAGCAGGCCGGCATCGTCCTCGATCTCGCCGAGACGGGCCAGCGCCTCGCCGAGCCGGGTCTGGAGCGCGGCCCAGAGGCGCGGCGCCTTGGCACGGGTCAGGTCCTCCAGGGTCGTGCGGTAGATCTCGACGACCTGGCGGAGCAGGGCGCTGCCGCCGTCGTAATGCGACAGGCCGGTGAGCGAACGCGCCAGCCTGAGCTGCGTCTCGGCCCAGGGCACGGTCTGGTCGAAATTGTCGAGCTTGCCGAGCATGCCGCGCAGCTGGCCGATCGAAGCGACGAAAGCCGTCCTGTCGGAAAAATCGGCGCCGCGCCGCGCCAGCGCATCGGCCTGCATCCACGAATAGGTAAGCCCGCTGCCGGGCTCGGCCGAGTCGGCGATCAATGCGGCCTCGGCATAGCGCTCGGAGGCGTCGTGATAGGCTTGCGGATTGAGATGCAGCATCGCCACCGCGCCACGATCGGCGCGGCCGGCGGCAGCGGCGAGCAAACGATCGCGTGACAGCGCATCGGACGCGGTCGCGCCATCGAGATTGCGCTGTTCGGCTTGGGCGAGCAGCCGGTCGGCCTCGGCGAGCCGGCCATCGGCCAGCGCCTGGATCGCCTGAACCTGCAGCCGGTCCCGCTCCGGATCGGCTCCGGACGGCTTGGCCAGCCGGACCTGCAGGCTGCGGAAATCACCGGCCCTGCGCGCCAGATTGTGCTCGATGCGGGTGAAATCGGGTTTGCCGGAGGCCTCGCCCATCGAAGCGAGCACACCCAACAGCAGCGCGCGGGGAACACCCTCGCGCTGCGAGACCCTGGCCAGGATGGTGGCGAGTTCCGGATTCACGTTTCCCGCCACCCCTAGATCACGATGAATTTGGATCGAATCGATCCAAATTCATAAAACGTGATCGATTCTAAGAACTTAGAGCAGGATTCCAGCGAAAAACCGGTTCCCACTTTTTCGCATCCTGCTCTAATGCGACTGCGGTCAGACCGCAGCGATGACCGCGATCTCGACAGTGTATTGCGGGCCGGCGAGCTTGGCCTCGACGGTGGCGCGGCCCGGCGTGTTGCCCTGCGAGACCCAGCCGTCCCAGACAGCGTTCATCTCGGCGAAGGTCGACATGTCCGAGAGCCAGATGTTGACCATCAGCAGCTTCGACTTGTCGGTGCCGGCCTCGGCGAGGAGGCCGTCGATGATCGAGAGGATGTCCTTGGTCTGCTCGCCGACGCTCTTGCCGGCCGCCTTATCGGCGACCTGACCGGCGAGATAGACGGTGTTGCCATGCACGACGGCCTTGGACATGCGCGGGCCGGGAGCGATGCGCTTGATGCTCATGATCTGGTCTCCATCAGAATGGGCCTCGCTGGTAGCCCGAGACCGGAATCCGCGCAAATGCTTATGCAGCGACCGCCCAGCCCGCCCAGAGCAAGGCATAGCGTGCCGCCTTGCCGATGAATACGAGTACAACGAAGCGCAGCAGCGGATAGTTCAGCGATCCTGCAACGAAGGTCAGCGGATCGCCGCCGATCGGCAGCCAGGCGAAGAGCAGCGAGGGCCAGCCGAAGCGGGCGAACCAGCCCTGCGCCTTGGCGAACCGAACAGGATCCGGCCGCAGACGCGCCGGCAATCGCTCGATGCCTCCGGTCGCGATCAGCCGGCCAAGCCACCAGTTGACGACCGAGCCTGCCGTGTTGGCGACCGAGGCGACGACGAAGAGCAGCGTTGGGTCGACAGTCTTTGCCGCCAATAGCCCGACGAAGACGACCTCCGACTGGGCCGGCAGCAATGTCGCGGCGACAAAGGCCGCGCCGGCCATCAGGCCGAGTGCGGAAAAATCGAGAGGCATCAGTCCAGCATCGCGGCGAGCGCCTTCACCGTATTGGCGTTGCGCAGCGTACCGATACCGAGCTTCTTCGTCGTCAGATGCGAGAGCAGCTTGGTCTCTTCGGGTTTGCCACCGAAATCGACCCACAGATCGCCGTCGGCAAGAGCGAGCACGATACCGGGCGCGGCGATCCCGCGCAGCATGGACAGAGCGTCCGGGCCGAGTGGCTCTCGCATGACGCGGATGCCGATATCGGCGCCTTTCCCGTCCGGGAAGGGATTTTTAGCGGCAAGCCGCCGCCAGGCCTCACCCGTACGCAGGATGATGTCGACATGCTTGCCGAAACGGGCATGGAAAGCTGCTTCCAGCCGGCCCTCGATCGCCGCGAGCGGCGCATCGTCAGCCTCGAAGATCAGATTGCCGGTGGCGACCCAGGTGCGCGGGTCGCCAAAGCCGAGCTCGGTCGCCATCGCCTTCAGGTCCGCCATCACGACGCGCTTGCCGGGGCCGAGCATGATCGAGTGCAGAAGGGCGACATAGGTCGTCATAACAGCTTCTGTCGGCGGCTTCAGGCCCGCGCTACAGCCGCCTCAGCGAGACCTGCTGGATGCGGTGGCTCGCGCCCTTGGTCAGGATCAGGCTGGCGCGCTGGCGGGTCGGCACGATGTTCTCGCGCAGATTGGGCAGGTTGATGCCGGTCCAGAGCCGCTCGGCGATCGAGAGCGCCTCTTCCTCGCCGATCTCGGCATATTTGCGGAAGAAGGAGCGCGGATCGCGGAAAGCGGTCTGGCGCAGCGTCATGAAGCGGTTGACGTACCAGCGATGCAGGTCGTTCTCGTCGGCGTCGAGATAGACCGAGAAGTCGAAGAAATCCGAGACAAAGGGGATGATCGTGCCGTCCCTGGGCAGGCGGCTCGCCTGCAGCACGTTCAGCCCCTCGAGGATCAGGATGTCCGGCCGCTCGACCGTGACCTGCTCGCCCGGCACGACGTCGTAGACCAGATGCGAATAGACGGGGGCGCTGACGGCGCGCTTGCCGGCCTTCACATCCGACAGGAAGCGCAGGATCGCGGCGCTATCATAGCTCTCCGGAAAACCCTTGCGCTGCATCAGGCCGCGGCGCTCGAGCTCGGCGTTGGGCAGGAGGAAGCCGTCGGTAGTGACGAGCTCGACCTTCGGCGTGTTCGGCCAGCGCGAGAGCAGGGCCTTCAGCACGCGGGCCGTTGTCGACTTGCCGACAGCGACCGAGCCGGCGACGCCGATGACATAGGGAACCTTGACCTCGGCCTCGGCGATCAGGAAGCGCTGGGTCGCCTTGAACAGCCCTTGCGTCGCGGCGACGTAGAGCGAGAGCAGGCGCGAGAGCGGCAGATAGATCGCGACGATCTCGTCAAGCGAGATCGGGTCGTTGATCGACTGCAGCTTGGTGAGGTCGTCGACCGAGAGCGTCAGCGGCGCGTCGGCACGCAGATGCGCCCACTCGTCGCGCGTGAACGTGCGATAGGGCGAGACCAGATCAGGGGCGGGTGGCGCCGCGACCGGACGCTGCTCCATGATGCCCCCCGTATTCCAGGCTTCGAGGTTCAACGCGACACTCGCCTCGGCTTCAACGGGGCCGCGCCGCCTTCTCGGCCAGGCCGGAGCGCGCGGTACGGGCCTCAAGCTGGCTCAAGACGTCCCGCAATGCAACATCGCGGGACTTGAGCACGACCAAAAGATGATAGAGCAGATCGGCGCTTTCGGCGATCAGCTCGTCGTGATCGCCCTTCACAGCGGCGATCACGGCCTCGACCGCCTCCTCGCCGAGCTTCTTGGCGGCGCGCTCTGGACCGGCGGCGAGGAGCTTCGCCGTCCAGGATTCCTCCGGCGAGGCGCTCGCCCGCTCGGCGATGATGCGTTCGAGATCGGTGAGGGTGAAGGCGGTCATCGCTCAATCCAGCCGCATCGCCAGACCGGCCGCAGCCATATGCGCCTTGGCCTGCGGGATACTGTAGGTGCCGAAATGGAAGATCGAGGCGGCGAGCACCGCCGAGGCGTGGCCGTCACGGACGCCGGCGACGAGATCGTCGAGGTCGCCGACGCCGCCCGAGGCGATCACCGGCACCGAGACCGCATCGGCGATGCGCTGGGTCAGGCCGATATCGTAACCTGATTTAGTGCCGTCGCGGTCCATCGAGGTCACCAGCAATTCGCCGGCGCCGAGCGAGACGACCTCGCGGGCGAAGGCGATGGCGTCGAGCCCGGTGGCGTTGCGACCGCCATGGGTGAAGATCTCCCAGCGGCCAGGCGTGACCTGCTTGGCGTCGATGGCGACGACGATGCACTGGTCGCCGAACTTTTCCGCCGCTTCCTTGACGAAGGGGCGGTTGGTCACCGCCGCGGTGTTGATCGCGACCTTGTCGGCACCGGCCAGCAGCAGCGCGCGGATGTCCTCGACCTTGCGCACGCCGCCGCCGACGGTCAGCGGCATGAAGCAGGCTTCCGCCGTGCGGGTGACGACGTCGAGCAAGGTGCCGCGCGCCTCGTGGCTCGCGGTGATGTCGAGGAAGCAGAGCTCGTCGGCCCCAGCCGCGTCATAGGCCTTGGCGGCCTCGACGGGATCGCCGGCATCGACGAGATCGACGAACTTCACGCCCTTGACGACGCGGCCGTCCTTGACGTCGAGGCAGGGGATGATGCGGGTCTTCAAGGTCATCGGCGGGCCTGCCCGGGGCGGAACGACAAAATGATCGGCGCATATAGCGCCGCCGCTGCACTGCACGCAAACGCAGCCCGCATCGGCCGGATTGATCGGCGTCGCGATCCCTGCTCTCTTGCGCGCAACAAACAAAATCGAGGGGATTTCCATGACGATCACATCGTCCGTCAAAGGTCTGAAACTGGCTGTGCTCAGCGCCGCCGCCGGGCTCGGCCTGAGCGCCGCCGCGCTGGCGCAGGCCCCGGCCAGCCAGCTCGAGACGATCCAGAGCCGCGGCGCGCTGCAGATCTGCACCACCGGCGACTACAAGCCGTTCACGCTGGCCAAGGACGGCAGCTTCGAGGGCATCGACATCGAGCTGGCAAAATCACTGGCGAAGGCCATCGGCGTCGAAGCCAAGTTCGTGCAGACGAAATGGTCCGATCTGATGAACGATTTCACCGGCGGCAAATGCGACATCGCCATGGGCGGCATCTCGGTGACGCTCGACCGGCAGAAGCGCGCCTTCTTCTCCGCGCCCTATCTGATCAACGGCAAGGCGCCGATCGCGCGCTGCGCCGACAAGGCGAAGTTCCAGACCGTCGCCGACATCGACAAGCCGGAGACCCGCGTCATCGTCAATCCCGGCGGGACCAATGAGCGCTTCGTCCGCGCCAACTTCAAGCAGGCCAAGATCGAGGTCTACCCCGACAACGTCACGATCTTCGACCAGATCCTGGCCGGCAAGGCCGACATCATGATCGCCGAATCGATCGAGACCAAGGTCCAGGAGAAGAGCAAGCCGGGTCTGTGCGCGATCAACCCGGACGAGCCGCTGCAATATGGCGAGATGGGTTACCTGCTGCCGCGCGGCGATACCGTCTTCAAGGCCTTCGTCGACCAGTGGCTGCATCTCGCCAAGGCGACCGGCGAGTTCGGCACGATCTACAATCAGTTCGTGCGCTGATCCTTCAGCCTGGCTGCGCCGCTCCGCTGGCCAATCGCGGCGCGGCGCAACCTGAAGCATGTTCTCGCACAGCGGGATGCAACGCCTGCTAGGCGAGCGATGCGTGCCCGGCACGGGCGCCCTCGTCCGCATGGCGGTTGAAGCTGTTCCCGCACGCTGCTCTCCTTGCGGCAACGACAAGAGAGGGAACGAGGGCTTTTCCATGCTGTCGACGATCATCCGCGGTGCGCTCGCCGCCGCCTGCGCAGGCTTGTTCTCGATCGCCGCCGCCCAGGCGCAAGCGCCTGCGAGTGCGCTCGACGCGATCCAGAGCGCCGGCACGCTTCGGATCTGCACCACCGGCGACTACAAGCCGTTCACCAACGCAGTCGGTGACGGCTATGAGGGCATCGACATCGAGATGGCGAAATCGCTCGCCAAGGCGATCGGCGTCGAGCCCAAATTCGTGCGGACGAAATGGGCCGAGCTGATGGCCGATTTCACCGGCGGCAAATGCGATGTCGCCATGGGCGGCATCGGCGTGACGCTGGAGCGGCAGAAGCGCGTCTTCTACTCGGATCCCGCGCTGCGAACCGGCAAGATCCCGCTGGCGCGCTGCGCCGACAAGGAGAAATTCCAGAGCGTCGCCGATATCGACAAGCCCGGCGTGACCGCGATCGCCAATCCCGGCGGCACCAATGAGCGCTTCGCCAAGGCCAATTTCAAGCAGGCCAAGGTCACGCTGCACCAGGACAACGTCACCATCTTCGACGAGATCCTGGCCGGCCGCGCCGATGTGTTCGTCACCGAGGCGATCGAGGCGACCGTGCAGCAGAAGCTCAAGCCGGGCCTCTGCGCGGTCAACCCCGACAAGCCGCTGACCTTCATCGAGATCGGCTATCTGCTGCCGCGCGGCGACGTGATCTTCAAGGCCTTCGTCGACCAGTGGCTGCACATCGCCAAGGCGACCGGCGAGTACCAGCGCTATTACGAGCAGTATCTGCGCTGAGTCTCAGGCGGCCTTGACCGCAGCGAGCCGCGCCAACGCCGCGGCAGGGTCAATCCGGCCATCGTAAAGGGCGCGGCCGGTGATCGCGCCTTCGAGGATCGCGGCGTCGGGCGCGCAGAGCCGCTCGATATCGGCCATGGAGGCCAGCCCGCCGGAGGCGATCACCGGGATCGTCAGCGCATGCGCCAGCGCGATCGTGCCGTCCCAGTTGATGCCCTGAAGCATGCCGTCGCGGGCGATGTCGGTGTAGACGATCGCGGCGACGCCGGCGTCCTCGAAGCGGCGGCCGAGATCGTCGGCGGCCAGCGCCGAGGTTTCAGCCCAGCCTTCCACCGCGACGAAGCCGTCGCGCGCGTCGATGCCAACCGCGACCTTGCCCGGAAAGGCTTTTGCCGCCTCGCGGACGAAGCCGGGATCGCGCACCGCCGCCGTGCCGATGATGACGCGGACGATGCCTTTACCGAGCCAGCCCTCGACCGTCTTCATGTCGCGGATGCCGCCGCCGAGCTGCACGGGAAAGCGAACGCGCTGCAGGATCGCCTCGACGGCGGCCGCGTTCATCGGCTTGCCGGCGAAGGCGCCGTCGAGATCGACGACGTGCAGCCACTGGAAGCCCTGGCTCTCGAAGGTCGCGGCCTGCGCGGCGGGATCGTCGCTGAAGATCGTCGCCTGGTCCATGTCGCCCTGCTTCAGGCGCACGCAGCGGCCTTCCTTCAGGTCGATGGCGGGGAAAAGGATCACGGCGCCCACCTCAGGAAATTGCCGATCAGCTTGAGGCCGAGCTTCTGGCTCTTCTCGGGATGGAACTGCGTGCCGGCGATGTTGTCCCTCGCGACGATCGCGGTAACCGGACCACCATAATCGGTCAACGCCAGCACCTCCTGCGGCTTTGCGGCCGTCAGCGCATAGGAGTGGACGAAATAGGCGTGCCAGCCAGAGGGGCCGGTCTCGATGCCGGCGAGGAGCGGGTGCTCATCCTGCGGGTGCAGCGTGTTCCAGCCCATATGCGGGATCTTCAGGGCATCGTCGCTCGGACGGATCAGCGCAACATCGCCGGCGATCCAGCCAAGCCCCTCGGTGGTGACGTATTCCAGGCCGCGGCTCGCCATCAATTGCATGCCGACGCAGATGCCGAGGAAGGGCCGGCCCTTGCCGCGCACGGTCTCCTCCAGCGCCTCGACCATGCCGGAGACTGCGTCGAGCCCGCGCCGGCAATCGGCGAAGGCGCCGACGCCCGGCAGCACGATGCGGTCGGCGGCGCGGACCTCAGCCGGGTCGCTGGTGACGCGGATGGTCGCGGCGATGCCGGCCTCGTTGGCGGCGCGCTCGAAGGCCTTGGCAGCCGAGTGCAGATTGCCCGAGCCGTAATCGACGATGGTGACGGTCTGGCTCATCGTCCATTCGCCTCGGGGAAGAGGCCGATCACCGGCGCGGAGCTTGGCGCGAAGCGGGCCGGAGCTGGCGCGGTCTCGACGACGCGCGGCGGCGCGCCGGCCGGCAAAGCCCGCTCGAAGAAGCGGCGCTCGGCGCTGGAGAGATCCGGCGCCTCGACCACGTCGACCAATCGCCAGCCTTTGCGCAAGAGCTTGCGCGCGATCAGGTTCTGGCCTTCGAAGCCGAGGAAGATCGCGAGAGCGGTATGCGACAGCATCACCGCGAAGAAGGAGAAGCCGATCTGGCGCTGCAGATAGATCAGCCCGCCCCAGACCAGCACATAGAAGATGAAGGCGAGCCAGAGCCGTTGGAACAGCAACCACAGGCCGCCGAAGATCAGGGCCGAAAAGGTGAAGCTCTCGGGCAGGAGCCGGGCCTGCTCGACCTCCTCGCGCAAGCCACCGGCACCCGGCGGCGGGATCAGAGCCTGAAAGAACGCCATGGCAGCGATCCCTTACAAAGCGCCCTTGGTCGAGGGCACGCGGCCACCCTCGCGCGGATCGACCTCGATCGCCCCGCGCAGCGCCCGCGCCAGCCCCTTGAAGCAGCTCTCGGCGATATGGTGGGCATTGTCGCCATAGAGCGTCTCGACATGCAGGGTCAGCCCGGCATTGATGGCGAAAGCCTGGAAGAACTCGCGCACCAATTCGGTGTCGAAAGTGCCGATCTTCTCCGCCTTGAACTGCGTCCGGAAGACCAGGAAGGGCCGCCCGGAGACGTCGACCGCGACGCGGGTCAGCGTCTCGTCCATCGGCAGGTGGACATCGGCATAGCGGCGGATGCCCTTCTTGTCGCCGAGCGCCTGTTTCAGGGCTTCGCCGAGCGCGATGCCGGCATCCTCGACCGAGTGGTGGTCGTCGATATGGGTATCACCCTTTACCTTGACCGTGGTGTCGATCAGCGAATGGCGGGCGAAGAGGTCGAGCATATGGTCGAAGAAGCCGACTCCGGTCGAAATCTCGGCCTTACCCGTGCCGTCGAGCACGAGCTTGACCGCGATATCGGTCTCGTTGGTGCGGCGCTTCACTTCGCCCGAACGCATGCTGACCTCTGTAGCCTCGCAAAACCGTGCCCGCTTTAGCAGGCGACCGGGCGGAAGGCCATGGCGATAGCAGCGGATCCGGGTTCGGCCGACCTGCCTCGTCGACCCGGCACCAGGCGCATCTGCTGACAGAAGGCGACAGCCGGGTCCGCTACGAGCGGCGCGGCGAGGCAGGGAGAGGTGCGATGACACAGGCTGACAGAGCGAGCCAGTTCGCCGCACTTCACGTCAAAGGCCGACCGCTCGTTCTCTACAATATCTGGGACGCCGGCAGCGCCCGCTCGGCGGCCAAGGCCGGCAGCAAGGCGATCGCCACCGGGAGCTGGTCGATGGCTGCGGCCCATGGCTTCGACGATGGCGAGGCGATCCCGCTCGACCTGATCGAGACGATCGTCGGCCGCATCGCGTCGGCCGTCGCGCTACCGCTGACCGTCGATTTCGAAGGCGGCTACGCGAAAGACCCCGGCGGCGTCGCGAAGAATGCTGCGCGGATCATCAAAGCCGGCGCAGTTGGCCTGAACTTCGAGGACCAGATCGTCGGGACGGGCACGCTCTACGCCATCGCCGACCAGGCGCAGCGGATCAAGGCGATCCGGGACGCGGCGGATAATCTCGGCATCCCCGTGTTCATCAACGCCAGGACGGATCTTTTCCTGCTGGAGGCCGACAAGACGCGACACCGCGGCCTCGTCGATGCGGCGATCGAGCGGGCGCAGGCCTATCAGCAGGCCGGCTGCAGCGGCTTCTTCATTCCCGGGCTACTCGACGAGAGCGGCATCGCGGCGATCTGCGATGCGCTGACGCTCCCCGTCAACGTGATGATGATGAATGGCGCGCCCGATCGCGAGACCCTGACCGGGCTCGGCGTATCACGGATCAGCTACGGCCCCGGCCCCTATCTGGCGGCGCAGGCCCGTTTCGTCGAGCAATGTGCCGCCAGCCTGGCCGGCGCCTGACTGCGGCGGCCCGAAGCGCGCCAGGAACGCCCGCGCCCGCGGCAAGGCATCGTGGAGGAACTGGCCGGGCTCGCGCAGCCAGAGGCCGTCATAGGTCTTGGATTTCGCCTCGCTGATCAGCACGTCCTGCGGCAGGGGCACCAGCGTCCCGTCCCAGCCTGGCCACCAGAGCCGGCCTTTGGCCCAATGATGCGCGACCAGGGCCTCCTCGCAGCGATAGCCATGGAAATCGAAGGCTGTCTTGCCGTCGGTGACGAAGACGTGGTTGCCGGTGAAGCCCTCGGCCGGCCTGATCCAGACGGCTTGGAAACCGTGCTCCGGATAGGCTTCCAGGAAGGCGTAGGCGAGGATGTGGCAGGCACCGCACGCGAAGAAGATCCGCTCGGACAGATTCCAGCGTTTCACCGGGTCACTCTTGATACCGGGCTTCAGCCTGAACATGTTGGCGGTTCCCGTTGACCGTTTGCCCGAGACCGAATCGCAATGTCAGAGACTAGCAACGCCCCCGTCATGCACGCGACCACCATCCTGATGGTGCGCAAGGGCGGCCGGGTCGTGATCGGCGGCGACGGCCAAGTCTCGCTCGGCCCAACGATCATGAAGGGCAATGCCAAGAAGGTGCGCCGCCTCGCCAAGGGCGCGGTGATCGCGGGCTTCGCCGGCGCGACCGCCGACGCCTTCACCTTGTTCGAGCGGCTAGAGGCCAAGCTGGAGCAGTTCCCGACGCAATTGCTGCGTGCCTGCGTCGAGCTTGCCAAGGACTGGCGCACCGACCGCTATCTGCGCCGGCTCGAAGCGATGCTGCTCGTCGCCGACAAGGATGTCTCGCTGCTGATCTCCGGCACCGGCGACGTGCTCGAGCCGGAAGCTTCCGAGCATGGCTCGGTGATGGCGATCGGGTCGGGCGGTAACTACGCGCTCGCTGCGGCCAGAGCCCTGGTCGATGGCGAGGCCGATGCCGAAACCATCGTGCGCAAGGCGATGAAGATCGCCGGCGACATCTGCGTCTACACCAATCACTCGCTCATCATCGAAAGCCTGGAGACCGCATGAATTTCGTCGCCGACGGCTATGCCTTCGCCCCCGCGACGCCTGACGATTTCCCGATGCTGGCGCGCTGGCTCGAGCAGGACCATGTCCGACGCTGGTGGGGCGATCCCGACGAGGAGCTCGCCGAGATCGCACGCATCTTCGGCGATCCCAGCATGGAGGCGCTGATCGTCAGCCATGACGGGCGGCCCTTCGCCCATCAGCAGAGCTGGGATCCGGCGGTCTGGCCCGACTACCCGCTGCAGGACCAGCCGCCGGGCACGCGCGGTATCGACCAGTTCATCGGCGAGGCCGACATGCTCGGCCAGGGCCATGGCACGCGCTTCATCGGCGCCTTCACCCGGCATTTGCTGGCGCAGGGCGCGCCACGGGTGGTGATCGATCCCGATCCGGAGAATCTCGCCGCGATCCGCGCTTATGAGAAGGCCGGCTTCACGGCCCTAGACGTTCGCGAGACCGGCGACGGCCCCGCGCTGATCATGATCCAGGAACCTGTTTGATGACGTCGTTTTCCCCCCGCGAGATCGTCTCCGAGCTCGACCGCTTCATCGTCGGCCAGAAGGACGCCAAGCGCGCCGTCGCGATCGCGCTGCGCAACCGCTGGCGGCGGCAGCAGCTGGAAGGGCCGCTGCGCGAGGAGGTCGCGCCCAAGAACATCCTGATGATCGGCCCGACCGGCTGCGGCAAGACCGAGATCGCGCGACGCCTCGCCAAGCTGGCGAACGCGCCCTTCCTCAAGGTCGAGGCGACCAAGTTCACCGAGGTCGGCTATGTCGGCCGCGACGTCGAATCGATCGTGCGCGACCTGGTCGAGGTCGCGATCGGCCTGGTGCGCGAAAGCCGGCGCAAGGATGTCGAGGCCAAGGCGCATGTCGCGGCCGAGGAGCGCGTGCTCGACGCCCTGGTCGGGCCGACCGCCAGCCCGACGACGCGCGACTCTTTCCGCCGCAAGCTGCGCAACAACGAGCTCGACGACAAGGAGATCGAGGTCGAAATCGCCTCGGCGGCCTCCGGCGCGCCGATGTTCGAGGTGCCCGGCATGCCCGGCGCCTCGATCGGCGCGATCAACCTCTCCGACATGCTCGGCAAGGCTTTCGGCCAGCGCGGCAAGCCCAAGCGCGTGCTCGTCAAGGACGCCTATCAGCCGCTGCTCGCCGAGGAGAGCGACAAGCTGATCGACCAGGATGCCATCGTCCAGGCGGCGATCCGCGAGGTCGAGAACAACGGCATCGTCTTCCTCGACGAGATCGACAAGATCTGCGCCCGCGAGGGCCGCGGCGGCGCCGACGTCTCGCGCGAGGGCGTGCAGCGCGACCTCTTGCCGCTGATCGAGGGCACGACGGTCGCGACCAAGCACGGGCCGGTGAAGAGCGACCACATCCTGTTCATCGCATCAGGCGCCTTCCACGTCTCGAAGCCGTCCGACCTCTTGCCAGAACTGCAGGGGCGCCTGCCGATCCGGGTCGAGCTCTCGCCGCTCGACGTCGAGGACTTCAAGCGCATCCTGACCGAGACCGAGGCCAGCCTGATCAAGCAGTCGGTGGCGATGCTGGCGACCGAAGAGGTCGCGATCGAGTTCACGCCGGACGCGGTCGCGGCGATCGCGCGCATCGCGGTCGAGGTCAATTCGAGCGTCGAGAACATCGGCGCGCGCCGGCTGCAGACCGTGATCGAGCGCATCCTCGACGAGATCTCGTTCACCGCGACAGATCGCGGCGGCGAGAGCGTCACGATCGATGCCGCCTATGTCGAAGCGCGCATCGGCGATCTGGCGCGGAACACCGATCTCAGCCGGTTCATTCTGTGAGCCATCCGGGCGAGGCAGAGACCCCGTCGTCCCGCCTCGCCCGCGATTCCCTCGTCGTCGGCGCGGCGACGATCCTGTCGCGCCTGCTCGGCTTCGCCCGCGACGTGCTGATCGCCCGCCTGCTCGGGACCGGGCCGGTTGCGGATGCCTTCCTGGCGGCTTTGCGCCTGCCCAATCTGGTCCGACGCGTGCTCGGCGAGGGCGGGCTGAACGCGCCCTTCGTGCCGCTCTATCTCGCCATCAAGGCCGAGCGCGGCGAAGAGGATGCAAGGCGTTTCGCCGGCACGGCAGCGAGCCAGCTCGGGCTCTGGCTGATCGGCTTCGTCGTTCTGGCAGAGATTTTTGCGCCCTGGGTCGTACTCGGACTGGCCGGCGGCTTCGCCGAGGAGCCGCAGACCTTGGCCCTCGCCGCCTTCTACACGCGTCTGATGCTGCCCTTCGTGCTGCTGACCACGCTCGCCGCACTGCTCGCAGCATTACTCAACGCCGAGGGGCGCTTCACGGTGGCGGCACTGGCGCCGGCGCTGATGAACGCGATCCTGCTCGCGGCGCTGCTTGTCGAGCTGATCCGCGGGAGCGACAGCCAGACCAGCGCCACGGTGCTCGCCGCCTGTCTGAGCCTGACCGGCCTCGCCCATCTCGCGATGATCCTTTGGCGCCTGCGCGATATCGGACTGCCGCGCCCGAGCCTGAGCTGGTCGCCGGACATGACGCGGCTGGTCCGGACAGGCGGAGCGACATTGCTCGCCGCCTCGGCCGCGCAGCTCGTCCTGCTGATCTCGACACAGATCGCCTCGACCGAGCCGGGCTCGGTCTCGGCGCTGTACTATGCCGACCGGGTCTTCCAGCTGCCGCTCTCCTTTTTCGGCGTCGCCATGGGCACGGTCGTGCTCTCGGCCATGGCAGGCGAGATATCGCAGGCGGATCACGACGCCTTGCTCGGCCGGGCACTGGCGCTCGGCCTGGCGCTGGCGGTCCCCGCTGCCACGGCCCTCTATGTGCTGGCGGAGCCGATCGTCTCGGTGTTGTTCGAGAACGGGCAGTTCGGCGCAGCCGATCGCGTCCGCACCGCCGCCGCGCTTGCGGCTTTTGCCTGCGGCTTGCCCTTCGCGCTCGCCGCCAAGGTCTTCGGGCAGGTCTATTTCGTGCGCCGGCAGCCGCGGTTGCCGCTGATCGCGGGCCTTGTTGCCGTCCTCGTGGCGGCATTGACCGGGTTCGTCCTGCTCGGCTGGCGCGATGCCGCGATGATCGGGGCGCTCGCTGCAAGCCTCGCCTTCATCGTTCAGACCAGCCTCATGGGGATCCATCTCCTGCAAGCCGGGCTGTGGCGACCTCGCCGGGCGGATGCCAGAGCGATCCTTGTGATCCTGGTGGCAACCATCCTCATGGTGCTGGCACTGAATACCCTGATCGGACTGTTCCTTCCTGCGCTGGACCCCGGCGAGCCGGCCTTGCGGCGCGCCTGCGCGCTGATGCTCCTGTGCTGCGCCGGCGCTGCTATTTACGCCGTCGCCGGCTTCCTGCTTGGCGCCTTCGACGCTGTCCTGCCGCCCTGGCTCTTGCGCCTTCGCGGCGCTTCCGTCAGAACGCCGCGTTCCTGAGCGGATCGACCCCCGACTCAAGACTTTTTTCGCCCTGACGACGGAGCGCCCCATGGCCGCTTTCTCTCCCCGCGTCTTCTCCGGCATGCAGCCGACCTCGACGCTCCATCTCGGCAACTATCTCGGCGCGCTGGTGAACTGGGTCGCGATGCAGAAGACCCATGACTGCATCTACTGCGTCGTCGACATGCACGCGATCACGCAGGGGCTCGACGTCTGGGGCGGCCCGACTGAGCTGACCCGCGCCACGCGCGAGGTCGCCGCCGCCTATATCGCCGCCGGCGTCGACCCGAAGAAGAGCATCATCTTCAACCAGAGCCAGGTCTCCGGCCATGCCGAACTCGCCTGGGTCTTCAACACGATCGCGCGCCTCGGCTGGCTCAACCGCATGACCCAGTTCAAGGAGAAGGCCGGCAAGGACCGCGAGAACGCCTCGGTCGGGCTCTACGACTATCCCGTGCTGATGGCGGCCGACATCCTGCTCTACAAGGCGACGCATGTCCCGGTCGGCGAGGACCAGAAGCAACATCTCGAATTGACCCGCGACATCGCCCAGAAGTTCAACAACGACTTCGCCGAGCGCATCGCCGAGCTCGGCGTCGGCACCAGCGATCTCGGCTACTTCCCGCTGCCCGAGCCGATGATCCAGGGCCCGGCGCCGCGGGTGATGAGCCTGCGCGACGGCACCAAGAAGATGTCGAAATCGGATCCGTCGGACTATTCGCGCATCAACCTGACCGATGATGCCGACATGATCGCCCAGAAGATCCGCAAGGCGAAGACCGACCCGGAGGCACTGCCGTCCGAAGAGAAGGGTCTGGACGGCCGGGCGGAAGCCGAGAACCTAGTCGGAATCTATGCCGGCCTCTCCGGCGAGACCAAGGCGCAGGTGCTGGGCCAGTTCGGCGGCAGCCAGTTCTCCGGCTTCAAGGCGGCGCTGGTCGAGCTCGCCGTCGGCAAGCTCGCGCCGATCGCCGACGAGATGCGCCGCCTCCTGGCCGATCCCAGCCATATCGACGGCATCCTCAGCGACGGCGCCGACCGGGCCGCCGCCATCGCCGCGCCGATCATGCTCGACGTCAAGGACATCACCGGCTTCGTGCGCCGGCGCTGATCCGGCAGGTGCCGCGAGGGAGGCTTGCGCTGACCTTGCGGCGCCTGTCACCATGACACGTCCTCGAAGCGGCGAGAGGCAGCAATGGTCAAGAGACGGCGGTCCTACGAGACGGGCCATCGCCCGAAATTCCTCGCTGTCGTCGACGACAGCCCGGAATGCGCCAAGGCGGTGCGCTTCGCGGCGCGCCGCTGTGCCCGTCTGGGCGCATCGATCGTTCTGCTCGGTGTGATCACGCCGCCGCCGGACGAGACCTGGCTCGGTGTCGGCGACATGGTGCAGGCCGACGCCGAAGCGGAAGCCGAGGAGCTGATCGACGCGGCCGCGGCCGCCGTGCGCTCGCTTGCAGGGCTGGAGCCCGAGAAAGTCGTGCGCACCGGCATCAAGGCCGACGAGATGGTCAAGCTGATCGAGGCCGACGAGGACATCTCGCTGCTGGTGCTCGCCGCCGGCACCGGCCGTGACGGACCTGGCCCGCTGGTCAGCGCCCTCGCCGGCAAGGGAGCCGGCAGCTTCCCGATCCCGGTTGCGATCGTGCCCGGCCATCTCGCCGACGAGGAAATCGACGCATTGGCCTGAGCTGAGGTCGCAACTGCTGGAATCGTTCCAGCGTCCGGCCTATATCGGGAACAGGAACGGCGGCCTTGACCCGCCGGCGCCGGAGAGAAGACATGTTCATCCAGACCGAAGCCACGCCCAACCCCGCCACATTGAAGTTCCTGCCCGGCCGCAGCGTCTCGCCGGAAGGGCCGATTGAACTGCGCGACCCGGCGCTTGCCGAACGCTCGCCGCTCGCCACGCGCCTGTTCGGCGTCAAGGGCGTCTCCGCAGTGTTCTTCGGCTCGGACTTCATCACCGTGACCAAGGCCGAGGGCGAATGGCCGCATCTCAAGCCCGCCATCCTCGGCGCAATCATGGAACATTACATGTCGGGCGCGCCGCTGATGAGCGCTGGCGCCCCGATCGACGAGCTCGCCGAGAGCGAGGATGAGTTCTTCGCCGACGAAGACGCCGAGACCGTCGAAACGATCAAGGAACTGCTCGAGACCCGCATCCGCCCGGCGGTCGCCGGTGATGGTGGCGACATCACCTTCCGCGGCTACAGGGACGGCACCGTCTATCTCGCCATGAAGGGCTCCTGCTCGGGCTGCCCTTCCTCGACCGCGACGCTGAAGCACGGCATCCAGAACCTGCTGCGCCATTTCCTGCCGCAAGTGCGCGAGGTCGAGGCGGTTTGATCGCCGTCGAATTCAGGGCATGATTCTGGTCAGCAGCTGCATCGCAATAGTCCGGACCCAGCCCTGATGCGCATCCTCGCGATAGATACCGCGCTCGGAGCCTGCTCGGCCTGTGTGCTCGACACCAGTGATCCCGTTCCGGTCGCGATCGAGCAGACTGCGATGGAGCGCGGCCATGCCGAGGCGCTGATGCCGATGATCGAGCGCGTGATGGCCAAGGTCGAGGGCGGCTTCGCCTCACTCGACCGCGTCGCCGTGACCATCGGCCCCGGCAGCTATACCGGCCTGCGTGTCGGCATCAGCGCGGCGCGGGCGATCGCGTTCGCCGCCGGCATTCCCGCGATCGGTGTCTCGACGCTGGCCGCCAGCGCCGCGCCCTTCATCGGCCGCGAGGGTGGACGCGTCGTCGCAGCCGCGGTCGACGCCAAGCATGGCCAGGTCTGGTTCCAGGCCTTGAACGCGCAGGGCAAGCAGCTCGTCTCGGTCCGCCAGGTCAACCATCGCGACGCCGCCCGCGCCATCGGCGCCGGCCCGGTCTCGCTGGTCGGCTCGGCCGCACTTGCGGTCGCCAACGAGGCCTGGGCGATCGGACTCGACGCGCTTGTCGTCGATGACGCCAAGGCGCCGGACGTGACCTGGGTGGCGCGGCTCGGCCTGATCGCCGACCCCGAGAGCGCACCGCCGCGCCCGCTCTATCTCAAGGCGCCGGAAACGACGCCACAGGATCGCGCCCGGCTGCCGCGGCGCTAGCGGGCGATGAATTGGTTCCAATCCCTGTTCAGGCGTCGGTCGAAGACGGGCCGCACCGGCCTGCTCGATGTCCGCCATGCCAGGCAGGTCGCGGCCCTGCATCACCAGGGCGGCTTCGCGCGGCTCTGGGAGCCTGGCGAATGCGCCGCGCTGCTCGCCGACCCGTCGATCGTTGCGGACGGCGTGTTCATCGGCAGCGCTGGCGAGCCTTGCGGCTTCGTGATGTCACGCATAGCCGTCGACGAGGCGGAGATCCTCAGCATCGTCGTTGCTGGCGGCAAGCGCCGGTCCGGGCTCGGACAGACGTTGCTCTCAGCCCATCTGGCGCAGCTGGCGGCGCGTGGGACCGCACGCCTCTTCCTCGAGGTCGAGGAGGGCAATGCGCCGGCGATCGGCCTCTACCATCGGCTCGGCTTCGAGACCGTCGGGCGGCGCGAAGGCTATTACCCCAAGCCGGACGGCAGCCGCGTCGCGGCGCTGGTGATGCGGCGCGATCTCGGTTGAGCCAGGCGAAGTAGACGCCTGCCGAAAGCCCCACTATAGCCGGGGCCGCAGAAGCGGGGCGCCAACGCAGAGAATGAACGGCTCAGCATGAAAGGCCTCCGTCCCGGCGCCATGGCGCGGCTTGCGCTGCTCGTCATTGGCACGCTCATCCTGATCCCGCCACAGCTCGTGGCGATGCGCTTCGGTCGGCCCTTCTATTTCACCCGCCTGTTCCAGAAGCTGGGCTGCCGCTGCTTTGGCGTGCGCATCACCACGCGCGGCGCGGCTCCGCCGGTCGGACAGGGCGGCTTGATCGTGGCCAACCACATCTCCTGGCTCGACATCCCCGTCATCGGCACGACCGGGCCGCTCTCCTTCGTCGCCAAGGCCGAGGTCGCGACCTGGCCGGTCATCGGCTGGCTCTCGACGCTGCAGCGCACCGTCTTCATCGACCGGATGCGCCGCGGTGCCACCGCGGGCGTCGCCAGCGAGATGGGCAAGCGGCTGCAGAACGGGCAATCGGTGGTGCTGTTCGCCGAAGGCACGACCGGCGACGGCACGCGTATCCTGCCGCTCCGTTCCTCGCTGCTCGGAGCTGCTCACGAAGCCGTGCGCGAGGCGGACGAGGCCGAGACAACCGTCTACCCGCTCTGCATCACCTATACCGGCTTCCACGGCCTGCGCGGCGGCCGCGCCGAACGCTCGGCGCTGTCCTGGTATGGCGACACCGAACTCGCGCCGCATTTGCAGGCGATGATCAATGCCGGTGCGATCGATGTCGAGCTCGCCTGGGGCGAGCCGATCCGGATGGGCCGCAAGCTCTCGCGCAAGGAGGCGACGCGCCTCGCCGAGATCGCGATCCGGCGGGCGCGGCAGGAGGCCGTCACGGGTCGGTCACGCGCCTGAGTCAGATTCGTATCGGCTGCGGACTGTTGCGGCCCGGATATTGCGTGGTGGCAAGCGGCGGCGATATGATTCCCATGCTCGGGGCGATTGGGATAAGGAGACGCGGTTGAGGCCGGATCAGCGTTGATGAAGAAAGTCCACATCAAGTCCTATGGCTGCCAGATGAACGTCTATGACGGCCAGCGCATGGCCGACGTCCTTGGCCAGCAGGGCTATGTCGAGACTGCGACGCCCGATGACGCCGACCTCGTTCTGCTGAATACCTGCCATATCCGCGAGCGGGCGGCGCACAAGGTCTATACCGAACTCGGCAAGCTGCGGGATCTGAAGCGCGAACGGAAGGCGCAGGGACGCGAGACCACGCTCGTCGTCGCCGGCTGCGTTGCGCAGGCCGAAGGTGCCGAGATCCAGCGACGCCAGCCGGCGGTCGACCTCGTGATCGGCCCGCAGACCTATCACCGCCTGCCGGAGCTGCTCGCCCAGGCGAAGCATGGCCGCGTCGTCGACACCGACCTGCCGCCCGAGGACAAGTTCGGGCATCTGCCCGCGCCGAAGCCAGCCGCGATCCTCGCCCGTGGCATCTCGGCATTCGTCACGGTGCAGGAAGGCTGCGACAAGTTCTGCGCCTTCTGCGTCGTGCCCTATACGCGCGGCGCCGAGTTCTCGCGGCCGGTCGCGCAGGTGATCGCCGAGGTCGAACGACTGGCGGAAGCGGGCGTGCAGGACATCTCGCTGCTCGGCCAGAACGTCAACGCCTATCATGGCGCGGGGCCGGGTGGCGGCACCTGGACCCTGGCGCGATTGATGCTCCGGATCGCGCAGGTGCCGGGAATCGCCCGCATCCGCTACACCACGAGCCATCCGCGCGACATGGACGAGGAACTGATCGCCGCTCATCGCGACCTGCCGCAGGTGATGCCGTTCCTGCACCTGCCGGTGCAGGCCGGTTCCGACCGGATCCTTGCGGCGATGAACCGCAAGCATACCGGCGACGACTATCGCCGGCTGATCGACAGGATCCGCGAAGCGCGGCCCGACATCGCCCTCTCATCGGACTTCATCGTCGGCTTCCCCGGCGAGAGCGATGCTGATTTCGAGGAGACGCTGCGGCTGATCGCCGATATCCGCTTCGCCTCGGCCTATTCGTTCAAGTACTCGCCGCGCCCTGGCACGCCGGCGGCCGAGCTTTCCGAGCAGATCCCGCTCGCCGTGATGGACGAGCGTCTCCACCGGTTGCAGGCCCTCGTCGAGGACCACAGGCAGGAGTTCAACCATGCCATGGTGGGGCGCACGGTCGAGGTGCTGCTCGAGCGCAGCGGCCGCCATCCCGGCCAGCTCGCCGGCAAGACACCCTATATGCAGGCGGTCCAGATCGAGAGTGCGACGCACCGGATCGGCGACCGTGTCATGGTCCTGATCGAGCGCGCCGGCTCGAATTCGCTGTTCGGCCGCGCGGTGGAGCGGCCGGGTCTGGCTGCCTGAGACGGTTCGAGTGCGTAGCGTGCGATGGCGTCGGCGTTGCGGTGAAGGTTTCTGACTGCGCCTGTCCGACTCATTCCCAATGGAGACAATGGCATTGGCCCAGGCCGATCAATTCAATCCGAGAGCCGAGCGCGGCGCACGCCGCGACGAGCCGCTGACGCGCGAGGGCCTGCCCGGCGCCGAGGTCGAGCTCACCTTCGACAACAACCAGACCGCCGGCCTGGTCTTCGGTCATTACGACCAGAACCTGGCGCATCTGGAGCGCCGCCTCGGCGTCGTCGTCGCCCCGAACGGCAATCACGTCACCATCAAGGGGCCACGCGAGACCGCCGAGCAGGCGAGCCGCGTGCTGCGCACGCTCTACGCCCGCGCCAAGACCGGCGCCGCCGTCAATCTCGGCGAGGTCGACGGCGCGATCGAGGAGAGCAATGTGCAGCGCTCGCTTTTTCCTGCCGACAATGCCGGCAAGGCCGCCTTCGACGCGGTGGTGACGCGCAAGCGCGGTCCGGTCAGGGCGCGTAATGCGGCGCAGGACGCCTATCTGCGTCAGCTCAAGCGCCATGAGCTCGTCCTCGCCGAGGGCCCGGCCGGCACCGGCAAGACCTGGCTCGCGGTCGGCCATGCCGTCTCGCTGATCGAGCAGGGTGTGGTCGAGCGCATGGTGCTGTCGCGCCCGGCCGTCGAGGCCGGCGAGCGTCTCGGCTTCCTGCCCGGCGACATGCGCGAAAAGGTCGATCCGTATCTGCGGCCGATCTACGACGCGCTCAACGACTTCATGGAGGCGCGCCATGTCGAGCGCGCACTGCAGACCGGCATGATCGAGATCGCGCCGCTCGCCTTCATGCGCGGGCGCACGCTGAGCAATGCCGTGGTGCTGCTCGACGAAGCGCAGAACGCCACCTCGGTGCAGATGAAGATGTTCCTCACCCGCCTGGGCGAGGGCTCGCGCATGATCATCACCGGCGATCCCTCGCAGGTCGACCTGCCACCGGGCCAGCGCTCCGGTCTGGTCGAGGCGGTCAGGCTGCTCTCGGGTGTCGAGGGCGTCGGCCATGCCCGCTTCGAGGAGGGCGACGTCGTCCGCCACGCGCTCGTGCGCCGCATCGTCATGGCCTATGAGGACGCCTCCCGGAAGGAGCGCGACGAGCGCGAGGCCCGGCTTGCCGCCCTGCCCGCGCCGGATGCGCCCGTCGAGGGCGATGCCGACGGGCTGAAGCGCATGCTGTCGCGGGAGCGGCCGCGATGACCGACCGACCTCGTTCGCGGCGCGCAGCGCCGCGAACCGAAGCTCCGGAGCCCGACCCAAGCGGGCCCTCGCTCGACATCCGCCTGCAGTCGCGGCGCTGGCGCGACGTCGAGGATTTGCGGCCCCGCATCGCCGCCGCCATCGACGCTGCGCTGGCGCTGGCTCCGGTCGCCCCGCAACCCGGGGCCGAGCTCAGCCTGCTGCTCACTGACGACAAGCGCATCCGCGTCGTCAACCGGGACTGGCGCGGCTTCGACAAGGCGACCAACGTCCTCTCGTTCCCGGCCGCGCCGCCTGAGCGGATCGCGTCGAGCCCGGTGATCGGCGATATCGTGCTCGCCTTCGAGACGATCGCCCGGGAGGCCGAGAGCGAGGCAAAATCCTTCGGCGACCATCTCAGCCATCTCGTCATCCACGGCCTGCTGCATTTGCTCGGCGAGGACCATGAGACGGAAACGGAGGCGCAGCGCATGGAAGCGCTTGAAACCGCCGCCCTCGCCCGGCTCGGCATCGCCGATCCCTATGCCGGCTCCGATCCGGAGCCCGTCCAGCCCCGCCCAGCGGCCAAGAACCCGAAGTCCCAGCCAGCGTCATGAGCGACGACACCCGATCTACCTCATCGTCGGAACCGAGCAGTCGCGGCCTGTCGCACTGGCTCGGCCAGTTCCTCGACCGTCTTGGCCTGCGCCATGGCGGCTCGATCCGCGAGGACATCACCGAGGCGCTGGCGCAGGACAGCGGCGGGGTCACCGATCTTTCCCCGCAAGAGCGGGCGATGCTCTCCAACGTGCTGAGCCTGCGCGAGCGCCGCGTCGCCGACGTGATGGTGCCGCGCGCCGACGTCATCGCGGTCTCCTCGGAAGCGACGCTCGGCGACCTGCTCGCGCTGTTCCGCACCGCCGGCCATTCGCGCCTGCCGGTCTATGGCGAATCGCTCGACGACCCCCGCGGGATGGTCCACATCCGCGACTTCCTCGATTTCATCGCCGCCCGCGCCAAGCCCGGCCGGCGGGCACGCGGCGAGGCGGAAGCCGGCGCAGGACCGAGCCTCGGAGCCATCGACCTGTCGATGACGCTGGCCCAGGCGAAGATCCTGCGGCCGGTGCTCTACGTCCCGCCCTCGATGCCGGCGGTCGACCTCCTGGTCCGGATGCAGGCGACGCGCACCCATATCGCCCTGGTGATCGACGAATATGGCGGCACCGACGGGCTGATCTCGATCGAGGACCTGGTCGAGATCGTCGTCGGCGACATCGAGGACGAGCACGATCTCGACGAGGCACCGGCGATCGCGCCGGCCGGCGAGAACCGCTTCATCGCCGATGCCCGCGCCACCCTCGACGAGTTGAAGGAGGCGACCGGAATCGACCTGTCGAGCGCCGAGGTCGCCGAGGAGGTCGATACGCTCGGCGGGCTGATCGTGACGCTCGCTGGCCGCGTGCCGGTGCGCGGCGAATTGATCAAGGGACCCGAGGATCTCGAATTCGAGGTGCTCGACGCCGATCCGCGCCGGGTCAAGCGCCTGCGCATCCATCGCCGCGATGCGATCGCGACCGAGGCACCAGCCGCGCCGGACGCCGCATGATCAAGCTGTCAGTGCTGGCCGACCGCGTCATCCTCGCCTGGGGCTGGCCGCGCCGGCTGATCGCGCTCATCTGCGGGGCGAGCGGCGCACTGGCGCTGGCCCCGCTCGATCTCTGGCCGCTGATGGTCGTGCCGATGACAGCCGCGGTCTGGCTGATCGACGGCTCCGTCGCCGAAAGCCGGCGCGGGCGCCTCTGGGCGGCAGCGACTGTCGGCTGGTGGTGGGGCTTCGGCTATCATCTCGCCGGGCTCTGGTGGCTGGGGGCTGCCTTCCTGGTCGAGGCCGACAAGTTCGCCTGGGCGATGCCGCTCGGCGTCGTCGCCCTGCCCGCCTTCCTCGCGATATTCCCGGCCGCCGGCTTCGCCCTGGCGCGGGCGCTCTGGCCGACCGGTGCCGGCCGCATCCTGGTTCTGGCCGCAGCGCTGGCGCTGAGCGAGTGGCTGCGCGGCCATGTCCTCACCGGCTTCCCTTGGAACGTCTACGGCATGATGCTGGCAGGGCCGGCCTGGCTTGCCCAGAGCGCCAGCCTGATCGGGCTCTACGGGTTGACGGCGCTCGCAGTCGCAATCGGCGCGGCGCCGGCGACACTCTGCACGGGGGAGACCGACACCGCGCGCTGGCGCGCGCCGACTCTCGCAGCTGCCATGCTGGTTGTCATGGCGGGCTTCGGCGCCTGGCGGATTCCGGCGGAGCCGGTCCCGGCGGTCAGCGGCGTCAAGCTGCGATTGATGCAGCCGAACCTGCCGCAGGACGCCAAGTTCAGCCCGCGCAACAGCGAGATGATCCTGTCGCACTATCTTGCGCTCAGCGACCGGGCGACCAGCCCGGCGACGACGGGCGTGCAGGATGCGACCCATCTGATCTGGCCGGAATCGGCCTTTCCCTTCCTGCTCGGGCGCACGCCGCAGGCGCTGGCGCGGATCGCCGCCCTGCTGCCGCCGAACACGACGCTGATCACCGGCGCAGCCCGCGCCGGCGAGACCCTGCCGGGCGAGAGCCGGCCGCCGATCTACAATTCGATCCAGGTCGTCAACGACGAGGGCACGATCACCGGCAGCTACGACAAGGTCCATCTCGTGCCGTTCGGCGAATACCTGCCGGCCTTCCTCGATCGGCTGATTCGCGCCGTCGGGCTGTCGGAGTTCGTCTCGGTCCCCGGCGGCTTCGCTTCGGGGAGCCGACGCACGCCGCTGCCGATTCGCGGGCTGCCGCCGGCCGCGGCGCTGATCTGCTACGAGGTGATCTTCCCGGGCGCGGCGATGCCGAGCGGCCCGCGGCCCGGGTTCATGCTCAACCTGACCAATGACGGCTGGTTCGGACAGACCAGCGGGCCCTATCAGCACCTCGCACAGGCCCGCTTACGCGCCATCGAGGAAGGCCTGCCGCTGGTGCGCGTCGCCAACACCGGCATCTCGGCTGTGGTCGATCACTATGGGCGCATCCGCGCGGCACTGCCCCTCGGCGAAACGGGAGTTCTCGACACCTCATTGCCGCGGGCAGGGCCGGCTACGCCCTATTCACGCTTCGGCGACCTTTTCTTTGCAGGTGTAGTTGCCAGCTCAATGCTCGCTGGAGTATTAATGCGGAGACGGTGATCCCATTTGGAACTTTCTTACGGGAAGACCGCCGAATGGTCGGTGGCGCCTGGCCTTCAATAGGCCGCCGACAGGTCTGGACGGAGAAAATTAAGGGGACCGGCGAGACATGTTGAAGAAAGTACCCAACCCAATCGACCGCCATGTCGGCAGCCGCGTCCGGATGCGGCGCATGCTTGCCGGAGTCAGCCAGGAACGGCTCGGCGAAGCGCTCGGCCTGACCTTCCAGCAGGTCCAGAAATACGAGAAGGGCACCAACCGGATCAGTGCGAGCCGGTTGCAGCAGATCTCCAAGATGCTGGGCGTGCCAGTCGCCTTCTTCTTCGACGGCGCACCGACCGACGAGACGATGGAGAACGGCTTCGCCGATGCATCGGCCACGACCTATGTCGCCGACTTCCTCGCGACCAGCGAGGGCGTGCAGCTGACCAAGGCCTTCGTGCGCATCAAGAACCCGCGCGTGCGCCGCCGCATCGTCGATCTCGTCGAATCGCTCGGCGACACGCCGACCGAAACCATCGAGCAGTAAGGCTCGGTCCTCGCGCCAAACGCGAGTTCGCCTTGATCCGGCCAGGTCAGTCGGCCTGGCCGCCAAGTGCGTTTCGATACGCCGATCGACACCGTTCTTGCCGGCAGGCCCTAGTGCAGGGCCGGCGCGGCATCCTGCGTCAGCACGAGCGTGTTCCGGTTAACCCGCTGCAGCTGCGGGCTGGGGTTCATCAGCAGGAAATCCCTGAGCTTCGACTGATCCGGCTCCGACATGGAAAGGATCTGGACGGCGAGCCAGAGCTCATCCGGCAGGTCCATGCGGTAGGCGACATCGACCAGCTCCTGATGCACAGGCTGGCTACGCAGCAGATTGGTCAGCAATCCCAGCGCGTACTCGATCTTGTCGCGGCTGCTGCTGCCGGTGTCATGTTGATTAGACATGCGAGATCCTCCTCTCGCCCGGAGCCCGCTTGGCCTGACGGCGCGGCAGGATGACCGGCCCCTCGATGTTCTTGAAAGCGAGCGTGCGACGGTAGGCCTCTTCGCTCACCGTGATGATCGTGCCGACACAGTTCATCCCGTCGATCATCGTCGGCAGGCCGAGCGGCCGAACCTCCCAGCCCAGCTGCAGGAAACGCGGCATCCACCAGGTCTCCATCACCACCGTGATCGCCGCGATGTCATTGGCCAGGCAATGCTCGAACATGCCGGCGAGGACGGTGTGCAGGACCTTGCTATCGCTGCCGCGCCATTCCGGCACGACAAAGATGCGCGTCCATTCGACGATGTCGTTGCCGCGCTGCAGCCCGCGCACATCGGCCAGGAACGGAAAGACATCCGCCATCAGATGCGGGCACGTCGTGGGAACGAGCCGCGTGCCGCCGATCACGCGTCCGTTCTCGATCGCCAGCAGATAGGTCGCGTCCGCGGTGTCGAACTGGTCGACCTCCCGGCCATCGGGTCGTTCGAGCGCCATCCATTTGCGCTCGCCGACATAGATCTGATGCCGAATCCTGAAATGCTGTTCGAGTTCGGCCCCATAGAGATGCCGATTCCCGGCATCGACAACATGGATCATCGCCGCGTCCCTCTTCCTTGAGGGACTAAGGCTGGCTCCATTCAGGTTTCATGGGTATTCCGGAATTCCGGAAGAAGCGGTCGAATTCGACCGGATTCGAACGGTCGTTCCTATCGCAAAAGTGGTCCCGCCGCTACGAAACACGCTCTAGATGCTGATCTCGCCCCGGCGGTAGGCTTCGATCACGGTCCGCGTGCGACCCCTCACGCCGAGCTTCCTGGCGGCGTTCTCGAAATGAGCCTCCGCGGTCCCCGGCGAAACGCCCAGACGCTCGGCGACGCCCTCGGTCGTCTTGCCGGTCGCGAACCAGGTCAGGACCTCGCGCTCGCGGACTGTCAGGACATGTTCGAGACGGGCCGGCCGCAAGCAGTCCGCTGCCTTGCCATGGGCATAGATCGACATCAGGTGAATGGCCGAGCGGGCCTGCCGCGACAGATCGGGTCGGTCTCCCGCCATGGTGACGACGGCCTGAAAGCCGGACTCGCCGTGGATTGGTACGCAGAAGCCCTCGACCATGTTGAAGTCGCGGGCCCGGTGCATCACCTCGCGCTGGCGCGCGGACGCCCCGCCATCCTGATAAACATCGGCCCAGGCGAACGGGTCGACCGTCGTCTTGCAGTGGGCCGCGATCGGGTCCCAATCCGAGAAAGACTTCTCCAGATAGAGCTCAAACCAGCCCGGCGGCCAGCCGTTGAGGAGCACGAGCGGATCAATCCGGTCGCCGATCTCCGGCAGGCCGGTAATCAGGAAAGCGTGGAAACCATAGCTCGCAAGCTTGTCGCGCAAGGCAGCGATCACCGCACCCGGATCGTTGAGCGCGCCTAGCCGATCGATGAAATCGAGTGCGTCGCGTCCCGCGTTGAAATGCCGTCCCGACATGCCCCGCCTTCCTTGGCCCCATCATTTTCTCCGCAGTCGGGCCAAGAATCAACGCATATTGATACGTTTCTGTCCGGAGCCGGCGGTAGACGCGCGACCGGAAGTGCGGTTGAGTAAGGCAAGAGGTGAACGGCACATGCTGAAGAAGCTCCCAAATCCGATCGACCGCCATGTCGGCAGCCGCGTGCGCATGCAACGTATGCTGGTGGGCGTCAGCCAGGAAAAGCTCGGCGAGGCGCTCGGCCTGACCTTCCAGCAGGTGCAGAAATACGAGAAGGGCACGAACCGGATCAGCGCGAGTCGATTGCAGCAGATCGCCAAGATGCTGGGTGTGCCTGTCGCTTTCTTCTTTGAGGGTGCCCCGAGCGACGAGACAACCGCCGGCGGCTTCGCCGATGCGGCGGCCACGACCTATGTCGCCGACTTCCTCACGACCAGCGAAGGCGTCCAGCTGTCCAAGGCGTTCGTGCGCATCAAGAACCCACGCGTGCGCCGGCGGGTGATCGATCTCGTCGAGGCTCTGGCTGGCGACTCCAGTGAAATGCCTTGATTCTGCATTTTTTTGTTCGCCTTAACGAACGAAGCGTCTTCCAAAAAAATTTCTTCCCTTGACGGCGAACCTTTCCGCTGCAAAAGACGCTGCGCCTTTTTTATCCGGGCGCAGGTCTCCGCCGGCGCCGATTTCGCAGCCCTGAAAAGGATCCTCCGACCGTGTCGCGCCAGAACTATCTCTTCACCAGCGAGTCCGTTTCCGAAGGTCACCCGGACAAAGTCTGCGACCGGATTTCCGACGAGATCGTGGATCTGTTCTTCAAGGAGGCGATCAAGGCGGGCCATGATCCGGCGCAGGTGCGCGTCGCAGCCGAGACGCTCGCGACCACCAATCGCATCGTCGTCGCCGGCGAGGTCCGCACCCATCTCGACGAGAAGCAGATCAAGTCGAAGGTGAAGTCGGCGGCACGCAAGGCGGTCCGTGCGATCGGCTACGAGCAGGACGGCTTCCACTGGAAGAAGGCCAAGATCGACGTGCTGCTGCATCCGCAGTCGGCCGACATCGCCCAGGGCGTCGACGAAGGCAGCAACAAGGATGTCGGCGCCGGCGACCAGGGCATCATGTTCGGCTATGCCTGCCGCGAGACGCCCGAGCTGATGGCGGCCCCGATCTATTACGCCCACAAGATCCTCGAAGTCCTCGCCAAGGCCCGCCATGCCGGCGAAGGCGCGGCCGCCAAGCTCGGCCCCGACGCCAAGAGCCAGGTCACGGTCAAATACGAGAACGGCAAGCCGGTCGGCGTCACCCAGATCGTGCTCTCGACCCAGCATCTCGACGAGAAGCTGTCCTCGGCCGATGTCCGCAAGATCGTCGAGCCCTATATCCGTCAGACCCTGCCCGATGGCTGGATCTCCAAGGACACCGTCTGGCACGTCAACCCGACCGGCAAGTTCGTGATCGGTGGCCCCGACGGCGATGCCGGCCTGACCGGCCGCAAGATCATCGTCGACACCTATGGTGGCGCGGCTCCCCATGGCGGCGGCGCCTTCTCGGGCAAGGACCCGACCAAGGTCGACCGTTCGGCTGCCTATGCGGCGCGCTATCTCGCCAAGAACGTCGTCGCGGCCAAGCTCGCCGATCGCTGCACGATCCAGCTCTCCTACGCCATCGGCGTCGCCAAGCCGCTGTCGATCTATGTCGACCTGCACGGCACCGGCAAGGTCGACGAGGCCAAGCTCGAGGGCGTGCTCGGCGAGGTCATGGACCTGACGCCGCGCGGCATCCGCAACCATCTTGCTCTCAACAAGCCGATCTATGCCAAGTCGGCCGCCTATGGCCATTTCGGCCGCAAGGCCGGCCGTGACGGCAGCTTCTCCTGGGAGAAGACCGATCTGGTCGACGCGCTGAAGAAGGCCGTCGCCTGATCCGCCCGTCCGCGCGGACATCAAGGCCGGGGCGTCGCCCCGGCCTTTTTCTTTCCGGCCGCTCGCCGTAAAGGCATCCTCATGACAGAGCAGCACGATCCAGACCGGGCCTTCTTCGGCCGACGCAAGGGCAAGGGCCTGCGCCAGGGCCAGGCCGAGCGCATCGCCGAGACCCTGCCGGCGCTTCGCCTGCCGGACGGGCCGATCGCCGATCTGAAGGCGCTCTTCCCGGTTCCCGTCGAGGCGGTCAGGCTCGAGATCGGCTTCGGCGGTGGCGAGCACCTGCTGGCGCGCATGCGCGAGAGCCCGCAGATCGGCTTCATCGGCGTCGAGCCCTTCATCAACGGCATGGCCAAGTTCCTGGCCGTGATCGAACAGGAGGGCCTGCGCAACATCCGGCTCTGGGATGGCGACGCAGCGCTGCTCCTGCCGCGATTTCCGGCCGGCAGCATCGACGCGGCCGACCTGCTCTACCCGGACCCCTGGCCGAAACGCCGGCAGCGCAAGCGCCGCTTCGTCTCGGAGCGGACGCTTTCGCTGCTCGCCAGGGTGCTGCGGCCGGACGGGCGCTTCCGCTTCGCCAGCGACATCGACGACTATGTCGGCTGGACGCTGGCGCGTCTCATCGCCTCGCCCGATTTCGACTGGGTCGACGAAAATGCCGCCGACTGGCGCCAGCCCTATCCGGGCTGGGTCCGGACCCGCTACGAGGCCAAGGCGATCAAGGCCGGGCGAGTGCCGAGCTATCTGACTGCGCGCCGTCGCGCATCCTGAGGAAGCCGAGCACGCGCTGCGCCGTCGTCGGCGTCAGATTGCGGAAGCTCTGCCGCGCCCGCTCCAGCACCGGGGCGGACTTGCCGTCGCCCTTGCGCAGGCCGATCAGCGCCCTGGTCGTTTCCCACGACCAGCCCATGCCGCGTCCGACCAGCAGGACGGCATCGCGATCGGGCCCGAACACGATCTGCTCGGTCGCCGGCAAGGTGAGCCGTGCCAGCGTGGCGACGCCGCAGATCGCGTGCTCGACCGCGCCGGAGATCGCGTATTGCGCGACCACCGATTCATCGAGCTTTCCGGCCTCGTCGAGGATCTTGACGTCCGCCAGCGCCTTTCCGAACCGGCCCAATTCATCGCCGATGGCTGCCTGGACCGATACGGCCTCGGCACCGCGCTCGACCGCACCGGCGACGGCACCAGCCAGGGACGGCTCGAGCGAGGCTTCGAGCCGACGGCGAGCCGAGCTCTTGGCCGCCGCCATCAGCTGTTCGGCAAGATCGGCCGGGATGTCGGCGCGCGAGCCCAGTGTCGCCTGCAGGGCGTCGTCCTGGGCCGCGCGCATGACGAGGACGCCCATGCCATGGCGGGAGAAGCGAGCGGTCTGGTTGGCGGCGACCGCATGGCTCACGACGCGTCCGCCACGCAGGATCAGGAAATCGGTGACCGGCTCGCCCAGATCCGGCCGCTCGGTGATAGCGAGCATGTGGTCGCGCCCCTTCGCAGCGGCGATGGCGACGAGATCATGATCGCTGAGGCGCTTCGAGGCGACGAGGACAGGCCGCGCGACCGCAATCTCGTCGAGGGCGAGCTGGCGGACGACGCCGCTCGGCGCATTGGGGACGGGAGCGAGCCGCTCGGCCAGCTCGATGCGCGCCCTCATCTCGATCGCACGGGCAAGGCGGCCGATCACCACGTCGAAAACGCCGACCTGATCCTCGCCCATGTCCTTGGCCGTGCTGAGGAAGAGATCGGTCAGCCGTGACAGGATGACAGCGCGCTCATCGGTCGAGCCGCGCGACATCGTCGTCTCGAGATCGCGCAACAACGCTCCGACAGGACTCATCACGCAACCTCGCGACACACCATCCCGACGTCGTAGCAGTGAAGAATGACCAGCCCGTTAGCGGGATCGTCGAAATCGAGGACAGGCTTGCAAGATCGCAGAAACGGGACTAGATAGCGGCCAACAGCTCTGGTTTCGGTGTAAGCCGGCGATCAAGAGCGGGCCCACCGGCCCGCTCTTTTTTATTGGCCGAACCGCCCATGAGTCTTTTTTGGAGCCGGCGGGAGACGGGCGAGCCATACGGATGGTCGAGCAGAACAGCCAAGGTCAGGAAGAGCGGATCGTCGTCGAGAGCGGCGTCGCCGCGCGCGTCGCGGCAATCGTCGAGCCGGCGATCATGGATCTCGGCTACCGGCTGGTGCGCGTGCGCGTCTCCGGCCAGAACGGCTGCACCGTCCAGATCATGGCCGAGCTCCCGGACGGCACCATGACCGTCGAGGGTTGCGAAGCCGTGAGCCAGGCAGCGTCGCCGGCACTCGACGTCGACGATCCGATCCAGGCGGCGTATCATCTGGAAGTGTCGTCGCCGGGTATCGACCGGCCGCTGGTCAGGCCGAGCGATTTCGAGCGCTGGGCCGGCCACCTGACCAAGATCGAGACCAGCGAGCCCTTCGCCGGGCGCAAGCGCTTCCGCGGCATCCTGCGGGGCGCCAGCGGAACCGACGCCCTGCTGAGCCGCGATGACGCCAAGGCCGACGAGGAGCGCGATGTCGCGATCCCGATGCGCCTGATCGCCGAGGCGCGGCTGGTGCTGACCGACGCGTTGGTCACCGAATCGCTCCGGCGCGGCAAATCGGGCCTGGCGCCGGAAATGCCGCCCGCCGACGAGATCGCCCAGCCCGTACCCGGGCGCGGCAAGTCGCTCGGCCCCCGTGATCCCAAGGCCCGCAAGCCGGGCAAGGGCGCCAAGGGGCCGGTGCAGAACACAGAAGAAGAGGAGTGAGCGCCATGGCCGTCAGCGCCAACCGGCTCGAGCTGTTGCAGATCGCCGACGCCGTCGCCCGCGAGAAGTCGATCGACCGGCAGATCGTGATCGACGCGATGCAGGACGCGATCGCCAAGGCGGCGCGCTCGCGCTACGGCGCCGAGACCGACGTCCATGCCGAGATCAACCCGAAATCGGGCGAACTGCGGCTGGCACGCCATCTCCAGGTCGTCGACCTCGTCGAGAACGGTGCCGTCGAGATCACGGTCGACGAAGCCAAGCGCCACAACCCGGCTGCCCAGGTCGGCGATGTGATCGCCGATCCGCTGCCGCCCTTCGATTTCGGCCGCATCGCGGCGCAGTCGGCCAAGCAGGTCATCGTGCAGAAGGTGCGCGAGGCCGAGCGTGACCGGCAGTACGACGAATACAAGGACCGCATCGGCGAGATCGTCAACGGCGCGGTCAAGCGCGTCGAATACGGCAACGTCTTCGTCGATCTGGGCCGCGGCGAGGCGATCATCCGCCGCGACGAGATGATCCCGCGCGAGACCTTCAAGGTCGGCGACCGCGCCCGCGCCTATGTCTACGACGTGCGCCGCGAGCCGCGTGGACCCCAGATCTTCTTGTCGCGCACCCATCCGCAGTTCATGGCCAAGCTGTTCGGCCAGGAAGTGCCTGAGATCTATGACGGCATCGTCGAGGTCAAGGCCGTCGCCCGCGATCCGGGCTCGCGCGCCAAGATCGCCGTGATCTCGCGTGATTCCTCGATCGATCCGGTCGGCGCCTGCGTCGGCATGCGCGGCTCGCGCGTGCAGGCCGTGGTCGGCGAGCTCCAGGGCGAGAAGATCGACATCATCCCGTGGTCGCCCGATGTCGCGACCTTCGTCGTCAACGCCCTGCAGCCGGCGGAAGTCGCCAAGGTCGTGCTCGACGAGGAAGCGGACAAGATCGAGGTCGTGGTGCCGGACGAGCAGCTCTCGCTCGCGATCGGCCGCCGCGGCCAGAATGTCCGCCTCGCCTCGCAGCTCACCGGCTGGGATATCGACATCCTGACCGAGGCCGAAGAATCGGAGCGCCGCCAGAAGGAGTTCGTGCAGCGCACCGAGCTGTTCATGAACGCCCTCAACGTCGACGAAACCGTCGGCCAGCTGCTCGCCTCGGAAGGCTTCCGCTCGGTCGAGGAGGTCGCCTATGTCGAGCCGAGCGAATTGTCCTCGATCGAGGGCTTCGACGAGGATACCGCTGCCGAGATCCAGAACCGTGCCCAGGAGTATCTGGCCGCGGTCGAGGCCGAGCTCGATGACAAGCGCAAGGCGCTGGGGGTCGAGGACGAGCTGCGCGAGGTCGAAGGCATCACCACCGCGATGATGGTCGCGCTCGGCGAGAACGACGTGAAGAACGTCGAGGACCTCGCCGGCTGCGCCACCGACGATCTGGTCGGCTGGACCGAGCGCAAGGACGGCGAGACCACCCGCCATTCCGGCTATCTCGACGGTTTCGACCTGTCGCGGCAGGACGCCGAGGCGATCGTGATGGCGGCCCGCATCAAGGCGGGCTGGGTCGAGGCGCCGGAGCCGGAAGCCGAGGTCGAGGCTGAAGCCGAGGAGTCGCAGGCCTGAGCCGGCGCGCCGAACGAGAAGGTCCGGAGCGGACCTGCGCGGTGACGCGCCAGGCACGGGTACCGGAGGATCTGATCCGCTTCGTGGTCGGCCCCGGCGAGGTGCTGGTGCCGGACATCAGGCGCAAGTTGCCGGGGCGCGGCGTCTGGGTCTCGCTCAGCGAGGCTGCCGTCCGCGAGGCGGTGAAGCGGCGCGCTTTCGAGCGCTCGCTGAAGACGAAGGTCACGGTGTCGCCCGAGCTTGCGGCCGAGGTCGACGCCCTGCTGGCCAAGGATGCGGTCCAGGCGCTGGCGATGGCCAACAAGGCCGGTCTCGTCGTCAGCGGCTTCGCCAAGGTCGAGGCGCTCGCCCAGGCCGGACGCGCTGCCGCGGTGATCGCCGCCAGCGATGGCGCCGAGGACGGCAAACGCAAGATCGGCCAGGCGCTGCGGCGGGCGCCGATGCCGAAAGAGATACCGGTCGTGGCGAATTTCGCCGCGGCCGAACTGGAACTGGCGCTCGGGCGGGAGCATGTGATACATGCAGCGCTTGCTCCGGGTCCGGCGACTGAGGGTTTCCTCGCGCGCTGGCGTCGGCTCGTCCGCTTCCGGACGAACGATGCTGGCGAAACGGCGTTTATCGACCCGGTCGAATCCGACGCGCGCGACCATACGAAGACCGAACCGGCAGGACCGAAAGCGGAATGAGTGACACCAAGACCCCCGGCGACAAGACCTTGAGCGTGACGCCTCCCAAGACGTTGTCGCTGAAGCGCCCTGTCGAACAGAGCACGGTTCGTCAGAGCTTCTCGCATGGGCGTTCGAAGCAGGTCGTCGTCGAGGTCAAGCGCCGCGTCGGCGGCCACGAGCCCGCTCCGGCGCCCGTCGCCCGTGCGCCCCAGCCACCTCAGGCTCCGACGCCGCCGCGGCCGCAGGCGCCCCAGCCGGCACCGCAGGCCAATCGGCCAGCCAGTGGCATGCTGCTGCGCACGCTCTCGGACGACGAGAAAGATGCGCGCCAGCGCGCCCTTTCCGATGCCCGCGCGGTCGAAGCGGAGGCTCGTGCCCGCGCCGAGGACGAGGCACGCCAGCGCGCCGCCCGCGAAGCCCGCGAACGCTCCGAGCGTGAGGCCGCCCAGGCCCGCCAGCGCGAGGAGGAAGATCGCCGCCGCCAGGAAGACGAGCACAAGCGCCGGGCCGAGAGCGCCGCTCGCCAGCGCATGGGCGAAGAGGCCGCGCCGCCCCGTCCTGCGCCACCGCGCGACGCCGCTCCGCCGGCCGCGCCGCAGCAACCCTATGCCCAACAGCAGCGCCCGGCGCCGTCCGGCCCGCGCGAGCCGCGCGAAACGCGCGAGTATGGCTCGCCGCGCCCGCCGTCCCGCGATGTCGGCGCCCGCCCGCCGCGGCTCGATTTCCGTCCACCGCGCTCGGATGCGCCGCGCGGCCCCCGTCCCGATCCCAACGCGACCGCCGAGCCGCTCGTCGCCCGGCCCGCGCGCCAGGCGCCGTCTTCGGCAGGCGCGCCGCGCAGCCGTCCCGATGACGGCGAAGCGCGTCCCGCCTTCCGTCGCCCCGGCGGCAGCCCCGGCGGTGCCCCGCGCGGCGCCCCGGCACCGGCTCCAAAGACCCCGAAGGTCGGCGAGAAGCCGCGCGGCCGCCTGACGCTGTCGACCGCCACGGGCGGGGACGACGAGCGGACCCGCTCGCTCGCCTCGTTCCGCCGCCGTGTGCAGCGCATGACCGGCCATCGCGCCTCGGACGTCGCCAAGGAGCGCGTGATGCGCGAGGTGATCATCCCGGAGACGATCACCATCCAGGAACTCGCGAACCGTATGACGGAGCGCGGCGTCGACGTCATCCGCCTGCTGATGAAGCAGGGCGCGATGCACAAGATCACCGACGTGATTGACGCCGACACCGCCCAGCTCGTCGCCGAGGAAATGGGCCACACCGTCAAGCGCGTCGCCGAATCCGACGTCGAGGAAGGCCTGTTCGACACGCCGGACACCGATGAGACCCTGGTCTCGCGTCCGGCGGTCGTGACCATCATGGGCCATGTCGACCACGGCAAGACCTCGCTGCTCGACGCGATCCGCAAGACCCATGTCGTCTCCGGCGAAGCCGGTGGCATCACCCAGCATATCGGCGCCTATCAGGTGACGACGCCGAATGGTGCCAAGGTGACCTTCATCGACACGCCCGGCCACGCCGCCTTCACGGCGATGCGCGCTCGCGGCGCCAAGGTGACGGACGTGGTCGTGCTGGTGGTCGCCGCTGATGACGGCGTGATGCCGCAGACGGTCGAGGCCATCAACCACGCCAAGGCGGCGAAGGTGCCGCTGATCGTGGCGATCAACAAGATCGACAAGTCCGACGCCAACCCGGACCGGGTCCGTTCCGAGCTGCTGCAATACGAGATCCAGGTCGAGTCGCTCGGCGGCGAGACCCTGGAAATCGAAGTCTCGGCCAAGACCGGCCAGGGACTCGACACGCTGCTCGAGGCGATCGCGCTGCAGGCCGAGGTGCTCGACATCAAGGCCAATCCCGAGCGCGCCGCAGAAGGCACGGTGATCGAGGCCAAGCTCGACCGCGGCCGCGGCCCGGTCGCGACCGTCCTCGTCCAGCGCGGCACGCTGCGTACCGGTGACATCATCGTCGCCGGCTCGGAATGGGGCCGCGTCCGCGCGCTGATCTCCGATACCGGCGCCCAGATCAAGGAAGCGGCGCCGTCGCTTCCGGTCGAGGTGCTCGGCTTCAACGGCACGCCGGAAGCCGGCGATCGCGTCGCGGTCGTCGAGTCGGAAGCCCGTGCCCGCGAGATCACCGACTACCGTGAGCGCCAGAAGCGCGACCGCCTCGCCGCCCGCGGCGCCGGCTCGGGCGCCGGCCGCTCGCTCGCCGAGATGATGCGCGAACTGAAGGAAGGCGCCGGCCGCAAGGAGTTCCCGCTCGTCGTCAAGGGCGACGTGCAGGGCTCGGTCGAAGCCATCGTCGGCTCGCTCGAGAAGGTCGGCAATGACGAGGTCCGCGCCCGCGTGCTCTCGTCCGGCGTCGGCGCGATCACCGAATCCGACGTCACGCTGGCCCAGGCTTCGGGCGCGGTGGTGATCGGCTTCAACGTCCGCGCCCACAAGGAAGCGCGCGAAGCGGCCGAACGGGCCGGCGTCGAGATCCGTTACTACAGCATCATCTACAACCTGATGGATGATGTGAAGGACGCGATGTCGGGCCTGCTGGCGCCGACCCTGCGCGAGACCATGCTCGGCAACGCGCAGATCCTCGAGATCTTCAACGTCTCGAAGGTCGGCAAGATCGCCGGCTGCCGCGTCACCGACGGCACGATCGAGCGCGGCGCCAATGTCCGCCTGATCCGCGACGGCGTCGTGGTTCACGAGGGCAAGCTCGCCCAGCTCAAGCGCTTCAAGGACGACGCCAAGGAAGTGGTCGCCGGCCAGGAGTGCGGCATGTCCTTCGAGAGCTACCAGGACATGCGCGCTGGCGACGTGATCGAGTGCTTCCGTGTCGAGGAGATCAAGCGCAGCCTCTGACAGGCACGCTTGCTCCCCGGATAGCTACAAATGGCCGGGCTTTCGCCCGGCCATGACGTTTCAAACCCGTCCGTCCGGTCCGATCCCGGAGAACGAGAACCATGGCAAAGAAACCCAACACACAGGGCTCCGGGCCCTCGCAGCGGCAATTGCGCGTCGGCGAACTGATCCGTCACGCCTTGGCGGAGATGCTGGCGCGCGGCGGCATCCATGACGATGTGCTGGCCAAGCACGTCATTACCGTGCCCGAGGTCCGGCTCTCGCCCGATCTCAAGCTCGCAACCTGCTACATCATGCCGCTCGGCGGCCAGGACATCGCGGCGGTGCTGAAGGCACTCGACGGGCACAAGCGCCATATCCGTGGCGAGATCGCCCATCGCGTGAACCTGAAATATGCGCCGAACGTCCGTTTCCTGCAGGATGAGAGCTTCGCCGAGGCCGAGCGCATCGATGCGCTGCTCTATTCGGACAAGGTGCGCCAGGACATCCTGAAGCAGCCGTTGCGCATCGACCAGGACATTGACCAGGACCTGGACCAGCAAGACAAGCATCATGACGACGACTGACGAGAACCGCCCGGCAGAGGCGGATGGCGGCCGGCCGCCGCGGCCCAAGAAGCGCGACGTGCATGGCTGGGTCGTGCTCGACAAGCCGATCGGGATGACCTCGACCCATGCGGTCGCCGTGGTGAAGCGCGCCTATAACGCCAAGAAAGCCGGCCATGCCGGCACGCTCGACCCGCTTGCCTCGGGCCTTCTGCCGATTGCGCTGGGCGAAGCGACCAAGACCGTCCCCTTCGTGATGGACGGGCGCAAAGCCTATGAATTCACCGTCGCCTGGGGCTCGCAGACCGATACCGACGACACCGAGGGCAAAGTCGTCGCGACCTCCGAGCTCCGGCCCGACGAGCCGGCGATCGCAGCCCTGCTGCCGCGCTTCACCGGCACGATCCAGCAGGTGCCGCCGAAGTTCTCGGCGATCAAGATCGCCGGCGAGCGCGCCTACGACCTCGCCCGCGATGGCGAGGAGGTGACGCTGGAAGCCCGCCCGGTCGAGATTACCGCGCTGCGCATCGTCCGCCATGATGGCCCGACCACGACCTTCGAGGCCGAATGCGGCAAGGGCACCTATGTCCGCGCCATCGCCCGCGACCTCGGACTGGCGCTCGGCTGCCTCGGCCATGTCGCGCATCTGCGCCGCACCCGCGTCGGCCCGTTCGCGGTGGCCGATGCGGCCACGGTGGAGATTCTGCGCGAGGGCGACGGTGCCGCAGAGGCATTGCTGCCGGTCTCGGCGGCGCTGGCGCTGATTCCGGAGATCGTGATCCATCGCGACGCTGCGCTTCGGCTGAAGCGCGGCCAGAGCGTGCTGCTGCGCGGCCGCGACGCGCCCTTGGAGGCGGACGCAGTCTATGCGGTGAGCGGCGGCGTGCTGATCGCGACCGGCTCGATCACGCAGGGCGAATTCGTGCCGCATCGCGTCTTCAACCTGTAGAAGAGCGCTCTGAAGCGCACACGCATGTCGTGGTGCAGTTCGTCCTGAATGGAACGAATTGCCCGCAAAACAGGGCCTTTTTGGTCGATTTCGACCCTGTTTAAAGCGAAATTTACCAGTTTGGACGGGTTCTTGAGTCTGGTCGACCTCGGCCGCCTCAAGGAGCCGCCCGTGAAGAAGCTCGCCTCCCTCTGGCTACCCATCTCCAACCGGCTCGCGATCGTCGGTATCGCCATCTTCGCTGCCGCAATTGCGGCATCGGTGATCGTCTCGATCCGCGCCGCCGACAGCGCGATGCGCGAACGGGCTCAGGCAAGCCTGACCATCAACATCAACCTGCTTCGGGATATCCTCTCCGCCAAGGGCGAGCCGCGGCTGGAGGGCGACAAGCTCTATTTCGGCTCTGAGCCGGTCAACGGCAATTTCGCCGCCGTCGACAAGGTCAAGGCACTCTCCGGTGGCACCGCGACCGTGTTCATGGGCGACACGCGCGTCACGACCAACGTCCAGAAGCCGGATGGCTCGCGCGCGGTGGGCACCAAGCTCGCGCAGGGTCCCGCCCATGACGCTGTCTTCAAGGAACGCCGTACCTATTCCGGCGCCGCCGACATCCTCGGCGTTCCCTATTTCACCATCTACGAGCCGATCATCCAGAAGTCGGACAATGCCGTGATCGGCATCCTCTATGTCGGCATCAAGCAGTCGGATTTCCTCACCGTCATCGACGAGATGATCCGCAACAACGTCATCGCCGGCCTCGTGATCGCCGCGATCGGCGGGACGCTGCTGTTCTGGCTGACCCGCCGGACGTTGAGACCCCTGGGCCAGCTCAAGGAAACGATGCTGAAGCTCGCAGCTGGCGATCTCGCCAGCGAGCCGCCAAAGCTGCGCAGCGGCGACGAAGTCGCGGCGATGGCCGATGCCGTCGGCATCCTGCGCGAAGCCGCGATCGAGAAAGCGCGACTGGAGACCGAGGCGACCGAGCAGTCGGAGCGGACGGACGCCGAGCGCCGCAGCAACCAGGCCGAACGCGAGCGTACGGCTGCGCTGCAGCGCGACCATGCCCAGCAGCAGGAGGCGATCGTCCGCGCCCTCGCCGCCGGGCTGGAACGCCTCGCCCAGGCCGACCTGACGTGCCGGATCGAGGATGCCTTCCCGGCGGAGTACGAACAGCTCCGCGCCGATTTCAACGAAGCCGTCGATCGCCTTTCGGCGACGGTGTCGACGATCCAGGCGACGGCGTCGGATGTCGGCATCGCGGCGCGCGAGATCAATATGGGCGCCGACGACCTGTCAAAGCGGACCGAGGAGCAGGCCTCCTCGCTGGAGGAGACGGCGGCGACGACCGAGGAGCTCGCCGCCTCGGTGAAGGCTTCGGCGCAAGGCGCGCGCCAGGCGGCTGCGGTCGCCGAGGAGGCGATGAAGGCGGCCCAGGATGGCGGCGCCATCGCCGGCGAGGCGGTCAGCGCCATGGCCCGCATCGAGGAGGCCTCCCGCAAGATCTCCGACATCATCCGGGTGATCGACGACATCGCCTTCCAGACCAACCTGCTGGCGCTCAATGCGGCGGTCGAGGCGGCAAGGGCCGGCGATGCCGGCAAGGGCTTTGCCGTGGTCGCTAGCGAAGTGCGCACCCTCGCCCAGCGCTCGGGCGAGGCGGCCAAGGACATTTCCGGGCTGATCTCCTCGTCCAATGCCGAAGTCGAGCAGGGCGTGCGGCTGGTGCGCCGGGCCGGGGACTCGCTCGAAAAGATCCTCGCCGCCTCGCAGAAGGTCACCGGCACGATCCAGGAGATCTCGGCGGCCTCGGCCGAGCAGGCGCATGGCATCGACGAGATGAGCCAGGCGGTCGCCCATCTCGACGAGATGACGCAGGCCAATGCGGCCCTGGCCGAACAGAGCGCCGCATCGGCCGGGGCGCTCTCCGGCCGCATCGGCGAACTCAACACGCTGGTCGCCAGCTTCCGCACCGGGAATGGCAGCAGCGGCGTCCTGGCAACCGGAGCGGCCTCCGGCAGCACCGGCACGCGCTCTGCCGCCAGGACCGCCCTGCGGGCTCCTGCACGCCCCATCAGCGCGGCGCCGCACCCGGCCGGCCCGGCCGATCGCGCCAGCGGCCAGGCACCCGAGCCCGAGCGCCTGCGCCAGCTCGCCGAGGCCGCCTTCGCCCAGAGCAAGGCAGCACCGGCGCGCAAAGCCGCCAATGGCCGCGCCGGCGATGCCGGATGGGAGGAATTCTAGGCGGCGTCAGCCGCTGCGACGCCGCGGAAACGCGCGACATCGCGCAGCGGTGGAGCACCGAACAGGCGGCTGTATTCCCGGCTGAACTGCGAGGGGCTCTCATAGCCGACCTCGAACCCGGCAGATGCCGCGTCGCGTGCATTGGCCAGGATCAGCCGGCGCGCCTCCTGCAGTCGCAACTGCTTCTGGTATTGCAGCGGGCTCATCGCAGTCACCGCCTTGAAATGCAGATGCAGCGCCGATGGGCTCATCCGCGCCTCCGCCGCGACGATCTCAACGCTGAAAGGACTGCGGTAATTGCGCTTGATCCAGCCGATGGCGCGGTTCACCTGCTGCAGCTTGCTCTCGGCCACAGCGATCTGGCGCAGACGCGCCGCCTGTTCGCTGATCAGCAGGCGATAAAGGATCTCGCGCTCGACCAATGGCGCGAGTACCGCAATGTCGGCGGGAGAGGCCAGAAGGCTGGTCAGCCTGATCACGGCATCGCGCAAGGCCGGCGTCAGTGTGCTGACCACCATGCCCGGACCAGGCGCGACCTCCCGCTCGGCGAGTGGCGCGGTTTCCAGCATCAGCGCGCCGATCGCGGCTGGGTCAAGCTCGAGCTTGACGCAGAGATAGGGCTTGTCAGGCGTCGCCTCGATCACCTGGCCGATGACCGGCAGATCGAGCGAGACGACGAGGCAATGCGCGGCGTCATAGCGGTAGATCTGGTTGCCCAGGATCACCTGCTTGGCGCCCTGGGCGATGATGCAGAGCGCCGGCTCGTGCAGGCCGTGCATCGGCTCGCTCGGCTGCGAGAGACGGACGACTTTCATACGCGGGATCGCGGTTTCGTGGACACCGTCGGTCGGCGCGAAGCGCGCGATCAGTGCGGCGAGTTCCTGGACCTGGGGCATGCGCCGGCCTCCATAGCGGGTGGCCGAGGCCATCCGACTGCCTGGACTTTCATATAAGGAAGTACCGTGGCTTTGCCATGGGCGGACTGCAACGCTGGAGGATCAGGCAATGATCGCGGCGGATCGGTCTACCGCTCCATGCTCGCTCCGATGCATTGTCCTGGCATACCGGCAGCGTCGTCGACCAACGGACCCAGAGGCGGAACGCTCTGGCGCCCGGAGCCGGTTGCTACTGACATATTCCCGTCAAAGGCGGCGCTATCAGCACCGCCCAACAACCTGAACGAAAGGAGATCATCATGCCCTTCAGCCAGGTCTTCCAGTCGCTCGGCGCCATCGCGTCGATCATCGTCCCGGCCAAGCCGTCGGTTCGCCCGCTCGAGATCGATCTCGAGCTGCCCGAGCCACTCAGCAAGGCCGAGCGCGCCGTGCTCGGCCGCTGGGTCAGCGAGGATGGAGCCGTCCGGCTCGATCTTCGGCCCAATGGCCGCTTCGGCAAACAGCGCGACCAGACCCCGAGCCATGGCGGGCGCTACGAGGTCGATGCGTCGCAGCTCTATTTCGAGAGCGACGCAGGCCATGTCTGGCGCGGCGAACTCCGCCGCGGCCAGCTCGCCTTCGGCGAGAAGCGCTTCCGCCGGACCCTGCAGCTGGACCCGGTCAGACTGATCCAGTCTGACCGGTAAGCTCACGCAACGCTGGGACGAGACGCTAGGTCCCGTCTCAGTAGCCGACCGTAAAGCGCTGGCGCGAATGCGCCGGCTTTTCCAGCTCGTCGACCAGAGCGATGGCGTAGTCCTCGGCCGAGATCCGGCTCTTGCCCTCGCCGTCGACCAAGAGCTGATCCTTGCCGAGGCGGAATTTGCCGGTGCGCTCGCCCGGCTCGATCAAGGCGGAGGGCGAGAGAAAGGTCCAGTCGAGGCCGCTCTCGCCCTTGAGCAGATCGAGATAGGCGCCGCCCTTCCTGGCCTCGTCGAGATAGATCGCCGGGAATTCCTTGGTGTCGAACAGCTTCACGCCGGGCGCGACTTCGAGGCTGCCAGCGCCGCCGACGACGAGATAGCGCTTCACGCCCGACTGCTTCACGGCCGCGAGCAATGTCGCCGGATCGCTGGCGGTGTAGTGCACTGCGCTGATCACCGCATCATGGCCGGCGAGCAAGGCGGCGAGCTCGTCCTTGCTATAGACGTCGCCCTTCCTGGCGCTGACGCCAGCACCCTGCGGCACCTTCTCGGGATTGCGGACGATGGCGGTGACCTGATGGCCGCGGCTGGTCAATTCAGCGAGCAGGCGCGAGCCGATGAAGCCGGTGGCGCCGATGAGAGCAATCTTCATGGTGATCTTCCCTGGTATCTGATGGGAACCTACATCCCAATGGACACCAGATGGCAGCCATGCGACTTTCTCTCAAGAAGGCACTTTCACGCCACAAGGTCACCTGACGGAAACCGCCATGCTGTATCGTCCCGACGCCTTCGATGCCCGCTGCCCGACGCGGCAGGTGCTGGACCGGATCGGCGACAAATGGGCGGTGCTGGTGCTGATCCTGCTTGAGCAGGAGACTTTGCGTTTCAACGAACTGCGCCGGCGCATCGATAGCATCTCGCAGAAAATGCTGTCGCAGACGCTGAAGAGCCTGGAGCGCGACGGGCTGATCTCACGCCGTGCCTTCGCGACCGTGCCGGTCACGGTCGAGTATTCGCTGACACCGCTCGGGCGCACGCTCGCCGGCACGGTCGCGGCACTGACGCAATGGGCCGAGGCCCATATCGGCGAGGTCGAGGAAGCCCAGCGCCGCTATGATCGCGGCGAGATCGCCGCCTGATCAGCGCTTCAGGGCCCGCTTCGGCTTGAAGAATGCGGTCCAGGCGTCGTCAGGCGGACCCTTCTTCGTCACCTCCGGCGCCTTGTAAGCATCGGGCGCCAGACCCTTTTCCAGCAACTCCCAGGCGACCGGCATGGCGACCGCAGCACCAGGCCGCGCCCGTGTCGAGAACGGCGCGATCGCTGTCGAACCGCGACCATTGCGGAGATAGTCGATGAAGATGCGTCCCTTGCGAGCCTTCTTCGAGAGGGTCGCGGTATAGAGTTTCGGCTCGGCCTGCTCCATCGCCTTGGCGAAGTCGCGAGCGAAGCTTTTGACCTCCTCCCAATCCGCCTCGGGCTTCAACGGCAGCACGACATGGAAGCCCTTGCCGCCTGAGGTCTTGAGGAAACTCTCGAAACCGAGCTCCTCCAGCCGCTGGCGGACTGTCAGTGCCGCCTCGCGCACGCGCTCCATCGGCACGCCCGTGTCGGGGTCGAGATCGAAGATGACCTGGTCGGGCGTCTCGATCGCGTCGATCCTGGCGCCCCAGACATGGACCTCGACCGTGCCGAGCTGGACGAGCGCGGCGAGCCCGTCGAAGTCGCGGATGAAGAGCAGCTCCTCGCCACCCTCATCCTTCATCCGCGACATCGATTTGTGCAGACCGGCCCCGGCGTGCTTCTGGAAGAAGACTTGGCCGCCGACCCCTTCAGGAGCGCGCAGCAGGCTCAAGGGGCGCTCAATGACGAAGGGCGCCATGCGCTCCCAGACGCCGGCGTAATAGTCGAGCAGATCCTGCTTGGTGAGGCCGATGTCGGGCCAGAGCGGCTTGTCGGGATTGCTCAGCGTCACGGTCGTCTCCGGGCCGGCCTTGCGTCTGGTCTTCGTCGCGCGCCGAGCCTTCGCTTCGGTCTTGACCGGCTTCTCCTCGATCACCTCCTCAGCCGGCTTGTCCTCGCGCAGGCCGAGGAAAGCCGAGTGCCGCAGCGTTTTCGAGGCCGTCCAGGAGCCGAAGGCGATTTCGGCGACGAGCTCAGGCTTCACCCAGACGATACCACGCTCGCGGCCGGCGTCGCCCCGGAAGGGCGAGGTTTTCGCGGCGATGGCGTCGAACGTCTTCTTCAGCGCGGCGGCCGAATTGCGGGTGAAGCCGGTGCCGACGCGGCCGGCGGGCTTCAGCTCGCCATCTTCGTGATAGCCGAGGACGAGCGAACCTAGCTGGTTGCGCGAGGCCTTCGAGGGCACATAGCCGGCGATGACGAATTCCTGGCGCTGGGTGCATTTCGACTTGACCCAGTCCCGCCCGCGGCCGCTGCGATAGGGTGCCTCGGCGCGCTTGGAGATCACGCCCTCCAGTCCCATGCGACAGGCATGGCGTAGCATGGTCTGGCCGGGCTCGATGAAATGCTCGGAATAGCGCAGTGGTGCTTCGGCCTCCGCTGCCTGCAGCAACTCCTCGAGCCGCTCCTTGCGGGCGAGCAGCGGCTCGGCCCTGAGGTTCTCGCCGTCGAGATGCAGCAAGTCGAAGGCGAAGAAGACGAGGTTCGCGGTCTCCCCCTCCGACAGCGCAGCCTGGAGCGCGGAAAAGGAGGATATGCCGTTCTCGCCCAGTGCCACGACCTCGCCATCGATCAGGGCGGCCTCGCAAGGCAACGCCGCGAGCGCAGCGATGATCCGCTCACCGAAGCGCTCGGTCCAGTCGAGCCCGGTGCGAGTGAGCAGCCTGACCTTGCCGGCCGAGAACCGCGCCTGCAGCCGATAACCATCGAACTTGACCTCATGCAGCCAAGCATCGCCGGCCGGCGGCTTGTCCTGCAAGGTCGCAAGGCACGGCTCGACGAAACGCGGCAGCGGCTCGCCTTCGGTCTTTTCCGAGCGGCGGGCCGGCTTGGCCTCCGCTGGCTTTGCAGCGGCAGCTTTCGACTTGGCCGCCCTGAGCTGACGGCCTTTGGCAGGTTTGTCGTCTGTCGACCAGACATCGCCAGCGGGATCCTCGCCGACCTCCTCGACGCTTCTGCCCGATTTCACCGAATCCGGCGCGGTCTCCAGGATGTCCTCGTCATCGCGGGCGAAATCGTCATCGACCTTGATCAGCAGCCAGTTGTCGCGCTTCTCGCCGCGGCGAGGCTTCAGCCTGACCAGATGCCAGCGGCCGCCGAGCTTGTGACCTTCGAGCGCGAAGGCGAGATGGCCTTTCTCCATGCCGCGGATGGGATCGCTCTCCGGAATCCATTTACCTTCGTCCCAGACGATCACCGAACCGGCGCCATACTCGCCTTCGGGAATCGTGCCCTCGAAGGCGCCGTATTCGAGCGGGTGGTCCTCGACATGGACGGCGAGGCGCTTCTCGCCGGGGTCGAGGCTCGGCCCGCGCGTCACCGCCCAGGACCAGAGCACACCCTCATGCTCGAGCCTGAGATCATAGTGGAGCCGGCGGGCGGCGTGCTTGTGGATCACGAAAGCGCCACCGCTCCGGGCTGGCTTCCGGCGGCTGGCGGCGCCTTTCGGCTCGCGGGTGCGGCTGAAATCGCGCTTCGAACGATAAAGATCGAGATTGGCCATGGCGGCCTCCGACACGCGTCAGGCACTCTTCCTGCTCTTGCCGGCGGTCGGCTTTCTCGTCGACTTGCGCGCACTCGTCGGTTTCTTGCCGCGAGCCGACGGCTTGCCGGACGCACCGCTCTCCTCGCCGAGGCTCTTCTTCAGCGCCTCGAACAGATTGACGACATTGGACGGACGCTCGGCCGGTTTCGCCACCGGCGGCTTCTTGCCCTTGCGCTTGGCCGCGATCAGCTCGAGCAGCGCCTCTTCATAGCGGTCCTCGAAGCCGCTGGGATCGAACTTCGCCTCCTTCTTGTCGATGATATGGGTAGCGAGATCGACCAGTTCCTCGTCGAGCTTGCCCTTCTTCAGGCCGTCGAAGACCTCGTCCGGCTGGCGCACGGTCTTGTCGTAGCGCAGCGTCGTCAGGAGCAAACCCTTGTCAAAGGGCTCGATCATCACTGGCCGCTCGCGGCGATAGAGCACGATGCGGGCGATGCCGGCCTTCTTCTGCTTCGCCATCGCCTCGCGGATCACGGCGAAGGCCTCTTCCGAGACCTCGTCGGACGGGCTGAGATAATAGGGCTGGTCGAAATAGATCTGCGGGATCGCGGCGCGATCGACGAACTGCTCGATCGAAAGCGTATGCGAGCTCTCGATCTGGACCGCGTCGATCTCGTCCTCCTCGATCAGGAGGTATTCGTCGCCGCCGATCTCGTAGCCCTTGACCTCGTCGTCGGGATCGACCGGCTTGCCGCTGACGCTGTCGATATATTGTCGCCGGACGGTATTCCCGGTCTTGCGGTTGATGACGCGGAACGAGACCTTCTCGCTATGGTCGGTCGCTGAGGTCAGTTCGACGGCGCAGGAGACCAGCGAGAGCTTGAGATACCCCTTCCAGGCCGGCCGGGGCGCCATCAGGCCGCCCTCAGCTTCGGCCGGGCCGGAAGGGCCGGCGGCAGTCCACGCAGCCAGGCCTCAGCCCGGACGATCTCGTCACGGGTCACGACGGGAACCGGATCGGAGAGGATCGCCAACAGAACCTCGCGATCGAGCTGGCCGTTGGCGATCACGTCACGGAGCGCGTCGCGGGTCTCGCGCTCGGCCCGGAGCTGGACGCCGAGCGCAGCGATGAGGCGGTCTTTCGGCATAGCGGACATGATTACTCGACCCCAGTTGGAGACTGCGGCGAGTCAACCTGCGGAGCCGGCAGAGGTTCCGGCAGTCAGCGAGCCGGTGCGTCGTCGACCAGCACTTCCTCGGGCGGCGCCGGATCGGGCGCGCCCTCCGTGAGATATCGCGTCAGGATCGCCGGCAGGCTCAACGGCGTCAGCGGTTCGCCGATGCCGCCGAGCTCGGCGATCGGCCACCAGCGATGCTCGACGACCGTCCGCGCTTCCACCTCGTCGGTCATGACAGGCTCGAAGCGTTGCACCTCGACGATGCGGTATTCCTCGCGTTGCGAGATCCGGCGGGCGCCCCAGTCGAAAGTGTGGTGGCGGCGCCAGACGAGCGCACCGATCCGGAAATCGACCAGCCCGAGCTCCTCGCGCAGCTCGCGTCTCAAGCCGTCCTCGATCGTCTCGCCGGGATCGAGCCCGCCGCCCGGTGCGATCCAGAAGCACCGCGTTTCTCCAGGCGGCCGCAAGCGAAAGAGCAGGATCTGCCGGTCCGGTGTGAGGATGAGTGCCCGTACGGCGCGTCTTTCCTCGACCTGCTGCATGCCCTTCTCCGTACCACGACGCTAGAACCCTAGCCTTTCCGCCAGTTTCGTGTATATGCGCGTGCAACCGGCCCGATGGCCGGCTGCGCATCCCTTCCGCGATGAGGCGGATGCGGGCTTCGGACCTTGCTGGACGACATCCCGGCCTGGCCCGCCAGATCAACACCGAACCAAAGGACATGACGATGTCGATCACTGCCGAGCGCAAGAACGCGCTCATCAAAGAGCACGCCACCAAGCCGAACGACACCGGTTCGCCGGAAGTCCAGGTCGCGATCCTCACCGAGCGCATCAACAACCTGACCGGCCACTTCAAGTCCCACACCAAGGACAACCATTCGCGTCGCGGCCTGCTCAAGCTGGTCTCGCAGCGCCGCTCCCTGCTCGACTATCTCAAGGGCAAGGAAGAAGCGCGCTACAAGAGCCTGATCGAGAAGCTCGGCATCCGCCGCTGATCGAACCGAATTTCCGCCCGGTGCCTCGCTGCTCCGGGCGGTTCTGCTAGGGGCCGTCTCATCGACCCCAAACCGGGAGCGCCGCAATGACGCGACGTTCCCCCTTCAATGCGGCAACCGCATGGGGCGGCTTCCCGCATGATCCGCCGGCGTCAGTGACGTCCATGGCAGGATCGCCGAGCGCCCGGGCGCGCTTCCTGCGAGCACCTCCCGGACGTTTCGCCGTCTTGCCCATGGGCACGATCGACGCCGGACGGATCGCATCCGACCGAAAGAAAATCCTATGTTCGATGTTCAGACCGAAGAGCTGATCTGGGGCGGGCGCAAGCTCGTGCTCGAAACCGGCAAGATCGCCCGCCAGGCCGACGGCGCCGTGCTCGCCACCTATGGCGAGACCGTCGTGCTCGCCACCATCGTCTCGGCCAAGGAGCCGAAGCCGGGCTTCGACTTCTTCCCGCTCACCGTCAATTACCAGGAAAAGACCTTCGCGGCCGGCCGCATCCCCGGCGGCTATTTCAAGCGCGAGGGACGCCCGACCGAGAAGGAGACGCTGGTCTCGCGCCTGATCGACCGGCCGATCCGCCCGCTCTTCGCCGAAGGCTACAAGAACGACACCCAGGTGGTCGTCACGGTCCTGCAGCATGACCTCGAGAACGATCCCGACATCGTCGCGATGGTCGCCGCCTCCGCCGCCCTGACCCTCTCGGGCGTGCCCTTCATGGGCCCGGTCGGCGCTGCCCGCGTCGGCTATGTCGACGGCGCCTACAAGCTCAATCCGCTGATCGAAGAGGTCAAGGAATCGCAGCTCGACCTCGTCGTCGCCGGCACCCAGGACGCCGTGCTGATGGTCGAGTCGGAGGCCAAGGAGCTCTCCGAGGAAATCATGCTCGGCGCCGTGATGTTCGGCCACAAGCATTTCCAGCCGGTGATCGACGCGATCATCCGCCTGGCCGAGAAGGCCGCCAAGGAGCCGCGCGACTACGTGCCGGCCGACAACTCGGTCGTGCTCGACGCGGTTCTCAAGCTGGTCGATGCGGACCTGCGCGCCGCCTACAAGATCACCACCAAGGCCGAGCGCTACAAGGCACTGGATGCCGCCAAGGCCAAGGTCCAGGCGCTGGTTTCGGCCGAGCCGGACGGCAAGACCACCTTCACCAAGGAGCAGGTCGGCGGCCAGTTCAAGGAGGCCCAGGCCAAGGTCGTGCGCTGGACCATCCTCGACGACGGCGTCCGCATCGACGGCCGCGACGTCAAGACCGTCCGCAAGATCGTGGCGGAAGCGGGCATCCTGCCGCGCACCCACGGCTCCTCGCTGTTCACCCGCGGCGAGACGCAGGCGCTGGTCGTGACCACGCTCGGCACCGGCGACGACGAGCAGTTCATCGACTCGCTGGAAGGCACCTACAAGGAGACCTTCCTGCTGCACTACAACTTCCCGCCCTATTCGGTCGGCGAGACCGGCCGCATGGGTTCGCCCGGCCGTCGCGAGATCGGCCATGGCAAGCTCGCCTGGCGCGCCATCCGTCCGATGCTGCCGGCGAAGTCGGAGTTCCCCTACACGATCCGCGTCGTCTCGGAGATCACCGAGTCGAACGGCTCCTCCTCGATGGCCACGGTCTGCGGCACCTCGCTGGCGCTGATGGATGCGGGCGTGCCGCTGAAGTCGCCGGTCGCCGGCATCGCCATGGGCCTGATCCTCGAGGGTGAGCGCTTCGCGGTGCTTTCCGACATCCTCGGCGACGAGGACCATCTCGGCGACATGGACTTCAAGGTCGCCGGCACCGCCGCGGGCATCACCTCGCTGCAGATGGACATCAAGATCGCCGGCATCACCGAGGAGATCATGAAGGTCGCCCTCGGCCAGGCCAAGGGCGGTCGCGAGCACATTCTCGGCGAGATGAGCAAGGCGCTGTCCGCCTCGCGCAGCCAGCTCGGCGAGTATGCGCCGCGCATCGAGACGATGAAGATCCCGGTCGACAAGATCCGTGAAGTCATCGGTTCGGGCGGCAAGGTGATCCGCGAGATCGTCGAGAAGACCGGCGCCAAGGTCAACATCGAGGACGACGGCACCATCAAGATCGCTTCGGCCGACGGCAAGTCGATCGAAGCCGCGATCAAGTGGATCAAGTCGATCGTCTCCGAGGCGGAGCCGGGCATGATCTATGACGGCACTGTCGTGAAGGTCATGGAGTTCGGCGCCTTCGTGAACTTCTTCGGCGCCAAGGACGGCCTGGTCCATATCTCGGAGCTGGCCCCGCGCCGCGTCCAGAAGGTCCAGGACGTCGTCAAGGAAGGCGACAAGGTCAAGGTCAAGTTCCTCGGCATGGACGAGCGCGGCAAGGTGCGCCTGTCGATGAAGGTGGTCGACCAGGCTACTGGCGAGGACATCACCGAGAAGCTGAAGGCCGAGCGCGACGCCGAGAAGTCCCGCGAGCGCCAGGGCGCCGAAGACTGATACGCGACCAGCGTTTCACGTGAATCAGACGCCCCGTGCCGCAAGGTGCGGGGCGTTTTCTTTGGATCGCCCTCTGGTGCGCTGCAGCGAATTCAAATAGTCTAGACTTATTGTCTTCGGAGGCTGGCATGACCGCGCACCGCATCACCTCGCCCGAGCAGCTTGCAGCGCTTTATCCGAACCCGGTCGCGCCGGCCTCCGTCATCAAGGAGATCGATCATATCGACGCCAACTACGGCGCTCTGATCGCGGCCTCGCCGTTTTTCGTGCTCGCGACCAATGGTCCGGACGGGCTGGATTGCTCACCGCGTGGGGATCAGCCGGGCTTTGTCACCGTCAGCGACGCGAGAACGCTGCTGATTCCGGACAGAAGAGGCAATAACCGTCTGGATTCGTTGAAAAATCTTCTGTCTGATAATCGAATCGGAATGCTCTTTCTGATCCCCGGTTACGGCGAAACCCTGCGTGTGAACGGCACAGCGGTGCTCTCGACCGATCCTGAGCTGTGCGCGCGCTTCGAGATGGCGGGGAAACTGCCCGCCTGCGTGATGGTGGTCACGGTCGAGGCCGCCTACTTCCAGTGCTCACGGGCGGTGGTGCGGGCCGATCTCTGGAACCCGGCGGCGCAGGTCGACAAGCGCTCGCTGCCGAGCGCCGGCACGATCCTGCGCGACATCTCGGCGCGCGCGACCGCAGAGGCGTTCGACGGCGAAGCCTATGACAAGGCGCTGCCGGAGCGGGTCAAGGCGACGTTGTATTGAGCAGTGCCCCGCACTAATGCGGGGCACGCTTACTTTCAATCACGCGTAGCTGGACAGAATCCAGATAACTGCGCGACCACCGTACGGGGGCATCACATTGCCCTTGGCGATTGGCGCAGTCGTCGAAGGATAGCCTTCGACCCTCCACACGCCGCTCTCAGGGCAACGTTCGCCCGTGCGGATACGCGTGCCAAGTGGCACGCGATAAGTGGCTGACATCGACATGTCGACCTCCAACACGAGAAGGCGATCGGGGCCTTGACAAGCGGAATCGGTCGACTCAAAAGTTTGACCGCTTAGCAGCACTTGCGTGTGGGGCCCCAAACTGGGAATGCCACACTCATTTACGGGCCGCCCGCGTTGCAGCGCGAGCGGCCCGATTCATGTCGACGATTCGATTTTTCGTCAAGGGATGGTGGCTATGTCCCCACTATCCACAACTGCTAGACCAGAACGTAACGCGAATGTTTATAGATAAGCCTTTGATCTCATTGGTCTAAGGGCCCTCCTGGCAATCTCCCCGTCTTTCGACGTGGTAGTCACTTCGGCTTGCCCAGACGTTCGGCGCATGGGTCGAAGGGGGCAATTGGCCCTCCGGCCGACCTCGAATGCGAATCGCCGCTAGTCTTTTCTGTGAGAGCAGCTCCAGAACTACTCCAATCCCCCAACCACCGCCTCGACCGCCTCGACGATCGCGCCGGAGCGCACCAGAGCCGTCGCCTGGTTCATCTCGGCGGCGTACCAGCGGTCACCGTCGAGCGCCGGCGGGATCGTCTCGCGCAGCGCGTCGAGCGCCGCCTGCGTGCCCTTGCCGAGCGGATGGGCCTCGGCGGTCTCGGCGATCAGCGAGAGCGCCTGGCAGGCCATCAGGATCTCGGCGGCGATGATCATCTCGACGTTCTCGACGATGGTGCGCGCCTTGCGTCCGCACCAGGTCGAGTTCGAGACATGGTCCTCGGCGTTCGACTTGCCGGGGATTGAGTCGACCGAACCCGGCGAAGACAGGGTACGGTTCTCCATCACCAGGGCCGACATCGAGCACTGCACCGTGGCAAAACCGGTGTTGAGGCCGCGCTTGCCGGCGAGCAGGTTGCGCGGCAGGCCGTAGCTCAAAGTCGGATCGACCAGGCGGGCGAGGCGGCGCTCGCAGATCGAGCCGAGATCGGTCATCGCGATCGCGAGCAGGTCCATCGCCTGGGCGACATACTGGCCGTGGAAATGGCCACCGGAAATGACGCGATAGCCGTCATCCTCCGGGAAGATCAGCGGGTTGTCGGTCGCCGAATTGGTCTCGGTTGCGATGATCCGGCTGACATAGTCGAGTGCCTCGCGAGCCGGCCCATGCACCTGCGGGGCGCAGCGCAGAGAATAGACGTCCTGAACGCGCGGTGCCGGCGGCTTGCCAGGCGTGCGGCCGATCTCGTCGGGATAGATCGTCTCGCGGGCCGAGGCCGAGCAGCGCTTCGAGCCCTGCGTGATCTTCAGAAGATTGCGCGCCACCAGCGCCTGGCCGGGATGCGGCCGGGCAGCGTGGACGCGCGGATCGAAGGCGGCAAGCTCGCCGCGCATCGCTTCGAGCGAGAGCGCAAGGCCGATATCGGCAGCCTTGATCAAGCGCCTGGCGTCCTCGGTCGCGAGCACACCGAGCGCCAGCGACACCGTCGAGCCGTTGATCAGGGCCGAGGCATCCTTGGCGCCGAGCTTGAAATCGGGCTCCAGCCCGGCCCTGGCGAGGGCGTCGCGAGCCTTCATCCGCTTGCCCTTGTAAACGGCCTCCCCTTCCTCGAAGCCGCAGACCGCCGCCGACATATGGGCGAGCGGGGCGAGGTCGCCGGAGGCGCCGACCGAGCCCTTCTGCGGGATCACCGGATGAATGCCGGCATTGAGGCAGGCGAGCAGGCGCTCGACCAGGGCGACCTGCGGGCCGGAATAATTCGAGGCGAAGGCGTTGGCACGCAGCAGCATGGTGGCGCGCGTCACATCCTCCGGGAAGGGCTCGCCGATGCCGGTAGCGTGGGCATAGACGCTCTTGCGCTGATATTCGGTCATCTCCGACATCAGCACGCGCTGGTCCTTGAACAGGCCAACGCCGGTGTTGAAGGAGTACATGAACGGGGCTTCGTCGTTCATGAAATTGGCGTCGATATGGGCGCGCGTCGCCGCGATCGCCGCGCGCGCTGCCGGCGCGAGATTCGCCTTCTCATAGCGGCCGGAGGCCCCAGGCCGGGCCACGCGCAGCACCTGCTTGCCCTTCAGGGTCCGTCCGTCGATCGTTACCGCCATGACCAGTTCCTCGTCAGCTTCGCGACCGATCTAACGGGCCGGCGCAGCAAAGGGAAAGGCCCATTCCCGCCCGAAAACGAAAAGCTCCTTGCACGAGGTGGCGTGGCCTGCGCTAGGATCTGGGCGCCGCGGCCTTGCTGCGGCGCGACATTGGCGCGCCTTTACCCCGCGCCTGGAATCCCTCAAAGGTGCCGCCAGGAGCGTCACTCATGGATTTCGAAGCCTTTTTCCGCAGCGAACTCGACGGCCTCAAGGCCGAGGGCCGCTACCGCGTCTTCGCCGATCTCGAGCGCCGGGCCGGCCGCTTTCCCCGCGCCGCCTTCCACGGTCCGAATGGCCCGCGCGAGGTCATCGTCTGGTGCTCGAACGATTATCTCGGCATGGGCCAGCACCCTGCCGTGCTCGCTGCGATGCGCGAGGCGCTCGACAACTGCGGCGCCGGCGCCGGCGGAACCCGCAACATTGCCGGCACCAATCATTATCATGTCCTGCTGGAGCGCGAGCTCGCCGACCTGCACGGCAAGGAAGCGGCGCTGCTGTTCAACTCCGGCTACATGTCGAACTGGGCCTCGCTCTCGACGCTGGCCGCGCGCATTCCCGGCTGCGTCGTGCTGACCGACGCGGCCAACCATGCCTCGATGATCGAGGGCATCCGGCATTCGCGCGCCGAGAAGCTGATCTTCGCCCATAACGATGCGCAGGACCTGCGCCGCAAGCTTGCGAGCATCGACCGTAACAGGCCAAAGCTGATCGCTTTCGAGTCGGTCTATTCGATGGATGGCGACATCGCCCCGATCGCCGAGTTCTGCGACCTCGCCGAGGAGTTCGGCGCGATGACCTATATCGACGAGGTCCATGCCGTCGGGCTCTACGGGCCGCGCGGCGGCGGCGTCAGCGAGCGCGACGGGCTCAGCCGCCGGCTCGATCTGATCGAGGGCACGCTGGCCAAGTCCTTCGGCGTGATGGGCGGCTATGTCACCGGCTCGGCGGCCTTGTGCGACTTCATCCGCAGCTTCGCCTCGGGCTTCATCTTCTCGAGCTCGCTGCCGCCGACGCTCGCTGCAGGAGCGCTGGCGGCGATCCGCCATCTCAAGACGAGCTCGGCCGAGCGTGAGGGCCAGCAGGACCGGGTACGCAAGCTGCGCGGGCAGCTCGATCAGGCCGGCATCCCGCACCTGCCCAATCCCAGCCATATCGTGCCGGTGATGGTCGGCGATGCCGCCCTGTGCAAGCGGATCAGCGACGAGCTGCTGGAGCGCTTCGCGATCTACGTCCAGCCGATCAACTACCCGACCGTGGCGCGCGGCACCGAGCGCTTGCGGATCACCCCGACACCGCTGCATTCGGACGAGGACATCGCCGCCCTGGTCGGCGCCCTCAGCGAGATCTGGAGCGCGACGGGGCTGAAGCGGGCGGCCTGAACGGCCGCCCTTTTCCCTCAGAGCAGGCCGTTATTGCCGGCGAGCGTCTTCAGGTTGACGTCCGGGCGCGCGCCGACATGGCTGATCACCTCAGCGGCAGCGAGCGCGCCAAGTCGCAGGCAGTCGCGCGCCTCGCGGCCCGAGGTCAGGCCATGCAGGAAGCCGGCGGCGAAGAGGTCGCCGGCGCCGGTCGCGTCGACGACGCGCTCGATCGGGAAGACCGGCTCGGCCACGACGCCGTCCGGCGTCAGCGCCAGCGCACCATTCTCGGAACGGGTAATGACGGCGAGGATGTTCTCCGCCCGCATCGCTGCCAGCGCCGTGTCAAAGTCCGCGCTCTGGTAGAGGCTCTTGAGCTCGTGCTCGTTGGCGAAGACGAGATCGACCAGGCCGTTGCGGACCAGGCCGAGGAACTCGTCGCGATAGCGGTCGACGCAGAAGGAATCCGACAGGGTGATGGCGACGCGGCCGCCGGCCTTGTGGGCGAGTTCCGAGGCCTTGCGGAAGGCGTCCTTGGCCGCCGGCGGATCCCAGAGATAGCCTTCGAGATAGACGATATCAGCATTCTCGACCGTCGCAGCATCGACATCGGCCGGCGACAGGCCCTGGCAGGCGCCGAGATAGGTGTTCATCGTGCGCTCGCCATCCGGCGTGACGATGATGAAGGAGCGCGCCGTCGCCGGACCCTCGTTCGCCGCTGCGGTCTCGAAGGCGACGCCGAGCGAGGTCAGGTCGTGGCGATAGAGCTTGCCGAGCTCGTCGGCCTTGACCTTGCCGATGAAGGCGCCCTTGCCGCCGAAGGAGGCGAGGCCGGCGATCGTATTGGCGGCCGAGCCGCCCGAGACGACCTTGCCCGGACCCATCGCGCCATAGAGCAGCTCGGCCCGCGGTTCGTCGATCAGCGCCATCGAGCCTTTGACCAGCTCGTACTTCGCCAGGAAGTCTTCCTCCGCCGAGGCGAAGACGTCGACGATGGCATTGCCCAAGGCGAGCACGTCGTAGCGCTTGGAGGTCATGAAACGATCCGTGATGGCGGGAGGATGGCGGCGTGTGGCATTGCCGGCAGGCGAGGTCAAGCGCTGCCGCGGCGGCGCGCGGCACTGTCGAGGATCGAAGTCAGTGCCGCGAGATCGGACGGGCCGAGCCACTCCACCTCATGGGCGAGGCGGTTGGCAAACAATGTCGCCTCCGGTTCGAGGCCTGCCGTGTCGATCACCACGCGCGGATGGGAGAGCTCGGCGAGGCGGATCAGCTCGTCGGCCTCGTCCCAGATCACGCCGAGATGATGGATCGCGCCCTGGATCAGGGTGAAGGTCGGCTGGCCGCGCTTGCCGTGCTCAAGAGCCGAGAGATAGGCCGGGGTGACGCCGAGCGCCTGCGCCATCTGCGCCAGGGTGACGCCGCGGGCAGCACGCAATTCGCGGACACGGCGGCCGAAGGGCGTCATCAGCCGGCCTCCCGGCTGCGGCGCAGGCGGATATAGAGCGCGCCGGCGCCGCCATGGCGCTGCTCGGCCTCGTCGAAGCCGAGCACCAGCGGCCGCAGATCGGGCAGGCGCAGCCAGTGCGGGACGTTGCGGCGCAGGATGCCGCGCTCCTCGCCATAAGGCACATCACCGGCGATGCCCTTGCCGGTCACCACCAGCACGAGCTTCGCGCCGCGCTGCTGCTGCAGGCGCAGGAAGCCGCGAAGGGCGGAGTGTGCCTCGTCCTGGCGCAGGCCGTGCAGGTCGATCACCGCCTCGACGCCCTGCTGGCCCCTGCGCAGCTGCGTACGCATGCGCCGCTCCAGCGGCACCAGCGGCGGCGGCGCAGGCTTTGCGGACGGCCGAGGGGGTATGAGCACGGCCGAAGACGGAGCGCTTTCCGCAGCCGGGACGGGCTTCTCCTGCGCCGTTTCCGGCTCGACCTCGACAGGTGCCCGCCCGGGCAGCGGCTTGACCGTGCGCGCGACCTGGCGCCAGAGCGCGAGTTCCGCTTCGGAAAGGAGCTTGCCGCGCCGGCGCATGGCTCAGCGCGGCCAGAGCACGATGAAATCGACGGGGTGCCGGATCAGTCCGGCGCGATGGCCGGCCTCAGCGCCCGAGCCGACGAAGAGATCGATCCGGGCCGGGCCGACGATCGCCGTTCCCGTGTCCTGCGCCAGCATGAGCCGGGTCAGCTTCTCGCTGCCGCCCTTGCCGTCGGGGATCTCGGTCTCGATCCAGGCCGGCATGCCATAGGGCCAGAGCGAGCGGTCGACCGCGACGCTGCGCAGCGGAGTCAGCGGCAGGCCGGCACCGCCGATCGGGCCGGAGCCGGCCGGGAGATCATCGTTGCGGGCGAAGAAGACGAAGGAGCGGTTGAGGCGGATCAGTTCGCGGGCAAAGCCGGCATCGGCTTTCAGCCGGGCGATGAGTTTGTCCATCGTCATCTGCTCGGGCGGGATGTTCTCGCGTCGGCTGAGCTCGCGTCCGAGCGAGGTATAGGGGTGGCCGTTGCGCCCTGAATAGACCAGGCGCGTCACCTTGCCGTCCGGCAAGCGGATGCGGCCCGAGCCCTGGACCTGCAGGACGAAGCGATCGACGGGATCGCGCATCCAGAGGATCTCCAGACCCTGGCCGGCAAGCGCGCCCTCCTCGATCGCGGTGCGATCCGGGAAAGGCTCCAGCCCCTTGGCCGTCCGGCGCGCCGATGTCAGGGCGGAATCGAGCCCGGGCCAGTTGTCGCCCGGCATCTTGGTCACGAGATCGGCCGGGCGCCCATAGAGCGGCGTCAGGAAGGCATCGGACCGGGTCAGCGAGCCCTCGAACTCCGGCTCGAAATAACCGGTCATGAAACCGCGCTCAGAACCGGCCGGGCGGATGCGCCAGAAGGCGAAATTGTCCTCGAAGAAGCGGCGGGCCGCGTCCGGGTTCACGTCAGGCCCAGCGAGCAGGGCTGCCGCTTTCGTGCACAAAGCCGGCAGAGCGGGGGGTGGAACAGTGCCTTGCCGCAGTGGCGGATCGGTCTCGCAGCCCTTCGCAAACAGGCCGAGGATGGCGCGCTGATCGTCGGCGCTCCAGCCACTAAGCGAAGCGGGCGCCACGGGCTCGGCCCGGGCGCCCGACGGAAGAGGCGGAGGTGAAGCTTGCGCGCCGGTCATCGACAGCCCTGCAGCCAGAAGCCCCAGAACGAGACCGGCAGCACGGATCACGCGGCCGATTCGGTGGCGACCAGCAGCCAGTTCGGATCGCGGCTGCCGAGCTGGCGCGCGAAGGTCCAGACGTCGTTGACCTCGGAGACCGCATCGGCGCTGCCGTCGACGACATTGCCCTGCGCATCGCGGACCGCGCTGATCAGCTGCGAGACGAAGGCGATGGTGACCTGAGCGGCCTTGCCCTTGACGTCAACCGCGGTGATCTCGGCCTTGTCGATCGAGACGAAATTGGACTCGGCCTTCTCGGCGCGCTTCTCGCGTTCGGCGATGGCCTGCTCGAAGCCGTCATAGACTTCCTTGGCAAGCAGGCCCTTCAAGGTCTTCCGGTCGCCGCGGGCAAAGGCGGTGACGATGGTCTCGTAGGCCGATTTCGCACCGACGAGGAAACCCTGCGGTTCGAAGCGCGGTTCCTGACGAACAATCGCGTCGAGACCGACGGCGATTGGCGAGCCAGGCTCGGCAATATCCTTCCAACGTTCCGCATCCGCCACCGGGGCAGCCGCCGCATCGTTGGCGGCACCCGGCAGGCGGACCACATTGTCGCGCCGCTCGCCATTGCCCGGCTGATCGGGCCGCATCGGCGGGGTCTCTCGGCGCGCGAACGGATCGACCGGCGGTTTCTCGTGCCCGGTCTTCTGGCCCAGAACCGAGCGCAGTTTCCAGGCGACGAAAACGGCCAGGGCCAGGAAGACCAGGGTCGTCATATCGAAATTCTGCATCGCCGGCTGATCCGAACCTCGAAAACTCGTTCCCGCGCGGGCGTGCTTCTGCCGCCCGTCATCGAACGGATATGGTGAGGGAGGCTCGTAACATCCACCCCCGGGGTGCGACAAGGGCGCGGATAGCGTGCTTCGCTTGTGCCAGCCCCGCTGCCATGATAGCCGACGCGAGCCCGGCGCCGCCGCTTTGCCGGGCAATTCCGGCCGCGGCACGGAATTTCCTGAGGATTTTCGTAAAGACAAGATGGGACCGATGGCCAACGAAAACGGCAACGGCGCCGGCGCCGCCGACCAGCAGGGGCCCAGCCTCAATACGCTGGTCCAGTACATCAAGGATTTCTCCTTCGAGAACCCCAATGCTCCCCGCTCGCTGATCCAGCAGCAGCAACAGCAGGGCGGGCCGCAGATCGGCCTGCAGGTCAACGTCCATGCCAATGCGCTCGGTGAGAACGACATCGAGACGATCCTGACGCTCGAGGGCAAGGCGACGCTGAACGACGAGACGCTGTTCGCCTTCGAGCTCAGCTATGCCGGCGTCTTCCGCATCCAGGGCGTGCCGCAGGAGCAGGTGCATGCGGTCGTGATGATCGACTGCCCGCGCCTGCTTTTCCCCTTCGCCCGCGCGATCGTCGCCGAAGCCGTGCGCAATGGCGGCTTCCCGCCCCTCTATATCGACCCGATCGATTTCGCGTCGCTTTACCGCCAGCGCCTCGAGGAGATGCAGGCGCAGCAGGGCACGCCGAACGCCTGAACAGCGGCTGGCATCGCGAATTTCGCTGGAAAGAGCCCTTCGGGGCTCTTTTTTGTTGGCCACAGCCGTTGTGGAATCACCAGATCGTTTCCATGTCCCGCGGGCCAGAGGCCGCCATTCCGGTGCGCCGTTCCCGCGAGGTTCACGACTTCCATGGATTCCCTTATGACGCTCGCCGCCGACCCAACTGTCTGGGCGGCGCTCGGCGCCCTGATCGCCATGGAGGTCGTCCTCGGTATCGACAACCTCATCTTCATCTCGATCCTGACCAACAAGCTGCCCGAGCATCAGCGTGCGCGCGGCCGGCGGATCGGCATCGGCCTGGCGCTGATCCTGCGGCTCGGCCTGCTCTCGACCGTGGCCTTCATCGTGCAGCTGACCGCCCCGGTGTTCTCGGTCTTCGGCAAGGCCTTCTCCTGGCGCGACCTCATCCTGATCGCCGGCGGCCTGTTCCTGGTCTGGAAGGCGACCAAGGAGATCCATCACAAGGTCGATCCCGATCACGGGCCTGACATGTTCGATGGCGGCGCGGCCGCGGCCGTGACCTTCGGCGGCGTGATCTTCCAGATCCTGCTGCTCGACCTCGTCTTCTCGATCGACAGCATCATCACCGCCGTCGGCATGACCGAGCATATCCCGGTGATGGTGATCGCCGTCATCGTCGCCGTGCTGGTGATGCTGCTCGCGGCGGACCCGCTGGCGCGCTTCATCGACAAGAACCCGACCATCGTGATGCTGGCGCTCGGCTTCCTCCTGATGATCGGCGCCACGCTGATCGGCGAAGGCTTCGGCGCCCACATCCCGAAGGGCTACATCTACGCCGCCATGGCGTTCTCGGCCTTGATCGAGGGGCTGAACATGATGTCGCGCCGCGCGAGCCGGAAGCGGGGCGAGTAACAGAAATCGCCATGCTCGGGCTTGGGGCCCGAGCATGGCGCTCTTGCCTCAAACGTCCTCGGGCACGCCGAGATAGCCGCGCCAGAGCGGCCCCTTGAGCTTCATCACGAAAGCTTCATGGGCCGCTCGCTCATCCGGCGTCAGCCGCGGAGCGAGCGGACGCTGGCGGACCGGGCGTTCGATTGTGACAGCGAGCCCAGCGCCTGCCTTGCCGGCAGCGGCACTGCCGAAGCCGAGGCTCGTCTGCTTGCCGCCGATCAGCTCGATATAGACCTCGGCCAGGATCTCGGAGTCGAGCAGCGCGCCGTGCTTGGTCCGGCGGCTGTTGTCGATGCCATAGCGGGCGCAGAGCGCATCGAGGCTGTTGCTGGCGCCGGGATGCTTGCGCCGGGCCATGGCGAGCGTATCGACCACGAGCGCGGGCACGATCGCCGGCAAGCCGAGCCGGCCGAACTCCATGTTGATGAAGCCGACGTCGAAGGCGGCGTTGTGGATGACGAGTTTGGCGTCCGCGATGAAGGCGGCGAAATCGGCAGCGATCGCGGCGAAGACCGGTTTGTCGGAGAGGAAAGCCTCGGACAGCCCGTGTACCCTGAAGGCGCCGTCCGGCATGTCCCGCTCGGGATTGATGTAGACGTGGTAATTGCGGCCGGTCGGGCAATGATTGAGCAGCTCGACGCAGCCGATCTCGACGATGCGATCACCCTTCAGCGCCTCGACGCCGGTGGTCTCGGTATCGAGAACGATCTCGCGCATGTCAGCCCGCCCTTTCGGTCCGGCCGAAGCGGCCGGCGACGGCATTGAGGATAGAGCGGACCTGATGCTCGGCCGCCACGAGCCCGCGCGAGGTGTCCACAAGGAAGTGGGCCCGGCGGCGCTTTTCGGCGTCCGGCATCTGACGGGCGAGGATCGCAGCGAACTTTTCCTCGGTCATGCCGGGACGGCTGAGGACGCGCTCGCGCTGAACTTCCGCCGGTGCGGTGATGACGACGACGGCATCGTAGCGCCCCTCCCCGCCGGTCTCGAGCAGGAGCGGTATGTCGAGCACGGCAACGGTCGCACCGCTCTTACGAGCCTCAGCCAGGAAGGCCTGCTCCTTGGCCCGGACCAGCGGATGGACGATGGCCTCGAGCTTCGCCAGCGCCTCGGGCCGCCCCAGCACCGCTGCCGAGAGCTTGGCGCGGTTGACGACACCATTCGCCGTCGTATCCGGGAAAGCCGCTTCGATCTGCGGGGCAGCGGCACCGGCGTAGAGATCGTGCACCGCTTGGTCGGCGTCATGGACGGGCACGCCGGCGGCGCGAAACATCTCGGATGTCGTCGACTTGCCCATGCCGATCGAACCGGTGAGGCCGAGCAAGAAGGTCATCGCAGCGGCTCCACCATCGTGCTCATTCCCGGGGAATATCGCCTTCGAGCTTCGCACGCAGCTCTGGCGTCACCTGCGGGCGGACACCGAACCAGCGCTCGAAACCCGGCACCGCCTGGTGCAGCAGCATGCCGAGCCCATCGACCGGAATGCCACCGCGCCGTCTGGCTTCGGCCAGCAGCGGCGTCTCGAGCGGCACGTAGACGATGTCGTCGACGATCGTACCGGGGCGCAAGGCGGAGAGATCGATCTCCAGCGGTGGCTGGCCGCGCATGCCGAGTGAGGTCGTGTTCACGATCAGATCGCTCTCACCCACCAGGGCCGAGATGTCCTGCCACGGCCGCGCCTCGACCGTCCCGGGCAACGATGCCGCCAGCTCGAGCGCGCGCTCGGGACTGCGATTGACCAAGAGGATGCGACCGAGCCTGCGCTCGGCAAGGCCATGGATTACGGCACGCGCCGCGCCACCGGCGCCGAGAATGAGCGCGGTCATGTTCCGCCCGGCCCAGCCCGGCACGCAGGTATCGAGATGGGCGAGGAAGCCATAGGCATCGGTATTGTCGCCATGGAGCCGGCCGCCTTCCATCCAGAGCGTATTGGCGGCGCCCATGGCCCGAGCTGTTCCGCTCACCTCATCCAGCAGCGGCAGCACGACCTCCTTGTTCGGCACGGTGACATTGCCGCCTGCGAATTCGCCGGCGCGCAGGCGGCCGATGAAGGCCGGCACCTCGGCAGGCGGAACATCGACGCGCTCATAGCGGCCGGCAAGGCCGTACTCGGCGAGCCAGTGACCGTGGATCAGCGGCGAGCGGGAGTGCGCGACGGGGTGGCCGATGATGAAGCAGCGTCTGGTCATGGGCGAGGCGATTTCAGCATCATGCGATGAGGTCGAGACCCCGGAGCGTGGCGAGCAGGCTCAGCATCGGCAAGCCGAGGATCGTGGAATGATCGCCTTCGATCGCCTCGAACAGATGGATGCCGAGGCCTTCGAGCTGGTAGCCGCCGACGCTGCTGGTTGCCGCGCTGCCGGCGAGCGCGACATAGTCCCTGATGAAGCCTGACGCCAGCGGGCGCATGACGAGCGTTGCGCTGCTGGTGCCGCGGCCGATGATCCAGTCATCGCGGACCAGGGTGAAAGCCGATGTGAGCTCGTGCTTGCGGCCAGCGAGCAGGGCGATCTGTCGCTCGGCGGCGGCGGCGTCCTCGGGCTTGTGGAAGGGCCGGCCTTCGCAAATCAGCATCTGATCGGCCGAGAGAATGATTCGACCCGGATGCCGAGGCGATACCGACAAGGCTTTCGCTTCGGCCAGGGCAGCAGCGACGCCCGCGGGTGGACCGCCCATGGCGAGGAAATCCGCTTCGATCCCGCGCTCGTCGACTGCCGGCTTGACCACCTCGACCGGAAGCGCTGCCCCCTCAAGCAGCTGCCGCCGGGTCGCACTGCCGGAGGCGAGGATCAGCGGGTTTTCCGCGCGCCAGAATGTCGCCTGGCCGGTCATGTTGCGATGAACTTCATGCGGTGATCACGCAGCAGATCGAGGATGCCGGCAGCCGTCTCCTCGATCGAACGGCGGGTGACGTCGATCACCGGCCAGCCTCTGCGGGCGCAGAGCCGGCGCGACTGAGTGATCTCGTCGGCAACGGCGTCGGGATCGACATAGGGCGTCTCGTCATCCGCCTTCAGCGACAGGAGCCGGTTCTGCCGAATCTGGATGATGCGTTCGGCGCTGGCAACGAGGCCGACGATCAAGGGCTTCTTCAGGCCCTCGAGCTCGACCGGCAGTGGCACGTTCGGAACCAGCGGGATGTTTGCGGTCTTAATGCCGCGATTGGCGAGATAGATGCTGGTCGGGGTTTTCGAGGTTCGGCTGATGCCGACGAGGACGACATCGGCGTTTTCGAGATCGCCGCCGAGCTGCCCGTCATCATGCATCAGCGTATAGTTCATCGCGTCGATGCGGCGGAAGTACTCAGCGTTGAGCATGTGTTGCGCGCCGGGACGCGGCGCCGAGGCCTGGCCGAGATAAGACTGGAACAGCGACAGCACCGGCTGCAGAACCGACAGACAGGGGCAGCCGATGTCACGGCAGAAGGCCTCGAGCCGCTCGGCCCATTCCGGCTCGACCAGGGTATAGAGCACGACGCCCGGCGAGGATTCGATCTCCGCGAGCACGCGCGACAACTGGTTCTCGGACCGGACCAACGGGTAGACATGCTCGATCGCCGAGACGGCCTCGTACTGTGCCGCGGCGGCGCGGCTGACCGCAATCAGGGTCTCGCCGGTCGCGTCGGAGACCAAGTGCAGGTGAAAATAATTGCGCGCCACGGCTTATATCGCCCCCGCCGGCCTTTTCTCCGGCTCAGCTCTAGAGCTGTTCAGCCAGCCTGGGAATCCCTTTTCGATTCGATGATGAGAGACCGGCAGGGATTCACATGGCTGGGACAACTGGGGATAACCGGGCGCTCCGAAAGGCCTGTCGTCAGGGGGTGGGAAAACCCGGGTCGCCGCTCAACAGGCATCGACCTGTGGGCGGAATCGGGATGTTTCACGTGAATCATTTTTGGACGCGGCGCCAAGCCGCGCCCCGGAGCGAAATCCAATTCGTTAAGAAACCCTTAAACACTGATCGGCTCGATCAGGCTCGCTCGGCTCGGGCGAGTGCGAGCTGTGGACCGGTTGTGGACAATCTTGGGGCGGGCTATGTGCCCCCATCCAAGAGTCAAAACAGAAGACTCTCTTAGAAAAGAATCTTTTAGGACGATGGGCGGATAGCCCGGTGCGCTTCATGACCCAAAGCCTTTTCCTGCGTGCTCTCTCGGGCGAGATCCTTCCCAAGCCACCACTCTGGCTGATGCGGCAGGCTGGCCGATATCTGCCGGAGTATCGCGAGCTTCGCGCCAAGGCCGGTGGCTTCCTTGATCTCTGCTACAATCCGGAATGGGCCGCCGAGGTCACCTTGCAGCCGATCCGGCGTTTCGGCTTCGATGCGGCGATCCTGTTCTCCGACATCCTGGTGATTCCGCATGCGCTTGGGCAGAAGCTCTGGTTCGCGCAAGGCGAAGGGCCAAGGCTGGAGCCAGTCGCCGATGTTGCCCGCTTCGGCGAGATCCGCGAGGAGATCGATCAGGAGGTGCTGGCGCCGGTCTACGAGACCGTCAAGCGGGTCAAGGCTGCTCTTCCCGATGGCACTGCGCTGATCGGCTTCTGCGGCGCGCCCTGGACGGTGGCGACCTATATGGTGGCCGGGCGCGGCACGCCCGACCAGGGGCCGGCCAAGGAGTTGTTCCAGCGTGACCCTGCTCTCTTCGCCAGGCTGATCGACAGACTCGTCGTCAACTCGGCTGCCTACCTCAACGCCCAGATCGATGCCGGTGTCGATGCCGTGCAGATTTTCGACAGCTGGGCGGGCTCGCTTGGCCCGGATGATTTCAAGCGCTGGTCGATCGAACCGACCAGGCGTATTGTCGAGCTGGTCCGGGCGCGCCATCCGCAAGCAAGGATCATCGGCTTTCCGCGTGGTGCCGGCGCCGGCATTCCGGATTATGTCCGTGCGACGGGCATCGATGCGGTCGGGCTCGAGACCGAGATCGACCGGAATTTCGTGTGCGCGGCGATCCAGCCGCTGGTGCCCGTCCAGGGCCATCTTGATCCGCAATTGCTTCGGACAGGTGGGCCGGAGCTCGATCGCGAGATCGAGGCGATCCGTGCGGCATTCGGCGATAGGGCGTTCGTCTTCAATCTGGGGCATGGCATCCTGCCGGACACCCCGATCGCCCATGTCGAGCGGCTGGTCGAGCTGGTTCGTGCCTAAAGCCTAGAGGACTGCCGCGATGGCTTACGAATGGATCAAGGCCTTCCATGTCATGGCGGTGATCGCCTGGATGGCGGGGATGCTCTATCTGCCACGGCTGATGGTCTACCATGCCGAGGCGCAGGTCGGATCGATCCAGTCCGAGACCTTCAAGATCATGGAGCGCCGGCTGCTCAAGGGGATCATCAACCCCTCGATGATCGTCGCCTGGGTGCTCGGGCTGTACCTTGCCTGGAGCGCGTTCGGCTTCAAGGGTGGCTGGCTGCATGGCAAGATCGCGCTGGTCCTTGTGCTGTCGGGCATTCATGGCTATCTCGCCGGCAGGGTCAGGGCCTTCGCTGAAGACCGCAATGACAAGCCGGCGCGCTTCTATCGTATCCTCAACGAGGTGCCGGCGCTGCTGATGGCTGGCATTGTCATCCTGGTGATCGTCAAGCCTTTCTGAGCGATTGCGGTTTCCCGCTTGAGCGGCGCAGGGAAAGCGGTTATCAAGCCTCTGCGCTTTTCTGTACGCGTCCTCCCTATCGTCGACGGCTCGTGCCGCGGCTGCTTTCTCGGCCGACACGACATCCTGACAAGCGGGCCTTCAGGCCCTTCGTCCCGTCGATCCCTCCACTGCCGTCTGGCCTGCCTGACCGCGGGCCTGTTACTCCGGGTACCCCATGCGGGAAATCAAACTCCACGAACTCAAGGCGAAGTCGCCGACCGAGCTGCTCACCTTTGCCGAAGGCATGGAGGTCGAGAACGCGAGCACCATGCGCAAGCAGGAGCTCATGTTCGCCATCCTGAAGCAGCTCGCCTCTCAGGAAACCGAAATCCTCGGCGAAGGCGTCGTCGAGGTACTGCAGGACGGCTTTGGCTTCCTGCGCTCCTCCGATTCCAACTACCTGCCGGGCCCAGACGACATCTACGTCTCGCCTTCGCAGATCCGGAAATTCGGCCTGCGCACTGGCGACACCGTCGAAGGCCCGATCCGCGGGCCCAAGGATGGCGAGCGCTATTTCGCCCTGCTCAAGGTCAACACGATCAACTTCGAGGATCCGGAGAAGATCAAGCACAAGATTCACTTCGACAATCTGACGCCGCTCTATCCCGACGAGCGGCTCAGGCTCGAGGTGCAGGATCCGACCAAGAAGGACTTTTCGCCGCGCGTCATCGACATCGTCGCGCCGATCGGCAAAGGCCAGCGCGCCTTGATCGTGGCGCCGCCGCGGACCGGCAAGACCGTGCTGCTGCAGAACATCGCGCAGTCGATCACGACCAATCACCCCGAGTGCTATCTGATCGTGCTGCTGATCGACGAGCGGCCCGAGGAAGTCACGGACATGCAGCGCTCGGTGAAGGGCGAGGTCGTGTCCTCGACCTTCGACGAGCCTGCGACCCGCCACGTCCAGGTCGCGGAGATGGTGATCGAGAAGGCCAAGCGCCTGGTCGAGCATGGCCGCGACGTCGTCATCCTGCTCGACTCGATCACCCGTCTCGGCCGCGCCTATAACACGGTGGTGCCGTCCTCCGGCAAGGTGCTGACCGGCGGTGTCGACGCCAACGCCTTGCAGCGGCCGAAGCGCTTCTTCGGCGCCGCCCGCAATATCGAGGAGGGTGGCTCGCTGACCATCGTCGCGACTGCGCTGATCGACACCGGCAGCCGCATGGACGAAGTGATCTTCGAGGAGTTCAAGGGCACCGGTAACTCCGAAATCATCCTCGACCGCAAGGTGGCCGACAAGCGCATCTTCCCGGCGATCGACATCATCAAGTCGGGAACCCGCAAGGAAGAGCTCATCACGCCGCGCTCTGACCTGCAGAAGACCTATGTGTTGCGTCGCATCCTCAATCCGATGGGCCCGCAGGATGCGATCGAGTTCCTTTTGGACAAGCTGCGCCAGACCAAGCAGAACTCCGAGTTCTTCGACTCGATGAACACCTGATCGGGTTCATCGCCTCAGCAGATTGGAAAGGCCCCGGGTCAGTGCCGGGGCCTTTTTCTTTGAGCGTTGTCCCGAGCAGAACTCAGCGGGCTCCAGCGACCGCCTCAGCCAATCGATTCGGCTCCGTGACGGGCGGCAGGCAGCGCCCATGCAGGCAAACGAAGGCGGCGCCTGTTCCCGCCTGCCTGGCATAGGCGTGGGCTGGATGCTCCGCTGGCAATCCGCTCGGATCGGGACAGTCGACCAGCATGGTCGTGAGATGCGGTAGTGCCAAGGCTGCTTGCCGGAATGCCTCTCGCTCCGGGCCGGCGAGCACGATCTCGACGCCGCTGCGGGCAAGGTCATAGGCGTTGAGCACCGAGCCATGCGCCAGCGGGGCATGGGCTGCCGCGGCCAATATAATCGCCAGGAACTGGTCGGCTCGTGCACGATCTTCGGGCTGGCCCGTCTGGGCCGCGATCCGCAATAGGTTGGCTGCGTGCAGGCCGTTGGCATTGGGCACGGCGTCGTCGTGAGTCGGCCTGGGTACGACTGGCAGAGCCGCGGAGTCGACCCGAGTCATCCGCAAGAGCCCTGATTCAGCCTCGCGGTAGTGCCGATCGAGATGACCACTCCAGCGTTCCGCGAGTTCGAGGTAGTGCCGCTCACCGGTGGCGTCGTGCAAAGCGAGGGCTGCTTCCGCCATGGCAGCGTGATCGAGCGCGAAACCCGGCGCGATCAGCCGGCCGGCACGGTAGGAATGGGCGAGGCCCGCGCCATCAGCCATGGATTCGGTAACGAAACGAAAAGCGTCGGCGGCGTGGTTGATCCAGTCCTTGCGGCCGAGGATGCCGCTGGCCCGGACGAGGCTGGAGATCATCAGCCCGTTCCAGTCGGCCAGGATCTTGTCGTCGCGCCCGGGCGGAACGCGCTGGGAGCGCACGGCCAGAAGGCGAGTGCGAAGCCCGGCAAGCTTGACCGCGATCTCCGGCGGGGGATCAAGCGTATCCAGCCGGTTGAATATGGCGTTGCCTTCCCAATTGCCGCCCGCGGTCACGTCGTAATAGCGGCCGATGAGGGCAGCGTCTTCCGGACCGAGAACCTCTGCCAGCTCTGCCAGCGTCCAGACGTAGAACTTGCCCTCCACCCCTTCGGAATCGGCATCGAGGCTGGCGGCGAAGGCGCCTTCCGGCAAAAGCATGTCGCGTTTCAGCCAGGCGACGATCCCATCTGCAGCCTCCAGCAGAAGGGGGTCGTGGGTCCGCGCCGCCTCGAGTGCGTAGAGCGGCAGCAGCTGGGCGTTGTCGTAGAGCATTTTCTCGAAATGCGGCACCAGCCAGCGCTCATCGACGGCATAACGGGCAAGGCCGCCGCCGAGATGATCGTGGATTCCGCCGCGCGCCATCTGCACCAGCGTGCGATTGGCGGCGTCGCGCGAGGCTTCGTCGCGAGTACGCTCCCCATGGCGCCAGAGCAGTTCGATCAGGCCCGGGTTCGGGAATTTCGGAGCGCCGCCGAGCCCACCATGGTCGCGGTCGAAGCGGCGCGCGATCTGACTGGCGAGGTGGTCGAGATCGGGTTCACTTGCTCCCGCGACCCGCTGCAGACTCTGCTGCAGGGCTTCAGCGATCGCCGAGGCATTGCGCCCGACGCGCTCGCGGTCGCTGCGATAGATGCCGGAGATCTGCCGGAGCACGTCACTGAAGCCTGGCCGCCCATATCTCGACGTCGGCGGGAAATAGGTGCCGCCCCAGAATGGTGCGCCCGCGCTGTCGAGGAACATGGTCAACGGCCAGCCGCCCTGCTCTCCGAGGGTGTGCAGCGCGCTCATATAGACGTGGTCGATGTCGGGTCGCTCCTCGCGATCGACCTTGATGTTGACGAAGAGCTCGTTCATCACCGCTGCGATGGCAGGGTTCTCGAAGCTCTCATGCGCCATGACATGGCACCAATGACAGGCGGCATAGCCGACGGAGAGCATGACGGGGCGATTGCTGGCGCGCGCCTCGGCAAAGGCTTCGTCACTCCACTCCCACCAGTCGACGGGGTTGTCCTGGTGCTGCAGCAGATAGGGACTGGCGGCGTGCTTCAGGCGGTTCATTGGCGGAACTCCAGCCCTGGCGGTATCGAGCAGTGAAAGCCTATCCGACGATTGTGGCGCTGTCCTCCGGTGCCGGGCGCGCTGGTGTCGCGGTGGTCCGGGTTTCGGGTGAGCGCGTCCGATTCGCTATCGAAACGATTGCTGGATCGGCACCCGAGGCGCGCAAAGCCGCCTACCGGGCGCTACGCGATCCCGCTGGCGGGATCATCGACCATGGTCTCGTGCTGTTCTTCCCAGGGCCAGCAAGCTTCACCGGGGAGGATGTTGCCGAGTTCCATATCCATGGCTCGCGGGCGGTGCTGTCGCGCTTGTTGGCGGTGTTGACCGCCCTGCCCGGCCTGCGCCTGGCGGAAGCCGGCGAGTTCACTCGCCGCGCTTTCGAGGCTGGCAAGCTGGACCTGGCAGCGGTCGAAGGCTTGGCCGATTTGATTGATTCGGAGACGGAATGGCAGCGCAGGCAGGCGCTGCGGCAGATGGAAGGTGCGCTCGGCCAGGCAGCGAGTGAATGGCGCAGCGCGCTGATCAAGGCGATGGTGCTGCTCGAGGCCGAGATCGATTTTTCCGACGAGGGCGATGTTGGCGGTCCGCTGATTGCCGAGGCGGTGGCTGGTGCGCGGGGCGTACTCGGTAGTCTACGGGTAGCGCTTGGTAGTTTCGCGGCCGGTGAGCGGGTTCGGGAAGGCTTTGTCGTGGTCCTTGCTGGTCCGCCCAATGCCGGCAAGTCGAGCCTGTTGAATGCGTTGGCACGCCGGGATGTCGCGATCGTCTCGCCGATTGCCGGTACGACCCGGGACGCCATCGAAGTCAGGCTGGATCTGGGCGGCATTCCCGTCGTTCTGGTCGATACGGCGGGTTTGCGCGAGAGCGGCGACGAGATCGAAGCGGAAGGCGTGCGGCGCGCCCGACAGAAAGCGGCCCATGCCGATCTGGTGCTACGCCTGCGGTCGCCCGATTCGGAGTCGGAACAAAGTGTTATCGGCACTACCGAGATCGCTGTCGCAACGAAGCTCGATCTTGGCGGTAGTGCTGCCGCCGAGGAGGTCGGTGTGTCCACTGTGACCGGGGCCGGACTGCCGGAGCTGATCGAGCTCATCGCGTCTCGCCTCGGCAAGCTCGGCCAGGTGGAGCCGGCGCTCGTCACGCGCGAGCGGCAGCGTGCCGCGGTGGCGGATGCTGCCGCTGCGATCGAACGCGCTATCCTGCTCCCGCATGAACAGCCTGAGCTCATCGCGGAAGAGCTACGCGTCGCAGTCAGGGGGCTGGAGCGGCTGATCGGCAAGGTCGATGTCGAGGATGTGCTCGACAGCCTGTTTTCCGGCTTCTGCATCGGCAAATAGGCGGTTTTCATTGACCTCGCGGCCAGGCTTGGCTAGCGAATTGCTCATGTCGAATGCGCAGGCGAACGGGCACTACGATGTCGTCGTGGTGGGCGGCGGCCATGCCGGGGCGGAAGCCGCGGCTGCGGCGGCGCGCGCCGGCGCCAGGACGGCCCTGATTACCCAGCAGATCGCGACCGTCGGGGCGATGTCCTGCAATCCGGCGATCGGTGGGCTCGGCAAGGGCCATCTCGTCCGCGAGATCGATGCCCTCGACGGGATCATGGCCCGCTGCGCCGATCAGGGCGGCATTCAGTTCCGCATGCTCAATCGGCGCAAGGGGCCGGCGGTGCGCGGGCCGCGCGCCCAGGCCGACCGCAAGCTTTATCGCGAAGCGGTTCAGGCTGCACTGGCGGCTCAGAATGGGCTTACCCTGATCGAGGACGAAGCGTTCGACCTGGAGATCGTTGCTGGCGAGGTCGCCGGCGTCGTGCTCGCGGATGGCCGTCGGTTCGCCTGCGGAACGGTCGTGCTGACGACCGGTACGTTCCTGCGGGGCCTGATCCATATCGGCGAGAAGAAGATCCCGGCGGGACGCGTCGGCGAGGCGCCGTCACTCGGCCTCTCCGCGACGCTGGAGCGGTACGACTTCCCGCTTGGCCGATTGAAGACGGGAACGCCGCCGCGGCTGGACGGCCGCACGATCGATTGGGCCAGGTTGGAGATGCAGCCGGGCGACGAGCCGCCGGAGCCGTTCTCGGCCATGACCGAGGCGATCACCACGCCGCAGATCAGCTGTGGTGTGACCCGGACGACGCTGGCGACGCACGAGCTGATCCGAGCCAATCTGCACCGGGCGCCGATGTTCTCCGGCCAGATCGAAGGACGTGGCCCGCGCTATTGCCCATCGATCGAGGACAAGGTCGGCCGCTTCGGCGATCGTGACGGGCACCAGATCTTCCTTGAGCCCGAGGGCCTCGACGATCCCACCGTCTACCCGAACGGAATTTCGACGTCGCTGCCAGAGGATGTCCAGCTCGGCCTGCTGAAGACGATCCCGGGCCTCGAGCACGCGGTGATGCTGCGGCCGGGCTATGCCATCGAATACGATTATGTCGACCCGCGTGCGCTCAGGCCGACGCTGGAGACGCGGATGATAGCGGGCCTCTTCCTGGCCGGCCAGATCAACGGCACCACAGGTTACGAAGAGGCAGCGGCGCAGGGCCTGCTCGCCGGGCTCAACGCGGCACGTCGCGCCGGCGGCAGTCAGCCGGTCAGCCTCGACCGGACGCAATCCTATATCGGCGTGATGGTCGACGATTTGGTGACGCGCGGCGTTACGGAACCGTATCGAATGTTCACTTCGCGCGCGGAGTTTCGGCTGTCGCTGCGAGTGGACAATGCCGATGAGCGTCTGACGCGGCTCGGCATTGAGCTTGGCGTCGTCGGTAGCGCCCGGCAGGAGCGCTATGAGCGTCGGCAGTCAGAGATCGTTAAGCTTACCGAACTCTTACGCGAGCGGACATTGTCGCCGAATGAAGCGGCGGCGGCTGGGTTGGAGATCAATCGCGACGGGATCAGGCGTTCGGCTTTCCAGATCCTGTCCTACCCGGCAGTCGATTTCGAAGCCTTGTTTCGGATCTGGCCTGATCTTGCTGGTTTCTCCGAGACAGTGCGGGCGCGTGTTGCAGCGGACGCGACCTATGCGGTCTATCTCGACCGGCAGGCGGCAGAGATTGATTCCTACCAGCGCGACCAGGCTTTGGCGCTGCCGGAGGATCTCGACCTCGACGGAATCTCTGGGTTGTCGAATGAATTGCGGCTGAAGCTGCGCGCGGCGTGGCCGAGCAATCTGGCGCAGGCGGGTCGGATCGAGGGGATGACGCCGGCCGCCTTGACCTTGTTGGCCGCACATGCGCGCAAGCGTCAGGTCGCGCGTAGCACCAGCGTCGAGGCATGAACCTGTGAGTTCTGTTGATAAGGCGGATAACTCCGACCGCCTCCGCGCTTTTCGCTTGACGCCTGTTTCACGTGAAACAGAGGAGCGCCTTGCCATTCTGGTCGGCGAGCTACGGCGCTGGCAGCAGGCAAAGAACCTGGTCTCGGGCGCGACGCTCGATGAGGTCTGGACTCGGCACATTGCCGATTCCTTGCAATTGCTCGCTCATGCGCCACAGGCGCGGCGCTGGCTCGATCTCGGTTCGGGTGGCGGTTTTCCCGGGCTCGTGCTCGGCATCCAGCTCGCCGAGCTGGGCGGCCATATCGACCTGGTCGAGAGCAATGCCCGCAAATGCGCCTTTTTGCGCCATGCCGCCCGAATGACCGGCGCACCGGTGACCGTCCATAACGCCAGGATCGAGGATGTCGTCGACGGCTTCGCCGGAAAGGTCGAGGCGGTGACGGCGCGGGCGCTGGCGCCGCTACCGCTGCTCCTCGACTGGTGCAAAGAGCTGTTGAGAACCGGGGTGACGGGAGTCTTTCCCAAGGGACAACATCTAGAGGCGGAATTGACCGCCGCGGCTAAATATTGGAAGATTCAGGCCACAACGTTTCCATCCTTAACGGATTCGGCGGCCGCCATCCTGGTGATCAGCGGCGCCGAGAAACGGGCCGATTGATGACCGATTCTCGCTCTATCACGCTTCCCACCGCGCGGCCGCGCGTGCTGGCACTCGCCAATCAGAAGGGCGGGGTCGGCAAGACCACGACCGCGATCAATCTGGGCACCGCTCTCGCCGCCATCGGCGAAAAGGTCCTGATCATCGATCTCGATCCTCAGGGCAATGCCTCGACCGGACTCGGCGTCGATCGCAAGAGCCGGAAGGCATCGACCTATGACGTGCTCTGCGGCGATATCGGGCTCGGCATGGCGATGCAGGCTACCGCCGTTCCCAATCTGTTCCTGGCGCCGTCAACGCTCGACCTTCTGGGTGTCGAGCTCGAGATTGCCAGCGCCAAGGATCGCGCTGCGCGCCTGAAAAAGGCGATCGACGAACTGGTCGACGATCAGCGCTGCAGCGACCTGACCTATATCCTGATCGATTGCCCGCCTTCGCTCAGCCTGATCACCATCAACGCCATGACGGCGGCGGATGCGGTGCTGGTGCCGCTGCAATGCGAGTTCTTTGCGCTGGAGGGTCTCAGCCAGCTGCTCAAGACGGTCGAGCAGGTTCGGGCAGGTCTGAACCCGCGCCTGATGATCCAGGGCGTCGTGCTGACCATGTACGACCCGCGCAACAATCTCTCCGGCCAGGTCATGGCCGATGTTCGCCATTTTCTTGGCGACAAGGTCTACGAGACTGTGATTCCGCGCAATGTGCGGATCTCCGAGGCGCCGTCCTATGGCAAGCCGGCGCTACTCTACGATCTGCGCTGCGCCGGTTCGCAGGCCTATCTGAAGCTGGCCTCGGAGGTGATCAAGCGCGAGCGCACGCTGCGCGCCGCCTGATCGGTACAAGAAGGTTCAAGAGGAATGGCAATGGTCGAGGAACAGGGGCGCTCGCGTCTTGGCCGGGGTCTGGCTGCGCTGATCGGCGATGTCGGCGAGGAAATCGGCGCGATCGAGCGGGCGCGCGGGCAGCGCAAGGTTCCGGTCGAGTTCCTGCGTCCGAATGCGCGTAACCCGCGCAAGGCGTTCGCAGAAGCCGAGCTCGAGGACCTGGCCGCTTCGGTGCGCGAGCGCGGCATCCTGCAGCCGATCATCGTGCGTTCGATCCCGGGCATGATCGATGCCTATGAGATCATTGCCGGCGAGCGGCGCTGGCGGGCGGCGCAGCGGGCTGAACTTCATGATGTCCCGGTCATCCTGGTCGAAGCCAATGATCGCGAGGCGCTCGAAATCGCGATTGTCGAGAACGTCCAGCGCGCCGATCTCAACGCGATGGAAGAGGCGGCCGGCTATGAGCGGCTGATCGCCGAATTCGACTACACGCAGAATGATCTCGCCAAAGTGATCGGCAAGAGCCGTTCGCATGTGGCGAACACGCTGCGGCTGAGCAAATTGCCGGAGCCGGTCAAGCTACTGGTCAGCGAAGGCTCGGTCTCGGCCGGCCATGCTCGCGCCCTTCTTGCTGTTTCGGATCCGGAACAGGTTGCAAAACGCGTTGTGGAGCAAGGGCTTACAGTTCGTGACGTCGAACGACTCGGCCAGGATGAAGCCCGCAGCGAGAACAAGCCGGTGCGAGCTGCCGCGCCGAAGCCGGAGAAGGATCCGGATACGCGTGCGGTCGAAAAGGCACTGGAAGAAGCGCTCGGGCTCGGCGTTTCCATCCAGCATCGCGCCAATGGCGGCGGCGAGATGAAGATCAGCTACAAGACGCTGGAGCAGCTCGATGCTCTCTGCCGGCGCTTGAAGGCCTGATCAGCGCCCCCTGCCGCCCATTCGGCTCAGCGTCCAGAGCGCACGGGCGGCGATCGGCTTGGCCATATCGCCATCGCGGCGCACCGCCAGCATCGCGGTGCCGAGGATCGTCACCGCGTCGCGCAACTTCGCAGCCGGCCAGGTGCTGAGCGCCACTTCCGCTGTGGCGATCCGCGGATAGGGCAGACGCATGGCGCCGACGGCTTCACGCGCCGACTTGCCGCCCTCGATGGCGAGCTTCGCCTTCAGCAAGGCGAGGGCATGACGCAGAACGGCGCCGAGCAGAACGCCCTGGTCGAGCCCCTCGCCGGCTAGTTTGGCAAGAGCCAGATCGAGGCTGGGCAGGCGGCCGGCGAAGACCGCGTCGACCACGCCCGCCTGCTCGCGCTGGGCGGTATCGCCGACGACAGCTTCGACATGGGCAGCCGTCAGGGCCGCGTCGCTGCCGGCATAGATGATCAGCTTGTCGATCTCCTGCCGAGAGGTCTGGCGATCGCCGCCAAGCAGGCTGGTCAGGAGATCGCGCGTGGATCGGTCGATGCTCTTGCCGGCGGCCCGCGCCATCTCATCGACGATCGTGCCGAGATCGCGCGCGGCATCACCATAGCAAGGCACGGCGAGCGCCGATCTTGCCCGTTCGCAGGCCGTCCGCAGCGGGTTGCTCTTCTGCAGGTCGCCGGCCTCGACGATCACGATCGCGTCCTGCGACGGTGTCGCCAGGAGAGGCTCGACCGCAGCGGCGAGCGGGCGTGAGGTCGGGGAAACGCGGATCGCGCGGCGTCCGCCGAACAGCCCGATCGTATTGGCTTCGTCGACGAGTTTCAGCGGGTCCGATGCGATATCGTCGCCATCCATACGGATCAGCTGGAAGGCGTCCTGCGGGTCGTCGACGCTGCTGCGGGCCAGTGCAGCGGCCCGCTCGGAGATGAGCCCGGCGTCCGGGCCGTAGAACAGGAACAGGCGCCAGGCGGGATCGGGGCGCGCAAGCGCACGATCCGCCTCGTGCGCCTTGATCGTCGCCATCGGCTCAGCCGGCGACGAGCGCGGCGGCGACCCGGGCCTTGATCAGCTGGGCGAGCTCCTTGGCGGCGCGGACCTGGGCGTCGCGCGCGGCGCGCAGCGAGGCGAAACGCTGCTGCGAGCGCTCATAAGGCGCGCGGACCACACTCTGGCCGGAAGCGACGACCTCGTTCGAACCGGTGCGGGTGAGCTGCCAATCGGCAGTCGCGACCAGGACGGCCGAATCGGCGCGGCCGTTGGCGTAATCGACTGTGATGACCTCGAGCGTTTCGCTTGTGCTCGCGCTAAGCTTCAAGATCTTCTGACGGTCGGGGGCGCCGCCGCCATCGAACTCGAATACGAGCTCGTTGCGCAGATAGTGCCCGACCAGACCCCTGATCTCCGGTACGTCGATACCGAGCATCGCATTGCGGACATTGCCGCCCACCCGGCTGACCGTTCCCTCGCCGTAGAGCGGCTGGAAGCAGCCGCCAGCGAGCGCAGCAAGGGCAAGCGCTGCGGCGAGCGCCAGCGGACGGCGACGGGCCATAGTCCTGGTCTCAGACGACGACATTCACGATCCTCCCCGGTACCACGATCACCTTGCGGATCGGCCGGTTCTCGAGAGCCCTGGCGACAGCCTCGGAGGCGCGCACAATCGCCTCGACTGCAACCGTATCGGCATCGGCAGGCACCGTCACCTCCGCCCGCTTCTTGCCGTTGACCTGTACCGGCAGGATCTTGCTGTCATCCTGTAACAAATCCGTTTCAGCCTGCGGCCAGGCAGCTTCGCCGGCGAGGCCGGGCAGCCTCAGGGCCTGCCAGCATTCCTCGGCCAGATGCGGCATCATCGGAGCGACAAGCTGCGTCGCGATCGTGGCAGATTCGTGCAGCGCAAAGGCGATGTCTGCGGGGACATCCGCCGATTCGGCGGCCACGTCGAGCGCTTTGCCGATGGCGTTTGTCAGCGTGTAGACATGGGCGATGCAGCGATTGAAGGCGAGCCGCTCGATGTCGGCGCCGACAGCGTGCAAAGCGCGGTGGCTCGCCTTGCGCAAGGCGAGCGCCGGCTCGGAGAACGAGGCCGGGCGGGCCGGCGGGCCGCCAACGCGCTCGCCGATCTCGGCGACCAGGCGCCAGAGCCGCTGCACGAAGCGGGCCGCGCCCTGGACCCCTTCATCGCTCCAGATCACGTCGCGATCCGGTGGTGAATCGGAGAGCATGAACCAGCGGGCGGTGTCGGCGCCGTAGGAGGCGATGATGTCGTCGGGGTCGACGACATTCTTCTTCGACTTCGACATCTTCTCGATCGAGCCGATCTCGATCGGAGCCCCGCTCTCGACGTCGAAGCCGCGGCGCTCATTGCCGATCGTCTCGATCCGGACATTGCCCGGTTCGACCCAGGCGCCGTCTTCGGCCCGGTAGGTCTCGTGCACGACCATGCCTTGCGTGAACATGCCGGCGAAGGGCTCGTCCAGCCCGGTATGACCGGTCGCCTTCATCGCGCGGGTGAAGAAGCGCGAATAGAGCAGGTGCAGGATCGCGTGCTCGACGCCGCCGATGTACTGATCGACCGGCAGGAAGCGGTCGACGGCCTTGCGGTCGGTCGGGCTGTCGGTGCGCCAGGGATCGGTGAAGCGAGCGAAATACCAGGACGAATCGACGAAGGTGTCCATGGTGTCGGTCTCGCGCCGGGCCGGCTTGCCGCATTGCGGGCAGGCGACATGCTTCCAGCTCGGATGATGATCGAGCGGGTTGCCGGGCTTGTCGAAGGAGACGTCGTCCGGGAGCTTGACCGGCAGATCCTGCTCCGGCACCGGAACGACGCCGCAATCCTGGCAATGCACGATCGGGATCGGGCAGCCCCAATAGCGCTGGCGCGAGATGCCCCAGTCGCGCAGGCGGAAATTGACCTTGCGCTGGGCGACAGGGCGGTTGCCGAGGGTTTCGGCCTCCAACCGCCTGGCGACGTCTTCTTTCGCCTCCGGAATGGTCATGCCGTCGAGGAAGCGCGAATTGATCATCCGCCCCTCGCCGTCATAGGCGGTGTCGGTGACGACGAAGCTCGCCGGATCGGTGCCTTCGGGGCAAACCACCGGGGTGTTGCCGAGCCCGTACTTGTTGACGAAGTCGAGGTCGCGCTGGTCATGCGCCGGGCAGCCGAAGATGGCGCCGGTACCGTATTCCATCAGGATGAAATTCGCGACATAGACCGGCAAAGTCCATGCGGGATCAAAGGGATGGGCGGCGCGCAGGCCGGTGTCGAAGCCCTGCTTCTCGGCCTTGTCGATGTTCTCCTGGGCCGTGCCGGTCTTCTTGCACTCGGCGATGAAGTCCTGCAGCGCCGGATTCGTTTCGGCAGCGGCCTTCGCCAGCGGGTGGTCGGGGGCGACCGCCAGGAACTTGGCGCCGAAGAGCGTGTCCGGCCGAGTCGTGTAGACCTCGACTTCGCTCTGGCCCAGCGCATTCGATTCGAGAGCGAAACGAACGAGCAGGCCTTCCGAACGGCCAATCCAGTTCTTCTGCATCAGCCGGACCTTGTCAGGCCAGCGGGTCAGGCCCTCCAGGGCATCGTTCAGCTCCTCGCCGAAGGCGGTGATCTTGAAGAACCACTGCGTCAGCTCGCGCAGCTCGACCGGTGCGCCGGAGCGCCAGCCGCGGCCGTCGATGACCTGCTCGTTGGCGAGCACGGTCTCGTCGACCGGGTCCCAGTTGACCTTGGCGGTCTTCCGGTCGACCAGCCCGGCCTTGAGGAAGTCGAGGAAGAGCTTCTGCTGGTGCTTGTAGTAGCTGGCGTCGCAGGTGGCGAGCTCGCGGCTCCAGTCGAGCGACAGGCCCATCGACTGCAGCTGGCCGCGCATGGTCGCGATATTGGCATAGGTCCAGTCACGCGGATGGACCTTGTTGGCCTTGGCGGCGTTCTCCGCCGGCAGGCCGAAGGCGTCCCAACCCATCGGGTGCAGCACCGAAAAACCCTTGGCGCGCTTGTAGCGCGCGACGACGTCGCCCATCGCGTAGTTGCGGACATGGCCCATATGGATGCGCCCCGAAGGATAGGGGAACATCTCGAGCACGTAATAGGGCGGCCGCGTATCGTCGTTGCGGGTCTCGAAGAGCTTGTGCTCATCCCAGACCTTGCGCCATTTCGGCTCGGCTTCCTTCGGATTGTAGCGTTCGACGGCCATGCTGATCGTGTCGTTCTTGCGTGAGCGGACTGGGCCGGACTAGGACACCATCGTAGCCCCCGGGTCAATGTTCGGAACGGCTTGGCGGAAGCGCGTAAGGCGAGGACGGGTCGAAATGTCGGATGTCGTGGCGAGACTTCAGGAAACGCGGAACGCAATCGCCCGCGCCGCGCGCGACTTCGGCCGCAAGCCGGAGGGCGTGACGCTGGTCGCGGTTTCCAAGACCAAGCCGGTCGAGATGATCGTGCCGGTCTTGGGCGCAGGCCAGATCGATTTCGGCGAGAACTATGTCCAGGAGGCCAAGGAGAAGTGGCCGGCGCTGCGCGAGCGCTTCCCGCAAGCCAGGGTGCACATGATCGGACCGCTGCAGTCGAACAAGGCGCGCGACGCGGTGGCGCTGTTCGACGCAATCCACTCGCTCGATCGCGAGAGCCTCGCCAAGGAGCTGGCACGCGAGATCGAGCGCGCCGGCAAGGCGCCGCAGCTGATCGTGCAGGTCAATACCGGCGCCGAGCCGCAGAAGGGTGGCGTCCTGCCTGCCGAGGCCGACGCCTTTCTCGAACTCTGCCGGACCCGCTACGGGCTGACGATCGCGGGGCTGATGTGCATCCCCCCGGCCGAGGATCAGCCTTCGCCGCATTTTGCCCTGCTCGCCAAGATCGCCAAGCGTAACGGCCTGGCGATCCTGTCGATGGGCATGAGCGCCGATTACGAAGCAGCGATCCAGCTCGGCGCCACCCATGTCAGGGTCGGCAGCGCGATCTTTGGCGCGCGCGGCTGATTCCGCTGTTACGTCGGTTGCCTAGATCGGCTGGCCGACATCGATGCGGTTGCCGTCCGGATCCTCGAAGACGAAGGCGCGCAGTCCATAATCCTGGTCGCGCAGGCCCTTGACGATGCGCAGCCCGTGGCCGCGGCAAAGTTCGTGAAAGGCATCGACGTCATCGACCATGATATGGGCGATGTTGAAGGGCGCGGCCTCGTGGTCCTTCTGCAGGGTCAGGTGGATTTCGGCTTTGCCCTTCTTCAGGATCATGAAGCCGACTGGCTGGCCGTTCTCGAAGGTCTTGGTGAAGCCGAGCACGCCGATATAGAAGGCGCAGGCGCGCTCCATGTCCTTGACGGGGAACATCGCGGCGACGCGGCCGAAGCCGATCTCGGTCATAGGCGAATCAGTCATGGCACAGTCTCTTGCTGGGAGCTGGCCTTACCTGAACGGGGCGGTGCCCGCTCAAGTCCGGCGCTCCTGAAATCGATCGATGAGACGGTGCTCGGCGTCAGTATCTCCGGCTTGCGCCGAGTTGCAAGTGGCTAGTGCACGACGATGGCGCAGTGCCGGGCCAGCCTGGGCAGGACCTTGCCAAAGATGTCGCGGGTGACCGCGACGCAGCCTGCCGTTGGCGTGAAACCCGGTCGGGCGAGATGCCAGAAGATCGCGCTGCCACGGCCGCGCCGGACCGGCGCATCGTTCCAGCCGAGCTCGACGATGACGTCGTAGAGATTGTCGGTGCGGGCGAGCCGTTCCTCGGCCTCGCCAGGCGGGCGGTCGATCAGGCGGTTGTAGCGCCGGTCGGTCTGGTCGTCGCACCAGGCGTCGCGCGGCGTGATGGCCCGGACCGGCAGCAGGCTCGATGGCCGCGGCAGCCTGTCGGCGCGATAGAAGACCCGGCGCAGCGGCAGCTTCGCTCGTGGCGTGCCGCCATCGCCCTCGCGCTTGGCGACGATGATGCCGGAACGGCCGAGAGCACAGGGAAAGGCGGCGGAGCCAGCGATCAGGAAGCCCTTGCGGCGGTCATGCACCGAGCGCACCACCACCAGTTTCGTCAGCCGCCGACCCGCCGCAGCGCCATCATCACGTCTTTTCACAGCTCATCCATCTTGCGTGATCTGCCGGCCATTTCCTGTCACCCGGCGCGCTTTCCGTTTGACCGGTGTCAGCCGGACAGTCAGAATTCGCGCTAACTCAATATGTTGGAGCATGGGCCCTTCGCAAAGGTGGCTCCCACTTCTGCCGAACATGCTCTAATGTTGCGCCAACGCAAACGGGCTGAATCGCCTTCATGTCTGCTACCCATCATATCCTGCTGGTCGACGACGACCAGACGCTGCGTGATGCGCTCGCCGAGCAGCTTGCGCTCTATGACGAATTCAAGGTGTCGTCGGCGCCGACAGCGACGGCGAGCCTGAAGGCCGTGCAGGCCGAGCGCATCGACCTCGTGGTCATGGATGTCGGCCTGCCCGACATGGATGGCCGCGAGGCGGTGAAGCTGATGCGCAAGAACGGCTTCAAGGGGCCGGTGGTCATGCTGACCGGGCAGGGCTCGGATGCCGATACCGTGCTCGGGCTCGAAGCCGGTGCCAACGACTATGTGGTGAAGCCGTTCAAGTTCGCGGTGTTGCTGGCGCGCATCCGCGCGCATTTGCGGCAATATGAGGCGAGTGAGGACGCCATTTTTCAAGTTGGCCCGTACACATTTCACCCAGGCTCCAAGCTCCTGGTCAGCGCCAAGGGCTCGAAGACCAAGCTCACCGAGAAGGAGACGGCGATCCTGCGCTTCCTCTACCGCGCCGGCCGCAAGCCGATCGCGCGCGAGACCCTGCTGCAGGAGGTCTGGGGCTATAATTCGCAGGTCACGACGCATACGCTCGAGACCCATATCTACCGCCTGCGCCAGAAGATCGAGCCGGACCCCGCCAATGCGCGCCTGCTTGTGACCGATGCCGGCGGCTACCGGCTGAATCCGTAGTCCTGAATGTCGCTCAACGACGACATCGCGCTGCTGGCCCGTCAGCCGTTGCTGGGCCTGATGGATCGCGATGCCTTGCGCCTGCTCGCCTTCGCTGCCGAGACGCGGTCCTTGCGCGCCGGAGACGTGCTGTTCCGGCGCGGCGAGGGCTCGGACGGGGCCTTTCTCGTCATCTCCGGCGCGGTGGCGCTGAAGCGCGAGGATGATGGCCGGCCGGCCGACGAGGTCGTCGGGCCGGGTGCGCTGATCGGCGAGCTCGCGCTGTTCACGGCACTGGAGCGGCCGGTGACCGCGATTGCGCGCGAGCCGACCCAGGTGATGCGTCTCGCGCGCAGCGTGATGCGCCGGGTGCTCGGCGAATCACCGGATTCGGCGCAGGCGATCGCGGCGGCGGTGGCGGAGCGCCTGCATGCGTTCAACAGCGAGCTGGCCGCAGTCGGCACTGCGCTCAGGGCGATCGATCTGCGCTGACGCTTTTCACAATGACGGGCGGCTCACAGCTCCAGCTGCACCGTCACCGGGACATGATCCGAAGGCCGCTCCCAGCCGCGTGCCTCGCTCAGGAAGGTGAGGTCGCGCAGCGTCGGCTTCAGGGCGTCCGAGAGCCAGATATGGTCGAGCCGGCGGCCGCGATTCGAGGCCTGCCAGTCGGCGGCGCGGTAGCTCCACCAGCTGTAGAGCTTCTCGGGCTCGGGCCGGAGCGTACGGGCAGCGTCGGTCCAGCCGAGCTCGCTGCGCAGCTTCTCCAGCGTCGTGGTCTCGATCGGGGTGTGGCTGACGACGTCGAGCAGCTGCTTGTGGCTCCAGACATCGTGTTCGTAGGGGGCGATATTGAGATCGCCGACCAAAATGCTTGGCCGTCCGGCCGGGTTGCGGGCGACGCCCCAGGCACCGATGGCGTCGAGGAATTGCAGCTTGTGGGCGAATTTCGGGTTGGCCTCGGGGTCGGCGATGTCGCCGCCGGCGGGGATGTAGAAATTATGGATGGCGATGCCGGCCGCGGCGCCGGCGCCCTTGTCGAGCACGACGGTCATGTGGCGGGCGTCGTTGCGCTCGCACATCGCCATCGCTTCCTTCTCGGAGAAGGGCAGCTTGGAGACGATAGCGACGCCGTTATAGCCCTTGTTGCCGATGAAAGCCTGGTGGACATAGCCGGCCTCGCTGAAGGCCTTGCCCGGGAACTGCTCGTCCGGCGTCTTGGTCTCCTGCAGGCAGAGGACGTCAGGCTGGTGGGCCTTGAGGAACTTGGTGACCATGCCGATGCGCAGGCGCACCGAGTTGATGTTCCAGGTGGTGACGGAGAGCTGCACGCAGGGGGATTCCGGCCGAAAGGGAAGCCGGAAACTGGGTCGTCAGCCCGGGAAAAGCAAGGCTTTGTGCCAATCCTCCCCTGTGCGCTGAAAGCCGGGCGAGAAGAGTAGCCCGGCGAGCCGCATGGCGTTGCGCAAATATCTCAGGCCGGCGCTCTTCTCCTCGCGACTTGCGCGAGGGTCCCTCAGGAGCCGATCATCTGCTATCTGTGGTCGCGCAGAGCGTTGGCCCACCGAGGTAGACTTTGCCTAAGTAAATCCGGTCTCGATCCAGTTTCACCCGTGCAGGCTGACAGCGACGCGCTGCCGGCCTCGATTACGTTCGTCGGGTGGTGGCGAGACCGGTTTGGCATTGTCCAGTTGTGCCAGCACAGCTCTCGCTGTCTCTGCTCTGCGACCCGCTAAAGCATCGCCATACCGCGCCCGCTCGGGCTTTCTCGCACGCCGCCTTGGTGAACTTCCGAGAGGAAGACCAAGACACCATGTGCGATGCACTTCAGGTCAAATGGACCATCATTGCCAAGACAGCCCCTGAGCCCTGGATCGCCTGCAGCGGATGCGGTGGACCACGCGCCTTTCGATCCAGCGGAAAGATCAGACTCAACGCCAATGGTCGCAGGCTCGACGCCTGGCTCATCTACAACTGCAGGGATTGCGACAGGACCTGGAACCGGCCGCTGTTCGAACGCCGGCCCGTCCGCGAGATCGATCCCGCGGTTCTTGCGGCGCTGCAGTCCAACGATCCGCGATGGGCTTCGGCAGAAGCCTTCAACCTTGATGCCTTGAGGCGCGCATCGACGCGCATCGACGAGTTCGCGGATGTCGCCATCGCCAAGGAGATCGTGCGCGACAGTCATTCTCCGAGAACGATCGCGATCGCGCTGGTGGTCCCGTTGCCAACCAGCCTGCGCCTCGATCGCCTGCTGGCGTCTGAGCTGGCGATATCGCGTTCACGGCTGCAAGCGCTGCAGGACCGCGGCGTGCTTCGGATCAAGTCGGAGCGCGACGATGCCCTGCGATGGCGTGTCAGGACCGGCACGATCGTCGTGCTCAACTTATCGGCCGAGGCCGATTGCGCCTTGCTCTGGAGATTCCGGGCGACTGGGACCGTGTCCTGAGACACGGGCTCGGGGGGCGAGTTCTCGCTCCCCGTTACTTCGGCGTGACAGGCAGCGCTCGGTTCAGAGCACGCGCTGGTAGTCGATCACGAAGTTCTTCTGGTCGGGCCGGCGCTGCGTATCGAGGTTGTAGAGCGAGACTGAGGTCTCGTAGCCCTGCGGGTCGATCACCACCCATTGCCGGAGCTCGTTGGCGGTGAGGTCGAAGTTCAGCGTGATCTTCGAGGTGCCGCCCAGCGTCGAGCGGTCCTCGAGCTTGAGCGACAGGATGTCGCCCTTGGTGCTGACGCCGGTGACGATGCTGTCCTTCTCGAGGTTCATCTGCTCCTTGAGCAGGAACTTCAACGGAGTCTGGCCGATCGAATAGAGATCCTGGGTCGCGAGCTTGCGGTCGCGGATCGCGACCGAGGTGCCGTCGGCGACGACCTCCATCGTCACGGGCGGACGATATTCGAAGCGCATCTTGCCGGGGCGTTGGATGTAGAGCTTGCCCTCGAAGCGACGCCCATCCGCGGCGAACTGGATGAAATCGCCCTGCAAGGTCGAGAAGCCGTTGAAATAGCTGTTCAGCCGCTCGACCGCCTCGGCCTTGGACAGGGGCGTACTCGGGCGGGACGATTTGGCGGGCGTTGCTGCCCGCGGTTCATTGTTGGCGGTGACGACCGGCGCGGGAGCGGCGGCGGCAGGTGCCGGGGCGGCTGCCTGGGCCTGGCTGGCGTCGGTGCGCGGCATGCCAAGGCCCGGCGGGCGGATCGGCGGCAGCGGGATCGCGCGCTGTGCCGGGCGGGCGGCAACTGTGGGCTGACCGCTCGGCTTGATGTCGAGCGGCTGGGCGCAGACCTGGCCCGAGGCCAGCGCGAGCGCCAGAGCGGCGGCTGCGAGGGCTGGCATGGGCGAGAGAATGGTCATGGGGCTCAGGTGTCCGGTTGGCGGCCTTCTGGCGGAATATCGTGCCGCCCAGGCGGGCCGGCAAGGGTTCAACGCGTCAGTCGGCGGTGAAGTTGCACCGGGCTGATGGCATTTTCAGGACCGGTTTCGCGCCATTCGGCCGCACCCGGCCTCTAATCCTCGTCTTCCCTGGCCCTTCCGGTCTCGACGAGGATCTCGCGTTTGCCGGCGTGGTTGGCGGGTCCGACGATGCCCTCGTTCTCCATCCGCTCCATGATCGAGGCGGCGCGGTTGTAGCCGATCTGCAGGCGGCGCTGGATGTAGGAGGTCGAGGCCTTCTTGTCGCGCAGCACGACAGCCACCGCCTGCTCATAGGGGTCGTCGCTCTCCGACTGGCCCATGCCGGTCTTGTCGAAGACCGCCCCGTCCTCGTCCTCGGCTCCGGCGGCCTCCTCCTCGGCGGTGACCGCGTCGAGATAGTCCGGCCGCCCCTGCGTCTTCAGATGCGCCACCACCTTCTCGACCTCGGCATCCGAGACGAACGGGCCGTGCACGCGGGTGATCCGCCCGCCACCGGCCATGTAGAGCATGTCGCCCTGGCCGAGCAGCTGCTCGGCGCCCATCTCGCCGAGGATGGTGCGCGAGTCGATCTTGCTGGTGACCTGGAAGGAGATCCGCGTCGGGAAGTTCGCCTTGATCGTGCCGGTGATGACGTCGACCGAGGGGCGCTGCGTCGCGAGAACCACGTGGATGCCGGCGGCTCTGGCCATCTGTGCCAGGCGCTGGATCGTGCCCTCGATCTCCTTGCCGGCGACCATCATCAGGTCGGCCATCTCGTCGACGATCACGACGATGTAAGGCAGAGGCGACAGGTCCATCGCCTCCTCCTCGTAGATCGCCTCGCCCGAATGCTTGTCGAAGCCGGTCTGGACCGTGCGGGTGATGACCTCGCCCGCCGCCAGCGCCTCGCCGACCCGGACATTAAACCCGTCGATGTTGCGCACACCGAGCTTCGACATCTTCTTGTAGCGCTCCTCCATCTCGCGCACCGCCCATTTCAACGCGACCACCGCCTTCTTCGGGTCGGTGACGACGGGGGTGAGCAGATGCGGGATGCCGTCATAGACGGAGAGCTCGAGCATCTTGGGATCGACCATGATCAATCGGCACTCCTCCGGCTTCAGCCGGTAGAGGATCGACAGGATCATGGTGTTGATCGCGACCGACTTGCCCGAGCCGGTGGTGCCCGCCACCAGAAGGTGGGGCATGCGGGCCAGATCGGCGATCACCGGCTCGCCGCCGATGGTCTTGCCGAGGCACAGCGCCAGCTTGTGCTTGGTGCCCTCGAAGTCCTGGGAGGCCAGAAGCTCGCGCAGGAAGACGGTCTCACGCTTGGCGTTGGGCAGCTCGATGCCGATCGCGTTCTTGCCCTGCACCACCGCCACACGCGCCGACACCGCGCTCATCGACCGCGCGATGTCGTCCGCCAGAGAGATCACGCGCGAGCTCTTGGTGCCCGGCGCAGGCTCGAGCTCATACAAGGTGACCACAGGGCCGGGTCGAACCTGGCTGATCTCGCCGCGGACGCCGAAATCCTCGAGCACGCCTTCGAGCAAGGTGGCGTTCTGCTCCAGCGCGTCGGTGGAGATGGTGTTCGCGGGGATCTTTTTCGGCTCGGCCAGATAGGTCAGTGGCGGCAGCTCGAAACCGTCGCGATCGAGCAGCGAAGGCTGCGCCTCGCGCGAGAGGCGCTTGCCGGGCTTGGGCGCGCGCACTGGTGCGGCGACGCGCGGAGCGTTGAGGTCACGCACATCCTGCGCCTCGAAAGGCTCGTCATCGTCGTCATAAGCCGGGCGCGCCGTCGGCGCGGGCCTGGCGGCAGCGGGGCGCGCGAGTTCGGGTGCCACGACAGGGGACCGGTAGGCCTCCGGATCGCCGGTGAAGTTCGGCTCACGGCGGACCCGGCCGGTCTGGGCCGGCATGGGCATCGTGCCGGCGCTGGCTGAGGCCGGCTGCGGCGGACGCGGCAGGCGGCGCAGGATCGCGGCCTTCAACGCCATGGCGCCATGGGCGATCCAGCCGATCAGGATCACCGAGAAGCCCGGCTCGTCGTCGCGGCGCTCCTCGCCATCGGCGAAAGCCTCGTCGTCCTGGTCGGGATCGGGATCCTCGTCGGTGACGAAGCCGAAGCCGGCGGCGGCGGTGACGGAGAGAATGGCGATGCCGGCGAAGACGAAGGCGACGAGGCCGCCGAGTGCGGTGCCGCCCAGGCCGACGATGTTGCGGGTGCCCTGCAGCAGGGCGTCGCCGATGACGCCGCCCATGCCGGTCGGCAGCGGCCAGCGCGGCGTTGCCGGCAGGGCGCTCGCCACCGCGGCGGTGGAGACGATGCCGACGACCCAGAGCACGAGCTTGAGTGCGCTGCGATCGAAAAGGTGGAAGCGGATCAGCCGGAGCGACCAGAGCAGCGGCGGCAGCAGCAGCGCGACAACGCCGAGCCCGAGCAATTGCATGGCGAGGTCGGCGATCATCGCGCCGGGGCGGCCGAGCAGGTTGTGGACGGTGCCGCGCGTGGCGTTGTTCAGGCTGGGATCGTCGACAGACCAGGTGGCGAGGGCGACGGCGATGGCGATCATCACCGCGAGCATCGCCATCCCGCCGATCTCGGCGGCGCGGCGCGACAGGAACTCGCGCACCGGATCGGGCAGGCGGTCGATCAGCGATGAGGAGCGTCGGATCGTGCGCATCGGGCCGTGTCTGCGGGCGTCGGTCAGGAAGGCAGCCGAGACCGCCCCATCGAACCGGCAGGTTAGGAAGGTCCGGTTAAGGCCCGCTTAACCTTGCGCTGCCGCCACGCATTGTCGGGAGCGCGGGGAACGATGGCACGGCCAAAGCATTCTTCGACGAACAACAGCCAGGAGGACGACATGGCCGATGGCGGTGAGACGATTGCGAGAATTGCGCGGATCTGGCGCGGCCGCACGGTGCCGGAGAAGGCCGATGCCTATGCAGCCTATCTGCTCGAGGTCGGTGTCAGGCCGCTGGCAAAAAAGGCGCTCGGCGCGCAGATGTTCCGCGAGGATCGCGCGGGGGAGAGCGAGTTCGTGACGATTTCCTACTGGGAGAGTGTCGAGGCGATGTCGCGCTTCGCCGGGCCCGACCCGCGCAGGATCCACCATCTCGAACGCGATGCCGAGTTCCTGATCGAGCTGCCGGAGGCGGTGCAGGTGCTCGAGATCGTGCTGGACCGACCTTCAGGCGAGGAGTGAGACGCCCGCACCGTTTCGAGAGCGATTTTTCCAGCACCATGACTGGTCTATTGTCGTGGTGTCGGCGCCCGCCTTCCCGACGCGCCGCGAGGAGGGTTCGATGGCCTCAAGCTTCACCATCCACGATGCGGCCGGCTATGAGCAACTGATGGGCCGCTGGAGCAAAAAGCTCGCGCCCGGGTTCATCGACTTCGCCGGGCTGGCCGATGGCGAGCGCGTCCTCGACGTCGGTTGCGGCACCGGCAGCCTGACTTTCACGCTCGCTGCCTCGGCAGATCTCGCGGCGGTCGTCGCGATCGACTACTCGCCCGTCTTCGTCGCGGAGGCGACCCGGCGCAACAACGATGCGCGTATCAGCATCCGGCAGGCGGATGCCTGCGCCCTGCCATTCGAGGATCGCGTGTTCGACCGTGCAATGGCCCTGCTCGTGCTGCATTTCGTGCCTGAGGCCGGCAAGGCCATCGCCGAGATGGCTCGTGTCGTGCGGCGAGGCGGCGTGGTCGCGGCCGCCGTGTGGGACCACTATGGCGGCATGCCGGGCATGCGCATGATGGTCGATACCGTCGCGGGGCTGAACGAAGGCGGCCGTCAGATGCGCGCCCGCTATTGCTTCCAGCCGATGATGCAGCCGGGTGAAATGAAACGGGCTTTCGCCGAGCAGGGTCTCGCGGACGTCACCGAGACCGAGCTGATGATCCGCATGGACTATCGGGATTTCGACGACTTCTGGGCGCCGATCGCTGCCGGTGAAGGGCCGCTCGGCAAATATGTGGCGGCACTCGACACCGTGGAGCGGGCGCGCGTCGACGCCGCCGTGCGCGACGCCTACCAGGCCGGGCGGCCCGACGGCCCGAGATCTTTCGCGAACATCGCCTGGGCCTGCCGGGGGACCGTCCATTGAGCGACTGGCGACGGGCCTTCCAGCGGCCATGAAAAAGCCCCGGCGGGGTCCCGCCGGGGCGATGCTTTGGACTGGGCTGTTCAGGGCTCAGTCGTGATAGGCGCGCTCGCCGTGCTCGGCGATGTCGAGACCCTCGCGCTCCTGGTCGGAAGCGACGCGCAGGCCGACGATCACATCGACGATCTTGTAGAGGATCGCCGAGCCGACGCCGCTGAAGACGAGCGTGAACAGCACCGCCTTGAGCTGGGCCATGAAAGCCGTGCCGAACTCGTAGGTCGCGGCGACCAGCTCGCCCGGCTTGGTCGAGTAATCGGGGATGCCGGCGCCGCCGAGTGCCTGGTTGACCAGGATGCCGGTCGCCAGCGCACCGATGATGCCGCCGACACAGTGGATGCCGAAGACGTCGAGCGAGTCGTCGTAGCCGAGCGCGTTCTTCACCGTCGAGCAGAAGACGAAGCAGACGGCGCCTGCGACGAGGCCGAGGAGGATCGAGCCCATCGGGCCGGCAAAGCCCGCAGCCGGGGTGACGGCGACGAGGCCGGCGACCGCGCCCGAGACCATGCCGAGCATGGAGGGCTTGCCCTTCACGGCCCATTCGACGAACAGCCAGGCCACCGCTGCCGCCGCCGTGGCGACGAAGGTGTTGATCATGGCGAGCGCGGCGGTGCCGTTGGCCTCGAGGTTGGAGCCGGCGTTGAAGCCGAACCAACCGACCCAGAGCAGGGCGGCGCCGATCAGCGTCATGGTCAGCGAGTGCGGGGCCATCAGCTCCTTGCCGAAGCCGATGCGCTTGCCGATCAGGACGCAGCCGACGAGGCCCGCAATGCCGGCATTGATGTGCACGACGGTGCCGCCGGCGAAGTCGAGCGCGCCCCACTTGAACAGCATGCCGGCATCGGCGTTCACAGCATCGAGTGCTGCCTGGGCCGCGGCCTTGCCATCGGTGCCGGCATCAGCCAGCGCCTTGGCGGCGTTGCCGACCGCGTCGGGCCCGCCCCAGTACCAGACCATGTGGGCCATCGGGAAATAGATGAAGGTGACCCAGAGCACGATGAAGAGCAGCAGCGCCGAGAACTTCATGCGCTCGGCGAAGGCGCCGACGATGAGGGCCGGGGTGATGCAGGCGAAGGTCATCTGGAAGGCGATGTAGACATACTCCGGGATGACGACGCCGTTGGAGAAGGTCGCGGCGGTCGAATTGCCGTCGACGCCCTTCAGGAAGGCCTTGGAGAAGCCGCCGACGAAGTCGTTGAGGCCGCCGCCATTGGTGAAGGCGAGCGAGTAGCCGAATATGATCCACATCAGCGAGACGATGCAGACGATGGCGAAGACCTGGGTCAGCACCGAGAGCATGTTCTTGGAGCGGACCAGGCCGCCATAGAACAGCGCAAGGCCCGGGACCGTCATCAGGAGCACGAGGATCGTCGAGCTCATCATGAAGGCGGTGTCGCCCTTGTTGGGCACGGGGGCGGGCGGCGCTGCGGGGGTTTGCGCCAGCGCGGCGCCGGCCATTGCGGCGAACGCCAGCCCGACCAGCCCGGCCCGGTTAAGGGTCTTGTTGTTCATCGTGAAACTCCTGGAAGGTCGGGGCTCAGAGGGCGTCGCCGTCGGTCTCGCCGGTGCGAATGCGCACGGCCTTCTCGATCGACGAGACGAAGATCTTGCCGTCGCCGATCTGGCCGGTGCGGGCGGCGGCGGTGATGGCCTCGATCACCTTGGGAACGAGATCGTCGGTGACGGCGACCTCGATCTTGATCTTCGGCAGGAAGCTCACGGCGTATTCGGCGCCGCGGTAGATCTCGGTATGGCCCTTCTGGCGGCCATAGCCCTTGACTTCGGTCACGGTCAGGCCGTGCACGCCGATGGCGGTGAGCCCGTCGCGCACCTCCTCCAGCTTGAACGGCTTGATGATAGCCATCACGATCTTCATGGCTGGGTTACCCCCGCTTGTGCGCCGCCGGACCGCGATCCAAACGACGTCGTTGCGCCTCTCGCGCCCTTTCGAGCCAGGCGCGTCGGGGGAGACCTTTCAAGGCCCGTGCCAACCGGTGGATGTGGCGCGTTGGCGGGCAATGCCGCGATTCCGCCACGATCAGGCGGCGCGCAGCATGCCGGATTGATCAATAATTAGGCAGATGCCGTGAAAGCAGGCGGTGGTTGGCTCAGGCGCGATCGGGGCGCGGCCGGATCAGGCCTTCCTGCGCCACGGAAGCGACGAGATGCCCTTCCCGGTCGAAGATCAGCCCGCGCGAGAAACCGCGCGCACCCGAGGCCGAGGGGCTGTCCTGAGCATAGAGCAGCCAGTCATCGGCCCGGAAAGGCCGGTGGAACCACATTGCGTGATCGAGGCTGGCGCTCTGGACACGCCGGTCGAAGACGCTGGTGCCGTGAGCGATCAGGCTGGAATCGAGCAGCATCAGGTCCGAGGCATAGGCGAGCACGCTCTGGTGCAGCGCTGGTTCATCGGGCAGTCTCTGCGACGCCCTGACCCAGACATTGAATTTCGGCTCCCGCGGCCCATCCGCCGCATAGCGGCTCATCTCGACGGGACGAATTTCGATCGGCCGCTCGCGTCGGTAATAGGCGCGCACCGCCTCAGGCATATGAGGCAGCACGTCACGCTCCATGCCGTCGCGATCCGGCAAATCTTCCGGCATCGGCACGGCAGGCATTGGCATCTGGTGGTCGTAGCCGGGTTCGGCGATCTGGAAGGAGACAGACATGGCGAAGATCGCCGCGTCCTTCTGCAGCGCCAGCACGCGCCGCGTCGAGAACGAGCCGCCGTCGCGCAGCCGCTCGACCTCGTAGACGATCGGGATCGTCGGATCGCCCGGCAGCATGAAGTAGGCGTGGAGCGAATGCGGCTGGCGCTCCTCGACCGTCTTGCAGGCGGCATAGAGCGCCTGGCCGATCACCTGGCCGCCGAAGACGCGCGTCCAGCCATTGTCGGGGCTGCGACCCTGGAACCGGTTGTGTCCGAGCGGTTCGAGATCGAAGATCGGGAGCAGGGTGTTCGCGGCTGAGGTCATCGGCTGAAAAACCGGCTCGGCGCGGGCTTGCGGCCCGGGCCGGCTGTGGGCAAGACGGCGAGCATCAGCAACGAGCGATCCGGCCGCGTCAAGCGGTGCGATACAGGGAATGTCATGGCGCAGAGTTCTGAGGGTGCGAGCCAGCGCATCGTCATCGCCGGCGGCGGCGTCGCCGGGCTGACATTGGGGGTCGCGCTGAAGCAGGCACTGGGCGAGAGCTTTCGTGTCATCGTCGCCGACCCGGCGCTCGCCGGTCCGGCGCGGGCCGACGATCGCGCCTATGCGGTCGCGGCGGCGGCGCGCAACATGCTGGAGGCGCTCGGAATCTGGCGCCTGGCCGAGACGGCTGCGACGGCGATGACCGAGATGATCATCACCGACAGCCGCACGCCCGACCTGGTGCGCCCGGTATTCCTGAGCTTCGACGGTGAGGTCGAGCCAGGCCAACCCTTTGCTCATATGGTCGAGAATGGCGCGCTGATGGCGGCATTGCTCCAGGTCGCGCGTGCCAATGGCGTCGAACTCCGGGCTGAAGGTGTCCGTTCCGGCACGGTGGACGATGACGGCGTGGTCGCAGTCGCCCTCACCGGTGGCGAAAGCCTCGATGCGGCGTTGCTGGTCGCGGCTGACGGCGCGCGCTCAAAACTGCGCGAGCAGGCTGGTATCGGCTGGGTCGGCTGGTCCTATCCGCAATCCGGCATCGTTGCGACCATCGGCCATGAGCGGCCGCATGACGGGCGCGCGGTCGAGCATTTCCTGCCATCCGGCCCCTTCGCGATCCTGCCTCTGGCTGACGGCGGCAAGCTCGGCCATCGCTCCTCGATCGTCTGGACCGAGCGCAGCGAGAACGTCCCGGCCCTGCTGGCGCTCGACGAGAGTGACCTCCTGCTTGAGGTCGAGCGCCGCTTCGGCCTCGAACTGGGCGAGATCGCCATGGAGAGCCGCCCGGGCGCCTATCCCCTCTCCTTCGGCGTGGCGCGCCGCTTCGTCGGCGAGCGGCTGGCGCTGCTCGGCGATGCCGCCCATGTCATCCACCCGATTGCCGGCCAGGGGCTCAATCTCGGGCTGAAGGACGTCGCGGCGCTGGCCGAGGCGATCGTCGACGCGGCCCGGCTCGGCCTCGATGTCGGCGGCTCCGAGGTGCTCGAAGCCTATGAGAAGGGTCGGCGCTTCGACACGGTCGCGATGGGCGTCGTCACCGACGGGCTCAACCGGCTGTTCTCGAACGATTCGACGCCGTTACGATTGGCGCGTGATCTCGGCCTCGGCCTGGTCGAGCGTATGCCGGGGCTGAAGCGCTTCTTCATCCGCGAGGCGGCGGGGCTGGCGGGGCCGACGCCGCGCCTGCTCAAGGGCGAGATGCTGTAGGTACTACTTGGTCACAAACGGACTGTGAGCGGGTCATACCGAGTCTGGCCGGCAGCTTCAGGTGAACTGGGCAGAAATTTCCGGAGTCTGCCTGAATCTTACCCGAGTCAGCCCGAGTAAAATGCCGACTACCGGCACTACCCCTCCAGCTGGCGCGCCTCTTCCGGCAGCATGATCGGGATTCCGTCGCGGATCGGATAGGCGAGTTTGGCGGCGCGGCTGATCAGCTCCTGACGGGCGGCATCGTATTCGAGCGTCGCCTTCGTGACCGGGCAGACCAGGATCTCCAGCAGCTTTGGGTCGATTCGCGTCGCGACCGTGCCGTCTTCATCGGGATTCATCGTCACACTCTCTCATGGGGTCGCCGCGCACCGCGTGAAGCGCGGCGACCGATGTCCTGGTGGCTGGCTTTACCGACGCGGTAGGTCGGCCAGCATGCCGGCCGCCACCATCAGCTTTGGCAGCGAGAGGCCCGACATGGCAATGGCCGAGACGGTGGCACGGGTGCGTTCGGCATCGGCACCGCGTTCCGCGAGCCAATCCTTCAGTGCGTCGGGGCCGGATTTGCCGGTGGCGATCTCCTGCGTCAGCCCGGCATGGGCGTCGGTCAGGGTCTCGACCGCTCGCTGACGTGCAAGGCGCTCATAGTCGTCGGTCGCCGGAACGGCTGCCGCTGCTGCGGCCAGCGTCGAGAAGCCGAAGGTCGAATCGGTACTGAAATGAATCCGCGCCACCTCGACGATGTCACGCTTGGTGCGGCTGGCGATGTCGACGATGTCGGTCGCCTCGGCGAGCCAGGGCAGACTGGCGACACGCACGGCCAGCGCCTCGGGCACATCCTCGGCCATCAGCGCCGCGATGCGGGCATTGCGTGCCTGGGCCGCCGCCTCTGGCAGCAATTCGGCGAGCGCGCCCTCCAGCGCCGCGACGCCCTTGGCATAGTGCGCCACGGTCTGCTCGATCGCGCCGGGCTTGGCGACGCCACGACGCAGGAACCAGCGCATCCGGTCGACGACCAATTCCTGCGCGGCGGCATAGAGGCCGGTCTGGGTCTTGCCCGGCAGCTTGGCGTCAAGCGCGTCGATGGCGCCATTCAGCGTGATCAGGTCGAAGGAATCGCGGGCGACGGCGTAGGCCGCGGCGATCGCCGGGGCCTCGGCGCGGGTCTGGTCGACCAGCATCGAGACGATGGCCGGGCCGCCGCGGTTGATGATGGCGTTGGCGAGCTGGGTCGCAACGATCTCGCGGCGCAGCCTGTGCCCGGCGATCTCCTTGCCATAGCCCTCGCGCAGCGGCTGCGGGAAATAGCGGACGAGCTCGCTCTTCAGATAGGGGTCGTCGGGAATGGCCGAGTCGAGCAGCGCGTCATGCAAAGCGAGCTTGGCGTAGGCCAGCAGCACGGCGAGTTCCGGCCGGGTCAGGCCCTCGCCGCGCTTCTCGCGCTCGATCAGCACCGCGTCGGAGGGCAGGTACTCGACGCCGCGGTCGAGCCGGCCATCCTCCTCGAGCCGCACCATCAGCCGGCGCAGATGCGGACTTGCCTGGATGCCCTGCGCCTCGGTCAGCGAGAGCGCCAGACTCTGCAGGTAGTTGTTGCGCAGGACGAGCAGGCCGACCTCGTCGGTCATCTGCGCCAACAGGGCATTGCGCTTCTTCTCGGGCAGGCGCCCGTCGCGGACGGGGTCCGCGAGCGCGATCTTGATGTTGACCTCGACGTCGGAGGTGTTGACGCCGGCCGAGTTGTCGATCGCGTCGGTGTTGAGCCGCACGCCGTTGCGGGCCGCCTCGATGCGGCCGCGCTGGGTCGCGCCGAGATTGGCGCCCTCACCGATCACCTTGGCGCGCAGATCGGAGCCGGTGACGCGGATCGCGTCATTGGCGCGGTCGCCGACCTGCGCGTCGGTCTCGTCGCTGGCGCGGATATAGGTGCCGATGCCGCCAAACCAGAGCAGGTCGACCGGCGCCTTCAGGATTGCGGTCATCAGCTCGGCCGGAGTGACCTGGGCCTTGTCGAAAGCGAGGGCCTGCTGGGCCTCGGGCGAGAGCGGAATGCTCTTGGCCTGGCGCGAGAAGATGCCGCCACCCTTGGAGATCAGCGACTTGTCGTAGTCGGCCCAGGAGGAGCGCGGCAGGGCGAAGATGCGCTGGCGCTCGGCCAGGCTCTTGGCCGCATCCGGATCGGGATCGAGGAAGATGTCGCGATGGTCGAAGGCGGCGATGAGCTTGATCGCCGGCGAGAGCAGCATGCCGTTGCCGAAGACGTCGCCCGACATGTCGCCGACGCCGGCGACGGTGAAGGGCGTCGTCTGGATGTCGACGTCGATCTCGCGGAAATGGCGCTTCACCGCCTCCCAGGCGCCGCGCGCGGTGATACCCATGCCCTTGTGGTCGTAGCCCTGCGAGCCGCCGGAGGCGAAGGCGTCGCCGAGCCAGTGATGCTTCTCGGCCGAAAGCGCATTGGCAGTGTCGGAGAAGGTCGCGGTGCCCTTGTCGGCGGCGACGACGAGATAGGGATCGTCGCCGTCATGACGGACGGTGTCCGCGGGCGGCACGATTTTCTCGCCATCGAGATTGTCGGTGAGCTCGAGCAAGGTGCGCACGAAGATTCGGTAGCTCTCGGTGCCCTCGGCGAGCCAGGCTTGGCGGTCGCTCGCCGGCGGCAATTGCTTGGGCACGAAGCCGCCCTTGGCGCCGACCGGGACAATGACCGCGTTCTTGACCTGCTGGGCCTTGACCAGGCCGAGCACCTCGGTGCGGAAGTCCTGCGGCCGGTCGGACCAGCGCAGGCCACCGCGTGCGACCTTGCCGAAGCGCATATGGACGCCCTCGACCCGCGGCGAATAGACGAAGATCTCGTAGAGCGGGCGCGGCAACGGCATGCCGTCGACCTGGCCGGAGGCAAACTTGAACGAGATCGTGCTGCGCGGATGTCCGTCCGGGCCGATCTGGAAGAAGTTGGTGCGCAGCGCTGCGTCGATCAGATTGACGAAGCGGCGCAGGATGCGGTCCTCGTCGAGGCTGGTGACGTCGGCGAGCGCGGCTTCGATGCGCTCGCGCTCCGCCTTCACCTGCTCAGCCCGCTTCTTCTCGGAGAGGCGGGGATCGAATTTGGCGATGAAGAGCTTCACCAGCCCGGTGGCGATGCCGGAATGGCGGGTCAGTGCGTCGGCGATGTAGTCCTGCGCATAGGGGGCGCCGACCTGGCGCAGATAGCGTCCGAGCGCCCGCAGCAGCGCAGCCTCACGCCAGGCGAGGCCGGCGGCGAGCACGAGTTGGTCGAAGCGGTCGGATTCGGTGAGGCCGCGGAACTGCGCCATCAGCGCCGCCTCGATCGTCGGATCGAGGTTCTCGATGTCGATCTCGCCGCCGCTGGCGCGCTCCAGCGTCATGTCGTGCAGCCAGACGCGGGTGTCGGCGCTGCCGCCGCCGTTCTGTTGCGGCGTGATGTTGAAGGTGCGCTCGTTGACGACGCGGAAGCCCATGTTCTCCAGCATCGGCACGCGCTCGGAGAGCGAGATCGCGGCGCCGCGCGAGAACAGCTTGAGGTTGGCCCGGGTCGGCCCGTCGCCCTCGCGGCGGTAAAGGTTGACCGCGCGCGGGCGCTCGTCAGACAGCTTCTGCAGCATGTCGACGTCGATCAGCGCGTCCTCTGCGGAATAGCGCTCGCGATAGGCGGCGCCGAAGGCTTCGGCATAGCGCTCGGCGAGGGAGCGTGCGGCGGGGCCGGCCTTCTGCGCATCGAGCGCGTCCTTCAGCCCGTCGCTCCAGGTGCGGACGATCGCGGCGATGCCGGCTTCCAGCGTGTTGCGGTCGACCTTGGGCGTGCGGCCCTCGTCGCGGCCGATGATGTAGTGCGTGCGGGAGAGCGGGCCTTCCGGATAGGCCGGATAGGCGGCCGAGAGGCGGCCCTGGTAGACACGGGCCAGGAACTCCCCGACGCGGCGGCGCACCGTGGTGTCGTAGCGGTCCTTCGGGATGAAGACGAGCGCCGACACGAAGCGGTCGAACTCGTCGGCGCGGGCGAGCGCGCGGATGCGCGGCCGCTCGGTCAACTGCATGATGTCGAGGGCGAAGCGCTCCAGCGTCTCGACGTCGATCTGGAAGAGCTCGTCGCGCGGGAAGGCGTCGAGCACGTTGTAGAGGGCGCGGCCGGAATAGCTCGACGGGTCGAAGCCGGTGCTCTTGAGCACGCGCGCGACCTTGAGGCGCAGATAGGGAATGGCGCGGGCGCTGCCGGTATAGGCGTTCGAGGTGAGCAGGCCGACGATGCGCAGTTCACCGTCGAGCCGGCCGTCGGCGGTGAAGAGCTTCACGCCGACATAGTCGAGATGGACGCGGCGGTGGACGCGGCTCTTGACGTTGGCCTTGGTGATGATCAGCGCCTGCGGCTTGGCCAGGAAAGCGCGAATCTCGGGCGTCATCACCACGAGCTCGCGGTTCTTGCGCAGCACCCGGACATCCGGGTCGCGCAGGATGCCGAGGCCGGAGGAATCGACCGGGTCGGCGGCGGTGTCGCCGCCGGCGAAGCGATAGGCGCGTACGCCGAGCAAGGTGAAATTGTCGCTGGCGATCCATTCGAGGAAATTGAGCGCCTCGGCGACCTCGTCCTCCGGCAGCGGCGGCGGGTTGGCACGGTAGGACTGGATCACCTCGGTGATGCGCCCGCGCATTGCGGCCCAGTCGTCGACGGCGAGGCCGACATCGACATAGACGCGGGCGAGGCCAGCCGCGAGGCGGTCGCGCGCTTCGGCCGTGTCGATCCGGTCGAGATGGATGTGGATCAGGCTTTCGCGGCGCGTGCCTTCGACGGCGCGTCCGGACGCCTCGCCGGCGAGCGACTGGAAGGTGCCATCGTCCTTGCGCACCACGGCGAGGATGGGGTGGGCGACCAGGCGCGGCTCGTAGCCTTGCTCGGTCAGCTCGGCGAGGGTCGAATCGAGCAGGAACGGCTTGTTGTCGTTGACGACCTCGAGGATCGTGATCTGGCGTTCGCGCCCATCCTCCTTCACCGCTTCGTCGCGGAAGCGCAGATTGGGCTCACCGGGTTTGCGCGACCCGCTGAGATGGGCGTAGGCGGCGTCAGCGGCGCGGGCGAGTAGCTCCGGCGGCAGGGCGACGAGGTCCTCGGCGACGGTGCGGCCATAGAGCAGCTTGGGGAATTCCGCGGGCATCGCCGAACCGAGCTCGTGGGCAGCGGCCTCGATCGCGGTGACTGCTGCAGCCGTGGCATTCGCTTCGCGCTTGGCCATAGTCTTCTTCCCCCTGCTATTTTGCCGAGCGATGACATAGCTCACCGGCCGCTGCAACTTTCGTCGGATGCCGGCAGCCAGATTGCACCAATATGGCGCGGAGACGGCAAGTCGTGTCCGATCCGCGCGGATATCAGCGCGAGGAGTGCAGAGATGACGAAGAAGCATGACAAAGCGATGGTGGGTGAGCAGCCTGCGAAGCAGGACGCGCCGCCGGCCGTGATGGCACTCGCGCTGCCGCAGGCTGAACTTTCGCAGGAGATGCAGGCCTATTTCGCCAAATGCGAGGAGAAGCTCGGCTATGTCCCGAACGTGCTCACCGCCTATGCGCATGACGATGCCAAGCTCCAGGCCTTCGCCGCCTTCTACAACGATCTGATGCTGGCGCCGTCCGGCCTCTCGAAGCTGGAGCGCGAGATGATCGCGGTCGCGGTCTCCAGCGTGAACCGCTGCTATTACTGCCTGACGGCGCATGGCCAGGCGGTGCGCCAGCTCTCCGGCGATGCCGTGCTCGGCGAGATGATGGTGATGAACTATCGCGCCGCGCAGCTCTCGCCGCGCCACCGCGCCATGCTCGATTTCTCGGTGAAGCTGACGGAAGAGCCGCACAAGATCGAGGAGGAGGACCGGGAAGGCCTGCGCAAGGTCGGATTCGGCGAGCGCGACATCTGGGACATCGGGGCCGTGGCGGCCTTCTACAACATGTCGAACCGGATCGCTTCGGCCGTCGATATGCGGCCCAATGCCGAGTATCACGGCGCTTCGCGATAGAGATCCGGACAAAGAAAACGGCCGGCGGAAACCGCCAGCCGTGAGTTGGCCTCGACTCGTTGGCCCGGCCCGCCGCAGCGCCGGAGGGGCTGGGGGGCTGACGTGTCCGGAACCGGGCAAGCCGGGCCGCCGAGGCAACGAATCGGAGTTGAACGCCGCAACGGGGCGCTCGCTTGGCGCAAGCGCGGCAAAATCATGGCAATCGTGCCGAGGTTGGCGATGGCGGCGGGATCGTCATCAATCTGTCTTGCTGCGCCCTTGCCAGCGCCGGGGGGCGGGCGCATCATCCCTTGCCGGATAATCGCCGGTAAACGAACAGGAGGCGCGATGAGCGAAAGCGAAACTCCGCCAGGTCAGCGAGCGGGCGCGGTCGTCGCCTTTCCGGCTGCCGCGCCCTCCTCGGTGACCTTCGACCGGCGCGAGCTGAACGAGCTGTTCAATCTCTATGGCCGCATGGTCGCGGCCGGCGAGTGGCGCGATTACGCCATCGATTTCCTACGCGACAAGGCGCAGTTCTCGGTGTTTCGGCGCACGGCCGAGGTGCCGCTCTACCGGATCGTCAAGGACCCGTCGCTGGCGCGGCGCCAGGGCGCTTATTCGGTGGTGACCGCGACCGGGCTGATCCTGAAGCGCGGTGCCGAGCTCGGGCGGGTGCTCAAGGTGCTCGACAAGCGGCTGAGCGTGGTGAACTGACGTCGCTCGACGGGCGCTGCCCAAACGAAAAGCCCCGGCCGTGAGGCCGGGGCTTCGTGTTTCTCAGGCTGTCGCCCGAATCACTCCTGCTTGGAGCCGAAGAGCGAGAGCAGCATCTGGAACATGTTGACGAAGTTCAGGTAGAGCGACAGGGCGCCGTTCACCGAGAGTTTCGCGGCCGACTCGGAGTCCATGTCCGAGTACAGGTACATTTCCTTCAGGCGCTGCGTATCCCAGGCGGTCAGGCCGGCGAAGACCAGCACGCCGATCACCGAGATGGCGAAGGACAGAGCGCTCGAGGCCAGGAAGATGTTCACGACCGAAGCGATCACCAGGCCGATCAGGCCCATGATCAGGAACGAGCCGATGCCCGACAGCGACTTCTTCGTGGTGTAGCCGAACAGGCTGAGGCCAGCGAAGGAGGCCGCGGTGATGAAGAACACCTTGGCGATCGATTCACCGGTGAAGACCACGAAGATCGACGACAGTGAGATGCCCATCACCGCCGCGAAGGCGAAGAACATGGCGCGCGCGGTCGAGGAGCTCATGCTCTCGGCTTTGAACGAGAAGAAGAAGATGAAGGCCAGCGGAGCCAGCATCACCACCCACTTCAGCGGGGAAAGGTAGAGCGCCTGGCCGAGCGGCGTCAGCGCGGTGACCTTGCCCGAAGGCGAGTAGCCGGCGATCGCCAGCATCGAGATGCCGATCGCCATCAGGCCGGTGATGGCCAGGCCGATGCTCATGTTGTTGTAGACGCCGAGCATGAACGAGCGCAGGCCCTGGTCCACCTCGACGGCGCTGGTCTGCTGGGCGCGGCCGGCGCCCCAGACCTGAGCGTTGCGGTCGAAATCGCTCATGGAGAGAGTTCCCCTTGAAACTGTGCCGGGCGGACATCGCCCTTGCGAGGCCCACCGTCGCGCACCATCGTGGCGACAGTGCGAAATATGAGGGGGATCACGCGGCCTTACAAGAGGCAAGCATGGTTAGCGTCGCTGCCGGCATAGAAATTCGCCGGCCAGTCGATGCAACATTACCGTCTGTCCATGTTTATGCCGCGCTGCGATGAGTCAGAACTCATAAATTCCTCAGATGAGAAGCAGGCGCTTTCGATAGTATCTGCAGGGTTCCGATCAATCCGAACACGACCGTGACCACGACAGCTGCAGTCGCTGCGATGACAGCGCCTGTCGGATCGGGAACGAAATCTATCTTCATCACTTGCGTGACGACACCCCAGCCCGCCACGGCACCTGCCAGCAGCCCGAACAGGGCTGAAACGACGCCGATGCCTGCGTATTCGAGGACGTACGACGAAAGTATGAAGCGACGGGTGGCGCCGAGCGTCTTCAGGATCATCGCGTCATAGAGCCGCGCCCGCTGCCCGGCCGCCAGAGCGCCTGCCAGGACCAGCAGGCTGGCGCTGATGGCGAGGCCGGAAGCGCCGCGAATCGCGCCGGCGAGCTGGCCGACGATGGTGTTGACCGCCTCCAGCGCGTCCTTGACCCGGACCGCTGTCACTGCCGGAAAGGCGATGGCGAGCTGGCGCATCAGGGCAGGATCGCCGGTCGCGGGCGTCGCGCCGTTGTCGGTCACGGTGGCAAGGTTGGTGTGCGGCGCACCGGCGAAGGTGTTCGGCGAGAACACCATGACGAAGTTGATCCCGAGCGAACGCCATTCGATGTCGCGGAAATTGGCGATGCGCGCGGTGATGTTGCGGCCGAGCACGTTGACGGTGAGCCTGTCGCCGAGCTTGAGGCCGAGACCCTCGATGGCGCGGGCGTCGAAGGAGACCAGCGGTTCGCCGCGATAGTTCTCCGGCCACCACTCGCCCGAGGCGAGCCTGGAGGCCTCGGGCATGGCGGCGGAATAGGTGATGCCGCGATCACCCTCCAGTACCCAGGCCATCTGCTCGCTCGCCTTGATCTGCTCGGCGGGGACGTCGTTCACGCTGACGATGCGCCCGCGCATCATCGGCACGCGCTCGACATGCGCGCCAGGGCGCTGCTCGGCGAGGAAGCGGTCGAACTCCGCTGCCTGGGCATTGGGAATGTCGAGGAAGAAGAAGCTCGGAGCCTTCTGCGGCAGCGACTGGGTCAATTGCCGCCGCAGGCTGACGTCGATGAAGGCGAGCGTCGAGAGCAGTGCGACGCCAAGGCCGAGCGACAGCACCAGCGAAGGCGTTAACGCGCCGGGTCGATAGATATTGGCGAGCGCCAGGCGCAGCGCCGGCTGGCGTGGGCGCCCGGCGCGACGGGCCAGCGCCATCAGACCCCAGGCGATCAGGCGCAGCAGCAGGAAGACAGCGCCGGCGGCGCCGATATAGATCAGCGCGATGCGCCGGTCATAGGCGAAGACGAGCGCGACGCCGACGAGGCCGGCGAGCGCGGCGAGGAAAATCGCCCGGTAGGTCCAGCGTGGCTGGCGCCGATCGGGCTCGATCTGATCGCGGAACAGGGCCGAGACCGGCACGTCATGGGCGCGGCCAAGCGGGATGATGGCGAAGACCAGCGCGGTCAGCAGGCCGTAGAGTGCGGCCGTGGCGAGCTCGGCAGGGGCGAGCGTCGGCTCGAAAGGCAGCGGCACGATGTCGGCGAGCGCATAGCCCAGCGCGAAGGGCGCGGCGGCGCCGAGCGCCAGCCCGATTGCGATGCCGAAGGCGGCGACGAGCATGACCTCGGTCAGGTGGATGGCGACGACGCGGCCGCCGGTGGCGCCGATTGCCTTCAGCGTGGCGAAGTCGAGCCGCTTGGCCTCGACGAAGCGACGCACCGCATTGGCGACGCCGACGCCGCCGACCAGCAAAGCGGTCAGGCCGACCAGGGTGAGGAATTGGGTGAAGCGCTCGATATTGCGCTGGAAGTTGGGCGCGGCATTGGCGCGCGAGCGGATCTCCCAGCCGGCATTGGGCTGTTCGCGGGCGGCGCTGGCCAGGAGTGCGTCGAGCGCGGCGTCGGTGCTGGCGCCGTCCGGCAGGATGACGCGGGCGGTCCAGCGCACCAGGCTGCCGGGCTGGAGCAGGCCGGAAGCCCGTAATGCCTCCTGCGAGAGGATCAGGCGCGGGCCGAAGCCGACCCCGGCAGCAATCTTGTCGGGCTCTGAGGCGAGACTGGCGCGGAGTTGCACCCGGGCCGAGCCGATCAGCACGGTGTCGCCGGGCTTGAGGTCGAGCCGGCCGAACAGGACGGGATCGGCGATGCCGCCATAGGCGCCGTCGCGCAGCGCGAGGAGATCGGCGGCCGGCTGGGCCGGATCGGTGCGCAATTCGCCGATGCTGGGATAGGAGCCGTCGACCGCCTTGACCTCGACGAGGGCGGCGCCCTTCTCGCCGGCATTGGCCATGCTGCGCAGGGTCGCGATGGTCGAGACGCTGCCATGTCGGGCGAGGAAGGCGCGTTCCTCCGCGGTCGGCTCGCGATGGATCAGGCTGAAGGCGGCGTCGCCGCCGAGAATCCGCCGCCCCTCGCGGCCGAGGCCTTCGCTCAGGCCACGCGACGAAGAGGAGACCGCGGCGATCGCCATGACGCCAAGTGCCAGGCAAGCGATGAAGACACCGAAGCCACGCAGGCCACCGCGCAGATCGCGCCAGGCGAGACGCAAGGCCAGCTTCAGGCCGACGGGGCGGCGTGTCGGAGCGGAGGGGGAAGCGGATGGTTTGACGGGCGCGTGCATCTCAGATCGCCAGCGCCTCGGTCCCAGCCTCGGTCTCGATGCGGCCGGCGCGCAGCCGCACGGTGCGATCGCAGCTCGCGGCGAGCGAGAGATCGTGAGTGACGAGGACGAGAGTGGCACCGCGCTCGCGCCGGAGCGCGAAGATCAGGTCGACGATCGAGCGGCCGGTGCTCTCGTCGAGATTACCGGTCGGCTCGTCGGCGACGAGAATCGCTGGATCGGGCGCGACCGCACGGGCGATGGCGACGCGCTGCTGCTCGCCGCCGGAGAGCTGGGCCGGGTAGTGGTCCATGCGTTCGCCGAGCCCGACATTGCGCAATTCGGCCGCGGCGCGCTCGAAGGCATCGTCGACGCCGGCGAGCTCCAGCGGCAGCGCGACGTTCTCGCGCGCCGTCATGGTCGGCACGAGGTGGAAAGACTGGAAGACGATGCCGATATGCCGGCCGCGGAAGAGGGCGAGCGCATCCTCGCCGAGCACGCCGAGATCCTGGCCGGCGACCTTCACCAGACCGGAATCGGGTCGCTCCAGTCCGGCCATGGTCATCAGCAGGGTCGACTTGCCGGAGCCGGACGGGCCGACGAGGCCGGTGGCCTGGCCTTGCGGGATGGTCAGCGAGACGCCCTTGAGGATATGGACGCGGGCGGCGCCACGCCCCAGACTGAGCTCGACATTGTCGAGTTCGATAACCGCCGGGGTTCCTTCGCTCACCGCCATGTTTCCGCTTTCATCCCATCCGATGCCGTCGCTTCGACTGCCATTCCAAGCCGAAGGGACCAGAACCGCCATGCGTCGCGCCGCCAACCGATATGGGCGCTTACTGCCGCGAATCCAGCTGTCGCCGCGCATTTGGGCGGCGATGCTGCTCGTCTTCGCCAGCCTGGGTTCCTTTTCTATGAACAGCTCCGCCATCGCCCAGACCAAACCGCTCAAGCTGGTCGCGCTCGGCGACAGCCTGACCGCTGGCTACAACCTGCCGGGAAATGCGGCATTTCCGACGGTGCTGGAGAAGATGCTGCGCGACAAGGGGATTTCGGTCGAGATCGCCAATGCCGGCGTCTCCGGCGATACCTCGCAGGGCGGGCTGGAGCGGCTCGACTGGTCGGTGCCGGATGGGACCGACGGCGTCATCGTCGAGCTCGGCGCCAATGACGCCCTGCGCGGCGTCGATCCGGCGCTGACCGAGAAGTCGCTTGACGCGATCGTGACCGGGCTGAAGGCGCGCGGCATCCCGGTCCTGCTCGCCGGCATGTATGCGCCGCGCAGCAACGGCCCGGACTATGTCGCACGTTTCGACGCGATCTATCCGAAGCTTGCCGAGAAACATGGGCTCATCCTCTATCCCTTCTTTCTGGACGGGATCGCCGGGGACCGGGTATTGAACCAGCCCGACATGCTGCATCCGAAGGCTGAGGGCGTGCGCGTTATCGCGCAGCGCATCCTGCCGACGGTGGAGCGATTCCTTTCCTCCCTGCGCCCGCGCTCCTGAGCGGGGCGCATCCTGCCATCACCTCAGTCATGCGCGGCGCGTTTCGGTGCGTCCGCCATCGGAGCCTTTCGCCATGGACTACCGCCGTCTCGGCCGCACCGACCTCAAGGTCTCGGCGATCTGCCTGGGTACGATGACCTTCGGCCAGCAGAACACGGAAGCCGAGGGCCATGAGCAGATGGACTATGCGCTCGACCAGGGCGTGACCTTCTTCGACACGGCCGAGCTCTATTCGATTCCGCCCAAGGCCGAGACGCAAGGGTCGACTGAGCGGATCATCGGGACCTGGTTCAAGGCCCGCGGCAATCGCGACAAGGTGATCCTCGCCTCCAAGGTCGTCGGCCGCTCGGCCAATGACTGGTTCCGCGACGACAAGGGCCCGACCCGCGTCAATCGCAGGCAGATCGAGGAGGCCGTCGACAAGAGCCTGAAGCGGCTGCAGACCGATTATATCGATCTCTACCAGATCCATTTCCCCGACCGGCCGATGCAGTGGGGCTCGAACCCGTCGCGCTTCCACCAGGCAGCGTTCGAGCAGGCGCAGGACGAGACGCCGTTCGCCGAGCAGCTCGACGCCTTCGCGGCGATCGTCAAGGCCGGCAAGATCCGCCATCTCGGCCTCTCCAATGAGAGCGCCTGGGGCACGATGAATTTCCTCGCCGAGACCAAGGGGACTGATCGGCCGCGCGTGCAGTCGATCCAGAACGCCTACAACCTGCTGAACCGGACCTTCGAGACGGCGCTGGCGGAGATCGCCATGCGTGAGCAGGTCGGGTTGCTCGCCTACTCGCCGCTGGCCCAGGGCTATCTCTCCGGCAAATATCTCGACGGCGCGCGGCCGGCGGGAGCGCGCACCACGCTGTTCGATCGGGCCCAGCGCTACCAGACGCCAGGCTCGGAACTGGCGATCAAGGCCTATATCGCGCTCGCCCAAGAGGCTGGTCTCGATCCCGTGCAGATGGCGCTGGCTTTCGTGACTTCGCGCTGCTTCCTCACCTCGAACATCATCGGGGCGACCAGCATGGACCAGCTCCGGACGGCGATCGGCTCGGCTTCGGTCGCGATCTCGCCCGAGCTCGGGGCGAAGATCGACGCCATCCATCAGCGAGTCGGCAACCCCTGCCCATGAGCAGGAAGCAGAGCCGGCTTGTGAACAGCGGCGGACGGTGCGAGGCTGCCGTCTCGCCAGAGTCACAAATACTTGGCACTGATTCGCCATGCCCCGGCTATTCACTGCCCTGGAAATTCCCGCTGAGGTCGCCTCGAGCCTGACGCTGCATCGCGGCGGGTTGATCGGCGCCCGCTGGATCGAACCCGCCGACTACCACGTCACCTTGCGTTTCCTCGGCGATGTCGACCGGCGCACGGCCCATGATGTCGACAGCTTCCTGCACGATGTCGGCGGCGAGCCGCTGACGATCACGCTCGACCAGCTCGGCAGCTTCGGTGGCGATCGGCCGCGCGCGGTTTTTGCGCGCGTCCAGCCCTCGCAGAAGCTCAACGAGCTGCAGGCCGAGCTGGAACGCTTGATGCGGCGGCTCGGGCTGCCGGCTGAATCACGCAAGTTCACGCCGCATGTGACGCTGGCGCGATTGCGCGATGCCTCGCCGGCCGATGTCGCGCATTATCTCGCCTTGCATCCGATCGTGCGGCCAATCAGCTTCACGGCGCGGCGCTTCGCGCTGATGTCCTCCCGTGATTCGATCGGCGGCGGCCCCTATGTACTGGAGGCAGCCTATCCGCTCGGGTTGTCCTACCCGAATCGGCCCAGCGGCGCGATTTCGCAGCGCAGGTGAAGGAAGCGACGACATGGGACATGAGCGTCCGAAGCGCCTGAGCCCGGAGGCCCGCAAGGAAGCGCTGTCGGTTCTGACGGGCTGGACACTGGTCGAGGGGCGCGAGGCTATGAGCAAGCGCTTCGTCTTCCGCGATTTCAACGAGGCCTTTGGCTGGATGAGCCGGGTGGCGCTCCTGGCCGAGAAGCTCGATCATCACCCGGAATGGTCGAATGTCTACAAGACGGTCGAGGTGACGCTGTCGACGCATGACGCAGGCGGCCTGACCGAGCTCGACGTCAGGCTGGCGCGTGCCATGGACGCGATGGCGAGCTAGCCTGGCGCTGCGAGCCGCCGGACCCAGCTGGCCGGCAGGCGCTTGGCGATGGCCTTTAGCGTCGGTCGCAGATGCGGCAGCGCAAAGTCGCAGGCAAGCTGTCCGCGCCAGCTCAGCGGCACGGTGAAATCGCACACCGGCACGGCCCCGTCGGCGTGCTCGCGCTTGTACGGGTCGGCCGGCGCCAGAAGATCGAAGATCGAATTGCCGCGCGCCCTGGCTCCGGCGAAGGCATGGTGGACCAGCACGCGACCCAGGCCCTCTCGTTCGAAAGCGGGATCGCTGGCGATGACGTGGCCGAAGCTGCGGCCCTTGCAGTCGAAGGACAGGTCGATCCCGATCGGGCGGCCGTCGCAGGCGATGACGGACAAGCGCAGGCCCGTCTCGTCCTTCGGGTCGGCGGCGAGGGCGGCGAAGAAGCGAGCGAAGCGCGGATCCACGACGGCGGGCGCGATGATGCCATGCTGCACGAGCGCGTCGCGTTTCATGGCAATGGCCTGGTCGGCCAGCGCACGCGCCTCCTCGCCCGGCACGTGGCTGATGAAGCCGACCTCGCCACGCTCGGCGAGGCGGCGTAGACGACGACGGTAGCTGGAACGGTCACGCGGAGGATAGGCCAGGCTCGGTCCATCCGGCGCGACCCGCAAGGCGAGATCAGCGAACAGGGCTTCTTGACTCACCACCGGAGTGGACACAGCGAGCCTGTTGCAATGCGCGAGCGCGCCGTCTGTCCTGACAAGGCGCAATTCGACAAGATCGATGCCGAGCCGGCGCAGTGCCTCCCAGCCACGCTCGAGCCAGTATTCGCGCCGCGGACCGGGCTCGACCAGGACGTCACCGAACTGCGCGACCGGCGTACCCATCAAACGCGCCAGCTCGAGGCCGAGGCGGCGCCGGCGCTCCAGGGGCCAGAGCATGACCAGGCGGCCGGCCTCGCGGCCGACAACGAGGCAAAGGCGATCATCGGCAACGAGATAATGGTCGCACCAGTGCCGCAGGAAGGCGTGGCGCTGGAAGAGCTGGTGCGGCAGGCCGGCGCGGGCAAACAGCCCATCCCATTCCGGCTTGAGGGCCAGAAAGGCGTCGCGGCCGGTGAGAATCTCGACGGCAAAGCCGGTCGCTGCCCTGCCATCGGGCGAGGGCGATCCTTCGGCGACCGCCTGCACGGGCTTGGCGCGCATCCTCAACCCTGGCCGCGAAGATGGTCGATCAGGCGCCGTCCGCCTGCCAGGCGGAACTTCGCGAGATAGGGCACGAGCAGAAGTGGATGACGCGCCGCAAAGGGGGCGTCGTGCTCGACCATATGGCGGATGGCGAGGACGGGCAGCGGCGCCCGCAAGGGCCGGAAGTCGCGATTCCACAACCCCGGCGCCTCCGAACCTTCGTACATCAGCCCGACCATCCGGCTGCGCGCGAGCGAATAGAATTTGTGCCGCTTCTGCACCCGCTGCAGCATCGCGATGCCACGCTCATCGGCGCAGTTCGGGAAGCCGACGATGACGGTGCGGAAATGCGCCATGCCGGGCTTGGACACAATGGCGTCGAGCGCGCCGAAACTGCCGCGGATCAGAGCGAAGGCGCGCTCCTCCTCCTCCGGGTTCGCCGAGCAGATTGCGAGCCTTGCCGTGTCGATGCGTGCGGCCTGGCGGGTGAAGGGGCAGACGGCGCCGGTGCGGCCGAGATCGGGGTGCTCGCGCATCAGATAGGCCTCGACCCAGCCCAGCAGTGTGGCGAGCGCCGCGTTGGCTGCGGGGTCAGCGGCGATATCGGCGCGCGCCTGCGCAAAGCTCAGCAGCGCATCGCGCGCTTGTGCCGTTCTCGCCACCCTGTCCAGCATGAAACGCCCCACGCTCGCTGCAACCGGGGATAGCAGGCGCGCCTTAGGGAATGGTTGACGAGGTCTTGTCGCAGGTAGCGGCGGCGTTAGGGTTTAGGAAAGCTTATCATCGGCAGTCCAACCGCAGGCCGCGAGCGCTGCCTGCATATGGGGCGGTGGCGGGGCGCTCACTCTCACCGGCTCGCGCTTCGGATTGAGCGGGATCGCAATCCCCTGCGCATGCAGATGAAGGCCGGTGCTGGCATCACGTGGCGCCGAGCCGTAGATTTCATCGCCCAGGATCGGCCCGAAGCTCGAGGCACAATGCACGCGCAATTGATGCGTGCGTCCGGTGAGTGGTTCGAGCGCGAGCCAGGCGATGACAGCGCCATCGCGCCGGCCGCGGCCGAGCACACGATAGCGTGTCTGCGAGGGCAGACCTTCCGGGTCCGGTTTCATCCACCAGCCGCGCTCGGGTGAGCGCTTCGCCAGGGCTAAGTCGATCAACCCCTCGTCATCGGCCGGCCCGCCCTCGACCACGGCCCAATAGGTCTTGTCGATGCGGCCATCGCGAAAGAGCTGGTTGAGCTGCGCCATGGCACGCGGATGGCGGCCCAGCACGAGGCAGCCGGAGGTGTCCTTGTCGAGCCGGTGCGCGGCCTCCGGCCGCCGCGGCAGACCGAAGCGCAGAGCATCGAGATGGTCGGTCAGCACCGGGATGATGCGGCCTTTCGCCGCCGGGCCACGATGGACGGGAAGCCCCGCCGGCTTGTCGATCACGAGCATCATCGCGTCGCGATGCAGCAGCGCGAAGGGCAGATCGTCCTGCGAAAGGGCTGGTCGCTCGGGGCTCGTCATGGCATTGCGCTAAACCAAGACTTCACCGCCATGCAACCCGAAGCTCGCCGCTCGCAGCGGCAGGACGCGCGATGAGCGAGACCGAACCGAAGAAACGCGGCTTCTTCTCGAAGCTTTTCGGACTGGATCAGCCGGAGCAGGCGCAGCCGCCGGAGCCCGCACCTGCGCCCGCGCCGGAACCGCTGGCCGAGCCCGTTGCCGAGGTCGCTCTCGAGGTCGAGCCCGAGACGCCGCTCGCGCCCGAGATCCTGCTGGGTGAGGATGCCCCCCTGCCGATCACGGTGCCGGAGCCTGTGACGGAACCGGTGCAGCCCAGGCGCAGCTGGTGGCGCCGGCTGCGCGACGGGCTCTCGCGCACCTCGTCGGCGCTCACCACCGGCATCAGCGACCTCTTCACCAAGCGCAAGCTCGACGCGGCGACGCTGGAGGATCTGGAGGACATCCTGATCCAGGCCGATCTCGGCCTTGCGACCTCGGCCAGGATCGCCAAGGCGGTCGGCGACGGGCGCTATGACAAGCAGATCGAGCCCGAAGAGGTGAAGGCGATCCTGGCGCGCGAAGTCGAGGCGATCCTGACCCCGGTCGCCACGCCGCTTGCGATCGACGCCACGAAAAAACCGTTCGTGGTCCTGATGGTCGGGGTCAATGGCTCGGGCAAGACGACGACGATCGGCAAGCTCGCGGCCAAGTTCCGGGCCGAGGGCAAGTCGGTGATGTTGGCAGCGGGCGATACCTTCCGTGCCGCGGCGATCGAGCAGCTCAAAGTCTGGGGTGAACGGACGGGTGCTGAGGTCGTCGCCGGCCAGCAGGGGGCCGATGCGGCCGGGCTGGCCTTCGAGGCGCTGCAGAAGGCGAAAGCCGCGGGCACTGACGTGCTGCTGATCGACACGGCCGGGCGGCTGCAGAACAAGACGGGGCTGATGGACGAACTGGCCAAGGTGGTGCGGGTGATCCGCAAGCTGGATCCGCAGACGCCGCATGCGGCGCTGCTCGTGCTCGACGCCACCGTCGGCCAGAATGCGGTCAGCCAGGTCGAAGCCTTCCGCGAGACGGCCGGCGTCACCGGCCTGGTAATGACCAAGCTCGACGGCACGGCGCGCGGTGGCATTCTCGTGGCCCTGGCTGCCCAGTTTGGCCTGCCCGTACATTTCATAGGCGTCGGTGAGAGCGTCGACGATCTCGAACCGTTCTCGGCACGGGATTTCGCCCGCGCCGTTGCAGGACTGGGAGAAGCGGCATGAACGGCGCGGCGGGCAATCCGACCGAGACCAAGCCGATCAATCCGCTGGTCAAGCTCGCGCTCGAGTTCGGGCCGCTGGCGATCTTCTTCTTCGTCAATTCCTATGGCGATCGCTGGTTCGGCGTCGCCGAGGACCGGCGCATCTTCGTCGCCACCGGCGTCTTCATCACGGCCTCGCTGATCGCGCTGGTGCTGTCGAAGCTCGTGATGAACCATCTGCCGCGTATGGCGATCGTCAACGCCGTGGTGGTGACGGTCTTCGGCGGGCTGACGCTGGCGCTCGACGATGCCTTCTTCATCAAGGTCAAGCCGACGATCGTGAACACGCTGTTCGGCTGCATCCTGCTCGGCGGGCTCTATTTCGGCCGCTCGCTGCTGGCGCTGGTGCTCGACAGCGTGCTGCAGCTCGACGAGGAGGGCTGGCGCCGGCTGACGCTGCGCTGGGGCCTGTTCTTCTTCGTGCTCGCGGCCCTGAACGAGGTGGTCTGGCGCACCCAGACGCAGGATTTCTGGGTCGCCTTCAAGGTCTGGGGCGTGATGCCGCTGACCATGATCTTCGCGCTCGCCCAGACGCCACTGATCCTCAAGCACGAGATCAAGCGGCCGGAAGTGACGGAGTAGCCGTCTCAGGCCAGCCCGCCGCCATCGACGCCGATGGTCTGGCCGTTGACATAGGACGCCGCCGGGCTTGCCAGCCAGAGCACGAGCTCGGCGACCTCCTCCGGCCGGCCGATGCGCTTCGCCGGATAGGCGGTTGCGAGCTGCTCGTTCGTTACCTTCCAGTCGCGCCGCACACGCTCCAGCATCGCGGTCTCGATCGGACCGGGCGCGATCGCGTTAATGCGGACGTCGAGCCCGTATTCCTGCGCTGCCGCTTTGGTCATGTGGATCACCGCCGCTTTGGAAGCGCCGTAGCCGACGATGTTCGGGAAGGCGTGGCGGCCGCCGATCGAGGCCATGTTGACGATCGCGCCCTTGCTTGCGACCAGATGCGGCAGCGCGTGCTTCATGGCGAGGAAGACGCCGCGCAGATTGGTGGCGATCAGATCGTCGAAGCCATCCGTCGCGGTCTCGGCGATCGGCGCAGGTGGCTTGTCGGCGCCGGCATTGTTGAAGGCGATGTCGAGCCGGCCATAGCGGGCGATCACCGCATCGACAAAGGCTTTCACCTGCGCCTCATCGCGGACATCGGCCCGGAGATAGAAGGCGTCGCCGCCTTTGGCGCGAATGCCGGCCTCCACCTCTCGGCCAAGCGCTTCGCGCCGGCCGCAGAAGGCGACCCTGGCACCTTGCGCGGCAAAGAGCTCGGCGGTGACACGGCCGATGCCGGAGGTGGCGCCGGTGATCAGCACCACCTTGCCGGCAAAGGCGCCGGACGGAGCCGGCTGGGCACGGGCGGTGGCGATCAGGCCGATGCCGAGGCTGGCGGCCATGGCGGTGCGGATGAAGGTGCGGCGATCGTTGCTTGCATTGGTCATGGCGGTCTCCCTGCTGAGGCTGTTGAGCCGGTGCGGGAACCCTAACCAAGGGCGATCCTTACGATAATCCGCTGTATTCTGAACGAATCTTTCAGTATTGCTACACAATGCAACGCGGCGATCTCGACGGGCTCGTGGCCCTTCTGACCGTGGCGGAGAAGCGCTCCTTCACCGCGGCGGCGGCAGCGCTCGGCGTCACGCCCTCGGCCGTCAGCCAGAGTGTGCGGGCACTCGAACAGCGGGCCGGCGTCGCGTTGCTGGCGCGCACCACCCGTGACGTTGCTCCCACCGAGGCGGGTCGACGCTTCCTGGAGCGGGCGCGGCCGGCAGTCGACGATATCCTCGGCGCGTTCCGGGAGGCGGCGAGCCTGGGTGACCGACCGAGCGGCCTGCTCCGGCTCAACATCCCGCGCGTGGCGCTGCCGAGCCTGATCGAGCCGATCCTGGCCGAGTTCTGCACGCGCTATCCGGAGGTTCAGGTCGAGATCCATGTCGACGACCGGCTCGCCAACATCGTCGCCGAGGGCTTTGACGCGGGCATCCGCATTGGCGAATTGGTCGAGGCCGATATGGTTGCGGTGCCGCTGAGCACGCCGTTCAAGCTCGCGGTGGTCGGCTCACCCGACTATTTCGAGAGGTATGGCCGGCCGCAGCGCCCGGAGGAGCTGAAGCGGCACGCCTGCATCAATTTTCGCCAGAGCGACCGCAGCCTCTACCGCTGGGAGTTCGAGGAGGGCGGGCGTGAGTTTGCGCTCGCCGTCGACGGGCCGATCATTGCCAACGAAGCCAATGTGATGATCTCGGCCGCGGTGATGGGGCTTGGCCTCGCCTATATGCTCGATCCCGTCGCCGAGCCGCTCTGCCGGCGCGGCTTGCTCGAGCGCGTGCTCGAGCCGTTCTGCCCGCAGACACCGGGCTTCTTCCTGTATTTTCCCTCACGCCACCAGGTCCTGCCGAAGCTGCGAGCCTTCATCGACTTCGCCAGGACGAGATGCGATAGGAAGCTGGCTATTTCGGCGCCAGCCGGATCGCGCCGTCCAGGCGGATCGCGGTGCCGTTCAGCATGTCGTTCTCGACGATGCTCTTGACCAGCGCCGCATATTCCGAGGCCCGGCCGAGGCGCGAGGGATGCGGCACCGAGACGGCGAGCGAGGCGCGGGCTTCGTCCGGCAGGCCGGCGAACATCGGCGTTTCGAACAGGCCGGGCATGATCGTGACGATGCGGATGCCGACCCCCGCGAGATCGCGCGCGATCGGCAAGGTCAGGCCGACGACGCCGGCCTTGGAGGCGGCATAGGCGGCTTGGCCGATCTGGCCGTCCTCGGCGGCGACCGACGCCGTGCAGACGAAGACGCCGCGGCCGCCATCCTCGGTGATCGGATCGAGCGCCGCGAGCGCCACCGCCGATTTGGCGATCAGGCGGAAGGTGCCGGTCAGGTTGATCGCGACCGCCTTCTCGAAGGTGGCGAGGTCATGGGCGACGAGCTCGCCGGTGTCGCGCTTCTTCGAGACGACGCGGCGGCCGGGCGCGATGCCGGCGCAGTTGACGACGATGCGGGCGACACCATGGACGGCGCGGGCCTTTTCCAGAGCCGCGTCGACCGAGGCCTCGCTGGTGACGTCGCAGGCGCAGAACAGCCCGCCGATCTCCTGGGCGACTTGTTCGCCGCGCTCGGCATTGAGGTCGAACAGAGCGACCTTGGCGCCATGGCTGGCGAGCATGCGTGCCGCGCCCTCGCCGAGGCCGGAGGCGCCGCCGGTGACGATGGCGGCGATGGAGGAGTCGAGCTTCATGGCGTCCCTCGCGTCTTCTGATAGTGCTGCATGGGGTTTAGAGGCGCGATGCCCGGCATCCAAGAGGGTTCGACGTGCGATTCTGAGTCGATCCCTTGTGCAGCCCTTCATGCGGGGCCACATTTTTGCGTCGATGGCGGGCTAGAGATCTGGCGCGCCAAGGGAGAGAGGAATGAGCGACAGCTTCGGTTTCGGACAGCGTTTCACCCCCGATGAGATGGCGTCGATCCGCAGGAGCCTGCGTGACGAGGCGCGCTTTGGGGCCGAGTTCATCGCCCGGCTGAAGCGGGTGGCGAAGCGCATCCCCTTTGCGGAGGACCTGCTCGCGGCCTGGGTTTGCACGCGCGATCCCTCGACGCCGCGGCGTGTCAAGCTGACGCTGCTGGCGGCGCTCGGCTATTTCGTGCTGCCGCTCGACGCGATCCCGGACGTGATGCCGCTGCTCGGCTTCACCGACGATGCCGCGGTGATCGCCGCTGCGCTCGCCGCCGTCGCCGGCTCGATCACGCCACAGCACCGCCAGAAGGCCAAGGAGATGCTGACCGATCTCTGATCGGTCAGGGCACCAGCACGACCTTGCCCTGGACCTTGCGCCCGGCGATCAGCGCGAGGGCTTCCGCCGCCCGCTCCAGGGGATAAGCGCCATGGACATGGGCCCGGATCTTCCCGGCTGCGGCCCAGGCGAGCAGGCGCTCCATATTGGCGCGATGGCCGGCCGAATCGCGCCGGACGAAATCGCCCCAGAACACGCCGCGCAGGTCGCAGCCCTTCAGCAGCAGGAGGTTGAGGGGGATCCTAGGGATCTCGCCGCCGGCGAAGCCGACGACGAGATAACGCCCGCCCCAGCCCATCGCGCGCAGCGCCGGCTCGGCGAGTTCGCCACCGACCGTGTCGTAGAGCGCGTCGAGGCCATTGGGAGAAAGACGCCGCAGGCCGGCGCGAAGGTCGGCGGCGGCATAATCCAGCCCCTCCTGTGCGCCATGCTCGCGGGCGAGCGCGAGCTTCTCCGGCGAGGAAGCGCAGGCGATCACGCGCGCGCCGAGCAGGGCGCCGATCTCGACGGCGGCCAAACCAGCACCGCCGGCGGCGCCGAGGATAGCGAGTGTTTCACCCGGCCGGATGTCGCCGCGCTGGATCAGCCCGTGCAACGCCGTGCCATAGGTGACGAAGAGGCCGGCGGCCTGATGATCGTCGAGCCTGTCGGGAATCCGGATCGCTGCCTCGGTAGGAACGATGACGATCTCGCGGGCTGCGCCATGGCCGAGCCAGGCGGCGACGCGCTCGCCGACCCGCCATTGCGTGACCCCCTGGCCGACGGCGCTGACCACGCCGGCGCATTCGGCCGAGGGCGAGAAGGGCAGCGGCGGCTTCACCTGGTAGCGGCCCTGGATCACCAGGGTGTCGAAGAAGTTGAGCGCCGCGGCTTTGACCCGGATCGCGATCTCGCCCGGCCCGGGCTTGGGCTCGGCCAGGTCGCGGATCACCAGATTCTCCGCTGGCCCGAGGGCTTCGCACAGCAGCGCCTTCATCGATCCTCCATCCCTCGTTCGCTCGGTTCCTTCGCAGCTGCACAAGGCTGGCACAGGCGTAAGCCGAACGGAACCGGGTTGGCACTCTCTCTAAACTATTGAAGGAGAAGGCGTCATCGGCTCGGCGCGCCCGCAGCAGCCATTCGCAATTTCGCCAGGATCGTGACATTCTATCCGTCGCGCTGCGATATTCCGGATCGCCGATCCCGCGCATTCTCCATTCGGCGTTAAGGTTTTTGTTGGTTACTGGCGATCCATGATTCGCATTCCGGCTCTCTCTTCCGCCCGTCATTCGCTCCAGGCCGCTGCCCTGCTCGGCCTGGCGGCTCTGACCTTTGCGGCCGTTCCGGCGCAGGCCCAGCGCGCTCCAGCTGCCAAGCCGGCGCCGGCGAAGCCCGCCGCTGCCGGTGGGCAGGGCCAGGCGCTCCTGCTCGAAACCGCCGGCAAATGGCAGGCCTTCTCCTCGCAGCAGGGCCGCTCCAAGATCTGCTACGCCCTGTCCAAGGCCGAAACCCGCGTTCCGGCCAATCTCAAGGATGTCGAGGGCCTGCTGTTCATCTCCAGCCGGCCGGGCGAGGGCGTGCGCAACGAGATCAGCCTCGTCATGAATTTCGACCTCAAGGAAGATGTCGAGCATCAGGCGATCATCGGCAATGACCGCTTCGCGCTGGTCGCCAAGGGCCAGAATGTCTGGCTGAAGAACCCGGCCGAGGAAGGCCGCATGCTCGATGCGTTGCGCAAGGGCTCAGGGCTCGAGATCAAGGGCACCTCGAAGCGCGGCAACGCGACCAGCGACAAGTATTCGCTCGCTGGCATCTCGCAGATCGTCAAGCGGGCCGAGGACGCCTGCAAATAGGCTGATTTCGCGATAGGCCGCTCTCGTGCTATGAGGCGGCCAATTCCGGGCGAGATCGCCCGTTGCGAGCCGAGTTCCGATGAATCTCTCTGTTGCTGAAGCCGCCTCTCCGGCGGCCGAACCTGTTATGCGGCGGCCTTCTCTGGCCGGGCGCACGCGCGCCGGCCTTGCCGAGGCGCTGGCCGAGATCGGCGTTCCCGAGAAGGAGCGGCGCATGCGCGTCGGCCAGCTCTGGAACTGGATCTACCATTACGGCGTCCGCGACTTCCAGGAAATGACGACGATCGGCAAGGGCCTGCGCGCTCAGCTCGCCGAGCATTTCACGCTCGACCTGCCGGAGGTCACCGCCGAGCAGGTCTCCAGCGACGGCACCCGCAAATGGCTGCTGCGCATGGCGCCAACCGGTCCGCGCGACCGCGGCGCCGAGATCGAATGCGTCTACATTCCCGAGGTCGATCGCGGCACGCTCTGCGTCTCCAGCCAGGTCGGCTGCACGCTGACCTGTACCTTCTGCCACACCGGCACGCAGCGGCTCGTGCGCAACCTCACCACCGAGGAGATCGTCACGCAGTTGATGGTGGCGCGTGACCGGCTCGGCGACTTCCCGAACCGCAGCGCGCCTGATGGCGCCTTCGTTCCCAATGATGGCGGGCGCTTCGTCTCGAACATCGTCTTCATGGGCATGGGCGAGCCGCTCTATAACTTCGACGGCGTCCGCGATGCGATCGGCGTGATTACCGACGATCAGGGACTGTCGCTCGGCCGCCGGCGCATCACCGTCTCGACCTCGGGCGTGGTGCCGCAGATCGGTCCTCTCGGCGACGAGATGGGCACGATGCTGGCGATCTCGCTGCATGCGGTGCGCGACGATCTGCGCAACGAATTGGTGCCGCTCAACAAGAAGTACCCGATCAAGGATCTGCTCGACGCCTGCCGGAACTATCCCGGCCTGTCGAACGCCAAGCGGATCACCTTCGAGTACGTGATGCTGAAGGGCGTCAACGACAGCGATGCCGAGGCGCGCGAGCTGGTGCGCCTGCTCAAGGGCATCCCGGCCAAGATCAACCTGATCCCGTTCAACCCCTGGCCCGGCACGCGCTATGAATGCTCGGACTGGGAGCGGATCGAGCGCTTCTCCGAGATCGTGTTCAAGGCCGGCTATGCCTCGCCGGTGCGCACGCCGCGCGGACGCGACATCCTTGCCGCCTGCGGCCAGCTCAAGAGCGAGACCGAGAAGCTCTCCGCTCGCGCCCGGCTGATGCTGGAGCAGGGCGAAGTCGACGCCGCGACGGCCGCGCACTGACATGCTGCGCTGGCTGCTGCTGATCCCGTTCGCGCTGCTGTTTGCGATCGGCTCGGGCCTGGTCGCGTTGCTGATCGCCGGCGTCGCCTCGCCAGATCTCGGCCTGCTGATCGGCGGCGGCTTCGATCGCTTGTTGTCGGCGCTGTTCGCCCAGGCCGAACGCGGCTTCGATCCCGGCCCGACCGCCGAGGCGGCGTTCGCGCTGCTCGGCCGGCTCGGCTTCGCCATCCTGATCTTGCCGGTGGTGCTGGTCGCGGTTGCGTCAGAGCTCTTCCGTCTGCGCAGTGGTTTGATCCAGAGCGGCCTCACCGGCCTGCTGGCGGCGCTGCTACCGCTCGCCATGCTCGGCATGGCCAGGACGCCGAGTGCCGGCGAAATGCAGGTCGTGTCGGCGCTTTTCCTGGTCGGGGCCGCGACCGGCTTCGTCTACTGGCTGATTGCCGGGCGCGGGGCGGGCGGCGAAAACGCCGAGCGCCCCGATCTGCCGCAGCAGGGCTGACTTAGAGCCCGAGCGCCTTGCGCAGCTCCGTGCGGGCCGCGGCATATTCGGTGCGGAAGTCCGGCTGCTCCATGATCCTGATGGCGATGACGCTGCCCGCGATGCGGCCGGCCTCGATGTCGGCGCGGAAATGGATGCCGCCGACGATGCGGTTCTCGCCATAGGCCCAGGCGCGGGCCATGATCTCCGCTCGCTTCTCCGGCACCATGTTCGACAGCACGATGCCCATCAGCGTGCCGACCGTGGTATGGCCGGACGGGTAGGCGCCCGAATTCGACAGCTTCACCACCGGCTTCACCAGCGGGCTGTACTGGTGCGGGCGCGGGCGCTTCCAGCTGTCCTTGGCGGGGTCGACGACGGCGCCTTCGGTCGCGACGACGCGGTCGAAGAAGGCCGAGAAGGCCGGCAACGCCTCCGGCTTGAAGGCCGGGCCCATCACATCCGAGAAGCGCCAGACATCCTCGACCACATCGGCCTGCGCCTGCGCTTCCATCTGCGGAGTGCGGGTGACCTGGATGGTCAGCACCTCGGCGAGTTCGGCCCTGGTCTGCGCGGAATCATTGGCTGGCGGCGGCTTCAGCACGGTCAGGAGGTCGATGGTCTCGGCGGTAGCGAAGGGCTTGCCCTCGCCGGCCCAGGCCGGGGCGACGAGAAGCAGCGCTGCGGCCAGCAGGGCGGAGGCGGTGATGCGCATGGTGGCGATCCCTAGGGGCGGGGCCGGCACCCAGCGCCTGCCTTGTGACAGGCTGATGAACCCTCAATCGCCGATCGCCACGCCCTCGCGCCGGCCGTCAGCGCCGCCGAGATAGCCTTCCGGCGTCTTGACGATCGCCTGGATACCCGAGGTCATCTCGATCAGCCTGATCTCATGGCCTTTGGCTTCCAATGCGGCCTTCCACGGTTCGGCTTCCGTGCCCTTTTCCAGCTCTGTCGGGCCGTTGCGATTGCCGAAATTGGCGAGGTCGACGGCGCGCTGCGGGTCCATCTTCCAATCGAGCAGGGCGACCAGCGTCTTGGCGACATAGCCGATGATCTGGCTGCCACCGGGCGAGCCGGTGACGGCGTAGAGTCGGCCGAAGGCGTCGAAGACGATGGTCGGCGCCATCGATGAGCGCGGGCGCTTGCCGGGCTCGACCCGATTGGCGACCGGCTTGCCGTCCTCCGATGGCGCAAACGAGAAGTCGGTCAACTCGTTGTTGAGCAGGAAGCCGCCCTTGGTCATCAGGCGTGAGCCGAAGCCGTCCTCGATCGTCGTGGTCATCGAGACGGCGTTGCCCTGGCTGTCGATCACCGAGATATGGCTGGTGCCGTTCTCGATGCCATCCGAGGGCGCGAGCAGGAGGGCGCGCTTGTTCGGGGGGGTGCCGGCGCTGGCCTTGCCCATGGCCTTGTCCGGGCCGATCAGCCTGGCCCGTTCGCGAACATAATCCTCGTCGACCAGGCCAAGGGTCGGCACGCTGACGAAGGCGGGGTCGCCGAGATAGAGCGCCCGGTCGGCGAAGGCGAGCTTGTTGGCTTCAGTGAACCAATGCGCTGCCTCGGCTCCGGGGCCGAGGCGGGCAATGTCCTTGGTTTCGAGCATGCCGAGGATTTGCTGGACGGCGACGGCGCCTGAGCTCGGCGGGCCCATGCCGCAGAGCGTATAGGCGCGATAGCGGCCACAGACCGGCGCGCGCTCCTCGACCTTGTAGGCAGCGAGGTCGGCGAGCGTGATGTCGCCGGGATTGTCCTTGTGGCCGGTCACAGTCGCGACGATGTCCTGCGCGATCTCGCCCTCATAGAAGGCGTCGGCGCCGCGCCCGGCGATGGCGCGCAGAGTGGCAGCGAAGGCCGGGTTCTTCAGGACGGCGCCGACCGGTTTCGGCTTGCCGTCAGCCTCGTAGAAATAGGCGGCGGCGCGGGCGTCCTTGCCGAGGTTCTTCTCCAGCGCGAGCAGGCCGTTGAGGCGCGGCGAGATCGCAAAGCCATCCTCGGCCAGCTTGATCGCCGGGGCGAAGACCTCGGCCCAGGGCAGCTTGCCCCAGCGCTTGTGGGCCTCTTCGAGCAGCCGGACCGTGCCGGGCACGCCGACCGAGCGGCCGCCGACCACGGCGTCGACGAATTTCATCGGCTTGCCGTCGGCGCCGAGGAAGCGCTCGGGTTTGGCCGCCTTCGGCGCGGTCTCGCGGCCGTCGAGCGTGGTCAGCTGGCGGCCGGCCTCGTCCCAGTAGACGAAGAAGGCGCCGCCGCCGATGCCGGAACTCTGCGGCTCGACCAGGTTGAGCACGAGCTGGATCGCGATCGCGGCGTCGGTCGCGCTGCCGCCAGCGCGCAGGATCTCGCGGCCGGCGGCGGCGGCGAGCGGGTTGGCCGCGGCTGCCATGTAGCGCTGCGCCGTACCGAGCGTCTTGGCGATGCGTCCGGTTGCGGCCTCGGGAGCCGGCGCCACGGTCTGAGCCGGGGCTGCGGTCGCGGCAGCAAGCCAAAGGCTGAGAATCAGGACCGAGCGGGTACCGAATGCGGACGATGTCAGCGGCATGATCCACTCCTCTTCATTGGCTGCGAGACTAGCGTGCTTGCCGGCTTGCGCGCCATGCTTGTGGCGTTGGTTTGATCTGTCTCGCGGCGCGGCTATGGTCGAAGCCTGATTTGTTCTGCCAAGTTTGTCCTGCCAAGCCGAAGGGGTTCGTCATGGTGCTCGCGCAGTCTCCGGCCTTTCGCCGGCCCCTCGTCATGCTGCTGGTCGGGCTGTGCGGCCTCGTGTTGGCGGGCTGCGGCTACAACAATGTGCCGACGCTGGAGGAGAAGGCCAAGGGGGCCTGGGGTGAGGTGCAGAACCAGTACCAACGCCGCGCCGACCTGATCCCCAATCTGGTCGAGACCGTGAAGGGCTATGCCCAGCAGGAGCGTGAGGTCCTGACCCAGGTGATCGAGGCGCGGGCCAAGGCGACGCAGGTCAAGGTCGACGCCTCTACCATCACCGATCCCGCCAAGTTCAAGGAATACCAGGACGCGCAGAACCAGCTCAGCGGCGCGCTCGGGCGCCTGCTGGTGACGGTCGAGCGCTATCCCGAGCTCAAGTCGAACCAGAACTTCCTGGCTTTGCAGTCGCAGCTGGAAGGCACCGAGAACCGGGTTGCGGTTGCCCGGCGCGACTACATCCAGGCGGTGCAGGCCTTCAACACAGAGATCCGGACCTTTCCAGGCGTGATCTGGGCGCGCTTGTTCTGGGGTGCCAAGCCGATGGAGAGCTTCTCGGCGACGGCGGGAGCGGAGCGGCCGCCGGCAGTGAAGTTCTGATTGCAACTCTTCGATGGACTCTGCCGTTCGTGGACAAGCGCAGGGAACCCCTCTCCTGGATGGGAGAGGGGCAGGGGTGAGGGACTGCGGTTCCCGGATGAGGAGCACTGGCGTGGCTGTGCCTTCTGCGGAAACGGCAGGCCCTCATCCGGCGCTCTGCGCCACCTTCTCCCATCCGGGAGAAGGAAAGAGGCCTGCTCGCCCAGTCGTTGCGGCATGGCTTTCGCTGATCCTCTGCCTCTTCTTCCCTGCCTTCGCCGCAGCCGCCGAGCCGAACTATCCCGCCCTCACCGGCCGCATCGTCGACAATGCGAGCCTGCTCAATGCCGAGGCCTCCGCCCGCATCGAGCAGAAGCTGAAAGCGCATGAGGAGAAGACCAGCGACCAGGTCGTGGTGGCGACGCTGCCCTCGCTGCAGGGCTATCCGATCGAGGATTTCGCCAATGGCCTGTTCCGGGCCTGGAAGCTCGGTGACAAGGCCAAGAACAACGGCGTGCTGCTCATCGTCGCGCCGAATGAGCGCAAGGTGCGCATCGAGGTCGGCTACGGGCTCGAAGGTGCGCTGACCGACGCGCTCTCCAAGGTGATCATCACCACGGCGGTCGCGCCCAAGTTCAAGAACGGCGATCTCGCGGGGGGCATCGAGGGCGGCGTCGACGCGATCCTGTCGATCCTGACCGGCGATGCCGAGGAGTGGCAGCGGCGTGCCCAGATCCGCAGCGACGAATCATCCTGGGTCGAGACCGCCGCGGTGATTTTCGTCATGATCATGGTGTTCATCCTGATCGTGAGCTTCATGCGGGAGCTCGGCCGCTCCTCCGGCGGGGCGCGCCGGCATAGGACGCGGGACGGGCGCTGGATCGTGCTGCCGCCCTCCGGCGGCTCGGGCTGGAGTGGCGGCTCCTCCTCTGGTGGCTGGAGTTCGGGCTGGGGTTCAGGGTCGAGCTCGGGCGGGTTCTCGGGCAGCGGTGGCTCGTCCGGCGGCGGTGGGGCTTCGGGGGATTGGTGAGATGCTGAATTCCGATGATCGCGACGCCATCGCTGAAGCGGTGCGCGAGGCCGAGCGGCAGACCTCCGGCGAGATCGTCGTCGTCGTCGATCGCGCCGCCGGCAGCTATGTCGCGGTGCCGCTGGTGCTGGCCTTGGCGCTTTCGCTGGTCGTGCCCTGGCCGTTGCTGCTCATCACGAAGCTGAGCGCGGCGAGCATCTTTCTCGCTCAGTTGATCGCGGCGGCGCTGCTGCTGGCGACCCTGCTCTGGTATGGCCGGGGCGGGCGTTTCGTGCCGGGCTTCGTCAAGCGGCGGCAGGCGCATGAGACGGCATTGCGCGAATTCACCGCGCGCGGGCTGACGCTGACGCGCGGCCGCACCGGCGTGCTGCTCTATATCGCCGTGCAGGAGCGCTATGCCGAGGTTGTTGCCGATGCCGGCATCTCGGCCAAGGTCGACGGCGAGGCCTGGCAAAGAATCGTCGAACCTCTTCTTGCCGCAGCGGCGCAAGACGCCCTGCGCGAAGGCTTGATCGCGGCCGTGCGTGATGTTGGCGCCGTGCTCGCCGCCCATGCACCGCCAGCTGTCGACGATGTCGACGAGCTGCCCAACAAGGTGGTGATCCTTTAGAGGCCGGCTACTTTGATCGTTTACTTGGCCGGGCCGCGGGCGGCGCCGAGGATCGCGCTCTGGCGGGCGTAGGGATCGCCCTGGACCAGCACGACATAGGAATCGGCCTTCGGGTTGCGCACGGTATCCAGCGGCACTGTCAGCGTCGCAGCTGCCCCATTCCATTCGCCGATGCGATTGATGCCGCGCACGACATTGGCATAGGTCACGGTCTTGCCGCTGTTCTCGCCGCGCTCGATCGGTACCGTGGCCGTGCGGCTGACCTGCAGCAGCAGGACCACAGCCGGCTTCTCGCCGGTGAACGTGGCGGTGCCCAAGCTGACACGCAGCGCGCCATCTGCCTCGGCAAGGTCAATCTTGACCGGGAAACCGTCCTTGCCCTGGTCCTTGACGAGCTTGTCGATGCCGCCCTTGTCGGAGCCGACGATATGGGCGGTGCCGTTGACCACAGCCTGGGGCGTGTAGATCTGACCGTCGCCGCGCGCCTTGGCGTAAAGCTTCTGGCGCTTGCTGAAGACCTCCTGGCCGAGCGTGTCCTTCCAGCCGAGATAGTCCCAATAGGTAACCGGCAAGGTCAGCGTGATCAGGCGGGGGTCCTTGGCGAGCTCGGTGAAGAGCGCATCCGCGGCCGGACAGGACGAGCAGCCCTGGCTGGTGAAGAGCTCGACCACTGCCTGCGGCCGGTACGCAGGCTGCTGGGCATGCGCCGGCAGCCCTGCGAGGAGCAGGAAAGCAGTGGCGGCAGCGATGTTGCTGATGTGGCGGACCATCATTCGAACTCGACGCCTGTATAGAAGCAGGCGGTTACCAAAAGCGCCACTATCGGATCAATTGGAAATCACGTTGCCTTGAAAACCGGCGGTTGCGGCGCCTGCTCGCGAAAACGTGCCAGGGCCTCGGCGCTGATCAGGTTCGGGCGCCAGCGCCGGTGCATCCAGAGCCATTGCTCGGGATGTTCGCGGACCCAGCCCTCGACGACCGCGGTCATCATCGCCATGGCGCCGGTGACATCGATCTCGCCATTGGCGTCGCGCGGCAGATCGAGCGGTGGCGTCAGTTCGATGCGGAAACGCCGGTTCGGCAGGCGGATGACGCGCACGCCATGCACCGGGCATTCGAAGCGGCGGGCGAACTTGCCGAGGATTGGGTTGGTCAGCGCCGGCCGCCCGAGGAAAGGCACGACCACGCCGCGGGTGAAATGCTGGTCGATCAGCATGCCGAGATGGCCGCCATTCTCGAGCACGCCCTGCATGGCGAAGGCGGCGCCCTGCTTGGCGGCGGCGAGCCCGCCCATGGCGCCGGAGCGGATCTCGTGGACGACGGCGGCGATCGCCGGATCGTTGGGGGCGCGGAAGACCGCGGTGGTGTCGAGATCGTAGGTGGCGGCGCAAATCGCCGGCAGTTCCCAGTTGGCGAGATGGGTCGAGAAGATCAGGCCCGGCCTGTCGTCGTCCTTCAGCGCGATGAAGTGCTCGATGCCGACGACCTCGATCCGGCCATTGGGGTCGGGGTTGTGATAGTCATAGTCGAACAGCGTCTTGAGATGGGCGTATTCGGCGACGGTGCGGCCGAGATTCTCCCAGCCACCACGGACGAGGCGCCTGGCCTCCGCATCCGCGATCCCGGGGAAGGCGGCGCGGACATTGGTGTAGGCGACGCGGTTGACCGGGATCAGCGGGCTGACGCTGCGCAGGAGCCAGCCGCCGAGATCGGAGGCCCGCTCCGGCCCGAGCGCGCGCAGGAAGGCGAAGACCGCGCGGATCAGCCCGATCATCAGCGCGGCGCCGATGCGCGTCGCGAATTGCTTCAGCTGCCTCAAGGTCCCAGCCCGGTCCGCCGGCGCAGCGTCCGGGAAGGAGCTCGCCATCGCGGCGCGACTTGCGGGATTGCGACCGGCGCGTCAAGTCGCGCCGGCTCAGAGCAAGTGGCTCAGAGCGTGACGATGACCTTGCCGAAGACCTTGCGGCCCTCGATCCGCGCGAGGCCCTGCTCGAACTGCGCGAGCGGGAAGACCGAATCGATCACCGGCTTCATGCCGGCTGCCATCTTCTCCAGCGACTGCGCGATATTCTCGATCCGGCAGCCGAAAGAGCCGGTGATCCGATACTGCTGCTGGAATAGCTGCATCAGATTCATTGTCGTCGAGGCGCCTGAGGTGGCGCCGCAGGTGACGAGCCGGCCGCCGCGCTTCAGGCAGAGCAGCGAGCCGTTCCAGGTGTCGGCGCCGACATGCTCGAAGACGACGTCGACGCCCTTGCGCTTGGTCAGGCGCCGGACCTCGCCCTCGAAGCGCTCGGTCTTGTAGTTGACGACGAAATCGGCGCCGAGCGCCTTGGCCTTCTCGCCCTTCTCGTCGTCGCCAACGGTGGTGTAGACGGTGCAACCGATCGCCTTGGCCATCAGGATCGCCGCCGTGCCGATGCCGGAGCCGCCGGCATGGACCAGCACCGACTCGCCGGGCTCGAGCTTGGCATTGTCGAACAGCATGTGCTGGACCGTGCCGAAGCCGATAGGCGCGCAGGCGGCCTCCTCGAAGGAGACGCCGTTCGGCGCCTTGATGACGAGGCGCTCGGGCCGGTTGATCAATTCGCGGGCGAAGCCGTCGATATGGAAGCCCATGATCCCGGCTACATTCTCGCAGAGATTGTCACGGCCCTCGCGGCAGGCCTTGCAATGGCCGCAGGTCTCGGCGCCGTACATGGTCACCGTATCGCCCTCGCGGAAGCGCGAGACGCCCTCGCCGATCGCGACGACCTCGCCGGCTGCCTCGACGCCGGCCGCCTGCGGCATCTTGCGCTTGGCGAAGGCCATGCCGCGGAAGCCCCAGAGGTCGAGATAGTTCAGGCCGACGGCGCGCACGCGAATCTGGACCTCGCCCGGAGCGGGGGGGGGCGGCGGCTCGATCTGTTCGAGGCGGAGGTCGCGGTCGCCATGGAGCTGGAGCGAGAGCATCGGTCTTCGTCTTTCAGAGCTGGTCCGGCCATTGCCGGGAGGCATGCAGGACCGCGAGGATTTCGACGCGCCCGTCGCGGACGCGGTAGGGAAGGATATAGCTGGTGCCGGCTACCACGAGTTCGCGGGTTTCTTCTACCCGCCCGGCCCTGCCGCTATGCGGATAATCGACGAGTTGAGCTGCTGCGGATCGGAGCCTGCGAACAAGCGCGAGCGCTGCCGTCGGGCTGAGATCAGCGACATAAAGGGCGATATCGCGGAGGTCTGCCTTGGCTCGTGTAGTCCAGACCAGCTTCATTTGGCGGAGTCGATACGAGCCTGTATCTCGGCCTCGATCGCATCGAGCTCATCCTCCGTGGCGAATTCGCCGCGATCGGCCTGGGCGATGCCCTCCTTGATGCGGGCAATCTGCCAGGCATTGAGCTCGACATAGTTCTCGATCGCCTTGGCGGCGAGCCAGTTGCGCGAGCGGTCGGTGTCGGCTGCCAGCGCATCGAGCTTGGCGAGCGTCTCATCGTCGAGGCGGATGGTGAAGGCGGCCGTCATGACGGTTCACTCCGGTTCACAGTGAATATAGGCGGTTCGCAGCGCAGCGCCAAGCGCTGTGCGTTTACCATGTTTCACGTGAAGCGTTGGAGCGCGCTCTTAGCGATGCACGCCGAGATGGGCGGTCAGGCCGCCATCGATCGGCAGGACCGTGCCGGTGATGTAGGCCGCCGGTGGGCTCAACAGGAAGGCGGCAAGGCCCGCGACCTCCTCGGGTTTCGCAAAGCGGCCTGCCGGGATCTGGCCTTCCATCTTGTCACGATAGGCGGCGTAGGGCGCCATCATGTCGGTGTCGACGAAGCCCGGCGCGATCACGTTGACGGTGACGCCGCGCTTGCCGGTTTCGACCGCGAGCGTCTTGGCATAGGAGATCAGCGCGCCCTTGGACGCCGCATAGGCGGCGTTGCCGGGGTTGCCGCGCAGGGCCGCGACCGAGCCGATCGCGACGATGCGGCCGGCCTTGGCACGGATCATGCCGCGCATCAGGCTTTTGGCGAGACGGGTGAAGGCCCAGAAATTGACCTGCATCGCTGCTTCGGCCTTGTCCTGCACCAGCATGGCGGCGAGCGTGTCATAGGGCTGGCCGGCGTTGTGGACGAGGCCGAACCAGGCCTCGCCCTCGCATTGCTCGCAGAAGGCGTCGAGCGCCGTCTTGTCGGAGAGGTCGAGCGGCAAAGCGCGCACGCTGCGGCCGGGCGCGGCCTCGGCGATCTCGGCAGCGAGCGCCTGCGCCTGCTCGCCGGAAGAGCGATAGGTGAAGTCGACATCGTGGCCAGCAGCCACGAGTGCCCGCACGATCGCGGCGCCGACGCCCTTGGCGCCGCCGGTGACGAGAACCTTGGTCATGCTGCTGCTGGTCCGGCGGTCAGGACGAGGCAGGTATTCTGGCCGCCGAAGCCGAAGGAGTTCGACAGGACAGTGCGGACCTCGGCGTCACGGGCCTGGTTGGGGACGACGTCGAGACCGATCGCCGGATCGGGCGTGTTGTAATTGATCGTCGGCGGGATGCGGCCATTGGCGATCGTCATCAGCGAGATCACTGCTTCTACCGCGCCGGCTGCGGTCAGCGTATGGCCGAGCATCGACTTGTTCGAGGAGATCGGCAGGCTCGCCATGCGCTCGCCGAAGACGGCGGAGCAGCTCATCGCCTCCATCTTGTCGTTCTCGGGGGTCGAGGTGCCGTGCGCGTTGATGTAGTCGACATCGTCCGGCGTCAGGCCGGCGTCGGCGAGGGCGTCCTGCATGGCGAGGATCGCCGGCTTGCCGTCCGGGCTGGAGCGGGTACGGTGGAAGCCGTCACCGCGCTCGCCGCAGCCGGCGACGATGCCGAGGATGGTGGCGCCGCGCGCCAGGGCATGGTCGTAATCCTCCAGCACCAGCGCGCCGGCGCCCTCGCCCATGACGAAACCGTCGCGGTTCTTCGAGAACGGCTTGGCGGCGCCTTCCGGCGGATCGTTCTGGGTCGAGAGGGCCGAGAGCAGCGAGAAGCGGATCAGCGCCTCGGCATGGACCGAGCCATCGGTGCCGATGCAGAGCGCGGATTCCGTCTCGCCGCGGCGGATCGCCTCGACACCCATCTGGATAGCGGTCGCGCCCGACGAACAGGCGGTCGACAGCGAGATCGGCGAGCCCTTGGTGCCGAACTTCTCGGCGATGTGCTCGGCAACGCCGCCGAACAGGAAGAGCTCGTGCATCCCCTGGTGCTTGTGACGGGCGGCGACGCGCAGCAGGGCATCATAATCGGTTTCGTCCGCGGCGGCCTGCGCCAGCTCCTGCTTCTGCGGCCACTCCATCTCGACCGGCGGAACGGCCATGAAGAGTTCGCCCGGGAAATTGCCGGCCTCGCCGAGTCCGCTCTGCGCGACCGCCTCTTCGGCGGCGAGCGTGGCGAGCTTCTCGGAGAGCTGCGGCGCGGCGAAGGAGCCGTCGAACAGGAAATCGACGGTTGCGGCGATGGTGGTGCGCAGGCCGTCGGTCGGGAAGCGCTCGATCCGGTGGATGCCGGAGCGCCCCGCGGTCAGGGCCTCCCAGTTGGCGTCCTTGCCCTGGCCGAGCGAGGTGACGATGCCGAGGCCGGTGACGGCGACGATCGGCCGGCCCTGGCTGTCGCGATGGCTTGCGCTCATGACGCCTCTCCTCAAGCCTTGACCAGACGGGCGGCGCCTTCGCCGCGCCAATGCGCTGCGCCGGTGACGATCGCCTCATTCGCCGCGCCGGTCGAGAGCGCGGACGCGGCGAGCGCGACCGAGACCGGGAAAGCGGCTTCGACAGAATGGCCGACGAGGTCGCCGGTGGCGACCCGGCGCGCCTTGGGAGCGGCCTTCGCGATCGCGGCGGCCTCTTCCTCGGTTATCCCTGCACAGCCGGTCGCGGCCGAGATCGCGAGCACGTCGGATGCCAACGGACCGAAACCGGCGAGCAGTTCGTCGAGCGCCTTGGCGACAGATCCGGGCTGGCGGCGGCTGCGATGCGCGGCCGCGTGGCTGAGGCGGGCATGCGCCCCGGCGCCGCGCGCCGCGGCGCGCTCGGCCGATTCGAGCACGAGGAAAGCGCCGGCGCTGCCGGTGATCATGCCGGGGGCGTCGCTGCGGGCGAAGACCGAAGCGAAATCGGCAGAGCGCAGGAAGCCGCCGAGTTCGAACAGCAGCAGCATATCGCGGCGCTCGGCATTATAGGCGCCGCCGACGAGGATGATGTCGGCCTGACCGGCTGCGATCCGGGCCTGGGCGGTGCGGATGGCGTCGACACCGGCCTGCTCCTCGCCCATCAGCGTGCGCGAGGCGCCGGTGATGCCGTGGACGATGCCGATATTGCCGGCGAGCAGGTTGGAGAGTTGGGCCAGGAACAAGGTTGGTCTGAGATCGCCCATCAGCCGCTCATTGAGGAACGCACCCGGCTGGTTGGCGTTGCGCAGGCCGGCCAGCACGGCGGCGTCGACGGCATGGTCACGCTCGCCGCCGCCGGCGGCGACGATCACCTGGAGCTGGCTCTTGGCCTCGGCATCGTCCTTCAGCCCGGCATCGTCGAGGGCAAGGCCGGCGGCATAGACGCCGAGGCGCTGCCAGGGCTCCATCTGGCGCTGGTCGGACTTCTTCGGGATCTGCCGGTCGAGCTCGAGTGGCTTCAGCGGGTGCAGCGGATAGGGCGCGAAGCTCTGGGTATCGACGACGAGTGCGGCATTCGTAGCGAGCGCCTGCGCATGTGTCTCGATACCTTCGCCCAGGCTGGAGGCGAGGCCGATGCCGGTGATGACGACGTCGCGGGCCATGTCAGGCTGCCTCCGGGGAGAGGCCGATGGCAGCGATGCGGCTCTGCATCAGGGTGCGCATATCGGCGGGGAAAGGCATCAGGCGGAAGCGCAGTTCGGCATCGCAGATCGGCTTGCCGCCGATCGTGATCTTCGCTTTGGTCGCGGCGTAGCCGGAGCCCTCGATCACCAGTTCGGCACTGATTTCGAGTTCGGCATTCGGCTCGACGAAGGTGCGGAAGCGCGCCTTGTCGACCGTCATCAGGAAAGGCATCTGCGTCAGGCCGTTCAGCCCGAGCAGCAGATAGCCGGAGGCCTGCGCCATGGTCTCGGTGAGCAGCACGCCGGGAACGAGTGGATGGCCGGGGAAATGGCCCTCGAAGACCGGGCTATTAGACGGAACGGTCGAGCGCGTCAGGATCCGCTTGTTCGCCGGATCGAAGCTCTCGACCTTGTCGATCATGTCGAAATATTCGAGGCGCATGCGGTTCCAACCCGTCTCGCCGCGATCGGGGTCTGGCCCCGCTTGCGGCGTTTCAACGTCCAGCAGCGGCCCCGGCGGGCCGGGGAAGCGTTCAGGCAGCCTTGGCGGCGACGAGGTCGTCGATGCGCTTGCACAGGTTCTCGAGCACGAAATACTGCTCGGCCGGCGCCTTGCCCTCGTTGACCTCCTGGGTCCACTGCTCGAGCGGCAGCTTGATGCCAAAGGCCTTGTCGATCGCGAAGGCGATGTCGAGGAAGGCGAGGGAGTCGATGCCGAGATCGTCGATCGCGTGGCTCTGGGGCGTGATCTTCTCGCGAGGAATGTCGCAAGTTTCCGAAATGATGCCGGCGACCGTCTCGAACGTGGCGGACATGCGGGTACTCCCGTCGTGGATGATGATGGCGGACGGCGTCCGGGCGCGTTCGCCCCGCGCCTGCCCCAAGCCCCCCGCCGAGGATGGCTGTGACCGCCCCCTTACACCTGAGTGCAGAATAGGACAACCGTCACGACCAAATAGAGACGCCCGGCTGTAGGGCCGGGCGTCGAGTATCGTCTTCGCAAGCCTTAGGCTGCGATGCCGCGCAGCACGTAGTGCAGGATGCCGGCGTTCTTGAAGTAGTCGAGCTCGTCCAGCGTATCGATGCGGCAGAGGATCGGAACCTTTTTCACCTTGCCGTCGGCATAGGTGATTTCGGCTTCGAGCGTCTGGCGCGGCTTGACGGTGGCGAGGCCCTTGATCGTCACGCTCTCGTCGCCCTTGAGGCCGAGCGAAGCCCAGCTGGTGCCTTCCTGCAGGGTGAACGGCACCACGCCCATGCCGACCAGGTTCGAGCGGTGGATGCGCTCGAAGCTCTGGGCGATCACGGCCTTGACGCCGAGCAGGTTGGTGCCCTTGGCGGCCCAGTCGCGCGAGGAACCGTTGCCGTATTCGACGCCTGCGAAGATCACCAGCGGCACCTTCTCGGCCTGGTAGCGCATCGAGGCGTCGTAGATCGGCAGCTCTTCCTTGCTGGGATAGTGGATGGTGTAGCCGCCCTCGCGCCCGTTCGGACCCATCATGTGGTTGCGGATGCGGATATTGGCGAAGGTGCCGCGCATCATCACCTCGTGATTGCCGCGACGCGTGCCGTACTGGTTGAAGTCGGCGACGGCAACGCCATGCTCAGTGAGATAGGCGCCGGCCGGCGAAGCGGCCTTGATCGAACCGGCCGGGGAGATGTGGTCGGTGGTGATCTTGTCGCCGAACAGGCCGAGGATGCGGGCGCCGATGACATCGGTGACCGCAGCCGGCTGCTTGCCCATGCCGCGGAAATAGGGCGGGTTCTGGACATAGGTCGACTTGTCGTCCCAGGCATAGGTCTGGCCGGTCGGCGCCTTGACCTTCTGCCAGTTGGCGTCGCCCTTGAAGACGTCGGCATATTTCGCCTTGAAGATCGCCTTGGTGACGTTCTTGGCGATGAAGGCTTGGATCTCCTTGTTGGAGGGCCAGATGTCCTTGAGATAGACCGGCTTGCCGTCCTTGCCCATGCCGAGCGGTTCGGTGGTCAGGTCGATCTGCACGGAGCCGGCCAGCGCATAGGCGACGACCAGCGGCGGCGAGGCGAGATAGTTCGCCTGCACGTCCGGCGAGACGCGGCCTTCGAAGTTGCGGTTGCCCGAGATCACGGCGCCGGCGATCAGGCCCTGATCGTTGATCGCCTTCGAGATCGGCGCCGGCAGCGGGCCGGAATTGCCGATGCAGGTGGTGCAGCCGAAGCCGACCAGGTTGAAGCCGAGCTTGTCGAGATCCTTTTGCAAGCCGGCCTTGGCGAGATACTCGGCCACGACCTGCGAGCCCGGGGCCAGCGAGGTCTTGACCCAGGGCTTGACCTTGAGGCCCTTCGCCACGGCATTGCGGGCGAGCAGGCCGGCCGCCATCAGCACCGAGGGGTTCGAGGTGTTGGTGCAGGAGGTGATGGCGGCAATGACGACGTCGCCATGGCCGAGATCGAACTTCTCACCCTCGACCTTGACGCGGCGGGAGAGCTCGCCGCCCTTCTTGTAGTCGGTGTCCATCGCGGCGGCGAAACCGCTCTTGATCGCGCCGAGATCGGCGCGGCCTTCCGGACGCTTCGGGCCGGCCATCGAGGCCTGTACCGTGGTCAGGTCGAGCTCGAGCGTGTCGGTGAAGACCGGGTCTGGCGTCGAGCGGGTCGCGAACAGCCCCTGCGCCTTCGAATACTTCTCGACCAGGGCAACGCGGGCCGCTTTGCGGCTCGTCGTCTCCAGATAGTTCAGCGTCTCGGCGTCGACCGGGAAGAAGCCGCAGGTCGCGCCGTATTCCGGGCCCATATTGGCGATGGTGGCGCGGTCGGCCAGCGTCAGGCTGTAGAGACCGGGGCCGAAGAACTCGACGAACTTGCCGACGACGCCCTTCTTGCGCAGCATCTGCGTGACGGTGAGCACCAGGTCGGTCGCGGTGATGCCTTCCTTGAGCTTGCCGGTGAGCTTGAAGCCGATCACCTCGGGCAGCAGCATCGACTGCGGCTGGCCGAGCATGGCGGCCTCGGCCTCGATGCCGCCGACGCCCCAGCCGAGCACGGCAAGGCCGTTGACCATGGTGGTGTGCGAGTCGGTGCCGACCACGGTGTCGGGATAGGCGACCTCGACGGTCTCGGTCTTCTTGCCCTTCTTGACCTTCTCCTTCGCCGTCCAGACGGTCTGGGCGAGGTATTCCAGGTTAACCTGGTGGCAGATGCCAGTGCCGGGCGGCACGACGCGGAAATTGTCGAAGGCGCCCTGGCCCCATTTCAGGAAGCGATAGCGCTCGCCATTGCGCTGGTATTCGAGGTCGACGTTCTGCTTGAAGGCCTTGGGCGAGCCGAACTCGTCGACGATGACCGAGTGGTCGATGACCAGGTCGACCGGCACCAGCGGGTTGATCTTCTTGGCGTCGCCGCCGAGGGCGACGACGCCGTCACGCATCGCGGCGAGGTCGACCACTGCCGGCACGCCGGTGAAGTCCTGCATCAGCACGCGGGCGGGGCGGAAACCGATCTCCTTGCCGGCCTTGCCCTTGTCGCTGAGCCAGCCGACGAAGGCCTCGATGTCGGCCTTGGTGACCGAGCGGCCGTCCTCGAAGCGCAGTAGGTTCTCGAGCAGCACCTTCATCGAGAAGGGGAGCTTGGAAATGCCGGCGAGGCCGTTCTTCTCGGCAGCCTTGAGGGAGTAATAGACATATTTCTTCGTGCCGACGGTCAGCGTCTTGCGGCACTTGAATGAATCGAGCGAGGCCATGAGGGCTTACATCCTGATAAGGGGGTTGCGGTCACGAGCCGGACCTCTCCTTGCGGATCGATACGGTCGAAGGCCTGTTGCGCATGACGCGCACGCCGCCCCGGGAGTGCCCGAGCCCCGCGCCGGATCGGCGTGCGGCGTAGCCACGGGTTCTATAGATCAATTCCAAGAAGCCCGCTACAGGCTCGATATGCGTCGCACGAGGGGCTAGTGACGCTTCGGAAGACAGGCTCGGCGTGACGCAAATTCGATTCCAGACCTTTGCCTTGACGGCCGAAGGACTTGCCTGCCGCCGCGGCGGTCGCGCGATCTTCGACGGCGTCGGCTTTCGCCTGGAAAACGGCGAGGCGATCGCGCTCACCGGCCGCAATGGCGCCGGCAAGTCGAGCCTGATCGCCATGCTGTGCGGGCGCCTGCGGCCGGAGGCGGGCGCGATCCGTTTTGATGGCCTCGAGGACATGCCGCTAGCGGAAGCGGCCCACCTGGTCGGGCACCGCGACGGGCTCAAGACCGCGCTGACGGCCGCCGAGAACCTGCATTTCGCGCAGGAGCTGCTCGGCACGCCAGGCCTCGACCCGGCCAAAGCGCTCGCCACGGTCGGCCTGCCGCATGTCGGGCCGGTGCCGGTTGGCTATCTCTCGGCCGGCCAACGCCGGCGGGTGGCGCTGGCGCGGCTCCTGGTCTCGTCGCGGCCGATCTGGCTGCTCGACGAACCGATGGCGGCACTCGATACCGGCTCGCAGACGATGCTGTCGCAATTGATGCAGGGGCATCTGGCGGCGGGCGGCGCGATCCTGGCCGCGACCCACGGGCCGCTCGGCCTCGACGGGGCGCGCGAACTCAGGATCGGGCCGTGAGCGGCGCTTTCCTTGCCATCCTGAAGCGCGATCTCGCGCTGGCGGTCCGGGCTGGCGGCGGCGGCGAGCTTGCGCTCGTCTTCTTCCTGACTGTCGTCGTGCTGATCCCGTTCGCGCTCGGGCCCGACCTCAACCTGCTGTCGCGGATCGGCCCGGCCATCCTCTGGCTGGGGGCGCTGCTGGCGACGCTGATCGGGCTCGACCGGCTGTTCCAGGCCGATGAGGAGGACGGCTCGCTCGACCTGATCCGTGGCGCGGCGCTGCCGCTGGAACTCGCCGTGTTGGCCAAGGCGTCGGCGCACTGGTTGACCACAGGCCTGCCGTTGACCTTGGCTGCGCCGCTGCTCGGGCTGCTTGTCGCATTGCCAGCCGAAAGCGTCTTGCCGCTGGCCGCGAGCCTGGCGCTGGGTACGCCCGCCCTGAGCTTCATCGGCGCGGCGGCCGCGGCGCTGACTGCGAATCTCCGCCGCGGCGGGCTGATCCTGCCGGTCCTGGTCGCGCCGCTCTGCGTGCCGGTGCTGATCTTCGGTGTCTCGGCCTCAAGCGCAGCGCGGGGGCCGATGTCGTTGCAGAGCCCGCTGCTGATCCTGGCAGCGCTGTCGCTGATGGCGGCTGTCGTTGGGTGTATCGCGGCGGCGGCGGCATTGCGCCAGCCTGACTGACGTTCAGCTCCCGGACAGCTCGCGGCTGTCGAGCTCGAGCGCGAAGCCGGATTGGGATGCCAGATGAGCAACGACGGCAGCGATATCCTCGAGCGCGACATTGTCGTCGACGAACCGGAGCTGGACCTCTTCGGCGACACCGAAGACATTGACGACACGCGATTCACCGGCCTTCGAACGCAGAGTCGTTTCGATAGCGCGTCGCATGGGATCGGAAAGCGTGATGAGCATGACAATCCCTCCTGTGCCAAACAGGTATCCGCAATCTGCGTGAGGCGCAAGCAAAAATACTAGTAATTTCAGATAGTTAGTAAGATGTGCTAGAGGCGCCGGAATGGCATGACGCTAAGGTAGCGCCGACGCTGCTGCTGCTTGTAAATGAGCTCTTTGTGCTCATATAGTCACTTACTCATTTTTAGCGCGGGGGGCGCGATGTCGGACCTGGAACGCGGCGAACGCCTGCAGATCATGTTGAGCGCAGACGAGCTTCGCGCCGTCGAGAACTGGCGTTTCGACAAGCGCATGCCGAGCCGGGCCGCCGCGGTCCGCGAACTGCTCAGGCGCGGGCTTGCGGCCGACGGCTTCCTCACGGCAGGCGAGGGCGTGACCTCCGGCCGTTTCGGCGTTGTCGACAAAGCCGGGGCCGCGGCTTCCGAAAGCGAGAAGGACAAATAGCGGCCTCATCGTCGCAGGCTCAGCTCATCGATTGTGAGCCGGCCCGGCGATTGCTACATGCTCTCTGGTCGAAAGAAGAGCAGAGCCGGCCACCACCTTCATGGCGAGCCTCACCGAACTGGCCAATCCGGCGCGCTTCATGCGCCTGTCGAGCGTGTTGCTGCCCTGGCTTTCGGGCGCGGCAGCGCTGCTGCTCGCCATCGGCTTCTATCTCGTCTGGTTCGTCGCCCCGTCCGATTACCAGCAGGGCGAAACCATCAAGATCATGTACATCCATGTGCCGGCCGCCTGGCTGGCGCTGATGTTCTATTCGATGATGGCGCTGTCGGCGCTCGGCGTTCTGGTCTGGCGCCATCCGCTTGCCGACGTCGCCCAGCAGGCGGCCGCGCCGATCGGTGCCTGCTTCGCGCTGATCTGCCTGCTGACCGGCTCGTTCTGGGGCAAGCCGATGTGGGGCACCTACTGGGTCTGGGATGCGCGCCTGACCTCGATGCTGGTGCTGTTCCTGCTCTATCTCGGCCTGATCGCACTGCGCCGCGCCATCGACGAGCCCTCCCGTGCCGGGCGCGCCGTCGCGATCCTGACGCTGGTCGGCTGTGTCAACATCCCGATCATCAAGTTCTCGGTCGACTGGTGGAGCACCTTACACCAGCCGGCCTCGGTGCTGCGCCTGGGTGGACCGACCATCCATGCCTCGATGCTCTGGCCGCTGGTGATCACCGCGGTCGGCTTCACGCTGCTGGCGCTGGCGCTGCACTGCGCCGCCATGCAGGCCGAGATCCTGCGCCGACGAGTCCGGACGCTGACGATCTTCGAAGCCGAGCGGCTCGACCGCCTCTCGCTGCAGGCGGCGCAATGATGGGCGCGCTCGGGCCCCATGCCGGCTTCATCCTCGCGGCTTATCTGGCGGCGGCGGTGATCCTGGGCGGGCTCGCCACGGCGATCCTGCTCGACCGGCGCGCGCAGCGGCGCGCTCTCGCAGCGCTGGAAGACCGCGGCGCCGGTCGCCGTGGCAGGAATACGCCATGAGCGAGGCTTCCGTATCGCCGTCGCGGCGCTCGCCCTGGCTCTACGCCATTCCGCTGCTGGTCTTTGCGGCGCTGGCGGCGGTGTTCGCCAAGGGATTGTTCTCCGGCGATGCCAGCAAGGTGCCCTCGGCGCTGATCGGCAAGCCGGCGCCGGCGATCACATTACCTTCACTGGACGGATTGCTGCGCGACGGCCAGCCCGTGCCGAGCTTCGGCATGGCCGACCTCGCCAAGGGCAAGGCGACGATCGTCAATGTCTTCGCGAGCTGGTGCGCGCCGTGCCGGGTCGAGCATCCCTTCCTCGTCGCCATGGCCGACTCGGCCGCGGTGAAGCAGGGCAAGGTCCGGCTCGTCGGCTTCAACTACAAGGACGAGGCCGAGAATGCCCGCCGCTTTCTCGGCGCGCTCGGCAATCCCTACTCGGCGGTTGGAGTCGATCGTGCCGGCCGCGCCGCGATCGACTGGGGCGTCTACGGTGTGCCCGAGACCTTCCTGATCGGGCCGGACGGGCGCATTCTCGACAAGCATGTCGGCCCGCTCGACGGGCAGGCGGCCTCACGCATGCTGGCGAAGGCGGCGGCGCTGGTGAAGTGACGGCCTGAGGTCAGGCCGCCTTCTTGCCGCCGACCAGGCTCTCGAACATGCCGCGACCATCGGTGCCGCCGACGAGGCCGTCGATCAGGTTCTCCGGGTGCGGCATCAGGCCAAGAACGTTGCGGCCGGGCGAATAGATGCCGGCAATACCACCCAGCGAACCGTTCGGATTGGCTTCCGCCGTAACGTTCCCATCCGTATCGCAATAGCGGAAGGCGACGAGGCCTTCGCCTTCGAGCCGGGCGAGCGTCTCGGGATCGCAGATATAGTTGCCCTCGCCATGGGCGATGCAGACATCGATCGTCTGGCCCTTGGCATAGGCCGAGGTGAAGGCGGTGTCGTTGCGCTCGACCTTGAGGTGCTGGCGCTTGCAGACGAATTTCAGATCGGCGTTGCGGGCGAGTACGCCCGGCAGCAGGCCGGCTTCGCAGGCGATCTGGAAGCCGTTGCAGATGCCGAGAACGAGGCCGCCGCGGGCCGCATGCGCCCGCGTCGCGTCCATGATGTGGGCGCGGCCGGCGATGGCGCCGCAGCGCAGATAGTCGCCATAGGAGAAGCCGCCGGGCAGGACGACGAGGTCGGTGCCGGCCGGCAGCTCGTAGTCACCATGCCAGACATGGTCGACCCGGGCGCCCGCCTGACGCAGCGCCTTGGCGACGTCGCCGTCGCGGTTCGAGCCGGGGAAAGTGATGACGGCGGCCTTCATGGATTCGACCTTTTTGACTGGCGGTAGGTCTCGGCACTCATCGTCATGGTTATCACCGTGACGGCTTCGTCGCTGTGTCCTTGCTCCTCGCGCCGGCTCTCCTCCCTCATCCCAAGGGAAGAGTAAAGAGCGATGCCGCTCGCATTGTGGGCGCGAACGCCCAGCCGGGCACTGTGGGCGCCGAGATCGTCGAAGATCACCTGCAGCGCATGGCCGAGCAATTGCCGGCCATGGCCGCGCCGCTGCTCTGCGACAGCGATGCGACGCACCAGGATGGAGTCGGCCTCGGCCGCGACATCCTGCAGCATCACGAAGCCTGCGACGGCGCCATCGGATCGGCGCGCCACAAAATAGCGATGCGTCGGGTCGGCCATGCCGGCGAGATGCTCATCACGGCTCCAACGGCCGACGGTCGCGTCGTAGCCGGGCCCGCGCTCGCAGGCCATGATCGCGTCGATATCGGCCGGCGTCGCCGGTACGACCACCGACGTGTGCCGGCTCATGCCAGCAGCTCGACCCGGTAGTTCTCGATCACGGTGTTGGCGAGCAGCTTCTCGCAGGCGGCCTTGAGCGCGGCCTCGGCGGCAGCCTTGTCGGCACCGTCGAGCTCGATGTCGAAGACCTTGCCCTGGCGGACGGAGCCGACGCCGTCGATGCCAAGCGATTTCAGCGCACCCTCGATCGCCTTGCCCTGCGGGTCGAGCACGCCGGTCTTCAGGGTGACGGTGACGCGGGCTTTCATCGTGATCTCCGGGCGGGATTGTGCGGGTGCCTTAGCGGCGAATCGATGCGGGCTCAACTCTTTGTCGCGTCCGCTACAGAGGCGGTGGTGACGCGGCTGTCCAGCAGGCCTTGCAGATAGTCGAGCACGGGGCCTGCCAAATCGCCGCCCATCTTCGCATGTGTGACCAGCGGGATGCCGTGGGGACCGGGTGCGGTGAGCGCGGTCGGTACAGCGGCGAGGTGGTTGCGGACCAGGTCGAGATGCCCCAGCATCGCTGCCGCGAAGACGTCCATCCGTGCGCCTCGGGCGAGCAGGAATTCGGCGATCTCCCGCCGCCCGGTATGGGCAGCCGCGCCGAGCCCGCTCTCCCAGTCGCCGCCGCCCCAGTCCCAGACTGCGTTCACCAGGGTCGGATGTTCGGCGACGAGCGCCGTGACCCGCTCGAGATTGCCGTGCGCGGCGCGGACGAAATCCTGGACCAGTTGTGGGTCGAGCTGTGGCTTGTCGCCCATCGGGGTCTCCTAACTTACCGGTCGATCGGCAATGTCAGCGGCTCGCCCAGGTGGCGCGGGCGAAATCCTGGGCGGCCTGCGAATCATCCGTCACCGCGATCGCCATGGTCAGCGTGTCGTCCTTGGGGGCGTAGAGGATCGCGGTCGAGGCGAGGCGACCGCCTTGCTTGGCGCGGATCTCGACCAGGATGCCGTCGGTGCCTTCCTGCTTGAAGCGGGAGACGGTGGTGATGCTCGCCGGCTTTGCCGCCTGCTTCGCCTTCGGGCGTTTCGAGAATTCGCGCGCCAGCCGCGCCGGGCTGAGCGCGAGCGTCTTTGCCATGTCGGCGGCCTCGCGACCCTCGAAGCTCAGCAGCGCGGTGACGCCGGGCCGCTGGCAATCCTCCGGCGTGCAGTAGACCATCGCCTTGGGGTTGATGCCGTCATTCACCACCCAGTTGCGGATCGGCAGCGGCTCCCAGCCGCGCCCGGCCGCGAGCTGGACCAAGCCCGGGCCGAAATGGTCGGCGCAGCCGGCGATCAGCAAAACGCCGAGCGGGAGCGCGCCCAAACGCAAACGGGAGCGCAAGCGCCCCCGTCCGGTCTTCAGATCGAAAGCCGTCGCGCTCACTGCACGAGGCGCGGCCCGGTCGGGCCCGGCTTTTCGTTCTCGCCGAGAATACCAAGGCGGCGCGCCACCTCGGTATAGGCCTCGATCAGGCCACCCAGGTCGCGGCGGAAGCGGTCCTTGTCCATCTTGTCCTTGGAGCGGATGTCCCAGAGACGGCAGGAATCGGGGCTGATCTCGTCGGCGACGACGATGCGCATCATGTCGCCTTCCCAGAGGCGGCCGCACTCCATCTTGAAGTCGACCAGGCGGATGCCGGCGCCGAGGAAGAGGCCGGAGAGGAAGTCGTTGACGCGGATGGCGAGCGCCATGATGTCATCGATCTCCTGCGGCGTCGCCCAGCCGAAGGCGGTGATGTGCTCTTCCGAGACCATCGGGTCGTTCAGCGCGTCGTTCTTGTAGTAGAACTCGATGATCGAGCGCGGCAGCTGCGTGCCTTCCTCGATGCCGAGCTTGGTCGAGAGCGAGCCGGCCGCGACATTGCGGACGACAACCTCGAGCGGAATGATCTCGACCTCGCGAATCAGCTGCTCGCGCATGTTGAGCCGGCGGATGAAATGCGTGGGAACGCCGATATCGTTGAGATTGCTGAAGATGTGCTCGGAGATGCGATTGTTGAGCACGCCCTTGCCGTCGATCACTTCGTGCTTCTTGGCGTTGAAGGCGGTTGCGTCGTCCTTGAAATGCTGGATCAGCGTTCCGGGCTCCGGTCCTTCATAGAGGACCTTCGCCTTGCCTTCGTAAATGCGACGGCGGCGGTTCATCGGGATATACCGTGGCTTGAGGAAATCCAAAGGGGTCGGCCTCTCTCTGGTCGCGGTCGCCCGCGGCGGGATCATGGCCCTGTTCAGCACGCTCTCGCGCAATCCCGTTGCTCTGTCGAGTTCGATCTTGGCGCGCCGGTCCGGCTGGTTCATGCGGGCCTCGCTCGGTCGGGAGCTCGCCACGCTCGCGCTATATGGGCCTTTCGCGCCGCAAACGCAACAAAGCGCCCGAGGCGGGGCCGTGGAACCCGTTCGAAGGGGTTGAGGTCACTCTCCCAGCGGAGCCTCTAGCCCGCACGGCCATCACGTTGCTATATGGCGAAGCTGATATCGCGCCGCAGCAAGATTGCCGCTCCGAAGAGGATAAATGCCAGATGACCACCTTCGACCAGCGCAAGGACGCCTACGAGAACAAGTTCGCGCATGACGAGGAGCTGCGCTTCAAGGCGACGGCCCGGCGCAACAAGCTGCTCGGCCTGTGGGCGGCGGAGAAGCTCGGCAAGAGCGGGGCCGATGCCGAGGCCTATGCCAAATCGGTCGTGCTGGCCGATTTCGAGGAGGCCGGCGACGACGACGTGCTGCGCAAGGTCAAGGCGGATTTCGCCGCGGGTGGCGTCACGATCGCGGATGACGAGATTCGCCGGACGATGACCGAGCTCTTGATCACGGCTGCCGACGAAATCCAGGCTGGCCGCTGAAGAATACTCGGGCGCAAGGCGGCCTTCGCCGCATTGCGCCCTTGAGCATGGCGCATGCCGCATCGTTTGCCTTTCACCGCCGGTTCGGTTCAGGCTCGATGGACCCGCCAGTGGTGAAGAGCGGGCAACCGGATGAATGCGCCCATGACCGCCGCCAAGCCGACCGTGCTGTCCTCGCTCGCCGACCGCCTCGCCAAGGGCGAGACGCTGCTCTCCGCCTGGTGCGGGCTGCCCGATCCGAGCGTCGCCGCGATCCTGGCGCAGGAAGGCTTCGACGCGGTCACGCTCGACATGCAGCACGGGCCGATCACGCTCGCCGAGGTGATCCGGGCGATTCCGCTGATCAATGCCGCCGGAAAGCCGGCGATTGCGCGCATCCCCGTGGGCGAATTCCAGAACGTCTCGAAGCTGTTCGATTCCGGCGCCTCCGGCGTAATCGCGCCGATGATCAACACGATCGAGGATGCGCACCGGCTCGCGGCCTATGCCAAGTACCCGCCGCTGGGCGAACGCAGCTGGGGCAGCTATGGCGGCCTCGGCGCCTCCGGCCTCGATCAGAACGACTATCTCAACCAGGCCAACAGCTTTTCGCTGACCTTCGCGATGATCGAGACGCGCGAGGCGATGGCGATCGTCGACGACATCCTCGCCATCGAGGGGATCGACGCGCTCTTCGTCGGTCCGTCCGATCTCTCGATCGCGTTGTCGAGGGGCGCCTCCGTCAACGCCTCCGCCAAGGAGGTCGACGATGCGCTGCGCCATATCGTGGCGCGGGCGAACGCCGTGAAGAAGCCGGTCGCGTTCTATGCCGCAACCGCCGAGCGGGCCAAGCAGGGCGTCGAGATGGGCGCGCGCCTCGTCACGGTGATGAGCGACACCGGCCTGTTGCGGGCAGCGAGCCAGGCGGCACTCAAGGTGATCAAGGGCTGAAGCCCATAAGAAATCCGGCGGATTGCTTCGCAATGCCGGATTCGTAAGTCGCTGGAAAAATCCTGCTCTGCGGGATTTTCCAGCGAACGGAATACCGAATCCTTCGGAAGGATTCAGTATCAGGCGTTGATGCCTTCGCGCGACTTCAGCACTGCGTAATAGGCCCAGAGCAGGCGCGCTGCGACGCCGCGCCAAGGCCGCCACGCCTCCGCCAGAACGGCCAGCTCGGCGGGCTTCGGCCGCGCCGGCAGGCCGAAGGCGACCTTCGCCGCCTCCTGCACGGCGAGGTCGCCGGCGGCGAAGCCGTCACGATGACCGAGGCAGAACAGCAGATAGACATCCGCCGTCCAGGGGCCAATGCCGGAGACCGCGGTCATATGGGTGTGGACGAATTCCGGCGTCGCCGTCTCCAGCGAAACCAGATCGAGCCGGCTCTCGATGATCGCCGCAGCGACGGCGCGCAGCGTCTTCTGCTTCGGCCGCGACAGTCCCGAGAGCCGCATCTCCTCATCGCTGGCGGCGAGGACGCGTTCCGGTGTCAGGGGGCTGAGCACGCTCTCGACCCGGGTCCAGACGGCGCGGGCGCTCGCCACCGAGAGCTGCTGCGAGACGATGATCGAGGCTAGACTCAGGAACCCACTCTCGCGCCGACGTAGTGGCGGGATGCCGGTGCGGGAGATGATCCGCTCCCAGGCGGGATCGAGCGCGGCGAGGGCCGCCATGCCCTCTTCGAGATCGGCGGTACGGGAAATCGTCGTCATGCTGGTCCGGTCTATCGCCGATCACACTTCCCGGTCCTGTCAGGAGGACCGGGCTTGGCGGGGCGCGCAGGGGACCATAGACAGGAGGCGATGGCGTCGTCTCCACCCGTTTTCCGTTTCGCACCAAGCCCGAACGGGCAGCTGCATCTCGGCCATGCCTATTCGGCGCTGGAGAATGAGCGGCTGGCGGCACGCTTCGGCGGCGAACTGCTGCTGCGAATCGAGGATATCGACCTGACCCGCTGCCGGCCCGAATTCGAGCAAGGCATCCATGAGGACCTCGCCTGGCTGGGGATGTCCTTTTCGCCGGAGGTGCGGCGGCAATCCCTGCATTTCGAGGATTATCGTCGGGCATTGGACCGGCTTGACGCCATTGGGCTGGTCTATCCCTGCTTCTGTTCGCGTCAGCAGGGGAAGGAGGCGGTTCGCCGCCGCGAAGCCGAATCCGGAATGCCCTGGCCCCGCGATCCCGATGGTGCGCCGCTCTATCCGGGAACCTGCCGCACCCTAAGCGAGAGAGAGATGTGCGGACGCCGGGAGGCGGACGAGCCGCATGTGCTGCGCCTCGCCATGGATCGGGCCCTGGCCCGAATGGCTGGCAAAACACTGTCCTATCGCCTCTTCGACGAGAGTGGAGAGGAGCACGACATCGTCGTCGAACCGGCGCGATGGGGCGACGTCGTACTGGCGCGCAAGGACGTGCCGACGAGCTACCATCTTTCGGTCGTGGTCGACGATGCGATGCAGGGCGTCAGCCATGTCGTGCGCGGGCAGGATCTCGAAGCCGCGACCGATATCCATGTGCTGCTGCAGCGCCTGCTCGGCCTGCCGACGCCGCGCTATCATTTCCACCGACTGCTCAGCGACGAGACCGGGCAGAAGCTGGCGAAGAGCCGGCGGTCGCCGGGGCTCGCCGATCTGCGGGCGCAAGGGGTTACGCCGGAGGCGATCCGGGCGCAGCTCGGTTTCACGTGAATCGCTTCCGGCCCGCAGATCTTGATTGGGTGAGCGGGAATCCTACTAGCCGACGCCGAGAAAGGTCAGCCAGCCGATCGTGGTGAAGAGCGAGAGACCGGTCGAAAGCGCGATCGCGCTGGAGGCGTCGGAGACGCCCTGCTTGTAGCGCTCGGCGAAGAGATAGGCGTTGATGCCGCAGGGGCAGGCGGCGAAGAGCACGGCGACGCCGGCCCAGGCCACTGGCATCGCGAACACCTTCGTCGCCAGCAGGAAGACGATGAGCGGGTGCAGCACTAGCTTGAGGAAGCTCAGAATCGCGGGTAGGCCGATGCCGGAGGCCAGACCATAGCGCCGGAGCGCGATGCCGAGACTGATCAGCGCGCAGGGAACGGCTGCGCCGGCGATCAGGTCGATGATCGACCAGAGCGGCGCCGGGACCATGCCGACGAAGGGCCGCGCGGCGCTGCCGAGCAGGATGCCGATAATGATCGGATGGGTGAAGAGCCGCTTGAGCAACAGAATCGGCGAAGTCCCCTTGCCTTCGGCGAGCAGCGTGGCAGCCGTCATCGTCACTGGCAGGTGCACCGCCAGCAGCAGGCCGAGCGGAACTGCGCCGGCCTCGCCATAGGCCTTCAGGATCATCGGTACGCCGACGAAGACGGTGTTCGACTGCGCCGCCGCGAAGCCCGAGACGACGAGCTCGGGGCCTTTGCGGGCGAACAGACGCTGCGCCACGAGCTGGGCCAGCACCCAGACGACGGCGAGGCCGGTGAAATAGGAGATCCAGTAGCCCCAGGGCTGGTCCGGCGGGATCGCTGCCGTCGCCAGTGTCTTGAACAGCAGGCAGGGAACAGCGAGCACGAAGACGAAGTCGGAAAGGCCTTCGCCGGTGGTCTCGCGCAGCACCTTGGTCCAGCGCGCGCCATAGCCGATGGCGATCAGACCGAAGACGGGCAGAACGATGAGGAGGGAGGAGAGCATTGGCCCGTGGGCAGAAGTTGAATGTCAGCGCAACTGCGCGGTCTGGCCTCCGGCCCGTTCGATCAGGCCCTGGATCTCGTCGCGCTGGCGCTTGAACTCGGCGAGGGTCCTGCCGTCGAGCTCGCGGCCGCGCGGCACCTTGATCTTCATCGGGTTGACGAAGTTGCCGTTGACCATGACCTCATAGTGCAGATGCGGTCCGGTCGAGAGGCCGGTGTTGCCGAGGAACCCGATCACCTGGCCCTGGCGCACCTTGACGCCCGGCGCGATGCCCTTGGCGAAGGCCGACTGGTGCGAATAGGTGGTGACATAGCCGTTGGCGTGCTGGATCTCGATCCGGCGGCCATAGCCTGAATCCCATTCCGCCTTGATGATCGTGCCGTTGCCGGCGGCGAGGATCGGCGTACCGATCTTGTTGGCCCAGTCGACGCCCGTGTGCATCTTCGAATAGCGCATGATCGGGTGGTAGCGCATGCCGAAGCCCGAGCGCATCTCGGCATCGCTGATCGGCTTGCGCAGCAGGAATTTCTTCAAGGAGCGGCCATCGCTGTCGAAATAGTCGATCAGGCCGTCCTCGGGCGCCTGATAGCGGAAGACCTGCCGGGTCTCGCCGCCGATGGTGAGCGTGGCGGAGAGAATCTCGGCGCGCTCGCCCTCGTCCTCATCGGTGAAGATGACCTCGAGATTGTCGCCGCCGCGCACGCGCTGCTGGAAATCCAGATCGTAGGAGAAGATGCGGACGAGCTCGTCGATCAGCGGGCGCGGCAGGTCGTGGCGCAGCCCGGTCTCGTAGAGACTCTCGTAGAGGCGCGCGCCCGTGCCGCCCTCGCTGTCGTCGTCCTCCTCCTCGTCCTCGGCGTTGGCCTGCGACTTCTGCTGCGGGCCGATCGTTTCGGCCTTCGGCAAGGTGACCGGGACGAAAGCGCCCTTGTCATTGACCGCGACAGCCGCCGTGGGCCGGCCGTTCTCGAGCAAGGTGACGCGGACGATCTGGCGGGGGTCGCCCGGGCGCGGACCCGGTGCGAACAGCGCCTGCAGCACCTGGCCTTCCGGCAGGGCAGCGACCTTCACGCGGCCGTCGAACGCCCTGATCATCGAGACGATCTGGTCGCGACTGGCGCCGACATTGCGCACCACCGTCTCGAAGTTCTCGCCGCGCCGGGTGATCAGCAGCTTCTCCTCGACCTGCGGTTCGCGCGTGGCGGCGATCGGGGTCTTCGGCGCGTTGGTGACGTTCTCCGGGACGACGCGGACCTCGATACCCGAGAACGAGGTGTCGGTCGCGGGCGCGTAGGAGAGCAGGCTGCCGCCGGCGCCGGCCTGGCTGCCCTGAGCGAGGGTGCGGCTCAGCATCAATTGCGGCGGAATCGGCAAAGCGGCCCGGCGGTCGGCGGCGGCGAGGTTGGCGCGCTCCTCCTCCATCTGGTTGACCACGTCGGCGTCGGTCAGGTTGGCCTTGCCCGGCGTAACCGGCAGGTCGGCGAGGTCGCGCTTGGTGATCGAGACGTCCGCATCCGGCATTTCGGTGACCGGCTCGGCATAGCGCTCGCTGCCGGGCGCGCCTTCGGCGAAGAGTCGCAACGGATTGAAGGGCGGGATGTTGGTGGCGTAAACGCCGCTGGTCAGCGACAGATTGGTCGAGAGCCGGACAAAGGGCCGGACCCGGATGACCTCGCGGTCACCGATGCGCTGGGACATGGGCGCACGCAAAGTGTGCCGGGCCGAGGCGATCGGCTGCTCGGCGACGAGCTTGTCGCCCTTGCGCGCGCCGCCGCCGACCGAGGTGGTCTGGTGCAGGGTGATCGGCTCGGGGCGTTCGACGAAGCTGGTGTCGCCGCGCACGGCGACCAGGATGGCGCCGCCGAGCAGGGCCGCACCGCAGGAGCCGACGAGCAGACAGGCCGCGAGCCAGCGCAGCGAGACGCCGCGGCGATCCATGCCGGCCGGTGTGGCACCTGCGGGCGTGATTGGCGGCTCGATTCCAAGATCGACGAGGAGCGCCGTCGCTTCCGGCGTCAGCGGCTCATGCGGCGCTCTCAGATCCGGAGGGGCGTTCATCGGGCGTCTGGCGAGTCCATGAAAAGCACCCGACGGGCGCCGGGCGCGATGCCGTGATTGAGCATGGCCCCTATAGAGAAGAGAGCATGCCTTCGTCACGCGCCGGAATCAATCTCGGGACCGGTCCCGACGGAACGCCGCCGCGTGGACGTCGCGGCTGTGGGCAATAATTACGGCTGTTTGCGGGCGGGAGCGTTGCGGGAGGGGCGAGCGAGGGCGGCCGGACGGGCCGGAATTCCGGCGAAGATCGCGAGCCGGATAAAAAAATGAGGCCCTGTCGAAAAACTTTCAAGAAGCGTGTTGACATGGGAAGCGGGGTCCCCCTATAAACCGCCCATCGAGACGGCGCCGCCGCTGGCGGGGCCGCTCT